>CAVPSX010000023.1:247500-257945 GCA_963708515.1 uncultured delta proteobacterium | reverse complement strand
TGGCAGGGATGGCTGATGGTTAGCCCATCAAACCATCCCGACCAGCGCTGACTGATCTGCCCTTTGATGCGGATCTCAATGTTCTGCATAGGCTGCCTTCTTCTGGTGATATTGCCGGCTTGAGATAACTGCCCAGCCGATGAAGAACACCAGCCCAACTACCGACAACCAGGCGAACGCATCACCAATCACCGGGTACAGGGTGAAGACGCCCTGGGTCGGTACCTGGGCTACCAGCACCGGTTCAGCGGCCTTGCTGACATTCACCATTGCCAGGATGCGCCCATATGGATCCACAGCTACGGAGAACCCCGTATCATAATCATGGCGGACGAGTGAAGCGCCATTTTCGATGGCTCGAAAGACATTCATCTGGGCATGTAATGTAGCTCCCGGTCCGGATGGGTCACCCATGGGCACCAGGATCAAGCTCGCCTGGTGCTGCCCAGCTTGCTTCATGGTCATCGGAAAATCAGCATCCCAGCAAACTCCCCCCGTTATGGTCCCATACGGCGTTTGTGCGGTTTGTAGAGCATATTTCCCCTGCAGCGCGGCTCCTGCTCCCATCATGCTGTAGAGGAATGTGGCCCCATATTTATCGTGGTTGATGATCACATCGCCGGAAGGAGCGACGACTACCAGCTTGTTCTCCCAGGGGCGTTCCTGGTCAGGATAGAGTATTTTCATCCCCATCGCCAGGTAGATGCCTTCCTGTTTTGCTACTTCTTGCGCGCGGGTGATGAGGGCTTCTGCATCTTCCTCGATGCCTCCGCCTGCCATCTCTGGCCAAAGTACGATTTGAGCTCCCCGGCGCGCTTCTCGAATAGCCCCTTCGATCAGGTTCGCGTTTCATGGCCTGCGTAAATTTGCGGTAGCCATCCAGGTCCTTTTGAACGTCTGGAATTTCTGTTACCTGCACCTTCTCAGGCGAAAAGCTGTGGACTCGCACCGTGCTGACCGGAGACTGCGCAAATGCCAGCCGGAGCCCACCAAAGAGAAGGACTGCGACCATTACGCCAGACCACACAGCCAGCCCGCGCCGGATCTGCAGCCAGCTGAAAGATCGCTCCCAGGCCCAGTTGGCTACAGGACCAAGCCAACTCACCAGGAGTGTCAATCCCCACATCCCGGTGACGGAAACCAGCTGGATGAGGGCCAGGTTGTGGTATTGTTCATACCCGGTTGTGCCAAAGCTGCCCATTGGGCTGACGAGGTTATACAGGTAGAACTGGGTTGTCACCGCCAGCGGGTAAACCAGAGTTGCGGCAAACCCGGGGATACGCGGAGCCAGCAGGCGGTCGGCCAGGTACGTGAGCGAGTTCAGCAGGGTGATAAAAATATTGAAGATCAGGAAGACACCCAGCGGCCCGGCAAAACTCAGGATGTTGTGCCAACTGATGGCAAACGCTGCATACATCACGGGATAAAGGATCAGGTAGCCCCTCCCAGTCTTTTGTGAACGGAAGAAACGGATGAGAAAGATCGGAGCCAACCAGGCTGCCAGCGATACCCCAAACTGGCCAGTAGACAGGCTGAGCAAGATTGCGCCTACTGCCAGCCAGAGGTAAGACCAACGGTCTTCTTGCGGATACTTGATTATTTCGTGTTCAGTAGTCATTGAAAAACCCTTTCGTGCGGAAAATCCTTCCGGGTTGTTATTTCATGAGTTTCGAAATTGTCTTCTGAAGCATGCCAAGGATCATCGCAACGGCCAGCACCACGCCCAGGAAGCCGATCAAGGGTTGGAGCAAGGCAAAGTTTAGGGTCAATGTGGCGTAGGCGAAGACGCCCCAGAAGGCGACAACCACGAGAGCCAGTAGAATGAAACCAAGCCCGAACCAGCACTGCGGTGGTTCCGGTAACAAACTTCCGAGCACTGCCGGGCATGATGGCGGTGGGGAATGCGCGGAGGATGATGGCATCCAGGCCGGAGAAGATCAAGATCGGGGCGACGCTGGCAGCAAAAGAGTCCCATGCCACCGGGATCGCGAGCGGATTGACACTTTGCCAAGAGTTGGCAGACAGATAGAAAGAGTCGACAATGAAGACCGCAGAGGATCACGCCCCGCCCCCGCTGCCTCCAGACGGTTCATCCACCTGTGGGTCTGCACGGGTTGATTCCGGTTGCTGTGCGACAGATTGGGTGAGTTCTCGTTTGAGCTGCTGGCGGGCTTCGGACCTGTTTTTTGAAAAGATTTGAAATTTTACTGCCTGGTTCATGATCATTATCTCCTTGTGAATGTTTGGTTTTGCACTTTTACTTATAGCGACTTGATGGGTAGACTGTCGTCTATCAAAAGGTAGATTGGGAGATATAAAAACGGCGTGCCGGCGAGAATATTTGCCAGCACACCGTTTCGATCCGGGTAGGTTGGGGTTACAAAATACCTAGCTCCCTGGCTTTTACGACTGCCTGCATGCGGCTGCTGCCTCCCAGTTTTTCGAGAATATGATGAACGTGGGCTTTTCCCGTGGTCCCTAAGCCGATCACCAAGCGGTCCGCGATCTCCTGGTTCGAAAGCCCATCTGCGAGCAGGCGCAGGATTTCAATCTCTCGATCGCTGATTGGCTCGATGAGCGGCTGGGATCTGGTCGCCCTGCTCGCATCCCCAAACGCAGCCAGAAGGACCATGATGTAGGATTTCAAGTCGTCTTCCTGCGCTTTGAGCCTTCTGAGAAGTAGCTTTATCGTTTCGCCTTTATCCACAAACGTGCGGATGAAGCCTTCCGGCTGGGCCATCTTCAAGCCATCCGCAAGAAAATGAAGGGCTTCATGGGGGCGCGGGCGCCGCTAAAGCCTGCATGGCGTGGATCTCGATCATGAATGAAACCATCTCAGCCTTTGAAACCGAAGCAAACATGACCGCCAGGATCTCCCCTGCCTCTTCCCGTTTTCCCTGCGCCAGAAGCAGGCGAGCCTGGGCCAGCGTGCAAGCCAGATCCCTGTTTGGCAGGATCGAGCCCACTTTCCGTCATGCGCTGGGTCCAATGGCTGGCAGAAGGATATCCCCCTGGGCCAGGCGAATATCGATGTGTAAGGCAGCTACGGTGACACGGGTGCCAGGTGTGTCATATCCTTCGGTCAACAGGTCAAGCTCTTCTCAGCCGAGCCAGCGCAGATGCGAAATCTCCCCTGGCTTGTTGGATGTGGGCTCGAATTGGGAAGAATGTCGAGTTGAATTGCTCGATTTCCCAATGTACTGGCAGGCTTTGAGTGCCTGTTCGAGTCGATCTGTGGCGGCGTCGAGATCGTTCCACTCATACAAGATGGAAGCCAGGAAAACTTGCACTTGCGCTGCGGCTGGGGAGCCGTGGGCCCCCTCGAGCAGCGCTTGCCGGGCAGAACTCTGCCCCTCCATGAAGCTTGCCGCGCATCTTTTGGATTGCGCCTAACAAACCCAGCGCTGTCAACCGGGTGTAGTCATTCCCAAACTGGCCCGCGGCTTCACTGGCCTTCAGCAGCACCGGCTCCGCTTGTGTGAATTGACCAAGATTATAAACGTGAAAACCCCAGGGTAAATGTGACCAGACTCTGGTCAGGATATCTGTTTCTGGAAATTAGTTCCAGGGCCTGATGCGAGAGCTCGATCCGCGGCGGCGGGTATCGCCATGGTTTCTGCCCGCCAGGTAAGCCTGGGCAACCAGAACCTGACCGAGCTGCAGGTCATCATCCCGCGAAGCGTGTTCAGCGCAGTCCAGATACAGGGCGGCAGTGTCGAGATGACCGGTCAGCGCCAGCACCCAGCCGTAGTTCCGGCACAGGAAGGGGATGGCTGCGGACGATTTCATCCGGCAGCGCCTTGATCCAACCAAGCAGGGTCATTATTTGCCCGCTCTGAGCATTTGCTCAGAATTTTCATGAATAAACCATGGCTGCCTTTCCCAATCCGAAGCAACCAGAGCATGTTGGACCGCTTCAGAAGAGAAGCCCGCAGCAGCAAACCACCGGCCGGCGATCCGATGAAGCTCCTTCTCCAAAAGCGGATCGATAGTATTCAGACGCTGCTGGAGCAATTCGGCGAATAAGTGATGATAGCGGTACCAGGTGCGGGAGGGATTGAGCGGGATTATAAACAAGTTGGTATGCTCAAGGCGATCGAGCAATAAGCGACTGCCGGTCCGGTTTGCGACCGCATCACACAACGGCCCTGACAACCGCTCGAGGATCGACCTTCTTAAAAAAAATCCTGCTCTTCAGAAGATAAGCGCTCGAAAACTTCCTCGATTAGAAAAATCCAATACGAAATGACTGCTGCCGGAAAATGTCTTTATGAAACCCGGCATGTCATCACATCCTTGTAAAGAAAGAGCCGCCAGCTGCAGCCCGGCGATCCATCCCTCAGTGCGGCGTTCGAGGGTCTGGATATTTTCGAAGAAAGATTGAATTGGCGCAGGAAGTCCGCGCATTCCTCCATTGAAAAGCGAAGATCATCCCTGCGGATTTCTGCCATTCGCCCTTGAGCTCTTAGCCTTGCAAGCCGCAAAGGCGGATCCTCACGTGTGGTAAGGGCGATGTGGGTGTTGGGGGGCTGGTTTTCCACCAGAAAATCGAGATACTGGTGAACCGGAACGGCTTCGATGACGTGATAATCTTCCAGCACCAGGACAAACGGGAATCATACGTTCGCCATATCATTGATGAGAGCGGTGAGTACGGCATCCGGTGGAGGGGTTGGGGAGATTGAAGCACTGCCAGGGTGGTTTTCCCGATGCTTCCATCAATCTGCTGCAGAGCGGCGATGAGATAGGTTAGAAACCGGGTTGGATCGTTGTCTACTTTGTCCAGAGATAGCCAGGTGAACCTGGTCTGGATGCCTTGCAACCATTCCGTGACGAGGGTGGTCTTTCCATACCCGGCAGGGGCCCGAGACCAGGATCAACTTTCGGTCTTGCTCCACCTCGTTCAAGATTTGGACCAGACGAGGCGGGAGCCCAGGTTTTTTCGAGCTGGGGGAATATATAATTTCGTGGCCAGGAGATTTGAAGACACATTGGCCTCCGGTTCCAAACAGACGGAAAACATTGCATGATGCTGTTAAAACCAGTATAACAAATATAAATATCAATATAAAGCTAATGGTATAACCGCGAAGGATGTGTGCAGAACGAACCCATAAAATGACCAACCATTGAAGAAAAGTGTCAAAGGGGAGGCCGGTGAACTATCCCTTGATAGTCTAACCAAACTCGGCATCCCGTCTTCGCGGCCTGTTCTCGTTTCACGCAAGCAGCTGATTCAGCGCCTAAACGCGGGGCTGGATGGAAAAATAACCGTCATTTCCGCTCCGGCAGGATATGGCAAGACAACGGCTGCGGCCGAATGGTTGCGAACCATCGAGCGGCCTGTGACCTGGTTGTCGCTGGATGAAGGAGATAATGGGCATACTCGTACCCCAAAACAGTAGAGGATTTGCACCGCGCTTTGGTTGGGCGGGCGAAATCAAAAAAACAGGGAAGACAAAGCGATTTCATGGAACTGATAAAGTTTAAGGAGCTTGAGAGTAAGATTAAGAATCTGCTTGATGAACATGCATCACTGAAGAAAAAGAATTTGGAGCTGGAAACAGAGGTAAAAAATAAAATTACGGAGTTGGAAGAGGCAAGTAATAAATTAAGGGGATTCAAAGAGGAGAGGGATTCTGTACGCACGAAGGTAGATTCGCTTCTGGGATTGCTTCAGGATATCGGTGTTCCCAAGTAGACGTTGAGGATTGACGTTGAAAAAGAAATATCAAATCAGAGTACTGGGGCAGGACATTTCAGTTTTAAGCGATTCTGGGGATGAGCATGTCGAGGCTGTCGTTTCTTACGTCAATGATAAGGTATCGGAAATACAGAAAAACACAAAGGCAATCAATGTGTTGCAGGTGGCCGTCCTGGCGGCCTTGAATGTTGCCGATGAATATTTCAAACTACAGGGAGAAAAGGAAGACATCTGCCATCAGATGGAAAGCAGATCTGAGCAGTTGATTTATCTTATTAATGATTTAAGACAGTAGATTTAAATGTATTATCCCCTGCGATGTGCGTGATTAGCATTCGTTTTTTGAGCCAACACCTTGGAACCGGGGCCTTTACTTGTTTGTGGTGAGCCTGTCTGCTGGTTAACCTGAAGTGCCGGAAGCAGAACGCCTGAAGCAACAATAGTAGGCGCCCACTTTTTCAAAAGGTTCAAAAAGGTGGTTAACACGGCATAGGCGGGGGTTTTCTTTTTTTATCCAGGTGTAAAGCACCTGGGCCGCTTTGCAGGCGCCCTTTCCCCTGTATTTTATCCCTTTAACCGACTAAAATCCCACGGCATCCGTATTTTCTTGGAGTTTGACGATTTCAGAAAATAGTCTACCGTCCATGTCACAAGGCATGGCCGTCTGATATAAGGAGGTGAATGGATTTGATTAGTAATAATATCATGCTAATAATTATTTTTGGCTCTGTTGTGCTTGGTTTCCTGGTGGGCTTTATTCTCCGCCAGAGGATTTTTAAGAACCGTTTGGCCGCGGCTGAAAATCTTTCTGCCCGTATTGTTGATGAGGCGAAAAAAGAAGCGGAGACCATCAAGAAAGAGGCTGTTATTCAAGCGAAGGAAAATGTCCTCAAAATCAAGTCTGAATTTGATAAAGAGTCGCGAGACCGGAAGCTTGAGCTGGATAACCTGGAGAAGAAAATCCGCTCCAAGGAAGAAAACCTTGATAAGCGCATTGATCAGTTGACGCAGAAGGAGGCCAGTGGAGAAATCAGGGAGAAATCCCTTGTCAGCCGGGAGGCGGCTTTCAGCGAAAAACAGGAAAAGCTGGACCGCATGGTTGAGGAACAACGTCAGAAACTCGAAAAAATTGCCGGAATTTCCTCTGAAGAAGCAAAAAATTATCTCATGCAAGATATGGAAGCGGAGGCCAGGCGCGAGGTGGCCGCCATGATCCGCAAGATCGAGGAAGAGGCGAAGCGCACGGCGGACAACAAGTCACGAGAGATTATAGCCTATGCCATTCAGCGCTATGCCGGAGATTTTGTCGGCGAAAATACAGTTTCCGTCGTCAATTTGCCCGGCGACGAAATGAAGGGCAGGATTATTGGTCGCGAGGGGCGGAATATTCGTGCCATTGAAGCGGCGACAGGGATCGATCTGATTGTCGATGACACACCCGAGGCGGTTGTGTTGTCCGGCTTTGACCCGATTCGGCGGGAAGTGGCCAAAATCGCGCTGGAAAGACTGATTACTGACGGCCGTATACACCCGGGCCGGATCGAGGATATCGTTAAGAAGGTCAGAACCGAGGTGGATACGATTATCCGGGAAACAGGAGAGCGGACCTCTTTTGATGTCGGCGTTCATGATATTCATCCGGAGATCATCAACCTGCTGGGGAGTCTCAAATTCCGGAGAAGCTTTTCTCAGAACGTGCTGCAGCATTCCGTGGAAGTGGCGCATCTGACCGGGATGATGGCGGCGGAACTCAAGATGAACGTGAAAGAAGCAAAACGGGCGGGATTGCTGCATGATATCGGCAAGGCTGTCGATTATGAGGTGGAAGGAACGCATGCAGCCATCGGGGCCGATTATGCCCGGCGTTTTGGTGAATCCTCAAAGATTGTCCAGGCCATTGCCACCCACCATGACGACGGCAGGACCAACACGTTACTCGGGGTGCTCGTTCAGGCGGCGGATACCCTTTCGGCGGCCAGGCCGGGTGCCCGGCGCGAGATGATCGAAACCTATGTCAAACGCCTGGAAGAACTTGAAGCAATTGCCAACTCGTTCAGTGGTGTTGATAAATGCTACGCGATTCAGGCGGGTCGTGAGATTCGCATTCTTGTGGAAAATGAAAAAATCTCTGACAATGACGCTGTTATGCTCTGCCGGGATATCATCAAGAAGATTGAGAAAGACCTGACCTATCCCGGACAGATCAAAGTGACGGTCATCCGTGAAACGCGGGTCTCCGACTTTGCACGATAGGACGGTTTAGCTCATGAAAATTCTGTTTATTGGTGATATCGTTGGCGGGCCGGGAAGGCGTGCGGTGAGAGAACTCGTTCCTGCGCTCATCGAGGATTACAGGATCGACATGGTCATTGCCAATTGTGAAAATGCAGCGGCCGGTTTCGGTATTACACGGGAGATCGTTGAAGAATTGTACCGTTGCCGCATCGATGTGCTGACATCGGGCAATCACGTCTGGGACAAAAAAGAGATTCTCGAATTTGTCGAGGATTACGAAACCCTGCTCAGGCCGGCCAATTATCCGGAAGGAGCCCCCGGCTTCGGAAGCGCCCTGGTGCCCTGTCCTTCCGGGGTCCAGGTGGGCGTGATCAACCTGGTCGGGAGAGTTTTCATGCGGCCCCTGGACTGTCCGTTCAAAACAGCAGAAAAAGAAATCGAAAAGCTTAGGCGAAAGACGAAGATCCTTCTTGTGGATATGCATGCGGAGGCCACATCCGAAAAGCAGGCAATGGGCTGGTTCCTGGATGGCCGGGTCAGTGCGGTCATCGGAACCCATACCCATGTCCAGACAGCCGACGAACAGATTCTGCCCCAGGGAACCGCCTACATGACCGATGCGGGCATGACGGGGCCCTTCGATTCGATTATCGGTACGAAGAAGGAGGCGGTACTGGAGCGGTTTTTAATGCAGATGCCCAATAAGTTTGATGTGGCCAAGGGAGATGTTCGGCTTCAGGGGGCATTGATTACCATTGATGAAGGCACAGGCAGGAGCCTGGGGATAGAGAGAGTCAATCTGCTGGTAAAGGATTCAAAATATTGATGTTGCCTTTATTTTCACTGACAGTTAGGAATAGCGCTCAGGGGAGGCTCGAGACCGTATGAGTGTTTATGATGTTTTTGTTGAGCGGGGATTTATTGAACAGGTCACCGATGAAGGCCTGATCAGGGAACTCCTCCAAGAGCAAAAAATAAGATGCTATATCGGCTTTGACCCGACCGCCGCAAGCCTGCATATCGGCAGCCTTGTTCCCATCATGGCGCTGGCGCACATGCAGCGATGTGGTCATCGGCCCATCGCCCTCATCGGCGGGGGAACGGGCCTTATAGGCGATCCGAGCGGTAAAACCGAGATGCGCCAGATTCTGACGCTCGAAAAAATTCATTTCAACGGGCAATGCCTGCAGACGCAACTGTCAAAATATCTTGATTTCAGTGAGGGAATGGCCCTGCTTGTCAATAACGCCGACTGGCTGACGACCCTCAATTACATCGAATTTTTAAGGGATATCGGCCGGCATTTCAGCGTGAACAAGATGCTGACTGCAGAAGGGTACAGACTCCGCCTGGAAAAAGGGCTTAATTTTATCGAGTTCAATTATATGCTGCTGCAGGCCTATGATTTCTGGTATCTCTTTAAGCATCACGATTGTGTCATGCAGATGGGCGGGAATGATCAATGGGGCAATCTGCTTGCCGGCATTGATCTCATCCGGCGAATAGAAAGCCGGATGGCTTTCGGCATGACTTTCCCGCTTTTGACCACGGCCCAGGGCCACAAGATGGGGAAAACCGAGAGAGGCGCCGTCTGGCTGGACCGCGAGCGGACCTCTCCCTACGATTATTATCAGTACTGGATCAACGTGGATGACGCCGATGTGGAGCGGTTCCTGGCCCTTTTCACGTTTCTGCCGATGGTAGAGGTCCGTCAGGCGAGGACGCTAGCCGGGGCAGAGCTTAACATGGCCAAGTCGGTGCTGGCTTTTGAGGCAACGAAGATCACCCACGGCAAGGAGTCCGCTTTTGGGGCTTTTGAGCAGACCGCGCAGCTTTTTGGCTGCCGATCGGTCGATGCGGGGCTGTTCCCGTCCAGTACGATTCCAAGACCTGATGTGAAAGGGGAAGCTCATTTAGTACTTCCAGCCCTATCACTTTCAGCCTCAGGATCGGTCTATCTACCGATCGCACGCTCGCGACTATCCGCGGGCATCCCTGCCTTTGAACTTTTCCATGAGACGAACCTATGCGCATCCCGGGGGGAAGCCCGGCGACTGATTGCCCAGGGCGGCGCATATGTCAATGAGGCCCAGGTCAAGACGTTTGACGAAAAAATCGACTTAAATCATGTCGATGCAAGCGGCGAAATCCGGCTTAAAAAGGGCAAGAAACACCATTTTATCGTGCGGGTAAAATAATCGAATTTATTTCTTGACGCGCATGAAATTAAGGGCTATAAATTACACTCGTTCTTTGAGAGATCATCCATGATGTTCAAGGCTGTCATCTTCCCCCTAGAAAGATACAACCCCTTTCATCAAATGATAATCGAGTTCATCTCAGCCGTTTTTATCGGCGCGTAAAAAAAAGTAAAAAAAGTTCTTGACAAGATGGAACGAATCGCCTATGTAGCAAGGCTCGTTCCAAACTGGCTCTTTCAAAATTGAATAGTGGGATAATAGATTTGTGGGTCCTTTTTTGTCAAAAAAAGATGGAGAGCAATCTC
>CAVPSX010000023.1:0-242500 GCA_963708515.1 uncultured delta proteobacterium | reverse complement strand
ATAAGATATCCCTCTCAGTGGAGACACTGGGACTGAAGACCCCTCGTAGAGTACGAGGTTGATAGGTCAGGTGTGCAAGCACAGTAATGTGTTGAGCTTACTGATACTAATCGGTCGTGAGGCTTGACCATAATTTGGTCTTATATAGTTGCATTGCTTCAGCGAGGCGTTCACGATATGCAATTGTTTTTCAAAACATAAAGATATCTCGGTAGCTATAGCGGAGAGGACCCACCCGTTCCCATCCCGAACACGGAAGTTAAGCTCTCTTGCGCCGATGGTACTGCACGGGCGACTGTGTGGGAGAGTAGGGAGCTGCCGGGATTAAATTTAAACCCCTTCATGAACGTGAAGGGGTTTTTTATTTTACATTCAATGCTGCCTTATGATATACGTCCCGGGAAATTCTGAAAATCAAATAGGAGAGCCCTGATCATGTCCGGTCATTCCAAATGGAGCACCATCAAGAGAAAGAAGGGCGCAATTGATGTCAGGCGTGGCAAGATATTCACGAAAATCATCAAGGAAATTACGCTGGCGGCGCGGCTCGGCCGCGGTGATCCGGAGACGAACGCGCGCTTGCGGCAGGCCATCATGACGGCCAAAGACGAAAACATGCCCAAGGACAACATCGAGCGGGCGATCAAGAAAGGCTCCGGAACCGGTGCGGATGCCGTGATCTATGAGGAAGTAACCTATGAGGGATACGGTCCCGGCGGCGCGGCCGTGCTTGTGGAAGTGATGACGGACAACAAAAACCGCACCGTGGCGGAAGTCCGGCACATCTTTTCAAAGCACGGCGGTAACCTCGGGGAAAATGGCTGTGTTGCCTGGATATTTGAAAAGAAGGGCAGCATTGTCGTGGAGAAGAAATCAGTCCATGAAGATGAGCTCATGGAGCTGGTTCTCGAAGCCGGGGCGCAGGACATCCATGAAGACGAGAATGAATTTGAAATCATCACGGATCCAGCCTCTTTTGAAGGGGTCAAGAATGCCATTGATCAGCGAAAAATAAAATACATTGAAGCCAGGATCAGCCTGATTCCCCAGACAACGGTCAAGCTGGAGGCGGGCAAAGCGGAGCAAATGCTGAAATTAATGGAGAAACTGGAAGATAATGACGATGTCCAGAATGTCTATGCCAATTTTGACATTGCCGACGATATCATGGAACGTTTGAGTGCCTGAACAGGGATGTTTATCCATTGAGAATCTTGGGAATTGATCCCGGCCGCCGCAAGACCGGCTATGCCGTAGTGGAAAAGCAGCGCCGAGGATTCTTATATGTGATGTATGGCGAAATAGGCCTGGATAAATATACCTCCCTGTCCGGGAGCTTGAATACCATCTATGAGCGCCTTCTGGACGTGATTGAGGAGACCCGGCCCGATTGTATGGCGGTGGAAAATGTCTTTTTCGGGAAAAATGTGAAAAGCCTGATCATGCAATCCCATGTGCGGGGCGTTGTCATTCTGGCCGGCGCCCATAGCGGCACCCCGATCTTTGAGTACTCTCCGCTGGAAATTAAAAAGGCCGTTGTCGGCTACGGCCGTGCTGAAAAGGGACAGGTTCAGACGATGGTCAAAGCCATGCTGAATTTGACGGAGCTACCGCCGCCGGATGCGGCTGATGCCATGGCGGTCGCCATCTGTCACGCTAACTTCTTGAAGGTCGAATGCATCTGAAATGATTGCACGCATCAAAGGCATTCTCATCTACAAGTCTGTGAGTCACGTGATTGTGGATGCCCACGGGATCGGCTACCGGATATTCGTTCCGTTAACCACATTCTATGAACTTCCGGAAACGGGCCAGTCCGTGAGCCTCAATATTTATACCCATGTCAAGGAAGACGCCCTACACCTGTTCGGCTTTCACACATCGGAAGACCAGGGTATTTTCCAGATGCTGATTTCCGTCAGCGGCATTGGTCCAAGGCTCGCCCTGAACATTCTTTCTGGAATTCCGGCCCGGGAGTTTATCCGGGCCGTGACGCAGGGCAACCTGAGCCGGCTGGTAGCCATCCCCGGGGTGGGCAAAAAGACAGCCGAGCGGATGGTGCTGGAGTTGAGGGACAAGATGCTTAAAATCGACTTCGGAGGAATCGCGACGGAAGGCGCAACTGGCCCCGAAAGGGGCGAGGCCATGACGGAAGACGCTCTGTCGGCGCTCGTCAATCTCGGCTATAAGCAGATTGCGGCCAAAATGGCCATTGATAAAGTTGTTGCCGGTTCGCCAGGTGATTTGAGCCTCGATGTCCTGTTGAAGGAAGCCCTGAAGCGGTTGTCGAGCTGAGGTTATTCGGTGCGTTACGCTTTGCCCACGCACCCTGCAAGATGTCGGTTTGAACGAAGAACAGGAATAATATTCCGGAGAGCCTGTTGACATGACGGATAGAGTAGTAAAAAATCCCCTGATCAGTGCGGCCCCTATTGAGACGGAAACAGGGTTTGAGCTGTCGCTGCGTCCCAGAAACCTGAGCGAATATATCGGACAGGACAAGATAAAGAATAATCTGTCCATATTCATTAAGGCCGCAAAGGGCCGCAGGGAGGCGCTCGATCATGTCCTGCTCTACGGTCCCCCCGGGCTGGGGAAGACGACGCTCGCCTATATCATGGCAAGAGAAATGGGCGTGGATATCAAGGTGACCTCCGGCCCGGTGGTTGAACGGCCAGGGGATCTGGCGGCCATCCTGACGAATCTCCATGAGCACGACATTCTTTTCATTGATGAAATCCACAGGCTTTCCCATGTCGTCGAGGAGATCCTCTATCCGGCCATGGAAGACTACCATATCGACATCCTGATCGGCCAGGGACCCTCGGCGCGCTCCATGAAGCTGGAGATCCCCAGATTCACGCTCATCGGCGCCACGACGCGCGCCGGGCTCCTGACGTCGCCGCTGAGGGACCGGTTTGGTATGAGTTTTCGGCTTGGATTTTACAGCCCAGAAGAGCTTTCGATCATTCTCAAGCGGTCGGCGCGAATCCTGTCGGTGGAGCTGGATGAAGCGGGCGCCCGGGAAATGGCTCACCGGTCACGCGGGACGCCCCGGATCGCCAACCGACTGCTGCGTCGGGTCCGGGATTTCGCCCAGGTCAAAGCCGATGGAAAAATCGATAAAAGAGTAACCGTGGATGCGCTGAATCTGCTGGAAGTGGATGAACGGGGGTTCGACCACATGGACCGCATGATTCTGCTGACACTGATCGACAAATTCAATGGGGGACCGGTGGGCATCGACAATCTCTCTGCCGCCATCGGCGAAGAAAAAGCGACGATTGAAGACCTTTACGAACCCTTTCTCATTCAGGAAGGCTATATCCAGCGGACGGCCAGGGGCCGCACGGCAACCAAGATCGCCTATGAGCACCTCAGAAGGCCCTGGTCCGGGTCAGACCAGAAAGATCTTTTTTAAACGGCTGCGGGGATCATGAAAATTTTGTTGCATATCTGCTGCGCGCCCTGCCTGATCTATCCGCTGAAAATTCTGAAACAGGATAAACACGCAGTCACGGGATGCTTTTATAATCCAAACATCCACCCCAGCCGCGAATATCAGAGACGCCTCCAGGCGCTCAGGGAATATGCGGATCAGCAGGCACTGGAGGTCATCTGGCCCGAAACTTACGATATGGAAGTCTTTCTGCGCCAAACTGCCCTGCGGGAAGCGGACCGATGCGACGTCTGTTATGATATGCGGCTGCGTTATGCGGCGGGCCTGGCAAAGCAACGCAACCTCGACGGCTTTACCACGACTCTGCTGTACAGTAAATATCAGCAGCATGACCGCATCAGGGCAACCGCAGAACGCCTGGCGCAGGAATATGGGCTTTCCTTTTATTATCTGGATTTCCGGGTCGGCTGGTCGGAAGGGGTCAGAGTTTCAAGGGAAACAGAAATGTACCGGCAATCCTATTGCGGCTGCATTTACAGCGAAAAGGAACGCTACTGGCGTTCAACTGCGGATGGGTGAAACCGGCGGAAGGTTCTTATGGGTGTGTCGATTATGACACAGATAATCGCCGTCGGCAGAGTTCCGGCTGTGTCTCATCAGGTCTGGATAAATATTTTATCAACGATATTAGACTTTTAAGATTGTAGAAAATATATGAGTGGATACGGATGTGATGGTACATATATTGCTGATATACAGTCACAGCGCATAAATAAATTTATTTATTTCAAAGATTTTTTGAGCCTTTTCATCATCTTCAGAGAAAAAGATTTTGAACAGCGGGCATTGTCCATTTTACCAACGTCTCTGATTATGATTAATGAGGTGCGCTTTTTCATGCGCCGCGGAGTAGCCGTAAACTTTCATTCCCTCAGCGGCCGTGAAACTTTAGCCCCAGGCCTTTTTGCACGAAGTCGATAAACAAAAATACAGGATTAAAACGTTATCATGTACCTTCAAAGAACCCTTCGCGATGAGATTGAATGCAAGAGCAACGGGTTGCATTCGGGTCGCAAGGTCAGCATGAAGATCAGGCCTGCCGATGTGGACGAGGGGATTGTCTTTATTCGCACGGATTTGTCCGGCAATCACCGGGTCAGAGCAGAGATCGGTAATGTTTGTGACACTACGCTTGCGACCACCATCGGCAACAACGGTTCGGCAGTGTCCACCATTGAACACCTGATGTCCGCTTTCAGCGGCATGGGCATCGATAACGCCATCGTCGAGGTCAATGCCCCGGAAGTGCCGATCATGGACGGGAGTGCATTGCCCTTTGTCCGGATGCTCAAGACCGTGGGAACGCGAATCCAGGGCAAATGTAAAAAATTACTGGTGATCAATGAAGCGGTATCCATTGAAGACGGGGTGGGAGCGGCGATGCTGTTGCCCGCATCGGAATTCAAGATTACCTATAAGATCGATTTCGATCATCCCGCCATCGGCCAGCAGACCTATCATATGATTTTCTCCGATACCCACTACGAGGAGGAAATCTGCGCCGCGCGCACTTTCGGTTTTCTGAAGGATGTTGAAACCCTGCAGGCCAGGGGGCTCGCGCTTGGAGGGTCACTACAAAACGCCGTTGTCCTCAACGAAAAGAACATCATCAATAAAGAGGGACTGCGGTGTCCGAATGAATTTGTAAAGCATAAAATCCTCGACGCAATCGGCGATCTATCGCTTCTGGGAATGCCCATTATCGGCCATTTCATTGCCTACAAATCCGGGCATCGGTTGAACAATCAACTGCTTCAGGAAGTGCTCGCCCGGCCACAAAGCTGGTCTCTTGTCCATCAATACCGTCGGCAGGATCAGACAAACGCCGCCCGTCCATTGAATGTTCCCACCTTTCGTGTCCTTGACGCCGTCCGCGCGTAACGATCCCCGTCCGCAAATAGCACTTGCAATTTCAGCGTTACTTCCTTAATATATCTCCAGATTTTGACGGCTTCGTAAAGAAGTCCGGATGCTGTGATGCGCTACATCCTTCGTCATTGCGACGTACGTTCAAGTACGCCTCATTCCTCAGGATTTACGCGCCTTGCCTGCGGAGCTTTTTTTACGAAGCCGTCGTTTTCGACTCATTTTTCGACTTTTTTGCAAAGTCGTCAGACTTTAAACAGCGAGAAAATCTGTGCTTTTGTAGTATATCAGTCCGGCAGATCCGCATGAAAAAACGACGAATCATAACAGTTTTGTTGCTTATCCTACTCTCCCTTCATCCTTTTCCTTCCCCGGCGATGGACATTCAAGCCGATATAAAGGATGTTCTTATCACCCAAAGCATTGACTACATTCATCTCTATGCAAAAGTGAACAATGCGATCAGTAAGAATATGGAGAAGGCAATTCTGGCCGGCGTGCCGACAACCATTACATTCCTGGTCGACCTCTACCAGGAACGATCTTTTTGGTTTGACAGGAAAGCGGCCGGTGTTGTCATCAGGCAGACGATAAAATACGACAATGTCAAGAAGACATTCTATGTCTGGCTGCATAGCAGGCAAGAACCGGAGGGCTTTCAGGACTTTGAGAGCGCCAAGCGGGCCATTACGGAATTAAACGGCGTTGTTGTAGCGCCTGTCAGACAATTGCAGCAGATATACGCCGACCTATATCATGATTAAGGCAAAACTGGACAAGGTCCGCCTGCCTCTGGGAATGGAGTATGTCTTCTTTTTTGTTTCTCTTTGGGATTTCGAGACGGACTGGTATAAACAAAGGTTCATATTTTGATGGCAGAAAGAGATAAAAGAACTGACGGCCTGAATGCTCTGGAACTCATGCGTCGCAAGCGCGAACGCATTATCATCGTCATCACCGTTGCGGTTATCCTGATTCTTTCCTTCCTTGAGTACCATCTTTTTCGTGCGGAATCCGTCCTGCCCGCCTCGAGTAACGTTCTGATTTTCGGACTCATCAACATCAACGTCATCCTGATCATTCTGCTCATTTTTCTGATCGTACGGAATGTGGTGAAACTCATTTTCGAAAGGCGGCACGGCGTCATCGGCTCAAAGCTCCGGACAAGGCTTGTGGCCGCCTTTGTCGGGCTGTCTCTGATCCCGACCGTGGCCCTCTTTATTGTTTCCATCAATTTTCTTTCATACAGCATCGACACCTGGTTCAGCATGAAGATCGGAGATGCACTGAATCAGGCCGTCGAAGTGGCGCAGCTATATTATCGGCAGACGGCGGACCATGCCAAATTCAATGCGCGTCAGATCAGTGAAGATATTACGCGGAATCGGCTTTACCAGAAAGACAGGGACCTTTATTTGAGGACGCTTATCGAGCAGCGTCAGAAAACTTTCAGGTCCGACTTTCTGGAAGTTTATCTGGACAATCCCAAACAGAAGTTCCTCGTCAAAGATGAAGACAAACCAGATCCCGACGCGCCGCCCTTATCTCCAAAAACACTGGAAGAGATCTTTCTCGGTAAAGAGGTATCCACGGTCAATCAGGTCGGCAAGCGCGATCTGGTCAGCGGAGCAGCGCCGATTTACTCCTTTTCCAGCCCGCAGGAGGTCATCGGGGCGGTTGTCGTCAGCTTTTATCTGACGAAGGCGTTAGTTGATAAAATATCCGTGATTTCAAAGACATCAGAGCAATACGGACAGTTGGATCTTTTGAAAAATCCCTTGAAGTTCAGTTATATCATCACATTATTTCTGGTGACCCTTCTGATCATTTTTTCCGCAACCTGGTTCGGACTTTTCCTGGCCAAGGGGATTACCGAGCCCATCCAGGACCTGGCGGAGGCCACCCACAAAATCGCGCAGGGGAATCTGGATTACCAGATTGATGTCGTTGCCGCTGATGAAATCGGGGTCCTGGTGAATTCATTTAATCAGATGACCCGTGACTTGAAAAAAAGCAACCAGCGGCTCGAACAGGCAAACATTGACCTCGAACAACGGCGGAAATACATGGAAACAGTCCTCCGCAACGTATCAGCGGGTGTGATCTCCATCGATCAGGAAGGTGTTATCGTCACGATCAACCGGGCTGCGGAAAAGATGCTCAATATCAGCACGGAAGAGGTTCTCGCGAAGCGATATGCGGACTTATTGGATGCGGAATACCTGGCACTTGTAGATCAGATACTCCTCGAGCTTCGTCAAAACGACGAAGGGTTCATCGACAAACAGGTCGAATTGACCATCAAGGGCAGCGCCCGGACATTCCTGATGGCCACCACGTTGATCAGCGACGATGAAGGGACTGACCTGGGTATGGTCGTCGTTTTTGAGGACTTGACACAGCTCCAGAAAGCGGAAAGGGCGGCGGCATGGCGGGAAGTCGCCCGGCGCATGGCCCATGAAATCAAAAATCCGCTGACTCCGGTCCAGCTCTCCGCACAGAGGCTTCAGAAAAAGTTCGGGGATCGACTGGGTGAAGACAGCGATGTGTTTAGAGAGTGCACGAACACCATTATCAGCCAGGTGGAAGTGCTAAAAAATCTAGTGAATGAATTTTCCCATTATGCCCGGATGCCGGTGACGACGCCAAGCCTCAATGATTTGAACGATGTCATTGCCGAGGCCGTTATCCTCTATCAGGACGCGCACAAGGAGATAACCTTTGGCTTTCAGAAGGGCGAGGATATTCCCAAGATGAATCTTGACCCGGCCCAGATCAAACGGGTCATGATCAATCTTCTGGAAAACGCGGTTGCCGCGGTAAACAAAACGGACAGTCGCATTGAAGTCAGAACGGCTTATGACGGCAACCGTCACCGGGCGCTGGTCGAAGTGTCCGATAACGGCAGCCGGCATTCCGCCGGCATACAAGGGAAAAATGTTCGAACCCTATTTTTCAACAAAACGCTCCGGGAGCGGCCTGGGGCTTGCCATTGTGAGTTCCATTATCGCCGATCATCACGGTCAACTGAACGTTTATGACAACCGTCCGCACGGCACCATTATCGCCTTTGAATTACCGGTTCCGGAAGTTTAGGACTACTAAACACAAGGGCCGGGAAGCCTGCACATCGGGCTTGATAAAACGTAGGATGCTGAAGATTTTATGCAGAAAACAATATTGATTGTAGATGACGAGGAGACAATCCGTAAATCCCTGGGCAGCATTTTAATCGACGAGGGGTATGAGATTGTAATGGCCGAAAGCGGCGAGCAGGCGATAAAAGCCGTCGAAGATGAATTCCCCAGTCTCGTTTTCTTGGACATCTGGCTTCCGGGTATGGACGGTCTGGAGACCCTCAAAGCGATCAAGTCCGAATATCCCTCCGTTTGCGTGGTGATGATGTCCGGTCACGGCACCATCGAAACAGCCGTCCGGGCGACGAAGCTGGGGGCTTTCGATTTTATTGAGAAACCGCTCTCTCTGGGAAAAGTGATTCTGGTGGTGAACCATGCCATGGAGATGCTCAGACTGGAAGAGGAGAACAGACTTTTACGACAGAGAGTATCCCATGAATATGAATTGACCGGAAACAGTGCACCCGTTTTGGAACTAAAGGAAATGATTTCACTAGTGGCGCCGACCAATGCCTGGATTCTCATCATGGGTGAAAATGGCACCGGAAAGGAGCTGGTGGCTCGTTCTATTCACAGGCAAAGCCGGCGGGTCGTCAAACCGTTTGTGGAGGTAAACTGTGCGGCCATTCCCGAGGACCTGATCGAGAGCGAATTGTTCGGCCATGAAAAGGGGGCCTTTACCGGGGCGACGATGAAAAAGAGAGGCAAATTTGATCTGGCCCACGAAGGGACGATTTTTCTGGATGAAGTTGCCGATATGAGCCTCAAGGCGCAAGCTAAAATCCTGCGAATTCTGCAGGAAAAGAAATTTGAGCGTGTCGGCGGCACAAAGCTGATTCCCACGGATGTCCGGGTACTGGCCGCGACCAACAAGGATCTGGAGAAAGAAATGGAAGAAGGCCGTTTCCGTCAGGATCTTTTCTATCGCTTGAACGTGATTCCCCTCAGGATCGCCCCTTTGAGGGAAAGAAAAGAAGATATTCCCTTGCTGGTCGAGCGTTTCCTGAGAGAGTTTTCCGTCAAGGAAGGAGAGACGGCAAAGACCATAACGCCTGAGGCGGTTGCTCTACTGATGGAGCATAGCTGGCCGGGCAATGTTCGGGAATTGAAAAACATCACGGAAAGGCTTTTCATCATGACGTCGGCGAATGTGATCGCTGCCGGAGATATCCCTGCATTGTTCAGGGAAGGCGATCAGGACTTGTCGGACAGGCTGGGAGGCGTTTCAGACTCTTATAAAGAAGCGAAATGGAATTTTGAAAAGTACTATATTGAGAAAAAGTTGAAGGAATTTGACGGGAATATTTCCCGGACGGCAGAGGCCATCGGCCTTGAAAGAAGCAATCTTCACCGCAAAATAAAAAGTTATGGTTTGGACGTTAAATCCACCGACGGCGATGCCTGATGGGTGGACAAAGCTTCTTTCTTCATGTCGGCGATGGAAAATTTGTTAAAGGGGAGGAAAATAAGGCCCAGGGCGATGACAATGCCGATGGAAAGGAAATGATAGATGACGGCAAAGGTAAGGGCCTCTGATTTGGAGACATCGAAAAGGGTGAGGCCAAGGATGCAGGCGTAGTGCCAGTTGCCGATGAATCCCGGCGCCGTCGGAATGGCAATACCGATCAGCAGAATAATCATCGTAACCATAGCGGCGGTGAAGGACAGATTGAATGCAAAGGCATGAAACAGGGTATAAATGGACGCCGCATTGATCATCCAGATCAGCACAGACAACAGTACAACCAGAAGTAACAACCGAAGATCGCTGAAAATTTTAAAACCGTCAATCAATTGATGAAGCAAGCCGTCAATTTTACCGGCAAAGCGTTCGGGCAGGCGGTTGATCAAAGGCGCCAGTACCTTCAGCGCAGCATCCCGCTTCATCAGCATGATTATCATGACCGCCAGGAAAATGAGTGTCAGCAAGGATACCAGCAGTGCCGAACGAACAAGCCACGGGGGTAAAAAGGGAATAAAAAACAACGCGACGCCGAAGATAATCAGAATAGCGATGCTGTCGCAGACCCGTTCAACGAGAATCGTTCCCAGGGCGGCCGTCATCTTGATCTGACTTTTTTTTGTGATCAGATACGGCCGGGCCAGCTCTCCCAGTCTGACCGGCAGAGAAGTAATGGCTAAAAAACCAACACTGGAAACGGAAAAAAGGGAAATCTGACTGACTCGATCAAGGGGGCGGAGCATCAATCCCCAGCGGAACGATCTCAATAACTGGAAACAAAACACAATCGCCAGAAAAAGCAGAACATAATCAACCCGGATCTGCCCGAAACCGTCTGCGACCTCCCGAAAATCAACCCCCCGGAGCGACAGGTAGATCAGGACGATGCCTATCAAAATGCCCGTAATCAGCTTTTTCATTAACGGGTCCTGCCGCAAGCGATCGCGGGGAATCTGTCATTTTTGCAGGGACGGCTCGCTTTTTTTGGCGATGTTGTCATAAATTTTGTCATGCAGGAGCTGGGCGGACAGTTTGTTGCCGAACACGCCTACCCGGATGCCGACTCTGGTCAGATTCTTTGCCTTGTACGTCACATTGAAAGAGACATTTTCATCATTGATCATAGATTGAATGCTGCCTATGCCGATTTCGCGTTTCGGCTGCACGTCTTTTCCGCGCATATCCGCCACGGTCTTTTCACAGGCGCTCCAAACCTTGTCAAAAGGGGTGCCATAATCAGTGGCCAGCTCGCCGTCGATATAATAATACGTTCCCGCACCTGAACCGACGATGGCTCCCACAACCAGGACTTCGGGACCACAAGCGGTAAGCAGGAAAAAACACATTGCCAGAAAACACAACCTCATTTTTCTTCTTAACATGATCTCTCCTTTCCTGATCTGGATTCTTGTCTTTTATGTCTATGAAACTTTGAAGCGCTTTGCAAGTCCATTGATGTCAGGCCTGCACACCCTGCTCACCGCTGACCCGGGCAAACTCCCGCAACAGCTCTTCCTGTTTCCTGTTTAACTGCACCGGAATCATCACCACCGTTTCGATGATTTGATCCCCCCGACCGTAACCTCGCAAATGGGCGATGCCCTTGCCCTTCAATCGGAAGGTCTTGCCGGACGGGGTTCCCTTCGGGACTTTCAGTTTCTCGGAGCCGATGAGTGTTGGCACTTCAACCGTGGCGCCCAGTGCCGCCTGGACAAAGGAAATCGTGATGCGGCAATAGATGTCGTCGCCGTTTCGCTCAAAGAATTCGTGGGGTTCAACATAAATGAAGACATAAAGATCTCCACTCGGCCCGCCGTTGCTACCCTGTTCTCCCTCGCCGCGCAGCCTCAAACGTGAACCTGTTTCAACCCCGGCAGGAATCTTGATATTTACAATCCTGGTTATCTGTGTTCGGCCTGTGCCCATGCAGGGCCGGCAGGGCTCCGGGATAACGCGCCCCTCGCCCCGGCAATTCGGACAGGTGGTGCTGATGCTGAAGAACCCGCTGGACTGGGTCACCTGTCCCCGTCCCTGACAACGGCGGCAGGCCTCCGGGCTTGTGCCGGCGGCCGCGCCCGTTCCCCGGCACTCACCGCAAGTCTCATGTTTGGGGACCTCGATATCTTTGGCCAGACCGAAGGCGGCGTCCATGAAGGAAATTTTCAGATCATAGCGCAGATCGCTTCCGGCCCGCGCCGCCGATCTGGACCTTGATCGTCCGTTTCTGAAGCCGAACACATCCTCAAAAATACTGCCGAAGCTCGAAAAAATGTCCTCAAACCCCGAAAAACCCTGAAAACCGGTGTTGCTGAGACCCTCATGGCCATAGCGGTCATAGATGTCTCTTTTTCCTTATCGCTCAGGACTTCATAGGACTCGGCCGCTTCCTTAAACCGCTCTTCCGCCTCCTTATCCCCCGGGTTGCGATCGGGATGATATTGCATGGCCAGCCTTCGATAGCTTTTCTTGATATCTTCATCCGCGGCGTTTCTGTCCACGCCCAGGACTTCGTAATAACACCGTTTGATCATGTGAGATTTCGTGTTTACCCCAGTCATTATTTTGTGAACATGCGAAGAGGAATTTAGAAAAGGAAAGTAAAATAAACCCCCGACGCGTCCCAGTCAAGGATAGGTCTCTATTTAATCAGCCGCTCGAGGGCTTCTTCGTATTTTTCCTTTGTTTTTAAAATGATGTCAGCGGGCAAGGCCGGCGCTGGCGGCTTCTGATCCCAGGAAATGGACAGGAGATAGTCACGCAGGAACTGCTTGTCGTAGCTTTTCTGCGCCCGGCCCGGCTCGTAGTCGTCTTTTGGCCAGAAGCGCGACGAGTCCGGAGTCAACAGCTCGTCAATCAGGATGAGTTCTCCGTTGATAAGACCGAATTCCATTTTCGTATCGGCGATGATGATGCCGGCGGTTTCGGCGATGCTGAAGGCGCGATCGTAGAGCTTCAGGCTGATGTCCATCACATTGGCGGCCAGTTCGGCGCCGATGAGTCTTTCCACATCATTTTGGGCAATCGTTTCATCGTGCTCGCCGGCGGCCGCTTTTGTGGAAGGGGTAAAAATGTGCCGAGGCAACCTGTCCGATTCCCTCAATCCTTCGGGGAGGCGAATCCCGGAAACCATTCCGGTCCGGCAGTAATCCTTCCAGCCGGAACCGCTCAGATAGCCTCTGACAATGCATTCCACGGGCAGAGGCTTCGCTTTTTTCACGAGCATGCTCCTGCCGAGCAGCCTGTCGCGGTAAGGCGAGCAGGATTCCGGAAAGGCATCGGGGTCGGTTGTGACCAGATGATTACCAATGATATCGAGAGTTTGCTCGAACCAGAAGGCGGACATGCGCGTGAGAATTTCCCCCTTGCCGGGGATGGGATCGGGCATAACGACATCGAAAGCGGAAATCCGGTCTGTGGCGACGATGAGCAGATACGGATCCACATCGTAAATATCCCTGACCTTTCCCCTGGCGGCCAGCGTCAGCGTGCTGAAGTCCGTTTTTAAAACGGAGTGATTTTTCATAATCATTGCCTCATCTAAGAAAGGGATTGGACGTTTTTTCCCGGCCGATGGTGGACGTTGGCGCTCCGCCATAATTGTGCCCCGGCATAACCTTTGTGTCGTCGGGTAAGGTGCAGAGTTTTTGCTGGATGGAACGGGCCATGACCTGCCCGGAACCTCCGGGAAGATCGGTTCGCCCGACGCCACCGACAAACAGCGTATCCCCGGTAAAGACATATCCTTCGGTATAAAGCGACATGCTTCCCGGCGAGTGTCCCGGCGTATGCAGGACTTTCAGGGAGACGCCGCCGACCGAGATGATGTCGGCATCCCGAACGGTCCTGTCTGCGGTCGGGGACTGCTTGGCGCCGAACATCCTGAGCACCATGGCCGGCGTTGAGGTCAGCATGTCCGCATCTGATTCGTGAATGACAATCTGTGCGCCGGTCTTTTCTTTCATATCCGTATTGCCCGAGATATGATCCACATGGCCGTGGGTATTGACAATATACTTGATTTTAAGATTGTTTTTATTCGCCTGGGCGATGATCCCGTCGATATCGGCGGCCGGATCGATGACCAGCGCTTCTCCCGTGGCGGGGTCACCCAGAAGATATGCGAAAACCGCCATATTGCCTACCTGCATCTGTTTCAGAAACATGCCGTCCCCTTTTAGAATTATTTATAAACAACGGCGCCAGCCCTATCATTTTATAAGCCGCAAGTCAATGAAAGATAAAGCTGGTTCGTCACCGGCCCTTCTCCCTTTTACAGCGCATGTTTCTGCAGAAATGAACCGGGATGCGCTTTAAAATAAGTGAATAATCTCAGGGCATTTTCAGGAAAATGAAAGGGGCTGTGCCTTCCTCTGTTCGTTACACTCCCTTAGAGGTTTTCTCCAGATGGGTGACCTTGTCCCCGGTTCAAACAAGTCATCGATCATGCCCGCCGGTTCACCGGCAATACCGGTATAGAATTCCCATGCGGTATTGCGGTAGCGGGGGTGGCTCGACCAGATCATTTCCGCGCATCCACTTTGTCCGGCCCGGTCAAATAACGTCAGTAGCAATGATTTGCCCAATCCTTTTCCGCGATAATCGGAAGAGATAAAAGCGATGACAAGTCCGGATGCCCTGATATTCGTCGCCTCCTGGTAACAAGCCATGCGGGGGTCCACGTCACCGTACCCCATGATGCCGATGGCTTTGCCCTGGGGATCTCTGGCAACCAGATAGACTTTCTCGTTTTTACCCTCAAGATCCGTGCGAAGCATTTCCACCATACGATTGACCTCTGCTTCAATCACCTGGCCCCTCCCGCTGAACCCATTCTCGAAAAACAGGGATCAGATTCTCGATATCCTTTTCTTCCAGTTCGCCGATGGCGAAGGAAAATCGTTTTTCTACCAGCCGCTCCGCCTCCGCCTTCGTCTGAATCTCGCCATTGAGCTGGGCGTCTTCAACGGCATTCAGGATTTGTTTAAACAGCGGCCCCGGAGCATAACCACGGGCGATGAGGTCGTTGCCTGTCAGAAGGCGCGGCGGATTCAATTGTTCCGCGGGAAGGGCTGCAAGTTTTTCCCGGCAAAACGTATAGTTATCAAGCATCCCGTGGCTTCCGAGGCAATCCAGCCGGTGGAGTTCCAGATGCAGATCGAAGGCCGGCTGGCGCAGAAAGCGTTTCAGGCGGTTGGGACGCATGTCCCGTACATGCATGAAAGTCATGTGTTCATGAATGAGGGCGAGAATGGTTTCCGTCTGGGCACTCGAGAATTTCAGTCGCCGTAGGATTTCTGCGGCCAGTTCCTCACTCTTCTGAACATGCCCGTAAAAATGGACGCCGGCGCAATCGATAAATCTTGTCGAGGCTTTGCCGACATCGTGGAGAAGCACCGCCCAGGACAGGCATGGATCCATCCTCCGTCCGCATCACCGGCAGATGATCCAGCATCTGCAGAACGTGTTCCAGACATCCCCTTCCGGATGAAACTCTTTCGGCTGCTCCACCCCTTTCATGGCTGCAACCTCCGGCAGAATCTCCATCAGCAGTCCTGATGCATCCAGGAGTTCCAGCCCCCGCCGCGCCCCGCTGCGCATGATCATTTTGGTTAATTCTTCGCGGATCCGTTCAGCGCTGATCTGCCGGATCGCGCCGGCATGACGGCAGACGGCGGCGAAAGTGGGCGGATCGACGGTAAAATCCAGACCGGCGGCAAAACGGACGGCCCGCAGTATACGCAAGATGGTCCTCAGCGAAGCGTTCCTCCGGATTGCCGATCGTGCGGATCACGCGCCGGGTAATATCCCTGCAGCCGCCCACGAGATCGAATACATAGCCCGTCAGAGGATCCAGCAACAGGCCGTTGACGGTGAAATCACGCCGTCGGACATCCTCCTCGGCCGTGGCAAAATGGACATGGGAGGGCCGGCGGCCGTCGTCATAGCCGTCCTCGGTCCGGTAGGTGGCCACTTCATAACGGTGTTCCCCGTCGATCACCAGCACCACGCCGAATTGGGCGCCCACGGGACCGTATGCGGAAAGAGCTTCTGCACGTCATCGGGTCGGGCAGACGTGACGATGTCGTAATCGCCTGGTTTCCACGCCGCGCACAAAGTCCCGGACACAACCGCCGACGAAGAAGGCCTCATAACCGGCCATCTGCAGCCTCAGGACAATATCCATGGCCGACGCCCGTAATTCGACTGCCTCTTCTTTCCCTGCAATCATGCGAAACCTGCCTGAACGTACCGGAGCTGATTTGCCGCATTATATCTTCACGATCTGTCTCCCCTCAACTCACTGCTCCTGTTTTTTCCCGAGTTTAATCGCGCAGAACTCTCCGCACATGGTGCAGCCCTCTTCCCGCGCGCTCTCGCTGCGTTCGAGCCAGGCCCCGGCCCTTTCCGGGTCGATGGAGACGGCAATCTGGCCCTGCCAGTCAAACGCCTTGCGGCACCGGGCCATGCGGATGTCTTTTTCCATGGCGCCGGGAAGTCCCTTGGCCATGATCGGCGATATGGGCGGCGATCTTCGCGGCGATGACGCCCTCGCGGACATCCTCGAGCGTCGGCAGCCGCAAATGCTCGGACGGCGTGACGTAACAGAGAAAATCCGCGCCGGCCGCGCCGGCAATCGCCCCGCCGATGGCCGAGGTGATATGATCGTAGCCCGGCGCAATGTCCGTCGGCAGGGGGCCCAGGACATAAAAAGGCGCGCCGTTGCAGATCCGCTTCTGCAGCCGAATGTTGGCTTCGATATCCTTCAGCGGAACGTGGCCGGGCCCTTCGATCATGACCTGAACATCCCGATCCCGCGCCCGCTTTGCCAGTTCGCCCAGTACAATGAGTTCCTGCACCTGCCCCCGATCCGTGGCGTCGGCCAGACAGCCCGGCCGCAGGCCGTCGCCCAGGCTCAGCACCATGTCGTAACGCCCGGCAATATCGAGCAGCCGGTCGTACTGCTCAAAGAGCGGATTCTCGTGGTCATGACAGGCCATCCAGTTAGCCGTGATCGACCCGCCGCGGCTCACGATGCCGAGGAGCCGGCCTTCCGCATCGAGGCAACGGACGCTGTTTCGTGTCACGCCGCAGTGCACCGTGATGAAATCGACGCCGTCCTCGCCGTTTTCCTCGATTGCCCGGAACATATCGTCGGCGGTCATCTCCATGATCGCTCGCCCTTCGGCCAGCATCTGCGCCGCCGCCTGGTAGATGGGCACTGTTCCGATCACCGGCAGCGACGCGTTGATGATCGCTTTCCGGATGGCCCGGATGTCGCCGCCCGGTGGACAGATCCATGATCGCATCGGCGCCTGCGGCCGTGCATATCCGCACTTTCTCGAGTTCCATCGCCGGATCGACGCGATCCCTCGATGTTCCGATATTGGCGTTGATCTTGGTCCGCAGGCCCCTGCCGATGGCCAGCGGCTCAACCGTGCGATGGATATTATTGCGGACCACCACGATAGTCCCGTCCTCGACCCCCCGGCGGACAAATTCCGGGGAAACCCCTTCCTGTTGTGCGCAGAGCTTCATTTCTTCTGTAATGACGCCTTTTCTTGCCGCTTTCAGTTGTGTCATGATAAAATCCTTTTACAAGCAATTCGCGATTTTCAGAACCTTGTCGACCGCGTCGTCGGAGTCCTTCCCCAAGACGTGGATCATGGATTCCCTATGGTTCATCCAGCAATCGTTACGGGGCGGATTTCCGTTCGGCCAGGCTGCGATAGCGCAAAATCTCCTGAAAAACCGGCGCGAAATGATTCGTCGGGCCGTGCCCACCGCCGATGCGCCAAGCGTGCCGGATGGCCTCCTGTGTGTAAATTTTGGCCGCGTCGACAGCGTCGCGCACGCTCTTTCCGCCGGCCAGACCCGTCGCAATCGCCGCGGAAAAGGTGCAGCCCGTCCCGTGGGTATCCCCGGTCGCGATGCGCTCCGCCTCAAACTCGTGAAAACGCCGGCCGTCGTAAAGGATGTCTATGGCGGCTCCCTTCAGATGACCCCCCTTGACCACCACATGACGGGCACCGAGTCTGTGAATAATGGCTGCCGCCGTTCGCATGTCTTCCGGTCCGGCAATCGGCATGTCCGACAGGACCTCGGCCTCCGGGATGTTCGGCGTCACGACACAGGCAAGCGGGATCAGCTCCTTGATCAACGTCTCCACGGCATCCTCCCGGATGAGTCTGGCCCCGCCTTTGGCGACCATGACCGGGTCCACGACCAGTTTTTCGACGCCGTATTGTCTCACTTTTGCGGCAACCAGGCGCATGATCTCCACAGAGGCCAGCATGCCCGTTTTGGCCGCATCGATCCCGATATCGGAGGCCACCGCATCGAACTGCATGGCCACGAAATCTGCGGGGACTTCGTGAATGCCCGTGACGCCGAGCGTATTCTGGGCTGTCAGGGCCGTGATGACGCTCATCCCGAAGCCGCCGAGCGCGGTAATGGTCTTCAAATCAGCCTGAATACCCGCCCCGCCGCCGGAATCGGAGCCCGCAATCGTTAAAACTCTCTTGACACACATGCGTTATACTCTCTGCGGAAAATGGCCCGACTTAAGATACCGGATAACAAGCAGATTGCCCGATCCCAACGAAATGAGCCCCCGCGGCGCTATCAGGCGATTGCTGACGCCGATGGGCCTGTTCGGGGAAATCGTCGCATTTTGCAGCGGGTATTCAAACCCCTCCAGCGTCACACCCGTCACATCGGCGCCAAAGGCAAGCAGGGAAAATGTCTGCCCGATATCGCCTTCGATGGCCGCCGTCTGCCGGATGAGAATGATTTCACACCACTCATCCAGCAGGCGCGTCTCGATCCCCCGGTCAGCCGCCGCAGCAAGCAGGGTGAGATTGGCCAGCGTGTGGTCAATCCTGGCCCCGAGCGCGCCATATATCCGTATTTCGTCCGGCGTCATCATAAAGGCCATCTGGAGGGCGAGTTCTGAATCCGTCTCGTCCTTTGTTTCTGGGTAACGTATGATCCGACTTCCCTTCACGACGAAGTCGCGCTGCAGCTCAACGTCGAGCGAATCCATGTCGCCGACGATCAAATCAGGCGTCAGCCCCAAGGCGTGGATGTGCCGGGCGCCGCCGTCGGCACAGATCAGACCGACGGGCCGGTGGCGTTCCCGTTCCGTTTGCAGAAAAGCCAGATCCCCGATAGGGCCGCCGCAAATGACAAATACCACTCTTTTCAAGAATCTCCCCCTTTTTTATCGCAAGCGACAGGCGCGATCACCGACGCAAAAAGGGGCCCGCCCCTCAGCACCGGAACGTGGCCCCCTCCAAGTCTCACTCAACGCAAATCTGAATCAGACGCCACTCCCTACGCTGGCATTACCCAGGTCAGGTTCAAAGGGTATTCTCTCAGCCTGATCGGCACCCCTGTCACTTTTTGGTTTTTATTACTCCGTTCCTTCCATAAAATCAAGCCAATTCCTCGACGTTGTCAATCATGCCGTGCCCAACAAAAAGAGAGGCTCATGCGTGTCAGGTGGCTCAAGATAAAATATTGATTCCGTAATTCTCCCGGATTTGATTGGGTATCAGCCCATTTGTCTGAATCTGGCGTCGATAAACTTTTGCCCCTGTTTCTCGCCATCCAGGATGAGCCGGTTGATGTTTTCCGCCGAGCGATCCAACTTGCTTTCATAAGTCAGGCTTTTTGCCAAATCTTCAGACATATCGATCATGGGAATATGGTATGGCTGATCGGGATCCTCCGGGAATAGTTTGGGGATTTTAAAGGGTTCTTTGATGTCAACTTCTGCCAGAAATTCTTTCCTGAATGCCCCTCTTGAAAACATCATGTTGATATTCTCAATTTGGCGGAGGTTTTGAAAAAGCGAGACATTTCCCTCCAACTCATTGCGGCGATCGGCAATCTCAGACGGTGCCTCTGGAGTCCTGTCACACGTCGTCGGATTGATCTTGATGACCCAGATTTCCTGAGCAATATTTTTGATGCCGACCGAATCGCGCTTGATAAAATCCTCAATGGGCGGGTTGTCGGAAAAGAGACCGTCCCAATAGGCCATTGCTTCAAGGGTTACTGCCGGGAAAATACTGGGAACGCAAGCAGAGGCGAGGAGATGTTCGATTCTCATCGGCTCCCGATAGGAATTAAATTTGTGCAGCCTTCCGGTGAGGATGTTACAGGCGCCTATGATCAGGACGGGTGGCTCTGATTGCGCACCCCAAGCCTCTATTTCCGAGAAATCAATGTGGGTTGCCAGCAATTCTGTAAAGTCGGTAAATCGACTCCTCATGCCCCGGGTCGCAAGGGAAAACAAGGTTTTGACCAGAGGGGACGAAGGGCTGAGATTGTATTGGGGAATCAGTCCCTGACTGGCCTTCTCCAGCGTCTTTATCACAGAATCGTTGAAGAAACGCTCCTGAGGGGTCTGGGCGGTATTGTCCTGCCAGAAATCAATCAATCGTTTCCAGAGGCAATCGTCGCCTCTTTTCAGGGCGTACCAGACGAAAAAGGCGCAAAGAGCCCCCCCTGAAGTACCACTCAAGCTGACGATGTTGACGCGGTCTTGAATCCTGTTCTCAAACAGGGCTTTCAGTACTCCGGCAGTAAAAGCGGTCTGGCTGCCCCCTCCCTGACACGCGATCGCCACTTTAGGCTTCATGATATTATCCCCTCCTGAAATATAGCTGTTTTCACTCATCACGAATCACAAGCTACTACCCGTCACTTCATCGGCGGGAATTTTGCCAGAATTCCCTGGACTGTGTTCTTCAGATCGCTTGATGCGGCATCTGTGCTGATTGAGCCGGTTGCGGTCCCCCGCCAGATGAGCTGTTTGCTGTCCGCATTTTGTATGTCGATCGTAAGCATCCGTTGCTGGTAACCGTATTCGTACATACCGATTTCGTTTACGTACTGGACCGACACCAGCATATCCGGGTTCTCAGCGGTTTTCCGGAACCCATTTATCTCGAAAACCTGATCGGCAAGGTAGTGGACATTTTTCACAACCAGATCGCCGGTCCGCCCCGTGATTCCCGGCGTCACCCAGTTGTAGCTTTTCAGCCCCCCGTAAGCAATCGTGGGATCGAAGGAATGGTAGAAACTCGTGGCGCAGCCCGACAGTAGGACCGATGCAGAAAACAGGACCGCCACCATGAAACCCCGATGCGCTATTCTTTCCAAACCATACATGTCTCCGCCTTGCAGCAATGAAAGGCTGCTCATCCGCCACTGATGTCTTTTCCGTTCCATGGTCCTTCTCCTTTCGGTGCCCGGTCTCCATCATGCCCCTGCGGTAAAAAATCATCTTTTGACAACAGAGGAAAATCCGCTTTTCCTTAGGTAATTCAATACATCTCTTGATGCCGGAGGGAAATTGGACTTTAGTCCGATACGCCTTATACCTTGGTCCAGCATGGATAAGCAAGGGGGAAAAATTCAAATGAATGGAGATACGGACGATACCTTGCTACGTTACCGGTAGGGGGCGTATGCCCGCCTTTTCGGCCATTACCGAATGAAATGCCCATAAGAACTGGACGGGCAAAATTCTCTCTTTCAGCTAAAGAGACCCTCCATCATCTGAAAATTCACTTCCCAAACCTTCATGGTTCGACCGGCATTCAAGAAAAATTTTGTTGGTTTAAACCGTTGCTTTGTATCTGAAATTCTATCATCTGTGATAAAGTGAAGATGCGATGATGAAGAGAAGTATTTCCCGAAAGAGAACATACAATCCCAACACGACGAACAGCAATCCGATGCGGAGCGCAGCGTATCAGGTGAGATGTCCCCAGTTACCGTTTAAAAAGCCGCTCCCGCAGTTTTTCAATGATCGGTTTCGCGGCAGAAGCCTCTTTCATCCGGATCGCGCCGATAAGATAGGGGCCGGACTGTTCCACAAACACGCCTCCATACAGAGGATCGACAACGGTCAGGGACATCCGGCCGGTTGTCCCGGTCACGTTCATCTCCTGCCCCTCTGCCTTCAGATAGGAACGGTAATCATCAAAGGCCTTTCGAGCCGCATCAGGAGAATTCTCAAACACTACAAAGACCTGCACACGTTCGCCTCCCAGCATGGCGTCGGCGATCATCCCCCGGCGGAAAAAGGCATACCCCAGGAGGCTTTGCGCGAGATATCGCTCGCTCTTCGTCACCACACCCGGTATCCCCATCAATATTTCAAGCTCTCCGGGACGGCCGGCATGGGGTGGGAGATTCCGTGAGACAGTGCGACCGCAGGCAACAAATAGATCCTGTTCCAAACTCGCCGCCCCCGTGACCTGAATCCTCACAAAATACCTGTCCTGATAGAACATCAATTGAGCCGAAGAAACAAACCCCTCGGCACCAGTCACAGCTTCCGCCGCGTCTGCTTTTCGGTAGTTGGAATAAATCCCGAAGGCATCGAGCAGAGAACCCATCCTGTAAACATCGACCACAACCCACACATCGGGGTTCTTTTTATTCAGATAGGTGGCCGTGGCGAGCATATCGAAACCATAGGGAAAATAGAGTTCCGCTTCGCCGTTGATATGATCGAAAAGAGTGTCACTGTTGTAGAGGACGACCCGCTCCTTCATGACCCAGTCTGGAGCAAATCCGGGTGTGGGCAGAATATTTTTTATGGAATCCTCCACGGCAAAGACAAAACCCGGCGCGCTTATGGTAAGCACGAAGACGCACAGGATCGCGGAAGCAATCACCGCAGATCGCCACAGGGCCAGTATTCTTTTTCGTCGATGATGACCGTGCATGGGTTCTTCAAGCCAGCAATTTTCTGGCCCGTCTCATTTTTACGGGAATATCAAGCCCGTTGACGCACCTTGCCACACAGTCAGAGCAGTCCAAGCAGGCGGAGGCGGACAGGGACGAAGGGATCTCATGGTAGGTGCCCCTGGCGAGAACAGGGCTTCTGTAGGCATCTGCATACATCAGGCAGCGGTTGATGGTGCTGATGGCAATGCCATTGGGACAGGTTGGCTCGCATTGACCGCAGAGGTGGCAGTAATAGGGCGCTACGGCGGTGCCATAGCGTTTCAGGATCAGTTTATCGAGGTAGCCAAAGCGCATCCCCATGACGGAAATGTCTTCCCGGAGCTCTGTGATGTTCCTCATGCCGGGAATGGCGGCCGTGACATGCTTATCCTGAAGGGCCCATTTGAGGGCGGCCTGATGGGGGCTGAAAGGACCCAGTGCGTCCGTTGTGTAACCGCCGGCCTGCGTCTTCATCGCAATCACCCCGATGTTTGCCCGGGCGGCCCTGGCGATCGCCTCCTTTGTCTCTTGACTGCTCTTGAAGTTGTACTTCACGAGGGCCGTGTCGAAAAAGCGGTCCTTATCGTCCGCAAGCGCGTTGAGCACCTCCGCCTCATTCGTGTGCGAAGTGACTCCGAAGAAACGCACCTTCCCCTGCTCTTTCAGCCTGACAAGGGTCTCGCGAATCTCCGGATTAAAGATGCGATCCTCCCTGCCGTTCACATTGTGGAGCTGGATGATATCGACATAGTCTGTATCCAGCGCCCTCAGGCTGGTTTCAACATCTTTGAAAATGGCCTCTTTTGACCGTGAGGCCGGAGCGATCTTCGTCGCCACATAGACCTTGTCCCGTTTGCCTTTCAATGCCCGGCCAACGGTTTCCTCGTTCTTGCCGCCCATGTATCGACGCGCCGTGTCGACATAGTTGACGCCATGATCAAAGGCGATTTCCATTACCTCCGATTCAGGCGTCAGCATGGCCCCAAAGCTGACGATGGTAATCTTCAATCCCGTGCGACCCAGTGTTCGATAGACCGGTGCGGGAAAAGCGAAGGCATCCGATGCTGCGATCTGCATGGCACCGGCAAGGCCTTCCCAACCAAATAGAACCGAGGTCGTTCCAACCAGACCAATGCTCAGAAATTCTCTCCGGTCGATACCCGTGTATTTCTTTTCCTGGTGCATGGCATCCTCATTATTGTGATTTATAAGACGTTATCTGTCAGATCGCGCGAAGCCTGGGATAAAGGCTTTATGAAATTTAATCTAAAACATTACACTATGTTGTTTCTGACTATCATTCTTTACATGAGAAATCTACAATGAAAATGAAAACAACAGCGATGAGGACTTCAGTTAATTAATGAATATCGTTTGAAACAAAGCATACCCGTCAAAATTACCGAATGCTTTGTTTCAGCTTGCAATATTGTAGTTCATGATTGAGGGGATGTCGAGATAGATATATCTTTCCACTGCAGAATTGTTTCTTCCAGGAGAACAGACCACAGGGAGGGATATGGTCATGCGGAAAGCAGACACCGGGAAAGTGAAGGTTGTAAGGGATGACGCCTTGATCGTAGCCGTAGATATAGGGACGAAGATGAATCGAGGATATTGCACCACCCCAGACGGGAGGAGCACGAAGACTTTTAAGTTTGAAAATACCAGGGAGGGGTTGGATACGCTCTGGGGCATGATTATGGCGAGCAAGAAGAGATTCAAATGTAACGAGGTAATTTGGGGTAGTGTCCGTGGCAGGGATCATCGGAGAGATTGGAGATTTTAAGAAATTCGGGACACAGTCAGAGATCACTCCCCAGACGATGGGTACGATACCGCCGGCAAAGCTAAACTCCATCTGCCCCGAATCCCAGTCGGGGTTCCATCGCCACGGCTCTTCAGGACTGATCTCCCGCCGCCTTTGCACTTCTCTGGGGTCGATTATCAACGTCAATAGTGTACACCAAACCTTTCCTGCTGCTTAAAGGCCTGATTACCACTGTAAAACAAAGAAGATAACGGAGGTTCGTTATTTCTTAGGGGGTGTATTGCTCCAGCTCTCCTGTACTATAAACCACGTCTTCCCTTTCACTACCAGCTCCACGGTTCCATACTGCTTTTTCCCTTCGAGGACTCCCGAAACATAAAGGACGGCCCTGTCGCCCTTAACATAGCCCCTGGTGATCTTCGTGGTAACGGGGGATATGGTGGTCATGAATTCTATCACTTTCTCCAGATCACTGTCTGATATTTCCTTCGTATCTGCGTCAGGAGCTGTCCTGCGAAGGGCTGAGATATCCTTGTCCCTTATGGCCTTGCGATACGCATTATATGCTTTGCCCGGCGCCCCGCCGCCAGCGGGGAGCGCCTTTCCGGTCTTTGCGTTCGGCAAAGGCTCCGGAAGCTTTGCCTTCAGGAGTGGCGTTGAAAATTCCACCTTGATCTCGTATTTATACGTCATAAATTCTTTGGGATTTGAAGTCGCAAACGTTCCCTCCACCCAGTCTTTTCCCATTCTCCTTGGCACGAAATTGGCGTGGGTGAAGCCCGACATCTGGATTTGACCTTTTGTCGCTGGATGGTCGATCACCTCATAGATCGGCTTCCCAAGGCTATTAATCTTAAAAAAGGCCCACCCATGCTGTTTCCGGGTGGCGTCCATCAGGTCCCCTATGCCACTGAGCGCCCCTTCCGGGAGGGGTTTTTCCGTCAGCAGCACCGCGATGTCGTTCTTGCCGGCGTCAAAGGTGTTGGGCTGGGACATCGCATAGGAATACTTCATAGGGATACCTCTCCCGTTGATTGTGAGCGTTCCCGACGCCGTGTTTGTGGAGGATTTCGCCCCGGCCGTCCTGCCAGAAGCTTTTCCGACGATAGGCACGGAGTGACTGACACTCGCCTGCTTAATCCTGCGCTCCCCTTCTCGCGCCTCGGCCATCATTTCGTCCAGGTTCCTCTCCCGGTCGCGGAGATCGTTCCGCAGTTGATCCAGTTCACTCTCAAGTTTCTGGATATCACGGCGAATGTGACCCTTACTCGAAGCGGAGGTCTTCTTGTTTCCCAGCTGGTTTTGTGCGGCGGAAATGCTGTCATGCTTATTCTTGATTTCCTGTCTGGTCTGGTAGACCTCATAGGCCGCTTTATTGCAACGCAGGAACAGCGAATGGATGGCGAGGGGGCATACGCCCTGGTATTGCCGACCCTTCAGTCCGCTCTGAAAGGCGTTGTCGAGCTGGCAATATTCCTGCAATCCTTCTGCACGGCCGGCCATGTACAATTTTTCATCGGGCCGGATGCCATGCTCGGCGCAAGCCTTGCGATGCTTTTCGATCTGGATGGCTGGTTCGCCGTTGATGCCGTCCTTCACGCCCAGTTCGCGCCAGTTTCCACTCAGGCATGCCTCCTTGTTCAGCGTAGCGCAGCCGGCCAGAATCATCAGCCCGGCTAATATGATCAGACCACGGAATATCATGGATTCTCACCTCCCCTGCCATTTTTTTGATAAGATATTATTTTTGACGGAGGGAAGTGTAGGGGGGCTGTTTTTGCGTGTCAAGGGATATTTTGCATTGAAAAACAGGGGTTGGCGATGCAATTGGGTAAGGAAGGTGGATCGGCGGTCACTCTTTTGAAAAATCGTCTCACCTTTCGGTCGAGTTGCCCGTCGGGAAGGCATTATTGAGCGCCATTCGAGCAGACCTCTCCTGCACGCCTTCTTTTCATGTTACGTTAAAATCTCTTATTGATAAACGAATTGAAATCCAGCACATTTGTCGAGTTTGACGATTTGTGTAGTACAGCAAGCTATACGTAACAACTAATCCAATTGCTGATTTTTCAAGTGCGCTAAAACGCCGGAATCGCTGTCTCACTTACGAAGCCACAACCTGTTTGAGCAAATATGGTTCAAGATGATCAATGGAAAGCGCTGCTCAAGGCTAACATCTTGCTACCAATGCTGGAGAAGTTGGAAAGCTGAAAAGTCTTCTAATCTCATTATCCTAACTCAGAAAAAACTTAATCGTGGAACTTTGTCTCCGGGTTATAAATTTTCTAATGAATACGGGAAACAAAGGCCTTTTGAACCAGATGTTTGTCATCCCATAACGGTGGCCACTTCAGAAAAAATCATGAGGGCCCACTCCAGATCAAATTCTCGGAAATCCTGTTCACGCAGCACGCTTCTCAATACAGTACTGAGCTGTTGTCGGAGCAATAGCAGTCGCTCAGGAGGCAGGTCAACCGGAACGTTGTCCGGTACGGCCAGTTTTTGCCGGACCGGTGAAAAATGGTTCGCAAACGCCGGAGGGTCGGAAAATTATTCGCCTTGACATCCGTTCTGAAAGTCCGTATGTGTCACGCCTTCCAAGGAGAGATTCGTGGGATTATTAAATGGCCCCCTGACATTTTCTCGGTTCATGGTCGTCAGCAAGCCGCCGGCGGGCTTTTCAGCTTTTGTCCATCAGCAGATCCGGCGTCATGCCTTCCAGGACATCGCTGCAAATGCTCAGGAAAAGATTATGGGCTGGACCGGCATCGAGAATGTGCTGGACACGGAATTCCGCCAGTCGTCTTATGCCTGGGGGGATTATCTCCTGTTTGCATTGCGTATTGACCGGCGATCGGTTCCCCCGTCCCTGCTTAAGATTCGTGTGCTGGAAGCGGAAAAACAGTACATTAAGGAGACGAGGCGGAAACGGGTCGATAAAATTGCCCGGGAACAGATCCGGGACTCAATTCACCAGGATTTGCTTGGCCACGTCCTCCCGACGCCCTCTGTTTACGAGATCTGCTGGTCTGTTTCGGACGGCAGCCTCCTGTTGACAAACCTGTCCGAGAAGGTCATGCAGGATTTTCAGGACCTGTTCAAGACGTCCTTTGATTTGGCGCCCTGTCCTTATGTCCCGTGGGGTCCCGAAGTGACAGACAAGGAAACCGTCGGCAAGATCGAAGTGTTGGCGAAAGCGACCCGTGGGGAAGTCGATCAGAGAACGCTGGGCCGGGAATTTCTGACCTGGCTGTGGTACAAAAGCGAAGAACGAAACGGTATGATCCAGATTCCCGGCGTCGGTGAAACGGAGATTCACATGGTGCGCCGGCTCGTCCTGGAATCGGGGGACGGCGAATATTCGGAAACCGTGGTCTGCCAGGGGATGCACGCCGATCTCAATGAAGGTCGGGAAGCGCTTCGGCGGGGCAAGAAAATCAAGGAGGCGCGCTTGCAGCTCACGCGGGATGCCGCTGCCTGGGAATTCACCCTCAAGGCGGACCGCTTTCAGTTCCAATCCATGAAAATGCCGGTCGTCATGGATAGGGATGAGGGCCAGGATAACCGGGACGGACGTGTGCTGGAGCGCATCTACCTTATTGAGACGGTTGTCCGAAGCATGGACCGGCTTTTTGCGTTGTTTGTATCTCTGCGACAGCCCGAGAACTGGCAACAGGAGCGGATGCGGATGGAAAAATGGCTGCAGTCGTCTTTCGGACAGAGATAAGTGTCTTTTCAGGACGAGTATCGCTTTTTTAAGAAAGGAATCCGGATCATGAAAAAATATGCTGCATTTATGATTGCCGCTGTCATTTGCCTGTTAATGTACATCTCCGTTGGATATGCCTTGAGCCCAGAGGAATCGCTTAAAGAGAATTTTCCGGCCGTACCCTTCGACACGATCACCCCATCCAATATTCCCGGTCTTTATGAAGTGATTGCCGGCCGGCAGATCTTCTATTATGCGCCGGATTCGGAATGCATCGTGGGCGGTCCCATTGTCATGAAAGGGGGACGGAACATCACCGAAGAAAAATTTCGGGCCCTGGAGCAGAAACGGTTATCTGCTATAGCCAAAAAACTCAAGGATGTTCCGCTTGACAAGGCCTTGAAGATCGGCAGCGGGAAAAATGCCGTCATCGAGATCACCGATCCGGACTGCAGCTTTTGCCGCCAGGCCGCGCAGTTTTTTCAGGGACGGACGGATGTGACCAAGTATATTTTCTTTTACCCGCTGGATATGCACAAGGACGCAGGGATGAAAATCCGCTACATTCTGTGCGCAAAAGACAAAGCGAAAGCCTATGAGGATGTCATGGCGGGAAAGCACGATGACATGAAGTTCCAGGTGTGCAATGACAGCGCTGTGGAGGCCCTCGCAAAGGCCCACAAGGAAACGGCCCTGGCGCTTGGGGTGACCGGCACACCGCTGTTTTTCATCAACGGCCAGCCGGTCATGGGGGCGAACATTCCACTGATTGAAAAATTGCTGGGCGACGGCAAGTAATTCATAGGCCTGTCCGATGAACCGGCAGCCTGGACCGCTGCCCGCACTTCTGAGGATCCTTGTCCTTATGTGGGATGAACGCCGGGAAACGCTAAATGTTCTGTAACGGAATAGTTGTTCCGTTGCAGACTCCTAAAGGGCGCGGGGAGGATTGAATGCCTGCAGGCCTTTCTGGAGATCTCCCCGGGCGATGGCGCTCCTCAACAGTTGCAGACCCGCCTGAAGCTGCATCTCTTTTTCCACTTCCAGGTCCTTGTCGGTTTTGACTTTCGTCTTTTTTTTCAGCTCCGCCAGGTCCCCTTTCAGATAGTGATTGAGGTCTTTTTCTCTGAATCCCTGGGTTTTGCCGACGAGGACATCCGGTACGATCCCGTTTTCGTGTACTACCCGTCCGCTGGGTGTGTAATATTTTGCCGTCGTCAGCTTGACCGCCGAACCGTCGTCAAGCGGTAAAATAGTCTGAACAGAGCCTTTGCCAAAGGTCTGGGTGCCCAGAACGAGCGCCCTGCGGTTGTCCTGAAGGGCGCCGGATACGATTTCCGCGGCGCTCGCAGTGCCTTCGTTCACGAGGATCACAATGGGGTAGGCCGGCTCATCCCCGCCGTTGCGCGCCCTGGACCGGTTCTCGAAAAATCTCGTCCTCCCTCGCGTCGAAACAATCACGCCGGACTTCAGGAAATGGTCTGAGACCTTGACGGCCTGATCCAGCAAACCACCGGGATTGTTTCTCATGTCCAGAAGGAGTCCTTTCAGAGGCCCTGCTTTTTGTTCCATCTCTGTTAGGGTCGCTTTCAGGTCATCAGCTGTTTTCTCCTGAAAAGACGACAGCCGGATGTAACCGACATGGTCGTCATAGAGTTTATGCTTGACCGTCTTGATATTGATCATGGCCCGGGTAATGGTATATTGTTTCAATTTTGTCGCAGGTTTCCGCAAAATGGCCAGCCTGACGTTTGTGTTTTCCGGCCCGCGAATTTTTTTCACCGCCTCCCAAGCGGTCATGCCTCGGGTCTGAACATCATCAATCTTGATGATCTGATCACCGGGCTTTATGCCGGCAAAAAAGGCCGGGGTGTCGTCAATCGGCGAAACCACCGTGATGACTTCGTTCTGCAAGGTGATCTCAGCGCCAATGCCGCCAAAACGCCCCTGCATGCCTGTGTTGAGCACCCTGTACATTTCCGCGGTCATAAAGCTGGAGTGAGGGTCCAGCGATCCCAGTAGCATGTCCAGAACGATCTGTTCGTCATTGAATTCGCTTTTACGCATCCTTTTCAGGGTATCGTCGGGGATACAGTTCCGGATGACATTTTCCATCTGTCTGACATTGGCTACCTGGTCCCGCCTGGAAATATGGAAATCCATAGTCTTTTCTCGACAGGAGATGCGGAGCTCTTCTGCACCCACATTCTCCGTGATGACCTTGCCGGGGAAGTTTTTCTTCATCTGGTCCAACGTTTTTGTATAGATGTGCGACGGATTAACCGGCTCAGCATAGCGGGCATCGATGTATTCAAAGACCTTCCTGACCGTAGCCGGACTGGCATCCAGGGAGAACGCCGGAAAGAAGATGAATATCCAGAAAAATAAATTGAATTTATTCAGCATGGCGGCAATACGGACAGAATCCTTTTTATATCAGTACGGCAGGAGCGTCAGGGTTTCGAGGTAATGATCATGAGTAGATTGATCGCTCGATGATCCGGCAGGGTCCATGATTCATGGATCCTCCGCCGGACCGGTTCCGGGGGCAAAGCAACCGTGTAACCGTTACTGCCGGTCCACGCTCGGGTACTCAGTCGAAAGATAGGTCTTTTTATTCAAATGCGTTTCAAACGAGCTGATATATTCCAAGACTCCTTTGTCCACTGCTATTTCGAAATAGGACCAGCCAGGCACCACGAAAGTGGCGCCGGCCTGATACGTGACCCATTGTCCCTCATCAGCCTGACGCACGCGACAGCTTCCGGATGTGATGTCCATTCTTTCAAGGTCTTCGGTTCTGAACTTGTAAACGCCCGGACGAATCAAGCCGAGTCTCTTTTTCGTCCCGTCTTTAAATAAAACATTATGGCTTGTCACCTGTCCGTCATAGTATACATTGGCTTTACAGATTATGCTGACGCCGTCGAATCGTACCGGAATTTTTCCTGTCATCAATCACCTCCATATTTATCCCGATGGCATCGGCATGCCTTATGATTTTATAAGGCGCGACATCTATCGTCAGTATAAGCAAAACGGCACGGAGTGTCAATGGAATAATGGCCAATTGACTCATATTAAATGTTACCCAAGGAGGTGAGTAAAAAGGATCGTTGACTCATAATTCGATGTTACCGAACATCGACTTCCAAAAGGAGGGATAATCATGAGTCCGCGATCAAAAAAAGAGTACACGGAAGCCGCGCATCGGCGCTATAAAAATGCCTCCCACATCGAAAAAACCTTCATCCTTAACGAGTTCTGCGCAACCTCCGGCTATCACCGTAAATACGCCATCAGGCTCTTGCGCGGTTTCAAACGATTTACGAAGCCCAAGCCAAAGAGACGGGGGCCAAAGCCCGTTTACCGCAAAGACGAGATCATCACCCCGCTAAAACAGATCTGGCTTGCAGCCAATCTTCCCTGCTCAAAACGCCTGAAAGCCATTCTGCCGATCTGGCTGCCCGGATATGATCAATTGTTCGGAAAGCTTCCTCCGGAAGTCACGAATGCCCTGCTGGCAATCTCTCCGGCAACCATTGACCGCCTTCTTGCACCCACCCGAATCCAATATCAAAAAAGGGGCCGATCAACAACCAAGCCGGGAACCCTCTTAAGAAAACAAATACCCATCCAAACCAATCAATGGGACGAATCAAAACCAGGGTTCCTCGAGGCCGATACCGTCGCCCATTGCGGAGAATCCCTATCGGGTATGTTCGTCTATACCCTCGACACCGTCGATATCGCCACCGGATGGACCGAGCAACGTGCCGTCTGGGGAAAAGGAGAAACCGGGGTACTGGAACAGATCAAGGATATTGAAAAATCCCTGCCGTTTCCTCTCCTCGGCTTCGATTCCGATAACGGCTCAGAGTTCCTCAATTACCACCTCTTCCGTCACTTCTCCCAACGAAATCAACCCGTCCGCTTTACCCGCAGCAGGGCCTATCACAAAGACGATAACGCACACATCGAACAGAAAAACTGGACGCACGTAAGACAATGGCTGGGGTACGAAAGATTAGATCAACCCCCCATCGTCCCTCTCCTCAATCACCTCTACACAAAAGAATGGCGGCTCTTTCATAACTTCTTCTGCCCTTCCGTAAAACTCATCGCCAAAGAAAGATCCGGACCTAAAACCATCAAACACCATGACTCCCCAAAAACCCCTTACCAGAGAATCATGGCTTCACCTGATATCTCTGATTCCATGAAACAGGCCCTCTCCAAACTACTTGAAAAGAACAACCCTTTCCTGTTAAGAAAAACCATGGAAAAGAAACTAAAACGGATCTGCTCGCATATCAAGCCAGGGTAACATTCTTTATGAGGCAACGTTACCTCCTATCCCTCTTCCCTGGGTAACGCGAATATCGGCTGCAGGTTGCCTGTGCCGCTTTTTCATTTTATATGCCTGATACTTGTATCCAGGGAATCCATGCTCCTGCTTGTGGCTTCCCAGAGCTGACTGGCTTCCTTGATGCCGATTAATTCGAACAGCACGGGATCGCCGGGCTTCATGTGGGCGAGGCGGTCATGATCTGACTTGACCACCAGCGCGATTCGGGCATAGCCGCCGATGGTGCGCTCGTAGAGCATGATAATCGGCCGCCCGTCTCCCGGTATCTGAACCGTCCCCGGCAAGATGCCTTCCGAAATAATGCTCCTTTCGACCCCTTCCCGGAAGCAAAGCGGTTCGCCCTCCAGCCGGATCCCGGTCCGGTTTGTCTGTGCAGAAACATCGTAGATGACGGACATGTCCCGATCCATGAAGCGGTTGCGCGACTCGTCCGTAAAAAAGGATATTTCAGGGCCGGCGACAACACGCAGGCGGTGAGGCGGGCGCATGGGGGGGATTGCGCTTTCCGGGACGGCGCTTCGTTCAACCTCGCATATTTCTGTGAACGCGAGACGGTCTCCCGCTTTCAGGATCCGGCCCTGATAACCGCCGAAACCGCATTCCAGATTGGTGGTGAAACTGTTCATCACTCGTTCCAGGTCCATCGTTCCGGAAAAACCGATATAATACCGAAGACCCTCCACCACCTCCTGAATCCGCAGCAGACTGCCTGGATCGGCCTGAAATGACATCCAGGGCCGGACGGGCTGATCATCGAGGGTGGCCTTGACCCTGGCGCCCGTGATGGCGCAAGTCATGGCATGATGGAATCTTAGAGCGAAATTAGTGCCGATGACTTCCAGAACAGGCGTGTCGGCCGCGTGGCCGATCAACCATTGCAGCGCCCTGCAGGCGTAACGGTCCAGTGCAGACGACGGAGGGACGCCTACCGCAGCCTCGCCGAAACGCCCGCCGTCCACAATCAACGACGGCCAACCGGGGTTGATGATTTCAATCATAGATTTATGAATTTCACCTTGTCGCCGATCTGCAGGAGACTGTGCGGTTTCTCTTGCGGATTAAAAAGGCGCACTTCCGTACGGCCAATAATGCGCCAGCCGGCAGGCGACGGAAAGGGATAAACGCCGGTCTGTCGCTGGGCGATCCCAACGGATCCCCCGGAAATCCGGACACGGGGCGTCTCCAGACGGGGGACCTCCAATCTCTTATCCAACGTGCCCAGATAGGGAAATCCCGGGACGAAGCCGACTGCATAAACGGTATATACCACGCCGGTATGGATATCAATGATCTCATTGTCTGTCAGCCCCGTATGGGAACGGACAAAGGCCATGTCAGGTCCGTATTCGCCGCCGTAATGTACGGGGATCTCATGAGTGGCGGGGGCCGGGAGCGCATGGACCGACAGCGCCTGCTGTTGTGCTTCCAGGATCAGGGACGATAGCTGCTCATAGGTTGTCTGCCGGAGATCGAAGCGGACCAGGCAGGATCGGAAGCTGGGGATGATGTCGACGATATCCGGCCGTTGCAAGGATTTAAGGAAATAAAAAAAACGCCGGACCTTCTCATGGACATTCAAATCAATGACGTCCCCGAAGAGGACTCGGATTCCGTCTTCCCCATAGCGAGATAGATTCATGGGTCGACCAACTCCGACAGGGGGCTGATGCGGATATTTTCCTGCTTAAACCGGACGATCATCTTTTTTGCGGCCTCGATGCTTTCCGGATTGTCGCCGTGGATGCAAAGGGTGTCGATGTCGAGGTCGATCCAGTGTCCATTCACGCTTTCGATCCCCTTCTCCCGGACCATCCTGACGGCTCGGGCGGCGATTTCATCCGGATCCTTGAGCACCGCGCCGGGCTGCTTGCGAGGGAGAAGTTCCCCCGTATCGGTGTAAGCCCTGTCCGGAAAGGCTTCGAGGGCGATTCTGTGTCCCTGCCGCTTGGCCGTTCTCTTGAATTCAGTCGCTTGCGTTGTAGCCAATCCCAGGAAGATGGGATTGCCGAAGGCTTTGCCGATACGACCGGCCAGCATCAACAGCAAATCAGCTTGATTCACCAGATCGTTGTAGAGGGCGCCGTGCAGTTTGACATGCTGCAATGGCAGATCATGCAGGGCCAGGAACCCCTTAAGGGCGCCCACCTGATAGATTACATCATGAATCAATTCCTCCGGGCTCATATTCAGGGACCGCCTGCCGAAGCCCCTCAGGTCGGGGTACCCGGGATGGGCGCCTGCACTGACGCCATGGCTAAGGCAGAGAAGCACTGTTTTTTCCATGACCGACGGGTCCCCAGCGTGGAAACCGCAGGCGATGCTGGCCGAAGAGATGTAACGGATGACCTCCTCATCCCGGCCGATGGTGTAAGCCCCGAAGGACTCGCCCATATCGCAATTGATATCGATGCAATCAGTCATGGCAAAGCCGATCTGTATTCAAGCCAATGATATTATATAAATACACGAACGATCCCGCTCAAAAGCGCTTGACGTGAATTATGGACAATTCCGTGATCCCTGTCAATGGAAATCACGAACCTGGAAATCATGAACCTGTCAGCTCGATAATAAAGTGATTTCTCTTGACAGACGTAATTATTTTCCTTAAGCGTTCCAAACGGTAGTGGTTGAGACATTGTTGCACCAACAGAAAACGAGGCGCTAAGCGGAGAAGACAAACCTCAACCTAAATATCGGAAGAAACCGGTCTGCTCGACTCAATTAGAAAAAAGACCATATCTATGTTCAAGGCGATCAGGAACCATTATCTCAGGGATTTGCTCGACCGGATGAACGACCTCGAGACAGCGGTCCGGGTAATGCTCACCTCCCCGGACTATCTTCCCATCGAGGCCGCTGGACTGAACGGCTCAATCAACCGCAAGCGGATCTTCGCGGAACTTCTGCGCCTTTACAACTTCTCCTACATCCTCGAGACCGGCACTTACCTCGGCGACTCCGCGGGCTATTTCGCCCAGACCGCAGGGATTCCCGTCCACTCCTCAGAGATCAACCCGCTGCTGCACTCTCTTGCCAAGAGCCGCCTGCGGCATGTGCAACATGTCACACTCCACAACTGCGATTCCCGGGCCTTCCTGCGCGATATGGCCGGCACGCGCGGACTGACCGACTGCGAGTGCTTTTTCTACCTTGATGCCCACTGGGGAATCGATTACCCCTTGGCCGAGGAGGTCGCGCTCATCGCCTCGCACTGGCGGCGCTTCGTGGTGATGGTGGACGACTTCCAGGTGCCGGGAGACGACGGCTATGCCTTCGACCGCTGCGGCCTCTTCAAGCGCATGAATCTCGCGCTGATCGATAAAAGTCTGCGCCGCCACAATCTCGCCGCCTACTTTCCCTCACTGCCCGGCAGAGAGGACACCACCCCAGGCAAGCCCAAGGGCTTTGTGATCCTGTCAGACAGCGGTGAGTATGGAAGCCGCCTGCAAGCGCTGCCGCTGCTGAAAATGCGCAGCATTCTTTGAAAACGTCCATCATGCGTCCGAGATCTGTATCGCAGGCGATTTGCGTTATTCCTTTCGTACTTGCGATATCCCCCATGGCTGCCGCTCCCAGTACGGGGATATCTCCTGCATTCTCGAATTACAGAGGAATGAAAAACCGTCCAGCGAAACTGGTCGTGGTTAATTCAAAAGATATACGAGGTAAATCCTCTGGTTTTCCCAAAATATCAGAGCGCCATGCGGGTCATCAGCAGTCTTGAAGATCAGGGTGATTTTCAGAAGGACTCTCTTTCGATCCCTCATGCTCAATCCTTACAACGATTCACAAGTCAACCTTTGTGAAAGCGAGAGGGGAGAAGTAGGCAGCAGCAGGATGAAACTGAAGAAAGTTGTTCACAGGCGGTGAGGTCACTTTTCAAGGGTCTCGTTTCAAACGTTATTCAGGCAGGCCGCGAACAAGTATTCAATCTCATGAAGCGGGAGGATCTTTCTTGAGCGTCAGAATCACGATTGCGGCAACGGCCAGCATGAGCATGTTCAATTGCCAGACGCGGGCGTAGGATCCGAGGGCGTCAAAAATAACGCCACCCAGAATCGGACCCACGGCGCCGCCCATCCCGATCAGGAATGTCAAAAGCCCATAAACCGATCCCATGATATGCCGGCCGAAACGGTCGGCGGTCAGGATCGGCATCATCGGTGCCAGAGAGCCGTAACCGAAACCGAATATGATCGAATAGAAATAGAGGCGCTTAGCGGTCGTGGCATCCAGGAGAATGAGCATTCCAACGGCCATCATGAATAGTCCGAGGGAAGCGCCATATTTGGCGTCCTTGATCCTATCCGAGAGCCAGCCGAAGAAAAACTGGCCGCAGAATCCCGCCAGGCCGATCGCACCGAGCGACGACGCGGCCGCGACTTTTTCGATCTGGTTGTCCAGGGCATAAGCGACCTGATGAACAAAGATAGACATCAAGGCCATAACCGCCATGCCGAAGGATCCGCCTAAGATCCAGAAACGGCGATCGGTCAGTATGCGGGAGACCGTCAGCCGCGTCGTCTGATGCGACTCCGGTTGGATCTTGACAACCAGGGCCGGGTCTTTTTCTCCGTCCGGCAGCAACCCATAGGCCTCCGGATGTGTTTTACCCAGCAGCAACTGGGAAAGGCTGACGCCGACGATAAAGGTGACGGCGCCCAGAAAGAGAAACCCGCTTTGCCAGCCGTAATCCTTGACCAGAAAACCGGCGGCAGGTGTCAGCAGGATGGTGCCGAAACTGATGCCCATGGTGGTGATACCGATGGCCAGCCCGCGCTTGCGAATGAACCACTTGCTCACCGAGGGATTGGTGACCACGACCCCCATGCAGGCAGAGCCTGCCCCGAGCAGCAGGCCATAGACCAGGTAGAACTGCATGGGGGTTTTGACGAAGCTCGTTAGGATCAGGCTTAGGGTCGCCAGCAGGGCGCCACAGGTGATGATCCAGCGCGGCGCCATCTTATCCAGCAGCCGGCCGATATAGATGGCGCAGACCGAATAAACCAGCATGTTGAGGGAAGCGCCCAGGGAAATCACGGACCGGGACCACTGATAATCGGCTGCCATAGGTTTCACGAAGACGCCGAAGCAGTAGCGCGCACCGTAATTGATGCTCAGCACCAGAAATGCGCCTGCGACGACAAACCATCCCCAGTAGATATTCCTTGTCCGGTTCATCGATCCCCTTCAGGATAAGATCCTGCAATTTGCCTGTATAACTCCCGGCAGCGTGGGGGCGGAGCTTATGACGATTCAACGGCAAAGTCAATGAGCGATGAACCCGAACCATGGGCCAATGAATTTATATGAGGCCATGATACCTTCTGACGGGATGGCCCATCTCGAATTCATAAATGATCGATTGAATATCAACTTGAGGTTATGTCCACATTCTGCTAAAGAACCTGACTCAATGAGCATCGTGATAACGAAGACGGTTCCAGTGGGTCGGGGCTTTTACCTGATCCTGATGAGTATTTTCATTGCCGCCGGTTGTGCCGCACGGAGCGGAGACCCTCCGCGACCTGCTATGAAGAAAACAGCGGAAGCGGCCGGCGTGCCGCGGGCGAAAAAAGGGTTGACGCGGCTGGGTTACGCCATTCAAGCCGGTGCATTTGCAAAGGTGGAGAACGCCGCGCGGCTGACGGAAACCTTGCAGACAGGCGGCTTGAATGCCACCTACTTCGTTGCGGATAAAAGCGTTTACAAGGTTCAATTCGGTAATTTTCCATCCCGTCAGGAAGCGCGTGAGCGTGCCGAGTTGCTTCAGGCCGTGGGCGTCATTGATGCATTTTATGTCGTCACCCCGGGTGAGTACGCCGCTGCCGGGCAGGCGCAGTACGGCGATGCTTATCTCCGGGAGGAATTGATCAAAACAGCGAGGCGTTTTATCGGTGTTCCCTATCTCTGGGGTGGAACGTCCCCGGAAGCGGGTTTCGATTGCAGCGGGCTGGCCATGGCCGTTTACCAGCTCAATGGACTCGACCTTCCGCGCGTGTCACGCGAACAATTTGAGGCCGGCGCCCCCGTCGAAGAAAAAAAGTTGGAGAAAGGCGATCTTGTATTTTTTTCAATCTCGGGAGCCGGCAAGATTTCCCACGTCGGTGTTTATGCCGGAGACGGGCAGTTCATCCATGCGCCCGGTAGGGGCAAGAAAATCCGCACGGACAAGCTGTCTCATGCCTATTACCGGAAGCACTACCAGGGCGGGCGATCTTACCTGTAGCCGGGACATGACCATCCGGAGAAGCGCGCAAATAGATCATGGAGCATCAATTATTTTAAGGAGTTGCATATGCTCGAGCTGAAAGATCTTTATTTTTCCGTGCCCGTTGCGGATGCAGATAATGGCGCGTCCATGCGGACCATTATCGATGGCGTCAATTTTACCTTTGAAAAGGGGAAATTTTATGCCATGACGGGCCCCAACGGCAGCGGGAAAACGACCCTGGCCAAACTTATTATGGGCATCAATCCGGCTACGGCCGGGGACATTCTGTTCGACGGGAAAAGCATTATCGGACTTTCCATCACCGAGCGCGCCGAAGCGGGCATCAGTTACAGTTTCCAGCATCCGGCGCGGTTCAAGGGGATTACCTTCCGGGATCTGCTTGCCATCGCGGCCGGGACCGATGACGAAATGACACTGCTGGCTCTTCTGCGCCGAGTCGGTATTTGTTCGCTTTCCTTTCTCGACCAGCCCGTGGATGCCAAACTCTCCGGCGGGGAAATCAAGAAGATCGAGCTGGCCACCACGATTGCCCGGAACCCCAAACTGGCCATCTATGACGAGCCGGATACCGGGATCGATCTCTGGACCATCGGTCCCATGGTCAGTCTGTTGAAGCGGGAGCAGGATAAACATCACACGACAACGATTGTGGTCAGCCATAACCGCGCTTTTCTCGAGGCGGCGGACATCGTTTTGCTTGTAAATCACGGACGCCTGGCGTATGTGGGTCCTTTGAACGACGCCCTGCCCATGCTGACGGATTTGAGTATCTGTAATTATAAGATATGCGGGAGCATAGACGATGTTAAATGCTTTAGATAAAAACCTGTTGAAGGTGGTTGCCGATCTCGAAGGAATCCCAAAAGGGGCCTATAATATCCGCAAGAACGGGAAACTGCTGGCCCGTGAAATTTCCGCCAACATCAATATTGAAACGAATGCGGAGGGGACGGGCATCATCGTCACCATTAAACCGGGGACGGTCAATGAGTCCGTGCATATTCCGGTAATCCTGAGTCAGGCGGGCCTCTACGACGTCGTTTACAACCACTTTATCATTGGCGAGGGCTCCGATGTGACCATCGTCGCAGGTTGCGGGATCCATTGCGGCGGTCCGGAACCGGGGGGACATGCGGGCATTCATGAATTTCAGGTCGGACGGAAGGCGAAGGTCAAATATGTGGAAAAGCATTTTGCCACCGGGCCGGGACGGGGAAGGCGGACGCTCAATCCGACGACGAAAGTCTCTCTGGCGGAGGGCGCCCAGGCCGAGATGGAGCTGACCCAGATCGGTGGGGTGGACGAGGCCGATCGCATGAATGAGGCGACCCTCGGGGCCAATTCCCTACTGTTGATTACGGAACGCGTGATGACGGAAGGCGCCCAGACGGCCGTTTCGCGCAATGAAATCAAGCTGTCCGGGGAAAACAGCCGGGCCAACATGATTTCCCGCTCCGTCATGAAAGGGAATTCCAAGCAGATTTTTTATGCCACGATCGAAGCACTGGCTAAATGTTTCGGCCACATTGAATGCGACGCCATTATCATGGACAACGGCGCCAACGAAACGACTCCCTCGCTGAAAGCGAAACATCCCGACGCCGAGTTGACCCACGAGGCCTCAATCGGCAAAATCGCCAGTGACCAGCTAACAAAGCTCATGAGCCTGGGGCTGACCTACGATGACGCAGTCAACCGGATTATCCAGGGTTTTTTGAGGTAAGTCCGCCCGGAGGTGAAAACCGTGATGAATATTAAAAATCTGATGGTGACCGGCGGCTGCGGCTTTATCGGGTCGAATTTTATTTACCATCTGCTTGAGAAGCCGGGTTTCGACGGCCGGATCATCAATGTGGACAAGCTCACCTATGCGGGAAATCCGGAAAACCTCGAAGGCCTGGAAGATCGTTATTCCGGACGCTATGTCTTTCAAAAAGCGGATATCTGTGACGTGGAGGCCATCAAGGCGATTTTTACGGACTATCAGGTGGATGCGATCTGTCATTTCGCGGCGGAGTCCCATGTGGACCGGTCCATTAAAAATCCGGAAAGTTTCATCCATTCAAATATCGTTGGGACCTTCAACCTTCTGGAGATCGCCAAGGCCAGCCGTGCCCGTTTCGAGCTTTTTCACCACATCAGTACGGACGAGGTTTACGGAAGTCTCGGTGCTGAAGGATTGTTTACAGAAGAGACCCCTTACCGGCCCAACAGTCCCTATTCGGCGTCCAAGGCCGCCTCCGATCATCTGGTCCGAGCCTACCATGAAACCTTCGGTCTGCCCACGACGATTTCAAACTGCTCCAACAACTACGGCCCCTATCAGTTTCCGGAGAAGCTGATTCCGCTGATCATTATGAATGCAGCGGAATGGAAGCCCTTGCCCGTCTATGGCGACGGGAAGAATGTCCGCGACTGGCTTTACGTAACCGACCATTGTGAGGCGATCTGGACGATCATGCAAGCGGGAAAGCGAGGGGAGACCTATAATGTCGGCGGCGAATCGGAAATGGAAAACATTGCCATTGTTCAGATGATCTGCGACATGCTGGATGGGATCATCCCGCCGCCGGACGGGCGTTCCCGGCGGGATTTGATCACCTTTGTGACAGACCGCCCTGGTCATGACCGCCGTTATGCGATTGATTTTAGCAAATTACACAAATCGCTCAGATGGCGTCCACAGGAATCTTTTCAGACCGGCCTGCGAAAGACGATTCAGTGGTATTTGAAACATCGTGCCTGGCACGAACGGATCAAAACGGGGGAATACCGAAAATGGCTGCAGGAGCATTACGGACAGGCATAATCCGCCATTATAGATCCTTGATGTCCTTCTTGATCTTTAGTTTTTCCTCCTTCATCATCGCTGCCTTGGTTCCCTCAAGCCAGGATTGAATGGCGTCATTTTTACGGGCCTGTAACAGGGCGCTTTTCAGTTTTTCTTGATTCGCAGCAAAGTCACGATCATCCGGTTTGGCCCTCTCCTTCAATTGCACAACGACATATCTGCCGTCCACATAAAAGACACGGTTCGGGACGGGATTCTTGTTGGTCAATTGAAAAATGGCCGCGCTCAGCTCGCGGGAAATCCCTATTTTGGGCGTCCCGTCACCCGTCCGGAAAAATCCTGTTTCGTCGAGTTTCAATTTTTTTTCTGCGGCGGCGGCAGACAGCGTCTTTTCCTGTTTCAAACTGGCCAACAAGCTCTCCGCCTCCTGTTTGGCCAACCGGTCGGCTTCCTGATCGATCACCTTTTTTTCAACCTGTTCCCGCACGTCCTTCAGGGGCGGCGTGTGTGCGGGTTGTTTGGCTATCGCTTTGAAGACATAATAGCCCTTCTGGTCGGACAGGACCCTGTTTATGTCGTTCCTATTGAGATTGAAGAGGGCTTGGATGGTATCGCCGATCCTGCTCAACTCTGCGGGGGGGGCGCCGGCTGAAAATAAACCGGTCGTGTTAATCGTCAGCCTGTTTTTCGCTGCGTAACCCTCAAAGTTTTCCTCCTGATAGATGGTATCATGCGCTTGCTTCGCCGCCGCGGCTGCCGCCTGCATGCCGCCGCTCTGACGGATTTGGGCCGCGATCTTCATCTTTACTTCAGTCAGGGCCTGCCGCTTGCCGCCGGCCGTCTTGAATTGGTCCGCATGCCGGTCATAGTAGTCCATGATGTCCGCATCGGTCACGGTCACGCCCGCTGCAAAGTCCTCTCCCTTGAAAAGCATATATTTGACCTGGATCCGGTCGGGAATACGGAAGATCTGGCCATGCTCTTTGAGGTACGCCTCCAGATCCTTATCCGGGGGCGTGATTTTTGCGCGGAAGGCTCCGGGCGAGATCTGCACGAAGTGAAGGTTGACCTTCTCGTTCTGAAAACGATAAAGATCGTAGACGTCCTGATCCGAGACCTTTACGCCCTCCTGAAGGAGACTTAAAACAAGCGACATGATCAGCGTATGCTTCTGCTGTTGTTCGAAGTCTTCAGGCGTTGCTTTGTTGAAACGCAGGGCCTGCTGGTATATCTTTTCGTCAAAGGAACCCCCTCTCTGAAAAGCCGGCAGGGCGAGGATCGATGCCCTGACTTCCTCGTCCGAGACCGTCAGTCGCATGTCCCGGGCTTTCTGCAATACAATGGCCTGCCGGATCAGATTATCCAGAGCAACCTGTTTCAGGTTGAGCCGGCTAAGGGCTTCGTCATTCAAAGCAGGGCCGAGCCGCTGACGGTAGTATTGGAGCAGGTTTTGATATTCTTTGGCTACGTCCACATAAGCGATGGCCTTGCCGTTGACGACGGCGACCGTTTCCGCCTGCTGTTTTCCTCCAATCGAACCGAAATAAAAGATAAAGACAACGATAATAATACCCAGCAGAACTTTCATGAGCCAATTCCGGGCATGTTTTCTCATCAGGTCAAGCATATCAGCCGGTTCCTTTCAGATCATTTTCAAGGGGCTCTACTATTACACCCCTCCCTAAAATGCAATCAATTTTAAAATTGCGCACCGAAAAGGAATACAAGGCCGGGCGCGGCGCCCGTTCAAAAAATGTATTGCTTAGGTCAGGCAAATACGATATAGGACTTCCGCCGGAGCGGCGAGTTTTGGTAGCAATTGAAATTCTATGGGAACTTTGAGGAGGGTGGGGCGTTGCTGTTCGATTTTATTTTAGGGAAGTTTTCCAATGATCTGGCCATTGATTTGGGCACCGCCAATACGCTTGTTTATGTCAAGGGGAAGGGAATTGTACTGAGCGAGCCTTCTGTGGTGGCGGTTCATCTGGATTCGCGGGGTGTGAAAAAGGTGCTGGCCGTGGGGATGGAGGCCAAGAATATGCTGGGGAGAACCCCGGGAAATATTGTTGCCATCAGGCCCTTGCGGGAAGGCGTCATCGCCGATTTTGACATCACCGAGGCGATGCTGAGGCATTTTATCCTGAGGGTGCATAATCGCAGAGCCCTTGTCCGTCCCCGGATCATTGTCTCTATTCCCTCCGGGATCACCCAGGTCGAAAGACGGGCCGTGAAAGAAACCGTCGAATCTGCCGGCGCCAGGGAAATATTTCTGATTGAAGAACCCATGGCGGCGGCCATCGGGTCCGGCCTGCCCATTACGGAACCCATCAGTTCCATGGTCGTCGATATCGGCGGCGGTACGACGGAAGTGGCGGTCATATCTCTGGCCGGTATCGTCTATTCGAAATCAGTGCGGGTTGCAGGGGACCAGATGGATGAAGAGATCGTACAGTATATGCGGCGCAGATTCAGCCTGCTGATCGGAGAGAGGTCGGCGGAAATGATCAAGATGACCATCGGTTGCGCCTATCCCGAGCCGGAACTGAAGAAAGTGGACGTCAAAGGAAGGGATCTTATCTCCGGCATTCCAAAAATCGTGGAGATTAATTCGGAAGAAATTCGCGAAGCTATCCTTGAGCCGGTCAGCCTGATTGTGGGTGCCATCAAGGACACCCTGGAGAATACACCTCCAGAACTAGCCGGAGATATTGTTGACCGTGGGATCATGCTGACGGGCGGAGGCGCTTTGTTACGAGGGCTTGACATTCTGATCAGGGAGGAGACGGGTCTGCCGGTGACGATCGCTGAGGACCCTCTTTCCGCTGTGGTAAGAGGAGCGGGCATAGCCTTGGACCAGCTTGATATCCTCAAAGAGGTCACGGTTCAAATGTGAAGGATCTGATTGGTCTGTTAACGGCGTTCCTTTTTCAACCCATTCTTATTTTTTATCCTGTCGACAAAAACCGTCGTTTTCACTTACGATGATGTTTCCCAAGAAATATTGGACCATTACTCTCGCATCGCTGATGATCATGGCAGCATTGATCATGATTTCCTACCATGCTGCAAAACAAGATCCCGATACGGGGCTTTTCCGGAGGCTCGTTTTGGAGGCGGCGTGGCCGCTGGAAAGCCTGAAAAACAGGTCACTCAAAGCGCTCAGGGAAAGCTGGAACCGCTATTTGTTTCTGATTGGCCTGGAGGCGGAGAACCGGCGGCTGAGAAAGGAGAATCACCTGCTTGAGAATCAGCTTGTCCAGTATCGGGAAGGTTACCTGGAAGCACTGCGGCTGCAGAAAATTCTGAAGAGCAGAGAACAGTTTAATACAACACCGGTCATTGCCCAAGTGATTGACCGCGAACAGTCACCCATATTCAAATCCATCCTGATTGATAAGGGAACGGCCCACGGATTACGGGTGGGAGTTCCCGTATTGAACGATCAGGGGCTTGTCGGCCGGATTACGGATTGCTCCTGGCATATCTCCCGGATCATGTTGATCGTGGATGTAAACAGCAATGTTTCCGCCCTGCTTCAGCGGAGCCGTGCCCATGGCGTTCTGCAGGGAGCCGGCGCCGTCGGTTGCCGGCTGAAATATATTCCCAAGACGGAAGAGGTTAAAGTCGGCGACGCCGTCATCTCCTCCGGACTGGGGGGGATTTTTCCGAAAGGGATCCATCTGGGTGTGGTCGCAGCAGTGGACAAGAAAGAAGGGGGCTTTTTCCAGAGGATTGATGTCCAGCCATCTGTTGATTTCGGAAAACTGGAAGAAGTCGCCGTCCTGGATCCCCAGAAGGATCGCAAACCATGATGTACCCGCACTTTTTTTTACCGCTTGCCGGCCTGCTTCTGGTTATTTTTCAAACATCCGTCCTGAACATTTTTTTCATGGGCTGGCTTAATATTGAAATGACATTGATTCTTGTCATTTACGCGGGTTTCCGCATGCATATCCTGCCGGGGGCTTTGTTGAGTTTTCTGCTTGGTTATTTTCTCGACTGTGCGATAGGTTCGATTTCCGGGCTGTTTACCCTCATTTATGTCTGTATATTTTTTATTTCTGTCCTGGTTTCCATGCGAGTTTATGCGGAACAGACGAGCCTGATCATGGGTTTTTCTTTTCTGTGTTCGATTTTCGAGGGTTTGTTGATTGTCTTATTTTTTAAAATCATGTACGATGCCAATTTACTTGGTAGTCTTATCCAGGTTTTTCTTCCTCAGGCGCTGGTGGTCAGTATGTTGAGCCCCCTGTTTTTCAAATTGTTTCATTTTTTTGAGGTTACATTTCATGGCGGAAATCCGCACCCGGCTAAATAGTCATGAGCCCGGCCCCTTGCACAGCCGGTTTAAAATCATGCTGATCGTCGTGACGATTGCCCTGTCCCTTCTGGCTCTGCGCATGTGGCATCTTCAGGTGATCAAGGGGGAGGAACTCAACCAGAAATCGGAAAACAACAGTATCCGCTTTCGGAAAATTAAACCCGTGAGGGGCCTGATCATGGATACCCACCGGGAGGTTCTGGTGGACAATCAATGTTCCTTTGATATACACTTTATACCTGCTCACACCCGAGATATTCAGGCAGTTGCAGCCCGGTTGGGGTTTTTATACCGGGAGGCTTCCCTGGATTTTACCCGTGAGGCCTTCGCGCCGGGAAAGCTCAAGCCCTTTATGCCGGTCAAGCTCGAAAAAAACGTCGGCCGGGAGAAGCTGGCGATTGTGGAGACGCACACCCTGGACCTGCCCGGCATCACGGTCGATGTGGTTCCGGTCAGGCAGTATCTGGGCGGCGCAATGACGGCCCATCTTATCGGCTATACGGGCGAAATCAGTCCGGAGGAACTGGATAAGGATGAATCAGACAGTTACGCGTTGGGCGACCTGATCGGCAAATCCGGAATTGAAAAATATCTGGATGCTTATCTGCGAGGTAGAAGCGGGTTTGAGCAGGTCGAGGTCAATGTCTTGGGCAAGATGCAACGGGTTCTTGGTAAAAGAGATCCGGAGCCTGGACATAACGTGGTGCTCACGATCGATGCCTTGCTGCAAAAAGCCGCATGGGAGGCCCTGGCCGGGAAACCAGGCGCCGTTGTGGCAATGGATCCCCGAGACGGCTCTGTCCTGGCGCTCGTGAGTTCTCCGGCCTTCGACCCCACGCTCTTCAGCGCGGGAATCTCCCATGATCACTGGAAAAAGTTGTCTGTCGATTCCACACATCCCATGGAAAACAGGGCCGTTTCTGGACAATATCCCCCGGCATCCACTTATAAAATGATTGTTGCGGCCGCGGCCCTGCAGGAAGGCTTGATCACACCGGAAACGTCTTTTATATGCAACGGTTCCTATGAGCTGGGGAACAGGACATACAGGTGCTGGCACAAAGGCGGGCATGGTCGGATCAGTTTGCATCGGGCGATTGTCCAGTCCTGTGATGTTTATTTCTACAATGTCGGGAAAATGCTCGGAGTCGATAAGCTGGCGGAATACGCGCGCCACTTCGGGCTTGGTGCGCCGACAGGCATTGCGCTGCCCCGGGAAAAAAGCGGCCTGATCCCAACCCGGAACTGGAAGCAGATGCGACTGAAAGAGCCCTGGCAGATTGGAGAAACCATTTCTGTGTCTATCGGTCAGGGATACAATCTGGTCACGCCCCTGCAACTTGTGACGGCATATAGCGCCCTGGCCAATGGCGGTATTGTCTGGCGCTCCCGGCTGGTTAAGCAGATTGAGGCCGTCGATGGCCGGGTGATTGAAGTGTTTGCGCCGGAAAGGAAGTCGATTCTTCCTCTGAGTAAGAATGTCATGGAGCAATTGAATAAGGCCCTGTGGGGGGTGGTCAACGAGGAGGGGGGCACCGGTCGCGCCGCGAGGCTCAAAGACACCGATGTGGCCGGTAAAACCGGCACGGCCCAGGTCATCGGTCTGCCGGATAATGAAAGTGCAAGAAAGATGAAATTCATCTCTTCCCGCCACCGGGATCATGCCCTGTTTGTGTGTTTTGCACCAGTCGGCAATCCGGAAATTGCCATTGCGGTCGTAGCGGAGAATGCCGGACATGGGGGCTCGGCGGCAGCCCCGGTTGCCAGAAAGATCCTGGAGGCCTACTTTGAGCGCAATCAATCACCGGGGGAAAGACCGCCCCTTGTCATCAGCGACCACCGGACAGGCGGCGACGGTGTCGCACATCAGCCATGACGCGCATGTTCATGCGGCCGGTTTTGTTCAAACGGAACAATAATGAAATTTGATCGACGATTACTTATTAACTTTGACTGGATGCTCCTGCTGGTGGTCCTGGGCATCAGCCTGATCGGCCTTTTAAATATCTACAGCACGGGGTTCAATCAGATATCCGCCAGGCAGGATTTCGTTTTTGTCAAACAGATTCAGTGGATCGTCGTCGGGCTCGTGTTCATGACGGTTGCTTTCTGCATCGATTACCGGTTTGTCAGCCGTTACGCTTACCTTATTTACGGGTTTTCCATCCTCCTGTTGCTGATCGTCTTCTTCTACGGTTACGCCACACGGGGCTCCCAACGCTGGATCTTGCTCGGGGGATTTTCATTTCAGCCCTCGGAACTGATGAAGTTGACGCTGATCCTCGCTTTGGCAAAATATTTCGATTCTCGCCACCGCATCGAGCCTTCCCGGTTGAAAGACCTGGCGATCCCTTTCCTGATCATGCTGGTCCCATTTCTGCTGATTCTGAAGCAACCGGATCTGGGAACGGCTATGATGCTTTTCATCATTTTCAGCTCCATGGTCCTGTTTATCGGCGTCCACTGGAAATCGCTGGGCTGGTCGGCCCTGATCGGACTGGTGCTTATCCCCGCAGGCTGGCTATTTCTCAAGGGTTATCAAAGAGAACGGATCATAACCTTTGTCAATCCCGGCATCGATCCCCTGGGATCAGGCTATCATGTGATTCAATCCATTATTGCCATCGGATCAGGCGGTTTGACCGGAAAGGGATTTTTAAAGGGGACGCAGACGCAGCTTCGCTTCCTGCCTGAAAGACATACGGATTTTGTGTTCGCGGTATTTGCCGAGGAATGGGGGTTTCTGGGCGGCATGGTTCTGCTGGTCCTATTTATGAGTTTGATCCTGTGGGGACTTAAAATTGCCCTGCATGCAAGGGATTACAACGGGACCCTGATTGCCGTAGGGATCGCAGCGCTGATTTTCTGGGAGGTATTTATCAACATCGGGATGGTCCTGGGGATCCTGCCCATTGTCGGGATCCCTTTGCCGTTTCTCAGTTACGGGGGATCTTCCATGGTCGTCCTCATGACCTGCGTCGGCATGCTGATGAGCATCAGCATGCGGCGATTTATTCTGCAACCTTGAAGCGTTATTGCACATTGCATCAATCCGGATGGCGCCATGATCCATGAACCCTGACCGGCGGTCAGATAGTAATCCATCCGGCAAAAAATGCTTGACAGACCCTCATAGTTATGATTAGGAAACCGCGATTTTTAATATTGAGAGTCAGGGTACATTGTGAATAATTATCATCGCAGAAGATGTGTTGATGCCGATTTTAAGACAGACGCAAAAGAAGCACTGGTTTTAAAAGACGCAGTATAGATGTTTCATAAGGCCGGGTGGAAAATGATTTTTTCCCTCGGTTTTTTTGTATAGTCGTTCTGAAATGAGGTTTAGATATGGTCAGTCTTGATTACACCATCCTGATTCAGATGGCGAATTTCATCCTGCTGATTTTCATCTTAAGGAAGCTGCTTTATATACCGATTCTGGGTGTTATGAATGAGCGGAAAGAGCGCATGGAGGAGTCTGACGGGGAGGTTAAACGCCTGAAGCAGGAAGTGGAACAGAAATTTTCAGAATACGAGGAGAAGGTCCGTCTGGCAAAACTCGATGCCATGGCGCAAAGGAATGCCATCGTCAAAGAGGGCGCAGACCTGGCCAAGGGTGTAATTGAAACAATCAGGAGCGAAATCCCCGCAATGATGGAGCAGTTCAATGCCAGAATGGGCATGGAAGTTGAGGCGGCGAGAGCCGTTTTGCGCAGTCAGTCCCGGAAGATATCCCTTGAGATTGCTGAAAAAGTTCTGGGAAGGAGCATCCAATGAATCGCTTGTTTTCAGAAGATCGTCAGGGGCGATTGTCCGTAAAATCATTTGTGCCGGTTGTCGCGTTTGTCTTGCTGATGGCTCTGGATGTCCATGCCGCGGCAGGCGGCGGCGAAGGCCATGGCAAGGAATTGGTGGATTTTGCCTGGAGAGTCGTCAATATGATCGTTCTGGTCGGGTTCCTCTACTGGCTGCTGGCCCAGAAGATCAAGGAGTTTTTTGTCGGCCGGCGGGAAGGAATCAAGTCGGCCATTGAACAGGCCAAGATCGCCAAGGAAGAGGCTGAGCAGAAATACAAAGAATATACGGATAAGCTGGACAAGGCCACCGAGGAAATTGCCGGTATCTCTGATATGATCAGGGCGCAGGGGCTGGCGGAAAAAGAACGCATCATCGAAGACGCCCGGAAGACTGCAGAGAAGATGAAGGAAGATACCCAGGCCCGGCTCGAGCAAGAGCTGAAACAGGCCGGTAACCTGCTGCGGGCCGAGGCCGTCAAGCTCTCCGTGGAAATGGCGGAAGAGCTTTTAAAAAGAAATGTCACGGCGTCAGATCACGATGCCATGGTGAAAGATTATCTGGATAAGGTGGTGAGCAAACATTGATAGGTAGCAGCAGTATCGCAAAGCGTTACGCGCGGGCTTTTTTTGAGATTGCCGAAGAGGAGAAACAGTTTGATAAGTATTACCACGAACTGATCAGCTTCTCCAAAATCGTTGACGGCAATGAAAACATGAAGGAGTTTCTGGCGAATCCCATCTTCGATCAGCATGACAAGCGCGACGTTGTTGATGCCGTTCTGATAAAAATCGGCATGACCGGCGTAACCGCGAATTTCCTGCGTCTTTTGGCTGATAAAAGGAGAATCGGGATCCTGGCCGACATCGTTGTCTGCTATCGCGAGTTGATGGATTCAGCCCTGAAAAAGCAGCGTGTCCAGGTAAAAACCGCATTCCCCTTGTCAAGCGAGTTATCCGAGCGCCTCAAAAAGGGCATGGAGAGACTGACCGGCAAGCAGATCGAACTGACGATTGAGCAGGATGTGTCGTTGCTTGCAGGCGTTGTTGTCCGGGTTGGGGATACCCTTTATGACGGAAGCATCAAAACACAATTGAACAATATCAGGAATCTCTTAGGGGAGGAAATATAGAACATGGAGACAATCAGGGCAGAGGAAATCAGTCAAATCATATCCAGGCAGATCAAGGATTATGAAAAGAAGCTGGATATCAGTGAAACGGGAACAGTCCTGTCCGTAGGAGATGGTATTGCCAGGGTCTATGGCGTGCAGAATGCCATGGCGATGGAGCTGCTGGAGTTCCCCGGCGGCATCCTGGGAATGGTGCTCAATCTGGAAACGGACAATGTCGGTGTGGCGATTCTCGGTGAAGTCACCCATATTAAAGAGGGCGATATTGTCAAGCGAACCGGAAAGATTGCCCAGGTTCCTGTCGGGGAGGCGGTGCTGGGTCGTGTCATCGATGCGACGGGCGCCCCGATCGACGGCAAAGGTCCTATTGAAGCCACGGAATTCAGACGCATTGAAATGGTTGCTCCCGGCGTGATTCAGCGCCAGCCCGTCAACCAGCCCATGTATACCGGGTTGAAGGCTATTGACGCCATGACGCCCATCGGCAGGGGGCAGCGGGAACTGGTCATCGGCGACCGGCAAATCGGGAAGACCGCAATCTGTGTGGATGCCATCATCCGCCAGAAGGACACCGGCGTGAAATGCATCTACGTCGCCATCGGTCAGAAGCGATCGACGGTGGCCCAAGTTGTGGAGAACCTGCGAAAACACGACGCCCTGTCCTTTACCTGCGTTGTCGCTGCATGCGCAAGCGATCCGGCCACCTTGCAGTATGTTGCGGCCTATGCAGGATGCAGCATCGGCGAGTATTTCCGTGATCGTAGCCAGGACGCTCTTATCATCTATGACGACCTATCCAAGCAGGCGGTTGCTTACCGTCAGATTTCCCTGCTGCTCAGGCGGCCTCCGGGACGCGAAGCGTTCCCCGGCGATATTTTCTACAATCACTCGCGACTGCTGGAACGGGCAGCCCGCGTAAGCAAGGAGCTGGGCGGCGGGTCCCTGACGGCACTGCCGATTATTGAAACGCAGGCAGGAGACGTCTCCGCCTATATCCCCACAAACGTCATTTCCATTACCGACGGTCAGGTTTACCTGGAACCGAGTCTGTTTTTCTCCGGCGTTCGTCCGGCCATCAACGTTGGTCTGTCTGTGTCCCGCGTCGGCGGGGCTGCCCAGGTCAAGGCGATGAAGCAGGTTGCCGGAACCCTGAAGCTGGATCTTGCCCAGTATCGTGAACTGGCGGCTTTTGCCCAGTTCGGAAGCGACCTGGACAAGGCAACGCAGTCGCAGCTTGATCGCGGCGTGCGCCTGGTGGAACTCTTGAAGCAGCCCCAGTTCAAACCCATGTCGCTTGGCGAGCAGGTGACGATCCTCTTCGCCGGAACCAGAGGGTTTCTCGACAAATACCCGGTAGAGAAGCTCAAGAACTATGAGCCCCAACTGCTGAATTTTGTGAAAACGAAATATCCCGGGATCATGAAGGATATTGACGACCAGAAGGTTCTCAGTACGGATCTGGAAAAAAGGATGAAGGAGGCGCTCACCGAGTTTGATTCTGTGTATATTGCAGAATAGCGGGCGCCCGTACTGTGTGGATATGAAACGTATAAGGGGAGCAGATTTTTTATGGCCGCGCTAAAGGACATTAAAAGAAAGATCACAGCGGTCGCAAAGACCAAGCAGATCACCAAGGCCATGAATATGGTGGCGGCGTCCAAGTTCAAGGCCGCTCAGACAAGAATGGAGAATTTCCGGCCCTATGCTGCTAAATTCATGGATGTTTTAAACAGTCTGGCATTACGCGTTTCGCCGGATACGCATCCGCTGCTGGTGGTCCGGGAGCCGAAGCGGATCAGGGTCATCTGTATGACCTCCGACCGGGGGCTCTGCGGCGGCTTCAATACCAACGTGATCAAGGCGACAGAACGGTTCATCGCGTCGAAGGTGAGGGAAGGCAAGGAGGTTGCCCTGATTCCCGTGGGACGCAAAGGTCGCGATTTTTTCAGAAAAAAAATCAAAGTCCTGAACGAACGGACAGATGTGTTCGGAAAATTTGATATTTCTCTGGCAGTACAGATTGCCAGGGACATCATTTCGCCGTTCATCAGGGAAGAATATGACGAACTGTATCTCGTCTATAATGAGTTCAGAAATATATCCGTGCAGAGACCGGCGATCGTCAGGCTGTTTCCGCTTCCGTCCATCGGACAGGATGAAGATGTCGACCCGAACAAACGCATTGATTATATCTACGAGCCCTCAGACGAAGTGCTGTTGGAAAAGCTTCTGCCCATGTACGTCCGTGTCCTGATTTTCAGGGCGCTTGTGGAAACATCGGCGGGAGAAAACGGCGCCCGCATGGCGTCCATGGATAACGCCACCCGAAACTGCGAGGAAATGATCAGGAGTCTGTCCCTGAAATACAATAAGGCGCGGCAAGCCGCCATTACCGCGGAGCTCATGGATATCGTCGGCGGAACAGAAGCATTGGCTAAAGGATAAATCACCGTGCAAGATGCGGCGTTATCTAAAACACTCAAAGGATGATTGAAGGAGACGGGTATGAATATAGGAAAGGTTGTACAGGTCATCGGACCGGTCGTTGACGTGGCGTTTCAGGAAGGACAGCTTCCCAGCATCCTGAACGCAATCACCATCACCAACCCGGCAATTAATGACGAGCCGGATAACCTTGTCGTCGAGGTGGCGCAGCACCTGGGTGATAATGTGGTCCGGTGCATCGCCATGGATATTACCGATGGTCTGGTTCGGGGAATGGACGCCAAAAACGTGGGCACACCCATTATGGTGCCGGTCGGTCAGGAATGCCTCGGTCGGATCCTGAATGTGGTCGGCAGGCCCGTGGATGGTCTCGGACCGATTCAGGCGCAGAATTATATGCCGATTCACAGATTATCGCCCTCATTCACAGAGCAGGATACATCCGTGCACGTCCTGGAAACGGGCGTCAAGGTTATCGACCTGCTGGTGCCGTTTCCGCGCGGCGGTAAAATGGGGATGTTCGGCGGCGCCGGTGTTGGCAAGACCGTCGTCATGATGGAGATGATCCATAATATCGCCATGCATCACGGCGGTATCTCCGTGTTCGCCGGCGTCGGCGAGAGAACCCGCGAAGGCAACGACCTTTACCTCGAAATGAAGGAATCGGGCGTTATCAAGCAGGCCGCCCTGATTTACGGGCAGATGACAGAACCGCCCGGAGCGAGGGCAAGGGTTGCTCTGACGGCCCTGGCCGCCGCGGAATATTTTCGTGATGTTGAAGGGCAGGACGTGCTGCTGTTCGTTGATAACATCTTCCGGTTTACTCAGGCGGGCTCCGAAGTGTCGGCGCTCCTCGGTCGCATGCCTTCGGCGGTGGGTTATCAGCCAACACTGGCCACGGATCTGGGCGAGCTTCAGGAACGTATCACGTCAACCACGAAAGGGTCGATCACGGCGGTCCAGTGCGTGTATGTGCCCGCGGACGACCTGACGGACCCGGCGCCGGCGACCACCTTTGCGCACCTCGATGGCACCGTTGTTCTGTCGCGGCCAATCGCCGAACTCGGCATTTACCCTGCGGTGGATCCGCTGGATTCGACGTCGAGAATCCTCGATCCGAACGTTCTGGGCGCCGAGCACTACCAGGTGGCCCGGCAGGTGCAGGTGACATTGCAGAAATACAAGGACCTTCAGGATATCATTGCCATTCTGGGGATGGATGAACTTTCCGAAGAGGATAAAGTGACGGTCAGCAGAGCCCGAAAGATCCAGCGGTTCCTGTCTCAACCCTTCTTTGTGGCTGCGCAGTTTACCGGAACCGAGGGCAAGTTTGTGTCCGTGCCCGATACCGTCCGGGGCTTCAAGGAAATTCTCGATGGCAAACACGACGACCTGCCCGAACAAGCTTTCTATATGGTGGGCGGCATTGAAGAGGTGATTGAAAAAGCCAGAAAGCTTTCAGAGTAAGCCGGAGGATTGTCATGGCCGACGAATTGATCTTGGAGATCGTCACCCCCGAAAAGATGGCCTTCAGCGGCAAAATCGAAGAGGTTACCATCCCGGGCACAGAGGGTGAATTTGGTGTTTTGAGGGGGCACGCCTCATTGCTGAGCAGCATCGAAACGGGCGAACTGAGTTTTATCCGGGACGGCAAGCGGACCCATTATGCCGTCAGCACCGGCTATGCGGAAGTGACGTCCGGCAGGGTTACGGTTCTTGTGGAAACGGCTGAGCGGTCTGACATGATCGATAAGGAACGGGCTAAACGGGCCCGTGAGATCGCAGAAACCAAAATCGACAAACTGTCCAAAGAGGACGACGAACGCGAAGCCGCCAAGGCCACCCTGGCCAAAGCAAATGTGCGGCTGAATGTGGCCGAAAAGGGCTGATTTAAAAACCGGGCAAACAGATCGAAAGCCAGGGCTTGCGTGACGGAAGTTCATGCAGGTGCCTGGCTTTTGATTAGATTATTTCTTCGACCCGGATATCGACGATCTGGAACTCCCTGAGTCCCCCCGGCGCCTTGACGGTCACCTCATCGCCAATCTCTTTGCCGATCATGGCCTTGCCAATGGGGGATGTCACAGAAATTTTGTTTTGGCTGATGTCCGATTCAAAAGGACCGACCAGTCGATATTTTATTTCCTTACCCGTGTGGACGTCTTCAATCCGGACCGTCGATCCGAAGACGACCCGGTCGTCATTAATATCTTTGAGATCGATGATTTGAGATGAGGCTAGGTTGTTTTCCAGTTCCTGCATTTTGCCGTGAATGAACGACTGGCGTTCCTTTGCGGCGGCATATTCGGCGTTTTCCGAAATATCCCCGTGAGACCGGGCCTGTTCAATATCGCGGATATTTTCAGGAAGGGACACGGTCTTCAAATATTCCAGTTCCTTTTTTAATTTCTCATATCCCGTTTTGGTAATGGGTATCTTTTTCATTCATTCCTCTTATGCAGCTGATGTCATGGGTCCCTCAAGGATGCAGGTTGAGCTTTCTAATAGAGAAATTCGGTGATGTCAAGGAAGATTTATTGTTATATTCCTTTCGAGCACGCAGCTTGTCATGACCTGCAAGTTGTGTTAAAAATACTCGCGTGTCAATGAATTTCTTCCGGGGATGGGAATGATGCAGGACGTTTTAAGGGAGACAGGGCCGCAAAATGATCGATCAGTACAACCGCAACATTAACTACCTCAGGGTATCGGTAACGGACCGGTGTAACCTGCGCTGCAAATACTGCATGCCGAAAGAGGGCCTTTCCCGGATCGGACATAATGATATCCTGAGATATGAGGAGATTTTAAGAGTCGTCCGGAGCGGCATCCGGTCGGGGATTTCCAAGGTCCGTATCACCGGCGGGGAACCGCTCGTGCGGCGCGGCATTGTGGATTTTATCGCCCGTCTCAAATCCGTTCCGGGTTTGGCGGACATCAGCCTGACGACAAACGGGGTGCTTCTGAAACAGTTTGCAGGTGATCTTTTCGGCGCCGGGATAAGCCGGATTAATATCAGCCTGGATTCCCTGGACGCGGGAAAATATGCCGCCATGACGCGCGGCGGTGATCTGAACAAGGTGCTCGCGGGCATTCGCGAAGCCGACCGGGTGGGTTTCGCGCCGATCAAAATCAATACGGTTGCCATCAGGGGATTCAATGATGATGAAATCCTGACCTTTGCCGCACACACCCTTGATAAACCCTACCAGGTCCGCTTTATTGAATTAATGCCCCTGGGCCGTGCCGGCGATGACAATCACAGCCATTATCTGTCCAATGATGTCGTCATGGGCGTCATCCGGCAGGCTTACACACTGGAAGCCGTAAGCGGGCAGAAAAGGAATGCTGACGGCCCCGCCCGCCTGTATAGAATTGCCGGAGGCCGGGGCAGCATCGGTTTTATCAGCCCCGTAAGCCGGCATTTCTGCCATGCCTGCAACCGGCTGCGGCTTACGGCTGACGGACACCTCCGTGCCTGCCTGTTAGCGGATGAGGAAACGGACCTGAAGGGACCCCTGCGCAGCGGCTGCAGCGATTCGGAACTGGAGGACCTGATCAGGCAGGCGATTACGAAAAAGCCCGTGGGACACACGATGATCAATGAGGAGCATCATCTGCGGAAATGTGCAAAGGAGATGGCGACGATTGGGGGGTAGGAGAGCTCTATAGCCTCGTTACTTTAGGGGATTTTGATTTTCATGAAAGACAAGACCGTCGTTTTTAATGAAAAGACCGCCGCCCGCTGTGACAACTGGCTGCAAACGCCAGTGGGCCGTTACATCGACGGGCGCGAAAAGAGCCTGATTCTCGATCTGATCACTCCTCGGGGTGGAGAGCGCGTTCTGGATGTCGGCTGCGGTACGGGAGATCATCTGCTTCTGTTCCGCAGAAAGGGTTGCGATGTCACCGGCATCGATCCGTCGCCCGCAATGTTGAAACTGGCCGCAGAAAGACTCGGAAACCGGGCCGACTTCCATCTGGGTTACGCGGAAGACCTTCCTTTTTCCGATAATGAGTTTGATATCGTAACACTGATCACGTCGCTTGAATTTGCCAATGATCCGGATACGGCCATCGCCGAAGCGATCCGGGTTTGTCGCGGACGCGTATTTCTCGGAGTATTGAATAAATATTCCTGTTTGGGGCTGACGCGCAGAATCAGGGGAGTGCGCCGCCCGTCCATCTATGACCACGCCCGCTTCTTTCACATCGGTGAATTGAACGCCATGATCCGGAACAATCTCCAGGGCATTCGCATCCGCTGGGGAAGCGTTATCTTTCTTCCCGATGGCTGGTATGGCTTTGCCCGCAGGTTCGAAGAGGCGATTCCGGTAATGAAAAATCCCTTCGGGGCCTTCCTCGGCCTCTCTTTTCCGGTAACGTTCACGTATGCGACGATTCAGCAACCCATTCTGGAGACCGTGAATATTGCGGTTCAAAGCCGCCAGCCGGTGCCCGGCGCCCTCAAGGGGATGAAATAATGCGTGAGGCCATGCTTTATGAGAAATTAACGGATCAGGGGGTGCTGTGTCATCTCTGCGCCCACCGCTGCCGCATCAATTCGTCAAAACGCGGAGTCTGCGGCGTTCGAGAGAACCGTGATGGTGTTCTTTACGCGCTGACTTACGGGCGGTTGATTGCCGAAAATGTCGACCCGATAGAAAAAAAACCGCTCTTCCATGTCTATCCGGCGTCGAAATCCTTTTCCATTGCCACAGTGGGCTGTAATTTTTCCTGTGAATTCTGCCAGAACCATGAGATATCCCAATTTCCACGAGAGGGCCTGGAGATGCCGGGGAAGCCAACCGCTCCCGCCGCTATTGTGGAAAGGGCCATCCGGACTGGATCAAAAACAATTTCATATACTTACACGGAACCGACCATTTATTTTGAATACGCGTGTGATACGGCCCGCCTGGCCCATGAGCGGGGGCTGAAAAATGTGTTTGTCACCAATGGCTTCATGACGGACAAAACCCTCGAAACCATTGCACCTTACCTGCAGGCAGCCAATGTGGATCTCAAGTCTTTCCGGGATGATTTCTACCGGAAGCAATGCGGCGCCCGCCTTGGGCCGGTTCTGGAAAGTTTAAGAAAGATGAAGGATCTCGGCATCTGGGTGGAGGTGACCACGCTTTTGATTCCCGATCTGAATGACGGCGAGCAGGAACTCCAGGACATCGCATCTTTCATTTTTTCATTGGGTCGGGAAACACCCTGGCATATCAGCCGGTTTCATCCCCGTTACAAAATGTCCCGGCACGGCGCAACGCCGGTGTCGGCGATTCACCGGGCGGTGGAAACCGGCAGGGCGTGTGGACTCAAATATGTTTACAGCGGCAATGTTCCCGGAGATGAAGGAGAAAACACCGTTTGTTTCCAATGCGGTCAGCTCCTGATCGGCCGCACTGGCTTTCATATCGAACAGACGAATCTGAATGGTTCGGCCTGTATTCGTTGCGGGACAATGCTGGAGGGCATTTTTTGACGGCTTCGTAAAAAGTCCGGTTGCTGCGTTGTACTGCATCCTTCGTCATTGCGGCGTGCCTCCAAATACGCCTCGTTCCTCTTGATTTGCGCGCCTTGCCTGCGGAGCTTTTTTTACGCAGCCGTCGTTATTCGCTCATATTAAGAAGGCGGAATTTTTTAATCGCGAATTTCAGTATCCTCCCACGCCAGATCCTCTTCGTCATAGGATCGGTTCAGAATGGCGCCGGCTCTGTCCAGGTCCTCCGCCGGAACAAGAATTCTTACTTCTCCCAGGCCATCGATGGTGATGGCATAAATGGTCCCGGCCGCCTCGTATCTCAGCCGGGTCGATACGCCTTCGGTCTCCAGACGACCCGTGATGATCTTTGCCTGGGTCATTCCCGATGCCGTGTAAACGACATGCCATGCTTCGTCTGTCATGAGCTTTCCCCTGATTCCTTTCTTCGCCCCGGCGTGCATTGTTATCATAACATGAAACCTTTGAAAAATGGCTTTGCCGCGACTCAAAATCTTTTTCGCTTGAAATATGATAATGCCTATGTATGTTTGAAATCAATAAAATAGTCTAATTTCTGGAAATGCGGAAAATCTTTCATTCGCCGCTTGCGAACCATTTTTCACCGGTCACGCAAAGCTCTCAACATATGTTCCCGTATCAAAACATGAATATATTCGTTATGCCTTTTTTCCGATACAACATATTGTGGTCCATGGGGTTGCGAAACACATTCTATTGTATTTTTTCTTTACAAACGCTATTTTTTCTGTTAAATTCTACGGAAAATTTTGCAAATCTGAAAGCGCAGCGCCGATGAAATTGAAAAGGCTTGAAATCACTGGCTTTAAAACTTTCCTGCAGAAGGTTATTCTGGATTTTTCTGATGGGATTACCTGTGTTGTCGGTCCCAACGGTTGCGGGAAGAGCAACATCGTTGACGCCTTACGCTGGGTCATGGGCGAGCAGCGCGTTAAAACCCTGCGCGGCAAAAAGATGGAGGATGTCATTTTTAATGGCGCACAAGGCGCTGATGCAGTCGGGGTGGCCGAAGTGTCTATGATTCTGACAGCGGATGCGGGAGGATTTCCCGGAGCCTACGCGGAATGCAGTGAAGTCATGGTTTCCCGAAAATTATTCCGCGACGGTGAAAGCGAATATACCCTCAATAAGATTCCTTGCCGGCTTTTGGATGTCAGAGAGTTTTTTATGGGAACCGGTGTCGGCGCCAGGACCTATTCGCTGGTCGAACAGAACAGCGTCGCGATGCTGGTAGAGGCAAAACCGGAAGAACGAAGACAATTTATTGAGGAAGCGGCGGGAATTTCCAAGTATAAGAGCCGGAAGGAAGCGGCAGTGCGAAGAATGGATCAGACACAGCAGAACCTGGTGCGGGTCCATGATATTACGCGCGAAGTTAAAAGCCAGCTCAATGCGGTATCCCGTCAGGCCAAGCGAGCGGAGCAGTACAAGGCCCTGAAGCAGGACATCCGGGAAGCGGAGCAGTCGCTGGCGCTGCAGGTTTATGCCGACCTGTTCAGAGAAAAGCAAACCAGCGGGCATGTTTTAACCGCTGTCCAGGACCAGGAAACGGCGCTGAAAACGCAGATGGAAGCCGGCGAGGCGTCCCTCCACAACCTCAAAACGGAAATGCTGGACGGGGAGGCGCGGCTTGCCGAGACTCAGGAATCCCTCTATCAGATCCGGAATGCCATCAGCGTGAAGGAACAGGGGATCGAATACGCGACCCAGACGATAAAAGAACTGACTGCCCGTAAACAGAAAGATCTGACGGAGATCGCGTTGATCCGGGCAAAACAGCAGGAGGCCAGCCGGGAACGACAGGAGCTGACGACACGGACAGACCAGTTGCAGGTCCGGATCGAAGCGCTCAGGCAAGCCGTGTCCGATCAACGGCAGGGGATCGAGGAACGCAAGCAGAAGCAGCAGTCTCTTTATCGTGAGCTGGGCGAGAAGAAGGTTCAGTATATTGATATTGCTGCTGAAAAAGCAAAATTAAAAAATATGCTTGTCGGCTTCCAGAAGGGGATTGAGGATCTGCAGCGGCGGGATGAACGGGACCGTCACGAACTGTCTGAACACGATAAAAGACGGGAAGATCTGGACCGGCTGCTCATCAAGCTCGCCGGTGAACACCAGTCTGCAGAGGGAACCTTTGCATCTTTCACACAGCAGGCCGATCGGGCTGCTGATGAGCAGCAGCGGACACGACAGTTGCTGCAGGAAATTGACGAGGAAATCAGTGCCGTCAAGGAAGACATCGGCCGAAAATCTTCACGGTTTACCTCCCTGAAGGAGTTCCAGGAGCGTTATGAGGGCTGCCAGGACGGCGTCAAATCCCTGATGGCTGAGGATAAAGAGGAAGCGATAAGAGGGTTTTCCCAGGACGTTTTCTGTGGGCTGGTGGCCGATCACATGGACGTCCCCCAACAATATGAGGCCGCCGTCGAGGCCGTTCTGGGTGAAAAGCTGCAGTACATCATTGTTAAAAGACAGGAGGATGGTTTAAAGGCGATTGACTATCTGAAGAATCATTCGTTGGGACGCGGGAGTTTTGTTCCTCTGGAAGTCCGGCAACATGCATTCGGATATGATCCTGCTGATTGCGACCATCTCAACGGTGCCGTTCGTCTGATGGATCAGGTTCAAGTCCCTGAAGATTTTAAAGCGATCGCCGACTATCTGCTGGGCGACGTACTGCTGATCCCAAGCCTTTCGAGTGGCATTTCTCTTTGGAAGCAGAACGGTTTCAGAGGCACGTTTGTCACACCGGACGGCGACCTCATCAACCCGCAGGGGGTGCTGACCGGCGGCAATGGGAAGAGCGGTGAAACAAGCCTGCTGCGCAACCGGCGCGAAATAAACGAGTTGCAGACGGAACTTTTTGATCTGGAAGCATCCCTGAAAGAAATAATGGACGGCAAAAAAAAGGCGGGTGCGCTTATTTTTGAATGGGAAGAGGAGCATCGCCGTCTGCGGGCTGAACTTCACCGCACAGAACTTGACATGGCTGGGAAAACGAAAGACCTGGAGCGTTTCGAAGATGAGCGGAAACGCCTGGCGCAGCGCATCAGTGTGCTTGATTTCAACCGGGAACAGGCAAGGACGGAGCAAAGCGACGCCCTGCTGCGGATCGACGGCATCCGGCAGGAGCTTGTCGCACACGCAGTGCGTGAAAAAGATCTGAATGAGCAGATGGCAGCCGCGCAAGTGCTGTGGGAAGCCATGCAGACAGATCTCGAAAAGGCATCCGCTTCGCTAACAGCAGAACAGGTATTGCTCGGATCACTCGAAGAAAAGAAAGAGGCCAACCTCAGGGCGGGCGAACGCCTTGATCAGGATCACGAACAGCGCAGCGCCGACATGGAGGCCCGGATCAGGGACGTGCGGGGTCATGACGATCAACTCCAGGCCTTGACGGCATCCATGGGCGTCGAACAGGAAGCGCTTGGCGGTCTTTACCGGGAATTCAGTCAGCTCGAAGGTGTCTTGTTGCAGCGGAAGGCCTCTCAGCAGGCGCAGGATGCTTCCCTGCGACAGCAGGAGGCCCGGATCGGCGACCTGAAAAAGACCCTCGATCAGGCGGCCAGAGAAGTCCATGAACTGGAGATGAGCCATCGGGAAATCTCCGTAAAAATGGAAAACCTGCGCCAGAATATCCAATCCAAATATCATGTGGATATTGAGCCGCTCCTGAAAGACTTCGGTGGTCTTGGGGAGGCAACGGCAGAATCGCTGAAGATAAAGCTTGAAAAGGACCGGCTCACCCTGGAGCAGTTCGGGGAGGTCAATTTACTGGCCCTGAGCGAATATGAAGAACTGAAGCAGCGTTTTGACTTTCTGACGGCGCAGGCGGCGGATTTGCATCATTCTCTCGAGACGTTGCAGAAGACCATTGCCCGGATCAACGCCATTACACGGGAACGGTTTGCCGAAACCTTTGCGGGGGTGAATGTCTGTTTCCGCGAGGTGTTTACCAGGATTTTCCCCGGCGGCAGGGGAGAGCTGAGGTTGACGGATGACGCGGATATGCTGGAAACGGGCGTGGATATTGATATTCAGGTTCCCGGGAAAAGAGCGCAGAATATCAGCCTCCTATCCGGCGGTGAAAAATCACTGGCCGCGATTGCACTTATTTTTGCCATCATTTTATACCGGCCCACGCCCTTTCTGATCCTGGACGAGGCAGACGCCGCTCTTGATGACGCCAATATCCTGCTCTTCAACCGTTTGATTAAGGACATTTCAGCCGGGTCCCAGATCGTCATGATCACCCATAATAAGCGGACCATGGAAGCGGCAAGCCATCTTTTCGGCGTCACCATGCAGAATGACGGAATTTCCACTATCGTTTCCGTCAACCTCAACTGACATCGTCTCTGGCAGGCGGAAAACATGTTATCCGCCGTTCACGAACCTTTTTTCACCAGTTATGCAAAGCGCTTGAGATACGAAAAGCGCCGTACACAGGGATTTTAATGACCAGCGATATCAGAAAAAGAAGTTTTCTTAATAAATTGAAATCCGGCCTGGAAAAAACCCGGAAACTGCTGCTCACCAATGTGGACGACATCATTCTGGGTGAAAAGGTCATCGACCAGCGTCTTTTCGAGGAATTGGAAGAAGCGTTGATCATGGCGGATGTGGGTCCCGCTTTTACCGGCGATCTGATCGAAAAAATGAAGGAGAAGGTGAAACGCCATGAGCTGGACAGGCCTGAACTCCTGAAACAAGTACTGCAGGATACGATGAAGGACATTTTACGGAGAAATGACAGGCCCTTTGTTATTCCCCGCGATCGTCTGCATACCGTCATGATGGTCGGCGTGAACGGGACCGGCAAGACCACGACCATCGGAAAGATGGCCTGCCAGTTCAAGCAGCAGGGTCATGATGTCCTCGTCGCGGCCGCCGACACCTTCCGGGCAGCGGCCATCGAGCAGATTGAAATCTGGTGCCGGCGAGCCGCTGTCCCCTTGATCAAACAGCAGATCGGCGCGGATCCGGCGGCTGTCGTCTATGACGCTATCCAGTCAGCCGGGGCCGGGAAAGCCGGTATCCTGATTATCGACACCGCCGGGCGCCTTCATACAAAAGTGAATCTGATGGAGGAGCTCAAGAAGATGAAACGGATCATGGAAAGGGAGGTTCCCGGCGCCCCCCACGAAGTCCTGCTCGTAATCGACGCCACCACGGGCCAGAATGCCATCAATCAGGCAAAAATGTTTAACGAAGGGATCGGTGTGACCGGTATCGTCCTGACCAAGCTCGATGGAACCTCAAAGGGCGGTATTGTGATCCGCATTGCCAGAGAACTGCAAATTCCCATCCGTTATATCGGCATTGGAGAGCAGCTTGAAGATTTGCGGCCTTTTCACAGTGATGATTTTATCGAAGCCCTGTTCGATTGAAAGATAAATAAAACCGTGGTGGAGGTTGCGATGAACGGCAACGGGCATCGGGGAGGCTCTGAGAATCATGAGCTATTCTCTCCACATTTTTTTCAGCATCAACATCTATTGGATTCATTCGAATCCGCAAAGGTTCTATCCCAGGAGGCACTGATCAATCTCATCAATTACATTCATTTTTCGGATCGTCATGTCTTTGTCCTTTTACAGCATCGCAGTTATGGTGAATATATCCTTGTCAACGCCTATCCGGAGCCCTGCCTGGAAAATGAACTGACTTACCGTTTAGATGAAGTTTACTTCCGTTCTCCTTTGGCGTCCTACCAGTTAAGACATCTCGTTATTCCCGACGATCAGTCCATTATTTTTGTTCCCTTGCAAAGCATGGAAAGCATGAAAGGGAGGGATGGATCTTTTAATGTGCAGTTGCCCGAAAAAAGTTATGTTTTGAATGAACGCCGATCTTCCCGTTTCTTCAGTCATGGTGTATCTGCGGAGCTGATGCAAGGAGGTATAATTGCACACGGCAAACTGATTGACTTCAGTACCCAGGCATTCCGCATAAACACGAGCCCGGAAACCTTAAAAATTAGACGTTGGTTTAATCCTGATATCCCCGCATCGGTTCTTCTGTTTTCCGACCAGGTAATCATCTTTTCTGGAACCTGTCGATGTGTCCGCCGGCAGAATAACCACCAGTCAGAAGATATCGTCTTGATGGTGGAGACCGACCATATCATCCGGTTTCAGCCGAAGAAAATCCGCAATCCCCGGCTCCAGATCACACCACCACCGGTGGCAATTTTTGACCATCCACTCTTTAAAAAAAGAATTCACAGAGATATTTTCGACCTTTCCACGACAGGATTTTCCATCAGTGACAACTCGGGTGAGGATGTCCTGATACCGGGGATGATGATTACCAGTCTCTCCATTATCTATGCCGGAATAACGATTGCAAACTGCACCGCGCAGATTATCTATCGGCAGATAAAAGAAAAGAATGTTCATTATGGAGTCGCCATTCTGGATATTGATATGCATTCATACAGTCGTATTAACCATATTCTCGGTATCAATTCGGACCCCCATCTCTCGGTTTCCACAGAGGTCGATATGGACGCCCTCTGGGAGTTCTTTTTTCAGACAGGATTTATTTATTCCAAGAAGTATGGTTCATGCCAAGCCCAACGTGGAAAATTTAAAGAAACTTACCGGAGGCTTTATCAAGAAAATCCTGAGTTTGCCAGACACGTCACCTACGAAAAGAACGGCAGGATTTATGGGCATTTGTCTATGATTAGAGCCTATGAACGGGCTTGGCTTGTTCACCATCATGCGGCCAGGCCGATGGAAAGCAAGCTTCCCGGTTTTGTCGTATTACGTCAGATGATGCTTTTTGCACATGGCGTGTATCAAATGTCTTCGGCGCGAATGGATTACTGTATCTGTTATTTCCGTCCCGAAAACAAATTTCCTGACCGTGTCTTTGGCGGATTCTCAAGAGACTTTAAAAATCCTCAGGCTTGTTCGCTTGACCTTTTTACTTATCTGCCGCACCAGAGCGCCTGGCTGCGGACATCATCCGGTATGGTCTTGAGCTCCAGGCGGAATGTCTCTTCTTTGTCTTCCATCAGATAAGCATCGGATTTTTGCATTAAACTTGACTCCATGCATCCGTGATCAAAATATCTCTTATATTTCTTTTTACACAAATCATCCGTCTCTGTCAAAACATTATAAGCCATGGGAAGCAGGCCATGAGAATAAAAATCAATTGATAAAATAAGACATTTTGTGCTAGAAGTAATCATATGCTGAATGTGGGATTGACGGGCGGTATTGCCTGCGGCAAATCGACGGTGGCCAGGCTGCTTATGGAAAAGGGAACCCTTCTGATCGACTTTGACGAACTGGCGCGCAAGGTCGTGGCGCCGGATCAGCCAGCCTGGAAGCAGATCGCCGACACTTTCGGGTCTGAAATTCTGCTTCCGGATCGAACGATTGACCGTACAAAACTGGGGGGCATAGTTTTCAGGGATAAAAGGAAGCGAGCCAAACTCAACAGCATTGTTCATCCCGCCATCTTTGCCGCCTGGTGTTCCCGGACTCAGGAAATCAAGGAGCTAAAACCCGATGCGATCATTCTATCGGACGCTCCGCTGCTGATTGAAGAGGGGATGCAGCCCCTGTTTGATCTGGTCATGCTCGTCTATGTTTCTGAGGAAGAGCAGATGGACCGCCTCATGAAGCGAAATGGTTTAAGTCGAGAGGAAGCTATACACCGGCTTAAATCCCAAATGCCCATTGACGACAAGCTGCCCTTCGCGCAGATCGTAATCAGGAACCAGGGGACACTGGAGGAAACCCGGCGTATCGTTGATCAGGTGTGGCAGGACCTTCAGCAGCAGGAGAAGGCAAAAAAGCATCTATAATAATCCACAGGGAGGTTGATATATGATTGAAAAGAACGTGCTGGCGGATTTTTCGGCAAAGGTGTTTGATCCGGTCATTGATCCGACGGCTTATGTACATTCCCTGGCAGCCGTCATCGGACATGTTTTCATCGGTAAAAACGTGATGGTTTCACCCACGGCCTGTGTCCGCGGCGATGAAGGTCAGCCCCTGCATGTGGGTGACGATTCCAACGTTCAAGACGGCGTCGTGATCCATGCCCTCGAAACGGAGATGAACGGCGTGCCGATTGAAAAGAACCTCTTTGAGGTCAACGGGAAGAAATATGCGGTCTATGTCGGAAACCGGGTTTCCCTGGCCCATCAGGTGCAGATTCACGGGCCGGCCGTCGTGCTGGATGATACATTTGTGGGCATGAAGGTCCTTGTTTTCCGCTCATTTATCGGGTCCGGTTGTGTGATTGAGCCCGGGGTCATCCTCATGGGCGTTAAAATCCCGGATCGTCGTTATGTGCCGGTCGGTTCGGTGGTCAATACGCAGGAGCAGGCAGACAGGATGCCTGAAATCACGGAGAAATATCCTTTGAAAGACTTAAACAAGGGGGTGGTCCATGTCAACACCCACCTGGCCAGAGGCTATCTGGCGATCAACAAATAATGGCCAAGCGCTTATCCATGAATGGAAGTCGGGAAAAAGCCGACTTCCGTTTCATGCATATTTTCATTGTTTCTCGGAGGTAACGCAATGACGGGCCTTCCCGCGCTTGACAAAATTCAAAAAATAGTCAAAATACCCGCCCAAAAGCGTTCCGAATCCTTGAAACAATGTGTTCAGAAAGCGCGATGAGACAACCGTTTCTAAAAAAACAAATCAATTCCGCCCGTCCCGCTGCATTAATCGGAATACTTCTGATCATCGTCCTCCTGTTTTCCACCGTCACGCTGTCGTATTTTCATGTAAGGGACAACAAGCAGCGGGATCTTCTTCTGAACCAGATCCAGCAAACCACTAAAGCGCTGGATCAGGTTCACCTGGCCATGGCCCGGGGGGATCTGAAAAAGGCCTTCACGGAGCTGGCTCAGGCTCAAAAAAACGTGGATGACCTGTTAGCCCGCATCCCGGAACCCTCGGCAAAACCGGATATTGCCATGAAGCAGCAAGCGGTACCCCCTGTGACTGCCGTCCCTGAATCAAAACCCCCCGCAGTAGTGCCGGCGACTGTCCGGCCTCCGCCGGAAACGACGGTGGTGAAACCGTCGCCGGCCATTGCTCCGGCCGGCCTGACCATTGCCGCTGATGAAGTTCCCTATCCCCTTGTCTTGGCAGAAGCAGGTGAACATCTGCTTGTCACGGAGAAGGATAAGAAAACCATGCACCTGTTCCGCTATGCCGACGGCCGATTCACACTCCTGAAAAGCTACCCCTGCATCGTCGGCGCCAATGATCTCGATAAAAAAAGGGAGGGGGATCTTGCCACTCCGGTGGGCAACTACTTTTTTCTGCGCTACATCCCTGGGAAAACCCTTCCGGATAAATACGGACAGGGCGCTTTCGTGCTCAATTACCCGAATTTCATGGACCGCAGGGCCCGGAAGGATGGGACCGGTATCTGGCTGCATGGTCATGCCCCTACGAGGAGCATCGGCGATCAGGAGCTCCAGAACACCAGCGGCTGCATCGTGGTCGGCAATGATGTGCTCCGGGAATTGTCGGAACTGCTCAAAGCCAGCGGCACCCCCATTGTCATCGTCAACAGGCTGGAGTTGAGCAAACTGGCCCACCAGCGGCAACTGGCAGAGGACTTAGGCACGTTCATGAAATCCTGGGGCAAGGCCTGGGAAAGCGGGAACACCAGTAAATTCATGAGTTATTACGCTTCCGATTTTATCAACAGCGATGGGATGAATTACCAGTCCTTTAAACGGCAGAAAGAAACAGTAAACCGGGGCAAGAAATTCATCCGTGTTGCAGTCGAAAACCCAGCGATCCTGCTCGTCCAGGAAAAAGGTGCGCAGATTGCCGTCGTCCGCTTCACACAGCGGTACCGCTCCAGTAACTTTACAAGTGATTCCAGAAAGCTCTTTTATCTGAAAAAAGGAGAGGCGGGATGGCGAATTATCGGCGAATCACGGCTATAGTTTTTTTCTCGATCCTGGCCGTTATTCTTTTCCTGTCGATCCGCCAATATCCGTTAGCTGGAAAAGGGGCGCCCGTTCCTGCTCCCGCATATCAGCAAAAGATCTACTTCCCGCAAACCAGCCAGGAAGTAACGGTACACTTTATCTCCGGAAGCGAAAAAGGCCCTACGTTACTTGTTTTTGGCGGTATTCATGGAGATGAGGCAGCCGGTTATCTGGCTGCCGAACGCTTCGCCCGTCTCAAAATCAGGGCAGGGAATCTGATTGTGGTGCCGCGTCTGAATGCCGTGGCCGTGGCCAACAGAAAAAGACAGGGGCTGGGGGGCGACATGAACCGCCTCTTCGATCTATCGGAAGAAATGTCGCGGCGCAACCCCGATGCGAAGGTGGCGGAGTTGGCAAAATCGCTGATCCAGCGCGCCGATTACGTCATCAATCTCCACCAGGCTTATGATTTTTATGCCCCCAGATGGATTTCACGGCAGCGAAATCCATCGAGATGGGGACAGTCAAATGTCATTGACACGCCTTCCTATCACCTGCCCAACGGTGAAAAACTGGAACCGGGACGCTTCGCACAAGCGGTCTGCCGGCGGTCCAACGATCGGATTAAAAACAGACGCTACCATTTCCTTGTGAATGATACGGATACTGCCGGCCGCAAATCCCGACACGTGGAACAGCGGGGTTCCCTGACCTATTATGCCCTGACGAAGCAACACAAGATCGCTTTTGCTGTTGAGGCCACGAAAAATTGTTCCCTGCCAGAAGCGATCGGTTTCCTGACCATTGCGATCAACGCCGCCCTGGAAGAAGCCGGCATTCAATCTGACGCACTTCCCTCGGAAGATTTTCGGATGATCAGTCAGGAGATGGAAGAAAAAACAAAGAAATCAAAACTCGGCGAATCTAAAGGAACGGCTTTGGCTATGATCCCCTTTTCAGCTCCTGAATGAGTTTCGGCGCCGCGTCATAGAGGTCGCCGACGATGCCGAAATCGGCGACGCCGAAAATGGGGGCGCTTTCGTCCCTGTTGACGGCTGCGATCACCTTGGCGTTGCGGATGCCCGTGACATGCTGGATCTGGCCGGAGACGCCGAGGCCCAGATAAAGGTCGGGCTTGACATGAACGCCCGAAAGCCCGATACAGAGCTCTTCCGGAAGCCAGTGATTCTCCTCGGAGATCGGCCGCGTACAACCGACCTCGCCTCCCAGCGCGTCGGCAAGCTGGCGGGCCAGGGCCAGATCTTCGGGCTTCTCAAACCCCCTTCCGACACAGACGACTACTTTGGCTTCGGTAATATCCTTCGTTTCCCGCATCTTCACCTTTCTCTCAAGAACCTTGACAGCAGAGGGCGGGGGCGCCGGAAGCTCCCGGACATGACCCTTCCGGCAGTCCTGAGCCGTGGCCGGTTCAGAGGCACGCGGGGGAATCGTGGCCATGACTGGCCGCCTGAGGCAGGTCACTTTCTGGAGGGCGGCGCCGCCGTAGGCGAGACGTTGCATCTGAAGGACTTTGCCGTTCTCGTCATAGTCCAGGGCAACACAGCTGCTGCAGAGTCCCGTCTCCAGGCGGGTCGCGATGCGGGCGGCAAACTCCTTGCCTCGTGCCGTGGCGGTGCACAGAAACACGTCGAGATCGGCTTTTTTTGCCGCATCCACGATCACGGGCAGGTAGGCCTCGTGGGACTGGTCTGGCGCGAGCGGGGGCAGCAGCAGGACCTCATCGGCGCCGTGGGCGATATAATCGGGCGCCGCGTCATGGTTGCCTGCAAGCAGCGCGGACAGGGTCGTTCCCATTTTGACGGCGAGGCGCCGGCCGATATTCAGAAGTTCCAGGGCATGTTCCCGATTTTCTGCATAAATCCAGATTCCAGGCATTGCTTTTTCTCCTTAAGGAATGACCGCTTTTTTGCGCAGTGCATTGACAAATCTTGTTATTTCGGGGGCGTCCGTCGAGAATTTTTCGCAGCTCCGGTCCATGCGCGCAGCCGTCATACTCACGGTCTGCAGGAAAGCCTCGTGTGGAAGTGTCATGTCTTCCTTCCTGATCGTCATGACCGGCTTTCTGGAAGCCATGAGTGTGTCCTTGACGCCGGGGATGCGTGGAACATTGATTTCCGGCAGGACCGTCACGAGCGCCGGCAGCGAGGCGGCGACGACCTCGATCCCCTCTTCGACGCGGCGTTCCGCGACCACGCGTTCGCCGTCGAGGTCCACCTTCTGCGCGAAAGAGATGCAGGGGATCCCCAGATTTTCCGCCATGCGCGCACCGACCTGTTGCGCATAGAGGTCGCTGGAGCCCTCGCCGCAGAGGATTAGGTCGTAATCGGCAAAACGGCTGCGGATCACATCCGCGAGGATTGCTGCCGTCTGAGAAGGCTCAAGATTGCTAAAGGCTGCATCGGCGATGAAGCAAGCCTGGTCGGGTCCCCGGGAGAGGACGTCCTTGACGCCTTTTGTTGCCTCGGGCGTCCCGACCGTCATGGCGATCACCGTTCCCCCGTGACTGCCCTTGAGACGGACCGCCTCTTCGATGGCATTGCGGTCGTAATCGCTGATTTTGTAGTCAACCGACGAGAAATCCAGATTTCCGGATGATCCCTTCCTGATATAGGCTTCATCAATGACCCATTTGCAGCAGGCGATAATAGTGGGCATCGTCGAATCCCTCCATAATTAACGACTTCGGAAAAAGTCCGGATGCTGCGTTGCGCGGCATCCTTAGGTCGTTGCGGCGTACGTAAAAAGTATGCCTCACTCCTCAGGATTTGCGCGCCTTGCCTGCGGAGCTTTTTTTTACGAAGCCGTCGAACCTTGACAGCTTTCTGACTTTTTACGAGCCCATGATATTTTCTAACGGTTTAAGTTACCGCAGGACATTTCCGGAGATCACCATGCGCTGGGCCTCCGACGTGCCCTCGTAGATCTCGGTAATCTTGGCGTCGCGCATCAGCCGTTCCACCTTGGCGCCCTTGCAATAGCCGTATCCGCCCTGGATCTGGACCGCCTTGATTGTATGCCGCATCGCCGCTTCCGACGCATAGAGTTTGGCCATTGCAGCTTCCTTGCTGAAGGGCTGATTCTGGTCCTTGAGCCATGCGGCGTTGTAGGTAAGGAACCGGGCGGCGGCCAGCTCCGTCGCCATATCGGCGATCATCCAGGAAATGGCCTGCTGTCTTGCGATGGGCGCGCCGAACTGCACGCGTTCCTTGGAGTAGCGGATGGACTCGTCCAGGGCGGCCTGAAGGATCCCGACGGATTGGGCGGCAATGCCGGTCCGGCCGTGGTCGAAACCCGTCATGGCCATGGCCATGCCTGCGCCTTCCTTGCCCAGCAGGTTCTCCTTGAGCACCCGGCAATCCTTGAAGGCCATCTCCGAGGTCTGCGATGATCTCAGTCCCATCTTCTCGAAATGTTCGCCGGCCTTCATGCCCGGGGTTTCGCGCGGGATGATGAAGGCGCTCATGCCCTTGCGGCCTGCGGCCTTGTCCGTCCAGGCAAAGACGAGATAGGTGCCGCCCGTGGGGCCGTTGGAGGTGAAGGTTTTCGTTCCGTTGAGGACATAGTCGTTTCCGTCGAGGACAGCCGTAGTCGTTGCCGCCATGATGTCCGTGCCGGCGCCCGGCTCGGTCAGCACGAAGGCCCCGAGATTCTGTCCCTTGGCCAGCGGTACGAGGTACTTCTGTTTCTGCTGTTCATTTCCAAACAGCAGGATCAGCATGGCGGCGATGCCCACATGGATCGAGACGGTGAACCCCGTGGATGCGCAGGAGCGCGACAATTCCTCCACGGCGATGGCATGGGTCAGATAGTCCGCCCCGGCGCCGCCGTATTCGACGGGAATCGGCATCCCGAGCCAGTCCCCTTCGGCCAGCTTAGCAAAAAGCTCGGCCGGGTGACGGCTGTTCTCATCAATCTCGACAGCGATGGGATCCACATGCTTCACCGCAAATTCCCGCATGTTTTTGCGAATGAGTTCCTGTTCTTCGGTTAATTTGAAATCCATAATCACCCTCCTTGATTGTATTATAAAGATATTTTTATCCGAAGCGGAACTGAACGCCCGTTCCCCCTTCGGGGTAATGCCACTGAAGCACCTCGTCTCCACAGACGTACCGGCAAGTTCCGCATTCGAGGCAGCCGTCGATAGTCAGCACAACATCGCCCGTCTGCGCTGCGCTGTACAAACCGGCGGGACAAAGCCTGATCGCCTGCAGCAGCCGGGGATCTTTTTCCATGCCGGGTCTGATCTTGATATGAGGTTCGCCACCAGGCTTGAATACGTCCAGCCCCAGTTTCGCTTTTAACAATTCGGAATCACTCATATTCTGGTCACTTCGCGCAGGTCCTTGAACTGCGCCCACATCTCCGACAGTGTAAAGACCTTTCTGATTGTGGGATACAGCCGATCCTTGGGGCCGGTCGGCACACGATATATCTCTGCCAGGAGGTCGCCGAGAAGCTCCGGGTAGTGTTGGATAAATCTTTGATTGCTCAGCACCGCAGGCGCTTCCTGGAAGCTCTTGAAATCCTTCAGGACAAAACTTTCTTCGAGATATTGTTTGTAGATCGAAAGGGTTTCACTGCCGAAATTTCCGGCTTTTTTGGCCCACAGCACGGCCAGTGCGGCATAGTACCCGGAAGCGAGCGCGTATTCCATCCCGCGGACCGTGAACCCGATATTGAGCGCCAGTCCCGCTGCGTCCCCCGCCACAAGTATGCCGTTTCCATAGAGAGGGCTCAGCGCGTTGTATCCCCCCTCGGGAATCACATGGGCGGCGTATTCCACGGTTGTTCCGCCCTTGATCAGCGGGGAGATTTCCGGGCGCTGCTTGAAGGCATCCAGCAGGGCCGGCGCGTCCGGCGACGATTCCGTTTCAAGCAGTGATTCGATGCCGATAACGATCCCCAGGCTGATACTCTCCTTGTTCGTGTAGAGAAAACCGCCGCCGAAAAGGCCGTGCGTCGCTTCGCCGATGAACAGGCACGCGGTACCTTCGTTTCCTTCGAGCTGGAAGCGGTCGTTGATCACCCCGGAGTCGAGGGCAATAACCTCCTTAATCCCTACGGCATAATCATGGCAAGAGCCGGGCGCACGCAATCCGGCCTTTTCCGAGACGAGGGAAAGGACGCCGTCACAGGCAATGACAGCATCCGCCCGCAGCTCATCGCCTCCGGCGAGCACGCCCACGATTCTGCCGTCTTCCTTGATTACATCATCAACCCGCACCCGGGTCAGAAGCATCGCGCCTTTTGCTTCGGCCTGCTCCGCGAGCCAGCGGTCAAACTTTGCCCGCAGGATACTGTAGCTCTGGTGGGGTTCGGCCCGCAGTTCATGGCCGGAATAATGGATGGCGACAGAGCGTTCTGCGGCCATCAGGACGGCGCCCTCGTGCACGATAAACCGCTCCAGGGGGGCCTTGTGCCAGAGTTCGGGAAAAAGATCACGGACCGGGTTCACATAGAGGCGGCCGCCCGTGACATTCTTGGCGCCGGGGTAATCGCCGCGCTCCAGAACCAACACTTCAAGACCGTTTCCGGCCAGGGTATAGGCCGCAGCCAGCCCGGCCAGCCCGGCGCCGGCAATGATCACGTCGAACTTTTCCATCTCCGGATGGTTCCCTCAGATGAGACTATAAAAAACCGCATCAAATATACCCATTTTCCGCTGGAAGTGCAACCGGAAACAACGACCCGGGTGTGCGACAAAGTCATGGGTAACGGATAACGACGAGCTACACCGCCATCCGCCGTTTTCAAAAATCATCCACCTAATTTCTCATGATGCGGCAGCGCAAGGCGATAACACCGTCCCAGACTTTTTTCGCAGGCGTCATCTCTCGAATGATACCCCATAGAAGGTCAGCAGGACGAAGAGGATCATGCTGAACAGAAGCAGCCCGATCGGCAGGCGACGCCGGTATAGAAACGCCTTGAAGTGCGCGGTCGTGATGACGTTTTGCCTGACATCAAACAGAAAAGCCGTGAGCAGATAGAGGGCAAAGAAGGCCGGGCCGAAAAAGACCATGAACCAGGCAATGGCTCCGGCCTGGCCGATGCTCTCGGCGATCCGCCGGAAATGGCCGGCATTGATTATGAAGAGACTCGTTGTCAGGACCCACAGCAATCCGTACATGATGCGCAGATGAAGACGTTTCATGCGTCCCTTCTTACCGGATGCGGTAGTGTAAGGCAAAAGATTTTTTGCACGATTCCACTTTGCAGTCTGAGAAAAATGTGATAGACACCCGCCATTCGAATGGTTCGATTTTACTGATGTTTATAAGGAAGTCATGAAAGATCATCCTGTATTTCTGAAGCCGTGGGGCGAGATCCGGGCACAGGACTGGCACGACTGGAAGTGGCAGTTCAAAAACGGCCTTGCGACTCCGGCACCGTGGGCAGGCAGGATCAACGGGTCCGCGTCGCAATCCAAAGAGCTTCTGGCCGTCACAAAGACCTATCCTTTTCGCGTGACGCCCTATTATCTTTCGCTCATGGATGTCTCGAATCCGGAGGATCCCCTGCGGCGTCAATGCTTTCCCGATGTGCAGGAAATTCAATTTTCACTGGGCGGTGTGGATGATCCCCTGGAGGAAGGGCGCGATATGCCGGTTCCGGGATTGATCCATCGCTACGCGGACCGTTGCCTGATCATGGCGACGCATGCCTGCGCCGTGTATTGCCGACACTGCAACCGCAAGCGCTTGTGGGAGAATAAGCCATCTGCCGGCATGCAGGCTTATCTTCAGCCCAGGATCGCTTATATCCGGCAGAGAAAGGATATCAGAGAGGTAATCGTTTCGGGCGGCGACCCGCTGACCCTGAGTGATCATGCGCTGGCCCGGATACTTGAATCCCTGCGCGCCATTGGGCATGTGGAAGTACTGCGGATCGGCAGCCGGATTCCAGTGGTCATGCCGATGCGCATCACGTCGGCGCTCTGCAAAATGCTGCGAAAATATCGCCCGCTCTGGTTCAATACGCAGTTCAATCATCCGCGGGAAATCACCTCCGACGCGGCCCGGTCCTGTGAAATGCTGCTCGAGGCCGGAATTCCCGTATCGAACCAGTCTGTGCTGCTGCGCGGGGTCAATGATTCCCGTGACGTCATGCGGGAGCTGCTTTACGGGTTGCAGCGCATTTCCGTCCGTCCCTATTATCTGTTCCAATGCGATCCGGTCCGGGGGACGGATCATTTCCACGTGGATATTCGGCGCGGCCTCGACATCATGCAAGAACTCCAGTGCAGTATGTCGGGCCTCTGCATGCCCCGGTATGTTGTCGATCTGCCCGGAGGCAGGGGAAAATGGCCGCTTCAGAGGTCTTCATGGATGCCTGCTAAAAGCGATGATCGGCAGGTCGAGCAACATTTTTTTGACAAGATTTGCTAAATGCTTTAGAAACACAAAAAACAGGAGAGGAAACCCCTATGTACACGGCCAGTGATTTAAAAAAAAATCTGCGGATCAAAATAGACAATGAGCCCTTTATCGTTACGGAGTTCAACTTTGTCAAACCCGGAAAAGGCCAGGCCCTGTACCGCTGCAAGCTCAAGAACATGATTACGGGCAGCCAGTTCGAAAGGACCTTCCGCTCCGTGGACACCTTCGAGTCCGCCGATCTTCAGGAAAAGAAAATGCAGTATCTCTATCAGGAAGAGGGGAAATACTGCTTCATGGACAACGTCAGCTTCGAGCAGGTCTTTCTGACCGGCGAACAGGTGGGCGAGGCGAAAAACTTCATGATCGACAACATCGAAGCCTCCATTCTTTTTTTTGAAGACCGGCCGCTGGGGATCAGTCTTCCCAACTTCGTGGACCTTGTGGTGACGGAGGCGGAGCCATGGGCCAAGGGGGACTCCGTTACGGGTAATACCAAGCCGGTTACGGTACAAACGGGATATAGGATCCTCGTGCCGACCTTCATTGGAGAAGGCGAGAAGATCCGCGTGGATACCAGGTCTGGAGAGTATCTGACCCGCGTTAAGGAATAATGAATCCCATCGATGAATCCTGGCGGCTGGCCGGAAAACAGGGCGCCATTGGGCGTCGGGCCATGATGATCCGGGCAATCCGACGTTTTTTCTGCGACCGCGACTATCTTGAGGTTGAAACGCCCATCCGTATCCCCGCACCGGCGCCGGAAGAGCACATCGACGCCACACCGAGCAGCAACTGGTTTTTGCAGACGTCACCCGAATTGTGCATGAAGCGCCTGGTTGCCGCAGGATATCCTAAAATCTTTCAAATCTCAAAGTGCTTTCGCGCGGGCGAACGCGGGCGCCTTCATTTGCCGGAATTCACGATGCTGGAGTGGTATTGCAAGGGAGGCAATTGTGAGACGCTCATGCAGGAATGTGAGGATTTGATTCTTGGGGTTGCACAGGCGCTTGATGGGGTCGACAAGCTTGCCTATCAGGGGATGACGATCGCTTTGCATCCTCCCTGGGAACGCATTTCGGTGGCGGATGCCTTTGCGCGGTATGCTTCTTTATCCATGCACGAGGCCCTGGAAAAAGACTGCTTTGATGAGATGATGGCTTGCCGGATTGAGCCTTGTCTCGAAGGCGACCACCCTGTTTTTCTCTATGATTTCCCTTTGGCGCATGGGGCCCTGGCCCGGGCGAAAATAACAGATCCCGAACTGGTGGAGCGATTCGAGCTTTACATGGGCGGACTGGAGCTGGCCAATGCCTTTTTAGAGCTGGCGGATGAAAAAGAACAACGTTTGCGCTTCGAGAAGGCGCAACGCATTCGCCAGGCTGCAGGCAAGGCCGTTTATCCGATGCCCGAGCCATTCCTGAGATCACTGCATCAAATGCCGGAAGCGGCCGGAATTGCCCTCGGTGTGGATCGTCTGGCCATGCTTTTCACCGATTCTGCTTCTATCGATGAGATCGTTGCCATGACCCCGGAGATGTTATGATATAAGCAAATTCGTATTATCTGACCGAGAGAAAAACAACAGGATCCCCTATATGAAAATTATCAGAATCATTGAAAAAAATGGCCTGATGCTCATTGCTGTGGCCATTGTCATGTTCTATTGGGTGTTTGATGTTATGACTGAAGGCCAGATGACAAACCGCCTCCTGATCACCCTTTCCATCTTTGCCTATGGGATTTTTACACAGTTTCTGATTAACGCACAAAAGACAGCGAAAGAATCACTGCAGCAGGCTCACGGTGCACTGGAAATGACCAACGAGAGATTAGCGCACGCAAATGAGAAGCTGGAACTGGCTTATGCCTGGATGCGGGAAAACAGGGATGAGCTGAGACAGCAGATGTACGAGGAGGACATAGGATTTCTGATCGATCAAGACGGCCGGATTGAAGGGGTGACAGACCGGGCGCTGGTGGTCATGAAAGAATCCCGGGACGCATTGGTCGGCGGCAAGCTGACCCGCTTGATGCGACCAGACACACAGGAGGATTTCGTAAGAGTGTTGAAGCAGGCATGGAAAGGAATAACGCATCATCTGACGGTAAGCATGACCATATCGGATGGCGCTGAAAGAGAATTCGACATGAAATTTACCCGTCTTGTGGTTTCTGGGAAAAAACTGCTGCTGGTTATTCTAAGTTAAATGGATGCGTTTCAGAGCAGCTTCTTGAGCTCCTCTAAGGACTTTATCATGCCTAATGTCCAGGTTATCATGGCAATATCTTCGTCGCCGGCTGTTTCAGCGACTTTATTGTAAATATATAATTCCATGTCGATCTGCTCTGGAATTTCCTCATCCGGTATGTCATTTTTCTCAATTTTATATTCAAACCATTGTAAAGCCAAACACTTGCTCATGGAATAGATGTACATCTCCCTATTATCTTCATGCTTAAATTTGCGCGCAAACGAGGCTAATTCAATGATATTGTCTCTAATAATCTCTCGCGATGTCGCCATGATTTTTAAATTGGGTCGGGTATTCACGAACGTTCTCTTGGAACTGCCCCCTGCACGTCTATCACCTTGTCAGTATGAACTCTGCGGAGCCTCTATCTCACAGACCGGAAAAACATGGGGCTCAAGGCTGAGGACCCTATAAACCCGTCCTACCACCCATACAATATAGCACATAATCATTGCAGAGCAATCATTTTTTTCATGTGCTATTGAATAAAAAAGCCGAACCTGCCTGGCTCAGCTTTTTTATGATTCATTCTACCGTTGCCGGTGCCCTTACATTCCCCTTTGGCAAGGGGATGAAGGGGGTTGATTCTTTAAATTATTTTGCGACCTTTCTCTTGAGGAAATAGCCATCCGGGTCGATCACTTCCCGGAGGAGCCTCAGATCCTCATCGGAAGGTTCTTTCATTGTGCGCAGATCCGGTGAAATCAACAATTCAAAACTCACCAGTTCCTGGATGTCCGCTGCGGTCTTTCCGGGAAGCACTTCGAGCAGCATCATTCTGCGGGTTTCTTCATCGAAACCGAAAACCGCCTGATTGGTGATGACCCGGTAGGGACCCGAACCCATCACGCCGGCCTTTCTTCTGTAATCCGCCGAGCCGTCGCCGAAGCCGATGCTCGTTACAAAATCAATTTTCTCAGCGAATCTTCTTTTTTCCAGAGCCATGATGGCGATCGTTTTCTCGCAGTTGGCCGCCATTGCGCCGGCGCCGCCGCTTCCCGGAAACCTTGTTTTGGTTTTCCAATAGGTTCCGCCTTCAAAGTGCGAATTGATGTTTCCGTACATATCGATCTGCGCGCCGCCGATGAAAGCGTAATCCACGTGTCCTCGCTGCGTCATTTCAAAGGCGGCGCAAAGCCCCTTTGCATAGACGGCCTTGCGGAAAGCACGAGTGTCGCCGACGGACAACGGCAATCCCTGTTCGAGCACCGCCCCGAACGAACCCGCTTCAAAGATCATATTGAGATTCGGCGCATGCGTGAGCTGGGCGTGCATGGACGCAATAATCGGCAGACCGGTTCCCACAAATACGATGGTTTCATCTTCCAATACCCTCGAGCCGGTAAAAGCTATCATTTCGAACGGACCATATTCAGCCATTTTAAATCCCCCTTATATTAATCGCTTATTGTGTTGTCAATGGAACCGTCATCAATCGACGATGATCGGCTGCCCGCCATCCTTCTGTCTGAGTTCCTTGAGCTTGTTGTAGGGCCGCGTGCTCAGGAAATCGTCGAAAGTTTCACAGCCAAAAATATACTTGTCATAGTATGCTTGCAGCTTGTCTTTGTTCCCCGTTTTCCGGAATTCGTCACAAATGCTTCTGAAATTGAGGAACTCCGGCATATCAAACCAGTAATAGCCGTAGCATGCGCCCGGGTAAGCACCGAAAGGCTGCTCCACGACGGCGTCCACGGCCGGATAGGGAATTTCGGTGAGATTCGGATATCTTCTGATGCTGTCGGTCGGAATAATCTGTTCCGCTGTCATGATCGTATAGGTCGATGCCATAGCGATCTCAGGACAGGTGCAATGCGCCCCGAACAGTCTTGCATTGCCGTGCTTGTCCGCCGCTGAGACGTGTACAATGCCGACGTCCGGATTGGAGGCTGGCAGCAGATACACATTTTCCTTGGAAAACGGGCACTCGATCATCCTGCCTCTGTTTACGAGTTCCATGTCGGAGCCGCCGTGATCGCGCGTCGGGATGAACGGAATGCCCATTGCCCCCGCTTTGAAACGGGCGGACATGCCGTAATTTGTATAGTCGTCGAGATAAATCATGCCGTTTGAGATCAGATAACGGAAAAGAGGGGCGATGCCGATGACTTCATAGCCCCACCAGGCCAGTTCGGCCCGTTTGATTGAAACATGGTTGGGATCCAGAATCATGGCGCCGGCAAGCAGCTCAACGCACATGGAATTGGACTGGAAGGACAGCGTCAGATCCTTTGCGCCCTTGCGGATGATTTCGTGGATAATGGCAATGGGGACGCGCGTGTTCACAAAGCCGCCGATACCGAGATTGATGCCGTCTCTGACATGTTTCGCTACGGCCTCTTTGAGGGTCGTTCGCTTGTCATGCAAGCCTTTCGGCTTGGCCACGGCCCTTTTTCTTGCTTCGGTAGGCGTGGGTCCCCAGTACTCGAATGCGGCCTCACTTTTCTTGGCGAGTTCTGCATGATCCAGGTTAGAAATTTTTCTGATGTCCGAACTTCTGATCAATTTGTCCATTTACAACCTCCCCCCTGACTCCATAGTTTGTTTTCATTGCTCCCCGGCGCGGACAATGACGGGGCCCTGCCGGAAAGAACAGCCCATGCCTTTTCCCATAAAAAAACTTAACGCACAAACGCGGCATTCATACTAAAAGGGAAAATTCGCGTCAAGTAGAAAATACAGATTAAAAAGGGGTTATTTCAGCCATTTCTTCAGAAAGAGTGGTTTACCGACTTGAACTTAACCGGCTACCGGATGTAGCGCGTCTTTTCCTTTGCCTCTTTCCTCGGCGTCTGAGGGGCGGAACCGGCTGCCTTGCCGATACAGACCAGCGCCAGCGGCTCTTTGGGCGGATCGACGCCAAGCGTCTTTCTCATCGCTTGCCGGTCAAACAGTGTGAACCAGAGGCTGCCTAGTCCATGTGCGTGGGCGGCCAGAAGCATGTTCTGGATTGCAGCGGCGCACCCGTGCTGATAGGTCTCTTCAGTCCCTTCCAGGAACTTGTGGGCGCCCGTCTTTTCTGCATCTCCGATGACGGCAATCAGGACAGGCGCTGCCAGCAGAAAACCGGCCTGATATTTGTCAACCCAGCCCCAGCCGCTCTTCTCATAAAGCTTCTTCTTGCACGCCACCGATTCCTCATGAATTCTCTTCTTGATTTCGGGATTCGTAATGACGATGAATTCCCAGGGCTGGTTATTGGCCGGCGACGGGGCCCAGACGGCTGCCTCAAGGATATTTTCGATCAACGCTTCGCCGATGGCATCCGGCAAAAATTTTCTGCAGCTTCGCCTTTCCTTAATTGCCGTAAAAACATCCATAATTTCCCTCCTTTTAGTTTGAAGACCGCACACGCTTGTGGTTGTATTGCACCCCGGGTGACTTCTTAAAGACCTTTGAAAAAGGGCTTCGCCGCGTCTCAAAATCTTTGATTCACCGCTTGCGAACCATTTTTCGCCGGTTATGCAAAGCTCTGTGCTTGCGATGCAAGCACCACCCGGTTCAGAAACATCGGCCATTTGTTTAGAGTCATCGCATACCCGTGGATAGGAGTATAGGCAACGCAGTCTTGTCTGTCAATGGAAGAATTGCATCAGCCTTCTTTCCCGTTGACACCCATCCATCCGTAACTTATATTGTGTCCTATAAATGACTTTGCACAGAACCCCGGTCTTTAATTAAGTATAGAGGTGAAAGAACGATGGCGAAGGAAAGACTCGTAATCATCGGCGGCGATGCGGCGGGTATGAGCGCGGCGGCCCAGGCAAAGAGACTCAATCCTGATCTGGATATCACTGCCTTCGAGAAAGGGCCCCATACATCCTACTCGGCCTGAAGCATTCCCTATTATGTCGGCAAGGTTGTCGACGATATCCGGAAGCTCATTGCCGTCACACCGGAAGAATTTCGGGATGAATACGGCATCGATGCCCGTGTCCTGCATGAGGTCACCGAAATTGATCTGAAGAACCGCAGTGTCCGTGTCCGGTCGATCACGGAAAAGAAAGAATGGCGGGAGGCCTTCGATCACCTGGTGATCGCCACGGGGGCGATTCCTGTCTATCCCGTACTTCCCGGGTCCGATGCCCGGGGCATATACGGTCTTCATTCTCTTGACAGCGGCATCCGGGTGAGGACGGCCGTGGACACGCAGAAACCGAAAAAGGCGGTCGTGATCGGGGGGGGATATATCGGGCTGGAAATGGCGGAAGCTCTCATCATGAGAGGCCTCGACGTATCTCTGGTGGAGCAGGCAAGCCAGGTCATGAACACGCTCGACCCCGACATGGGCGCCCTCGTCTCCGATGCGCTCCTGAAGGTCGGCGTGAAGCTCTTTCGGGAGGAGACCTTAGAGGGCGCCGAGGTTTCCGACGGAAGTGTCCGGGCAGTTGTAACAAATCAACGGACCATCCCTGCCGATATCGTGATTTTAGGACTGGGCGTGCGCCCCAACACGGAACTTGCCGAGCGCGCAGGCTTAGCCCTCGGCGTGCGCAAGGCCATCAAGGTCAATGACCGCATGCAGACGGAAATCCCGGGTGTCTGGGCTGCCGGCGATTGCGCGGAGTCCTTTCACCTTGTAAGCCGTCGCCCCGTTCATATTGCCCTCGGCACCATCGCCAACAAGCAGGGTCGGGTTGCCGGCATAAATCTGGGCGGAGGGTATGCTACGTTTCCGGGCGTGCTGGGAACCGCCGTCAGCAAGATATGCGACGTGGAGGTTGCCAGAACTGGCCTCCAGGAGAAGGAGATCCATGCCCTCGGACTGGAATATGTGGTAGGGCGGATCGAAAGCATAACAAGGGCCAGCTACTATCCGAATTCCGGGAAGATCACGGTGAAAGCGCTTGCGGAAAAGGGAAACGGCAGGCTTCTGGGCGCGCAGATTGTCGGTGTGGAAGGGGCGGCCAAGCGGATAGATGTTTTCGCAACAGCACTGCATGCCGGGTTCACCGTCGAGGACATGATCCATCTCGACCTCAGTTATGCGCCGCCTTACTCCAGTGTGTGGGATCCCGTCCATCTGGCCGCCCGCAGGGCTGCTGCAGCACTGGTCGGGCGTTCATAACGATAGCTGTTTCCCGAAAATTCCAATGTCGGATTGATAAATAAATGTTCCGGTGATGATCATGCAGATTGCGGTTGTGCACACGGTCGGCGCTCCCTGCGGCTGTGCGGAAGCGGTTGCGAAAGGGCTTCATGCCCTCGGCCATGACGTTGTTTTTGTGGATTCCGCAGAGATTGAACTCAGGGCCGGAGAAATCTCGCAAAGCTGCGACCTCGTGATCGAACATACAGACACCTTTCGAGGGACCGGGCTTTTACGGCCCTTTGTAAGAGGGCTGCTGGAGGCCCATGGCGTGCGGATTGTCGGTTCCGACGCCGGGGCCTGTTTGCGCGCCGATGACAAGATTGTCGCGAAGACATGTCTGGCAAATGCCGGCATTCCGACGCCTCCGGGTGTCGCGGTGACGTCGAAAAAGCAAAAGTTGCCCGCTTGGCTCAAGGCGCCAGTCGTTTTGAAGCCGTCCTTTGAACACATGAGCCGCGGTCTCCATGTTGCTGCAACACAGGATGAAATCCACGCGGGGATTGCAGCGCTCATCGACCGGTACAGGCAGCCGGTCCTCGTGGAAACCTTTATTGCGGGACGTGAATTTGCCGTCTCGCTGCTCGAGGATGAAAACGGCCTGGGCGTGCTGCCGCCTCTGGAGTGGCTCGTTCATGCAAGTGAAAGCGCCGTGCTGACCGAGGCGTTCAAACGGTCATACGTGACGAAAGAAAGACAAGATGTATTGCGGGCTGAACTGCCGCCCGATCTCGCGGCCGATCTGAAAAACCTCTCAATTCTTGCTTTTCGCGCCCTTGGATTGCGGGATTACGCCCGGTTCGATGTCCGCCTTTCTTCCGGCGGGACGTTTTACTTTCTGGAGGCGAACACAACACCGTCTCTGGAGCCGCTGGAAGCGCTGGCGCTGTCGGCGCGGTGGGCGGACCTGAATTACACTGCCCTCGTGGAAAAGATGCTGTCGGCAGCCCTGAGACGTTATGGCAGATCCCCATTGCATCGCAACGGGAAAATGAACATCATGCTTCCGACCGGTCCCGTTGATCTGCGCATCCCCGCAGGTGTGCATCATCCCCCGCCTTCTACCCTGGAACTTGCAGCGCGTCTCGATGTGCGGGAAGGAGACCGAGTCCTCGATCTGGGGTGTGGCGCAGGCCTGCTTGCCGTTGCCGCAGTACGGCTGGGCGCCGGCCATGTCGTGGCCACCGATATCGACCCCCGCGCCCTTGAGGCGACGAGGCAAAACGCGCGGGCAAATGGTGTCGCCGACAAGATCGCAATCTGCGCAGGCGCCTGGTATGAAGCGCTGAATGGCCGTGCGGCCGGTGATGCGGGGCTGTTCGATGTGATTGTTGCAACCCCTCCCCAGACACCGGGCCATCACGCCTTTGGTCCCCGGTATGGCGGATTCGATGGAACAAGGCACCTGTTCAAAATCCTTCAGGGCGCCGCTGTTTTTCTGAAACCGGAAAGCGGAAGGCTGTGGTTGATGGCCATCTCCCTTGCCAATCCGTCGGAGCTTCTCCGTGAGTTGCGCGAACATTTCCATCACGTCTGTGTTGTACATGAGACTGAGCGGTTCTTCACGGGCGATGAGTACGAATCCCTTGAAACAGGACTCATGAATCATTTTCTCGCGCTGCGTTCATCGGGGCGTTCGGACTTCTGCGAAGCGGGTGAGGGTGGATATCGATTCAGAAATCTTTTCATCTGTGCCCGGGGGGCGAAAGCGTGTTGAAGCGGTTGATTATCCATGCAGACGATCTGGGAGCGGATGAAGCCCGCAATGCCGGGATCATCGAGGCCATTGAAGCGGGTTCCGTGACGGCCGCAAGCATCCTGGTCAATGGGCCCGCCTTTCAGGATTGCATTCAGCGGATCGCTTCCATGAACGGCAGGCAGCTTTCATTCGGCGTCCATCTGAACCTGACCGAAGGGCGGCCGCTGAGTCCGGGGCTGGAAACCATCACAGGCGCGGACGGATGTTTTTGCGGCAAACAGGAGGGCCATCGGCGCCTGATGAACAGGGACGACGATGCGCTTCAAAAGGAAATCCGGCGGGAATTTGCCGCCCAGATTCAGGCGCTGCGCGACGCCGGCGTCCGGATGGATCATCTGGACGGGCACCAGCACGCACATATTTTCCCTGCCGCGATCGACGCAACAATCAGAACGGCAAGGGAATTCGGGATTCCGTGGATGCGGATCCCGGAAGAGCCGCTGCCTGCAAGATCCATGGATCGAAACAATTTATTGCTGAATGACGAAGCGGAGCGGTTTTGCCGGCTCGCGGCAGCCGTCCGGATCAAGCTTCATGGTTCCATAATGAAAACGACGGATCATTTCCGGGGTTTTTATCTGAAAGGAAGGCTGTCCCTTGAGAGCCTTGAAAGAACCCTGCAAACGCTGCCTCCGGGCCTTACCGAGCTCATGGTTCATCCCGGCATGGCACATTGCGGTCCGGGGGGTCCTTTTTCCGCTTTCTCGAACCGGGAAAGAGAAAAGGAGCTTACCGTACTGACGAGCGGCAGCTTTCATCAAATGCTTGAAAAATACCATATCCGGCTTACACCCTTTCCGGAGGCCTGTCCTTGAATACCGCGCTACGTGTGATCATTTTGACCCCGACGGCCTTTCCCAATCTGACGGGAAATGCCATTTCGGCCGAGCGATGGCGCCGGGCCCTGGTGCAAAAAGGCATCGTCGTCAACGTGATCGAGACTCAGAACCTCAATCCACGGGGTCTTGTTGAAGCTCTGGATCGTTTCCATCCGGATGTCGTGCATGCGCATCACATCAGCCGGGCGGGTGCATTGATGCTCAATCCGCTCGTGGCGGGAAAATCCGGCCATTTGCCCTTTGTCGTTTCTCCCGGAGGGACAGATATCAACCTGCATGTAATGAAAGGGGAGGGTATGAAGATAGTGAGCGAGACCTGCCGCAGGGCCCGTTCAATCATTGCCCAGAGCCCGGAAATCGACCGCCTGCTGCGGGAACTCCTGCCGGATTTGCAAGAGCGAATCGCTGCTGTGCCTAAATCTTTTTTATGGTTTGGAAAAGACGATTTTGATCTCCGGGCCGTTGCGGGCTGCCGCGAGGAGGATGTTCTCTTCTTCATGCCCGCCGGCATTCGCCCGGTAAAAGGCAACCTCGAATGCCTTTGTGCAATGGAAAAGGCACATGCAGACTGCCCGAAAATCCGCGTAGTGTTTGCCGGGCCGGCCCTTGACGCCGCATATGCCGCCCGGTTCGACAAAGAGATCAAGCGTCTGGATTCTTTCGAGAAATGGATTTTTCAGATCCCTCCGCAAGCCATGCATGCCGCCTATCAAGGCGCCGATGTCGTCCTGAACCATTCCCGCTCGGAGGGTCTTTCCAATTCACTGCTTGAAGCCATGGCGGCGGGGCGGCCGGTGCTGGCTTCAGACATTCCGGGGAACCGATGGCTGGTCGAAGACAAAAACGGGATCGGCCACTGCGGGTTTCTTTTCGATCCCGGCGATCAGGCGGCTTTCGTCCGGAGTGTTCTAAGGCTCGCCAGTGATCCGGCGTTTCGGGAGTCCCTTGCGGCAAATGGTCGCCAGCGAGCGGCAACATGGCCGGGTCCCTCAGACGAAGCTCACGCTCTTTTAGGAATCTATGAAGCGGCGATGGGGAGGCCTTGAGAACTTAAAAAGCAGGCAACAGTGCTCGATCGGACGATAACAATCTCAGAAGGATTTCCCCCCACCCCTCTCATTTCTGGTTCATCCAGTTCACGTATAGCTTGCTGTACTCAACAAAACACCAATCGTCACAAGCATGCTTCCTTTCAAACGAAACTCGTGACTGCACGGGGGAATATCCCTTGACTTGATAAAAACTGTACCCCTATTACCTTCGGTCGTATCGTGATGCGACAATGACAAATAAGAGGCAACTTTTGAAATATGATATCATAAAAAATAGAGGAGGGAATGGAAATGAATATTCTCGATGCAATCAGGATGCGAAAAAGTATACGGGGCTATAAGCCGGACCCTATACCGAAGGCACTTATTATGGACATTATAGAAGCCGCCATCAAAGCGCCATCTGCAGTAAACTGCCAACCTTGGGAGTTTTTTGTAATAACGGGGGAACCTCTCCTTAAAATCCGAGAGGGGGCTGTTGAGAAGTTCAGGGCAGGCGAGAACCCGCACTCGGAACATGAACTCATCACCTGGACGAAGGACAGCGTCTATGGGGCTCGACAAGTGGAACTTGCCAAGCATATCTTTCAGATTATGGGTATTGCCAGAGAAGACAAGTCAAAACGCAATGAGTGGATGGAGCGCGGGCTGCGCTACTTCGATGCTCCTGCGGCTATTTTGATCTGTGTCGACAAGAAGTTGTCTGAATCGGGGCCGCTGTTGGATTTAGGGGCGGTCATGCAAAACATCTGCCTCTCAGCCTTGCATCATGGACTTGGGACCTGTATTGAGGACCAGGGAGTCATGTATCCGGAGGTAGTGAGACAACATACAGGCATCCCCGCTTCGAAGCGCCTCATTATAGCGATCGCAATCGGCTTCCCTGACAGGGATGACGTCGCAAATACAATTACAAGCACACGCGAGCCTGTCGAAAACTCAACAAAGTGGATCGGATTTGATTGATCATAACTTACAAAAAAACAGATGTGCGCCATGGCTACGAAAGAAGCGATAACCCTGTGGCGAGACTTTAGCCAAGATTGCGCCGGTTCGTACTTACGATCGAGAAATGACGTATGCCCCATGTAGCCGGGGGTAGCTATAACCCCCAGACCCCATACCAGGCGGACTGAGGGAGGCCATCCTGTCCTCAGTTGAAAACAAGATTGACGGAAAAATTGTTAGAGATAAAATGAAAGGAGTAGACATGAAAACCATTTATTCAGTTCGTTTATTACCATTTCTGATTATCCTTCTACTTGTGACCCCTGTAAATGGGTCTGAGGATTGGGTGGAATATTCAAGTTCTAATGATGGAACCAATATTTATTATAAAAAGGTCAGTATAGAACACAGGACAAAGGATCTGGTTCAAGTATGGTTCAAAGTGGTTTTCTCTGATGAAGGTAAAAAGGACTATATTGATGGAATGACTGAGAGAAAATGGGACAAATTTTCACATATTCTGATTTTACAAGAAATTGACTGTAAGAAACAAATGGTTCAGATATTATCTATTACTGACTATGATACCGATGGTAAAGTATTAGAAACTAAATCACCTGATAAACCAGAATGGGATAATGTAATTCCTGGTTCAATGGGGGATAACTTACGAGAAAAAGTCTGTAATAACCAATATTGAATGGTTCCAGGTGAAAGGTATAGATATGAAAACGATATACCTAGTTCTTTTTTTACCATTCCTCATTATCCTTCTACTTGTGACCTCTGTAAATGGGTCTGAGGATTGGGTAAAATATGGAAGTGTAGCGGCGGGAAGGTCCTCTGGCAACAGACCTTCTTCGGGATGCCGCAGCCGAGTAGCCATAGGCCGTGGAGCCCATCGATGGGCGGGGTGTGGAGCACGCGCAGACGCGGGATCGAGTAGCAGAAGCCGGACGTTCTATGGAAAGATCCCTTGACTTGATAAAACCGCGTTCCTATACTCCAAAACGGCCGCAGAGTGGAAAAAGAAAGAACTCAATGAAGAAAGCATTCCCCCTCTTAATCGCGTTATTGTTTGTCTTGTCCTGCGGTGGAGGAGGCGGCGGCGATGGTCCTGCGAACAATACGACGAGCACCCCTCCCTCTTCGATACCGATCCCCGATCGCGCCCTGTGGGAAGCTCGGATGCAGAGCTTCGGCCGCATACACTGCGATCAGGGGGAAATCCAGCGGACGGGGACCGATGAAAGCGGCGTCTGGTATTACGACGGCATTCGCACGTTCCAGCAGATCTCCGATTACACGGGTGATTCATCCTGGAGGCTATGCGCCGATTATGTAAAAGCCGTGTACCGTCCCCTCGTTCTGGGAGGCAGCGGCCAGGTGCCCGGCTGGCAGGTCTTTCCCCACGGCCTGGCGGAGGATTTCCGGAGAACCGGAGACGCGGTCAGCAGGAATGCCGTCGTGGCGCTGGCGACCCAATCAGCCTGGGCTCCCCAGGCCGGCGATCCGGATGCGGAGATGAGCCGGGAGACGGCCTACCTCATCCATGCGTACATGAAGGCCATCGACGTGGGGGAAGCGCGTTCCCCTCTTCTCCAACAGGCCGTCGAGTTCGCCCTGGGACACCTGGACCAGTGGTCCGGATCCCGGAGTGCCCCTTACGTCAAACCATTTATGGTAGGCCTCACCTTCGAGGCCCTCATCGCCTACGAGGAACGGTACGGCGACGGACGCATCCTTCCCGCCATCCAGAGAACCGCCGACTGGCTCTGGGGCGAGGCGTGGCATCCGGCCAGCCGCTCTTTTGTATACATCTCCTGCAAACCGGGGTCACAGGCGGTGACGGACGAATGCGTTGGCATGCCTCGGGAACCTTCGCCCGACCTGAATCTCCTGATCGCCCCGGCATACGCCTGGTTATACCGACGTCTCGGAGAGGCCCGTTTCCAGCAGCGGGGAGATGAAATATTTTCCGGCGGTGTGAGGGGCGCCTGGCTGGAGGGAGGGAAGCAATTCAGCCAGAATTACCGATGGAGCTTCGACTACATCCGCTACCGATGACCTTGTCTTTCGGCAGCATGCCATAGCACATGCCGACCTACGATCTGTCAGCCGGCGACATGAACAAGCAACCCCTTATGAATAATGAGACGGTTCTATTGATTGGCTCCTTCCTGAAAGCAGCATATCGTATCCCTTGAAAAAAATGCTTGATTTCAATAGTTGATCAACGATGCTCTTTTCTTCCATAAATATGATATAGGATAAAATGTTGACGGTTGGCATTAACCCTAAAGGAGAATAATATGAAAAGAATTGGCTTATTATTTTTTGGAATTGTTCTTTTAACACCGGCATTAGTCTTTGCAGAGCCCGATGCCGACGGCTGCAAGGACCATGGACTTTTCACAAGGATGAAAAACTATTACATCCTCGATTGCGAGAAAAAATATGATCAAGCCCTCATCCTACTCGATGAAGAAGTCGATTCAGCAAAGAACCTAAAGCCTGAAGGGGAAAGGACATTCATTAGGTATGGATACCAGGAATCAGCAGGCATGGCTCCAGGCTATCTGCAAATAAGACGCAATTACCAGAATGCGGCGAAGACATTGAAGGCAAAAATACTTGTTGACCGTGACCGCTACACCGCCATGCAGATGGATAAAAAAGGCGTGCAGATTTACGTCGGCATTGAGCTGTTCAATGACGGCCGTAACATAAGCCTAACCATACTTGAGGAGAAAGCAATGGCACAAGAGATTACGGCCAATGACATGTGGCAGGCGTTGCAGAAAGACGGCTTCATGGCGCTGTACATCAATTTCGATACGAACAAGGCGACAATAAAGCCGGAATCTATAGGAATAATTGACCAAATTGCCGAGCTGATGAAAAGCCAGCCCAACCTCAAGATTTCTATTGAAGGGCATACTGATTCTCAAGGAACGCCGATAGCCAATAGACCTCTTTCGCTTAACCGCGCCAAAGCAGTCATCAAGGCGGTATCCGATGCTGGCATTAACCCGTCTCGGATGACCGCGACCGGATGGGGGCAGGAAAAGCCGGTGGCGGATAACAGGACAGAAGAAGGCCGCGCAAAGAACAGAAGAGTTGAAATTGTAAAAAAGTAAGGTCCATCCGGGTGATGCCTGCTTACTGTAATCCACAAATCATCAACCTCGATGACAATGCAGGATTTCAAATGGTTATTAATAAAATATTACCTTGACTTCTCAACTTATTATGGCCACAAAGAAACACATATGAAAGAGGCATAGTCAATCGGTTAACAACCAATTTGAACCCCTTTTAAAAAGGGTGATGCCATGGAGAGATTATTGAAACCCTGTTTCTGAAAAGAGGCGGGGTTTTGTGTTTTTATCATAAGGAGGCATCATGAAAAAAATTGTTTTGACGATTGTTGTCATTTTGCTTCTGCTGGCCGCTTATCTGACGTTATGGCCGGTGCCGATTAAGCCTGTCATCTGGAATGCGTCCATGCCGCCTGGTTATACCGGCCCACACGCCGTCAACACAAAGCTTGCCAATCTCAAGATGATTTCATTGGGTAAAGAAGAAGGGCCAGAGCATATCGCCATCGGCAAAGACGGCAAGCTTTACACGACAGTAACCAGCGGCAACGTCCTGCGAATGAATCCGGACGGCAGCTCGCAGGAGGTGTTTGTAAACACCGGCGGGCGGGTGCTGGGTTTTGACTTTGACAGATCCGGAAACCTGATTGCTGCCGACGTCAACAAGGGGCTGTTGTCGATCAGCCCCGACAGGAAGATCATGACGTTAACCGACAAGGTAAACGGAGATCCTATCCGCTATGCCGATGCTGTGGTGGTGGCCGAGTCCGGCAAGATCTATTTGAGCGATGCGTCAACCCGCTTTGCACCCAAAGACTGGGGCGGAACATTTGAGGCCGGCATTCTGGACATCCTGGAACAGGCATCAACCGGCCGTATTCTGGAGTACGACCCGGAAAACAAAACGACCCAAGTCGTGGCGAAAGGATTTAGTTTTGCCAACGGTATCGCCCTGAGCCGGGATGAACAAATGCTGTTCGTCAATGAAACCGGTAAATATCGAGTGTGGAAAATTTCTGTGAACGCGAGAGATTTGGATATTTCTACCCTGAGCGATCAGGCCAAAGTGTTGTTTGACAACCTGCCCGGTTATCCGGACAACCTGATGCGCGGACTCGACGGGAAAATCTGGCTGGGCCTCATGAAACCGCGTAACCCCACCATCGACAACCTGGCCACCAAGCCGTTCATGCGTAAGCTCACGCTTCGCCTGCCGCGTGCGATGTGGCCGGTTCCGAAAGCCTATGGCCATGTGATGGCTTTTACGGAAGACGGCAAGGTCGTGGCTGATCTGCAGGACCCAAGCGGTGCCTACCCGGAAACTACGGGAGTGACGGAAACTTCTGACCGGCTCTACATCCAGAGCCTGCATGCCAAGGGGTTGGGCTGGATGCCCAAATGATCGTTCAGTTTATAGATGCATGGAAATAAATGGGAGTCCTGTTTATTGGCTCCTTGCTGAAAGCAACAAATCGTTATCCTTGTCAAGTATACATTCTTTCAATAGGTAATCAATGAAACTGCTTTTTGTCTTTTTAAATTAAATTAATTGTGTCATTATGAAGCGATAACTAATCGGAGAATTTGGAGTTCTGATATTGATTGCAGGAGCTCGAAAATACTTTCCTTGTCAAGATAGGCTTTTATGAAAGAATTCGATTTGGAAGAAATGTCAAAATATGATGGTAAGGACGGCAGACCTTGTTACATAGCTCATGGGAATAGAGTTATTGATGTAAGTCAAAGTAAACTATGGAAAACAGGAACTCACATGAAACGCCATCAGGCAGGAAGCGACCTTACCTCGGATATTGCAGCCGCGCCCCATGGTACAGAGGTGCTGGATAAATATCCACAAGTGGGAATGTTAAAGAAAAAGGCAGCAGAGCAATTTCTGCCCAGTTCTCTGGAAATGTTGCTGGAACAAATTCCTTTTTTACGTCGGCATCCGCACCCTATGGTCGTTCATTTTCCCATGGTTTTTTCGATTGCGCCTGCATTTTTTTATTTTCTCTACCTGATCACCTCTGTGCAATCCTTTGAGACTACGGCACTGCATTGCCTGGGAGCAGATATTCTTTTTATTCTGCCCTCAGTCGCCTCCGGTTTTTTAACCTGGTGGATTAATTATCAAGCCAAACCCATGAAGCCTGTGCGCATTAAAATTTACTCTTCCTTTATTCTTCTGAGTGTTGCCATAATTGCGTTTCTCTGGCGAATTCTTTCTCCCGATGATTTCGCTGTCGTTGGAAAAGAATCAATTATTTATTTCATGTTACTATTTTCTATGGCTATCATCGTGTCCATTATCGGATTTTATGGAGGCGGTTTGACATTTCCCACAGAGAAAAAATAATGCAAACCAAAATCAGTATCGTTTGGTAATAAGAGCGCTGCTTTTCTGAATTGATATTTTTGCCTTTTATCACGACGAAAGGCTGGATGGCCACGTCATTGCATCTATCGGGATATAATTCCATCCGCTAAATATCCTATTATTAGACAAATCATAGTTAACGCATGGACTTTTATTGTGGCAAGGTTAGCGGGCGCCATTTTTAACTTATCCATGTAATTATTTTTAAGTGTTTGAAAGGAACCATAGGCAATGGGTGCTGTGAGGAGCCCAAAGACAACACCAAATGATGTTAATTTAAAGAATACACACAGGAGCATGGTAACGTAAGCACAAATCAGCCCCGCCGCATACAATAAAACACCTTGTTTTCTTCCGACACGTACGACGAGATTAAACTTGCCTGATTCGCGATCTTCATCGTAATCGGGTATCTCATTGATGACAATCATGGACCACATCAGGAATCCGGGAACAAGCGAAACAATAATTGGTTCTAAGGAAATCGAATTGGTCTGTACGTAAAATGCACCAAGGCTGATGACTGGACCAAAATTAATAAACATGCTCAATTCTCCGAATCCACGGTAACCATACCGAATTGGTGGCATGGTATAAAAAATAGATGAAAAAGCACCTACTATGACAAATATCAAAATGGTCCAACCTAACGCTATGGTAAAGTAAATTGCAATAACTAGCGCTATTAGGTAACAGATGACAGCTGCCGTTATCATATGATTTAAAGGAATCATTTTAGTGGTAAGAACTCCGCTGCCGCCGGTATAGGGATTCTTCTCTTCGCCATGTGAACGATCTACTGCATGGATATAGTCAAAAACATCATCAATCATGTTCAAACCTATGTGATGGAACGTCACAGCGATGATAACCATGGAAAAATGCCAGAAATTAAATTCATGGAATCTCGACCAGGCGACGATGCCTCCCAGTAAGGCAGGAAGGATACTTGTGGGCACATAATGAAGGCGGAAGGCCTGAATCCATATGCTTATGATGACCGGATGCTGATTCTTTTTCTGGGAATAATTAATCTTTAATGGCATTGAATGAAAACTACCATACTTCATAATAGAATAATAGGTTAATCGTTTTCGTCCCTTTTGCTATTATATTATAATTAAATTTATTAGATATAAGGACGACTTCCTGTAATGTTTTTTCTGTTTTCCGGTACCCACAACATTTTAATTAGACATAATCAAAAAATAGCTGAACTCTAAATTACTTATGATACAAATATTACAGGAAGATCAATGATAAAAAATATTTGAAGGAGAAAATTATGTCCAAATCAGACGATGCGTTGAAAGAAGCTTTTGCCGGAGAATCACAGGCAAATCGAAAATATCTGGCTTTTGCGGCCAAGGCCGACCAGGAAGGATTTCCGCAGGCGGCAAAACTGTTTCGGGCGGCCGCGGAGGCGGAAACAGTTCACGCCCACGCTCATTTAAGGGCATTGAAGGCAATCCGTTCCACGAGAGAAAACCTGCAGGAAGCTATAGAAGGAGAGACGCACGAGTTTAAAAGCATGTATCCGGGTATGATTGCAGCAGCAAAAGCGGAAGGACACAAAGAGGCAGAGCGATCTTTCAATTTTGCCAACAAAGTCGAAAAAATTCATGCCGAGCTATATCAGCATGTTCTTGACAATTTGGATAGCGCGAAAGAAGCTTACAACTATTATGTATGCCCTGTTTGCGGCTATACTTCAGAAAAAGAAGCACCGGAGACTTGCCCGGTTTGCAGCGCGAAAGGAAAGATGTTTAAAAAGGTTGATTAAACACTTTACGAGAGGAACTGACTATGGCAACGAGAAACGAAGTTTACAAATGTGGAGTTTGCGGCAATATTGTGGAGGTCCTGCATGGTGGAGCAGGCCAACCAGTGTGCTGCGGCTAACCCGTGAAACTGATGAAGGAGAACACAACGGATGCTGCGCAGGAAAAGCATGTTCCTGTCGTGGAAAAAGTAGCGGGTGGAGTGAAGGTGAAGATAGGCAGTGTCGCCCATCCCATGGAGGAGAAGCATTACATCGAATGGATCGAGATTCTTGCCGACGGGAAAGTCTATCGACAATTCCTTGCACCGGGTCAAGCGCCGGAGGCGAGTTTCCCCGTCGAGACGGCGAATATCACGGCACGGGAATACTGCAATCTCCACGGCCTCTGGAAACTTTAGAACGCCACATTGAACAGGAATATCATGATGGTCCATCTATATATACCCTGTCGCATTTGCGGCAAGGCATAGGTGGCCCGTTTCCACCCATGAGATATCGACATCGCCAGACCTTGGAAAAAGAGACCATGGTTTGACCTGCCCTCCAAACCCGGTCCATTTTTTAGGGATGCAGGTTACCACTATTTCAACGGGTAATCCTTACTCCAATTCCATATTGAAAAACCTTGACTCGGTAGGTAGCGTCAATAACCGACGCATTTCATTTTTTCATTGCCCGTGCCTGAATATAACGGTCTGAAAACTGCTTCACAAACGCATCAGCCTCCCTCGTTGACTTAAATGAATGACCTTTCAGTAATATCAAGGGTGCGGATAAGTAAAGGCTCAATTCAACGGATTATCACCTCGAAAGTACGCATGACCCGGATGAACCGCATTTATAGAGGCCGACAACACGAAGCGGTGTGCATGGCAGGAAAGCGCCGCACGGCATAAAATCTTTATCAATCTGGTCGGCGGTTACTCCGATTGGCCCCGTGCCTGTTTTTATCTTGAAATAATTCCGAGAGAGTTGTAAGTAAAAAGGGCAACTTGCATTGCACGAAACAGGGAGGCGGCATCATGTACTGGGACAAGGAAATTGAAACCATCGACCGGCCCGCGCTGGAGGCCCTTCAGCTCAAACGGCTCAAAACGACCCTGCAGCAGGCAAAAAAATCGCTTCATTACGAGCGGATTTTCAAAGAAGTCGGCATGGACCCGGATGTGGTAAAGGCAATTGAAGGCATTGAGAAACTTCCGCTGACCATCAAGGACGACCTCCGGGACCACTGGCCTTACGGATTTCTGGCCGCTTCCAGGGACGAACTGGTTCGCATACATTCTTCGTCGGGAACAACAGGTCAAGCGACCATCGTTTTTCATACGACCAATGACATCGATCAATGGACGAGCATCGTTGCCCGTTCCATGTACATGACAGGCATGCGCAAGAGCGATGTTTTCCAGAATATGATGACCTACGGTCTGTTTACCGGCGGCCTGGGTTTTCATTACGGGGCGGAGAGAATCGGGGCGTTGACGATCCCCGCCGGATCCGGCAACAGCAAACGGCAGATTCAGCTCATGCGCGACTTTGAAACGACCGCCATCCATGTCATTCCCAGTTACGCCCTGCATCTGATACACGTTTTTGAGGAAATGGCCGTTGACCCCCGGCGGGATACAAAGCTCAAGCGGGCATTTATCGGGGCCGAGCCGCATTCGGAAAAGATGCGCAGGAAACTGGAGGATTTTTACGGGTTCAAGGCCTTCAATTCCTATGGCCTCACGGAGATGTGCGGACCCGGCGTGGCCTTTGAATGCCCGGCTCAAAACGGAATGCATATCTGGGAAGATCATTTTCTGGTAGAGATGATCGATCCTGAGACCCTGAAGTCCGTTCCCGACGGCCAGGAGGGAGAGCTTGTGCTGACCACGCTCGTGAGGGACGGCATGCCCATCCTCAGATACCGCACAAAAGACCTGACCCGCATCATTCCCGGCCCCTGCGAATGCGGCCGGACGCATCGCCGCATCGAGCGGATCAAGGGCCGGACGGACGACATGATGATTATCAAAGGGGTAAACATCTTCCCGATTCAGATTGAACGGAAGCTCATGGGCATTCCCGGTGTGGGCAACAACTATCTGATTGTTCTGGAGCGGGTGGACTTTACCGATCTGATGACGGTCAAGGTCGAGGTCAGGCGCGAATACTTCATGGGCGACCTGCGGCAGTTGGAAACCTTGCGGCGCCGCATTGTGGAGGAACTCAAGAGCGACATCCTCATTACGCCCAAGGTGGATCTCGTTGAACCGGACAGCCTGCCCCAGAGCGAGGGAAAGGCGAAGCGCGTCCTGGATAACAGGAAGGATTGAGCAGGGAAGGGGAGGCTGGCATGATTGCGCAACAACTATCGATTTTTGCAGAAAACAAACCGGGGAAACTGGCCGCCGTGACGGCGATTCTGGCAAAAGAGAAGATCAGCATCCGGGCCACCGTCATATCCACGTCGGATACGTTTGGGGTGATCAGCCTGATCGTTGACGATCCCGGGCGGGCCCAGGCCGCCCTGACCAAAGCCGGGATGATGGTTAGTTTGCGCGACGTCCTGGCGGTCCTGATCGACGACAAGCCTGGCGGGCTCGACCGGCTGACGCAATTGTTGTTCAAAGAGGGCATCAATATCAACAATGCCTATGGATTCGTTCTGGAAAGCCGTGAAAAGGCGGTTTTTGTCCTAGATGTGGACCAGATTGAAAAGGCCATGAAGCTCATTGAAAAGAATGGCTTCAAGACACTCGACGTGGAGGCCCTATCGGCGGTGGAGCCGTTCCATTACATGAAATACTGACGAGACTTTTGAAAATACCGCATTTGTCATTCCGGGCTTGACCCCGTATCAAGTACGGGCAGGCTCCGGAATCCAAAATACAGCCTAAAAGGCTGGATTCCTGCTTCCGCGGGAATGACGATTCTTCAGCCGGCCCGAGGCTGATCAGGAGGAGGAACCATGACGCGCACCGATGCGGACCTTTATGCTGCAAAGCATCCTAAAGGCAGGACGTTAAATAAAAAGATTGCTGACGCTGTTCGGAAAAGAGCCGCGAATGAAGAAATCAATTGCGCCGATGCCAGCGCCATCGCAGAGAATTTTCGCGTGGACATGCTCGAAATCGGGGTGACGATTGATCTTCTGGAAATCCGTCTCAAGCGTTGCCAGTTGGGTCTTTTCGGCTACGGCCAGAAGAAAGGGGTCGTCGAGCCCGCTGTGAAAGTTTCCACGAAGCTCGAAAAGGCCATTCGCGGCGCCTTGGCCGATGGGTGGTTGCCGTGCCTCACCGCGTGGAAAATCGCCGACGGGATGGGCATCGCCAGAATGGAGGTCTCGTCCGCCTGCGAGGCGCTCAAGATTAAAATTAAACCCTGCCAACTGGGTGCCTTTTAACGGATTTGTAAAACATCGGATCATTTCCGAAGCCATTACCCGTTCTGCTCTTCGTATCGGGCCAGCGTAAAGAGCATGTCTGCCAGGCGGTTCAGGTATTGATGAATATACTCGTTGTCCAGCAATCCGTCCGCTTTGAGTCTGGCGGCTTTCCGCTCCGCCCGACGGATGATGGTGCGGCCGACATCGATCTGGGCTGAGACCATTGTTTCCCCCGGATAGATGAACTCATTTTTCAGCGTCACGTTTTTCTGAAGGTCGTCAATCAGTGTTTCGATGCGCGATACATCGGGTTCGCCGATCATTATTTTCAGCTTGTCCAGGTCTTCCGGCAGGGTTGACAGCACGGCGCCCAGGGTCAGCAGGTCTTTCTGGACGCCAAGCAGGATATCCTTGATGCGCTGGTTCTTTGTGGTGGCGCGTGCCACGCCCAGGACCGAGCTGGCTTCGTCCAGGGTGCCGTACGTGTCCGGTCTCGGATCGAATTTTGGGACACGCTGACCGCCGAGCAGGCTGGTCTCGCCTTTATCGCCCTTTTTTGAAAACTTCATGTTGTTCTCCCTTCCAGGTATTTTAAGATGATTCTGATAATCGATTCCGTATTCCTGCGGGCATGTTCGAGGATGCCCTCCAGGGTCAGTTTCTGACTGCCGATGCCGTGCGCGAAATTGTCGACGGAACAGATGGAAGCATAGGGGATCTCCAGTTCCTGGGCGATGACGGCCTCACTGGCCATCGTCATCCCCACGATATCCGCAAACCGGGACATCAGCGTGATTTCGGCCCGGGTTTCAAGCCGTGGTCCTATTGTTTGCCAGTATATTCCGCTATTTACAACGTCGATGCCGCAAAGGCGGCCGGCATCGATGGCTTTTTGACGGACCCCCTCATGCAGGACCGGGGTAATATGCACGGGTTTTGAGTCGGGCGAATCGAAGATCGTATGGACCCCGTACGGCAGGATATAGTCGTCGGGGATCACGATGGCGCCCGGCTTGAGTCCTTTTTTCAGCGATCCCGTGGAATTGATCCCGATGATTTCATCTGTGCCCAGCATCTTCAGGGCTGCAAGATTGGCGGCGTGATTGATCCGGTGGGGCAGGATGTGCCGATGGGGATCTTTGCCGTGCCTGGGGATCAGTGCAAGGCGAGGGGAATGAAGGACCAGCGCTGTCCCGAAGTCCGTTTCCACAATCTCTTCGTTGAGTTCCCCAAGAAGCTTTGTTCTCTGAAGTGTGAGCGTTCCCGAAATAATGCCCAGTCGTCTCATCCGTTCACCATGAATCTTCCGTAATTTTTAGGCGGTTATAACAGATCGCCCTTCGTCTGTCAAAAGCGCATCGTTTTAATTTGACATTTCCAGGGCGGATGTGGCATAAGCCGTCATCAATCTTTTGAAAAGCTGGCCAATCAGGCGCCGCGAGAGAAAATCTCCGGATGATCTAAGGAGGGTCTGAAAATGGGCACAGAAGGAGCCCTTGTTCACGTCAATGATGGTGACTTCGAACAGGAAATTATAAAATCGGATAAGCCCGCGCTCGTTGACTTCTGGGCGCCCTGGTGTGGTCCCTGCCGTGCCATCGGGCCGATATTGGAAGATTTATCCCAGTCCTATAAGGATCAGGTCAAAATCGCCAAAATGAATGTGGACGACAACCCCAAAACAGCCGCCGCCTATGGCGTCCGGAGCATCCCGATGTTGCTCCTGTTCAAGGACGGCAAAGTTCTGGATACACTGATCGGTCTGGTTCCCAGGGAGCGTCTTGAGACGTTCATTAAAAGGGGACTTTAAACCTGTGAAACGGCGCTTGACCAGAAAAATAAGCCTTCCTGTCATTTTCCTGCTTTTTTTGAGTGTGTCCGGGTGTGGCTGGTGGAAGGATATGAGCGAGTGGTGGCGGCCGCCCAGCATGGCCAGGGCGACGCCGGAGGCCCTTTATAAGCGGGGCGCCGAGCTCTATCAGGAAGGCCGATACAAAAAAGCCATCGAATCCTTTCAGCGTGTAAAGGAACAATACCCGCTGCACAATCTGGTTGTCAGTGCCGAGATCGGTATTGCCGACTCCTACTTCAGCAATGAGAACTATGTCGAAGCGGAGATGGCCTACAGAGACTTGATCAGTCTAAGACCCACCAATGAGAATCTTCCTTACGCCATGTTCCAGTTGGCAATGTGTCATTACAACCAGATGGGCGCCATCGACCGGGATCAGGTGGAAACGCTCAAAGCCTTGAAGGAGTTTGAAAGGCTGATCGCACGTTTTCCCAACAGCAAGTTTTCCGTCCTGGCAGAGAAGCACATCCTGGAATGCCGCAAAAGACTGGCGGAAAAGGAGTTTTATGTCGGCAATTTTTACTTCAAACAGGGCAAATACAAGGCGGCATTGGGACGTTTCGAAATAATTGCCAGGGAATACCCCGGTATCGGCCTGGATGAAAAGGTCCGTTCCCTTATCGAGGAATCGAGAAAACGGCTCATCAGACAGGAAGAAGAGGAAAAGATAAAAAAAGAGAAAGAGGGAAAAAAGGCCGGGGCCGGGGAAGAGAGGGCTGCCGCAAATAAGACCGCCCAGGCAACAGCATCCGAAGCCGGGCCTGCGGCGGACAAGAAATAAAACAGGCTTACTTCTCCATTGCTAGGACGGAACGGACGAGGTTTTCCGTCGTGTACTGACCATTAGTGAGTGCGGCGAAACTGTGTTCCCCTCCAAACATCTTCTGAATGATCTCCTGAACGCCAAGACCCTGTTGTGCAAGCGCCTTGGCCTGGTGTGAGAGATCTTCCAGGTAAAGGATGCATTCCTGCAAGGCCCGCCTGCCGTCTTCCACGATGCGTCCGACAGACGTGAAGAGAATCAGGCGGTCGGTGGGCAGCGCGATCAGCGTGCGCATGGATGCGACCGTCTTGCCCATGTCCTCCTCCGGGCGGATGAACTTCATGCGCTCACGGGCAAAAATATCCCCGGAAAAGCACCAACCCAGAGCCTTTTCCACCAGGACGGCGTGTCCCTCGCTGTGACCGGGCGCTTCGATCACATCGAAGGTGTGTTTTGGTGTTCGCAGGACCGGCGGCAGGGGCCGCACTTCGGCGGCTGCGGATATCCCCAGACCGTCTCCTGGTAGGGGAAGAGGTCGCCTGTCCTATGCGGGACCGACCCGTGCGGCGCCTGGATCTCGAGGCCAACCGGTCTTCAGTAAATGATTCGCTCCGATGTGGTCCTCATGAAAATGCGTATTGAAACCTGACAAACAGGCCTTCCGCCAAGAAAGGCGACCAGTTCTTCCGCCGTGTTACTGCAGCCCGTATCAATTAGAAGACCGTCGATAGATAGGCCGACAGTAGAGAGGCTTGCCGCCAATCTCCCTGCTCATCCGGATCTGCGTGACTTCTTCAAAAGTCGAGGTTTCGATCATGTCTTCTCCCTGCCGGGGCGTCTTATCCTGCTGACAGCGGCAAATCAAATAAGGAAGGTTATGGGTTTACGAGGCTGGCGCCGCACCCGGAGCAGAATTTAACACCCGATGGATTCACATGAACGCAGGCCGGGCAGGCCGATGCGGCCGCCATGCGCGGATCTCCGAAATAGACTTTCATGTGCGGCCATGGAATTACGATCCCTTCGATATCAAAGGTGTTCTTCAGGCGAAGACGCAGCTCGCCCATAACCTCCCACTGCCGGATCGGCTTGACATCGCCCAGAATCTTGAGTTCGATGCCCGAGTCCCCCAGCTTATCCACCCTCAATACCTTCGGCGGCGTAATGATAATGTCGCGCCAATTTACATCTTGAGCAAGTTCCTCGCCGACGCGGTTGACGACACGGATGGCATGGTCCAGGTTGGTGCCGTAAGATACCAAGATGTTCAGGTTGACGCGGGAGAAGTTTCTCGTGAAATTACTGGCGACTTTGATTTCGCCATTGGGGATGTGATGGACGATGCCGTCCAGGTCCCGCAGAACGGTTTTTCTCAGCGTAATTTTTTCGACCAACCCGCTGATATCGGCAACCTTCACCACATCGCCGACCCGATACTGGTTCTCCATGATGATAAATATGCCTGAGATCAGGTCCCGGATCAGGTACTGGGCGCCGAAACCGACAGCAACGCCGACGATACCGAAACCGGCCAGCACCGGCGCAATCGGAACGTTCAGCACCGACAGAATCGAGAAACCAACGATCAGGACAATCAAAACCTGCCCGATGCCGCTCAATACGTCGATCAGGGTATCCTCCCGTTTTTTCCCCTCTCCTTCGGTTTCCGCTTCGATGTTTCGCCTGACGGTCCCACGGATCAAGGGGGGAAGAAAACGGTTGAGCATAAACCACAGCGCGATCCCGATGACAGAAATAATAAGAATCCTCGTGCCGTCGTGCAACAGCCAGTCCGTTACCGATTGCCAATCAATCATCCTGTATCTCCCTGTGTGTCAATATAATGCCGTTTACGGCAGTGCGACAAATGGTATCCGCACACAGAGGGCAGCCACACGGCTACCCCCTGTCATGTCCCGACGCACATCAGGTTATTTTTTTGCAGGTGACGTTCCTGCCGCCGGCGTCTCTTTTTTGCCGGCCGCCTGCTCCTTCCCGATCCAGGAGATCGTGTATTCCTCAACGGTGATGACGCCGTCCCCATCGAGGTCCATGATCTCTGCCATGGCCTTCATTCTGCTGAGATACTCTTCGCGGGTCATTTTGCCATCCTTGTTTTCATCGAGATCGACAAAACGTCCGGCCCAGAAGACGACGCACTCATTCTGCTGTACCGTGCCGTCCTGATCGACATCCATCCGCTGGAACCGTGATGCCTGGCGGTCCATCTTGACCGGAGCTTTGATCTTGGCGGCATCTCCGGCCTTCCCGCACCAGTAGATAACCCATTCTTCAACCGTTACCATGCCATTTTTGTTTGTGTCCGCCGCATCAAAGTTCTTCTGTCTGGCCTGCAGGTACTCATCAACCGTCAGCTTACCATCCTTGTCAGCATCTTCGGTTTTATAACGGTCACCCAGCGCCTTTTTCAACTCAGACTTATTGACAGTGCCATCCTTATTGGCGTCTGCCGTGTCATGTAAGGATTGTGCCCGGACAATGCCGGCTCCGGTGAACATGAATAGACAGATGACCGCAACGAGACTGAAACGAAACATCATTTTCATACGCCCTCCTTTTCCAAATTGAGTTGTTATCCCGCTCATCATGCCGGTGACTACTTGAGAATCGTATCAAGCCAGGCAAAGGTTTTCTGCCAGAACACCTCGGAAGCGCCTGCTTGGCAATGCAGATCTGCCCCTTCCGCAGCGGTGAACATCAGAAATTTATTGCCGCTGCCAGCGAGGCCGGCGTAGAGTTTTTGCGGCTGTTTCGGGAACGTTTGATCGTTTTCAGAGTCAACCACCAAGACCGGTGTTGTGATCTTCTGGACCCGACCCTCGAGCGTCATATCCGCGAGCTTGAGAAAATAGTCTGCCGGCGTGGAGACGCCGAAGGTGTACATGCCATGTACCAGAGACCACCTGGAACCAGGCGAATACGCCATGACATAACCGGCAACGTCGTTAAAATCACCGGGGTAAGCCCGGATGAATGCCAGCAAGGCGTCATGCGTGGTGGGCATCTGGGGCATGGTGATCCAGTGCTCCGCCACGCCTTCAAAGACGCTGTACACGCCGCCGTCCGCCACGACCGCAGCCAGGCGATGCTCTTCCGTGGCTGCCCTGGGCGCCAGGTACCCTCCCATGCTGAATCCGACCAGCGCAATTCTGGCAGGATCGACGTCAGGACGTTTCACAAGGTAATCAACGACCGGCTTGACCACATGCTCCCAGTCCGGCCTGAACGGGATGCCCTGGTCATGGATCATTTCACCCTGGCCGGGGCCATCGAAAATGATGCAGTTGTATCCCTGTTGTTGGACGGCAAGGCCGCCCGGGATGCTCTCCTCCTTTGAGCCATCAAATCCCTGGTGTATGATGACGGTCGGTCGCTGTCCCTCACCCGGGCTCCCGCGGTAGAAATACGCCGGTATGGTCGTCCCTTCGTAGGGGATCTCGACATACTCGATCTGCGGAGTAAACATCTCGGCGGCTTTGCGGAAGATATGGACGCTCTTGGTCCAGGTATCGCGAATGCGGGGATCGATCGGCTGTTCTGAGAGGAAAAAACCGGCGTTGCGATAATAGTTGCTCGCCCTTACATGGGCATCCCGTGCCCTCTGGATGTCTCCGGATGACTCATAATATTCACCGAGGCCTCTCACGCGTTCGGCCAGCGCATACCATTCCCGGTACCAGCTCTGTATATCGCCATCGCGAACCTTGCGGGCTGTTTCCAGGCACTCCCCCATATCAGCCGCACTGGGAGACGCTCCGGCAGTCCTGATTAGCTGAAAAGTGAAATCACGGTTGGAAAAGACCGTCTTCATATCTGCGATCGTCGGGCCGGAAACGGATTGATTGGAGCAACTCTGGATCTGCAGCATGATGAACATGAGCATGAGTGCCGTGCCGAGCAATGACACCGGATGTTTTCGCGGTTGCATGGATTCTTTCCCTTTTCTGTTTGTCCGTTGCAAGTCAGGCAGGCAGGAGGTGTGCTCACAGCCCCGGCACATGCACCAGTCGGCCTTTCCTGTATCTGAAGCCACACCGGTCATTGCCGGCGGCAAGCAGACCGGCCACAATCGTACAACCGGTCAGATGAAGGAAATGACGCCTGTCCACAGTGGCACTCAATAATATTGATTGATAAGATGTTGCTTTTCCGTGGCGGGAGTATAAGTGCAAGGATTTTGTGTGTCAAGGGGATATTGGTCACGCGGGGATGACAATCACAAAATATGGCGTGCGCTGCCGGTCCGTTTGTGATCAGCGACCATAGCGGGCGCTCACGGTGTGAGTCGAAGCCCCGCCCTGCAGCTGGCCGCAGGCGGCCAGGATGTCCCTGCCCTTGCTGGTGCGCAGAATGGCGGTGTAATGGTTTTTCAGAAGAATCTGCTGAAATGCCGAGACCGATTCTTGCGATGGCGTTTTGTAGGCAGATCCGGGATATTCGTTGAACGCGATGAGATTGAGTTTGCAGTGAAGGCCCTTCAGCAGAGTGGCGAGCTTATTTGCGTCCCGGGCCGAATCGTTCACACCGGCCATGAGGATGTATTCGAATGTGAGCATGCGCCGGCCCGGCATGGGGTAATTGCGGCAGGCGTCGAGCAGTTTCTCGAGCGGATATTTCCGGTTGACCGGCATCAGATCGCATCTCTTTTCATTATCGGGGGCATTCAGGGAAATCGCCAGATTGATGCAGATGTCCGATCCCAGTCTGGCAATCATCGGGGCGAGGCCGCAGGTGGACAGGGTCACCTTCCGATTGGAAAAGCCCAGGCCGTAATCGGAAGTGATGATGCGCACGGCTTTCAGCACAGCGTCATAATTGTCCAGGGGCTCTCCCATGCCCATCAGAACAATATTCCTGATTTGCTGGCCTTCCGGCAGGGTGCGCTGCAGAATTGTGATCTGGCTTGTGATTTCCGAAGCCTGAAGGTTTCGCTTGAGGCCGCCCTGGCCGGTCAGGCAGAAGCGGCATCCCATGCGGCAGCCCGCCTGTGTGGAGACACAGATCGTCCAGTGGTTTTTACCCGGAATCAGGACACTTTCGATAAAGAGACCGTCCTCCAGGCGGAAAAGAATTTTCTTTGTTGTATCGGACGAGGTCTGGATCGCTTCGACATCGGGTTGGCCGATTCTGGCCAGTCCGGTTAGGGCGATCCGGAGATCTTTCGCCAGATCGGTCATCTCATCGAAAGAGACCGCCCCTTGCCGGTAAAGCCATTTCATGATCTGGCGGGCCCGGTATTTTTCCTTGCCGCCGGCGGCGATGAATCCTTCGATTTCCTCGAGGGTCATGTCCCGGAGGTTGGGCAGGCCATGTTCAGACATACAGCTTTTCCCGCAGATGTTCGGCGACGGTGTCATCGATGCGTGTGAAGAAATACGCGATTCCGGTCACGACGATGCTGAGCCTCAGAATAATCATCAGGTGATGCCGGTCCGTTGCATCCGTCCTTACTGGATTTCATGACAAAAAAGCCGCCGCATGATCAAGGCCGGGAAAACGCAGGCAAAGAGTGAAGGAAATAAAAAGGGCGGATAACCGCCCTTTCGTTTAATCCGGCTGATCCTGTTCAGACCTGCTAAGCATCATCATCCAGTGCTTTCAGGCGCACGGCCTTCACGAAACGCTTATTGTAGTAAGGTTTCTCCAGCGTATCCACTTTCACGACTTTAGCGCGCCCAGACGAAGCGTGAACAAATTCGTTGTTCCCGATATAAATGCCGACGTGTCCGAAAGCCCGGCGCCGGGTGTTGAAGAAAACAAGATCGCCGACTTCGAGATCGCCTCTGGAGATGCGCTTTCCGATGCGGGCCTGTTCACGGGCTGTCCGGGGCAGGCTGATGTTGAAAAATGCATAGATCTTTTTGACAAAGGCAGAACAGTCGATTCCCCGCACGGATGATCCGCCAAACCGGTAAGGAGCGCCCAAAAATCCCATAGCCACTCTGGCAAACAATTGCCGCTCATCCGGACTTTCCCATTTTCCTAAAATATCGGCGCTTTCTTCCTTCTCCCGGTCCGCGTTTGCCCACTCATCGGCGCCGACCGGTCCGGCGTCCTCCGCTTCATCTTCTTCGCCGTCGGGCAGGGCGCTGAGGTCTGTCGGTTCAACGTTGTTCGCGGGCGCCTCCGCGACCTCCACCCGGGATTCCGGCCTTGCCAGAACCAGACGCTGGCCGAGTCGCAACCGGCTGCTGCGAAGATCGTTCATCTCCTTGAGTTCATTTATGGAAACGCCGGTCTTTCTGGCGATCACATAGAGACTGTCCCCGTCCTTCACGGCATAGGATGCTGTGACAGCGGTCGTGGTTCTCTTTGATTTGGCGACTTTTGTTTTTTGGGATTTGGGGATGAGCAGGACCTGGCGGATTTTTAAAGCGTCGCTTTGCAGATGATTGGTTTCTTTCAGGTCCTCGATGCTGACGCCGAATTTTTTTGAGATCTTGGCGAGATTATCGCCGTGTTTGACCCTATACGGGTCGGCTGCAAACCCTTCACGGCCGACGCCGAGGGTAAAGAACAGGACGACAAGTCCCATCCACATGAAAATCCGCCGTCTCATCATGAAGTACCTCCTTAGTCTAAGTCGGGGGTGACCCACTCCTGGGGCGGTGCACAGATTTTGACATTGGATGACAAACTGCACACTTCAAAGGGCGTCGATCTTATAAAAAACAGCAAGCCGCACCCACTGAAAATTGTTTTGCAGAATCATTAAAAATGGTGCAAAAGGCTTCTCAGGCGAAGCAGACTGCCACGGGGCAGGTCTTGTGTCAAGCAAAAAAACGCAAAAACAGGCTAAAAATAGTATATAATCCAGTATTATTAAATAGATAGAAAGATGCCGCACGCCGCATGATGGTCAAAAAGTGGACAATCGCGCTGATTCTGGTCGTCCTGTCGGCCATTATATTTAGCATTGCGTTCTATTTTGTTTATCCGGACGTTTCGACATTGCGGAAAGTCAACCCCAAAAAATCGGCTTTCATGGAATATCGTGAAAATGAATGGCTGCGACAGGGTAAGAAGAAAAAAATCGTGCATCAATGGGTTCCCCTCGCGCAGATTTCACCTTATGTGATCAAAGCGGTGATTATTGCCGAGGATGACAAGTTCTGGTCCCATGAGGGATTTGATTTCGACGCCATGCAAAAGGCGCTGGAAAAGGACCTGAAACAAAGGAAATTCAAGGTAGGCGGCAGTACCATCAGTCAGCAGCTGGCCAAAAACCTGTTTCTGTCGCCTTCGAAGAATCCCGTCCGGAAGCTCAAAGAAGCCGTATTGACCTGGCGGCTCGAGCGGAATCTCTCGAAAAAGAGAATCATCGAGCTCTACCTCAATGTCGCCGAGTGGGGAGACGGCCTGTTCGGCATCGAGGCGGCGTCCCATCGCTATTATGATAAGCCGGCGTCGGACCTTTCGGCCTCGGAGGCGGCCAGGCTGGCTGCCATTCTGCCCAATCCTAGGCGCTACAGCCCCGTGGGCGGCAGCCCTTATGTGGCGTACCGTTCCGAGTTGATTTACCAGATCATGGTAAGACGGGGCATCGTCATTGAGGATTATGACGACGTCATGAATGAGCCGTCGGCGCAGGGCGACGCAGGCGTGAGAAACGCCGGCCGGACGGTTGAATCCGGTAATTCGGTAAAAGCCCCGGCATCGTCCGGGGCGTCATCGCCTTCGGCTGACAGAGACGGACGCTCATCCGGACCGGCAGACCGGGTACCCCTGCCCATGGATGAGCCGAAATAATAATGAATCATAAACCGTCGTGCATCTCGCTTCCCCCACTTTCTGCTGTGCGGCAGTGGGGCAGGGAAGGGGGCAGGGGGATTTTATATGTCCTATACGTTGATACGCAGCCATAAACGCAAGAAAACCCTTTCCATTCAGGTTGACATAAACGGAACCGTGCTTGTCCGGGTTCCCTTTCGTACCCTGCAGACCGACATCGACCGCTTTCTGAAGGAAAAAAGTGAGTGGCTGCAGAAAATCATCGGCCGGCAGCAGAAGCACAACCATGATCGACAGGCCCGGTCCTTCATTCCCGGGGAACGATTCCCCTACCTGGGTGAAAAATACGTTCTGAAGATACATGACCAAAACGATTTGGATGGCTCCCTGACATTTACCGGCCGTGAATTTCTTCTGGGTCGCGATGCCCTCAGAGGAGCCCGCATACTTTTTCACCTCTGGTATCAGAAACAGGCCCGGATGCATCTTGAAGAGAGGGTTCGTTGCCTCAGTGGGCTTCTGGGACTGTTCCCCCGGGGAGTCGCCGTCAATAATGGGAGGAGCCGCTGGGGCTCATGCTCGCCGGATGACCGCCTGGCCTTCGCCTGGCGTTTGATCATGGCTCCGGCTGAGATCATCGATTATGTGGTGGTTCATGAACTGTGCCACATGAAGATCCGGAACCATTCCCGCGACTACTGGCGGCTGGTCGAACACATCCTCCCTGACCATAGAAAACGAAGGATATGGCTCAGGGATCACGGCCATCTGCTGACGTTGTGAAATCGGTCGAAAAATGGCTTCGCCGCGGTTAAAATCTCCTTGGGGGAGCATTTTTCAACTGTTATATAAGGTTCTCGAAAATGAAAGGAGGAACAAAACAATGGAACAGGCGCTGTTGAGGCCCATAAAGATCGGACCCTACGAACTTCCCAACCGTGTATTCATGGCCCCCATGACACGCAGTCGCGCAGACAACCCGGAGAACGCGGCAACGCCGCTCATCGCACAGTACTATGCCCAGCGCGCCTCCGCGGGACTCCTGATCACCGAGGGTGCCCAGGTCTCAAGGCAGGCTGTGGGCTACGTCAACACGCCCGGCATTTACAGCCAGGCCCAGATCGAGGGCTGGAGGCAGACGACCCGGGCCGTCCATGCACGGGGTGGGCATATCTTCTGCCAGCTCTGGCACTGCGGACGCATGTCCCATCCTGATTTTCACGGCGGCCGGCCTCCCGTTGCGCCCTCTGCGATCAACCCCCATGACAAATCGTTTACGCGAGAGGGATTCAAGGATACCGTCACACCCCGTGCGCTTACCGTGGACGAGATCCATGAAATCACACAATATTTCAGGCAGGCCGCTGAGAATGCGATCGCCGCCGGTTTTGACGGCGTCGAAATCCATTCCGCAAACGGGTATCTTTTTCATCAGTTCTTCACCGGCTGTTCCAACATGCGGACCGATGCATACGGCGGCAGCCGCGAAAACAGGGCCCGTTTCTTTTTCGAAACGCTGGACGCCGTCGGCCGGGCCATCGGCCTTGGAAAGGTCGGTATCCGGCTGAATCCGTCTGCCCACGGCTTCTTCGGCATCACCCTGGACCGAGAGACCATCCCCACATTTGAGCATATTGTGGAGCGCCTGAACGATTACCCGGGCCTTGCCTATGCCCACTTTACGGAGCCCCTGGCCCCGGTGGATGACGTGCCCTATGCCGTGAAGGAAGTCGCAAAGCATTTTCGTCCGCGTTACAAAGGCACGCTGGTGATTAACTGCGGCTTCAGACGCGACAGCGGCAACCGGGTCCTGGAAGAAGGCTATGCCGATGCCGTCGCTTTCGGCAAACCCTTCATCTCGAATCCTGATCTTGTAGAGCGCATCCGCCTTGGCGCCCCCTGGGCGCGGTGGGATGAAAATACTTTTTATGTGCCGGGTGCAGAAGGCTATACGGACTATCCGCGCCTTGAGGGATAAACAGAGGGCATTGCTGACCTGCCCCCCCCTGGAAATTTATACAATTCTCGTAGCGTATCTTTGTCGCTGTCTGCACGCTCAGCTGGATATGGTACGTTTTCAGGGGCTGTTTATTCTTCTCCCACGGGTGCCGGCAGGCCGGTTTCAGAGTGCCGCCTCCATGTGCGGTTGCACGGAATGCGAATAAAGGGATGACGCCGGCCCCGATCAGTTTGCTGTTGCCACAAAGTTGATGTTGGTGACACTTGCTCCGCTGACGACGACGACCGAACTGACCGGGTTGAACGTGTAACCCGCCTTGACGGGAGTTAACGTGAAGGTTCCGTTCTCCCCGCCTTCAAAGCTGAAGTTTCCGCTTGCATCGGTTGTCGCAGAAGCGCTTGCATTGCCTGTCAGGTTGATCGTTACCCCCTCAAGGGTGGCTCCGCTCACCGCACCTGAAATATAGTAGGTAGCAGATTTGGCATCATCACTGCTGCCACATGCGATAATAAACAACATCAAAAAAACGATCACAACTGAAAGGAACTTGTTTATCATGCACATTTTACTTTTCATGGTTCACCTCAATAATTGTTAAATAAGAACTTCCTTTTTCATCATAGAATATAGTGGGATGCTGCTGTTTGTCAATGGATATGACACATCGAAAAGCAGAGGCTGGCATGGGACTGAAAAAAATCATCCGTTGAGTGCCTCAAAGACCTTGCGGTATTCGTTGGAGACGTTTGCCGCAATCAGGGCGCGCAGAACATCGCGATAAGAAATCTGATGGATTCGCCTGCGTTGGCGTGCGGCAGTTGAACGGCTTTGGGAGATATGATTGGAACGGCCGGCGAATAACTTCAGAACGCTAAGATATTCCCTGTGTCCCGCACAATCGACGGCGCCTGCGCCAACGCCGGCCAGAGGAGGGAACTGGCGGCAGTCCGTGGGCCTGACCTCATAGATCATGCACGCCGAATGCCGGGGATGCAGGAAACAACAGTCCGTCGGACGACCGGCTCTGTGGGAAAGACCCTTGACGCGAAGCCGGTCCTGTATGGCATCTATGGGCTCTCCCAGCATCTTTGCGATTTCGGGCAGCAGCTCCAGCTCCACGATCGGATCATAATTGCGGCAGCAATTGCCGCAGCGATGACAGATGAACGGGACGAGGATGTCGTAGTCCCGGCAGGCGACGACCTTGTGCGGATGGGCATGGGCAGACCGGATCATCGATTGCTACTTTCTGTAGCCGAACCTCTCTTCAAATATCGGGGCAATCAGATTATCCACCGGCACATAGTCGTCGGTCAGGATCACGGCATAACGTTTGCCAGCATCTAACTGCAATATGTCCAACGGCAATACGCTGGAAACCATTTGTTCCCCTTTGATCATTTTGATTTTTCTTGCAAAGTCGTCCATGTCCCTCTTTTGTAAGCTGGCTGCGAGGATGCAGGTGGAGATGCCCGCCGGTTTATTGCCGGAAAACGGGACAACGAGGTTGACGTGGCCTTTGCCGAAAACCGCTTCCAGCGTTTTGATGTAGGACGGCAGAAATTGTCCTTTTTGAACGTCGTCAACCAGGTTCGTTAAAATAATGCCGTCTTTCTTGAGCAGGGGCTTCAGTTGTGCTGCAAATTCTTTCGTCGTGAGATGATAAGGGATGGAGAGGTCATTGAAGGCGTCCAGAAAGATAAAATCGTAGACCTCTCGTTGCATCTGATTCATCACGAACCAGCGCGCGTCTTCGTTGAAGGATCTGATCCGCGTATTTCCCGGCAGGCCCAGGTATTCATAGGCGACCCGGGTGATCTCGGGATCGATCTCCACGACATCCATTTCCACGGCGGGATATTTCTTTTCGATATAACGCGGGAAGGTATAGCCCCCGCCTCCGACAAAGAGCATCTTTGCAGGACGGTTGCCGATATTCGACCACGTCAGAAACTCATCAAATATTTTCAGGTAGCTGTATTCGAGATGAAAAGGATCATTCAGGTCGGTATAGGAATGGGTCAGGTTATCGATGATCAGCGCCTCGACCGGGGCGTCGCCCTGACTGGAAGGGGTCTTTCTGAGCTTGAGCGTATAGTAATTGCTCTCCTTGTAAAAATAAGTCTGTTTGTCCAGTTGCGGCTTGAATGCATATCCATGAAAGGCCCACAGGAAAGACGCAAAAATCACAGTGAACAGGGCCATGCCCCTTTTCTTCTTGAAAAATTCTCCGAATACCAGCGCCGACAAAATCAGGATGACGCCCATCGTCAGAAGGATGTTGCGGGTTCCCATCAGAGAGATCAGAAAGAAACCCGTGGCAAACGTGCCCAGGATGGAGCCCAGGGTCGAGAAAGCGTATATCTTGCCGACGATATTGCCCGTATGGTTGAGGTTTTTTAACGTCAGTTTCACCACGACGGGCGATATCATGCCCAGAATACACGACGGCACAAAAAAAATGGCCGCGGTCAGGATCAGGATGCGCATCATCAGGGATGTATTGAACTGAGCCGCGCCGATCAGATTTGTGAGCGGGGCGATGGTCAGGGCGCCGACCCCGGAAAGAAAAAGCAGCCAGCCCAGTGTGGCGGGCCTGGGATACCGGTCGGCAATCCATCCGCCCAGGTACGCACCGATACTGATGCCCGCAAGGACAACGCCGATGATGCTGGTCCAGGTATAAAGCGAAACGCCGACATAAGGCGCCATGATGCGACCGGCCACCAGTTCGATCACCAGCGTGCAGAAGCTGGCGATAAAGACGACCATATTGGCTTTTATGACTTGCTTGTTGATAATCCGGCTCCTCCCCTCCTGTTTATTGTCCCATATTCCGGTTGTTTCTGAGGACAAAAGGATTTTCCGTTTTTTGCTTCATGATATGTGCCGGATTATTTTTCAAGCTTTTTTTGAAGGGTCTCGGGCAAGGGGCCTTTGTTTTACCCACAGGCGTCCGGGTTACACTGATTCAACCATTCGTGCGACCATGATGCCGGAACAGGTTTTATTCCCGGCCAGATAGCGTTCGAGCGTTTCCGCGGAGACAAGCACGCGGCCGGCATGGCTTGAGGCGTGCAGCAGGTGAAGCCTCTGTCCCAAATGGACGGCGATGCCCGCATGGGTCACATCCAGCCCCTCTATCCGGGTCGTGAGGGCGATCAGATCCCCGCCGGCAATGCGACCTTCCATTTTCTTCAGCGCCGCCTTCGGGATGAAATAGCGCATGCGCCGCTGCATGCGTCTTTCCACGGCCCGCATTTGCCGGCATACTGCACTGTTTTTCAATGCCGGATACTGATCCGGATGCCCCGTCATAAAATGGATTTTTTTTGATAATGGCCGTCCGCCCAGAACAAAACTTATATCTTTCACAATGCCTTTGCGCTGGTTGTCGAAGAGCCAGTCGGAGAAGTAATGCAGGCGGGAGGCGTAGCCGTCCAGACGGCCCCGGCGATAACGCATGAACGCCAGGGCCTTCCGGTAGCGGGCGAAAGATACAGGGCCGGACGAGAATAAATGCGCCAGGACGACGCAATTTTCCACGAAGGTGAAGCAGTCGAACTGCCGCAGATTGATGACCAGCGCCTCCGGCCCCTCCCTTTCGAGCGTTCCTGCGGCATAAGGGGCGCCCAGAAAATGCCTGCCCACGGCGAGTATGCGTTCACCGGCGGCGCCGGCCTTGTCCCGGTCGAAATCCTGCGACAGCGAAGCAAAAATCTCTCGATCCCGAAAACCCGCAGCCATCATCGACGGTCCTTTCCGTGAGAAAAAATCAGTTTGTCAGCCATCCCCGTGAGGCTGGTATCCACAAATTTGTACGGTTGCCGTCTCCATGGGGTGGTCTCTGTAAATATTTGACGAACGGGCCGTATTTTATTAGAAAAAACTTTAAATGCCATATTTTTCAGCCTCCGTTAACGCATTTCTTTACCGGAGCGCGGGTCACGTGATCGCTCCCTTAACTTGAGCTTGGGATTCGGGTGGAACTTCGGTTTATTTCCCATGTTTACTATCTTGATATCTTAAATAAGTGGAATATGGCAAGCGATTTGCGATAAGTCGAGTCGTTCTCTAAGCGGCAGGAACGCTATGCTGAGATGCGAAAGACAGACTCCGAAGCTCTGCACAATGATCGACTGGCCGCGCAATATGTGGATCTCAAGGCTGACGGCACGTGGTCTGTACCCAGTGCAACAAAGGCGCAAGACGCGCAGCAACTCTTCTGGACAATCGCCGGCGAGATTGGCGATCTCCTTAGGTGGAGTGAAACCGACGACGAGTTCCGCCTCTTGCTCGTCAAGTTGCCCAAGGCATTGCCCCGGTCTGAAGACTTCCTCGCGCGCATGTTTTCGCTTTCTGCCGTCAATGTAGAGGCCTAACCCTCAGTTCCAGCGGACTGCCTTCGGCTGCCGCTGAACCGCGGCGTGCGCCCTAAAAGTAAACCTTTCAAATAATCCAATTAATGTGTATGATACGCCAATACATACACATAGGAGGCAATAAATGAGAACGAATGTAGTTGTAGATGACGATCTGATGGAATCGGCCCTCAGGGTATCCGGCCTCAGAACAAAAAAGGATGCCATTGAAGAGGGATTGAAGCTGTTGGTGCAAGTTAAACGCCAGAAAGAAATTAAGCGTTTTCGAGGAAAACTGAAATGGTCTGGCAATCTCGACGAGATGAGGTTAGACAAATGATTCTCGTTGATTCGTCCGTCTGGATCGACTACTTCAGCGGCAATAAAACGGCTCAGACGGACTGGCTGGATTCTGCACTTGGAAATACACCCATCATCATAAGTGATCTTATCCTGACCGAAGTTCTTCAGGGATTTCAGAATGATAACGACTTCAAGATAGCCAGGGACATTCTCTTGGGTGTCCCATTTATGTCGATGGGAGGACAGGTATTAGCCATAGAGAGCGCCATGAACTATAGATTTCTGAGGAGGAAAGGCGTGACCGTGAGGAAGACCATAGACGTCATTATCGGAACTTTCTGCATCCACCATCAGCTGACATTATTGCATGACGACAGGGATTTCGATCCGATGGTTAAGTTTTTAGGCTTGGAGATAATAGACACATAACCAATCAATCCACCGGACCCTCGTTCCGCGGGCCATACTACAAATAGTAATTCTTATCATCGCTCTTCAACGAGGAGAATATGGAAATCTTCAATAAGAGTAATTCTCGGAATACTGGCAAGTTAGAAATCCTTACTTCGCATATGCTTATAAGCCCACAAAACTCATCAACCAAGAATCTGTCTATTCAAATTACCACGATACCGAAAGGATCGGAGCAGCGGAATTTTTCTTGACGCCTTCTTGAAAATAACCTATATTGAGTATCAAATAATGGTTTTATATTGGAGGCACATATATGGATTATCTCCTGACAAAATCGTCTGTCAGTATCACGGACCTGAAAAAAAACCCTTCGGCGATTATCAAGGAGGCTGAGGGGGCGCCTGTGGCTATACTGAAGCACAACAGACCTTCCGCATATATTGTTCCGGCGGATACGTTTGAGGCCATGCTGGAAAAACTGGACGATCTGGAAATCGTAAGGATTGTCAAGGAGCGGAAAAAGGAAAAGACCGTCCGGATGCCTCTCAATGAGTTATAACCTTGAATTCAAGGAATCCGCTCTCAAGGAATGGGGTAAGCTGGACAGGCCGATAAGGGAACAATTCAAAAAGAAGCTGTCTAAACGCATTGAAAATCCGAAGGTTGAGGCGGACAAGGTCAGTGGGTTGTTAAATACGTACAAGATTAAGCTTCGTGCCGTGGGGCTGCGTCTGGTCTATGTCGTTGACGATGAAACAAACACCCTGACTGTTTATGCCGTGGGGAAAAGAGACAAAAAGACGGCCTATCGGAAGGCCAAGGAACGAATATGAGTAGTACAATCTATGTCTGGTCAGAGCCTTAACGTTATGATATGCGTACGGCGGTTGCCGGGTTCATCCATTTCATAAAAACAAAAGGAGATGCCATGGAAATACAGGTCATGAAAGAGAAAGACACCGTGGTTGTCACAGTCAAGGGCAGGATCGACGCGGTTACCGCACCGGAATTTGAGAAGCATCTTGCGGACCAGATGGCTACGGGGGAGAAGATGTTTCTCCTGAATTTTTCCGGATTGGAGTATATCAGCAGTGCGGGGCTCCGCAGCATTCTGATCACGGCGAAACAACTGAAGGCCAAAGAGGGGAAACTTTTATTTGCCGAGCTGCAGCGTTCCGTGAAGGATGTGTTCAAGATTTCCGGTTTCGGGTCGCTCTTCAAGATTTATGATTCGGAAGCGGAGGCGCTTGCACAGGTCTGAATGTTTGATTTCATCGGGTTTGTAAGGAAATTGTTTTGCGCAGATCCCCGGTCGTCTTTTAACCGAAGACATGCCTGCTCAGTAAATCCCATGCCTTTTCTTTGATGAAGCCGGTGACCTGTCCTTCTTGAAGGACGATGACGCCTTCATCACGGAGATCCTTCAAAACCTCATCGATATCAATCGGGTCCTTGCCGGTGTAACCGGCCAGTTCCACGGCGGGGGTCTGGCCGGCCTTCAGGGGCCACTCCTTGAAGAAATAGAGAACGGCCATCAGTTTGATCCATTCCTGGGTCAGCTCTTCCAGCGCCGCATTCATGGTTTTAATGCGTCGGGAAAATTCCTTGAGCATGAAGAGGGACATCTCCCCGCTTTCCCGGATGAGGTGTCGGAAGGTGTCGCCGTCAATCGCCGCCAGATGACAAGCTTCGCTTGCAATGGCTGAGGCGGCCCGCGGCGCATCAATCAGGGCGGACATTTCACCGAAATAGGCGCCCGGTTCCAGCTCGGCGATCACCTTTTTGACCTGGCCGGTGCGTTTTTCCAGGCGTACCCGGCCATTGAAGATATAGTACATTTCCCGGCCGGCATCCCCCTCCCTGAAAATATACTCTTCTTTCGGGTAGATGCGTCCGAATTTTCGAAACAGCCGCTCATCCGTGGCGGCACGGTCTTCTCCCGGCTTTAGCAGCGCCTTCTCCAGCAGGATCATATCCCGTCTCTGGAATGAAGAAATGATTTCCGCGCATAACAGCAGGATGAGCGCCATAAAAAAAACCCAGATCACAAGGATGACGACCGTTTGCAGGGACCCGAAAATCACATCGTAGCTGGTATAGCTGGATACATACCAGCCGAAAAAATGCTTGGCCATTTCCATCAGCGCGGAAAAGATAGCGCTGCCGATCAGGGCACTCCACCAGCTGATCCTCACGGGTGGGATCACTTTGTAGACGATGGTGAAAAACAGGACGGTGACGAGATAGGGGAGGGCATACCGGAAAAAGAAACTATGGATAATCAGAATTTCACCCTTGAAGATGGTGGGCTGCTGGGCCAGAATCGCGGTGACGGAGGTGACCCCGACGCTCGCGATGCCCACCGCCCACATCATGGGGATCATGGCCAGGGCCAGAAGTTTTGAGAGGACATAGTTGCGATAGGATTTGGCCCGGAAAATAAGGTTAAACGCGGTCTCGATGGCGCCGAAAATCATCGAGGAAAACCAGATCAGCGTGATGATTCCAACCCAGCCGAGAACGTTCTTCTTTTCATCGATCCGGCCCAACTGATCGAGCAGGTCTCCGGCAAAGTAAGGGTACAGCTTACGGATGCCTTCGGTGATGTCATGCTGAACATTCGGGTATGTACCGAAAAACTGACCCGCCATCAGGATGGTCAGGATAAAAAGCGGAATGATGGATAATATGGCGTACAGGGCAATCGCCGCCGCCTGATTGGTGTCGCCGTTGCTCTCGTAATTTTTAACGGTATCCCGCAGAATATCCCGGACGCCGGCAACGGTCAGCCGGGCGTGCCGCAACAGGGAATCCAGAGGATGAAGATTTACATTATAAAGACGGGTCATGGGCTGTTTTTGAAGATACCCCTTGCTGTTTTTGAAGTATCTCCGGTTTTGATGTGGTCGCTTGTTCTGTATGCGCCGGGAAGTATAGGGAAGCCCTGCGGGCCTGTCAAGCAAAAACGGGCCTTAGGGCTGATTCAAGCATTGATCATCTTTTCCATGGCGGACAGGTATTCCTGATGGTGTTCCTTATAGAAAGCGAGCGCCCGTTCGTAATTCCGGCCGATGAGGCCGTCTTGAAGCATCCGTTCTATTTCATTGCGCCGGCGAAGGATGAACTGGGAGCGCAGAAGAATCTTTCTCTCCTCGGCGGACAGCTTCCTGAGGCGGTCCTGCAGGATATTCTGAGCGCGGGGCTGATACATCCAGAAATACATCAGGTCGAGGGCGTTGATGATCATAGTCTTTTCCAGATCCTTCGCCTCGCTGCCTGCGGCGTCGATCGCCGCCGCAGGCGACGCCAGCAGGGACAGCACGTCTTCTTCGGGGAAGAGCAGTTCCATCCTGGCATAGGCGTCGAACAATTGCGGCAGCTTGGCGGCATAGTCACGGGCGCGCATGCGCATGTTGTCAAAGCGGTCGGCCAGCCCCTCAATCAGGGCGGCCACGGTATCGGAGGCGAGTTTGGAAATCACGGCGGCCCACTGCTGGAGAATGCTGTTGATCCCGCCGATTCCGGCCATGGCCAGCATCGCGCCGATGCCTGCGTTCAGCACGATTGCAATCGGAATGGACAGGATACTGCGGAAGGCGCTTCCCACGACAGCGGCCCGCTGCAGGCCGCGCAACACATTATGGCCGGACAGATACATCCCGTTCACAAGGGCGATGACGGCATACAGGACAACGGGATTGCTGGCCGTGGTGATCCCAAGCGCACCCTCAAGCAGGAGCGTCTTGGTGAAATAGTCGAGCAGCGGAACGGAGAATCCCGTGAACATCAAGGAATCGGCCAGGCGCTCCCAGCTGACATAATCTTTCCAATGCAGCAGCGTAGTACGTCGCAGGCCGCCGCCGCCCAGGACCGACTGGATGATATTGCGAAACCCCGTAATCCCGAACCAGATAAAGGCGCCGCTGTAAGCCAGAACCCACCAGTCCTTGCTCAGGTAAAACGTCAGGAAGGCGGGGATAAAACCGAAGGCGATCTTGAGCGCCGTCTTCAGATGGCTGTTGAGGTATTTCCAGGAAAGCCTTGAATGGGACGGCGGTGGAGGGTCTTCCAGGGCCAGGGAGTTGCGGCGCTCCTCCCGCACGGCGCTGAGCGTCGCGATATTTCCCGGCGCTTTCATGAACGTCGAGTAATTCTGTTTAATCCATTCTTCGCGGCGTCGCTGTCCGAACAAGTGCATGCCGGGAAGGGACCGCGCCAGCCGGTACAGCGCATTCAGGTTAGTGCTGCCGCTGCGACGGGGAATGTAGGTTTCCCGAAGATAGGCGCGCGTGACGACAGGGATCAACTCGCCATAGGGAACGGCGGCATGCTGAATTTCCTTTTGCGCCCGCTGCGGCAGGGTTTCCATGATCGCGAGGCCCATGCCCTGGAGGTGATGGGAACGTCCCGTGGAATCACTGCCGATGCGCGAACGCAGGGGGGACTGTTTGTAAGAGGACATCAAACCGGGTATGTCGCGCAGAATCGCGCGCAGCCTGCCGGTCTGCTCCGGCGACCCGTTGGTCGAGGCTTCCTGATGGCCGATGATGCCGAGAATGATCCGTTTCAGGGCGATGATGTTGCCTTCATTGAGCGCCAGTTGCAGGTCGTTGATCTCCCGCGTGATCACCGTCTTGCCTGCGGCGTAGTCCTTCAGATTGAAGACTTCGAGGTGGGTGATCATGCCCCGGCAGTCGTAGAGGAGCTCCAGGATGTCCGCATCGGTCAGCCCGCCGGGATTCAGCGTGATGCGGTAACTGGGGTGGAGTTCCCGGATGCGGTTCATGAGGGCCGGCGGGGTCAGCTTGAGCAGCCCGGGTTCGTCGGGAGAATCGCCGGGAATATTCGGATCGGGAATATCCGGATTACAGGTCGGCCGCAGATAACGCTCGACGACGGCTTCGGAATCCAGCGCATTCATTTCCTCAACCAGAGCGCATGAACCGCAGGCGTTCTTCGGCGGGCGCCTGGGCGTACTGTTCCCGCAGGACGGCTGCGCGTTCCTGCATGATGGGGAGCAGGTGAATGTGGATGAACTCCGCCAGGTGAAGATTCGAAACCTGTCCCGCACCCACGAAAGACAGGAAATCCGCTTCTGCGATCACGGGAATCCGAATGTCGAAAGCGCGCTCAAGATCAGGGCGGTGGCGTTCATTGAAAGCCTTCAGCGCCATCAGGACGCAGGCGGCGCGGTATGCGGAAACCTGGCGGCCTTCCGCCATGAATGCCGCCACGGATTTTTCGGCCAGGAAATTCATAAAATCTCCGGTATCGGCGAAGCCGTGCGGAACCCAGATGAACGGCACAAAACGGTTGCGGAACCGTGCATGCAGCGAAAAGCCGATGCGGATGGTCATTCTCATGATGTCCGCGGCTTCGAGGAGTTCAGCCGCCGCTTCGGGTTCGATGTAGTTGTAATGAACCACCGTCAAATGGCGGATGCCCTTGATCCAGGCATCCATCACCAGGTGCGTCGGCGATTTTCGCCCTTTTGTGTTTGCATCGTGGACATGATCGTCGAAGGCGATCTGGTTCCAGGCCTCCGGCATTTCGAGCAGATGGTAGCGGCGCAGCAAGGTGCGGATCAGTCTGGGGTTTCCGGAACGCGCCGTGCGAAAATCATGTGCCAGTTCGAGCTGGCGGCGGCGGTCATCCCGCGTCCGCACGAGTTCCTTCATGATCTGCATGAGTACACGCGCGGTGTTGTTGCGCAGGGGACCGCACGTGGCGCTGAGCACTTCCGCCCGGGCGCTCCGAAGCGCGCTGACGCGTTCGTGGGCCTTGCCGACCTCCAGGGAGTCCAGGAAATTGAGCACAGCAATAGCGAGCCGCAGGCCCGGCGGCGCCGCCAGCTCCTTGATGCCGTGGGGATGCAGGTAGGGATTCAGAAGGTTTTTAAGGGATCTGCTGGATTTTGCTCTGCCGAGGACATCGTCGAGCATGACCAGTAATTGCTGGTCATTGCGGTCGAACAGCAGTGGCGAGATCGGCTGTTGCATGTAAAAATCCCTCAAATACGGATAAAGCCCGCCGGGGCTCTCACGGAATAACTGTTGCGAGACAGACCCTTAAATGACAACAGGATGGATATTTGTATCTTAATCCTGCCGGTTGCGCAAACGTAAAATTTCAGGCGTCATGAAGCGAGACCTTTGAAAAATGGCTTAAAAAATAATTTGCAATCAAGTTGCATTTAATGTAAAAAAACACATGACCCAGACAAACGAACACTGTAATGCAGCGGAAACACTCAGGGAGGCCGGCCTGAGCCAGACGACCCAGCGGACGGCCGTCATGGAAATCATCATGCAGGCGAGCGGACCGCTCAGCGCCTCAGAAATCCTGAATCGGACGGATCCCCGGCAGAAGATCAACAAGGTGACGATCTACCGGATTCTGTCCTCCTTCAAGGAGCACCGGATCATCCGTGAGCTGCCGACGGATCAGGGGACGAACCTTTATGAGATGGCCTGCCGGCATAATCCCATTCATCCGCATTTTTACTGTAAAACATGCCGGATCATGTCCTGCCTGCCGCCGCTGACGCTGTCCCAGGCGATGGATTGGTTTGACGGTTCGAATGCCTTCCGGATTGAAGACGTGCACGTCAATCTCAGCGGCGTGTGCCGGCAATGTCGGGGAGCGACTATAATGCAAGCGAGTTGCAAATAATGACGACTTCGTAAAAAGTCCGGATGCTGCGTTGCGCTGCATCTTTCGTCGTTGCGGCGTACGGAAGAGTACGCCTCGCTCCTCACGATTTGCGCGCCTTGCCTGCGGAGCTTTTTACGAAGCCGTCGAATTTGGTCAGGCGCACGAAGAAGCCTGAACGGGCATAAGACAGATCAGGAAAGGAAAAAGGTTGGGTGCATCGGTGACGGACAGAGACATCGAGGGGCTGGAAATCATCGGCAAGGGGCTGGCCGTCGCTTTGGCGTTGTGCGTCGTGATGGTATTTTTAACGTCCTGCCAGGCGAAGCAGGAAAAAGCCGCAACGGGCAAGCGGTTGGTCGTTGTCACCTCGCTGTTTCCCCTCTATGATTTTGCCCGTAACATCGGCCAGAACAGGGCGGATGTTTCCCTGCTATTGCCTCCGGGTGTCGAAGCCCACAGCTTTGAACCCAGGGCGGGCGACATGGTCCGGTTGAATCAGGCGGATGTCTTTGTTTACACGAACAGCGCAATGGAGCCCTGGGCTCATGACCTGATCAAGGGTGTCCAGAGCCGGACGCTGAAGGTCGTCGAGTCGGGCCGGGGCATCGCCATGACGTCGGGTCATGAAGCACATTCACAGGCGAAAAAAACGACGCATGAGGCGCATACGCCTGGAAATAAGGCGGATCATGGTCATAAAAACGGTCATCAACATGGCCATGATTACAGCGGCGCTGACCCCCATGTCTGGCTGGATTTTTCCAACGCCGCGAATATGGTGGATCATATCGTGGCCGGATTCATTGAAAAAGATCCCGCAAACAAGAATTTCTATGAAAAAAATGCGGATGCCTATAAAGCGAAACTCAACTGATCTGGACCGTCACTTCCAGGAAGGCCTGTCGGGTTGCCGGAAACGCGTGATCGCCCACGGCGGCCACTTCGCCTTCGGGTATCTCGCGCAACGATACGGGTTGAAGTATGTGGCGGTCTCCGGTTTTTCCCCCAATGCGGAGCCGACGCCGGCAGGCATGGCCAGAATCAGCAGGACACTGAAGGCCAACGGCCTGAATCATCTTTTTTATGAAGAACTGCTCTCGTCACGGGTTGCCGAAGCGATCGCCCGGGAAACAGGCGTGTCCCTGCTGATCGCTGCACGCCGCCCACAATGTGAGCCGGGAGGATTTCGATCACGGCGTCGGTTTCCTGGACCTCATGAAACGAAACCTGCAGAACCTCAGAAAGGGGCTTCAATGTCCGCAATCGTAATCGGCGTTGAAAAACTCTGTTTCCAGTATCAGGCCGTGGAAGTCCTGACGGATATCTCCTTTGAAATTTCTGCGGGGGATTATGTGGGGCTTGTGGGACCGAACGGATCGGGAAAGACGACGCTGGTCCGTACGATCGCTAGGGGTTGCACCGATCCATGACCGGCAGGATTGCCCTGTTCGAGCAGGACATTGCACAGTTTCAGGACTGGCATAAGATCGGCTATCTTCCTCAGAAACTCGACGGATTCAATCCGAATTTCCCGGCTACCGTGCGTGAAGTGGCATCCCTGGGGCTGATCGCCCGGAAGTCATTTCCGAGGCGTCTGGACCGGGCCGATCAGCGTGCCGTGGATCGGGCGCTCGAGCGGCTCGGTATCGCGGATATCGGGCCAAAGCTCATCGGGGAACTCTCAGGCGGCCAGCAGCAGCGGGCGCTGATTGCGCGTGCCATCGTCGGTGAGCCGGAGCTGATCATTCTCGACGAACCGTCAACCGCGCTGGACCCCGAAAGCCGCGAACATTTTTTTGCCATCCTGCAGGATCTCAATCGGAACAGCCGGGTGACCATGATCCTGGTCACCCACGACATGGGCACGATCGGTCAATATGCCGACAAGCTGCTCTATATCGACCGGAAGATTATTTTTTACGGCGGCTTCGATGAATTCTGCCGGTCGGAGAACATGACGGCCCTGTTCGGGGGGAATGCGCAGCACATTATCTGCCACCGCCATGTTGCATAAAGAGAGACCTTTTAAAAATGGCTTCGCCGCGGCTCAAAATCTTTTTCGCTATGATTACGATAATGATTAAATGTGTTTGAAATCAAGAAATGAGTCTCAGTACTGGAAAGTCGAAAAATCTTTGATTCGCCGCTTGCGAACCATTTTTCATTGGTGATGCATAGCTCTTAAATAGCGATAAATATATGGATGTTCTGGAGTATCTGCAATACGGCTTCATCCAGCGGGCGCTGATTGCCGGCTGCTTTGTGGGCCTTCTGTGTTCCTGCCTGGGCGTGCTGCTGGTGCTCGGAGGCTTTCGCTCATCGGCGACGGGCTCGCCCATGTCACGTTCGGCAGCGTCGCCATCGGCATGGTTTTTAAAATCTACCCCCTTTACGTCTCCATTCCCGTGGTCATGCTGAGTTCCCTGGGGATTCTGAGGCTGACCCAGAAGGCCCGGATTTACGGGGATGCGGCCATCGGCGTCGTGTCGTCGCTGGGGATCGCCGGCGGCATCATCCTGGCCAGCGTCGCAGGAGGCTTCAACGTGGATCTCTTCAGCTATCTTTTCGGAAACATTCTGGCCGTCAGCGATGCCGAGGTCGTGATCTCCGTCGTTCTGTCGCTGGTTGTGCTGCTGCTGATTTATCTTTACTATCATGAACTCTTTTCCATTACTTTTGATGAGGAATCTGCCCGGGCCTCGGGCATCAGGACGGGAAAGATCAATGCCATGCTCGTGTTGCTGACCGCCGTGACCGTGGTGCTGGCCATGAATGTGGTTGGGATCATGCTTGTTTCGGCGCTATTGATCCTGCCCGCCGTCACGGCGCTGCAACTGGCGCGCGGATTCGCCCATGCCATGCTGATCGCCGCGCTGACGGGTGTCTGCGCTGTCGTGGCGGGCGTCTTCGGCTCGCTGACGCTGAACCTGCCGACAGGCGCGGCCATCGTCATAGTCAACCTGCTGTTCTTCCTGGCTGCACTGGGCGGCAAGGTTTTCATTGCAAAATGCCGGTCCCTGAAGTAATTATAAAAACTGACCGTGTCAGAGAACCAGGCGGTAGGATTAAGGAGGTGGATGTATGAACTTTTCACGAATCACTATAAACGTGTTAAGTAGAGCCGTGTACGCAAGCCGGTGATTACAAACTATGGGTCTATAGCCATGTGTAAAGATACCATGGTCTGCTTGTTGAAACCCCGTATCTCATAAAAGAATGCGGGGTTTTGCGTTTATTGATGTTCAATCGGGAGAAACCGGACCACTCAACTTTATAGAAGGAGGAAAAGGATTGAAGATAAAAAGTCTAAAGATTAGACCAATCGTTTCCATTGTCCTTTTGATCATGGTGGCCTTCTTCTGCCAGATAGGCCCGGCCGGAGGAGCCCCAATTGTGAGCACCGATAAGGACGTCTATCATTACGGTGAAAAGATCAAGGTCAAATTTTTCAATTCGCCAGGCAGTGATGGAGATTGGATATGTATCGTTCCATTCGGTTCACCGGTAACTGAACCAGGGGACTATCAATACCTGCCAAAGGGGGTGAATCAGGGTTTCCTAACCTTTAACTCCCCCACACCGGGAAAATACGAGGTGAGGGCGTATTACGACTACGGACGTCGTGGCTATGTGGTGACTGGTCGTTATCCTTTTTCAGTATCGGGTGTCCCGGATTCGGCGATCGGAGCGGCAGCTACGCCTCCTATTGCCCATACGGGAGAAACCACAGCGGCGGCGTCTGCGGGTGGTACAGATGCCGTTACGAGCGGCACGTCAGTGGTTTCAGGCGGCATCGTTTCGGAAGACGCAGCCGCAGCGACTACAACGGCTTCACCTGCACCGACTTCCGGCTTATCAACCGGTGCCACAATAGGAATTGTTGCCGGTGCAGTTGCCTTGGCCGGAGTTACTGCAGCAGCCATTGCCAGTGGCGCCCGCAGCGTTGCTAATAGCTGTATAGGGAGTGATACCGCGGATATCAAATTCAGAAACAACACAGGCTTGACCCTGGAGGCTTTTTTGGATGGTACGAGAGTTGCGACGCTTGCTCCCGGTGAAACAAGTCAATCCTGGACAGTGAAAGCCGGTGTTCATACGTATGGATTTAGAAACGCTGCTACTTATAGATATGCCTGTGGCCCATCCTCCGTAAATTTTGAAACGTGCAAGGAATATACTTATTCGTGTTCATATTAATGTCATTTTCAGGCCTTTCTTTAAAAAAGGAAGAACTCAATGAAAAAATCCTTTTCCCTGCTAATCGCGTTGTTGTTTGTTGTATCTTGCGGTGGTGGCGGCGGCGGGGGGAGCAGCAGTAGCCCGCCTCCCCCTCCAGATAATTTTGGAAGCATAATGACGGCAGCACCCGAAGGGGCAGTCGGTCAGGCAGTAAAGGAAGGCGAATCCACCGAGAAATTCTGGACAGAGGAACGGATATTGGAGGCGGTAAAAAATCCGATGAAAATGGAAGAACCGCCCGATATGAAGATCGAAATATCACCTCAGGAGAAAAGACAGATCCAAGAAGGTGTCCCGGAAAGCTTCCCACCCCACAATCCCGATGCTGAAAAAAAAACAAAACTCCTAAATGAAAAATCAAATCACAAAGCCGACCAGTCAAAGGCATCCGAAGCAACAAGCAGTTGCCCGAAATTGAGCTATGAAATGTATTCCGGCCGCGGATACCAGGATTATCCGGAAAAAACGATGGGCATACTTGTGTTTCAAAAAAAAGGAGTTGGATATTACTGCAGTGCATCACTCATCGACAAGCGCATGATCCTGACAGCCGCTCACTGTGTGTCCTCTGATGCAGCCTGGCACACCAGGTTTTTGTTTATTCCCGGATACAATAGCGGTAGGAATCGGGAGCCCTATGGTCGTTTCTCTGCATCACATGTCCTGGTTTATTCGGGGTGGTTCAATAACAGGTATTATCCTGCTGATTATGCCATCATCGTATTAAGAGATGCAATCGGGGATCAACTTGGCTGGGTTGGTTTTGACGTGAATGTGTCTCCTGTGGGAAAGATATGGGATCAATGGGGGTATCCCGGGGAACCTGTCAGTGATGGCATGACCTTGCTTATGAACAGGTCCGAGTATGGCGGGGAAGACTGTTCCGCGGGAACGCCTTGTAGAATAACGATCGGTTCCGGGTTTGCTCCTGGCGCCAGTGGCGGCCCCTGGATTCTTCGGCGGGATAATAATTTTTATGCCAACAGCGTAACATCTCAGGGTATCACTCAATGCAAGGTATCCTATTCACCTTATTTTGATACTCACGCAAGTGATTTATACAGGGCCGCTCAGACAGCACCAGCCCCGGCGCCGACTCCAACTCCAACTCCATCACCTCAGCCGTCGGCAGCCCTTATCGGAAATTTCAAATTTGTATATAAGATCGTTTCCACATGGACTGACAGGATTACATTGGATGCCAAAAGTGATCAAAAATCGTCAGAGGGCACCGATATCTACACAGGATATAATGCAGACTATCCTTCCGTCACATTTTCTGCGGGTTCTTGGTCGCCTTCTGTATCAAGGTATATGATCGTCACTCTGCTGGATTCATCTGCCTATGTTTCCGGATATATTTTTTCAATAAATGCCGATAACACCTTGCCCGGCTGTTATATGCTGTCAAATGATGATGGCGATACCTGGAGTGATTGCTATTCGTTTATTTTACCCTCATCTCGTAAGTCGCCTTTAGGCTCATGGGAAATGTTAATGGAGTCGCAAAGTGATCCCATAGGCATCAACGACATCATTAAAAAAAAGATGGCTGAGGATCAAAAGGTTCAATCGCAACGGACTGAATCTGCCGTTCCTGTCGATGCTGTTGTGATATCAAAATTCAAGGAACTAAAGGCGATAATCGAAAAAACCGGTGAATTGGTGAAAGAGGGAGAAGTACGCAAGAGCCGGATGAACCATAAATAAGCCCTTTGAAAAATGGCTTCGCCGCCTGCGAGCCATTTCCCAGAGGTTTTGAAAAGCTTTGTGATGATGGAACGTACATCTTCGATTTTCCTGGTTATCGTTCTGACGTTTGCCCTGACTTTCTGGGCCTGCTCCGGCGGTCAGGATAAGACCGAAGCGCCCGCAGGCGCAACCCAGAGCGTTACGGAACCCGCCTACGGCGACATCATGGTGGAGGGTTCCATCGGTGACGCCAGCAACCTGATTCCCATCCTTTCATCGGACAGCGCTTCTCATGAAGTCGCTTCAAAAGTGTACAATGGATTGGTTAAATACGACAAGGATATCAATGTGGTCGGTGACCTGGCGGAGTCCTGGGACATCTCAAAAGACGGCCTCGTGATCACCTTTCACCTCCGAAAGGGGGTCCGCTGGCATGACGGCCGCCCGTTTACGGCGGAGGATGTCCTGTACACCTACCGGGTCACCATCGATCCCAAAACGCCTACGGCCTATGCCGGCGACTTTCTGAAGGTCAAAAAGGCGGAGGTCCTCGACCCCCATACCTTCCGGGTCACCTACGACCGGCCGTTTGCGCCGGCCCTGATGAGCTGGGGATCCGCCGTCCTGCCGAAACACCTGCTCGACGGCAAAGACATCACACGATCGCCGCTTGCCCGCCGTCCTGTCGGGACAGGCCCTTATAAATTCAAGGAATGGGTCACGGGCCAGAAAATCGTCCTCACCGCCAATCCGGACTACTTTGAGGGACGTCCCTACATCGACGGCCATATCACGCGCATCATTCCCGATACGGCGACGATGTTTCTCGAATTGCGCGCCGGCAACATCGACCGCATGGGCCTCACGCCGCTGCAATACAAACGCCAGACGGAAAATAACCTCTTCCGCAAGAATTTCAATAAGTACCGTTACCTGTCCTTTTCCTATGTCTATTTGGGCTACAATCTGCGCAAGCCCCTGTTTGCGGACAAACGGGTCCGGCAGGCCATCGCCCATGCCGTCAACAAGCAGGAAATCATCGACGGCATCATGCTGGGGCTGGCCCGGGAGGCCACCGGCCCCTACAAGCCCGGAACCTGGGCGTATAACGACCGGGTCAGGACCTATCCTTACGATCCGCAGAAGGCCCGGGCGCTGCTGGCGGAAGCCGGCTGGCGGGACAGTGGCGACGGTGTCCTGAAGAAAGACGGGGAGCCCTTCGTCTTCGAAATCATTACCAATCAGGGCAACGAGATCCGGGCGAAGTGCGCGGAGATCATCCAGAGACGGCTTGCCGAAGTGGGCATTACCGTCAAGATCAGGGTCCTGGAGTGGGCCGCCTTCGTGAACGATTTCATCAAGAAGGGCCGGTTTGACGCGACGATCCTGGGGTGGACGGTCTCCATGGATCCGGATATCTACGATGTCTGGCATTCCAGCAAGACAAAACCCGACGAACTCAATTTTATCGGTTACCGGAATGCGGAAGTGGACGAACTGCTGGAAAAGGGACGCAGCACCTTCGATCAGAAACTCAGGAAGAGATGTTATGACCGGATCCAGGAAATCATGGCCGAGGATCAGCCCTATCTGTTCCTGTATGTCCCGGATGCGCTGCCGATCATCCAGAAACGCTTCCGGGGGATCGAACCGGCGCCGCTGGGGATCGGCTATAACTTCATCCGGTGGTATGTGCCCGCCGCAGAGCAAAAGCTCGTGATGACGCCCTGAGGGGCGTGTTATTTCTTCTGGTTGACGGGCGCCTCCGAGATATCGAGCACGTATATCTTTTCCGCCCGGTAGAAAGCCGGCTCCACGTCATAGCTCATGGAAGGCGACAGATCCACGACGATGCGCAGCTGGCGGGATGCATAATCCAGGTTGGAACGGATCTGCCGGATCAGTTTCCCGCGAACCTGGATTCTCGACAGTCCCTTCCGGACAGACGATACATTTTTGATGTCGATCACAATTCTCGGGTCCTTCCCCTCGATGCTGAACAGTTCCGGCGCCACATCCCGGTTGAAATCAATGAATACCTGTTCATGTCCTGCCGGTTCAAATTTTACGGCAATGTTTTTGACCTCCAGGGGCGGCTCCTTTATGGAAGACTGCGTCGTCCGCGCCTCCTGAGAAAGGCTCTCGGTTTTCCGATCCTGCCCGGTTCCTGATACAGGATGCAGCAGGATCAACCCGCCCACCAGGGCGAGGGTCACATTTTTCAATGTCTTAGAGATATGCACCATAGTCAAGGGCCGTCCGGTCAAGTGTTAACCGCATGTTTTTATGTATTAATTCACGAGAGCCGATTAAAAAAGGATGATACACGAGCAGGGTTTCTTCCGCGTCCAGCCGAATGCCTGTGAGAAGCGGGTAGATCCGGCGCTTTTCGACAATCAGCTCGGCCAGCGTGATCTTCATGCTTTCCTCGGCTTCCCCGCCGGCCAGGGTGACGGGATAACAGGATATGCCGGCGAAGGTATCGCGCGTTCTCCCCTGGGGCTGATAGACGGTCATCTGGCGGGACCAGCGCAGAAAAAGCGCCGGATTGATCTTGAAGGCCGGCGACCAGAAATAAACCGGGGTGGACGCAAAATCGGGATGCATGGCTTTTGGCAGATTTGCCAGCCGGATCAGATCCGCATAGGAGTCCAGGGCGATGCCTGCGGCAGAGGGTTTCATGCGCCAGAAGGGCAAATGGATAACGGTTTTATCGGCCCCGTCGGTCTGCACCGTGAAGGGGACCTCCACAAGCGTTTCTCCGGCGCACTTCCAGGCCGAATCGCAATTCCGGCAGGTCAGCACGACCACGTCCCTTTCCCCCTGCAGGTCCCAGCCGCAGCGGGGGCACAGCGTCGGCAGGAACCGGATCTGCCAGCCCGGCGGCCCGGCATCGGCGGGCTCATGCGGCCACGCACACAGGGGTCTTTCAAGCAGGGCGTCGTACAGGGTTCCGTTTTCGCAATAGGCCGGCGCATAGACCAGGCTGATCGTCTCGCCGATAAAGGCCCGGTAGAGGATATGCTCTGCGGGTCCTGCCGCCTCGATGGCCGGGATGACGTTTCGGGGCGGCAGGCTGATATCGAGAAACCGGCCTTTCATGTCCGGCGAGGCAAATTTAAGCGTCATGGCCTGCGGCCTGACCCCCAGAGACCGGGGAAGCCCCGCACCGTCTGTCGCCAGGATGCTGGTATCGATGAAACGCGGCCTGATTTCATTGCCCTGCACGGAAAAGGAAGCCCCTTTCAGCCGCCAGTACGGCAGGTAGAGCATGTCTTTGCCCCGCTTTTCCGGTGCGGGGATACGGTAGCGGAAATGGTCCGGTGTCACGAGATAGAGCCTGATCCGGCAGAATGGGCAGGACAGAATGCGGTCGGCCTCATCCAGCAGCACAGGCGACCCGCATTGAGGGCACTCGTGTTTGATTGTCCAGCCGGCGCTTCCCACCGCCATTCAACCTCGCAGACAGCCGAGGCCGCTCACAGACGCACCACCGACTGCATGAGGATGGCGGCCAGCAGCAGGATTCCGAAAACCGTATCGAATTTTGCCGTCAGGGCGTCGGCCATATCCGGGATCTCCTGTTTGAAGGTTTTCAGAAGGCTCCATGCGCTCGGCAGCGACAGAACAATGAGGAATCCCCACAGGCTCAAAATGCCCGCCATCATCATCCCCAGGACGCAGGCATAAGCGGCCACGATGAGCCCTGCAAAAAGGATGTAGCTTCTCCGGACTCCCAGGACGATGCCCAGCGTCTTGACATTATGCCGGGAATCATAGTCAATATCCCGCATGTTGTTTGCCAGCAGAACGAGGGCCACAAGGATCCCGAAGGGAATCGAAATGTACAGCGCCTTCAGGGAGAGCATCTGGCGTTGCACCGCATAGGCGCCCTCCACCATGAGCGGTCCCCACATCATGAAAGCGGCAAATTCGCCGAGGGCGCGATGCTTGAGCTTCGCCGGCCCGGCCGTGTAGTAAAAGCTCGTCAGCATCCCGACCACGCCGATCCACAGGACATGGGCTGAACGCAGAAACGCCGTCGTGACGCCGATGGCGAACGTGACCGCGAACAGGAAGATCGCCTGCCGCAGGAGCTGGCGCGGCGTCAGCATGCCCGACAGGATCGGATGGGGACGGTATTTTGCCGTGGGCGAATCCGGTTCATCAATCTTGTAAAGGGTATCGTAATAGTCGTTGATGACATTGGCGGCGGCATGGAAAAGCGTGATGCCAATGGCGGTTACGACAAACCATGGCCACAGGATCGCCCCCTCTTCCGCGGCCAGGAGCGTTCCGACGGTGACGGACATGAGCGACATCGTAAATGACCAGGGGCGGGTTGCAATAATATATTTCTTGATCTGGTCCAGCATTATTTCTCCTTTGCAAGGTTCTTGTTCATCCTGTTTCGCCGGGTGCGAACCATTTTTCACCGGTTATGGAAAGCTCTCCATTCCGAGAGGAGATGTTGCGCGCATGGCGACGGCTTAAATATATTACATAAGATGAAAATGTCAATCCATAAACGCCAACAGGAATGTCCCTTTTCCCTTGACAGCGGGTCCCACAGTTTTTATATTAACCAACGGAAACAACATTTCAGTCTTTTCTGCGGTGTCGGCGTTACCGATACCGCATCAGCGATGGGTCCGTCCCATCGCCGCAAGAAAAAAACAGACACGGAGGGAAGCAAATGAAACGAGTTATTCTGTTTATCGTCACCAACCTTGCCATTGTCCTGATCCTGAGCGTCGTGCTCAGTCTGCTGGGGGTGGATCGCATTCTCGATGAGCAGGGGGTCGGCCTTAACCTGGCCAATCTGCTTGTCTTTGCGGCCGTCTTCGGCTTCGGCGGCTCATTCATTTCGCTGGCCATGGCCAAGTGGGCCGCCAAGCGGATGACCGGCGCCCAGGTCATCGAATCGGCGGGCAACGAGGTCGAGGCCTGGCTGCTCAATACCGTCAAACGGCAGGCGACGGCCGCCGGCATCGGCATGCCGGAAGTGGCCGTCTATGACGCGCCGGATGCAAACGCCTTTGCCACGGGAATGCGCCGGGATCATGCGCTGGTGGCCGTCAGCACGGGCCTCCTGCGGGTCATGCCCCGCGCGGAAGTAGAGGCGGTTCTGGCGCACGAGATCAGCCACGTGGCCAATGGCGACATGGTGACGCTGGCGTTGATTCAGGGTGTCGTCAACACGTTCGTGATCTTTCTTTCCCGCGTCGTCGGGCATTTTGTCGACCGGGTTGTCTTCAAAACGGAAAGGGGAACCGGCCCCGCCTTCTTTATCACGACCATCATCGCCCAGATCGTTTTCGGCGTCCTGGCGAGCGTCATCGTCATGTGGTTCAGTCGGCAGCGGGAGTTCCGGGCTGATGCGGGAAGCGCGTCCATCGAGGGGCGCCAGAAGATGATTTTGGCTCTGCGCCGCCTCCAGAAGACCGTTGAGCAGCCCCACCTTCCCGATCAGATGGCGGCGTTCGGCATTTCCGGGGCGCGGGTGTCCGGCATCCGGAAGCTCTTCATGACCCATCCTCCCCTGGAGGAGCGCATTGCGGCCCTTGAGGCAAACTGATTCTTACCTCACCTCACATCCAGGCGGCCCGGGCATCGGTCCTGCGGGACCGAATGTCAGGGGCGGCACGGAAGGCGGCGGCGAAAGCGGCGGAAGTTCAGGCTCTTTGGGCAGCAGCACCGGCACCCCGTCCGGCCCCGACACATATCCGTACTGCCCCACGGTGTAAATCTGGGACCCCGTCTTGTTGTAAACGATGATCGCACCCTCGAAAACCTCGATATACAGGCCATCGGGCAGCATTCCGCAATCCTGCTGGCAGAAAAACCAGCAGGGCCAATGTCAGCTTAATTGCAATAGTTCTTCTTGGGTTTGAGTCCATCAACAGCGCCTCCAGCCGGTGAACCTGAGGTCCTGAAAAGGGACGGATCCACCGTATCGATAATTGAGTTCACCAGAACCTGAAGCGGTTGCCTCAGTTCCTCCGTAACGGGGAAGTAGATGACCGTGCCGGAGCCTGTTCCGGGCACGATGCTGGGTGTCTTGCAGGCGCCCGCATAGTCGATGGTGCCTGCCGGGCACTGGCAGCCGGCGCCGATAAACACCTGGCCGCCGGGGCAGGTGCAGAGATTACCGACCAACACCTGGCCGCCGGTGCAGATGATCGGCTGGCAGAGATTGCCCACCAGTTGCTGCCCTGTCGGGCAGGTGATGGGCTGGCAGGTGCTGCCTACCAGTTGCTGTCCTGTCGGGCAGGTGATGGGCTGGCAGGTGCTGCCTACCAGTTGCTGACCTGTCGGGCACGTGATGGGCTGGCAGACGCCGCCCACCAGTTGCTCGCCCGTCGGGCAGGTCAGCGGGGGTGTCGGCGCGGGTGCTGGATTTGGCGATAGGACTGGATAAGTTGCACCTTCCGTAATGCCCCAGGTGTTCACGAAATCCCATCCGACAAAGGTGGCCTTCTGTTTCATTTGGGCCGTCGTCTTGCCCGTACCGCCATCGCTGGTTGCCCGGCCGGACGTTTGAGTGTCCCAGTAACTGCTTACTATGGGACCAGCACCATAATTATATCCCACCAATCCGCCTACCATGGAACTCCCGTTCACCGGTCCCGTGCTGTATGAATTGGTGATGCTCCCGCCGGTGTAAAGCGTCCCCACCAGTCCTCCTACCCAAGTATTCCCGTTCACGGTAGCAGTGCTGTAGGAATTGCTGACGCTGCCGGCGCTCAATCCCACCAGTCCGCCTACATTATTGCTGCCGCTTGTTACCTGGCCTGTCGTGTAGCAATTCACGACACTGGCGCCGGTATGCGCCACCAATCCGCCCGTTTGAAAGCCGCCGGTGATATTCACATTCACCAATCCTACATTCCGGATTATATTTGTTGCACCACCTGAAGTGCCGCCAAACATACCGACATATTGCGTCGCGGGCCGGTTGATAAACAGGCCGGTAATGGTGTGGCCGAGTCCGTCGAAAGTGCCGGTGAATGTTTGTGCAGGGATGAAGCTGTTATCACCCAGGGGGACAAAACCCGCACCGCTGTTCCAGCTTGAGGTTGCACTGGCATTGATGTCGTTGGCCAGAACATAGGATTTACCCAACATGCCCGTGCTGACCACGCCTTGAACGCCGTAGATGTCGGCCAATTGATATGGGGTGCTACTCCCGCCATTGCCGCTGAGGGCACGGATGAATGTCCCACTCGTAATCCTGAAGTCGTTTGCGGTAAAAACAGGTAGTGTGGGGAGCACCTGATCCATGTGCCGCCGTTCAGATTGAACACCCCCCCCACGCTTACCGGTCCACTCGCGGTTATTGTGCCGGTTATGCTGAGTGTGGTGTTGCCCGTTGCTGTAATACCATTTGTGTTCACCGTCCCGATAGTGAGGTTGCCGTTGTTTGTCAGAGTGACATCACGGACATTTCCCGCAAGCGTGCCGATTTTATTTGAGCTATTAGTAAGCGTATATGAACCGCGAAGCAGTTCCAGCCTGGGAACTTCAATTCTCTGTGTATTATCAGCTCCCTGTGTAATCGCACCGTCCGGGTTGAGCGTTTTGAAGGTGAGGGCACCCGTACCGGTGTTTCTAATATACGCACCGATGAATATATTGTTATCAGTATAAAGCTTCAGCGAACTTGCGGTTGTCCAGTCTATTGCGCCCGTAACGCTAATGTTGCCGGCCTCACTACCAACGCCGCTTGACGTATCGACCGTCACACTGGTACCGGCATTGAGCTTGCCGGATATATCGGTGTTCAAAATATTTGAGCCCGTTGCATTGGGTGTCCAGATATCCGGATTAGTACCAGAAAAAATGCCCCCTCCTGTGGTCGCCGTTGAGATGCTGACATTATAAGGGTCAAGCAGCCACGTGCCGGGAGTGCCCTTGGGAGCGGCTGCGTCTATGCCTGCTCCGGCAACGTCGAGATAATGTCCGGAGGTCTCGATGAGCCCGCCGTTCCCAGACTCCGCGCCTCCCCTTGCACTGATGCCGCCATATGCTTTGGTCGAACCATCCGACCAGAGAACGACCTTCCCGCCGTCGCCGCTCTGTACCGCATCCGCTCTGATGCTCGCATCCTTTCCAAAGTACGTTCCGTCGGCATTCTGCACAGCGGGGTTCTTGCCCTGGTAGTCGCCGCCCACGAGCACCGTGCCGCCCCCGTTCTCGCCGGAGGCGTCGATCTGCGCCGCGTCGATGACACCGACCCGGGTGCCGAGGAGCTGGATTGTGCCGCCCCTGTCGCTGCTGCCTTTGGCCTCAACGTTTCCAGACACAAGCGTCGTGCCCTCTGTTGAATGCACGGTGATGCTGCCGCCCCGGGGTCCGTTGGCGGTGGTCATGCTGTCCTTGTCAAACGTGACGTCCTTCGTCGCCCGGAAGTAAACGGCGCCGGTCTTGTCCACGACGGCGCTGTCGGCGCTGACGACCCCCCGGTGCCGGATGAGCCCGCCGTAGATGCCGATCCTGCCCGCCTCCGCGATGATCCGGCCGAGGTTCAGGACCTCGTTCCCCGGTGCGCTGACGACGACGGCGATCTCGGGCGTCGTGCTCTCGACAAGGCTGACCTGCTGCCCGGCGGCCAGCAGGATGTCGCCGTTGGGGGCATGGATGACGCCGCTGTTGGTGATATCCGGGGCGATCAGGTAGATGCTGCCGCCCGCAGGCGTGCGGATTGCCCCCTGGTTTTCGATCCTGCCGGACAGCGGCCCGCCGCTGAAGTTGATTTTCCCGGCCTTAAAGTCGTTATCCGTGATGTTGAGCGTGGAGGCCACAAGGCTTTTGACGTCGATCGAGGCGGTGGGGCCGATGAAGATGCCGTTCTGGTTCACCAGATAGACCCGGCCGTTGGACTGCAGGGCGCCGTAGATGGCGCTCGGGTTGTTGCCGATGACCCGGTTCAGGACGGCGCTCGTGGCGGTGGGCTGGATGAAGCGGGTGATCTCGCCGCCCGCGATGGAGAAGTCCCGCCAGTTGATGATGGCCCGGTCGCTGTTGGTGACGGACAGGGTCTTGCCCTGTGTGGCGAAGCTCGCCTGGCCGCTGATGACCTGCGGGCCCAGCGGATTGGCAACCGCCAGTTGGGGGATCAGGATCCCCAGCAGCACGGCTGTGCCGAGCCCTCCCCGCAGGCGCTTCAATATCCGCATCCGATGCATCGGTTTCATGGGCTCAAACCTCCTGTCTGCCTGTATCTGGAAGCCTTTGAAGAGAGAAAGCCCGTCAAAAGGACGGCCGCTTTCTCGATGAAAATATTGAACAGGCCCATGGTTGCGGCCCTTGAGGCGGCAAACTGATCTTACCTCACCTCACATCCCGGCGGCCCGGGCATCGGTCCTGCGGGGCCGAATGTCAGGGGCGGCACGGAAGGCGGCAGCGAGAACGGCGGAAGTCCAGGCTCTTTGGGCAGCAGCACCGGCGCCCCGTCCGGCCCCGACACATATCCGTACTGCCCCACGGTGTAAATCCGCGACCCCGCCTTGTTGTAAACGATGATCGCACCCTCGAAAACCTCGATATACAGGCCGTCGGGCAGCATTCCGCAATCCTGATTGCAGAAGGTGGCGCCGAAGCCCGTGCCTCTGATACCGGCGACGGCCGTCGGCGTGGTCAGGCGGTAGGCGTCCATATTCCCGCGTTTTCCGATCAGCCCGGTGACCGTCCGCATGCCGCCCTTGGTCAGGTTGTAGAACGACCGGTCCTCGCCGGGACGGTCCTTGTCGAAAACGAACTGATCCACCTTGAAATGCGCATTGGGGCGCAGCGTGATATCGCTGTTGTCGCGCATCTTGAGCCGCGCATAGGTCCGCTTCTCCGTGATCAGCACATCCCCCTCTTCCACCGCGGAATTGATGTACAGCGCCCGGACGCTGCCGTCCGCCTTCTTCGCCATCAGGGGGCCGCTGAGATGGGTGACCGTTCCGGCCGGCTCGGCCCCCCAGGCCGGGGATATCGGCGCCAGAAAAACCAGCAGGGCCAATGTCAGCTTAATTGCAATAGTTCTTCTTGGGTTTGAGTTCATCAACAGCGCCTCCAGCCGGTGAACCTGAGGTCCTGAAAAGGGACGGATCCACCGTATCGATAATTGAGTTCACCAGAACCTGAAGCGGTTGCCTCAGTTCCTCCGTAACGGGGAAGTAGATGACCGTGCCGGAGCCTGTTCCGGGCACGATGCTGGGTGTCTTGCAGGCGCCCGCATAGTCGATGGTGCCTGCCGGGCACTGGCAGCCGGCGCCGATAAACACCTGGCCGCCGGGGCAGGTGCAGAGATTACCGACCAGCACCTGGCCGCCGGTGCAGATGATCGGCTGACAGAGATTGCCCACCAGTTGTTGGCCTGTCGGGCAGGTGATGGGCTGGCAGGTGCTGCCTACCAGTTGCTGGCCCGTCGGGCACGTGATGGGCTGGCAGAGCGTGCCCACCAGTTGCTGGCCTGTCGGGCAGGTGATGGGCTGGCAGACGCCGCCCACCAGTTGCTGGCCCGTCAGGGTCAGGTCCGGTATTGGTGTCGGTTCGGGTTTGCCACCGCAATTATACGGGTCTCCCCCGAATATCTTCAGACTGCTTTTCAGGACGGCCGGGAAATTCATCGGAGCTTCATAGAAAAATCCCATATTTCCCAATGTCGTCGCCGGTTCCTGGATGTCGTTGAACAGAACCTTGCCGGTGGAATTGTTGAAGGTTAAGCTGATCGACGACGGTGATTGCGCGCAAACAGTAGCGCGATAGTAGCCTGATTTATAAAATTTAAAATCTCCATTCAAGGGTAAGATTGACGCTGGGATTACCGTAGATGTAAGCCTCGGCGGAGTTGGATGTAAGTGTGATGCCTCCACCGGCGTTGAGTGTTGTGTTTCCGCTGCCGGCCGCTACATAAGCGTTACTGATTGATATACCCCCGGTGGAGGTGAGTGTTATACTGTTCCGCCAGGACCTGGTGGTGTTGGAGTTGGTATTCTTATTGCGCCGATTATGTTTATGCCCCCGGTATTGTTTATCATGACGTCTCCCAGCGCAGTCTGGGAGATGCCGGTGACCGTCAAAGGAGATTTTGTGTTCCTCAGGCTTATCGACCCAGAAGTACCGGTGTTGGTGGCATTGAAGGTGCCGATACTGTTGTTGACATTCATCAAGGTCTGGCCACCCAGGGAGGTGGTGGTCAGCGTAGGGGTATCTTTTTTTGCGCCTGAGTTATCGTTCCGCCGGCATTCAATGTCACGCCAACCGTCGCGGTAATACCATTTGCAGCATATGGGCCGACGGTAACCGCGCCGATGGAAAGCGGCCCGCTGTTAGTCAGGTTGAAGGAACCACCGACTATGGATGCCAGTGTGCCAACATTATTGGTGGCGCTGGGGAGTGAATATGTGCCTGTACCCCACAGCAGCAGTTTGTTCGCAACTATTTTCCCCCCTGTCTGGCTGGTTCCCATCGTGTGTATTGCGAGATTTCCCGATAAATTGATATCCGCTGCAATATATGAAGGTTGATTAGCCGAATACAGTATAAGGTTCGATCCGGAAATAGCCGCATTGACGTATATATTTCCTTCAGCCTCGAGCGTAAGTGAATTTGCGGTAGCCCAGGTTATCGGACTCGATACGGTAAGGGTTGAGATAAAATCTCCGGCATGACCCGTTACAATGACGTTCGCACTTCCCAGGGCGGTTGAAAGGGTTATGTTATTGATCATTGACCCGGATCCGGTTGGGTAATAAGTGAGGTCAGCTGGGGGTGTACCCGATGATCCATAATTATAGGAGGTGGAGTTCGTTATCGTAAGATCATAATAAGGATCCAGCAGCCAGGTGCCGCCCTTGCTGCGGGGCGCCATCAGATCCGGCGCGCGCCGCACATCCAGGTAACCACCAGAGGTTTCTACAAACCCGCCGTCGCCGGAGAGCTCACCGCCTCTGGCACTGATGCTGCCGTAGGACCGGGTTGCCTCGTTGCCCCACAGGATCACCTTCCCGCCGTCGCCGCTCTGTACCGCATCCGCTCTGATGCTCGCATCCTTTCAAAGTACGTTCCGTCGGCATTCTGCACAGCGGGGTTCTTGCCCTGGTAGTCGCCGCCCACGAGCACCGTGCCGCCCCCGTTCTCGCCGGAGGCGTCGATCTGCGCCGCGTCGATGACACCGACCCGGGTGCCGAGGAGCTGGATTGTGCCGCCCCTGTCGCTGCTGCCTTTGGCCTCAACGTTTCCAGACACAAGCGTCGTGCCCTCTGTTGAATGCACGGTGATGCTGCCGCCCCGGGGTCCGTTGGCGGTGGTCATGCTGTCCTTGTCAAACGTGACGTCCTTCGTCGCCCGGAATAAACGGCGCCGGTCTTGTCCACGACGGCGCTGTCGGCGCTGACGACCCCCCGGTGCCGGATGAGCCCGCCGTAGATGCCGATCCTGCCCGCCTCCGCGATGATCCGGCCGAGGTTCAGGACCTCGTTCCCCGGTGCGCTGACGACGACGGCGATCTCGGGCGTCGTGCTCTCGACAAGGCTGACCTGCTGCCCGGCGGCCAGCAGGATGTCGCCGTTGGGGGCATGGATGACGCCGCTGTTGGTGATATCCGGGGCGATCAGGTAGATGCTGCCGCCCGCAGGCGTGCGGATTGCCCCCTGGTTTTCGATCCTGCCGGACAGCGGCCCGCCGCTGAAGTTGATTTTCCCGGCCTTAAAGTCGTTATCCGTGATGTTGAGCGTGGAGGCCACAAGGCTTTTGACGTCGATCGAGGCGGTGGGGCCGATGAAGATGCCGTTCTGGTTCACCAGATAGACCCGGCCGTTGGACTGCAGGGCGCCGTAGATGGCGCTCGGGTTGTTGCCGATGACCCGGTTCAGGACGGCGCTCGTGGCGGTGGGCTGGATGAAGCGGGTGATCTCGCCGCCCGCGATGGAGAAGTCCCGCCAGTTGATGATGGCCCGGTCGCTGTTGGTGACGGACAGGGTCTTGCCCTGTGTGGCGAAGCTCGCCTGGCCGCTGATGACCTGCGGGCCCAGCGGATTGGCAACCGCCAGTTGGGGGATCAGGATCCCCAGCAGCACGGCTGTGCCGAGCCCTCCCCGCAGGCGCTTCAATATCCGCATCCGATGCATCGGTTTCATGGGCTCAAACCTCCTGTCTGCCTGTATCTGGAAGCCTTTGAAGAGAGAAAGCCCGTCAAAAGGACGGCCGCTTTCTCGATGAAAATATTGAACAGGCCCATGGTTGCGGCCCTTGAGGCGGCAAACTGATCTTACCTCACCTCACATCCCGGCGGCCCGGGCATCGGTCCTGCGGGGCCGAATGTCAGGGGCGGCACGGAAGGCGGCAGCGAGAACGGCGGAAGTCCAGGCTCTTTGGGCAGCAGCACCGGCGCCCCGTCCGGCCCCGACACATATCCGTACTGCCCCACGGTGTAAATCCGCGACCCCGCCTTGTTGTAAACGATGATCGCACCCTCGAAAACCTCGATATACAGGCCGTCGGGCAGCATTCCGCAATCCTGATTGCAGAAGGTGGCGCCGAAGCCCGTGCCTCTGATACCGGCGACGGCCGTCGGCGTGGTCAGGCGGTAGGCGTCCATATTCCCGCGTTTTCCGATCAGCCCGGTGACCGTCCGCATGCCGCCCTTGGTCAGGTTGTAGAACGACCGGTCCTCGCCGGGACGGTCCTTGTCGAAAACGAACTGATCCACCTTGAAATGCGCATTGGGGCGCAGCGTGATATCGCTGTTGTCGCGCATCTTGAGCCGCGCATAGGTCCGCTTCTCCGTGATCAGCACATCCCCCTCTTCCACCGCGGAATTGATGTACAGCGCCGGACGCTGCCGTCCGCCTTCTTCGCCATCAGGGGGCCGCTGAGATGGGTGACCGTTCCGGCCGGCTCGGCCCCCCAGGCCGGGAATATCGGCGCCAGAAAAACCAGCAGGGCCAATGTCAGCTTAATTGCAATAGTTCTTCTTGGGTTTGAGTCCATCAACAGCGCTCCAGCCGGTGAACCTGAGGTCCTGAAAAGGGACGGATCCACCGTATCGATAATTGAGTTCACCAGAACCTGAAGCGGTTGCCTCAGTTCCTCCGTAACGGGGAAGTAGATGACCGTGCCGGAGCCTGTTCCGGGCACGATGCTGGGTGTCTTGCAGGCGCCCGCATAGTCGATGGTGCCTGCCGGGCACTGGCAGCCGGCGCCGATAAACACCTGGCCGCCGGGGCAGGTGCAGAGATTACCGACCAGCACCTGGCCGCCGGTGCAGATGATCGGCTGACAGAGATTGCCCACCAGTTGCTGGCCTGTCGGGCACGTGATGGGCTGGCAGGTGCTGCCCACCAGTTGCTGGCCTGTCGGGCACGTGATGGGCTGGCAGACGCGCCCACCAGTTGCTGTCCTGAGGGGCAGGTGATGGGCTGGCAGACACCGCCCACCAGTTGCTGGCCCGTCGGGCAGGTCAGGGCGGGGGCGGGTTCTACGTTCAGGTTGGGCGTTTTGGTAATCTTCCCGCCGGCGAAGATCTCCGATTCTCAATGATTTCATTGCCTGCCCTTAGTGTGACATATCCTCCCGCATCCAGGTCCGCCGTTCAGGGTCATGATATCCGTTGTCACGCCCGGTCCGGTCGCGCCCCGCCGAGAGATAGATATTACCGCTGCGGCTGTCACACCACCGCTGCCGATCGTCAGGGGGCTGTTGGCTCTGATCGTAACATCCCCGTATGCAAAGATGGTATTTGCATCACTGGTCGTTACAGGCCCCGTGTTGTTAATCAGGATCTTGCCCAGAACGGGGGCTGAAGCCGTGTTTTCGAAGCGTAAAAATATTCAAAGCTCCCGTGTTTGTTATGTTAATGTCTCCTGTGCCAGAGTTCGACATGTTAATTTCACCGACTACCGTCTTGAGTGGACCGATTCCGTTGACTGCGTCGGCCGAAATGTAGGGGCCGGAGACCTCTGCCGGCGGGGTCTGGTTATGGCGCCGCCGGCGGCGCTCAGGATATTTACCCCCTCTCTCCCCATGGATATTGCTGCCGATCACGATCCCCCCCCGGTGCTTCTCTAAATCAGCGTATCCCGAACTTGTTGCTGATATTGCCGCCGATCCTGTATCCCGTGTGGCACCTCTGATCTCAACAGTCCCCGTCGCAGACATACTACTGTTGGTTTGTATCCCTCCCGCTGGGACATTCCAGCTTGAGGTAGCGTTACCCGGCGGCGCGCCGAGTAATAGACGCAGGTCACCGACGGTAATATTGCCTCCGATATTCTGGCAGTCAAATCGATGTAAAGTAATATTATGCGGTCAGTCCGGTGGTGTTCACTGTTCCGATAGTGAGGTTGCCGTTGTTTGTCAGAGTGACATCACGGACATTTCCCGCAAGCGTGCCGATTTTATTTGAGCTATTAGTACATAGCGTATATGAACCGCGGAAGCAGTTCCAGCCTGGCGAATTTCAATTCTCTGTGTATTATCAGCTCCCTGTGTAATCGCACCGTCCGGGTTGAGCGTTTTGAAGGTGAGGGCACCCCGTACCGGTGTTTCTAATATACGCACCGATGAATATATTGTTATCAGTATAAAGCTTCAGCGAACTTGCGGTTGTCCAGTCTATTGCGCCCGTAACGCTAATGTTGCCGGCCTCACTACCAACGCCGCTTGACGCATCGACTGTCACACTGGTACCGGCATTGAGCTTGCCGGATATATCGGTGTTCAAAATATTTGAGCCCGTTGCATTGGGTGTCCAGATATCCGGATTAGTACCAGAAAAAATGCCCCCTCCTGTGGTCGCCGTTGAGATGCTGACATTATAAGGGTCAAGCAGCCACGTGCCGGGATTGCCCTTGGGCGCGGCTGCGTCTATGCCTGCTCCGGCAACGTCCAGATAATGTCCGCGACGTCTCCATGAACCCGCCGTTGCCGCAGACTCCGCGCCTCCCCTGGCACTGATGCTGCCATATGCCCGGTCGCCTCGTTCCGCCCACAGGATCACCTTCCCGCCGTCGCCGCTCTGGCGACGGCATCCGCCTTGATGACTCGCATCCTTTCCAAAGTACGTTCCGTCGGCGTTCTGCACGGCGGGGTTCTTGCCCTGGTAGTCGCCGCCGACGAGCACCGTGCCGCCCCCGTTCTCGCCGGAGGCGTCGATCTGCGCCGCGTCGATGACACCGACCCGGGTGCCGAGGAGCTGGATCGTGCCGCCCTTGTCGCTGCTGCCCTTTGGCCTCAATGTTTCCCGACACCAGCGTCGTGCCCTCTGTTGATTGCACGGTGATGCTGCCGCCCTTGGGTCCGTTGGCGGTGGTCATGCTGTCCTTGTCAAACGTGATGTCCTTCGTCGCCCGGAAGTAAACGGCGCCGGTCTTGTCCACGACCGCGCTGTCGGCGCTGACGACCCCCCGGTGCCGGATGAGGCCGCCGTAGATGCCGATCCTGCCCGCCTCCGCGATGATCCGGCCGAGGTTCAGGACCTCGTTCCCGGGGGCGCTGACGACGACGGCGATCTCGGGCGTCGTGCTCTCGACAAGGCTGACCTGCTGCCCGGCGGCCAGCAGGATGTCGCCGTTGGGGGCATGGATGACGCCGCTGTTGGTGACATCCGGGGCGATCAGGTAGATGCTGCCGCCCGCGGGCGTGCGGATCGCCCCCTGGTTTTCGATCCTGCCGGCAAGCGGCCCGCCGCTGAAGTTGATTTTCCCGGCCTTAAAGTCGTTGTCCGTGATGTTGAGCGTGGAGGCCACAAGGCTTTTGACGTCGATCGTGGCGCTGGGGCCGATGAAGATGCCGTTTGAGTTCACCAGATAGACCCGGCCGTTGGACTGCAGGGCGCCGTAAATGGCGCTCGGGTTGTTGCCGACGACCCGGTTCAGCACGGCGCTCGTGGCGGTGGGCTGGATGAAGCGGGTGATCTCGCCGCCCGCGATGGAGAAGTCCCGCCAGTTGATGATGGCCCGGTCGCTGTTGGTGACGGACAGGGTCTTGCCCTGTGTGGCGAAGCTCGCCTGGCCGCTTATGACCTGCGGGCCGAGCGGGTTGGCAACCGCCAGTTGGGGGATCAGGATCCCCAGCAGCACGGCTGTGCCGAGTCCTCCCCGCAGGCGCTTCAATATCCGCATCCGATGGATCGGTTTCATGGGCTCAAACCTCCTGTCTGCTCTGTCAAAACGAAAGCATCGCCCTGAAGTGAACCTTGCTGTCCCCCGACCGCGTGGCGCCTATGCCCGGCAGCGAATGCAGGGCGTAGCCCCAGTCCAGGGCAAAAATAAAATATTTCGACTAGCTCATCCGCAGCCCGGCCCCCGTGGAGGAAGGCTCTTTCCGGTGGTTCTCCCCGGGGAGGGGATGGTTCCTGAAGGTGACGCCGGCGTCATAGAATCCCAGCAGCCGCAGCCCGGCCCCGGGGATGGAAAAAATGCGGGCCAGGTCGGGCGTGTAGATCTCCGCCGTGCCGGCATACCCCTGGTCGCCCGCGACCTCGCGCTCCTGGTAGCCGCGCCCTCCGGCGCTTCCGCCGAACCCGAACTGCTCGCCGGAGATCAGCGCGCTGCCGGTGTACTGGCCGTTGGCCAGCAGCCGGAACTGCCAGTCGCCCAGAAAGGCGTGACCCGCGCTGACGCCGAAACGAAGGATGGTGTAATCCACGGGCGGCTGGCCCGGCTGTCTGTCGAAGTCCGACTGCTCGCTGCCGCCCCAGCCGTCATTGCGGACCACCCCGAAGTAGAAGCCGGCATCGCCCCCCCCGAAGCTGAGCGCGCCGTTGTAGATCAGGCTCAACGGATGAACGGTCACCGTGGTGTTGTTGGCGCTCGTGATGTCTTCGTACAGCATCGCCAGTTTATCCTCGTAGCGGCGGTAATCCAGCCCCCCCACCAGCCTGTGCTCGTACTCGCCGAGACGGCGCAGGTTGTAGTTGTACCGGATGCCGGAGACGATCCCCTTGCCGCTGGAGGTGATGTTGGAAGGAAAGCTGGCCGTGGCATCGCCGAGGTTGATCTGCATGGTGCCGGAGTCCACGTCCGAGTAGCCCCCGAAGATGTCCACCGAATCGCCGAAGCGGTAGATCGGGATCCGGTAGGACGCGCTGTAGCTGACGACCTTGTCCGTTTTGTCCGGGGAGGTGATGAACTGGACCGTCCCCACGTGATCGCGGTTGAAAAGGTTGAAGTGCTGGCCGATCAGGCCGAGGCGGTAATCGCCGGTGGATTTGTTGCCGGTGTTGTCGAAGGTAAGCCCCAGCCGCCAGGGTTTTTCGTCGTTGATCTTCAGGACGGCGTTGAGCTCGTCCTCGTTTGCGCCGTTCTGCAGTTGCAGTGTCGCCTTCTTGGCCGGGTTCTCGTTGACGACGCGCAGGTTCTGGGAAACCTTGTGGACCAGGGGAGACTTCCCCTTCTCCAGGGTCGGAAACCCGGCTAAAATGTTGGCGGTGCTGAAATGCTTGTTCCCCTCGACGGAAATGTTTGCGATTTTGGATTCGATGACCTTGATGAGGACATCTCCCCCCTTGAGCTCCTGCTCCGGCAGGACGACCGTCACCGAGTTGTATCCCTCGCTCCGGTAGGCTGCCTCGAGCGCCTCGAGCGCCTGCTGCACATCCCCGAAATCGCGGTCGGGGCCGGTGAAGGGCTTGACCAGCGCCGCGATCCGGGCCGCGCCGAGAATGGTGTCACCCGTGACCACGTACTGATTGACGGCAAAACGGGGAACAACGACCTGCTCCTGAGCGAAAACCGGAAAAGCCATGGACAGGAGAACAGGCAGGAGAAGGACCCTCAACAATACATTCATGGTCGGCCTCAAATAGAATTAATGGATGGGAAGTAACCTTGTTTGTTGATGATGCATTAGAGTAATTTTTCTTCCAATGTCAAGCGAAATAACTCAGAAAAAATTAACGTTATGAGATCCGTTCGCCGCACTGGTTGCAGAAGGCGGCGTTGAAGATATTGTCATATCCGCATTTTGCACAGGTTCTGGCCTGCGGTTTCGCTTCCACGGGAGAGCCGCACTGGACGCAGAATTGGGCTTTGGCCGGAAGATTCTTGCCGCACCGGGCGCATTTCTGGAAGACCAGGATCTGATGGCCGCAGAGATGACAGAATCTGGCATCACGCGGAATCCCCTGCCGGCAGTCCGGGCACGTGATTTCCGCCGGCTCGGCCTGCAGCCCCTGGGTCGGGGCTCCGCCCCGGAATGCGTCGGCAAACATGGCCGGCATCATGAAACCCATGCCCAGGCCCATGCCCGCGCCGGCCTCCCCCTGTGCCTGCGAGGCTGTTTCCATGGCCATGGCCGCCTTCATCTTGATGAGTTTGTTCAGATCGTCAAAAACGCCCAGCCGGCTCTTGTCGTCAATCGCCTTTTGCACGTCCGGCGGCGGTGTGATCGCGTTGATATACAGATCGGTCAGCCCCAGACCGAACCGGCTGAATTCATCCTGGAGCAATTTTTTCAGGTCCTCCGAAAATTCATTGTACCGGGCCGGCAGATTGAAGATCGTATCGAGGTTTTCGCCCATGAAATCGTTGAACCGGGAAACGATGACCCGGCTCAGGTATTCTTCAACCTCTTCGGTGGTATAGACGCCCTGCGTTCCCACGAGGCTGTTGATGAAAAGCACGGGCTGAAGAATCCGGATATTGAACATGCCGAAGGCCCGCAGCCGGATCAGCCCCAGCTCGGCATCCCGGAAAGCCACCGGGTCCCGGGTGCCCCACTTCAGATTGGGGAAGACCTTCATGCTTGTGAAATAGACCTCCGCGCGCAGGGGGCTGGTCATGCCCCAGGGGAGGCTCAACACCTTGGTCAGGATGGGGATGTTGGCCGTTTTGAGGGTGTGCCGGCCCGGGCCGAAGGCGTCGAAAGCCCGCCCGTTATAGAAGAAAACGGCGGCCTGACTTTCCCGGACGGTCAACTGGGCGCCGAACTTGATTTCGCCGGAACCCTTCCCGGGAATCCGGTGAACCAGTTCTTTGCCTGATCGTCTAAACCATTCGATGACTTCCAGAAAAACGATGTTGTCGGTTGCCATGATTCACGTCCCTCCTGTGCGGTCGGTGTTGGTTATTTGATACCGGCGAAGCTTACGCAAGGCCGCGCACTCTGTCAAGGTGAAATCGGGATTTGATATTTGGCGGCAAATAAGGTATGTCTGCGCGCATGAAAAAGAAAATCCCGGAATATGTGAAAATCTATCAGGGAAACGCCCTGATCGCCGATCCGATCCATCAGTACGCCTGCTTTACGGTGCCGATGGGCGATGGTTCGCCGGAGCGGACGGAAAAGGATGTGCTGGATTCTCCCTGGCTCCAGCGGCTGCGGCGCATCGGCCAGTTGCAGAGCGCCCGCTGGGTCTATCCCGCCGCCGAGCACAGCCGTTTTCAGCATTCCCTGGGCACGATGCACGTGGCCGGTGAATTCGGCAAAACGCTCTATCCGAGCCTCTGCGATGTCTGCCCCGAAGCGCCTTCGGCGAATTATGTGGAAGAGCTGCTGCGGCTTGCCGGCCTGCTGCATGACGTCGGGCACGGGCCTTACGCTCATTTTTTTGACGACCATTTTCTGGATCAGTACCGCCTGACCCACGAGGTGCTGGGCCAGCAGATCATCATGCGGAGGCTGGGCCGCATGATCCGGCAGATTGCCAGAAGTCCGAACGGCTCATTTGCCGCCGGGGAATCCCTTGATCCGGGCCAGATCGCCTATCTGATCCGGGCGCCCGGAAAAAGCGCGGATGTCCGGCCCAGATGGCTGCAGCTCCTGCGGCAGCTTTTCTCGGGGATTTATACGGTGGACAACCTGGATTATGTCCAGCGGGACGCCTATATGACGGGCTTTTCCCTCGATATGGTGGATATCGCCCGGCTCAGGTTTTACAGTTTTTTCACGCGGGACGGGCTGACGCTGCATCAGGCGGGAATCTCGGCGCTCAACCGCTTTCTGAATGCCCGCCTGAACCTCTACACCAATGTCTATTTTCACCGGACGACGCGGGCGCTGGACCTGCACCTGCAGGAAATCTTCCGGGATACCCTGAACCTCATCCTGCCGGGGAATCCCAGCGAGCGGCTGGATGACTATCTGGCCTGCGACGAGTGGCGCCTGTTCCAGGAGGTGCGCCGGTGGCCGGCGAGCGCGGACCCGAAAAAACGGAAACTGGGCCGGGAATGGGAGAAGCTCTATAACCGGCAGGTCAAGTGGAAAATGTCCTTTTCCACGGAAATGTCGATGGATCAGCTCCAGCGCGGCATGAACTTTTCCACGGCGGGCGACTATGAGCGGCAGCTCCGGAAATCCCTGCCCGCATCACTGAGAAAAATGGACTTTCGCGTCGATCTGGCCACCCAGGATCCGCGTCCGCTCAATCCCATGGCCCAGACGGAGAAACGCGTGAATATTTATAACCCCATGACCGGCAAGACCTCCCCGGAGCCCCTGAAGGATCTCTACCGGTACATCCCGGCCCGGGTCGTGCATTTCCGGGTTTTTTCCCACAGCCATCAGTACGATGCCGAGCTCTCGCAGGCCGCCGAAAAAATGCTGAGCGACCGGGACGAAGGCCTCAAGACCAACCTATGATCGCACCCGATGATACGACCGACCTGACCCTCTTTGTCCGAACATCCGCAGAAGACGTGGTGCGCTGGGACCGCCGGCGCATCGTGGAGGCGCTGATCCGTGAAACGAACATCGACGGCGATACGGCGGAGGAGATCAGCCGGGAGGTGGAAAAACAGATCGTCCGGTCCGGCATCAGCCAGCTGACCACCCCGCTCATCCGCGAGCTTGTGGACGCGAAGCTGATCGAGCGCGGGCTCGACCATGCCCGGCGCATGCATGCCCTGATCGGCTTTCCGCTCTACGACGTCCGGCAACTGATCTTCCTGCAGAACAGGGAGAGCGCCAATGTCCCCCATGGTCCGGAAGGGACGAATCTCGTCCTGGCCGAAGGCATCAAACGGGAGTACGCGCTGCATGATGTTTTTTCACAGGACATCGGAGACGCCCATATCACCGGGGATTTCCACATCCACGGTCTCGGATTTATCGACCGGATCTACAGCTCCAGCCAGTCCCTCGAATATCTCAAGAAATTCGGATTGAATCTGCCGCATTCGCTGACGGTGGCCAAACCGGCCAGGCACGCCGAGGTCCTTCTGGCCCACATGGTGCGTTTCGGGGCCATGCTGCAGGGGCACTGCGCCGGGATGATCGACTGGAGCGCGGTCAATTATTCCTTTGCCCCCTATCTGGGCGGAATGAGCGACAAGGATATCCGGCAGTTTGCCCAGATGCTGATCTACGAGTTTTCACAACTGACCGCCGCCCGCGGCGGGCAGGTCATGTTTACGGATATTCACCTGCACTGGGATCCTCCGCCATATCTTGCCGATACGCCGGCGATCGGGCCGGGCGGCGAATACACCGGCAAAACCTACGGGGAGTATGAAGCGGACGCAAAGCGCATGATCTGGGCCATTATTGACGTCTTCAGGAAGGGCGACGCCACGGGAAAACCCTTCATCTTTCCGCGTCCCCTGGTTCACCTGACGTCGCAGTTCTTCCGGACGGCGGGCCATGAGGCGTTCCTTGAACATGTCTGCGGGGCGGCCATCGAAAAAGGCAATCCCTGCTTTATCTTCGACCGCGAAGACCTTCCATTGAAGGCGTCGCGGGAAACGGCTGCGCGTCCCGACGAGATGCCGGCGCCCTGGAAGATGCGGACCGCAGCCATCCAGAGCATCACGCTGAATCTGCCGCGCCTGGGTTACAAGGCCGGCGCGGACAGCCGCCGGCTGTTCCTGCTTCTGTCGGAGCTGCTGGACCGGGCGGCCCGGGCCCATGTCCAGAAGAAAGACTTCATGGAAAAGCTGCTTTCCCACGGCGATCAGGGCCCCCTGTCCATCCTGACCATGAACCGGGACGGGGCGCCCTACCTGAGAATGGGGCATGCCTGCTATCTCATCGGCATGGCGGGGCTCAATGAACTGGTCCGGATTCACCGGGGGCAGGAAATGCATGCGTCGAGGGAGGCCCTGGACTTTGGTTTGCGCGTCATTAAGCATATCAAGGACGAGGCCGACCAGCCTGGCAAATCAATACGATCTGCGCTTCGTGCTGGAACAGACGCCGGCAGAGACCACGACGCACCGTTTTGCGCGCCTGGATCTGAGATATTTTTCGCCGGAGGCGGGCCATCAGGTCAAAGGCAGCATTGCGAGGGGGGAGATCTATTATACCAATTCCACGCACATGAATTGCTCGGCCCCTCTCAACCCCATGGACAAAGCCGCCCGGGAGGGTGAATTCCATCCGATGATCGGGTCCAACGCGATTACCCATTTCTGGCTCGGGGATCAGCGGCCCGCGGCGGAAGAGCTGGCCGTGTTTATCCTGAGGGTCTTTCATGAAACACAGAATCGCCGGGTACTCCTGTCGCCTGATTTTACAAGCTGTCATGCCTGTCAAAACACGGCGGACGGACTTCATGCAACCTGTCCTTCCTGCGGATCCCCGGCCGTGGAAGGCATCGCCAGAATTACCCAGTATTTCAGCCGGGTATCCGGCTGGAACAAGGGAAAACTCGCCGAGCTCAAGGATCGGAGCCGGACCCTCTCCTTTCTTTCCTGAACCCGTCCACATCGCTTCCCCTCTTGCTTCCCATGTCGAGACCGGTGCAAAATGGCTTTGCCGCGGCTCAAAATCTTTTTCGCAGTCGTCATATCTGTTGAACTCGCTTGAATTTATCAGCCCCGCACCCTTGACACAGGGGGGTCGATCAATATATTAGCCGACGTTTGGCGAAGGGGTATGAGCAGAAAAAATCAAGTGGATGCAATAAGATGCACGATTATATTGTAAATGTGTTTAAGGAAAGCAACCGGGTCAAGGATATCTTTCTGAACGAAAACCTCGGCAGGATCGCCCAGGTGGTGGATGTCGTCACGGCCGCGCTGAAGGCAGGTCGCAAGATCCTGCTGTTCGGCAACGGCGGATCTGCCGCTGACGCCCAGCATATTGCCGGTGAATTTGTGAACCGGTTTCTCATCGAGCGGCCGCCGCTGCCCGCGATCGCCCTGACGACCGACACCTCGGTCATTACAAGCATCAGCAATGATTATGAATTCAGCGATGTTTTCAGCAAGCAGATCCGGGCGATCGGACAGGCCGGTGACATCGCCTGGGGGATGAGCACCAGCGGCTCGTCGCCGAATTGCGTGAAGGCTTTTGAAACGGCGAAGAAAATCGGCATGATCACGATCGGCCTGACCGGGAAGGACGGGGGAGAGATTGCAAGGATGGTGGACTACTCGCTCCATGTTTCCTCGGGCAACACGCCGCGGATTCAGGAGACGCATATCACCGTCAGCCATGTGATTTGCGAGTTGGTGGATGTGAAACTGTTTCAGAAGCCTGATTTGCGGTAAGCGCAGCAGGTTGCTTCAATATAAGGATTGGTTCGGCATGGTTAAGAAATTAAGAAAAGAAGCGGTCCGGGATATGCAGGAATACCCGGAAGCGCACGCGGAGGGTGCTGCGTCGGGCGACGCAATAACCGACATCGAAACGCTGACGCAAAAACTTCAGGATAAGGAAAAGGAAGCCGCGGAGAACTATGACAAATACGTACGGGCTGTCGCCGAACTGGAGAATTATAAGAAAAGGGCCGCCCGCGACCGCGCCGATTCCCTGAAATTCGGGCAGGAAAATTTGATTAAGGACATTCTTCCGCTGATGGACTCTCTCGACCGGGCAATGGCGCACGCCTGCAAGTCAAATGATTTCGAAGCGTTCAAGGAGGGTCTGCAGCTCCTGCAGAATCAGCTCAGTGGCTGTCTCGGCAGGCAGGGCGTCGCGCCCATCGAGGCCGCCGGCCGGGATTTTGATCCGAACGTCCATGAGGCCGTCTTACAGGTGGAAAGCCCGGAACACGGGCACAACCAGGTGGTCCAGGAGTTTGAAAAAGGATACCTGCTCAACGGCAGGCTGTTGAGGCCGTCCAAGGTGTCCGTCTGCCATCTGCCGGCAAAACAGGATGCGCAAAACTTCATAAAAAGCGTCAATTGCAATAACTTGGTCGATTAGGAATGAATGGGAGGATAAATACCATGGGGAAGATTATTGGGATCGATTTGGGAACGACAAATTCTTGTGTCGCCATTATGGAAGGACGAGATCCCGTCGTCATCGCCAACCAGGAGGGAAACCGCACGACGCCCTCCATGGTGGCTTTTACAGAAAGCGGCGAGCGTCCGGTCGGCCAGGTGGCCAAGCGCCAGGCCATCACCAACTCGGAAAACACCGTTTATGCCATCAAGCGCATGATCGGGAGAAAATTTGACTCGAAGGAAGTTCAATACGACAAGACCATCAGCCCTTTCAAGATCACGAAGGCCGGCAACGGAGACGCGCAGGTGACGATCAGGGGGAAGCATTACAGCCCCGCTGAGATTTCGTCCATGATCCTGGTCAAAATGAAGCAGACGGCGGAGGACTATCTGGGCGAGAAGATCACCGATGCGGTCGTGACCGTGCCGGCCTATTTCAATGACTCCCAGCGGCAGGCGACCAAGGACGCCGGCAAGATCGCCGGCCTGAATGTGCTCAGAATCATCAATGAACCGACGGCGGCCGCACTGGCCTACGGTCTGGATAAGAAGAAGGATGAGAAGGTTGCCGTCTTCGACCTGGGCGGCGGGACATTCGATATCTCCATCCTGGAGCTCGGCGACGGTGTTTTTGAGGTCAAATCGACCAATGGCGACACCCATCTGGGCGGCGAAGACTTCGACCAGCGCCTGATCGATTATCTGGCCACGGAGTTCAAGAAGGACCAGGGCATCGACATCCGGGGAGATAAAATGGCCCTCCAGCGCCTGAAGGAGGCGGCGGAAAAGGCCAAGATGGAACTATCCACAGCACTGGAAACGGACGTCAATCTGCCCTTTATCACGGCCGATGCGAGCGGCCCGAAACATATGAATATCAAGCTGAACCGGGCCAAGCTGGAAGCGCTGGTGGAGGACCTGATCGACAAGGTTGAGGGGCCCTGCCGGACGGCGCTCAAGGACGCCGGTCTGACGCCGGCGCAGATCGACGAGGTCATCCTCGTCGGCGGGATGACGCGCATGCCCCGGGTCCAGCAGAAGGTGAAGGAAATCTTCGGAAAAGACCCCCACAAAGGGGTCAATCCGGATGAGGTTGTGGCCATCGGGGCCGCCATTCAGGGCGGCGTTCTGACGGGCGATGTGAAGGATGTCCTGCTGCTGGATGTGACCCCCCTGTCCCTCGGCATCGAAACACTGGGCGGCGTGCTGACCAGGCTGATCGAAAAGAACACGACCATCCCCACGAAGAAAAGCCAGATCTTTTCGACGGCGGCGGACAATCAGCCGGCGGTCAGCATTCATGTCCTGCAGGGTGAGCGTTCCATGGCGGCCGACAACCGGACGCTGGGCCGTTTCGAGCTCGTCGGCATTCCGCCGGCGCCCCGCGGCATGCCCCAGATCGAGGTGGCCTTTGACATCGACGCCAACGGCATCGTGCATGTGTCGGCCAAGGACCTCGGGACCGGCAAGGAGCAGAGCATCCGCATCACGGCCTCCAGCGGACTTTCAGAGAAGGAAATCGAGAAGCTCGTGCGCGACGCCGAAGCGCATGCCGAGGACGACAAGCTCAAGAAGGAGCTCATCGAAGCCCGCAATCAGGCCGACGCCATGGCCTACAGCGTGGAAAAGAACATCAAGGAATTCGGCGACAAGATCGACGCCTCCGAAAAGGCCAAGATCGAGGAAGCCATCGCCCGGGTCAAGAAGGTCATCGAGGGAGACGATGTTGACGCCATCAAGAAGGCCCAGGAAGACCTGACCAATGCCTCGCATAAGCTGGCCGAGGCCATGTATGCGAAGTCCACGGCGCAGGGCGGTCCGGGGCCGCAGGCCGGTGCGGGCGCAGGCGCAGGCGCAGGCGCCCAGGCAGGAGCGGGCAAGAAGGACGACGATGTGGTGGACGCGGACTTTGAAGAAGTAAAATAGCAGAAAGAGAAGGGGGACAGATTTAAAAATCTGTCCCCCTTTTTTTCAAACCTGTCCCCTTTTATCGTTTTATCTGCCCGTCGAGGATGAGGTCGCCGCCTTTGCGGAGCACCTGCCGGACGGATATTTTCAGGGCGTCGTCCATGACCCGGATGCCCAGATTGCCCACGGATTCAATGCCCGTTCCCACGATCTTCGGCGCGACGACCACCACGATCCGGTCCGCCAGGCGCTGCCGCAATATGGATGTGATCATGGCGGCGCCGCCTTCCACAAGCACGGACGAAATGTTCCGCCTGCCCAGTTCGATCAAGAGTTTCCCCAGATCCACCCGCTGCTGCGGGTCGCTTTCGACCAGGATTGTCTCGATGCCCATTTTATCGAGTGCCTGACTGTTTTTTCCGGTCGGCGGCTTCCGTCGCGGCAATGATCGTTCTGGCCCTGTCCTGATTTTGAAAACGGCGGCGTCCGGGGAAAGGCGTCAGCCGGGTATCGACGACAATCCTGACCGGATTGCTTCCCTGACGAGCCTGACCGTGAGTTCCGGATCATCCGTGAAAAGGGTGCCGGAACCGACGAGATCGCGTCGTGGACAGGCCCTGAGGGTGTGGGCGAACTTGAGGGACGCCGGGGAGCTGATCCATCGGGAATGGCCGCAGCCGTGGCGATCCGGCCGTCGAGCGTCTGGGCGAACTTCAGGGTCACAAAGGGAATGCGCGTCTGCATGAATTTGATAAACCGCTCATTGAGGCGCCGGCACTGTTCCTCGAGGACGCCGACGGTTGTGGGAATGCCGGACTTGCCGAGGCGTTCAATGCTGCCGCCGCAGACCAGCGGGTTGGGATCCGGCATGCCGATCACGACCCGCGCGGGCTTTCCGGCAATCAGACTTTCGATGCAGGGCGGCGTCTTGCCGTGGTGGCAGCAGGGCTCAAGCGTGATGTAAACCGTTGAACCCTCAACGGATTCGGATGCGCTGCGCAAGGCGTTTATTTCCGCATGGTCGCCCCCGAAGCGCCGATGGTAGCCTTCGCCGATGATCCGGTTGTGTTTGACGATCACGGCGCCGACCATGGGGTTGGGGCTGACCCATCGTTCCCCGCGCCGGGCCAGTTGCAACGCCCGCTTCATGTAGAATTCATCCGTCATGGCCGCTTCCATATACCATCCGCCCGGAAAATGCAAAGCCGGCGAACGTTGACGAACTCGCATAAAGTCGAAAAAGAGCTGAAAATGACGGCATCGTAAAAAGCTCCGCAGAACTTTTTCTATTGCCTGACGGCCGAATATGCTATAGAGGGCCGCATTCAACCGGATTGAAAAATGGCTTCGCCGCGGCTCAAAATCTTTTCCGCTAAGAAGACGACCGGAGGTATCATGATTTATGACAAGCCGTTAACGTCATCTCTGGAAAGGCGGAAAACTTGATTCACCGCTCGCGAACCATTTTTCAACAGTTCCGCAAAGGTCTCAGGCTTCATGAAAGGAGAACAGCAGATGATTGAAGGCGTCATGGTCAAGAAATTGCGGGTCATTCCCGACGAACGCGGCCGCCTGATGGAAATCCTGCGGGCCGATGACGAAATGTTCAGGGGATTCGGCCAGGTTTACATGACCACAGCCTATCCCGGCGTCGTGAAGGGCTGGCATTACCACAAGAAGCAGTGCGATAACATGGCCGTGATCAGGGGCATGATGAAGATCGTCCTCTACGATGACCGGGATGGTTCCGCCACGCACGGTCAGATCAACGAGTTCTTTGCCGGGGACCACAACCCGATTCTGCTGCATATTCCGCCCGGTGTGCATCACGGCTTTAAATGCATTTCCCTTGAGGAGGCGCAGGTGGTGAATATTCCGTCGGAAACCTATAACTATCAGGAGCCCGACGAGTTCAGGGTCCATCCCCATGACAACGACATTCCCTACGACTGGCAGCGGAAGGACGGATAATCGCCGGCATGAGCCCTTTTTTCGAAGTCTTCTTTTTTGCGGTGGGCGCTGTGATCGGCAGTTTCCTCAATGTGATCATCTATCGCCTTCCGGAGGAGCAATCCATCGTCCTGCCCGCGTCCCATTGCCCGACCTGCAGCCATGCCATCCGTTTTTACGATAACATTCCGCTGATCAGCTATGTGTTCCTGAAGGGCCGTTGCCGCCATTGCGAAGGCGCCATCTCCCTGCGCTACCCCCTGGTGGAGTTGCTGACGGCGATCCTGTCCCTGATGGTTTACTGGAAATTCGGACTATCCGCGCAGTACCTGTGCGCCTTCCTGTTTGTCTGCGCGCTCGTCGTCATCACCTTCATCGACCTGGATCATCAGATCATTCCTGATGTCATCTCCCTGCCGGGGATCCCGCTCTTTTTTCTGGGGGCGGTATTCGTCATGAAGCTTCGCTTTCTGTGACGCTTTTCTGGGTTTTCTCATCGGCGGGGGCGTTCTGTACGGCATTGCCTTTTTCTATGAGCTCATCACGAAGCGCGAAGGCATGGGCGGCGGGGATATCAAGCTCCTGGCCATGATCGGCGCCTTCCTGGGCTGGCAATCCCTGCTGTTTGTTCTGCTCATGAGCTCCCTTACAGGAGCCGTGGTCGGGCGTGACCATCATGCTCGTCAGGGGTCAGGACATGAAATATGCCGTTCCTTTCGGTCCGTTCCTTTCCCTGGGGGCCGTCGCCTACCTCTTTTTCGGCGCCTGGTTGTCCAACCTCGTTCTTCCCGGCGTTTTCATCAGCGGTCCCATGTGACGATTATCTCCTGTTGAGTGTGAAAGAGGTCACACTTTATCCATCTGATTCCTCTTGACAATCGCTTTGCTTTCCCCTTATGATGCAGGCGAAAGCCAACATTTAAGTTTGATTTTGTCATGCATGAGAAAGCGGGAACAGGTTATATTTAGTAGATCCAAAGATCTGATAGGTTTCATGCTCCGCTGTGTCAAGTTCAGGGCATGAGGGTGAGATAAAAAAATAATGATGGCGACGCAAACCGTGAGAACAGACAAAGGGTTTTCCCTCGTTGAAATTATAATCGTCATCGCTCTGATCGGCATCCTGAGCACCGTTGCCTTGTTTGCCTGGCAGGGCTTCCGGGATAATAACAACCTGAGAACGGCGGCCAGGGATATCGAGACCAATATAGCGGCGAGCAAGCAGCGGGCTGTCACCGAAGGAATCCAGTATCGCCTGACTTTCAGCGCGGGTGATACCAGCTATACGATTGCAGCCGAACCGTTTACACCGGCGCTGACACAGACGAGGTTGCTGACGGTTTTCGGGCCGGGCCTGTCCATCGTCAATACGAGTTTTGCGTTGGGCCAGCTGACCTTCCTTTCCCGCGGCACCTTATCCGGCACCACGGGCAACGTGACCCTGACAAACGGCAGGGGGTCACAGGCCATCATCACCGTTAATGTCACAGGAAGGACCCATGTCCAGTTTGCCATGCAATAATCGGGGATTCACCCTGATAGAGGTGATCATCGCGATGTTTTTGACCGTCATCGCCGTATTGGGGCTCTTCTCGCTGCAGCCGACGGCCTGGCAGACGACAGGCCGGTCGGATTATCTGGGTCGGGCTGCGGGAATCCTGCATGAAAGGCTCATGACGCAGGAGGCCCTGATCATGAACCCCTGCAACGCCGTTACAGCGGGCGCAACGGGCCCGACGCCGGTTTTCGCCAGCGGCCAGGCGGCGGCCCAGCCGGGGGACGCACAGTTTAATGTCACCACCACGATCACGGGCGTGGCCGCGAATGTCTGGCGCGTCACCGTGCGGGTGGCCTGGCCCGGTCATACGGGAATTTCCGAGAGCCTTGTGGTGACCAGGCAGGAGGGATTTCGTTTTCCGGCGGGGTGCGCAAGCCAATGAAACAGAGAAACGGATTTACCCTGGTGGAGTTGATGGTCGCCATCGGCGTGACGATGGGGCTGCTGGCAGCCGTCTATCTGGCCATCAATTCCGCGCAGCGCCATTCGTCCGCGATCGAGAAGAGAGTCGCGGCACAGCAGGACGCCAAGCCGGCCCTCGATCTGATGGTCATGGAGATCGGCATGGCTTCGTATAACCCCAATCGATCAAGAGGGAACTGGCTGGTCGCGGCTGATTGTTTGACCGTTTCCGCCAATCAGGCTAACCGGGGCATCCAGGAGGCGACGACGACGGCGATCACCGTGGAGATGGACATCAATGAAGACTGCACCGCCGACAACGATGCCGATCGTGCATGCTAGGGAGACCTCTAACCCGAACGAGGTGATCCGCTATAACTACGATACGGCCAATCAATACATTACCCGAACCGTCAATTGCGAGGGCGGGGCCCAGCCTTTCCTGGGCGATACGGTGGCCGGCGGAAGGCCAAGGACCGTCCGGGTCATCAACGACACGCTGGGCATCCCCGTCTTCAGGTATTTTGACGGGACGGGAACGGAGATATTCCCCACAGCCGCGGATCAGACACCGGTTCCCAATATCCGCCGGATCGAGATTGTCCTGGCCGTGGAAACGGAACATGCCGATCCCGATACGGGCCAGAGAAGGCGGCTGATTTATTCAACGAGCGTCATACCGAGGAACCATGCAATTTAGTAAGGAAAGACTGTCATCCGAGAGGGGCTTTGCCCTCGTTACGGCCATTCATGGCCTGCGTGATCCTGCTCGCGCTCGCCATGCTGATCCTGAATTTATCGACCGGCGATCTGCGGGTCAGCAGCAGAAGCGTGGGCGACAAGAAGGCCATGAGCGCCGCGGAAACGGGGATTCACCGGGCGATGCAGAGTTTCAACCCCCAGAATCTGGCGGCGACGGTCGTCACCGGCGTCCAGGTCGATCCCGCCAATGATCCCGCTTCCGTTTATACCATCGGCGCACCCACCGCGCCGGCGGTCGGCCCCCTGTTCCTGCCCCTGGAGGGCTACTCCATCGGTGGCGGCCAGACCTGGGGGCAGCGTCGCTATGAGATGAACGTCGAGGGGCGCAACACCGCATACGACACCCGCACGAACATCAGGACCGGCGTCGGATACGGACCGGTGGAAATATCCACCATGTTCAGGTAAGGAGGTTTCCCATGAAAAAGACAATACCGGCGGCTTTCTTGATCGGGTTTCTGCTTTTGGGCCTGTGCCTTTTTGCGCAAAGTGTTTCGGCCGCGCAGCCGCCCGCCGGGGAGGAAGCCCTCTTTACGACTTCCACGTCGCCCGACGCCCTGATCGTGCTGGACCTGTCGGGCAGCATGCTGTGGACGCCTGCGGGTGAAACCATGTACGTCAGTTCATCGGCGAGCTGCGCGGGCAGCGGCGTCGCCCATTATACAACCAGCGGCACGGGCCATACGAAGGCCTGCACGATCGATCCCTATGGCACCGTGCCGAGGTTTGACGCAAGCGCTTCCTGTCAGGGGCCCTTCTATACCACAAACACGGGGCGTCCCTATGACTGCCGCCGCGTCCTGATCGCCAGGAGGGCCATCTTCGACATCCTGGACGACAACGACGACAACACGATCAACAGCGCCGACGAGGGCAGCCTCGGCGTGCGGATCGGTTACATGCGCTTCACGGACGGAAACGATACGGGCAGGGGACTTACAGCTCCGGCAACAACAAGATCATCCGGGCGATCGGCTCGAAATACAGCCTGATCTACTGCGCCAACAACACAAGCTGCACGCTCGCCAGTTCGACCTCGGGCGCCAGTGTCATCGACAGCGATGACTGGCCCAACAGCGGCACCCCGCTGGTCTCATCCCTGAATGAAGCGAAGCTCTATCTGGACGCCCATAAGGCCGGCAGACTCCGCCCGGGATTGCCGCCAGAAATTCGTCATCCTGATCAGCGACGGCGCCGACACCTATTCGTGCGGCGGCACCGGATCGGGGGGCCAGGCCGACATGGACAAGCAGGCGCCGGGAATCGGTCGGCCAAGGCCAAGGCGCTGGCCGATGCGGGGTACAAGGTCTTTGTGGTCGGCTTCGGCGCCGACATGCCTGACTACCTAGAAATACCCTCAACTGGATGGCCTATCTACGGGGGAACGGACAACCCCAATGTGACCAACGCGGGCAGCACTGTTACCCGGGCTGCCGGAGCTGCACCACGGCCGTACGGCCACGACCTGTACGGCCGCGGCACCTCTGCGACTTCAAGCGACCCAGCGATCCGGGTACGCCGCTGTCCGGCTACGCCTTTCTGGCCGCGGACGCCGATGAGCTGGCCGACGGCCCTGAAAACGGCCATCAACATCATCCGCCAGGCCAACTATTCCTTTTCCCAGGCCTCCGTCCAGTCCTCCGGGACGCCGACGAAAACCACATCTACGAAGGCTCCTTCGAGCCGGTCGACGGCGATCCCTTCTGGAAAGGCCATCTGAAAAAATACCAGATCAACGCCGACGGGACCGTCGGAGCCATGCTGTGGGATGCGGGCACGGTCCTGCAATCGACGGCGGCATGCGGCCGGAGCATCAAAACCCTCAAAGCGGGGCATCCTGACGGACTTTACGACGGCCAACATCACCGCTGCTGACGTCGGCGTCGCCACGGTCGGCCCTGCGCGACGGCGTCGTCGGCTATTTCCGGGGTGAGGCCGCCTACAACCCGGACAGGACCGGCGGCCAGTCTGGAAGCTGGGAGATGTCTTCCGTTCCACGCCCATTACCGTCGGGACGCCCTCGGCCTTTTTCGATGATACCCGCGACGCCAACAACCAGTTTGACCGCGCACCGGTCCAGCCACGCGCGGACCTCCGCCGTCGGGCAACCGCCTGATTGTCGCCGGGGCGAACGACGGCCAGCTCCATGCCTTCAAAACCAGCAACGGCTCCGAGGCCTGGAGCTTTATCCCTCCCAACCTGCTGACGAAACTGAAAAACATCTACCCACGGCACGCCACCCCACGGTCCCTGACCCATCAGTATTTTGTGGATGGCCCCGTCACGTGGCCGACGTCTGGCTGGGCAACGGCGACGGCACCAGCAAGACGCGCCGACTGGAAGACCATCCTGGTCTTCGGCGAGGGGCGCGGGCGCCGTCAATTATTCCTGGAGTTCGTCCTCCTCCTGCGATTCCGGCATCAGCAGCACCTATTCGACCGCCTACACCATATTACTGCGGCTATTACGCCCTGGAACCATCAACGATTCGCTGAATCCGGCCTACCTGTGGAATATCAATCCTCCAACGCGACCGCCAGGCCCCTTATATGGGCGATTCCTGGAGCAAGATGATGATCGGCCGGGTCAGGATCAAAGTCGGCGGCGGAGAAGGAAAAATGGGTCGGATTCATCGGCGCCGGTTATAATGCCGGCGACTGTGCCGGGGCGGCGGCGCCTGCGATACAAGCGGCAAAGGATTTTTCGTCGTTGACCTTAGCAACGGGCCGTCCTCTGGAGCTACACGCTGGCGGACAACAGCAACATGAACTACAGCATGCCGGCCTCGCCCGCCATTGTGGATACGGATAACGACGGCTTCATCGATACGGCCTATATCGGCGATCTGGGCGGCAACATGTGGCGCTTCAAGTTCTGCCGCTACGGCGACATGCCCGATTGCGGGATATCGGGAGAGACGACCAACTGGAGCGGCGGCCTGTTCTTTGACTCCTCCTCGGGAAATATCCGCCCCATTTATACCATGCCCGCCGTGGCCAAAGATAACGCGCGGCAATCTCTGGGTTTACTGGGGAACCGGCGATAAGACAGACCCCACGGCGTCCAACGCCCAGGAGCATTTTTACGGGGTCAAGGACAATACCGCACTACCACTTACACCGTCAACGATATCGACAATATCACGACGGCAGCGGCACCTATGATGCAATCTACGGCAGGGTGGGATACCGCATCCTGCTGACCGGCGGCGGGCAGAAGATCCTGGCCGAGCCGACGGTCTTCGGCGGGGTGGTCTATTTCACCACCTATACGCCGCCCTCGGGGAACAATCCCTGCGAGCAGGGGGGGTCGCCTCGCTCTATGCGATCAATTACACCACCGGCGGCGGCGCCCTGGCGGGCGGCGCCGATGATGGCATCGGCACCGGCATCCCGTCGGCGCCGGTCTTCTCCCTGACGCCGGACAGCGGGCCACCCGATCTCTATGTGACGGCGAGCGGGGGCGGCGGCGCCTCGGCGAGCACGCAGCGCGTCAATATCACCCCCGCCGGGGCGCTCAACCGGACGAACATGCTCTATTGGAGGGATCAGCGCATCCAGTGATGACGGCTTCATAAGAAGTCCGAATGCTCAAGTTGCGCGGCGTCCTTTGTCAAAGCGGCATACTGGCAGATATGCCGCTTTCCTCGGGGAGGGGGCTTGCGTGCCTTGCCTGCGGAGCTTTTTCTGAATCCGTCGAATCGGGACAGTTTGTGGTACATTGTAAAAGTCCATCAATAATGACAACTTAAAGCAGGCCTGAATTGGGACGGCAGTCCAGACAGGGTTACGAAATTTGTCAAAGAAACGGGGAAAAAGTCCGAAATCGGCGGCGGTGAAGTACGCTGCCACCGCATCAGCAGGAAAGCCCGGAGTTCCGAAATCGCAAGCGGCGGCGAAAAAGGCTGCCGCCAAATCATTGGAAAAGCTCAAGGCTCTGCAGTCGGCCGCGGAAGCAAAGAAGGTTGCGGACCCATCGGCGGCAAAGCGGAAGATTCCTCGAAAAGAGATTCTGATTATCGGGGGCGGCGCCTGTGCGCTGGTTGTCCTCGTCCTTTTGATCTTTTTCTCCCCAGCGAGCAGGGAAGCGCCGCCGCAGAGGGCGGCCCAGCCACCGGGACTTTCCGGGTATGACAGGAAAGACTTTCCGGCGATTCGGACCATCCGCTTCGAACCTCCCCAGCCCACCCGAACGGACACCCTCAAGGCCGAGGTCCTGACGGAAGCTCCCGATCCAAGCCGCCTCACCTATGCCTACGTCTGGAAGGTCAACGACCGGATTGTCGAGGACGCAGAGGGTGATACGCTCGACCTTTCGGTACTGGAACTCAAAAAGAGAGACCTCATCACCGTAACGTCACGCCCTATGACGGCGACGCGCAGGCTTTCCCGTGGAAAGCCCCGTCGTGGCCGTCCACAGCATTCCCCCGACGCTCGATCTCGAGGTGCCGCCTCAGACGAGGAAAGCTCGGAAACCCTGGAGATCCAGCTTGTCAGTCGCCATCCGGACAGCGACAGCATCACCTTCAGCCTGGAAGCCCCCACTGTTCCGGGTATGTCGATTGATCACCAATTCCGGCAAAATTAACTGGATCATCCAGCCGGATCAGAAGGGAACCATCCGTTTCGGGGCCGCCGTTGAAGATACGGAGCAAACAAAGGTAACCCGGATATTTAATATAACCATAGAACAATCCGCCGTTGCCTCCGCCCCGGCGGGCGCCGGCCCGGATTCCGGGTCCCAACCGGTCCGTTCGATTGAAGCAGGCAGACCGCTTGCCGGCTTCTGCTTGGGCAAGGCCGGCGGACCTGGAAAATTGCTTGACATGACGCTCATCTGCATATAGTGTCGCCGGCGATATTCTGAAGGCCTCTTTGCGCCGGACGATCTCAGATATCATTGCAAATGGGAGGGGGAGCGGACATGGGATCGAATCGGAAATATTGTGCCATCTGCGCCTGGCGGGCCAACTGCCAGAAGAAATTCAGTGTGAGTACGGATGCGACGGGCCAGGTGCACTGCCCCGATTATTCAAGGGATCTGGCCATCAAGGACAGAGATATCGACGAGGCGCTCCGGAAAAAGAACAAAACGGTAACTCTTGACCTGAAGAGAGAAAAAGTGTGACAAGTGATCGGTGACTGGTTCATCGTCACTTGTCATTTTTTATTATGAGCGCTTTGCATAACCGATGAAAAACAGGATTGTTGCCATACTGGAGCAGGCTCTGGACGCCTGCCGCCGGCAGGGCCTGCTGACGGCGGCGGACGACGCCGGCCATTGAAGTGGAATTGACGAAGGACCCGGCGCATGGCGATTACGCCACGAACCTCGCCATGATTCTGGCATCCCGGGAGAAAAAGAACCCCAGACTGCTTGCCGGGATGCTGTCGGAAGCCATCGCTGATACCGAGGGGATCCTGGAACGCGTCGAGATCGCCGGGCCCGGCTTCATGAATTTCTCTGTCCGGGCCGAGGCCTGGGTCAGGGAGCTGACGGCCGTGCATGCCCGGCGGGAACGCTACGGCAGGATGGATGTCGGCCGGGGGAAGACCGTGCAGGTGGAATTCGTCAGCGCCAATCCGACGGGTCCTCTGCATATCGGCCATGCCCGCGGCGCCGTGGTGGGGGATGTCATGGCCAATCTCCTGGCGGCGGCGGGGTATGCCGTTTCCCGGGAATACTACATCAACGACGCCGGCAACCAGATGCACAACCTCGGCCGGTCTCTGTGGTGTCGGTATCGGGAGCAGATGGGTCAGCCTGTGGAATTTCCCGATGGCTGCTACCGAGGCGATTATATGAAAGATCTGGCGGCACGGGTGATCGCCAGGAGACGGCGGCGCCTGGCTGGCGAGCGATGAGGAAGCGGTCATTCCCGCGTTTACCGATTACGCCGCCGGGGCGATTCTGGAGGGCATCAAAGAGGATTTGCAGGCCTTCGGCGTGGCCTTCGACTGCTATTTCAGCGAACGGGACCTCTACCGGGACAACGGCGTCGGCCGGCTTCTGGCCGAACTGCAGGAAAAGGGGTTTGTTTATCGCGAGGGAGAAACCCTCTGGTTCAAAACAACGGCCTTCGGCGACGACAAGGACCGCGTGGTGGTGCGCCAGAACGGGGAGCCCACCTATTTTGCGGCCGATATTGCCTATCATCGGAACAAGTATCAACGGGGGTTCGATCGCGTGATCGATGTGTGGGGTGCCGATCATCACGGTTATATCCCTCGGCTTTACGCGGGGATCCAGGCTCTGGGGCGCTCACCGGAGGACTTGCAGATCGTTCTCGTGCAACTGGTCAGCCTGCTGAGGGACGGCAAGCCCGTGGCCATGTCCACCCGTTCCGGCGAGTTTGTCACGCTGCGGGAGGTGGTCGATGAAGTGGGGCGCGACGCGGCGCGGTATAACTTCATGATGCGCCGCTCGGACAGCCATCTGGACTTTGATCTGGAGCTCGCAAAAAAGCAATCGAATGAAAATCCGGTCTATTATGTCCAGTACGCCCATGCACGCATCTGCAGCATCCTGAGAATGGCTCAGGAACGCGGCTACCGTGCGCCGGCCGACGGGGAAGCCGCCTTGAGCCGGTTGAAGCTTTCCGAAGAGATCGACCTGATCAAGGCTGTCACGCGTTTTCCCGAAGTGATGGAAGGGGCCGTCAAGGCCCTGGAGCCGCACCGCCTGACCTTTTATTTGAATGATCTGGCCGCCCTGCTTCACAGTTACTATAACAAAAACAAGGTCCTCTCTGAAGATCAGGCCATCAGCGAGGCCAGGCTGTATCTGGTGGAATCCGTGCGGATCGTGTTGCAGAATGCTTTGAATTTGCTGGGCGTGTCGACACCGGAGCGCATGTAGCGTCCGTTGTCGTTTATCGGCCGTCTATTTTTCAAACCGGAACAGGCGGAGGATGTGCCGGAAACTCCTATGATGACCAAGAATACCCGCAGATTTGAACTGAAACTGGGGCGGATCGGATTGATCCTTTTTATCCTGGGCATGTCCGGCCTGCTTTTTGGCGTCTTTTTGCTGGGTGTGACGGTGGGCAAAGACATCGATACCTATCCGGAAAAGATGGCCCGTTATCTCCCGGACCGGATCAAGATATTAGTCAGCCGCCTGTCACGGGACGCAGCAGCGCCGGCTGCGGCCATGCGGGAGGATCTGAAGCAGGAAAAACCGGAACCGGAGATGGATCTGACCTTTTATGAAAGGCTGGGCAAGCGGAAGGCGGATCAGAAAGGCGCGGCGCCGGACGGCATCAATTTGCAGAAAGCGCCGGAAGAGGCGGTTAAGGAAAAATCTCCGCCGCCGGAAGCGACGCGGCCGATTGAGCCGAGATCCGCAGGGCCGGTCCCGGCGGTCCAGGAAGCGCCGCCGGTAAAGGATAAACCTGCGGTGCAGGGGAAATTTATGGTCCAGGTCGTGTCCTATCAGGAAAAAAGCAAGGCCGAGGCCCTCGTCAAGAAAATTGCCGCCATGGGCTATCCGGCGCGAACGGAAGCGACGGAGCTGCCGGATAAAGGGAAATGGTTCCGCGTCGTGATGGGGGAATTTTCCAGCCGGCCGGAGGCGCAAGCGGCGGTTGACGCGTTGTCGAGAAACACCAGGGGCTTAAGCTGTGTCATCCGCTCTATGGAGTCAACCGGGAATTAGAGGATGGGATCATTATTCTTTATTGATGAGAGTTCATCATGTTTGAAAGCCTGACAGAGAAATTAGACGGTATTTTCAAGAGATTGAAGGGTCGCGGCCGTCTCGATGAAGACAACATTCAGGGGGCGCTGCGTGAAATCCGGATGGCCCTGCTTGAGGCGGATGTGAATTTCAAGGTGGTCAAGAACTTCATCGAGGATGTGCGTGTCCGATCCGTAGGGCAGGAGGTTCTGGAAAGCATCACGCCGGGCCAGCAGGTCGTGAAAATCGTCCACGAACGGCTCGTGGAGCTCATGGGCGGCGTCAGTTCACAATTGCGGTTCGGCAGCCGGATCCCTGCACCCATCATGCTGGTGGGCCTTCAGGGGTGCGGCAAGACGACGACGGCCGTCAAACTGGCGCGGCATGTGGCCGGACTCCATAAAAAAGTGTATCTCGTTTCCGCCGATGTCTATCGTCCCGCGGCCATGCAACAGCTGAATGTCCTCGGCAGGCAGATCGGCGCCGGTGTCTTCGATGCTGCGGGAATGAGCGATCCTGTCAACATCTGCACGCAGGCGGTCGATGAGGCCCGCCGCAACGGCTATGAAGTCATCCTGGTCGATACGGCCGGCCGTCTGGCGATCGATATGGAAATGATGGACGAGCTCCAGCGCATCAAGGAGATGATCCAGCCGGCGGAAATCCTGTTTGTGGCGGATGCCATGACCGGTCAGGATGCGGTGAACGTCGCAGCGCGATTTGACGAACGGCTCGGGATCGACGGCGTGATCATGACCAAGATGGATGGAGATGCCCGGGGCGGCGCGGCCCTGTCGCTCAAGGCCGTTATGGGCAAACCGATCAAGTTCGTCGGGGTGGGCGAAAAAATAGATGCCCTGGAGGTGTTTCACCCCGACCGCATGGCCTCGCGCATCCTCGGCATGGGCGATATTCTGAGCCTGGTGGAAAAGGCGCAGGCCACGGTGGATGAAAAAGAGGCACGGGAACTCGAAAAAAAGTTCCGGAAAAATGAATTTACGCTCGAGGATTTCCGGAACCAGCTCAAGCAGATCAAGAAAATGGGCTCCCTGCAGGATATCATCGGGATGATCCCCGGCTTCGGCAAGATAAAGGCACTGAAGAATCTGACGCCCGACGAAGGAGAACTCGTGAAGGTTGCCGCAATCATCGATTCCATGACCCGCAAGGAACGCATGAATTATCTGCTCATTGACGGCCAGCGGCGCAAGCGTATCGCCAGGGGCAGCGGCGTGGAGGTTCAGGATGTCAACCGTGTGCTGAAAAATTATATCGACATGCGGAAAATGATGAAAAAAATGACGTCCGGCGGGGGCATGAAGGCCTTAAAAAGAGGAAATTTCCCCTTTTCATCATAAAAAAAGTATGATAAGCAGACCCTTCGATCTATCCGGATCATAAGGGATCCATTTTTTCAGGAGGTTATATAAATCAGGATGGCCGTAAAAATCAGACTGACACGCATGGGGGCAAAAGGCAGGCCCGTATACCGGATCGTTGCTGCAGACTCGGCATCGCCAAGAGACGGGAAATTTCTGGAGATATTGGGAAATTATGATCCGAAAAAAGATCCGCCCGAAGTGACACTGAAGGAAGACCTCGTAAAAGGCTGGCTGGCCAAGGGTGCGAAGCCGACCCTGACCGTATCCAAACTCTTGATAAAGAAGGGTATTGCCGTCCCCGCATAGTCATAACCGCTTACGGTTAACAACGGGAAACAATCTCAGAATGGGTCTGGCGTTCATTGATGAAGAATTTTGGAGGTTGTGACGATGAAAGACTTGATCAAGTTTATGGCTCAGGCGTTGGTGGATCATCCCGAACAGGTGGAAGTCTCTGAGGTGGCCGGCGAACAGACATCCGTGATCGAACTCAGGGTGGCCAAGGAGGATCTGGGGAAAGTGATCGGCAAACAGGGACGGACGGCAAAGGCCATGAGAACCATTTTGAGTGCAGCCTCGACGAAGATTCGTAAAAGAACGGTGATGGAGATTATAGAGTAGAAGCAATGGGAAAAGACGATCTCCTGGAGATTGGGGAAGTCGTCAGACCCCATGGCCTGAAGGGACGGATCAAGGCGAAGTCTTATCTGGTCTCAAAAGGCTCCACGCATCGGCTGGATGAAGTTTTTATCAGAAGGTCAAAAGAGCCGGCCGTGCGTTTCCGGATCAAAACCCTGCAGGTCGAGCGAAAAACATTGTTGCTGGAGCTTGAGGGAATTGAGGACATAGACGCCGCCGCGCGGCTTGCGGGCTGCCGGATTCTTATCGACCCGGAAAAACTGGAAAAGCTTCCGGAGGATGAATATTACTGGCACGAGCTTCTGGGGCTTCAGGTTACGACGGAAACGGGTCAGCACCTGGGCCGGATCAAGTCCATTGTTCCCGGTCAAAACCATGATGTTTACGTGTGTGCCGGCCATGAGGAGGAAATTCTGCTGCCGGCCGTCGGGGAAGTGATCCGGAAAATCGATATCCATGCCGGCGTCATGGTAGTAAGACTGCTTGAGGGACTTTGACGGCATGATCCGGTTTGATATCCTCTCCGTTTTTCCCGGGATGTTCGTGTCCGCCTTTGCGTGCAGCCTCCTGAAAAAAGCACAGGAAAAGAACCTCATTGAAATACAGGTTCATGATATCCGTCATTATGCGCAGGACAAGCACCGGATGACGGACGACGCCCCCTATGGCGGCGGGGGCGGTATGGTCATGAAAGTAGAGCCCATTGACCGGGCCCTGCAGGCTGTGGCGCCGGAGCGGGACCAGGCACTGGTCGTTCTCCTGACGCCGCAGGGGGAGACTTTCTGTCAGAAAATCGCAGAAGAGCTCGCAACAAATCCGCGCATTGTTCTGATCTGCGGACATTATGAAGGCCTGGACGAGCGCGTCAGGGCGCATCTGGTCGATCGTGAAATTTCGATCGGGGACTATGTTCTGACGGGCGGGGAGCTGCCGGCCATGATCGTTGTGGATGCCGTCGCGAGGCTTATCCCGGGCGTTCTGGGGAATGCGGTGTCCGCACAGACGGATTCGTTCGCCATGGGGCTGCTGGAATATCCGCAATACACGCGCCCGGCAGAATACAGAAACTGGAAAGTGCCGGATGTGCTGATAACGGGCCATCATCGGGAGATTGATAAATGGCGGCGCCGGGAATCCCTTCGGCGGACCCTGGCCCGGCGGCCGGATTTACTGAAACAGGCCGACCTCTCGGCAGAGGATCCGGCGATGATCGAGGAGTTGAAAAGCCCTCTAAAAGTCGCTGAATAGGCTGTCCATGATTGCATGGAATAGAGGATCGATAAAGGAGTCTTTAGCTATGAATGTCATTGAAAGCATTGAAAAGGAACAGTTGAGGGGGGATATTCCCGATTTCCAGTCCGGAGACACGATCCGGGTGAATGTGCGGATTATCGAGGGACAGAAGCAGCGACTGCAGGCCTTTGAAGGCGTTGTCATCCGTAAAAAGCACGGCGACTGCCGGTCGAGCTTCACGGTTCGAAAAATTTCTTACGGCATCGGCGTGGAGAGAACCTTTCCCCTCCACTCACCAGTCATCGACAGCATTAGTATCGTTACCCGCGGAAGGGTCCGTCGTTCCCGTCTCTACTATCTCAGGGGCCTGAGGGGAAAGAAGGCGCGGATTCGCGAAAAGGGCAAATCTTAACGACATTCGGCGTCTTTCGCTGCCCCCCGCGAGGGGAGAGGGCTTACAGGCTTTCCGGAATCCTCGAGATGATGAACGCGTTCGAATGTCATGCCCGTCAACGCGGCTATCGAATCATCGCCGGCATTGACGAGGCCGGCAGGGGGCCGCTGGCAGGGCCGGTCGTGGCGGCCGCTGTGATTCTGCCTCCGGATTACAGGCATCCGGAAATCAACGATTCGAAGCAGCTCACACCCGGAAAAAGGGGGCGCCTCTATGAGGTGATCAAGACGGATGCCCTTGCCGTCGGGCTCGGGGTCGTGGAGGCGTCCGTCATTGACCATGTCAATATTCTGCAGGCGACGCTGATGGCCATGCGTGACGCTGTCCTTGACCTTTCGACTGTCCCGGATTATCTGCTCATCGACGGGAGAAACCGGATTGACGTCCGGGCGCCGCAAGAGACCATCATCGCGGGAGACAGGAAAAGCATTTCCATTGCCGCAGCTTCCATTATTGCCAAGGTCTCGCGTGACCAAATTATGGAAATCTATCACCGGCAGTTTCCCCAGTATAATTTCCTGAAAAACAAAGGTTACGGCACAGATGAGCACCGGGAAGCCATTCACCGTTACGGGCGATGCAAAATTCACCGGCTTTCATTTACCCTCAAATCATCTCATCATCAGCCCTGTCTGTTATAAATCATAGTCGCCCAGGTATCCATGCAGCGGCAAGCTTCAGCTTGCGCAACAGGCAGACGGCAGCGTTAAAAATGACAGAGAACGCTAAAGGTCAGGGGACCATGATGCGAAGCAACAAAGCGGAAAAAGACATGCGGCGCATCAGGACGGGGAAACAGGGCGAGGACCTCGCGGTCGCCCATCTGCGCAAGGCGGGCTACCAGATCGTCGCGCAGAATTACCGGTGCCTTTACGGGGAAGTGGATGTCGTTGCGCGGGACGGCGACACCCTTGTCTTTGTGGAGGTTAAAAGCAGAAAATCGGGGACGTTCGGCGCACCGCAGGAAGCGGTGGGGCTCGAAAAGCAGAAAAAACTGTCCCGGGTTTCCCTCCATTACCTTCAGCAAAAGCGCCTTGAAACCTGCAAGGCCCGCTTTGATGTCATCGCCGTCAGGATGTCCCCGGACGGAACCCGGATCGACCTGATCCGGAATGCCTTTGATCTGGTTTTCTAATCCAGAACCTGCCGGACCATGTTTCTAATCATCCTGGCAACGGCGACGCAGGCTGTCAGTCCCGGCGATTCCATGCCGATGAGATTGATCAGGCCGGGATAGCCCGCTTGTGTTTCTTCCCGGATGACAAAATCCCGGCAGGGTTCCCCGGGACCCTGCAATTTGGGGCGGATGCCGCTCAGGTCCGGGTGCAGTGACTCCTGCGAGAGGCTGGGCAGGTATCTCCGGATGGATTCATAAAAAGCCGACTGCCGGCCTTCATCGACGGAATAATCGGGAATAAAAGGATCGGCCCCGTTATTTGCAGACACGAGGCTGCCGCCGTCCCTGCCGTCGAGATAGCGGCTGTCCGGGCCGAAACGGACGCGGCCGTTGAGATCCACTGTTGCGTGAATGCCCAGGCTTTCGTTGTTTATGGGGGGAACGGGATAGATGAGGTGCTGCAGCCGGGGCGAAGGGGATGCCGCATAATAATTGCCCTTGCAGTGTTTCAGGCGGTAATCCGCCCGGTCAATATCCATGCCGGCCATCCGGGCGATGCGGTCAGCCCAGAGACCGGCGCTGTTGATGAGAATCCGGGTCTGCAGCCGGTATTCGCCGCCATTGATTTCCAGTTGATACCCCGGCAGGTCCGGATGGATGGCCGTGACTTCAGCACGAAGGGCAATCAGGGCGCCCTGGGCCTCGGCAGTCAGGTAAAAGGACCGCATCAGGCCATGGGTGTCGATGATGCCCGTCGACGGCGAGAAAAGGGCCGCCTCAGCCCGGACGGCCGGCTCCAGCGAACGGATCCGTTTTTCACCGATCAGGGTCAGATCATTCACACCGCTTATCTGCGCCTGCTTGCGGATTTCCTCGATCCGGCCGCATTCATCCGCGTCTGTCGCCACAATGAGTTTCCCGGTCTTCCGGTGCGGGATCCGGCGCTTACGGCAGGTTTCGTAAAGCAAGCGGTTGCCTTCGACGCACAGCAGCGACTTAAGGAGTCCGGACGGATAATAAACGCCGGCATGGATGACCTCGCTGTTGCGGCTGCTTGTTTCCCGCCCGTAGCCGGTGTTTTTCTCTAAAACGGCGACAGGCGAATAAGTGGCCGACAGTTCATCCGCCAAGGCCAGACCGATGACGCCGGCTCCAATAATTGTGATGGTGAAGTCGTGCATGGTCAGAAGCGGGTCAGGGGGGGGCTGCCGATCGGATAGACGTTAAAGCCGATGTCAAAGCAGCGCTGATGGTCGAGGATGTTCCGACCATCAAAGAGGAAGGCCGGCTTCAGCATGACGTCATATATTTGCTCAAAATCGAGTTTCCGGTACAGATCCCACTCGGTCATCACGGCAATGGCGTGGCATCCGGCCGCCGCCGCATAGGGATCCTCGATATAGCTGACCTGTCCCTGCGTATCCTGCAGATCGACCGCGGCATTTCCGAGCGCCTGCGGATCCGAAATGACCACGACGGCTTTCTCCGCCATGAGGTTTTTCGCGATGTAAATGGCCGGGCTTTCACGGGTATCTCCCGTATTGGCCTTGAAGGCAAAGCCCAGCAGGCAGATTTTCTTGCCCGCGAGGGTGTTGAACATGGCCTTCAGCATCGTCCGGGTAAACCGGGCCATTTGATCGTCGTTGATTCGGATCACGCCCTCCCAGTAATCCGCCACCTTATCCAGGCCGTAATTCCGGCAGAGATAAACGAGATTCAGGATGTCTTTCTTAAAACAGGAGCCGCCGAATCCCACACTGGCCCGCAGGAATTTGGAACCGATGCGGCTGTCCATTCCGACCGCCCGGGCCACTTCATCGATGTTCGCCTCGGTTGCCTCGCAAAGCGCCGATATGGCATTAATGGAGGAGATGCGCTGGGCGAGAAAGGCATTGGACACCAGCTTGGACAGCTCACTGCTCCAGATGTTCGAGGTAATGATCTTATCCGCCGGCACCCAATGCAGATAAATGTCGACCAGGGCCTGGCGGGCGACCAGGCCGCGCTCATCTTCCCGGGAGCCGATGAGGACCCGGTCGGGCTGTTTCAGGTCTTGAATGGCGGAGCCTTCGGCCATGAATTCGGGATTGGACAGCACGTCGAAGCGGACGTCGCTGCCCGCGCCGTTGAGGATTTGCTCCATGGCCAGAGCCGTTTTAACGGGGAGCGTGCTTTTTTCGATGACGATTTTCGGGGACTCGGAATATTGCAGGATCTGCCGGGCCGTGGCTTCCCAGAATTGAAGATCCGCCGCCATGCCCGCCCCTTCGCCGAAGGATTTCGTCGGCGTATTGACGCTGACAAAGATCATGTCGTTTTCCCGGATGCCCCCGGCAATATCGTCGCTGAAAAAAAGATTTTTCCCGCGGGTTGCACGGACCAGCTCTTCCAGACCCGGTTCATAAATGGGCAGCGGGCCGGAGTTCCACTGGTCGATCCGCCGGGGGTTGATGTCCACGACTGTAATTCTGTATTCCGGACACTGATGCGCGATCATGGCCATCGTGGGCCCGCCGACGTAGCCGGCGCCGATGCAGAGGATGCTCTTGTTATGCGCCATGGCTGTTGTGTCCTTTGCCTGCAATCACCGAGCGGAAATAGGCGATGGTTTTTTCGATGCCTTCCTCCAGAGGAATTTTCGGCTGCCAGGCCAGTGTTTCCCGGGCCAGTCGAATGTCCGGTTTGCGCTGAACCGGATCGTCCTGGGGGAGGGGCCTGAAGACGATTTTTGCACGGCTTCCCGTCAGGCGGATGAGCCGCTCGGCCAGTTCAAGGATTGTGAATTCGCGTGGATTGCCGAGGTTCACAGGGCCGAGAAAGTCGTCCGGCGTGTCCATCATGCGGATCATACCGTCAATCATGTCATCCACATAGCAGAATGACCGGGTCTGTGAGCCGTCCCCGTAAACCGTGATATCCTGATGGGTCAGGGCCTGGACGATGAAATTGCTTACAACCCTCCCGTCATTGACGGCCATACGGGGGCCATAGGTATTGAATATCCGGACGATTTTGACCTTCACGGCATTCTGGCGGTGGTAATCCATCATGAGGCATTCGGCGGCCCGCTTGCCCTCATCATAGCAACTCCGGATGCCGATGGGATTCACGCGGCCCCAATAGGCTTCCGGCTGCGGGTGCATCTCGGGATCGCCATAAACCTCCGATGTGGAAGCCTGCAGGATCTTGGCTTTCACGCGCTTGGCCATTCCCAGCGTGTTGATTGCGCCCATGACGCTGGTCTTGATCGTTTTGATCGGGTTGACCTGATAATGCACCGGAGACGCAGGACAGGCCAGGTTGTAGATCTCATCGATCTCCAGGTAGATCGGGTTGGTGATATCATGCCGGATCAGTTCGAAGTGCGGGTGCTGGAGCAGATGCAGAATGTTGTTTTTGCTGCCCGTAAAAAAATTATCCACGCAGATGATGCCTTGTCCCCGCTCCAGAAGCTTATCACAGAGATGCGAACCTAAAAAACCTGCGCCGCCGGTGATCAGAATGCGTTTCATCGTTTTTTCCCGTGAGAGAATGTGTTTTATACAAATGTCTTGTGGATATCGAACGAAGATTCTGCTACTTAGATGAAAACGTGTGCGCTGTCAATCAAATTTGCAGGCCTCTGAGAAGCGGCCTCGCCGCTTGCGAGCCGTTTTGCAGCGGTTTTAAGCAAATCTCCCGCTTGATGAATGCAAAACCAATGAGTCAAACCGGAACATTGTACATCGTGGCGACGCCGATCGGCAACCTTGAGGACATGACGCTGCGGGCGATCCGGATTCTCAGGGAGGTCGGTTTGATTGCGGCCGAAGATACGCGCCATACCCGCAAGCTGCTCCATGCCTACGATATCCGCACACCCATGATCAGCCTTCACGAGCATAACGAGGAAGGCAGGATCCCGTCGCTGATTACAAAAATGAAGGACGGCCTGTCCATTGCCCATGTTTCCGATGCGGGAACACCGGGGCTCTCGGACCCCGGATACCGCCTGATCCGCGCTGCCCTTGCCGATAAAATTTCCATTGTGCCCATTCCGGGCGTTTCGGCTGTGATCACAGCCCTGAGCGCCGCCGGACTCCCCATGGAGCGCTTTTTATTTCAAGGGTTTCTGCCGGCAAAAACCGCCAGGCGGCGGCAGCAACTTGCAGAGCTGGCAACGGAAACCCCAACGCTGGTTTTTTTTGAGTCCCCCAACCGCCTGCTGTCAGCCCTCCACGATGTTTTCGATATCATGGGAAATCGCGACGTCGTAATTGGTCGGGAACTGACCAAGATACATGAATCTTTTTACAGAGGAACCGTGCAAGAGGCGATTCAGGCGCTGGGGGGTCGGCGGATCAAAGGGGAAATTACATTGCTTGTTTCCGGCTGTCAGGAGGCGAAATCCGAATGGTCGGATACGGCCCTTCTGCAACGCTTTGAACAGTTGCGGCAGAATCCTGCACTGTCACGCCGGGACTGCGTGGACCGGGTTGCCGCGGAAGCGGGCGTGCCGAAAAGCCGGGTTTACAGGTTGACGGTCACAGCATGACACAATAAGAGCTTTGCGCAACCGGTGGAAAAATGGTTCGCAAGCGGCGAATGAAAGATTTTTCGTTGATGGGGACACGACTCCATCATGTCCACATGACTAATTTATTGATTATAAACATACATCCGCCTTATCATATTTCAAGCGAAAAAGATTTTGAGCCGCGGCGAAGCCATTTTCCGAAAGCCCTGCAATGTACTGCTTGAACTGATCCTGAAGTTGTGGTAACGCTTGCCGCGAATGTTTTGCGGTCAGGGAAAAAACAGGCGTGAACGTATTTCGAGAAGGAGGTTTTTCCGGTGACGGACGGACAACAGACAGCGGCCGGTGGCCCCAAGCCTAACTGGCGACCCCTCGGGCCGGGCGAAACAGTTTATATCCTGAATGATATGGTTCCGGGGCCGGAGGAAACGCGTGACATCTCCCCGGTGATCCACAAACAGGAGATAAAAACCATCTCCGGGACGGCGCCATGGAGCGCTCCGGCGCAGATCCCGGAAAATATCGAAACGATCATCTGCGAGACAACGGAAAGACTGGTCAGGGATATGGCGCCGGGGATTATTGAAAAGGTGATCCGGGAAGAGATACAAAAGCTCAAGATGGAAAGCAGCTGATGAATATTCCGAATTTCCTGACGCTGCTGAGGATTATCCTTGTTCCGCTCCTGGTGATTTTTCTCATCAACAAGTCATTTGTGAAAGCCCTGATTCTTTTTGCATGCCTGGGTTTGACCGATGCCCTGGACGGTTTTCTGGCGAGAATCCTGAACCAACAGACCGTTCTGGGGTCTTACCTGGATCCCATCGCCGATAAGGTGCTGGTCACGACCTGTTTTCTGTCCCTTGCCATATTAAAGGTGATTCCGGGCTGGCTGGCCGTCGTGGTCATCAGCAAAGACGTCATTATCCTTCTGGGCATTGCCGTTCTTTCGATCATGGACATCGCCTTTCGGGTGCAACCCCTTTTTGTAAGCAAGATCACGACCGCGCTTCAGATTGCCGTCGTTTTTTTTGCCCTGTTATTCAAAGCCTTTCCACTTTTAGCCGTCGACGGTTCCTGGCTCCTGCTGCTGTACTGGTCAACGGCTGCCTTTACCGTTGTTTCGGGATATCATTATGTGGTCAAAGGCGTCAGGTTGATCAACAGCACCTGAAAACCGGAAAGAGTGATGGAAACAATGATATTTGTCTTGACATAACAGCATTTTCCTGTTAGAAAAACTGCCTTTTTAGTGTAAATTCACATGTAGGCACGTAGCTCAGGGGGAGAGCGCCATCCTGACGCGGTGGATGTCCAGGGTTCAAATCCCTGCGTGCCTACCATTTTATTGTTCCGGATTGACGTCATCCATGTAACGGTGTGCTAAGGGCATCAACAGCGGCAAGGTGATGATGCCCTTTATTTAATGGCGGCAGTGATCTGAAAAGCACTGAAAATTTGGCTCCGTATTTGTTTTTACATACGATATCGGCTTTATGATGAATGACATCAAAATCGCGTTTCCCGACGGTTCCGAACAGGCATGTCGGGCAGGCGCCCCTGTTGCGGAAATCATCCGTTCCTGGAAGCCGGAGAGGCTGTCATCGACGGTTGCCGCCAAAATCAACGGGCAGCCGGTGGATTTGAGTTCCCCCGTACAGACCGGCGGTGTTTTATCCCTCATTGACAGTCAATCGAAAGAGGGCCTTTCCATCCTCCGACACAGCATTGCCCACGTTATGGCACAGGCCGTCCAGGATATTTTCCAGGATGTGCAGGTCGCTATCGGTCCGTCGATCGAAGACGGGTTCTACTACGATTTCGAATATGCCGAAACCTTCACGCCGGCGGATCTGGAAAAGATCGAAAACCGGATGCACGAGATTGCTGCGGCCAATCATCCGTTCAGCCGGCAGGACGTGCCGCGCGAAGAGGCCGTTGCGCTGTTCAAAGGCAGAGGCGAATCCTATAAGGTCGAACTGCTCAACGATCTGCCGGACGATGTCAAAACGGTCAGCCTCTATACGCAGGGCGGCTACCTTGACCTGTGCCGGGGGCCTCACGTTCCCGCAACCGGCATGATCAAAGCATTCAAACTGCTGAACGTGGCCGGCGCCTACTGGCGGGGAGACGAAAAGAACAGGATGCTGCAGCGCATATACGGGACGGGTTTCGCCACACAAGAGCAGCTGACCGAGCATCTGCACATTCTCGAAGAGGCAAAAAAGCGGGATCACCGCAGGCTGGGCCGGGAACTGGACCTCTTCCAGATGAACGACGAGGCAGGGCCGGGGTTGGTTATCTTTCACCCCAGAGGCATGCTGCTGCGTTATCTCATCGAGGACTGGGAACGTAAGGAACACCTGAAGCGCGGCTATGACATGGTCATGGGGCCTCAGATCCTCAAAGCCGACCTCTGGAAAAAATCGGGCCATTACGAGCACTATCGGGAAAATATGTACTACACGGTGGTAGATGAGCAGGAATACGGGATCAAGCCGATGAATTGCCTGTCCCACATGCTCATCTACAAATCGAGGATTCGCAGTTATCGGGACCTTCCCTTGCGCTATTTTGAGCTGGGCACGGTGCACCGTCATGAAAAGACCGGCGTCCTTCATGGTCTCATGCGTGCCCGCCAGTTCACGCAGGACGACGCCCATATCCTCTGCACGCCGGATCAGCTCAACGCCGAGATCCGCGCCATCGCGGATTTTGTGGCGTACGCCATGAAAATATTCGGATTTGAATATGAAGTCGAACTGAGCACCCGCCCGGCCAAATCCATCGGGTCCGATGCAGACTGGGAGATGGCGACGTCCGCCCTGAAGAACGCCCTGAAGGACAACCGGATGGCCTACGATATCAACGAGGGCGACGGCGCCTTCTATGGGCCGAAAATCGATTTCAAGCTGAAGGATGCCCTGAAGCGGAAGTGGCAGTGCGCCACCATTCAGTGTGATTTTACCTTGCCGGAGCGGTTCGATCTGAGCTATATTGGCGCGGATGGTGAAAAGCACCGGCCGGTCATGCTGCACCGCGTGATTCTGGGCGCCATCGAACGGTTCATGGGAGTCCTGATTGAACATTACGCCGGCGCCTTCCCCATCTGGCTGTCGCCTGTGCAGGCTGTTCTGCTGTCCGTGACGGATAAGCATATTCCCTACGGCGAGACGGTCTATCAGCGGCTCAACGATGCGGGAGTCCGCGTGGAAAAAGGATTCGACAACGAAAAGCTCGGCTTCAAGATCCGGCAGGCGCAGATGCAGAAAATTCCATACATGCTCGTGATCGGCGACCGCGAAATGGAGGCCGGGCATCTTGCGCCACGCCGGCGGGATGGGAAAACCATCGCCGCCATGACCCCGGATGAATTTATCGCGCTGGTGAAAGAGCAGTGCGCACAATATCAATGACTTATATTATCTGCTGGAGGTGACCTATAAGTAAAGAGTTAAAAATTAACCGGGAGATCAGGGCTGCCCAGGTTCGCGTGATCGATGCGGAGGGCAGGCAACTGGGCATTATCTCTTTAGCGGATGCCCTGTCGGAAGCGGCCAAGGGAGGACTGGATCTGGTCGAAGTGGCGCCTACATCCGATCCGCCTGTGTGCAGAATCCTGGATTATGGGAAATTCCGCTACCAGCAGAGCAAAAAGCTCCAGGACGCCAAGAAGAGCCAGACCACCATACAGGTCAAGGAAATACGGTTGAGACCAAAAACGGAGACGCATGATCTGCAGGTGAAGATCAAGCACATCAGAAAATTTCTTGATCAGCACGATAAGGTCAAGATCACCATGATGTTCCGGGGCCGTGAAATTGCCTACTCGGAAATAGGCAGAAAAATGATGGAGGACATCCGCGAGGCGTTGGCGGAGGTTTCCATCGTCGAGCAGCAGCCGAGACTCGAAGGCCGGAACATGATTATGATCCTGGCGCCTCCGAAAAAATAAATTGTGAGCTTTGCATAACCACTGGACAATGGTTCGCAATCGGCGAAGCCATTTTTCAATGATTTAAATTGTGAAGAATGGGAATATCGTGTTCCGTAATCATTATAAAAAGGGGAGAAATCAATGCCAAAAATTAAAACACACCGGGGTGCGGCGAAACGTTTCAGCTTGACGGGGACCGGAAAGGTCAAACGAAGCAAGGCTTACGCCAGCCACATCCTGACATCCAAGACACGAAAGAGAAAAAGAAACTTGAGAAAAGCAGCCATTCTCGACCCATCCGATGAGAGGGGCATCAAGAAGCTGATACCTTACTTATAACCGGATACAATCCGACGCTGAAAATCACCCTATCAGGAGACAGGAAAAATGCCGCGGGTAAAAAGAGCCGTAACAGGCAAGAAGAAAAGAAGGAAGATACTGAAGATGGCAAAGGGCTTCTTCGGAGCAAGGAGCCGCTTGATCAGGACCGCCACCGAAGCAGTCGAAAGGTCCATGAAATACGCTTTCCGGGACCGGCGGGTGCGCAAGCGCGAATTTCGAAAACTCTGGATTGTCCGGATCAATGCCGCAGCCAGGCTTAATGATATAGCCTACAGCCGTTTAATCGACGGGATGAAAAAGGCCCATATCGAAATCGACAGGAAGGTGTTGGCTGATCTGGCGGTGCATGATGCCCGGGCATTCTCGCAAATTGTGACCATCGCAAAGGAAAGCCTGACGGCATGATCAATGATTTAGAGGAGCTCCGGGTCAAAGCGTTCGCCGAACTGAATCAGGCGGAAACGGAAGAAGCGCTCCTTGCGATTAGAACCCAATACCTTGGGCGCAAAGGACTGCTCACCAGCCTGCTTCGGAATGTCAGCCAGGCGCCGCTGGAAGAAAGGCCGCTTTTCGGCAGGCTTACCAATGAAATGAAGGAGATCCTTGCAGAGGCGATCGACCAGGCCCTGCAGCGCGTGACCCTGAAAAAACGGAAACAGGCGCTTCTTGAAGACAAAATGGACGTCACCCTTCCGGGCCGGGCAGCCCGGCCCGGAAGGCTTCATCCCATTATCCGGGTAAGCCGCGAGATTTGCGAAATATTTGCCGGACTTGGATTTTCCGTTGTGGAAGGTCCGGAGATTGAACTGGAGTATTATAATTTCGAAGCCCTGAATATTCCCAGGGACCACCCCGCACGGGATATGCAGGACACGTTTTATATTGAAGAAAATATCGTCCTGCGGACGCATACGTCTCCCGTGCAGATCCGGACGATGGAAAAACTCAAGCCGCCCGTGCGGATCCTGTCGCCCGGCCGCGTCTACCGGCCCGATTCCGATATATCCCATACGCCCATGTTTCATCAGATCGAAGGACTGCTCGTCGATAAGGGCATTACCTTTGGAGATCTTAAAGGCGTGCTGACGTTCTTCATCGAAAGAATATTCGGCGAGAATACGGCCATCCGGTTCCGCCCCAGTTTTTTCCCGTTCACCGAACCCAGCGCTGAGGTCGACATCCGGTGCGTGATTTGCAGGGGGACCGGCTGCCGCGTCTGCGGGCAAAGCGGCTGGCTGGAAATCCTCGGATCGGGAATGGTGGATCCGGAGGTCTTCAAGAATGTGGGGTACGATCCGGAAGCCATTTCCGGTTTTGCTTTCGGGCTCGGTCTCGAGCGGATTGCCATGCTCAAATACGGCGTATCGGACATCCGGCTGTTTTTTGAGAATGACTGGCGGTTTCTGGAGCAGTTTTAATGTTAGTTGGTTTGCGTTGGCTCAAAGACTATATCGACATCGACCTTGCGCCGGCAGAACTGGCGGATCGTCTGACGATGGCGGGGCTGGAGGTCGATAACGTCCGGGAAACGGCGCCCGACTTCAGCCGCGTGATTGTCGCGAAAATCCTTTCCATCAGACCCCATCCCGACTCGGAAAAATTGTCGCTCTGTGAGGTGACGACGGGAACGGACATTCTGCCGGTCGTCTGCGGCGCCAACAACATTCGGATCGGAGACGTTGTGCCGCTGGCCCGTGTCGGAGCGACCATTCCCGGCGGCTATACCATCAAGAGTTCCCGGATTCGGGAAGAGCGCTCGGAAGGCATGCTCTGCTCCGAGGAGGAACTCGGTATAGGTCCGGACCGTTCGGGCATCATGATTCTGCCGGCCGAACTACCGCTCGGGCAGGATTTGATCGATGCCCTGAACATGCGGGACATCGTCCTGGATATAGGGATCACTCCGAACCGGCCGGACTGCCTGTCCATGATCGGCGTGGCGCGGGAAATTGCGGCCATGACCGGCGGCAAGCTTAAGGCACCGGAGATCCTTTTCACGGAAGATGACGAAGACATCAACGGGATCACTTCCGTCGAGATTCTGGATCCGGACCTCTGTCCGCGTTATACAGCCCGGATTGTTAAAAATGTAACCATCCGTCCTTCGCCATTCTGGATGCGCCGCCGCCTGGAATCCGCAGGGTTGCGTGCCATCAACAATGTGGTGGATGTAACCAACTTCGTCATGCTGGAATGCGGTCAGCCGCTGCATGCCTTCGATTACCGGTTTTTAAAAGAGGGACGCATCGTGGTCAGAAAATCCCGCCAGGGGGAGACATTCGTTTCTCTGGACGAGAAGGAACGACTGTTGCGGGCCGACACCCTGATGATCTGTGACGGTGTCAAGCCCGTGGCCATTGCCGGCATCATGGGTGGGCTCAATTCGGAGGTCAAGGATGACACCCGCATGGTGCTTTTGGAGAGCGCCTATTTCAATCCCACCTCGATCCGCAAGTCATCCCGATGGCTTGGCATGAGTACCGATGCCGCTTTTCGGTTTGAACGGGGAATTGATCCCGAAGGCGTGGTGCGCGCGCTGAATCGGGCCGCCCAACTGATTGCTGATTTATCAGGGGGGGCCGTCTGCCGTGGCCATATTGATCAATATCCAAGGAAAATAGAATCCCCACGAGACATCCTCCTGCGCACCAGAAGAGTTCGGGATATTCTCGGAACGGCCATCGCACCGGCTCGGATCGTGCGAATCCTGAAAAATCTCGGGATGGCCGTTAACAAAGCGGATGGCCCCCATTATCGTGTAAAACCACCCACGTTCCGAGTGGACATCAGCCGGGAGATTGATCTGATTGAAGAGATTGCCCGTCATCATGGCTATGACCGGATTCCCGTCACGCGACCGGCTATTTCATTCATGTCTGCAAGGCAAGACCAGCGAAAAGTCCTGGAGGAGCGGATCCGCACCTTGTTGAACGGTTATGGTTATTCAGAAGTGATTACCTATAGTTTTATTCCGGCAACAGCAGCCGAACATCTGGGGCTGCCGGCCGATGATGTGCGCAGGGCGACCGTGGCGATCCGGAATCCTCTCACGGAAGAGCAAGCCGTGATGCGCACGACAATGATATACAGCATGCTGGAAACCATGCGCAGGAATGCAGATGCGGGTTGCTTTGACCTAAAACTGTTCGAGATGGGAAGAACTTACCTGGCCGGGCAGGCCGGAGAACTCCCCACAGAGCAAAACAAAATTGGCGGCATTCTGACCGGCGCCCGATACGATGAAAGTTGGCATTATTCCGGCCTTGCATCGGATTTCTTCGATCTCAAGGGGTGTCTGGAGGGTCTCTTTGAACACCTGAAGATCGCCACAGTGAAATTCCGGTCGGACCTTCGGGAACCCTTCCTGCATCCGGGCCGCTCCTGCGGCATCACGATCGGGGCGGACGTAGTCGGATTCCTCGGCGAGGCCCACCCGGATGTCCTGGCCAGGATGGACCTGAAGAACCCGGCCATGGTCTTTGAATTGGACCTGGACGTTCTGTCCCGGCATTTTTCCGGGATGCTGGCCTATCGGGACATTTCAAGGTTTCCTTCCAGTTCGCGGGATGTGGCCTTCCTGATTTCACGTGGATTGACAGCGGAAGGAATAATTCAAATTTCGCTTAATATGTATGAAGAATTGCTTGAAAAAGTATGTATTTTTGATGTATATGACGGCAAAGGTATCCCGGAGGGCATGATCAGTCTGGGGTTAAGGTTCTCTTACCGTGCGCATGACCGGACGTTGACGGATCAGGAAATCAGCCGGGCGCACAACGCCATTGTGCAAGGAATTGTGGAAAAAAGCGGAGCTAAAATCAGGTAAATAACAATAAATATGACAAGAGGACAGGAGGAATAAAATGACCAAAATCGATATCATTCACGATGTTTATGACAAGTTGGGGTTTTCGAAAAAGGATTCGGCCCGGATCGTCGAGTCTGTTTTTGATATCATGAAGGACAGCCTCGCGCGCGGTGAGCGTATCAAAATTTCCGGTTTTGGCAATTTCCTCGTGAAGGAAAAGAAATCCCGTCGGGGCAGGAATCCACAGACCGGCGATGAGATTCAAATCACCGCCCGAAAGGTGCTGACCTTTAAATCATCACAGGTGCTCCGCAAAGCCCTGAATAAATGATGGAAGCTGGCCCCGGAAGCTTCTGCCGTGAAATCCTGAAAACCGAGCGATGCCATTGAAAAATGGACAGCGCCTGCGGCTGGAAGATCTTTTTCGAGAAGAAGACCAGGCGTTGTCATGATGTAGGACAATCCGTTGACGTCAGCTCTGAAAATGTGAACATTTGATTCGCCGTCTGCGGATCTTTTTCATCGGGAGGCAAAGTCCGCCAAGTGTGCAGCGTTTAACCGTTATGCGCATTGATCTAAGAACTGAGGATGGGCATGGACGCATCGATTCCCGACAAAGTCTATTTCCGCATTGGCGAAGTCAGTAAGATCATCGGCGTTGAGCCTTACGTAATCCGCTATTGGGAATCGGAATTCAAATCTGTCAAGCCCGCTCGCACCCGGTCTGATCAGCGTCTCTACAGACGCCGGGATGTGGAATTGCTCCTGACAATCAAGCATCTCCTCTATGTTGACCACTTCACCATTGCCGGCGCGAAAAGAAGACTGGCCATCAAAGTGAATGATGAAGAAAGCGACGATGGCGCCGAGGAATACAAAAGCCGGTTGATGGAGATAAAAGGTCTCCTGCAGCAGGTGAGAGAAATGCTGCAGTGAGCGGCCTTTCCGCAAGAGTTCTCGCCTATAAAATGACAAAGCCGATGAGAAGTCAGTCGGCCTTGCTTTCTGTCCGATTCCGGGCGCTGCTATTTTTTACTGGCGCGCTTCGAAGCTTTCAGAGGATTGATTTTCTGTACTGCTTCCGTAACGTCAACTTTGATATGGGTGGCCATCGCGCATCTTCCCGACAACCATTTAATGGCAGGCTCCGGATAGATCTTGCAATACCTGCCCGAGGGGAAATCCGTGATTTTGACACAGCCATCGCATTGATCGACAATAGGATGGCAAGCGTCTCCTTTGAATCCGCAGCCTTTTTTTGACATAAAGCCACAATCGACGCCGGCTTTGATGGTTTGACAAATCATGTGAAAATTCCTTTCTGACATTCATCATGCGAGGCCCTGGAAATAGCCCCTGAATGTCTATTAATTCAAAACTTTTTATTCTTATCAAAGTTTAAAATCATTGTCAAGCATAAAAAGATATATTATTTGAATAGAGGAAGTTAAGAAAGACAACCTCCCGCATGCAGAGGGATGAAAAAATATTTTTACAAATCGCACAATTTCGCTTGATTCTCCAATTTCTTTGTGTTAGGCATTGGCGCAACCGTGATTTGCAGAGCGGCATCTCAGTCTGGTTCCTTCTTAGCGGGGTGGGCGTATATCCCGGATGCAATTTCACCGGCGGAGACCTATAGATAATTTAATATAAAAACAATGGTTGTTTTTCCTGCGCAAGTTATACTTCTTTTAAGTTCCTGCGGATAATCGCGGAAACGATGCCGGCGGTAACGCGTGAGGAATGTCGGCTTCGGCTAGTGTGGTGAGAGCCGATTAATTTAACAAAACAATGTTGAAAGGGGGAACGGAAGGCATGACAAAGGCGGAACTGATCGGTGCAATGGCTGGTGGGGCAGGGATTTCTAAAGCGGCAGCCGCAAAGGCCCTGGAGTCCTATATTGGGACGGTCGCAAAGGAACTCAAGAAAAGCGGGAAACTGGGTCTTGTTGGCTTTGGGACATTTTCCGTGATCAAGAGAAAGGCGAGAGAAGGCAGGAATCCCCAGACTGGAAAAACAATCAAGATCGCGGCGAAAAAAGTCGTGAAGTTCAAGGCTGGTAAGGCGTTAGCCGACAAAGTAAAATAAGTTATTTTGTTAGGCATTATTCTACTAAGGCCTCCGGCGTTGTTTCGTTCCGGAGGCCTTGGTGCGTTTAGAACGGACGAAAAAATTCCTTGGAGCGCAGATGGTGACAAGAAAACGGATATTAAGCGGAATGCGTCCGACGGGAAAACTTCATCTGGGCAACCTGCAGGGAGCCTTGAAAAACTGGATTGATCTTCAGGGGCAACAAAAATATGAGTGCTATTATTTTGTGGCGGACTGGCATGCTTTGACCAGCGATTACAGCGATACGGGTGATATTCAAGGCAACCGTATCGACATGGTCATTGACTGGCTCAGCGCCGGGCTGGATCCGGAGAAGAGCACGTTGTTCGTGCAATCCAGCATCAAGGAACATGCCGAGCTGTTCGTTATTCTCAGCATGATCACCCCGCTGGCCTGGCTGGAGCGCAATCCGACCTATAAAGAGATGAAAGCGGAGCTATCGGGGAAAGATCTTTCCACCTTCGGATTTTTAGGCTATCCGGTATTGCAAGCCGCTGATATTATTATGTACAAGGCCAGCGGTGTGCCGGTCGGCGTTGACCAGCTCCCCCATGTGGAGCTCACCCGGGAAATTGCCAGACGCTTCAATTTCCTGTACCGGGAAATCTTTCCCATCCCGGAACCGTTGCTGACCGATTTCCCAAAGCTGCTCGGCATCGACGGGCGGAAAATGAGCAAGTCCTACGAAAATTCCATTTATATCAGCGATCGGGGAAAGATTCTGAAGGACAAGGTAGCCGCCATGTTCACGGATCCGCAACGCATGCGAAGAAAGGACCCGGGGAGACCGGAAATCTGTAATGTCTTCACCTTTCATCAGATCTATTCACCAGGGGAAGATGTGGACCGTATCCGTCTTGAATGCAGCAGGGCCGGCATCGGCTGCACGGATTGCAAACGACAATTGTCCGACCGTATTGCAGAAGCGATGCACCCGGTGCATGACCGCCGGGATTACTACCTCCGGCATCCGGGTGAGGTCCGCGCCATCATCGAGAACGGAAACGCCCGGGCTGCCCGGATCGCCCGGCTGACGATGGAAGAGGTCCGGGAAGCGGTCGGAATTTGATATGGCTTATGAGATCAAGCTCGACATCTTTGAAGGTCCGCTGGATCTGCTATTGTATCTCATTAGAAAAAACGAGATCGATATCTATGACATCCCTATTGCACTGATTACCCGGCAATATCTTGAATATATTGAAATGCTGCGCTCCCTCAATCTCGATCTTGCCGGAGAGTTTCTGGTGCTTGCAGCGACCTTGCTTCACATCAAATCCAGGCTGCTTCTGCCGGTGGAAGAAGATCCGTCAACTCAGGACGAAGAAGATCCCCGCGCTGAACTGGTCAGACAGCTTCTGGATTATCAGGCCTTCAAGGAAGTGGCGCTGGAGCTGGACAGACGGCCGGTACTGGAAAGGGATGTTTTTACCCGGCGATGCCCTGCGGCCTGTCCGAACGATCCGGCAGACCCTGGGGTCTTTGTGGAAATGGATGTCTTTGATCTGGTCAAGGCCTTTCAGCAGATGTTGACCCGGCTGGACAAGGCCGACATGATCGAAATTGAGGCAGAGGAGATGTCCCTGGTCGACCGCATCAATGAAATCATGGACCGGCTCATGGAATGCAAGCACCTGACCTTTACCGAACTGATCGGAGTAAGAACCGACCGGCGTTGGATTCTTTTCACCTTTCTGGCATTATTGGAACTCATGAAACTCAGAATGATCAAGGCCTATCAGAGTGAATCCTACGGAACGATCCGATTGTTTCTGGCCGTGGAGTGATCAATGGAAGAAAAGAAGGCAATCATTGAGGCCTTATTGTTTGCATCAGAGGCGCCGTTATCAGTCGAGCGGATAGCAGAGATCCTCATAGGGGCCGAAAAGGCTTTAATCAGCCAGGCGATTCAGGAGCTGGCTGGAGACTACGAAGGTAGAAAAGGAGGGATTTATCTTCAGACCGTTGCCGGCGGATACCAGTTCCAGACCCGTCCCGACCTCAGCGGCTGGGTAAAAAAATTAAGAACTGCAAAGCCGGTGGGAGTGAGCCCGGCCGCCCTGGAGACGCTTGCGATCATTGCCTACCGTCAACCGGTTGTCAAGGCGGATATCGACCGTTTTCGCGGGGTGGACACCGCAGGTGCACTGAGGGGCCTGCTGGAGAAGAAGCTTGTCAGGATCGTGGGGCGCAAGGATGTTCCTGGCAAGCCGATTCTTTATGGGACGACCCGCAAATTTCTTGAGGTTTTCAATCTGCAGGATTTGTCGGCCCTGCCGACCCTCCGGGAGCTGAAAGAATTGCAGGAATGAAAGAGCGCATCCAGAAAATCATGGCGCAGGCAGGGATAGCGTCCAGGCGCGCTGCAGAGAAAATGATCCTTGAAGGCAGGGTCACGATCAACGATGTGCGGATTGACGAATTGGGCGCCAAGGCTGATCCCGGACAGGACGACATCCGTGTTGATGGCCGTCTTATCACCGTTGTCATCGATAAGATCTACCTGTTGCTGAACAAACCGCGCGGATATGTTACAACCCTCAATGACCCCGAAAACAGGCCGACCGTGACCCACTTGCTGACCGGCATCCAGGAGCGTGTTTTTCCCGTGGGGAGGCTGGATTATGATACGGAGGGTCTGTTACTGATGACCAATGACGGCGAATTTGCCCAGAGGCTCCAGCATCCCCGATATCAGGTGACCAAGACTTACCGGGCCAAGGTAGAGGGCCATCTGTCAAACCGCGAAATGCGGGCGCTTTCCGAAGGTGTTCTTCTGAAGGACGGTATTTTCAAGCCGTTACAGGCGACGCTGGAAAAAAAAAGCGCTAAAAGCTGCTGGGTCACGCTGAACCTTTCCGAAGGAAAAAACCGGGTGATCCGACGCGGCTTTGCGGCGATCGGCCATCCCGTGATCCGGCTCATAAGGGTTTCTTTATCTGACCTTGAGCTGGGCGACTTGAAGCCGGGCGCCTACCGGCATTTGACCCGGAAAGAGGTGTCCCGTTTAACCATTGCATCAAGACAGGAGGATGATTAGAAAATTTGTCTTGACATTCATCTGAAAATAAATAATAGTCGCCAAAACTAAAAACATATTATCATGTTATTGATAACAAGCCCGTCTGATGGAGATGAGAGCGGGTTTTTTTCAGATCAGGCATCATAAGGAGGAATTATGAATAAATCCGGGCTGATTGAGGCGTTAAGCAAAAAGGAAGGTTTGACGGAGAAAAAGGCGATTGATGTGGTGAATCTTATTTTTCAGGGATTCATGGATGAGCTCAAGAAAAACGGCAGGATTGAGATCCGAGGTCTTGGGAGTTTTGTGGTCAGAGACTATCAGGCCTACACGGGCAGAAATCCAAAGACAGGTAAAAACATCAAGGTGGCGTCTAAAAAGTTGCCTTTCTTCAAAGTGGGCAAAGAATTGAAGGAGCGGGTAGACGGTAAGTAGCAGTCCATCCCATCAGCGCCGGTAAACATCAAGAACAGCTTGGAATTATTACGAAATCGTGACAGCGGGGGGGTCTATAATGATCCCCCTTTTATATTTATGGATCATCAGACACACAGAATCCCCTTCGTCAACATCCTGCTTTTTCTCTTGACGCTTTTAACGACGCTCGTTGCCGGTGCCTTGCAGCAGGGCATCAATCCTCTCGAAGCCCCCTGGTCCCTGTGGCGGGGCATCCCTTTTTCCTTTACGCTTCTGATGATCCTGGCGGCCCATGAATTCGGGCACACCATCATGGCCAGAAAACACCGGATCAACGTGACGTTGCCTTATTTTATCCCCGCTCCTTCTTTCATCGGGACCTTCGGCGCCTTCATCAAGATGAAATCTCCGCTGCTGGACCGTTGCATGCTGCTCGATGTGGGGGCGGCCGGTCCGCTGGCCGGCATGATCGTCGCCGTACCCGTCCTGTTTATCGGCCTCTACCTTTCGGAAATCACGCCGGGTGCCGCACAAACAGGTGTCGCTCTCGGCAGCTCCCTGTTCTTTTCCCTCGCGAGCTGGATTGTACACGGTTATTTGCCGGACGAAGTCAATCTTGTTTTACATCCCATCGCATTTTCCGGCTGGATCGGATTGCTGGTCACCTGCCTGAATCTCCTGCCGGTCGGTCAACTGGACGGGGGCCACGTGGCTTACGCGATATTTGGGCGGCGGCAACGCATCGTGGCGGTCATCGCTGTAGCCGTGCTCGTGCTGCTGGGTCTGACTGGATGGAGCGGCTGGCTGGTCTGGGCGGCCATTCTGCTGCTCATGGGAACGACTCATCCCCGCGTCGTGTATGAATGGATTCCGCTGGATAATGACAGAAGGGTCATCGGCGGGACCACGCTTGCGATCTTTTTCATGACCTTCACACCCGTTCCCTTTTTATTCAGCTCATGATCCCCTCTTCGCGGAAACTGAAAAACCGGTTCTCGCCGATAATTATATGGTCATGCACGAGGATATCCAGGACCCTGGCCGTCTCCTGAATCGTCCGCGTCAGGCGGATATCCGCGTCCGAGGGACGGACATTGCCGGAGGGGTGGTTGTGGAGCAGGATGATTGCCGAAGCTTTTTGCTTCAGGGCGTTTTCCAGAACTTTCCGCGGATAGACCACGGCCTGGTTGACGATGCCTTCCTGAATGGTTTCGATGTCGATGATCCGGTTCTGTGCGTCGAGGTAAATCACGCGGAACTGTTCATCCTTGACGCCGCCGAGGCTGGCCTTGCAGTAGTTCACAAGTTCGCTCGTGCACGTGATCTGGGGCTTCTCCATGGCCTGCTGCTTGAGATAGAGCGCGCAGAGGTCTTTGAGCAGTTTGATCGCAACGGCAGAAGCGGGACCGACGCCCCGGACCTCTTCAAGATCCGACATGTCCGCGTCGATGACGCCCCTGATGCTTCCAAATGTTTTCAACAGCGCCTTGGCCGCTGGTTTGACGTCTCCGCGCGGGACGGCGTAACTGAGAAGCAGCTCGAGCGCCTCGTAATCATGAAAGGCATCGATGCCGGAGGTGCGATATTTTTTTCTCAGGCGCTCCCGGTGCCCTTTGTGATCATGGTGATGATCAGCCATCCTGCTCCTCAGGGGTTGGATCGCCGGTGTGATGTCCGCGCCGGCGATCCAGGCAAAAAATTTTACGCCAGGCACGCGTTGACGAAATCCCAGTTGATGAGCTTTTCGATGACTGCGGTCAGATAGTCCGGGCGGCGGTTCTGATAATCCAGATAATAGGCATGTTCCCAGACATCCAGCGTCAGCAGGGGCTTGAGGCCGTGGGCGACCGGTGTATCGGCATTGGCCGTCTTGACGATTTTAAGTTGCCCGTTATCCAGTACGAGCCAGACCCAGCCGCTGCCGAACTGGGTTGTTCCTGCCGTTTTCAGCTCTTCCACGAACTTGTCGTAGCTGCCCCAGGCCGCGGCAATCTTTGCGGCAATCGCCCCGGTGGGAGCGCCTCCGCCTCCCGGCTTCAGGCACTTCCAGTAAAACGAGTGGTTCCAGATCTGCGCGGTATTATTGAAGATGCCGGCTTTGGCCGCGTCGCCGGCCGTCTTTTGAATGATGGCCTCCAGGCTCTCCTTCTCAAAAGGCGTTCCGGCGACCAGTTTGTTGGCGTTGTCAACGTAGGCGCGGTGGTGCTTTCCATAATGAAATTCGATGGTGTTGGCGCTGATGACCGGCGCCAGGGCGTCTTTTGCGTAGGGCAGATCAGGTAATTGAATAGCCATAATGTCTCCTTCCGTTGTTGAAAATGCAGAATTTTAATCGTTCGGAACAACAATCTTTCCGCTGGCCACCATTTCGCGCAGGTCCTTCTTGCTGAATTTGCCCACGCTCGTTTTCGGGATCTGATCCAGAAAGACCCACTGGTCTGGAATCCACCAGCCGGCCTTGACCTTGTCCTTCAGAAAAGCCTGCATGTCCTCCTTCGTGGCCACTTCGCCAGGTTTCAGCACAACGCAGCCCAGGGGCCGTTCCTGCCATTTGGGATGCGGAATGCCGATCACAGCCGCTTCGAGCACCTTCGGACTGGCCATGATGAGATTTTCCAGGTCCACCGAAGAAATCCACTCGCCGCCGCTTTTCACGAGATCCTTGGTCCGGTCCACCAGGCGGACATAGCCTTCGGCGTCAATGGTTCCGACGTCGCCCGTATGCAGCCAGCCGCCCGCGAAGACAGGACGGGACCGTCCCGGATCGCGGTCATACTCCCGGGCGATCCAGGGGCCGCGCAGCAGAATTTCACCCCATTCCTTTCCATCCGTGGCGACTTCCGCGCCGCGCTCATTGACGATCTTCATCTCCAGCCCGAGGGCCAGAAGTCCCGCACTGACCTTGACATCATAAAGTTTATCCTTCGGCAGGCCCGCCATGTCGCTCTTGGGAATGGCGGCCAGCGCCAGCGGCGACGTTTCCGTCATGCCGTAGGCCTGCGTGAGCGGGAACCCGTACTTGTCATTTAAGGCCTCCATCAGATATCGGGGACAGGCCGAACCGCCAGAGTAAACGGCCCTCAGCGAGGAAAAATCGTGCCAGCCGCCACCTTCCAGATACTGGTAGAGCATCATCCAGATCGTCGGAACCCCTGCGGAAAAGGTGACTTTCTCTTCGGCGATGATCTTGCAGAGCAGGGCCATGTTGAGCACCTCGCGGCCCGGGAAGATCTGTTTGCAGCCCATCCCGATGCCGCCGAAGGGGGCGCCCCAGGCGTTGGCGTGGAACATGGGCACCACATGCAGCATGCAGTCCCGCTCCCCGAAACCCAGCGTGACACCAGCGGCATAACTGTGCAGGATCAGCCCGCGGTGTGAATAAGCGACACCCTTGGGTTCTCCCGTGGTCGCTGATGTGTAGCATAGCAGCGCCGTGTCCCATTCGCTCAAATCCTCGGGAAAGTCATAAGTATCCGGGAATTTCGCGATCCATTCGTCATAGAGGTAAACCGGCGAGAGCGTGGTCTGGGGCATCTGGCCCGACTGCGAGAGGATGACGAAATGCTTAACCGTCTTCAACTGGTCCTTGATGAGCTCGACAAAGAAAATCAGGTCTTCCTCGATAAAAATGACCTTGTCCTCGGCATGGTTGAGCACATAAACCAGATGGTGCGAAGGGAGGCGGAAATTGACCGTATGCAGCGTGGCGCCCATGCACGGAACGCCGAAGTAAAGCTCCATATGGCGCTGGCTGTTCAGGGCGATCGAGGCCACACGATCCCCTCTTTGAATGCCCAGCGAGGCCAGAGCATGGGCGAGCTGACAGGTGCGTTTGAAATAATCGGCGTAAGTATAGCGGAAGACCTCCTGGGGATAGATGGAAACGAGTTCTTTTTTTGGAAAATATTTTGCCGCCCGCAACAGAAAGGTTCTCAACAACAAGGGATAATCCATCATGGTCGTGTTCCTCCTTATTGAAAAAAAAGACAGCAACAGTGAATCCATGGTCAATGGTTCCGGTCTCCTACCTTGTGCATCACCTCCTTTTGACGGCCACAAGATGCCGGCCGGGAACAGACGGGGAAGTATCCGGATTGGCACTCGAGTTGATTAAAACTTTTAGCAGGCTACCACCGATGGCGGTAAAAACGCCAGTAAAAAATATTTCAGATCTGGAAGGCGGCTTTCCATGCGTCGAGGTCCGCCAGGGCGCGTTCGGCATAGGCTCGTCCCCGGTCGCTTTTCACCGTCCTGTCCGCCAGCGGCGCAAAGAGACCGAAGTTGACGTTCATGGGCTGGAAGGTTTTGCTTTTTGCGTGTGTGATGTGGTGCAGCAGGGACCCGATGGCGGTCGTCTCCGGCGGCGCAATGATGTCCCTGCCGGCCGCCAGTGCGGCGGTGTTGAAGCCGGCCAAGAGCCCCATGGCGGCGGATTCTACATAGCCTTCCACACCCGTGAGCTGACCCGCAAACAGAATGTTTTCATGCGTGCGCAGTTGCAGCGTATCCTTCAGCAGCGCTGGTGCGTTGATGAAGGTATTGCGGTGCATGCTGCCGTAGCGCACGAACCCGGCCTGCTCCAGCCCGGGAATCATGCGGAAGATGCGCCGCTGTTCGGGACGGGTCAGCTTCGTCTGAAAACCCACCATATTGAACAGCGTCATGGCCTGGTTTTCGGGGCGAAGCTGGACGACCGCATAGGGCCTGCGGCCCGTCCGCGGATCGATGAGGCCGACGGGCTTCATGGGGCCGAAGGTCAGGGTCCGCAGTCCGCGTCTGGCAATGACTTCCACGGGCAGACAACCTTCAAAGCATCGGGCCTCCTCAAAGGACTTGAGCGGGACGTCCCGGGCTTCCGTCATGGCCTTCCAGAAGCCCTCGTAGGCTTCTTTTTCGAAGGGGCAGTTCAGATAATCCCCCTCGTCGCTGTCATAGCGCGATGCCCGAAAAACCTTTTCAACATTGATGGATTCTGCGTCAATGATCGGCGAAATGGCGTCGTAGAAATAGAGGTGTTCTGTGCCGGTCAGGTGGGCCAGGGCGCCGGCCAGCGCATCGGAGGTCAGCGGACCTGAAGCGACAATCACACGCCGGCCTGCGGGAATGTCGGTGAGTTCCTGACGAATGATCTGAAGCGCTTTGCAGGCGGCCAGCCGGTCTTCGATATATTGCGAGAAATCAGTCCGGTTGACGGCCAGTGCGCGCCCCGCCGGGACCGCCGTGGCGTCGGCAGCCGCCATGATCAGGGAATCCAGCCGGCGCATCTCTTCCTTGAGCAGGCCGACGGCGTTTTCAACGGGACTGGCGCGCAATGAATTGCTGCAGACCATCTCGGCCAGCAGCGGGGACTGGTGGGCCGGCGAGAAACGGTGCGGCTTCATCTCGTACAGCACGGTCTTACATCCCCGCCGGGAAAGCTGCCAGGCCGCTTCGCATCCGGCCAGACCACCGCCAATAATGAACGTAGAGGCGTCGATGGTCAAGCCCCGGGTTTGATCTTTACGATATTCTTGCATTCGGGGTAGCCGGAACAGCCGAGGAAGCGGCCGAATCGTCCGCGTTTGATCGCCATGGGCCGGCCGCATTTGTCGCAGGGGGTCTCCGTCATTTCCGGGGCAGGGGAGCTTGCCGTTGCATCCGCGCCCTTTTTCGTCCTGACGATGTTCTTGCATTCAGGGTAGCCGGAGCAGCCGAGGAACGGGCCGAATTTCCCGCGTTTGACGAGCATGGGCAGGCCGCACTTATTGCAGGCCGTATCGCTGAGCTCCTGTTTGACCGGCGTGATGGCGCCGTTCTCGTCTTTTTTAATGTTGACGATGTTCTTGCATTCAGGGTAGCCGGAACAGCCGAGGAACGGGCCGAACCGGCCCTGCTTGACCACCATGGGCCGGCCGCATTTTTCGCAGGCGTGCTCCGTTTGCAGCACCTGCGGTTCCGGTGGGATGACCTCTCCGTTATCGCCGCGTGTAAAGTTCTGCGTATTCCTGCAGGAAGGATAATTTGAGCAGGCCAGAAACTCCCCGTTCCGCCCCCATTTGATGACCATAGGGCTGTCGCATTTTTCGCAGGTCATATCGGTGGGTGTCTGCTGGCGCTTGACGTCGCGCATCCCCGTTTTCGCCTTCTTGAGCTCGGCCGCGAAAGGAACATAAAATGCGTTGAGTGTGTCGAGCCGCTTCAGCTTTCCCTCTTCAATCTGGTCCAGCATGCCTTCAAGCGAGGCCGTGAAGGCCACATCGAGTTCGCGCGGGAAATTCTGGACGAGCAGATCCGTCACGAGGACGCCGAGGTCCGTGGGATGAAAACGCTGCTTTTCGAGGCGGACATATTTTCTGTCCTGGATCGTGCTGATAATCGCAGCGTAGGTGCTCGGCCGACCGATGCCGTTCTCCTCGAGTTCACGCACGAGCGTCGCCTCTGTGAACCGTGGCGGAGGCTGGGTGAATTTCTGTTCCGGCTTCAGCGCCAGCAGTTTCAGTATCTCGTTTTCTTGCAGGGCGGGAAGAATCTTGCCGAATTCGCCCTCGTCGCCGTTTCCGTTGTCTTCCCTGCCTTCCGTATAGACAATCGTGAAGCCCGGGAAGGTCATGACCGATCCCTGGGCGCGGAAGGTGCAGGCGCCGGCGGCAATGTCAATGGTCGTCTGATCGAAGACGGCCGGATTCATCTGGCTGGCCACAAAGCGGTTCCAGATGAGCTGGTAGAGTCGGAATTGGTCGTTGTTCAGATGTACCCGGATGTCCTGGGGTTTGTAGGCCATCGAGGACGGCCGGATGGCCTCGTGGGCGTCCTGGGCGGCTCCGGCGTTTTTGAAGACGCGCGGTTTCGCGGGCAGATAGTCCGGATCGTAGTTCTGCCGGATATAGGCCCGGGCTTCCTTTAGGGCCTCTTCGGCAATCCGGACGGAATCTGTTCGCATATAGGTAATGAGCCCCACGGAGCCGTCTTTCCCGAGCTCGATTCCCTCGTAGAGTTTCTGCGCCACGCTCATCGTCTTTTTTGCCGAAAAGCCCAGCTTCCGTGAGGCTTCCTGCTGCAGCTTGCTGGTCGTGAAAGGAGGCGCCGCAGAGCGCTTCATCTCCTTCTTTTCAACCCTGCTGACGATAAAGGGCGAGGTCTTGAGCTTCTCAACGATCTCGGCCGACTGGCTCTCGTTGGCAACCGTGGCCTTTCTCCCGTTGACTTTTGCAAGGCGCGCCTCGAACGGCGGCGGGTTTGAACCTTCAAGAGACGCCGTGATGTTCCAGTATTCTTCCGGAACGAATTTGCCGATCTCCGCTTCCCGGTCGCAGATGATCCGCAGCGCGACCGATTGAACCCGTCCCGCGCTCAGACCGCGCTGGACCTTTTCCCAGAGCATGGGGCTGATCTGGTACCCCACCAGCCGGTCCAGTATCCGGCGGGTCTGCTGGGCCTCGTACTTGTTGAAGTCCAGGTCAAGGGGCTTTCGGATGGCCTCCAGTATTGTGTTTTGGGTCAGGTCGTTGAACAGGACGCGGCGAACGAGCTTGCCTTTTGCGGAAATTTCCTGCGCAATGTGCCAGGCAATGGCCTCGCCTTCGCGGTCCGGGTCGGGTGCCAGGTAAATATTCTTGGCGTTTTTTGCTGCCTTTTTGAGCTCGGCAATGATCTTCTTTTTGGTTTCAATCACCTGATAGGTGGGCTCAAAATTGTTCTGCATATCAATGCCGAGCGTGCTCTTCGGGAGGTCCATGACATGTCCCATGGAGGCCCGGACATCGAAATCGGCCCCGAGGTATTTCTTGATGGTTTTAACTTTTGTGGGTGATTCAACAATGATCAAAGATTGCGGCATACGGGTTAAGGCTCCTTGCGAACGTAGATTTTGCCTGGCTTTTGCTCGATGACGCCCTTTAGCTCAAGGCTCAGGAGGCTGCCGAGAACTTCGGCTGCCGTCAGTCCGGTGGACGTGATGATCTGGTCGATATGGACGGGTTTTTGCGAAAGGGCCTGCCATAGTATTTTTTCGTTTTCAGTCCATGTCGTCTCGGGGACCGTCTCGCGCTTGGCCGGGGAAACGTCCGAACCGGCCCGGGACGCCTGCGTCTTGACGGATGCCGGCGTTCTGCCGGCTTGCGGCAGAACCTCCTCCAGGATGTCATCTATATTTTCGATCAGCTTCGCGCCCTGTTTAATGAGTTTGTTCGTTCCGCGGGAACCCGATACATCGATGCTTCCAGGGACGGCGAAGACCTCCCGCCCCTGTTCGAGCGCGATTCGGGCCGTAATCAGGGAACCGCTCTTTTCGCCGGCCTCGACCACCACCACGCCCAGGGACAGACCGCTGATGATCCGGTTCCGGGCCGGAAAATTCGAGGCGTTGGGCGGGGCGCTGAAGGGGAATTCCGATATAACGGCCCCGTTTGCAGCGATGTCATTGAAAAGCTTTTCATTTTCAGGCGGATACACAATATCCAAGCCGCATCCTAAAACGGCGATGGTTCTACCCCGGCCGGCCAGTGCGCCTCGGTGCGCGGCCGAGTCGATCCCGCGGGCCATCCCGCTGACGATCGTTACCCCGCGCAGGGCCAGCTCGCGGCAGAGCCGTTCGGTCGTGTACAGGCCATGCGCACTGGCGGTTCGGGAGCCGACGAAGGCGATGTTGATATCGTCGTCCTTCAGGTTTCCCTTGACATACAGATAGGCCGGGTTGTCATAGATGCACGCGAGACGCGGCGGATACAGAGGATCCTGCAGTGTGACGATGCGGACACCGGCCTGCCGGGCGCAGTCCATCTCTTTTTCGATTGTTTCCCAGTTTGCGAAATCCTTGATCTGGCGCGCCGCCTTCGCTCCGATGCCGGGCACGGCCTTGATCATCGAAAAGGGTGCGTCAAAGACCTGCCGCGGCGACCCGAAGGCCGAAAGCAAAGCCTTGAAGCCCACGTGGCCCACGCCATCCACCCATCTCAAGGCGATCCAGTATTTCAGGTCGCGATCCATCATTGATTCCCCATAATCACAAAAAGAGGCGGCAAGTTATACCGGATCATTTTTTGGTGTCAAGTTTTTTAATTTTAAAAATTGTTGCGTTCTTTGGCCGTATGGATTAGAAATGCGCCACACAGAGAGGGGCGCTGGTCATGGATAAACGCGCATACGGGATGATTGTCACCATAATCATCTTCATCACTTCATTAATGAGTTCAGTTCATTTGCCTTTTTTGAGTCTCCAGCCGGAAGACGCAGGCCGCACTGGGACTGATCTGATCCAGTTCACCGCTACGGTATCGGCAGGGGAATTGCCGCGTCAGCAAGGGCTTACCATTATGCCGGCTCAAATCGATCTTGGCCAGCTGGGCCCAGGGGGGACGCGTAAAGGCGTCATATCGCTTAAAAAGACGACATCTTCAAGCGTGACCTGGTCCCTGGCGGCACCTGCGGAATGGAACGCTGCGGATGAAAAAATGATGATGGGTGTTTTGGACAAAGACAGCGATCTGTTGCAGATTCAACTGAAAATCATGAACGATGAGCCGGTCAATAACGGGGAAAATAGAAAATCCGCACGCCCTGCCCAGTTACTTTTTGAAGCGGGCGAACAGGCTTCGGCATTCACCCGGAAAATCGAGCCGGGCCATCATCATGTTCATGTCCGTATGGAGACCGACGCCGGCCCGAGAGCTTTTGATATTCTCTTCAAGCTGCTGGATACAGCGGCACAACCGTTGCTCGGCATTGACCCCCTGCAGATCGATTTCGGTGCGGCCACGAGGGGTGAGAAGGTCAGCAGACGGGTCAAGGTGACCAATGAAGGCTGGGAAACGCTTAAATGGCGCGCTTCTGTCGCGAGAGCGACCGTTCCGGATACGGACGGGGCGTCAGACACAGGGAAATATATTTCCTTCCTGAATCATGAGATTGCCGGCAGCGGCCACTACAAGGTGGCGCGCCATCTCAAGGATGGGCTCGAATTACCGGATAAATGGGCGGAAAATCAAGGTTATCCATATGCCTCAGCGGATGGCCATACGCTGCGGTATCATTTTACAGGAACAGGAATCGCCGTCTATTTCTGGAAGGGGCCGGCAACGGGTCAATTGACGGCTTTTGTGAATGATCGCTTTTTGTTTAAGCAGGAAGGAGTGTCGGAGCAAAAAGAGCGGTTTAAATGGCAGGTGGCCGAAGGATTATCCGGCGGTTCGCACGTCTTGACACTCGTTAACAGGAATGGTCCCGTTGCCATTGAAGGAGTCAGGATTTACGGAAGCGAGACCATACCATTAAATCCGGCGTCTATCGCCATCTCTCCGGACAATGGCGCGGTGACCCGCCAGACGAATTACGTCAACATTACGGTAAATACCCTGTTGTTGTCGCCAGGCCATTATAGCGGCTACATTTTTTTTGATTCCAACGGAGGCCAAAAAGAGGTTGAGCTCTCCGTTGATGTGATGCTGGATAATATTTCGAGAATCCTGAATGTTTACAGATATGTTCGGGAGCAGGACTATTTCCTGACCACCAATCCGCAGGTTGAGTCGGCCGCCCTGCAGGCTCGCGGCTATACCAATCAGGGAATTGCCTTCCGGCTTTTCAGTCCCGATATGCCGGGGACAACGGAATTTTACCGGTGGTTTCATCCACAGAAAAGCGACCATTTCTACGGATATGAACTGAAAAGTGCAAAAAGGCCCATTCAGGGATACATTCTGGAAGGGTCTATCGGGAATATCGCCACATCCCGCCTGACGCATACGCGGGAGCTTTACCGATGGTATAATCCGTCCAGCAGGCATTATTTTTATACCGTCGATTCGAAAGGGGAGGGGATGCAAAAAAAAGGTTATCAGTATGACGGCATCGCCGGTTACGTGCGACCTTGAGACGACTCAAGCCCTTCCGCTTCTTTAAGATTGCTCTTGACAAAAAAAATCAAATGGGATATTAATCCCTTTTTTTAAAAGACGGGGCAAGCGCCGATTATGCGCCAGTAGCTCAGCTGGATAGAGCAACGGACTTCTAATCCGTAGGTCCCGGGTTCGAATCCCTGCTGGCGTGCCAGATAGGATGGTGGGTGTAGCTCAGTTGGTTAGAGTGCCGGGTTGTGGCCCCGGAGGTCGAGGGTTCAAATCCCTTCACTCACCCCATTTTAGTTATCCAAGGCGTGAGAAGACATAATGCGCCCGTAGCTCAGTTGGATAGAGTCGCAGACTTCGAATCTGTTGGTCGTACGTTCGAGTCGTACCGGGCGCGCCAGACAAAATGGATAAAAGACCATAATATAAGTAAAAAAGGGCCCTTAGCTCAGCCGGTAGAGCAACTGACTCTTAATCAGTAGGTTGTCGGTTCGATCCCGACAGGGCTCACCAAGTAAAAACAAGGGGTTAGGCAATAATAGCTTAACCCCTATTTTCTTTGGCCAGCCAAATTTTACCGCTATTTTACCGCTTTTGGAATTTTTTCGGGTCATTTTTTGCTCTGTCAGATGATCCTGATTATGTCTCCCGGAGAGTGTGCAGCCGAAGATTTCTCATCCTGCCTGGTGCTGTTTCGATGTCGATCCTTCCGGTCGCTGTCCACATCCGCGACCAACCGGCTTATGGTTCGCTTCCCCTGCCACGGCTTCCCGCTTCCCATCGTTGGGCAGCGTATCTGACCTTATCACCGCCTACCTGTCCCTTACCCCTTGCCCGTTAAAAAAGCCTGTTGAGAAGGGGTTTTTCGGTTCAGTAGAGGCGATCTGCCTGTACCCTTGATCTTACCATGTCCCGATGAGTTCGTTAATTCTGGCCCTTCATAATTCATCATTCAATCCTGCGCCGCTGTTACCTTCCCCTCCGGTGCAGTCGCCACGGCCTCTGCCCAGACTTCTCGCTGCTGTTCTGCCGAGAGCGATGCGAGGGGGCGGAGAACTGATTCAGCTACAGGAATGTTACCAACTGGTAACAAATTCTCCGACACTTTGACAGCATCAATGAGCCGATGGGCATGGATTCTACTCATCCCCCACCGCTCCCGGCAGTAGGTCTCAAAAGGAGTGATGCCCTGTCAAAGGCCGTGGTGTATCCATCCGGGCGGCCCGCTCAGGCTGCCCGGCGCAACATTCAGCGAGTCGTTATCATCGTCGATGCCCAGCCCAGGGAAAAAGAATGCTTTCCCAGACCCCCCGGTATGACCCGGAATTCGCAATAAGGGGGGTATGGGGCCCCCCTTATGTACTCCGTGAATGCAACTCACACCCCCGGGAAAATCGCCCCCAGACCCCCCCCGGTCGTCCAAAAGTAACCTTTCTGACACAAATTCAATCCCCGGAAAATTCCAGAAAAATTTTGGAAATGTGTCTCTTCATCGCGTGGGCTGAATGAGGTATCAGGGAAAATCAATTCATTAGATTTTTCTGTGTTTTTATGTATAACGGGATGAAACGTGCAATTTGGGGAGGGTGTTTTTTCTGGTGATCGGGGGTGTGGGCTCCTTCCTGAAAGTGTCAGATTCGATTTAAGCGCGGAGGCACTAGACTTCATGCGTAATGATCATGCCTACGGCGATTCCGAATCTTCTTAGCGTGAATATATTACTAAAATAGCTTCTCCACAAGAATTGCATTGACTTCGCTATAATCGTGCATAACTTAAGGCTGGAATCAACGTCACGAAAAAGATGATGAGTTGATCGACAGTAAGCCCAGCTAATCGGGAACGAGATAAAAAGGAGTGTTTCAAAATGCAGGTAGAACGAATGAAGGTTGCGCCTGTTACAGTAGCGTATGTAGACGGGGAGCAGCGCAAGCTAGTAGTGGAGTTTGCAATCCCGGGAGCACCAACAGAGACTATCGATGTAAAGATACTCAAAGATAGTGTCTATTTATTGGCGCCAGCAAGGGACATTGAGTACGTCTCGGCACTGGCATTGACTTGGCCGGTGAAACCTGACAAAGCCGCAGCAACTTACGAACACGGATTGCTTCGAATTGAGGTGCCTTTAAAAGATCCAATGGAAGATGCGGTGAAAGTCGCCATCAAGACCGTAGGCAAGGCGGAAACCAAGATAAAAAGCATTGCAGCCAAATGACCTGCTAATGAGTTTGGTTTTTATAGAGGGAAGCACGATTAATATTTAAACCCTGTCTCATTGACGGCGAGCAACACTATTTTGTAATAGATAATCGACGAGATACTGCGATGTGCGTATTGAGTCTATCTACTGGATGTTAACGAAAAAGAGAATCTTATGGTCTTCGTGGTGATTGTCACCCTTAGAGACCGGATCTTGAATGATGGACTCCAGTAAATGACAAGACGGCATAGGTGGCTCTCGTCTTTTTTTATTTTGTGAAAGAGGTTAAAATTCGGGTACGATTTAAAGAAACGGAGGCATAAACATGGCAGAAGAAAAGGGGTTGAATAAACCGGTAAAATTGAATGCGGACTTGGCGGCATTCCTGGGTGCTAACTCACTTCCTCGTACTGAGATAACGAAAAAGTTGTGGGATTACATCAAGGCAAATAAACTGCAAACCAAGACAATCAATGGCAAGCCAGAAAATGCTGGCAAGAATATTGTGGCTGATGCTAAGTTAATTAAAATATTTAACAACACAAAGACTACCAGCAAGACTGGCAAATTAACTGATTTTACAATGTTAAAAGAAGGTCAGACTATCGACATGATGCAAATGGCATCTGTTGTAAGTGCCAATATCGAAATAGACTAAACTAAAAATCTATACTTGATATTTCAAAATAGGCAGGTGTAACAACCCGCCTATTAAGGATCAAAAACCCTTTAACCTGGCGTGAGGGTAGTATGGATCGACCACTGAAATCCCGTCTCTCAAAAGAATGCGGGGTTTTGTGTTCTGTGCTGACAACTTCCTGAAAGCTACAATTGAATGATTTTGAAAAGTATGCAAGATTACAATTAACAATGGGCCTGCTGTGGTTGCAACAGAAACCATGCTGCGAGAAGATGTTTTGGACATCAGGAAAAGGAGAGACGTAATGGGAGACAAGGGGGGAAAGAAGGATAAGGAAAAGGGGCAGAAACAGAACATCGAAAAACAGAAACAAAAGTCAAAAAACAAGATTGATAAGCAGCCGAAAAGAACCCCTAACAGATAGTCTGGGTGACTCCCGACTCACCCAACATCGTCACACTCCTTAGGCATAATGGAAACAGCCAATGTTTCTTCATTGTGCATAACAGTTCTTCCTGAAGTCAGCAATTTAGAGGCAATGAAAATTATTTAAGCTTTCTCGTAGCAATGATCACCTTGCCACGATTATCGACACCCCTCCCCATATTTTGCGGTAAATATCCCCTGTTGTCAATATTCCCTTAACATACAAAAACGTTATTCATGGACTTCCTCCCTCAACAAGGAAGCTCTTATCAAAGGAATGACAACTTTTTACGGGCCATCAAGCATGGGAAAATGGGTTCCGCTGATCGCTTATGGCTTTAATCTTTCTGAATAAAGGTTCATATATGGACTTCAGTGTCTTTCTGGAGATAAAGAGTCCCAAATGGCCTTCATCGGCATTGAATTGTGGAATCTTTTTGTCAATTTCATTTAAGATCGCGTGAACCTCATCTTCTTTATGAGCCAGATACCTGCCATCCCGGCCCGACTTAATTCCTGTTCCACCATTTCCCGACACATAATCGGCCAGGCAATGGTTTTCAATGGCGTCGGTAATGTTATCCACCGTACCGCCAATTGTAACAACCAAATGGCCTTTGTGCGGGCCAATATTAATCAGGTTTAAGGTTTCTCCTAAAATGTACATCTCGCCGCGCACAAGCTTGCTTCCGATGAAGTGCTCTTCAACCGTCTGACGATAAAATGCACCCGGAATCATGATGACATTGTGATGATACCAATTCGAAAAATGTTCAAACCTTTCGACCTTTTTATCATCGTAGACAAAGTGCGACAAGTCGACAAAATCTTTTACCCGACCTACAGGATCGAGCATGATGAAACCATAGACAAGATATCTTCCATCCAGAACGCCGTCTTGATTGATCAGGGTGCGAAAGAATGCAGGCGGAAACATGGTGCAATACATCTTGATATCACTATTCCCAGCCTGGGGATCTATGGGTGCGCCGGCTGTGACAAGGGCATGTACATCCTCTGGAAATTTTGCCGCATACATGGTCATCTGCCAGCCATTTTGGCAAAAACCATAAAAATTAAGAGGCACCTTCCTTCCGCGATAAAATTTGTCTCTGATAACATCAACACAAATCTTGTTTTTGGTAATGTAGTCATCAATTGTTTCATGGCTTCTTTCTTTTGTTGTGGTCTGCCAATCAAGCACGAAGACGGATTGAACGCCCGCTGAATGCGCTGTTTCTACAAGACTTTGGCCTCTTTTAAAATCAACGATTTGCGAGCCATGGCCAGCCATAGGCGGCCCCAGAAGGGTAGGCATGGAATCCATTTTTGTTGCCCCCGGCGCGGGAAAGTATCTTAGGATAACCCCTTTCAATCCAGGGATGCCAATTACCTGATTATTAGAGACCCATGTTGGCTCTGGAACATCCCTGCATACAACTTTGGCATATTTTACAGGCCTGTCATGTTCCGCTTGGATCTTATGGAGAATCTTCTCAGGCGCCGATACTGCCGTATCCTTTATATAAATCAATACATCCATTCCCTTGTTAAAATTCTTAATCCCGCCAGTCAGTAGATTCAGCGGAATGAGCGTAGGATTGGCATAATCAGAAAATCCGTATTTTAACGAGGGCGATAATGCACCTTCAATCCCCGTACGCACTAATTCCCTCGCTTGATCTGTTCTCAAAACGTCGTTTGTAAACCTCAACCCATCTTCCGTTTTATTCGCCATTATTTCCCAAGGCAGCAAAGCTGCTTTTGTACATTGGTCCATGGCAATCGCCATAAATTTAGCCACCGCATTATACATTGACCAATACCCTCCTTCATATTATTCGGACTATAAAGAATTGCGCACCTATCCCAGGTATAGGGGGTTTGAAAAATGGGATAAATAAGAGAGGGGCTTCCTTGCGGAAAGCCCCTTCAGCGTGACTGTTCGTGTTGTTTAATTCTGGCTACTTTATTTTTTAAATTTGGAAAGATCCCATTAACTTAATTTGCCCGATTCACTTTTTCAGCCTTCTCGTCTGAATCGCTCTTTTTTTGCAGATTGACGAATGCTTCTACTTTCTTGTACTGCTCGTCTGCAGCTACTTTAAGATCGTCATACCCCTTCTTGTAAGTCTTCATCCAGGCGTTGACAAACTTCTTGCCCTCTTCGGGAAACCAGGGTGATTGCTCCAGAGAATGACTGATCATCCTCTCCGTGTTTTCCTGAATCATAGTCATCGCATTGATGCTATTGTCAATTGTACTTTTGTAAAAACCGGTCATCTGCTGTGCCATCTTTGTGTAATCCATTTTTTTATCCTCTCTTTTATTTTCCGTAATATAATAACCGGACTCTGATTTGTCAAGGAGATATGTTGCATTGCAATATTACCTTAGCTTTATTTTCCAAGAGAATCTTAACAATAATATATAGTAATGACAATTATTTATGTGAATATTAATCCGTCATTGCCCTTTGATAGAATCCACATGGATGAATATTTTATGCAATGCGTCAATATTTTATGTTCGGTTCATCCGATTGATGCATACTTTCTGAAATCAATGGACCGACCTTTCTTACATGATTACAAGACTTCAATGCATAATGATCATGATCCGAAGATCAGAAGGATTTACAATGGGAAACTAAATGGGGTGAGGTTTAGGGAATGCAACACGGATAAAATAATTGATTTCCTTGGAAATACGTTTATAATTTACAAAATATCCACATGGGATCAGAATCCTGACAGCTTTACATTGAATGCACATGGAAGGAGTCAATATGCGTGATAGTATAATGAGAACAACAGTAATATCATTTTTATTAATAGTGTTTATGTTATGTCAGTCATGCACAGCCATAAAATGCGAAACACAAAGGCAGTCATGTAAATGGGATTGTCCAACGACAATTGCAATAAAGCAAGTTTGTGAACAAGCGTGCAACGTTTCATATGACCTTTGCAAGCGGAAGTGAAGCATGAAGAAAGTTGCCTGCGTGGTTCTTATTGTAGTATATTACTTAATGTGCGCTAACTGCCCTTTTATATTGGAATAATAGGGTGGATGAAAAGTTCTTACAGCTGTGTGTCCCGGCGAGCCAATAATAAAAAGGGGTTAGTCGACTGACGGTTAGCCCCTTTTACTTTTGAAAAATCATTCACATGGTTAATTTTGGTTAGTCAGGTTGATGCATACTTCCTGTAATCAAGCATTCAGCAATTTTGGTATACATGCTTTCTTTCAACTGGTATTTTTTAAAACTATATAAATAAAAACTCATGTGCTAATAAGAAAGATAGCATCTTAATATAACACTTTCAGGCTTACAGTTCGTTTAATAGTCCTACGGCTCCGGAAACGTGCCTCCATTGAAGAACATAAAATGGCAGAATCCTAACTTTGAGTGTGGTAAAGAATCATGGGCAGGTCACTGACGCTGAACGGATTAGCCGGTATCTTCAAAATTCATTTACAAAGAAACCACACGCCTATAATGGAGATACCAGCAATAGATACTTTACCAGTAAATAATGTATCATATCAAACTTAATGGTTCAGCAAACGAGAAAAGGAGGTCGGTTTTATGAAGAACAAAGTACTCATGTGTGGTGTTTTTTATTTGTTGATAATATTTTGTTTTGGAATCTTCGGTTGTGGTTCAAAGGAGACGGTTTATCTTTCAGAGACACAATATCCGGGTTCTATTACCGGCACACTAAGCATGGTAAGTGGGGTTGTCGCATCCAGTGTTGCCATTGAATTAACTCAGTCCTCCACGGGTACCAAATTTTCAACCACAACTGATATCAATGGTTACTATAGTTTCCATAATGTTCAAGACGGCAGGTATCTTCTGAGATATGTGAAATCCGGTTATGTGACCTTTAATATTCCCACAATCGTAAGTGGTTTGCATAAGGATATTTCCGGAAATCTTTTGACTTCCTCTGAAATTACACAATTCTTTGGCCCGGCACATCCATATAATAGCCAGAAAGGGCTTGTCGGCGCCTATGTGCGGTCAGGCAGGTATGCGGGTCTGGCGGGCGCATCTGTAAGTATTTCTCCCGCCACTTATGATGCGTTGGGATATCAGATAGCTGACTATTCATTTGACTGGACGGCTACTTCAACGATTCTCGGCTACGCGATGTTTTACAATGTGACCCCGGGAAACTACACATTGACCGCTTCAAGAAGTGGTTACACTATGTCCCCGGTGTCATACACCGATGTGCCAGTTCTGGCAGGCGAAATTACCCAGGTGGAATTCATTCCCACCCAGAACTAAGAGCGTCCCCCGGTGAAGACCGGAGTGTTTTCAAAAATTCACAAGGATGTGCCATCACTATTCGTGTTCGCGATGCTTATGCCCCTCTCGGGGCATAAGCAGTTTGCGAGTGCGTGCTTTTCCTCCGTCCAAATCGGGGTCAGGAACCTCGCCGGTGACTGCCAGGCATTTTTCCTCAGCCATGCCGATATGCCCCTGGTCAAGACCGTTACCCTGAAGAAACTGGTCGCTGCCTATCGGGAAGGGAAGATGGACGTTTACCATCCCTGCTATGGGCAAAGGCGTGGTCATCCGCCGCTCATCGCGGCGGCCCTGATTCCTTCAATTCTTGCCTTTGCAGAGCAGGGCGAACTGCGGGCGTTGCTTTCACGCCGCAAGGGGACATTTCTGGATGTGGCCTGCGACGATCCAGGTATCCTTATCGACCTGGACACGCCGGAGGATTATGAAAGAGCGAAAGGGTAAAGCCGGCTACGAACAAAATCCTTTGACAGGAAGGTCTCTTAAAGGTAGAAATGACGACTTTTTGCGAAGGCGCCATTTTTAGGCATTATAATCCTGAGGAGTGAGATGAGCCAAGATCCAGATCGAATAGTTTCCTTGCAATTGACAGCCCGGATGTCCTTTCTGCCGGTCGCCACCCACTGCGTGGAAACGGCGGCCGGGGTGTTCGGGCTGGGGCGGGAGGAGTTGCTCAAACTCATTCTGGCCACGGAAGAAATCTTTTCCTACCTCAGCAGCAACGTCTGTCGGGGGGAGATTCTCGACATCCGTTGTGTGAACGGGTTATCCTATGTCCGAGTTGAATTCCGCTTCTCCGTATCGGCCCTCGACATGGGCGCCCTCAACATCGCCGCGTCCGTTCCCTGTGCGAGTGAAGACGATATGGCGGAGATGGGCCTGGCGATTGCCTCCCGCACAATTGATCGCCTGAACATCATCGCGGAAAGGCAAAACCGCATCTGCCTGTCCATCGAAAAAGACAAAGACTATCCGCCGGCGCCAGAGACATCCATTGCGCCGATCGATGTTACGGGTGCACTCACGGTGGAGACGCCTGATACGGAAGGGGTGAAGCGCTACGTGACCCGCGTGACCCAGGGACCCCATGACCCGCTAAGGCCGCCCTTTTTCCACTACCCCGGGAAAGTTGCAGACATGGTCACCGCCGGTGACTGCCAGGTCGTAACGGCTGTCGATGCCAAGGGGGAATGCGCCGGCGGCGTCCTTTTTCGTTTCCTGACGGCACGGATCGTTGAGGTATTTGGTCCCCATGTATTTTATCAGGTCCGGGAAGGCGAGATTGCAGCGATGCTCCTCGATGCCTGCATCGCCAGGACGGCGCGGACCAAGGCCATTGGTCTGGTAAACCTCACGGGTCTCCCCCCTTCCAGCCAATCGCAATTTGAGCTGCTGGGGTTAATGAACCATTACCGTCAGGACGGCGAGTCCATCGCGAGACAGGCATTTTACCGGCTTCTCCATGAAGATCCCGGCTGCCTGGTATTCACGGATGAGTGCCTGAAAGACTACCTCCAGCGGGAATACGGCCGTCTCTTTCTCGCCCGGGAAATACGGGAGGTACGTGATCAGGGTGAGATGAAGGCCGGGGTCTCGATTTTTTCTGCCGAGGTGCGCCGGGAGCGGTCGATGGCGAGCCTGCGTCCCCTGTGGCCGGGCGCCGATCTTGACGCCAACGTCAAGAGGCACCTCCGCTTTCTCAAGGAAGAAGCTATCAACAACATCTTCTTCGCCCTCGACCTGGGAGTCTCCTGGCACGCATCGCTCATGACCGTCCTCATAACCAATCATTTCCGGCCCGCATTGATCATCCCCTTTGCCGGTCAGGCCGACCTGTTGATTTTTCAGTATGATAGAACCGAACCTTGACCTCCTGGTTCCCGCCTATGTGCGGGAATTCGAGCCCTATATCCCCAGCAAGCCTGATCCGGAGCTGCAAAAGCTTTACGGCTGTGATCATCTGTACCGCCTGAACAACAATGAAAATCCCCTGGGCCCACCCCCCGGCGCCCAGGAGGTGATCCGACGGTTTCCGCCTCCCCGGGGCGCCGTCTATCCCAGTGGGGATTCATACTATCTGCGCCGGGAAATTGCCGCCTGCCACGGCATCGACCCCGATCAGATCCTCGTGGGCAACGGCGCCAATGAAGTAATCGCCTTTGTGATAAAGGCCTTTTGTGGACAGGGCGACAACATCATCACGGCGGATAAAACCTTCGCCGTATATGAATGGGTGGCCGTGTTCTCCGGGATCGAGGCTCGGGTGATCCCCCTCAAGGAGGAACGGTTCGACGACCGGGCGATGCTGCACAGCATTGACGCCGCTACGAAGGTGATTTTCCTGTGCAACCCGAACAACCCAACGGGGACCTACTGGTCCCGGGACACCCTGAGAGACTTTCTCGATGCGGTTGGGGGGAGGCAGATCGTCGTCATCGATGAGGCCTACTGCGAATTCGTGGAAGCGGACGATTATCCCGATGGGATTGCCCTCATCAATGACTATCCCAACCTCATCGTTTTCCGTACCTTCTCCAAGATGTACGGGATCGCGGGACTGCGCATCGGCTATCTTGCCGGTGATCTGAAAGTCGTCGACATGATCCGACGGACCTGCGTAGTCTATTCCGTCAACGGCATCGCCCAGGAGGCCGCTCTGGCCTGCCTCCGAGACGAAACAGGCCATATCCGGCGCACCCGGCAGCTGATCAGGGAGGGCAAGGCCTTTTTGTGCGCAGAGATGGCGGCCATGGGTATGCCCATCATCGTCGGCGAAGGGAATTATCTGATTGTGAAACTGCCGGGGAGCGACACCCTCGCCTACCGGAAGCTCATGCACGAGGGAATAATGATCCGGCCCATGACGGGCTTCCGCTATCCGAATCACATCCGCGTTACCCTGGCCCGGATGGAGGCGCTGGAGGCCTTTGTCGCCGCCTTGAAAAAAATCCTTGCCTGAAAGGCGATGCCCGTGAGCAACCTGTCTCCCCCTCGCAAACTCTGGTCTTTTGAATTCCTTGCCCTCTGCCTGATCATTGCCGTGGCGTTCGGCAATATCAGTGTGTTTTACAGTTTTTATCATTACCTGGGGGCCATTGGGATTCCCGTCGCGTGGCGGGGTTTTCTTGTTGGACTGGAACCGATGTCTGCCTTTATCCTGCGCTTGTTCGTCCTTCCCTGGCTGCACGTGCGCAATGCTTTTTCCGTCACCCTAGTTTCGCTGATCCTGCTGATTGTGGCCTCCTGCACCTACCCATGGGTGTCAACCGTTCCGGCGATGATCGTGCTGCGCATCTTCCACGGTGCGGTCTTTGTTCTTCTCACCTCGGCCATCATCGCCCTCGTCGTGAACTTTATCCCTCCAGATAAGAGCGGCCAGGGGTTCAGCGCCATCAGCATCGCGACCATGATCCCCTTCGCCATTATCCCTCCTCTATTCGAGGGCTTGCTTCCTTATGTCCGCGATGAGGCCGATATCTATGCGGCCGTTTCGATCTTTTCCGTGGTCGCGATTTTCCTTCTGATCGCCATACGGGGGCGACTCGGCGATGCCCTTCGCAGTATGGATGGCGTCCTGCTGCACCGACCGAATATTTCCGAGATCCGGGATAATCTACGACTGCGATCCGTCGTTATTTTACTTACGACCATCTTTTTGATCTATCTTGCCCATGCTACGGTATTTTACTTCATGAAGGATCTCTCCCTGCAGATCCGTACCGGCGATGTCGGTCTTTTTTTCACCATTTCCATGGTGGCGTTGATCTCGGTGCGTGCCCTTGGGGCCGCCCTCTTTGACAGGATGAACAAGCTGTCCACCCTGCAGAAGGCCCTGGCGCTGTTGGTCCCGTGCCTGATCCTGCTTCCCCTTGTCGATTACACGGCGGTGTATTACCTGCTGGCAGCTTTCTACGGATTATGTATAGGCGTGATCCTGCCCCTTTTGAATGCCGTGCTTTTTTCGGCTTCACCGCCGCCGCTGCGGGGGCTCAACACCAACATGACCCTCTTTACCATGGATGTGGCCTATTTCCTCGTGCCCTACATCGGCGGGATGTTTATTGCGCTCGGTGCAGGATTTGACTCCCTGTTTTTCATTGCCGCCGGTTTTGTGGCGCTGTCTTTTGCATTGGCAATGATTGTCCCGCAGTTCTTGCCTCCCCTGCAAAAAAGCGGCCGAGAAGGGCATGGCGTATGATTTTCCTTATATTGATGAATATGGTAAGCGGGAGGCGCAGGTCCAGATGAAGAAGGAAAGATCATTCAGACAAGGAGGTACGTATCCGTGAAAAGCGATGACGACAAGCCGATGCTTCAGGAACAGGAACCCTTTACCGTGGGCAGTTTTCGCCCCGAGGATGCTGATGGCATCGTCCGGCTCTTCCGTGCTGTTTACGGCGAGGGCTACCCGATCCGTTTGTTCTACGATCCGGCGGCCGTCACCGCCGCCAACCGGGAAGGCCGGTATTACTCCATCGTGGCCCGCACCGCGTCCGGGGAGGTGATCGGCGTGACCCACCTTTATCTCTCGGCGCCCTGCAAATCCATGTACGAATGGGGCGTTGGTCTGGTCCGGAAGGAGTGCCGCAACTGGGGGATCAACAACCGCCTGGCGGGTTTCTTGTGCAATGAATTCGTCGCCGGAACCCCCCATATTGAAACGCTCTTCGGCGAGGCCGTCTGCAACCACCCCCACATGCAAAAGGCCGTCGCCCGCTACAATTTTGTGGAGATGGCCATCGAGGTGGCCCTGATGCCCGCCGAGGCCTATAGCCAGGAAAAAAGCGCCGCCGGACGGGTGGCGACCGTGAACGGCTTCCGCTGCTATAAACCGAAGCCGCACCGGATTTTGCTGCCGCCTTCCTATGAACAGGAACTGCGGGGGATCTACGCTCGCCTGGATGACGCTCGCGACCTGGTCGTGTCCGAAGGAGACATCCCCGGCGCCAGGCCGACCAGGGCCGATCTGACGGTTTTTGATTTTGCCCGGGTGGCCCGGATTGCCGTTCCTGAGATCGGAGGCGATTTCCCGAACCGCCTTTCCGTCCTGGAGAGCGAGGCGCTGGCGAAAGACAGTGTCGTCTTTCAGGTCTGGCTGAACCTGACCGAGCCCTGGGTCGGCGCGGCGGTGGACATCCTTCGGGACCGGGGCTACTTTTTCGGCGGCCCGCTGCCACGCTGGTTCGACGGCGATGGCCTGCTCATGCAGAAACTCCTGTGCCCGCCCGATTTCGAGGGTATCGTCCTCGTATCCGACTTCTCGAAGCAGCTTCTGGAATTCATCAAGCAGGACTGGCGGCGTGCTACATCATGACATGACCACCGATCAGAATGCAAAGATGGTTGCTGGGCCTGCGACACGAAGAACTCCGGGGGGTCTGGCCTGAAGACCTGTTACGATCGTGACGGACATAGCCATGTCGCAGGCGTGAAAAATGACGATAATCGTCTCGTTTTTTCCGGATTCTAATTAGACGATCAGCTTGTGAATTGGTCAGGGGTCGGTATGCTCCACTTCAAACGGTATTCAGCGATTCTTAATAATGCTGCCAATCATTGACTCGTAGGTATGTGCAATAATCACCCAATTCCTTTTTTTCTGCCCTCGCGCCTGAGCATTACGGGTTCAAATCTGCTACTCAAACAGAATTCCCCAAATTCACGCTTTCAATAAATAACTTGTATTAAAAAATCCTTGCTCAGCCTTTATTCTTTAACCATAAGTCAGAAACTTATGTTGAGAATCTGATTTTTTTGTGTTACCTAAATTCATGCTGAAAAGCAAATTCCTGTTGGTTCGAAAAGGAGTCTGAAAATGAAAAAAGTGATTGGTCTTTTACTTGTTGTATTTATGATTACTGCGTGTGGAGGAACCCTTCTTAAATCAAGAACAGCCAATGTAACCATTGACAATCATAAATACACAATCTATGTGCAAGCTGTGGATCAACTAAATTGTAATATTACTTTATTCGTAAACGACACAGAGGTTGCTAAAGGAACGACAGATCCAGTCATGGGGACACTTTTCCTTTCAGGAAAATATGAGGGAATAAAATTCGACGCAGAATGTGGTTCATGCAAAACAGATAGTCCGAGAATGCCACAACAATGTTTAGTCTATGTTAAAGATGAAAAGGTTGCAGATTTGTCATACAAAGTAGCTAAGTGAAAACTCAGAATATTTGCTTTGCTCATTAGCGATGACGGATGCCATAATTCAAACGGTTATCAATGAAATTTTCTTCTTGACTTTTCAGGGAATTGGGAACACAAAGCACCCATATATAAATAGGGAATTATCAATCGGTTAACAACCAATTCGGACCCTTTCTATAAGGGTGATGCCATGAAGGGATTATTGAAACCCCGCATCTCAATAGAGTGCGGGGTTTTGTGTTCTCTGGATGCAGCTGAAGCAACCGGTCTGTTCTGCATAGAAATACGTCGGTTTATTTGAAGGAACGTACAGGAGGTGTACTCATGTATAAATCCATCAGGCGTTTTCTTTGTTTTTTACTGGTCCTGCAACTCATCATTCCCTACTCAACTTTTGCTGCTGCGGTCGGTGAATTTACATCGGTTGTCGGCAACGTCACACAGACGAGGGCGAAAGAAGTCATAACACCCGTTGCGAAGTCGCCGATTGAAATGAAGGACTTAATTGCCACCGCCCTGACCTCTTCGGCCACGATGGTCTTTTCCGATGACAGTACGATCAAGCTGTCCGAGAATACAAAACTGGAAATCAAGGAATTCCTCTTCAAGGAGAAATCGCGCAGGGGTGTCTTTTCGTTGGCGATCGGTAAAGTGACGGCCAATATAAAGAAATATATTGGCGGTGATAATGTCTTTGAAGTCCGTTCTCCCACTGGCATTGTCGGCGTCAGGGGAACGGGCTTTGAATATGACGAGGCCGTGAATGCCCAGAATCAGGGGGTGGCGACCGTCGCCTGTACGGAGGGCTCGCTGAATCTTTCTGCGCTTGCCCCGACGGGCGAGGTTGTCTCCACGGCCGTGCTGCAAGCGGGTCAGGTGGCTGTCATCATTGGCGGCGTCATCACTATTTCCGCGATTGGCGCAGCGGTAGGGGCGGCTGCTGTTGCCAAGGCGACGGAAACGGGAGCGGCAGGCACTGCGGGAGGTGCAGGCACCGGTACGGGTGGAACGGCAGCAGCTGGTGGTGGAGCGACTACGGCAACGGCAGCAGGCAGCGGAACAACGGTTGCGGCGGGAGGCGCAGCCGCGGGAACAGCGACTGCTGCCGCTGCGGGAACGGCAGCTGTGGCAACGGGCCTGTCAACGGCTGCCATCACAGGAATCGCGATTGGCGGGGCAGCGGTTGTCGGTGGCGCTGCCGCGGTGGCCGGCGGTGGTAGCAGTAGCAGCGGTACAACACCAACATCTTGCAGCAATCCAGACGGACAATGGACCGGCACGTATTCAGGAACAAGATGTAATAGTCCGCAAAACGGTACCTTTGTCGTTAATTGCTCAAATTGTTCCTGTACGGGCATCTGGAATGATAGTAGTGGTCAAACTGTTACCGGGACTTGTAAATCGTCAGGGGTCAGCGTTTCTTGTATTATAAATACCAGGGACTGTAGCTACAATTCATGCCAAAGAGGTTCCTCCGGGACTATCAGTGGCAATAGCCAGAGCGGTACCTATAGTGGCTGTGGGGCAAGTGGAAATTACACGGGGACCAAACAATGATTTTTATTGTGGGTGCGTGGAGGACTATTTTAAGATTTTCATAATGATCTACGATGAGTATTTCTCACGGCTGTAAGGATCCCGGCCATATCTTCAGCGGTAATTTATCGGTATCTGGGCTGCGGGAACCTCCATAACGGCTTCGCCCGCGTGAAATGCAAGGATTGCGGCTATGAGTACCTACTGGCTTTCTCCTGCAAGCATTGCTGTTTTCAACTGGCAATGTTCAACGCTTTTCTCGCGTCAATTCTGAGGACTTGTAGGTGGAGACAGCGATTCCGGTGTTTTGGCGCTGTTGAAAAATCGGTAATTGGATATTTTGTTACGGATATCTTCCTGAACTACACAATTTCCCTTCGTGCCATAGAGTTCAAGACTTTAACTGGTTATCAATAAAATATTTCCTTGACTTCTCAACTCATTAGGTAGGTGGAAGTACACCTTATATTTTGCGGTTAATATTTCCTTGACGGACAAGATCCTCCTTCATACACTTCTACAGTGAAAAAGAAATTATTTGTCACTGATAAAGCTAAAATTGGCCGATTGATCGCTTGGGGTGGCGAGCATTTTGTATATGAATATGATACTGATAGTGTGATAAAATTTTCGGCTCTTTACTTTTGCCTTGGTTCCAAAGCAAAAGAAAAAGCTACCCAAGATTATGACACTTGCAAGAATTATTTTGGGAAATATCTCCTAGAAACTGAAATTGCTATCTCACCAAATAATAAACACATAGTGCAAATACAACCTAAAATAGTGGGGCATTTTCTAACAAAAAAAGATTTAGAACATGGATATATTCAAAAACAATTCAAAGAAATCGTAAATGCTTATCATTCGATGATTAAAGCAAAGAATACAGAGATTGATCTCATTGGCAGGGGCGGGGTATTCAGGAGATGCTTAAGCAATATTCTTGTAACCACCAACAATGAGTTACTCATCTTTGATGCCACCTTGATGGAAGTAACAGGCTTTTTAAAGCCGATTGTTTTTTTGCTTAAAAAATTTATAACCCGGAGACAAAGTTCTACGATTAAGTTTTTTCTGCGTTAGGATAATGAGATTAGAAGACTTTTCAGCTTTCCAACTTCTCCAGCATTGGTAGGAAGATGTTAGCCTTGAGCAGCGATTCCGGCGTTTTGACGCTCTTGAAAAATCGGTAATTGGATATTTTGTTACGTCTATCTTGCTGTTCTCAACACAACACCAACCGCCACAAGCATGCATTGTTTCAAACGGTAATTCGTGACCGCACGGGGAAATATCACGGGGGAATATCCCTTGACAGGCAAAAACATTCCCCCCTATACTCCAACCCATCAAAAGCATTGCCTTATCAATTAATATCTGCAAGAAACTGATGGGTTTCCCTTTTTTTCAATCTGCCACGGTTTGCCGCTTCCTCCGTCGGTACAGCTTTTCAATTTCAACAATAAATAACACAATAGACGAAAAGGCAACGGTCAGTAACAGCTCTTTTAAAGTCAATGGCTGGGTATTAAAAACCGTGTTCAGAAACGGCGTGTAAACAACAGCCATCTGGAGTATAAATGTTAGCAACACCGCCCCAAGAAGCGGTTTGTTGGAAAAGATGCCAATCTTGAACAGGGAGTCGTCTTCTGAACGCACCGCCATGACGACCGCCATCCTTCCCAGCACAAGTCCCGTAAAAATCATGGTCTGCCAGGCATACTGACTGGAAAGAGCATGCGCCTGAAAGAGCAAGGCGGCAATGCCGATGATCAGCCCGTATTTAATGATAAATAACCCTATGCCGCCGGCAAAAACCCCTTCCACTGGGTTTCTCGGAGGCCTGTTCATAATTCCTCTGTCAGCAGGCTCTGTCGTCAGCGAAAGGCCCGGAAGGCTGTCCGTAAGAAGATTCATCCACAAAATCTGGATGGGAACAAGAGGCAACGGAAGCCCGAAAAACGGGGCAAGAAATATGACCCACAGCGTTCCGGCATTCGAGGTCATGGAATATTTTATGAATTTGATGATGTTGTCATAAATACGCCTTCCTTCTTTCACTGCCTTGACGATGGTGGCGAAGTTATCGTCGAGAAGGATCATCGAAGAAGATTCCTTGGACACATCCGTCCCGGTAATGCCCATGGCGACTCCGATATTTGCCCTCTTCAGCGCCGGGGCGTCATTGACGCCGTCGCCTGTCATGGCGACATACTGTCCTTTATCCTGAAGCGCCTTCACAATCTTTAATTTCTGCTCGGGGACGACTCTCGCATAGACCCTGAGATGTTCAACCCTTGCTTCAAATTCCTCCATCGGGAGTTTATCCAGCTCCCGGCCCGTTATGACGGTTTTTGCGCCGTCTTCGATGATGCCTATCCTTCTGGCAATGGCCCTGGCCGTAATCGGATGATCGCCTGTAATCATGACGGGCCTGATGCCGGCTGTTTTGCACAGGGAAACAGCCTCCCTCGCCTCTTCCCGCGGCGGATCCATCATGCCGACAAGGCCGATGATCGTCAGCCCCTTCTCGACATTTTCCGGGGATAAATCTTCCGGCAACTTTTCCCAGTTTCTCATCGCGAGACACAAAACCCGCAGGCCTTCCGCGGCCATTTTATCAGTGATCCGGTGAATCTCTTTTGCGTCAAAAGGCTTCGGCCCTTCTGATGTGTAAATATTTTCAGACTTGTCGAGCAGCGCCTCAACGGCTCCCTTTGTAAAAGATATGATTCCAGAGCCTGAAGGATCCGGATGGAAGGTCGTCATGCTTTTTCGTTCGGAATCGAAAGGTATCTCCGCAATCCGGAACAGTTTATCCTGAAGGGCAGAGGCATCGAAACCTTTATCCCTGGCGAGCACATAAAGGGCCGTCTCCGTAGGATCTCCAATGATTGTTCCATCCGCGGACATTTTTGAATCGTTGCATAACGCGGAAGCGGTCAGTAAATAATCGCTGACAGGCGATGGGCTCGCGCCGTCTTTGGATTTTATGTTTTCACCCGCCTGGCCGGCGGCGGTCGCTGAACCGGTGATGTTTTCCGTTTTTATCAAATGGTTGTCAAAATAAACCTCTTCCACGGTCATCTTATTCAGGGTGAGCGTTCCCGTTTTGTCGGAGCAAATGTAAGTGACAGAGCCCAGAGTCTCAACCGCCGGCAGTTTTCTGATCAGGGCATTGAGCTTGACCATCTTTTTGGCGCCGAAGGCAAGGGCTATCGTGATGACCGCCGGAAGCGCCTCCGGTATCGCCGCCACAGCGAGGCTGATCGCCGTCAGCAGCATCAGCATGACCGGCTCTCCCTTCATCATTCCGGCGACAAAGACGATGGCGCATATGATCAGGATGGCAATCGCCAGTTTATTGCCGAAGACGGCAAGTCTTTGCTGAAGGGGGGTCTTCAGTTCCTTTTCATCCTGAAGCATGGTGGCGATCTTTCCCATCTCCGTCTCCATGCCTGTCGCCACAACAATGCCGCTTGCCCTTCCATAGGTGATGATCGTCCCCTGATAGGCCATGTTCTTTCTATCTCCCAGGGGCAGGTGATCATCAGGAATGGGAGCAATCTGTTTTTCGGCAGGCACTGACTCTCCTGTCAGGGCGGCTTCCTCAATCTTCAGGCTGGAAACCTCGAACAACCTCATATCCGCGGGGATAATCTGGCCTGCTTCCACGAGCACGACATCGCCGGGCACTATTTGAGAGGCCGGAACAGTACACGGAATTCCATCCCTGGACATGGTGGCGTTCGGGGAAGCCATCCGCTTAAGCGCATCCATGGCCTTTTCTGCCTTGAACTCCTGGATAAAACCGATAATCGCGTTGAGGACGACAATCGCCATGATCGCCGCCGCATCCGTCGGCTTGCCGACGATTCCGGCGATGATTCCAGCCGCAATCAGGACGATGATCAGAAAGTCCTTGAACTGATCAAGAAACATTCTCAACGGCGTCTTTTTCTTTTTTATCTTTAATTCGTTCGGGCCGTATTGCTCGATTCTTTTTGCAGCATCATCCGAAGTTAACCCGGAAACAGAGGAATTTAATTCGCTGAATACTGCATCTATGGACTTTTGATGCCATCTCATTTAATTTGCAGAGCCTCCTTCTGATTTGCTTTCATTTTCTCTCGCCTTCTCCAGGCTTCGTTTTGCTTGGGTTGAACTTTCGTCTTTTTCATGACCGGACGTCAGACTACCCCGAACGGCAACGCCACACGGATCGCAATGCAAATCATGCCGCAGCGTAAGGTTGCCCCACGCTCAGTCGAAGATATCGAATATCCTCTGGTACGTGGATTTCTGCTTATATCTGTATTTGTCGTATTTATCGTAATATTCTTTCTTTTCCCTGAAGAGCGGCCGGAACTCGTCATCGAGGGAAGATTCCGCCTGTTTTATCTGGCTGATCATCCTGCCCATTTCGCCCTTGTCCAGCCATATGCCGCCGCACGCCAGACAGTGATCGATCGTGACCCCGTTTTTTACCGCTTCGTTGAGTTCCTCCTTGCATCTTGGACAAATCATTTTAAGACCTCCGTACAGGTAAATTGAAATGAAACTAATGCTCAAAATCATGCTATTATATTTCTCTGATGGTCAGCGCGGTGAGTTCCGAGGGGATCGTCGATGCCTTCTCAAATTTGAATCCCAGTTTCCGCGTTCCCTTTCGATACTCATATGTCTCCTGCTGTTGCGACGCGCTGATGACTTTGCCCTGAAAGCCAAGTACAGCCATTTCCTTGTGATAAAACTCGATGACTGCCCTGTATGCGGCCTTTCCTTTGTAAGAAACGGTCTTTTTTTGATCCGTGAGCGCATAGGCGGTTCGTATCATGCCGGGGTAGCGGGGAACAGGCAGGATTTCTTCTCCGGCGATGTCCGTTTCAGGAAGGCCGCCTGCATGAAGAATATCCCTGACCTTCCCGGCCAACCAGGGAGATGTTTCTTTGACCTTCTCCTGCAATCCAGGGAAGACGTCCTCCCCTTTTTTGAGGGCGTCCTGCGCTATTCGCGCTCCGTCGTCCGTCAATGTCGGCAATTGTTTCCACAGGAAAGCAGTCCCGGCAATCAGCGCCCAGAGCAGAAGGGCCACCGCAATCAACGCAATCACGCCCGCCACGACTATTTTCTTCATCGATATCCATCCCTTTCCATAAAAAAAGACCTTTACCGTGTGCAACACTCACTTTTATGTGTTGCGCCCGGTAAAGGTCTTGTTCATCAGGTGGCCCCTGACCTGCGGCACCGGTCCGAACAAAGCCGGACGTGCTGACGATGACCGCTGTAGCGAACTACTCCCCTTTACATTTGGATTTCAATACACAAGTTCAGCAGGCATGTCAAGGCCTGTTTATGACACGATGTTTTTAATTATTTTTGACGGCGGATCAAGTATCCTTGGGCATTATCGCCGGAACGGTTGCTCTGTGTTGTGGCCAAGCAAGGAACAGCCGTCAATCCATCCTTAACCAGGGGTCAGATGCCGCCGGATGATTCATCCTTCGATTTTCTATAAGTAAAATAACTATGCAGAAACCACCCCAGGACAAATCCGATACACCCACATCCTCGTGACGGATGGCTGTTTCTATGGCAGCAGGGGCATGTTCCGCGTTGCCCCCGCCACTGGAATTGAAAAAGATGGAAGCCATCTTCCGGCACAAGGTGCTCAGGATGCTGATGAACAAGGGGAAGATAATGGAGGAGATGGTGAAAATGCTCTCCGGGTGGAGGCATTCGGGATTCAACGTCTTCTGCGGCAATCGCATATCTCCAAAAGATGATACGGCCATGAAGAACCTGGCCCGTTACATCATCCGGGCGTCCTTCTCTCAGGAACGCATGCATGCTTTCAATTCATATTCTTCAGCTCTTTAAGGCGTTTCCTATTGTTGACTTGTAGATACCGTCAAGGTTTGGTGAATGCCATATTTTCTTCAATCACCCCTGTACTGTACTGGTTGTAATCTGGTATGCAAGCGCATCAGCCGCCATTCTTGACTTCAAAAAAGAATGACCTTTCAGTAATATCAAGGGGAGGGAAAAGGTTTATGGCTTTGTTTAAAAGGAAGGTCGCCCAGATCGACATTGCCACCCGATATAATCACGCCGACCTTTTTTCCTGCAAAGAATTGAGGGTGCTCCATGATGGCGGCAACAGGTACGGCGGACGACGGTTCGATGATGATCTTCATGCGCTCCCAGATCATTCTCATGGCGATGATGATGCTCTCCTCGGTAACTGTCAGGATCCCGTCGCACTTTGCAGAAATGATATCAAAGGTCAATTTGCAGAGCGCTGTGCGTAACCCGTCGGCGATTGTATCAGGGTGTACGGACGGATATATCCTTTGATCGCGCAATGAGCGAAACGCATCGTCGGCATTAAGCGGTTCGGTTCCGTAAACCTTGATGCCGGAATTAAGCCCTTTCGTGTAGGTAAGCGTACCGCTTAACAAACCTCCCCCTCCAACCGGGGCAATCACCGCATCCAGATCAGGATACGCGCCAAGCAGCTCAAGGGACGCCGTTCCCTGTCCGCAGATGACGTTAAAATTATTGTAAGCATGGATAAACATAGATCCCGTACGGATTTGGACTTGATTTAACGTATCCTCTCTGTCTTTCTGGGTCGGCTTGCAGAATGTAATCTTTCCACCGTAACCTGCCACGGCTTTCTTTTTGATTGCCGGCGCATTCTCAGGCATCACAATATAAGATGGAATGCCTCGCATAGAGGCGGCCAACGCCAGGCCTGCCGCATGATTTCCGGAGCTGTGGGTAGTAACGCCTCTCTGCGCCTCTTCCTGCGTCAGATTGAAAACCGCATTGGACGCACCGCGGAACTTAAACGCGCCGCCCCTTTGAAAGTTTTCACACTTGAGGTAAATATCCGCATGGAGCATCGCATTGACACTCCTTGAAGTTAAAACGGGCGTATGGCAGGCATATTTTTTAACTGTTTCGTATGCTTGGATGATATCTTCGATAGCGGGTAACCGACCGGGTTTCAGCGTTGACATCATTTCAACAGAAAGTAATCCAGTGAAAGGACCGACGTTCATTCATCGCCTTTTTGCCCCTTAACTATAGGAAATAAGCGCCCCGTTGTCAAGATGAATACACATAGACACTCCTGTATATTTATGATAAAAGCTCCCGTCCCGCCTGCGTACAGGATCGTTTTTCTATCGATGAAGAACGATGGCCTATGGGAGATTAATCCGATCATTCTGAGGGACGTCGCAACAAATTATTTTATGTATTTGATTCTTCGCTGTCGCCCAGCATGAAAAAATTTGAATTTTACGGAAATCTGTCGGGAACGGTCATGAGCATCAAAAAAGTCGGCATCATCGCCAATATCGCCAAGGAAAAATCTTCCGAATACGCCCTGAGCCTGAGAGAATGGCTTCTGAGCCAAAGGATCGATGTCTTCCTTGATGAAGCGACCGCCATTCGGACCGGCGACACCGGCGGGCTGGGATGGAAAACGCTGGCGGCCTCTGCAGATATCATCGTCGTTTTCGGTGGGGACGGCACGATGCTGAGGGTGGCCCGTTCCGTCTGCGAATCCAATATCCCCATCCTGGGCATCAATATCGGCGGACTGGGTTATCTGACAGAAGTCTATCTGGACGAAATGCTCTCAGCCCTGGAGCGGATTATTGCCGGCAGCTTTCGAACGGAAAAGCGTATGATGCTGGACGTGACGATCACGCGCCAGGGCCATCTTGTCGGTGAAGGCAGTGTGCTCAACGAAATGGTCATCAACCGCGACAATCTCTCGCGCATTGTGGAACTGGAAACGGCTGTCAATGACCGCCACCTGGCGACGTTCAAGGCCGACGGCCTGATCATCGCGACACCGACCGGATCGACCGCCTATTCGCTTTCCGCCGGGGGGCCGATCGTCTTTCCCGAACAGGAAGCCATGATCCTCAATCCCCTTTGCCCGCATACCTTGACAAACCGTCCGGTGATCCTGCCGGCAGGGGTCGTCGTCAAGGTGATTCTCTGGACAAAAGAGACGGGGGCAACGCTGACGCTGGACGGCCAGGTGGCCTTTACACTGCAATCGGGCGACGCCATTGAAGTGAGAAAATCCCGGTTTGTCACGATCCTAGTCGCCTCGCCGCACCGGGATTACCTTGAAATTCTCAGAACGAAGTTGGGGTGGGGGGGATTGCCCGCGGGATATCCAAACAATGCTGATTGAATTATCCATCCGGAACTTTGCGATTATTGACGCGCTCAACATCGCCTTTGCAGAGGGATTCAACGTGATATCGGGCGAAACCGGCGCCGGCAAATCCATCATCATCGGCGCTGTCAGCCTGCTTTTGGGCGACCGGGCATCCGCCGATATGATCCGGACCGATGAGGATGCAGCGGTGGTGGAAGCCCTATTTGATCTTCGGGGGAACCCGTCCATCCGGATGAAGCTGGACGAACTGGGGCTGGATGCGTGCGAAGGGTTGATGATCCGGCGGGTCATCTCCCGTTCGGGCAAAAACCGCATTTATATCAATGACTCGCCGGTTACACTGGCCACCCTGTCCGCCGTCGGGGAATCCCTCATGAATATCTGCGGACAGCACGAGCACCAGGCGCTCCTGAATGCCGATCATCACATTGATATTCTGGATGAATCCGGCGAGCTGCTGCCGCTGCGCGCCGACTACGCAGAAACCTTTCGCCGCGTGCAGGGTCTGAGGGAGCGACAGCGCTCTCTGGCCGGCTTGCGGGAGAAGCGCGTTGAAAGGGAGGACTTCCTGCGTTTCCAGATCCGGGAAATTGCCGACGCCAACCCTTCAGCCGGTGAGGATGCCGCGCTCTCGGATGAAAAAAAGCGCCTTAACAATGTTCAGAAATTGATGGATTATGCCGGTCAAGCCCATGAGCGGCTTTACGGGAAAAGCGGCTGTATCCTGGAGGAACTCAAGCGAACCCTCGCGGAAATCCGGGAAATCCGCCAAATCGATCATCAGTTGAATTTGCAGGAGCAGTACCTTGACGCGCTTTATTTTCAGCTTGAGGACGCTGCATTGACGCTGCGAAATTATGCGAAAAGATTATCCTACGATCCGGACCGGCTTGCCCTCATTGATGACCGCCTGGAGACGCTCGGACGTCTCAAGCGAAAATACGGGGGCACGATCGAGTCGGTCCTGACAAGACAGGCCGACATGGACAAGGAACTCCATGAGATCGGCGACGCCGACGAGGAAATGCAAAGGGTCTCTGCGGAACTGGCGGTTCAAACCGGTCTCCTGAAAGAAAAGGCGCTCGGCCTGTCGAAAAAGCGTCGGGAAAAGGCGGTTCTGCTGGAAAGTGAAATCGGGGGGGAAATAAGGGCCCTGAACATGGGAGCGGCTCAGTTTCAGGTGCGATTCAAAGAAATGGGCAGGGTTCAAGGCACTGCCGCGGACCCCTACACAGAGCGGGGGCAGGACGATGTTGAATTTTATCTGTCCACCAATGTCGGCGAAGCGCTGAAACCATTGAACCGCATTGCCTCCGGCGGCGAGTTGTCGCGGATTATCCTGGCCATGAAAAAAGTCCTGGCCCGCTCCGGCTCCGTGAGCACCATCATCTTCGATGAGGTCGACAGCGGCATTGGCGGCGCGACGGCTGAAATTGTCGGGGAAAAGCTCAAGGAAGTGGCTCTGCACCACCAGGTGCTGTGCATCACGCATCTGCCCCAGATCGCCTGTTTCGGAGACCGACATTACCGGGTCGTCAAAAGGGTTTCCAACAGCAAGGCCAAAACCTTCATGGAAGCCCTTTCCCGGGAGGAACGCCTCGACGAGATCACCCGCATGCTCGGCGGGATTGAATTGACCAGAAAAACAAGGGATCACGCCCGGGAAATGCTAAAAAAAGCGGGTGGGAAAGGACAGTAAACCATGTTGAGAAAAGCGCGAATCGGAGATGTTAAAACCATCCATCGCATGATCAACGTCTCGGCGGGAAAGGGTGAGATGCTGCCGCGATCCCTGATGGATATCTATGGAAGTCTCAGGGATTTCTTTATCTATGAAGAAGCAGATGAGATCGGCGGGGTCTGTGCCATGAACATTATCTGGGAAAACCTGGCCGAGATCCGGTCTCTTTACGTGGAAGAAAACTACCGGGGCCGGGGCTTCGGCAGGAACCTGGTCGAATCCTGTATTTCTGAAGCCATTACCCTCCAGCTTTACAGGATATTCACCCTGACCTATCGTAAAGAATTTTTCGCCCATTTAGGGTTCAAGGAAGTGGAACGATCGAGTTTGTCCGAAAAGATTTATTCCGACTGTTTCCGGTGCTCCAAATACCCCGATTACTGTGATGAAGCAGCGATGGTGGTTGAATTTTGACGTGCATCCCGCCTTATTGGAACGTATATCGCTTGTTGGCGCTGATCTGCATCCCCCTGCTGATGTCATCTTGCGGGGTCTGGATGGGCCTGCCGCCCAAGCCGCCGGCTGCCGCCAGACCGGCAGCAGCCGTCCCCGGACTGTCGGTTGACCGCCAACTCCCGGCAGCAGGGGCTGCGGATATGACAGGCGGCATCGATGATCTTGATCTGTCGTCCCTCGAAACAGCCATAGAGAGAAGTCTCCAGTACTATGAAAAGATAAAGGGTCCTTCCTTTCGCTTTGGAGACCGTGTAATCTCCATCGCGGAGATGAAGGCGTCGCTGCTGGCCTTCCGGGAGATCATCCGGAGTGCTGATCCGGCAGAGGTCAAATTGAACCGAATCCGGGAAACATTTGAATTTATTCCGCCGCCGGGACAGGATGCCAATGGAAGGGCGATTTTCACGGGATATTACGTGCCGACGCTCGAAGGTTCGTGGGTTAAAACAGACCGCTATCGCTACCCCCTTTACAGAAAACCTGATGATCTGATTGTCGTCAATCTCGGGGAATACAACGGTAGATACAAAGCAGAGCAGTTGATTGGCCGGATGGAACGAGGTGAACTGATTCCCTATTACAGTCGCGACGAGATCGACCGGAAAGGCGCGCTGGGCGGCCGCCGCCTGGAGCTCCTGTGGGTGGACGATCCCGTTGCGCTCTATTCTCTCCACATACAGGGATCCGGAAAAATCAGGCTGCCCGATGGTCAGATCATCGTGGTCAGTTATGCCCAGTCCAACGGCCGGCCGTTCCGGTCGCTCTCAAAAACGCTGATCGAAAAGGAAAAAATAACCGCCCAGGAAGTGTCTTACGCGCACATCCAGAATTATTTGCGGGAGAATCCCGGAGAAGTAGAAGACCTTTTCAGTTACAATGATCGATATGTGTTCTTCCGCCGGGTTGAGCGGGACCCCCTGGGCGCGCTGCAGCTTCCGGTCACGTCCGGCAGAACAATTGCCACCGACCTCGATGTATTTCCCAGAGGGGCGCTGGCTTTGATCAGGACACAAAAGCCCCTCTTTGACGGCGGCGGGCAAATCAGGCAATGGGTTCCCATTTCACGGTTTGTCCTGAATCAGGATGCGGGGGCGGCGATAAAGGGGCCGGGGAGAGTCGATATTTTTTGCGGCGACGAACCGAACGCCGAACGACTGGCGGGCAGCCTCAAGGAAAAGGGCGAAATCTATATTCTGATCCGGAAAAACTAACGACTTCGCAAAAAGTCCGGATATCGTGTTGTGTCGCGCATCGCACGGAGAGATCTTTGCATAATCGCTGAAAAATTGTTCGCAAGCTGTGAATCAAAGATTTTTCGTTGATGGGGACACGACTCCGTCAAGCCCCCTCCCCATGACTAATTTATTGATTTCAAACATGTGTGAGCATTACCATATTTATTGCGAAAAAGATTTTGAGCCGCGGCGAAGCCATTTTTCGAATGTCTCAGGGATTGTCCTGAGCATAACGATCGGTCTGACCGGCGCCCATGCCTGGGCGACCGGTTGCTCCGGAAGCATCAGAGTCGGGGCTGTTTGTCGGCGATGATCCATGAGGTGAAGCGGTTGCCGCTTTCGATCTGTGCGGAAAACCCCTCGGCTGCGATCATATCGACGATGTCCGTCATCGGATGAATACGGCTGCGCATGAGGACCGTTCTTTCGGCAACCGCCAACATTTTGATGATCCAACGCCGCCGGTCCGGCTCCTCGATCACGAGGCGCCCCCCGGGTTTCAGCACGCGATTGAATTCCCTGATCGCCGCCGGCTGGTCGAAAAAGTGATGCAGGGCGTCAACGACCATCACGCGGTCAAAGGCGCTGTCCCCGAAGGGAAGCTCTTCGGCCCGCGCTTGCGCCAGCTTCATTCCCCCCTTGGCCTTAGCCTGCCTGAGCATAGGAAGTGAAAAATCGCAGATGACGAGATGGCCGACCAGCGGGCGCAGATGGAACGACGACCGGCCCGTGCCGCCGCCGGCGTCTAACAGGATGCCGTCGATAGGCAACTTCAGCGCTTCCGTCAGCCGGGCGGAAACGGCGAGGCGAACGATCCTGTCGTACCAGGGGGCGATAAAGTCGAAATGATCGAACATATTCAGCGATTGTCCGAAAGCACAATTTCGGGATAATTGGTGAAGACGCCGTCCACCCCCATCGTCCGCACGCGCCTGAGGTCATCCGGATGGTTGACGGTATAGACGAAAACTTTGAGGCCGCGCCGGTGGGCGTCATCTGCGAAGGCCCGGTTGACAAGGGCAAGGCTGGTGTGAACGGAAACGGCGCCCAGGTCCTGGGCAAATTTGGCGTGCGCAGGCGGGAGGCCGAATCCGAGTGCGCCGATCGCAATGTCCGGATTCAAGGATCGGAATTTGGCCAGTTCACGATGATTGAAAGAGGAAACAAGGATCTGCCCGCTATACATGCCCAAAAAGGCTTCGTATTCATCAATGAGTTTTACGACGGGTGCCGCTGTTTCGGGTCCCTTCAGCTCCACATTGACGCCCACGCGGCCTTTAGTCAGCTCGAAGACTTCGCGCAGCAGCGGAATTTTCTGGCCTTTGCCGGCATCGAGCGATCTCAGGTAGGACAGGGAGCATTGCATCACATGGCCGGTCCCGTTGGTTGTCGTTTCGAGCCGCTCGTCATGAATGACGACCAGTTCACCTTCCACGGCAAAAACGTCGATTTCGATCCAGGGTGCGCCCATCGCGACGGCCTTTTCGACGGCAGACAGCGTGTTTTCCGGTTCATGGCCGCTCGCGCCCCGATGTGCGATACAGATGAACCCGGATGAGAACAGACCGGCAGGTTCGCTTTGCATCTCCGCATGCAAATTCTTGTTCATGGCTTCTTCGCAGCTAAGGATTCTTTTTTACTTCCGGCATGATCCTGTGTCAATTTGGCTGGCCGCCTCAAATGCTTTTCTTTCGGCCATGCTCCGAAATTCTGCACAGGGAATGCCCAGCAGGAGATTTGTCAGATCCCCGGGCAGGGTCCACATGGGATGATGGCCGGTATGCAATTCATGGTAGCCCCATCCCGCGGCTCTGGCGCGCTCGGCGGACCGGATGATACCCTGTCCACGCAGGCCCATCTCGGCTTTATCCGTACAGAAGATGAAGGTGCGCGGCAGGGCCTTTGCCGCCTCGTTTTTCAATTGCAGGGGATGGACAAAGGTCTTGAGGGGGTGCGCCGTAAATCGCGTGTCTTCGGCCAATGCTGCGTCTTCAGATCTGCCTTTGCCGCCATTCAGATAGTGTTCGGCCAGGGCGTTAGCCACCGGGGGATCATAGAGATCCTTCACGGCCTCGCCATCCTGCGGCACAAAGGCGTCGAGATAAACCATCTGTGACAGCCTTTCCGCAGCCCGTTCGGCAACGCCGGTTATGACAGCGCCGCCGTAACTGTGTCCGACCAGAATGACATGATGCAGATCCTCAAACATGAGGACATTGAGGACGTCCAGGATATGGGTTTCCATCGAAAGGTCCGGATGGAACAGATGCCGGCGTTCTCCGAGTCCCGTCAGGGTCGGGGTATAGACATCCTGTCCCGCCTCCCGCAGAAGCGACGGGACGGAGCGCCAGATCCAACCTCCGGCCGTCGCGCCATGCACCAGGACAAATGTTGCCATGGAAATTTCTCCCTCAATCCGATTGGTAAATCCCTCTCACGGGACCAGGAGCTTGAAACCTGTTTGGGAATCCAGGATCCGCCTGCTCGTTGAGTCCATCAACTCAAAAAGGACGATCTCCATGACATGCCAGACCTTGACCCCGGTGCGGATACAGCCGGTGACGGTCTCCGACTGCCGGCCGCAGGCCATATGCATGTGAAGGATGGGGTTGCCCTCGTCGTCAGGAAAGAGGGCGCCGACGCCGGATACCTCGTGGACGTCGCCCAGGATATGCTGCATAGGAATAATTGGTTTTGTGCGTCCCTCTTCCGGTCCGACGACTATTTTGCTGCCGCCGTCCGCGCCGCCCAGAATGATGAGCGCCGCCGCTCCGATATTCCGGTCACGCGCAAATTTTTCGATGGCCTCGTGAACGATATCTCCGTCTTCCAGGCGGATCACAAAAATCCGCCCCGGTTTGGCTTCGCTGTATTTCATGCGCGTGAAGTTAGTGGATTCAGGTCAAGCTGTCAAGGAGTTTCCGGGCCACGCGGATCAGGCCCGGAATGACAAAAGGGGTTGACAGAAGCGAGCGGTTCTGATTTAGGGATGCCGTCCGGCAGTGACGGTTCATTGCAAAAAACGCAAGAAGGAGACAACTCATGTTCAGGACAGCCATTACCGAAATGTTCGGGATCAAATATCCCATTATCTGCGGCGCCATGATGTGGCTCTGCAAGCCCGGCTTCTGCGCCGCCGTCTCCAACGCGGGAGGCATGGGCAATCTCACGGCCGGCAACTATGAGACGGAAGCGGAATTTCGCGCCGCCATTGAGGAAACCCGGAAACTGACGGACAAGCCCTTCATGGTCAACATTACGCTGCTGCCTTCGCTGCGCATCACGCCGGAGCACCACCAGATTTACATTCGGATCTGCGCCGAGGAAAAAGTGGCCGGCATCGAGTTTTCCGGGACCCCCGTGGATAAGGCCGCCGGCATGGAAGCCATTCCGCTGCTTAAAAAAGCCGGCGTAAAAATCTTCCATAAGGTCGGTGCTGTCCGTCACGCCATTCATGCCGAGCGTGTGGGGTATGACGGCATCTATGCAGCCGGCATTGAAGAAGGCGGCCATCCGCTCAACGACGACGTCACAACCATGATTCTGACGCCCCGGATTGCGGATTCCGTGAAGATTCCCGTGGTGACCGTCGGAGGCATCGCCGACGGCCGGTCTGTGGCCGCAGCGCTCGTACTCGGGGCCCAGGGGGTCATGATGGCCAGCCGTTTCATCGCCACCCGGGAGTGCGAGGTGCACGACAATATCAAACAGGAACTCCTCCGACGGCAGGAGTATGAAACCACGATGTTCGGCAAGTCCATCGGGCTGCAAGGGCGGGCGCTCAAAAGCAAGGTCATTGAGGAGGTCTGCGCCATCGAAGAGCGGGGCGGCGGCTTTGAGGAACTCATCCCATTGCTGTCCGGCCAACGGATCAAGGACGCCTGGGAAACGGGCGATGTGGACTACGCCCCCCTGATGGTCGGCCAGTCGATCGGGCTGATTCAGGATATTCCGACCTGCCGGGAATTGCTGGACAGGATGGCCAGAGAGGCCATGGAGCATCTTGAAAAAGCAGCCCGGCTGGTTCAATAAACCTCCGAACCATCAGTAACCTCCATTGCTTTTATTGATGCATGCGGGAAAGATGATTTCGTCGGAATTTGATATTGAGGGAATATAGATCAATGTAGTGAGGACGAAACGGTATGATCGATGAGAAATACGAAGCCCTGGCGCTTTTTGTGGAATCGGGCATCGAAGGCATCGGGCGAACGGGCTTGAAAGTTCTTTCCCTGCGTGACCGTTATGTGAAGCTCCTGATGCCGCTTCAGGGAAATGTCAATCACGTGGGGATCATGTATGCCGGCTCCCTATTTACCATCGGCGAGGTCATGGGCGGCGCCATTTTCGGCGCATCCTTTGACATGAGCCGGTATTATCCCCTCGTCAGGGAGGTGCATATCCGCTTCCGGCGCCCGGCCCTGACAGACATCACGCTGGAAACCGAACTGAGCGAGGAACTGGCGGTCCGGATCCGAGCGGAACTCGAAGAAAAGGGAAAGGCGGACTTTACGCTCGATCTTGAGCTGATTGATGCTCGCGGAGAGGCTGTCTCGCTGGTACAGGGAAGCTGGCAGGGACGGAAAATGACGCCGGAGCTTACCGCGCTCCTGTCACAGATTTCCGGGTGACAGGCTGAAGTCATGATGTCATATACGGTATACTGAACGGATTAGCTTAATCATATGAGGAGACTCTATGTCGAAAGAACAAAGTGCCATTCGGGAAGAGACGGACAGAAGGTTAATGGCGAATAAAATTTCAAGAGGTCAGATCAGCGAAAAGCAGCTTGCGCAATATCTGAAGACGCTGCCCGATGTATCGGAGAATGCCGAAGAAGTGGTTGTCGTCATGGAAGAAAGAAAATAGGCCTCGAAAAGGGCACCTGATGCTGATCGATTCCCACGCCCATCTGGAAATGCGGGAGTTTGACCTGGACCGCGGCGAAGTTGTGCGCCGGGCGAAAGAGGCCAGCGTTGACGCCATCGTAACCGTCGGAACGAATCTCCGGGATTGCCTGAAGGCTCTGGCCATTGCCGCCCAGTATGAATTCGTTTATGCCGCGCTGGGCGTTCACCCCCATGACGTCAAGGGCATTGACAAAGAAACATACGGCGCCATCCGCAAGCTTGTCTGTCAGCCGAAGGTCGTCGCCTATGGGGAAATCGGTCTGGATTTTTTCCGCAACCGTTCGCCGCGGGATGTCCAGATCCGGTGCTTCGGCGAACAGCTTGAGATGGCTGACGAATTCAACCTGCCCGTGATCATTCACGATCGCGATGCCCATGCGGAAACCCTCAATATGCTAAGGGCCTGGAAAGGGAAAAAACGCGGAATCGTTCACTGTTTTTCCGGAGACGCCGCCATGGCAAGGAAGTGTCTCGATCTGGGCTTTCATATTTCCATTCCGGGACCGGTGACCTATCCCAAATCGGAGAAACTGCTCGAAGTGGTCCGGCAGGTTCCCCTGGAGCGAATGCTTGTGGAAACCGACGCGCCTTATCTGACGCCGCAACCGCACCGGGGCAAGCGCAACGAACCCGCCTACGTGGTTCATACCGCGAAAAAAATCGCCGACATCAAAGGTCTCACACTGGCGGAGGTCGGCGCCGCGACGTCGCAAAACGCGCGGGCTGTTTTCGGCATCAAGTAAGCAAGCCACTATTTTAATTGACACACACACTCTTTCTTCGTACATTCCCTTATCGAAAAAAAGTCCCTGTTGCGCCAAACGCCACTTCCTTCGAGGAGATACCCGTATGAATATGAAAATATTCGAGAATATGGAAGCGCCGGAGCTGAAAAATTATATCGCGTTTCTGCTGTGGAACTTCCGGGTCGTCGACGCCTTCTGGTTTCTCTACACGGCGGAACAGTTCGGCCAGCCCGTGGCCGAGCGCATCAATGAACGCGTCTGGGATCGTGTTGGCGGCATGGCGGCCAAGGATCTGGTCAAAAGATTCCCCCTTGAAGAAAAGGGCTTGAAGGGATTCGTCAAGGCCCTGAGGTTCTTCCCCTGGGCGATCCTGATCGGATATGAGATTCTCGAATCTGATCACGAGGTGATTCTGACCGTGCCGTCCTGTCCGATACAGGTTGCCCGGCTCAAGCGTGGAATCGGCGAGTTCGTCTGCAAGGATATGCACCGGGGGGAATTCGCCAGCTTTGCCGAGGTCATCGACGAGCAAATTCAAGTGGAATGTCTCTTTGCGCCGCCCGATCCGCACCCCGCAGAGGCCTTCTGCAAGTGGCGCTTTTTTCTCAAGGAAGGGAGCTGATTCCATGCACTCGCTCATCGATAAAAAAACCGTGGAGTCGATCCGTGAAACGGGCAATGCGGACGTGAACATGACCAATCGCGTCGAAATACTGGAAAAATGGGGGCTTCCCTACGACCGCCGGGCCGAGAACGTTGTCATCTCCGGCTGCCAGATCCCCTTTCTGATCCCGCATGTCCTTCAGCAATATGCCCGGATTCTGGATCGCTGCAAAGTGAGCTACACGTTCCTGTCGAAGGAGTACTGCTGCGGCAATTATCTCTACCGGCCGGCGATCAAGCAACGCGACGAGCAGGCCCTGGCCGAATGCCGGTCGCTTTCGCAGGAATTCATCGGGATGAACCTGGAACTGGCCCGGGCGCTGGGCGCAAAAAAAATCGTGATTTTCTGTTCGCCCTGTTATCCCATCTTCAGGCATGCTTTCCCGGAGGCGGACATCGTCTTTTATCCCAGGCTGCTGGAGGAGGCGCTCCCGCCGATGCAGTGGCGTGGAGCAATCGACTACTATGCAGGCTGCTATAGGCTACATAGAAAACTCGCCCCGTCCCCCATGGACCTGAAATCGACCAACGCCGTCTTCGACAAAATCGAGGGGCTCTCCGTCAACCGCATCGGCGCCCCGGCCTGCTGTCACACCGAGCAGGGCCTGAGCCACATGCTAGCGAATGTCAGGACGAATTACATGGTCCATGTGTGCAACGGCTGCTACATCCGGGCGCGCGAAAACATGCCCGCAAACAATCAGGCGGAGATTCTGCTGCTGCCGGAATTTATCTGCAAGATCAACGACTGGGAAAGCCCTGATCCGGCCGGCTATTGAGATGTTGGAGAAGATTCGCCGCCCAACACCAGTTGCGTTCATTGATTTCCGATCGAAGTGTGCAACTGGTTGACAGCTTCATTTTAGAAACGACCGTGTTTCCCTATTCCCTGCGAAAACTTCTTCACCCCTGCCTGCAGCTCACCTGCAGCAATCACCTCCATACCCAGGCGAAATTCCAGATCCGTTGCCTCATCCATCGGCAGATCAAATCCCCTATATACGGACTGACGGTCACTGCGCATGCATGACTGGGGGAAGGCGGCGATCTGAAGAGCCAATGCTTCCGCTCCCTCTCTTACTGTTCCCCGTTCAACGAGCCGGTTGGCCAGTCCCATGACAAAGGCTTCCTCACCACTGACAGGGCGTCCTGTGAGAATCATGTCTAACGCGCGGCTCATCCCGATCAAACGAGGAAGGCGTTGCGTGCCGCCATCGATGAGAGGGACACCGTAGCGCCGGCAAAAGACCCCGAAAACGGCGTCCCGCTCCACGACCCGCAGGTCACACCAGCAAGCCAGCTCCAATCCTCCAGCTACGGCATAACCGGATACGGCAGCAATGACAGGCTTGGATGCTCTCATACGACTTGGACCCATCGGACCCGGCTTGGACATGTCAGAATCTAGGCTGTTGACTGCGCTCAGATCACCCCGGGCTATGGCTTTGAGATCAGCTCCGGCGCAAAAGTTACCCCCTTCACCATACAACACAGCCGCAAGCAGGCTGCTATCCCGTTCAAAATCTTCGAAAGCCTCGACAAGTAGTGTCGCCGTTTCCCGGTCTACGGCATTTCTGCTCTCGGGTCTATTGATGATGACCGTGCAGATCACATCCTTTTTTTCCACCAGAACCTTCATGTCTGTATCCTCCGTTCTTGGATAAATTTTCGTATAAAAAAGTCTGGATAGGATCGTCTTCATCTGTACTGTGACATGGTCAGAAGATGATCCTTTTTTTCAAAATAAATCAATGGATTTTATTCCGTCAACAATGGATAAATAGGCCACTGCTCTGATTCAAATACAAAGCGAGTGGTGGGTGGAACTGGTAAGATTATTGAGTCCGGTTTGAAATGTAGACATGCGGATTGCCAATATTTCTTTCCTCTGGCTTTATTTGTGTCTTCCTGAAAGAGAGTATCCGGTAATTTCGTAAGGTGTGCACCCTTTCAAGTGGTAATCCTGCTGCACCATAGCATTGACAATGTCCAATCATTATGCAACATTAACATGTGAAATTCGGACGGAGAAACCCAGTATATATTAACCCTGCTATTGGTAGCATTTTGGCTGAAGCGATTTTTTATCGTGCCACTTGTCTGTAGGAGGAGTTTATGACCCTGATTGAATGGAAGAAGGAATATTCGGTTGGCGTATCTAAAATAGATAATCAGCACAAAAAAATTATCAAAATTTTAAATCAAGCTATTGGACAGCAATTTTCCGAGCAAAATGAAAAGGAAATTGAAGAAATATTAGATAATTTGCAGAACTATATTAAGGAGCATTTCAAGACAGAAGAAGATTATATGCTGAAGCATCAGTATGCCGGTTATGAAGAGCAGAGGAATGAGCATAACCGGTTTATCGACCGTCTATTTGAAGCTCAGAAGGAATACTACAAAAATGGCCGCGTGACTTCCATTAATCTGCTTAACTTTGTCTGGGACTGGTTTTCCCACCACATTCTCATCCTTGATAAGCAGTTAAGCAAAATCAACTGAACTCACTTTAAGATGCAGTGCATCTGGCAATATTCATCTTGAGACTCATCTTCTTGACACACAGAATCCCTCTTCATATATTCTGACTGTGAAAACAAAAGCTCTTAAAACTAGACGCCTCAATAGCGGGGAATAGTGGAATGCAACGGGACGGGCAAAGTTTGTGGCTATAAGTAGAGATAACGATTCACTAAAATAGCGTAAAGTACTTGCGGAGATGAAAACGTGTTTAACATCGATAGGTTGAATGAGGACGAGATTATCGAAATTGCTCAGAATATAGGGTATGACCCGAAGAACCAAAATGAGTTAGGGAAATTTAAGACAATAATTTCCAAAATGGATCTATGGGAAATTTCCAGAATCCTCTTTTTTGGTAAGGGTATTTTCATGAGAGACATCATAGAATGGCTTTTAAAAAACGAGAAGGCTGCCCTTGAAATTTATGAGACAGCCGCCGTAATTTTCCGGGAGGATGGCCAGTTTAGTAAGTTTTTAAAATCCCTGGCCAAGGACGAAGCTCTGCATGTCAGTATCATGGGGACTGCTTTCGACTTTTTCCAGAAAAAAACGGCCATCATCGAAGAAGCCATCCTTTTGGATCTCGACACTAGAAACAGAATCGACCGGCACATCGAGCACATCCAAAAAATCATCGAGACGGGTAATCTGAGTAAGAAAGCCATGATAGAATATATCATCGACTCTGAATACTCCGAATGGAATAATCTGTTCCTGTATGTGGTTAATACACTGAAGAATGAGAGCCTCGAATTTTCAACCGTGGTACCAAAGCTGCAGCATCATCTTCGTCGTATTGACAGATACATAGAGACGACCGGAGAAAAAATGGAGTCATTCGATTCTTTCCGGGCATTGAAGCCTGTATGGGACGAGCAAATCCTAATCGTCGACAACACCCCAGCGATTGCAGAACTACTATCGGCATTGTTGGGCAGGCTGGGAAATGTTGAAACAGCCCCGGATGGAGCAGAAGCATTAAGCAAAGCGATTCGTAAATACTACGCCGTTATCATTTCAGACATAAGCATGCCCATTATGGATGGTATCGATTTTTTCAAGAATTTAGAAAGTTATCATAAAAATGTCGCAGAACGTTTCATTTTCATGACGGGAAATCCGAAACCGGATGTTGTTAACCTCTGCCGGATAAAGAAAATTCCTCTTTTAAGAAAGCCATTTAGTTTAAACGAACTGAACTCTTATGTCTATAAGATCCTGGAAAACAATGCTAGCAGGTAGAAGCACTGTCAGTGATATCAATGGTAATCATTAATTTTACTGCCGAGCATGAGTATCCAGTTGGTAGAGACAGCGATTCCGGCGTTTTGGCGCTCTTGAAAAATCGTGATGCAGCTTTTTTTATTGATGCCTTCCTGTAGTCCACAAAATGTCAACCTCAATAAAAATGCTAGATTTTAATCGATAATCATTGATGTTGTTCGTTGATAAACATGATATAAGTTACTTGTTATATTAGGGGCTGTAACCAAAAGATGCATGGTTGATAAAATGTGTAGTTATCCTTGGAATAGTTTCCCTAGTAGTACAGACTATAGCAACTCTTGACCATGCTCGAGCAAATCCTCATCGCGTGCTTTCTAGTAGCCATCACGGTCACCGTGCATGCCAGCGGATTCGCACTGTTGTTGCGGTTCTTGATTAAATCGCCTGCCACGCTGCCGACGCAACACTGGCCTGTCACCACGTTGCTTATCCGCGTGGCGTTGTTCCTGATCCTGATGCATGCGGCCGAGATCACCGTCTGGGCGTTGTTCTATCTGTGGGCGGGATGCCTGCCCGATGCCGAATCGGCGCTTTATTTTTCCGGAGTCACCTACACGACCATTGGCTACGGCGATCTGATATTGCCGAAACCTTGGCGGCTCCTCGGCCCGATCGAGGGTTTGACGGGCATTCTCATGTGCGGACTGTCCGCAGGACTTTTCTTCGCGTTGGCGAGCAGGATTTACGCGTCGCGTCCGGAAGAAAAGCGAAAGTGAACTTATGAAAACACTCATCAAAGAAATCCGTCACAGTCCACTACAGTGGCTGCTGGTATTCGTACCCGTGTGAAGTGCCGGTTACAAGCGGTAATCATCACTTCAATTTTCCTGAAGTTCGTGGAGTTGTAGATAGACAGCGATTCCGGCGTTTTGGCACTCTTGAAAAATCAGTAATTGGATTATTTGTTACGTATAGCTTGCTGAAGTCAACAAAACGGCACCATTGAAGAAAATGCTTGCTTTCGATCGGAAATAGAGCGTATTGCTCCCTATCAAAAGGCAAGCATGACGATTTGAGGACAACTTCCTATACTACACAACCCGACCGCACCTGTAAAAGCTATTGATTTCAAATGGTATTCAGTGATGATACAAAATATTGACTTAATATTCCTTTTCAATCGCAATTTATCCTGGAAGCACAATAGAACTTGACAATTGTCACGTGACGCGTTATCATAAACACATGATAAAGACCTTTTCTGATAAACATACAAAGGATCTTTTTGAAACGGGGAAATCGAGAAGGTTTAAACCGGATCTTCTCAGAAGAGCTATACGCAGACTCGAATATATTGACCTTGCAACGTGCATTGACGATCTTAAAACGCCACCGAGTAACCGCCTTCATTCTTTGAAGGACGACAGAAGCGGACAACATGCAATATCGATTAACGACCAATGGCGCATATGCTTCCGATTCGTTGATGGCGATGCATATGATGTCGAAATAACCGATTACCATTAATGAGGCTTACTATGATTTCAGCAAATAGAATAAATCGCAAGATAAGACCAACCCACCCAGGGGAAATGCTTCGCGAGGATTTTATACCCGATTATGGGTTAACTGTGTCCGGACTTGCCGGAACGCTTGGGGTATCACGTCAGACAATGAATGAATTGTTGCGAGAACACAGGTCACTGACACCCTTAATGGCATTGCGTCTAAGCAGGTTATTTGGAAACTCCCCGGAATTTTGGCTAAACGCACAAAGAGCTGTTGACCTGTGGGATGCTCAGAACAGTCACCGTGATGAAATAAAACGCATCCAGCCGCTGAAAGCAGCATAGGATACTGCGGTGATTTGGCTATTTGAAATATTATGAGGCAACTTTTCTTTATTGAAGCCTTCCTGAAGTCAGTAAAATGCCAGCATTGATGAAAATGCATGACTTCAAATGTAATCGTGATAGTCAAACCACTCGACATTTAAGTTAGTTAAACAAACGTTCCGCCCACTATAAACATTAGCCCAAAAAGGAGAAATGGAATCATGAAAGTTCAAAGGCTAATTTTGCTAATGCTAATTGTCACAATGTTGTCTGTTTTTGGGGTAGTGGCGAGAGCACAGGAACAGTCTTCTGGCGCTGATGCCTTCGGTGAATCTGAGGCTATGAATATAGCACAACAATGGGCGTCACTGGTGAGCCAAGCCGATATTGTTGGTCTTGAACAGTTATTAAACGAAAATTATATGCACATTCACGCAACGGCGCTCGTTGAATCCAAGTCACAGTTTATTGAGGCATTCAAAAATGGATCAAGGAAATATGACCCCATCAAGATCGAAGAAGCAAAAGCTCGAATATTTGACAACTCTGCTGTGGTGACGGGAAAATTTAATCTGAAGGTTTTTGCCCGTGGGAAAACGATAGAAGGGGTCAATAGGTTCGTCTTGGTTATTGTAAAGACAAAGCAAGGAATACGGGTGGCATCTTTTCAGGCAACTGCCATCCCACAGCCGAAATAGGAAAATCGGTTAATGGTAAAAAGTGGGAGAAGTTAAAATAGAGCCTTCGATTATATGCCAGTTCTCTACTATGTGGTAAAGGCATATGCTCCTTGCTGCTACACAAATTGCCACCCTCAACGAAGGTGCTTGACTTCAAATCGAAATAACCACCGGCCAAATTCTGAAGTCAACGAAATAGAATGCGGCTCGTGACAGGTGTTTCTACATACCGGGATTCCCACCTCTTAGCCCCTATATGTCCGCGGATCACAATTGCTCTTGACATACAATTGCGCTTCCATTACGTATATCCCATATATCGTGCTTTTAAAACATGGAAGGAGGCTAGTTTGGTGATGAAACGAATCTTTTTAATTCTTGTTCTGTGTGCAATGGCGTTGGTCGTTTCGCCGGCGTGGGCGGACGAATATGAGGACACGATTAACATCTTTAAAAAGGCCGTCGAGAGCGGCAATTTCTTTAAATCGGCATACGGCTATGCGGTTTTCCCAAGCATTGGGAAGGGTGGTCTCGTTGTCGGTGGGGCGCATGGCAATGGTCGGGTGTACGAAAAAGGAAAATACGTTGGAGATACTTCAATGACCCAAGTTACTGTCGGCGCCCAGATAGGGGGACAGGCTTACAGCCAGATAATCTTTTTCGAGGATCAGCGGGCGTTCAAAGAGTTCACTAGCGCAACTTCGAGTTCGGTGCGGAAGCGTCTGCTGTTGCCATTACTGCTGCTGCAGGAGCAAAGGCTGGAACAGCGGGTACCTCTGTAGGCGCAAGCGGCGGCGCGCATGACGCGAAGGCCACCGGTGCATACAAAAAGGGCATGGCGACGTTCACCGTGGCCAAAGGTGGGTTGATGTACGAAGCGAGCATCGGCGGGCAGAAATTCAGCTACAAGGCGCGTTGACCGCTAGATTCGAGTTTTTTCCCTAGGCCTATTCGCGTGACCGGCCTTTTTTATCATTGCCATATCAACATATATTGTCAATGAAATATGCTCTACAGTGATGGACCGTATCTGCTCGATTGCGGCTGTCGCCTCTACATGATCTGTCTTGCATCCAGAAGAAAATCTTTCACCATTCCTCAAAGGGATTGGATTGTGAACCGAGTCAGATTAACGATAACAAATTGATGGGTGCTATTTCG
>CAVPSX010000022.1:0-332892 GCA_963708515.1 uncultured delta proteobacterium | reverse complement strand
GGGGTCCGGAAGATCTCCATGGGGGAATGCGGACACGCCCACAAGGCCATGATCGTCATCGCCGATCGGATCCTCACGGGCGATCTCAACATCCCCAGGGAGAGCTGCATCCCCCTGATGGAAGAGTTCGTCCTCAGCGGCGGGTCAAGCTCGACCCGTCACGAACAACTTTCCGTCACCCTCCACGACCCCTGCAACATGGTTCGTCTGATGGGGATCGTCTCGCCCCAGCGGCGGATACTCGAGAAGATCTGTCCCCAGTTCCGGGAGATGACGCCCCATGGCGTCGAAAACTACTGCTGCGGGGGGGGAAGCGGGTTTGCCATCACGCAGTCGACGAACTTCCCCGACTGGCGCTCCGCTGTTTCGGGACGGATGAAGATGAAACAGATCCTGGATGCTTTCCAGGACGTTCCGGGGCCGGAAGTGAAGAAGTATGTCTGCGCCCCCTGCTCCAACTGCAAGGGGCAGTTCAGAGATATGTTCGAATATTACGGGATCTGGGAGAAATCGGGGATCCTCTACGGCGGGCTCGTGGAGCTGATCGTCAACGCCATGGTCGACCTCAAGAAGCCCTTCATCCAGTGGGAGTGGCATTGATGATCGGGAAGCATCTTGGGCTATCGGTTCTTGCCATCCTGATCCTGACCCTGCTGGCCCTGGGGATCGCCCTCAGCGGAACCCTGACATACTGGCTTACGGTCATCCTTCCCTATGTGGCCTTTGTCCTTTTTCTGGCCGGGTTTGTGTACCGCATCGTAAAATGGTCCGGCGCTCCTGTCCCCTTCCGCATCACCACCACCTGCGGCCAGGAGAAGTCCCTTCCCTGGATCAGAACCAACCCTCTGGAAAACCCCTCCGGCCTTTGGGGCGTGATCGGGAGGATGACCCTGGAGATCTTCCTGTTCCGTTCGCTCTTCCGGAATACGAAGGTGGACATCTCCAAAAGCGGCCTGTGTATGGCAGCGCCAAATGGCTCTGGTTTTTCGGCCTGACCTTCCACTGGTCGCTGCTGGTGATCGTTCTGCGCCACCTGCGTTTTTTCATCGAGCCGATTACTCCCTGGATCAACGGCCTCTCCGCGGCAGACGGATTCTTCGAGATCGGGATTCCGACGCTCTACCTGAGCGACGCCGCGATCCTTGCGGGGATCACCTTTTTATTCCTCCGCCGTCTCATCATCCCGCAGGTGCGCTACATCTCGCTTTTCACCGATTACTTCTCCCTGCTTTTGATCCTGTGCGTTGTGGGCACAGGCCTTCTCATGAGGCACTTCTTTCCCGCCGATCTGTTGCAGGTGAAGAATCTGGCCCTGGGATGGGTCACCTTTTCCCCCGTCGTCCCGAAGGAGGTCGGAACGCTCTTCTATATGCACCTTTGTTTCGTCTTTACGCTGATGGTCTTCTTTCCGATGAGCAAGCTGATGCACGCGGGGGGGGTCTTTTTGAGCCCCACGCGGAACCTTGCCAACGACAGCCGGATGCGCCGGCACATCAACCCATGGAACGCACCCGGTGAAGGTCCATACCTACGAGGAATACGAGGACGAGTTCCGGGAGAAGATGAAGCTGGCGGGACTGCCGGTGGAGAAGGAGTAGCGATGTCCTTTGCGAAATCCCCAAACCCGACGAACTGACCGCGATCCGTTACGAACCGCCGGAGACGCCTTGGATGGAAACGCCTACCGTCTTTCGGCCGGGGACCTGGAGCTACAGCGGCGGCGCCAAGAGCCTGACGGCGCTTGGCCTTCCGAATCCCAGGGCATGGCAGCCCTCCGACGCGGACTGGAAGCTGCCGGAAAACTGGAAGGAGATCATCCTGGAGGGCATGCGGGAGCGCCTGGAGAAATACCGATCGTTTCGCCTCTTCATGGACCTCTGCGTGCGGTGCGGCGCCTGCGCGGATAAATGCCACTTCTACATCGGATCGGGCGACCCGAAGAACATGCCGGTCCTGCGGGCCGAGCTCCTGCGGTCCGTCTACCGGCGCTATTTTACCGCATCGGGAAAGCGCTTCGGCAGGCTGGCCGGCGCCCGGGACCTGACGGTCGATGTCCTCAAGGAGTGGTTCTACTACTTCCACCAGTGCACGGAGTGCCGCCGCTGTTCCGTCTACTGCCCCTACGGCATCGACCAGGCTGAGATCACAATGATGGGCCGGGAGCTGCTCAACCTCGTCGGCTGCAACATCAACTGGGTCACCGAGCCGGCGGCGAACTGCTTTCGGACAGGAAACCACCTCGGCATCCAGCCCGGCGGCATCAAGGACATGCTCGAATTTCTGGCAGACGATATCGAGGACCGCACCGGCGTGCGCGTCGATGTCCCCATCAACAAAAAGGGGGCGGAAATCCTCTTCGTCACGCCTTCGGGCGACTACTTCGCCGACCCGGGGACCTACACTTGCATGGGATATCTGATGCTCTTCCACGAGATCGGTCTGAACTATACTTTCAGCACCTACGCCTCCGAGGGGGGGAACTTCGGCCTGTTCACATCGCACGAGATGGTCAAGCGCCTCAACGCCAAGATATATGCGGAGGCAAAGCGGCTCGGGGTCAAGTGGATTCTCGGCGGCGAGTGCGGCCACATGTGGCGGGTCCTGCACCAGTACATGGACACGATGAACGGCCCGGCCGATTTCCTTGAGGAGCCGGTCTCGCCCGATCACCGGAACGCGTTTCGAAAACGCCCGCGCCACGAAGATGGTCCACATCGTCGAGTTCACCGCCGATCTGATCCGGAACGGGAAGCTGAGGCTCGACCCGTCGCGGAACGACGCACAGCGGGTTACGTTCCACGATTCCTGCAACCCGGCCCGTGCCATGGGACTGTTCGAAGAACCCCGTTACATCCTCAACCATGCCTGCAACCATTTCCACGAGATGGCCGAGGATACGATCCGGGAGAAAACCCTGTGCTGCGGCGGCGGAGCGGGACTTGGAAACGACGAAAACATGGAGATGAGGATGCGCGGCGGGATGCCCCGGGCGATGGCCGTCCGGCAGGTGAAGGAAAGGCATGAAGTGAATCGCCTGGCCTGTATCTGCGCCATCGACCGGGCGACCTTGACCTCGCTGATGGAATACTGGGTGCCCGGTGTCTCCGTCTCGGGGGTTCACGAACTGCTGGCCAACGCCCTGATCATGAAGGGGGAAAAGGTACGGGAAACGGATCTGCGCGGCGATCCGCTGGAGAGAAAGGCAGCCGATGAAACTCTATAACCGGAGGATGATCATCGCCGGGATCGTGGCCTTCCTGATCGCGGCCACCTTTCCCCTTCTGGTACGGGAAGGGCAGAGCTGTCCCGCCGCCGGACCTGAAACTCGATACGCCCGCCATCGAGCGGCTGAAGGAGAAGCTCTGCGTGGAGCCGGCGCCGTACATGAGGGCCAACCACATGAAGCTGCTGGCCGCCTGGCGGGACAGCGCCGTCCGGGAGGGAGATCGCGCCTACGGGGCCGCCGACGGGAGGATCCATGAAATCAGCCTGACGGGGACCTGTCTTAAATGTCACAGCAACAAGAAGCAGTTCTGCGATCGCTGTCACGACTATGCGGGGGCCAAGCCCAAATGCTGGAGCTGCCACATCATAACGGAGGAGGTCCGCTGATGGCGCCTACCCGAAGAGAATTCCTGAAGATCGCGGGGGCCTCGGCCGTCGGCCTGCTGTTGCCTCCCTGGGCGGTCCTCGCCGCAGCACCCGCCGGAACGCCGGCGGCTATCCCGGCGGATGGGGCTTTCCCGGCCTTGAATGCCCAGCGTTGGGCGATGGCAATCAACACCGCAAAATGCCGCCCGAATTGCCGGGACTGCATCGATGCCTGCCACGTCGCGCACAACGTGCCCGATTTTAAGAACCCCAAGGACGATGTCCACTGGATCGGCCTGGAGAAGGTGGGGCATATCTTTCCCGCAGAGGCCCATCCCCGCCTGCCGGAAGCGATAAGCGGTCTTCTCCTGCCGGTCCTATGCAACCACTGCGAAAACCCGCCTTGCGTGCGGGTCTGCCCCACGAAGGCCACCTTCAAAAGGGCCGACGGAATTGTGATGATGGACTACCACCGCTGCATCGGCTGCCGGTTCTGCATGGCCGCCTGCCCCTATGGGTCCAGAAGCATGAACTACCGGGATCCGCGGCCGTTCATCCCCAGGCTGAACCCGGATTTTCCCACGAGGACAAAAGGGGTGGTGGAGAAGTGCAACTTCTGTGAGGAGCGGCTCGCCCGGGGGATCCTCCCGGCCTGCGTGCTGGCCTGCAAGGAAAAGGCCCTTTCCTTCGGAGATATTGAAGAAAAGGGATCGGATATCCGGCGCCTTCTGGATGGGAGATTCTCCATCCGGCGAAGGCCGGAACTGGGAACCGGACCGCAGGTCTATTATCGATTGTGAGGTCGCCGTGCTCGAAAAAGCCCTGAAAGGAAGTCGCGGATACGGAATCTGGGTGGCGTTCCTGCTCACTTTGGCGGGAATTGGTTTTTTCTTCTATCTCCGACAGCTCGATTACGGCCTGGGGATCACCGGGATGAGCCGGGACGTCTCCTGGGGGCTCTACATCGCCCAGTTCACCTTTCTGGTCGGGATCGCGGCATCGGCTGTGATGCTGGTCCTCCCCTACTATCTGCACGACTACAAGGCCTTCGGAAAGATCACGATCCTGGGGGAGTTCCTGGCCGTCTCCGCGGTGATCATGTGCATCACCTTCGTCTTCGTCGATTTGGGCCAGCCCGCCCGGGTCATGAATATCCTGCTCTATCCCTCGCCGACCTCTGTCCTCTTCTGGGACATGATCGTCCTCAACGGCTATCTGCTGATCAACCTCGTCACCGGCTGGACGGTTCTCGGCTGCGAGAAGAAAGGCGTACCGCCGCCGGCCTGGGTGAAGCCCCTGATCATCCTCTCCATCCCCTGGGCGATCAGCATCCATACCGTCACGGCCTTCATCTACGCTGGACTCCCGGGGAGGGGCTTCTGGCTCACGGCGATCATGGCGCCCCGGTTTCTCGCCTCCGCCTTCGCCTCCGGCCCGGCCCTGCTGATCCTGTTCTGTCTGATCCTGAAGCGGTTCACCCGTTTTGACGCCGGGGAAAAGGCGATCCAGACCCTGGCCAAGATCGTGGCCTACGCGCTGGCGACGAGTGTCTTTTTCGTCCTGGTGGAGCTCTTTACCGCCTTCTACAGCCAGATCCCCGGGCACATGCAGCATCTGAAGTATCTTTTCGCGGGTCTGGACGGCCACAACACGATCGCGCACTGGATGGGCGTATCGGCATTGACCGCCGTGGCCGCCTTTGTTTTGCTGATTATCCCCCAAACGCGGAAGAGGGAACCCTTGCTGGCCGTGGCCTGCTGCTTCGTGTTCCTGTCGCTCTGGATCGAGAAGGGCCTCGGTCTGGTGGTAACGGGATTCGTCCCTTCCCCCCTGGAGGCAATTCCCGATTACACCCCCACGGGACCGGAAGTGGCCATAACGGTTGGGATCTGGGCTCTTGGACTGCTGCTGGTCACGATGTTCTACAAAATTTTCGTTTCAGTGAGAAAGGGGTAGACAATCAGCCGCCGCACTCAGACCTTCAATCAATTCAATTCTGCCCCTTGCCAATATCCTGGCCGGGGACATGCATCCCGTGGAACTGGCCGGGCGTCATAAATACCCCTTGACAATAACCCGCCGCCTGTTTATAAACCGTCTCCAATAAAGGGGAGTAGCTATCAGCCGGAGAAAAGGCTGACCCCGTGCTCGTCAGCACGGCCGTCTGGCCCGGGCAGGGGACGATCATCATCGCAGGCAAGACCTTTATCCGGGGTGTGTTACGCCGAGGGTAAGGGTCTTTTTTATTACTGACGGGATTTTTTAGAAGGGATTGCATATGGAAAGCAATATGACCGTTTGGTGGATCATTTTCGTCCTCTTCATTCTGGCGATGCTGGCCCTGGATTTGGGTGTTTTCAACCGAAGAGCACACGTGATCAAGGTCAAGGAAGCCCTGTGGTGGACCCTTTTCTGGGTATCCCTTGCCATGTGTTTCTGTCTTGGCATCTACTATTTCAGGGGGCAGGAGAAAGCGCTGGAATTTCTGGCGGCTTATCTGATCGAAGAATCACTGAGCATCGACAACCTTTTCGTATTTCTTCTGATCTTCAACTATTTCGGCATCCCCACCCAGTATGAACACAAGGCCCTGTTCTGGGGGATTCTGGGGGCGTTGGTATTGCGTGCTGTCTTCATCATCGCCGGCGTGGCCCTGATCGCAAAATTCCACTGGGTCATCTATGTTTTCGGCGTTTTCCTGATTATTACGGCAATTAAGATAGTCTTTGAAAAAGACAAGGAAATTCACCCGGAAAAAAACCCTGTGCTTAAACTCCTGCGCAGAATCATGCCGGTTGACAGCGGTTTTAACGGCGGCAAGTTTTTTCTGAAAAAAGAGGGGCGCTGGGTTGCCACGCCGATGTTTGCCGTTGTTCTGCTGCTGGAAACAACGGATGTCATTTTTGCCGTCGATTCCATCCCGGCAGTACTTGCCATCAGCGCCGATCCGTTCATTGTTTATACGTCAAACGTTTTTGCGATCCTCGGGCTTCGCTCCCTGTTTTTCGCCATTTCCGGCATCATGCGCCTTTTCCATTATCTGCACTACGGTCTGGCAATCGTACTTTCTTTTGTCGGAATCAAAATGCTTCTTTCGAACATCTATAAGATACCGATCATTGTATCCTTGGGCATTATCGCCGCAACGGTTGCCCTGTCCATTGTTGCCTCCATGCTGTGGCCAAAAAAGGAACAGCCGCCAATCCATCCTTAACCGGGGGTCAGGCAGCATCAATTGGCTCATCCTTCGATCGTCTATAGGTAAGATAACTATGCAGAAACCAGCCTAAGACAAACCCGATCATCAGTACAAAAAATATCAGCAGCGCTCGCGACAGGGAGATACTCCAGAAAAGGAAAGTCACATCCACGGCGGCGACATTCTGGGTGATAAATATCACGGCAAGGCCGGATATGATCAGGATCAGTATTAACTTGAAGCTCATTTTCTCCTCCCTCCTTCTTCAGGTCATGTCTTCTTCCGATTAGGGCTTACACTGGCTGGGAAACCGATGTCCGACGCGTATGATCACTAATATTACATCAAATCGTTATTTCGAGCAACAACTGAACGTCAATTCCGAGTTGGAAAAAACCGCGACATCGGTCATGGCGACTGGCGGCTCGGTTTGCAGAATCGGTTTCTTTTTCCGGTCAGGTATGATAGACAGTTCTGCAGGGCTCCTCGCAGCAAGCTGCGGTTTATCCAAAGATTATCGGACTCTCTCTGATCGTCGCAATCTTAGAGGAACTACCAGAACAGATTAAAATAATAAAAACCATGGAGGTTACAAATGAATCAACAAGGACCTTACCAAGCAAGAGACGCCATGTCGCTGCTCCTGAAGAAGGGGCCTATGCGGATCGTCGCGGTTATCGTGGCCCTTTTTTTTCTCCTTTCCTTTTCCAGGCCCTGGGTCCAGGTCGGGGCCGGCCAGAGGGGCGTCGTTATGAACTTCGGCGCCGTTCAGGAAAAGGTCCTCCAGGAGGGGATCCATCTGCGGATCCCGATCATGCAGGAGATTGTCCTGGTGGATGTGAAGGTTCAGAAGGTTGAAACCGACGCCGCCGCGGCCTCGTCGGACCTGCAGGATGTCACCTCCCGGGTGGCCCTGAACTTCCACATCGTTCCCGACAAGGCCAATATTGTGTACCAGAGGATCGGCGTCCATTTCAAGGAACGCATTATCGACCCGGCCATCCTGGAAGTCGTCAAGGCCGTAACCGCAAAATATACGGCGGAAGAGCTCATCACGAAACGGCCGGCGGTAAGCGAAGCCATGCGGACGTCACTGGCGGAAAGGCTGGCGGAATACAATGTCGCCGTGGACGCCTTTTCCATTGTGATCTTCAGTTTTTCCAAGATATTCACGGAGGCCATCGAATCGAAACAGACGGCCGAGCAGCTCGCCCTGAAGGCCAGGCGGGACTTGGATAGAATCAAGATCGAGGCAGAGCAGAAGATTACCGCAGCCAGGGCCGAGGCGGAATCCCTGCGGCTGCAGCGGGCAAATATCTCGCTCGATCTGATCGAGTTGCGGAAGGTCGAAGCCAACCTGCGGGCCATCGAAAAGTGGAATGGCATTCTGCCGCAGGTCACCGGCGCGGGGGCCGTGCCCTTTATCGGCGTGGGCGAGTCCGCAAAGACAATAGGTGTGAGTGACGCTGCAAAGATAAAAAAATGAGAAAAAAGCGGGGAGGCCGACTGCTCGATGAGATCATTCATGCGCTTGAAAGGGTGATTCCGTGAGTACTGAGCCCGGAAATGCGGCGCGCAGGGATAGCATCATCGGCCGCGTCACCGCGAATTTCTCGGCGTTTATGCACCGGGAGACGTCGGGAGCGATTGTGCTGCTTGCGGCTACGATCGCCGCACTCGGCATCGCAAATTCGGCGTTCGACCCCGCCTACGAAAAGTTCTGGAAAGCCCACGCCGGCGTCTTCGCGGGTATTTTCCAGTTTGACCAGTCGATCAAGCACTGGGTGGACGACGCGCTCATGGCGTTGTTCTTCTTTGTCGTGGGCCTCGAGATCAAGCGCGAGTTCATCGTGGGCGAACTCTCCACTTTGCGCGGCGCGGCTCTGCCTGTGTTCGCGGCGCTCGGCGGCATGATCATGCCGGCCGCCGTTTACCTCGCATTCAACTGGGGTGGACCGGCCGTCGACGGCTGGGGGGTGCCGATGGCAACGGACATCGCATTCGCCCTGGGCGTACTCGTGCTGCTCGGTTCGCGTGCGCCGCGCGGGCTGAAGGTGTTTCTGGCGGCGCTTGCCATCGTTGACGATATCGGCGCGGTTCTCGTCATCGCGCTCATCTATACCGCGCACATCCACGCTCATTGGCTGCTTGCAGCCCTGGTTCCGCTTGCGTTTCTCGTACTCATGAACCGGTCGGGCGTCGACGAGCCCCTCTGGTATCTGGGCATCGCAAGCGTTCTGTGGTTCTGCGTGCTGAATTCCGGGGTCCACGCAACCAGCGCGGGCGTAATCGCAGCCTTTGCCATCCCGGCAAAAGCCAGGCTGACACCGACAGCGTTCACCAACATCTGCCGCATCAAGATGGAAGAAATCGATCAAATGGATGTGCCCGGCGCGCATACCCTTCAAGACGACCGGCAACAGATCAAGGCACTCGAGATTCGCGATGCGGCGCTCCATTCAACCGCCCCGCTGCAGCGCATTGAGTTCGTGCTTCACCCGGTAGCGATCTTTCTCGTGCTTCCGCTGTTTGCACTCGCCAATGCCAACATCCGACTCGTGGGCAGCGGCGACATGGCCATACACGAGGTAGGGCTGGGCGTTTTTTTCGGCCTTGCGGCAGGTAAACCTCTCGGCATCGCGCTCGCCTCGTGGATCGCCGTGCGGGCCGGTCTCGCTGACCTCCCCCGGGGTGTGACGTGGCGGCATGTAGTGGGCACCGGGATGCTCGCAGGCGTCGGTTTTACCATGTCGCTCTTCATGGCAAACCTCGCATTTCGCATCGCCGGCGTCGCAAACGAGGCGAAGGTGATGATTTTAGTTGCATCGGTGGTCGCCGGGACGCTTGGCTACTGCTGGCTGCGGTTCGTCGCGCCTGCGCCGCGTTCTGCCGGCCCCTGACCACAGAACCACTCCGGTTGTCTATCATAAAGCAGCAATTGCGAGTATAAACCAGAAGGAGTTTGTCATGGCGTTGAGATCGAAGCAAAGCTACATCGACAGCATCAGAGGGCTCCAGACTGAGCTGTATGCCTATGGGAGAAAGGTCACTGATTTATGGGAGCATCCCTGTTTCAGACCGGCCATGGAAGCCATCGGGCTGTTGTATGAACTCTCCGAGAATGAAAGGAATGACGGATTTTTCACGACCTATTCCCCGTTCATCGACGGCAAGGTCAACCGTTTTCTTCACATCCATCAGACTCAGGAAGACTTGAGAAACCGGTTCAGGCTTTCACGCTTCCTGGTCCATAAACACGGGGCCTGCATCGGCGCCCGCTGCGTCGGCACCGGCGCGCTGAATTCTCTGTTCGCAGCGACCTATGACATGGATCGGGAAATCGGAACGGATTACCACCGTCGTCTGATCGCGTTCATCCGGCACGTTCAGGAAAAGGACCTGGCCGTCTCGGGCGCCATGATGGACGTCAAGGGAGACCGCAGCCGGGGTCCCCATGAACAGGCCGATCCCGATCTCTACCTGCATCTGGTTGAAAAAAGACCGGACGGTATCGTCGTGAGGGGCGCGAAAGCCAGTATTTCCGGAGCGGCCATCGCCAACGAGATCATGGTTCTTCCCTGTACGGCACTCAGGGCCGAAGATGAAATCTATGCCGTCAGTTTTGCTGTCCCGAGCGACGCGCAGGGCGTGCTGCACATCGCGGAGGCGCCCGCGCCAAACATGAGGCGCCTCGTCGGGGAGGAAATGGACTACGGTAACGCCAGATACGGCGTGCATGGCTCGACTCATGTCATTTTTGACGACGTTTTCGTTCCCCGGGAGCGCGTCTTCATGTGCGGAGAGTACGCATATGCGGGAAGCCTGGTCAGCCGTTTTGCCAACCTCCAGCGATTGAACACATCGAGCTGTAAGGCCGGGCACCGGGACCTGCTCATCGGCGCCGCCGCCGTCTCGGCGGATTATAACGGCATCGGCAATGCCCGCCACATTCGCGAGAAATTAACCGATTTCTATTTCCAGAGCGAGATGTCTTTCGGCTGCGCCCTTGCATCGATCTACACCGGAGAAAAAACGTCATCCGGCGTCTTCATGCCCGACCCGCTGTACATCAATATCGCAAAGCTCCAGGGCGTCGACGCGATCTGGCAGGGCACTTACATGGCCGCCGACATTGCCGGGGGGCTTGTCTGCACCCCGCCGGCCGCCGCCGACCTCAAACTCGGAAAGATCGGGGAAATGCTGAATAAATATTTCCGGGGAAAGGACGGGATTCCGACGGAGAACCGGATTCGCATGCTGCGCCTGATCGAGTATCTGACCGGCCAGGGATCGGTCGTACCTATCGAATCGACGCATGGCGCTGGCTCTCCCCAGGCGCAAAAAATCATCATTCAACAGGCGCTGATGGAAAGAATCGAGCAGTTCAAAGAAGACGCGAAGATCATGGCCGGGATCAAGAATATCGAGTAATTACAAGAGAATTGACTCTTATTAAATGTTACCCAAGGAGATGAATAAAAAGGATAGTCTGTAGCAATATATCCCTTGACAACCAAATACAGCCTCCATATACTCCCCAGCGTCGGAAAGCAAGGTCTTGTCAAAGAAGGATCCATCGAAATCATTTTGCCCGATTGCCTGCACGCCGGTTTAATGCTGTTAGCATACTAAGTTTTCGTATCATCAAACCCTTGAAGGAGGAGATTCCATGCGGATCATCAGAGTCCTCACCGTGATCATGGCCGTTGTTTTTACGTTGAACATGGCCGCGTGCTGCGGTCCTGATACCACGGAGATCAAGAAAACAGAGATCATCAGCCAGCCGACCATCGGACAGCAGATGGAAGATCTCGACAAAGCGTATAAGAGCGGCTCGATCACAAAGCAAGAATACGACAAGCTCAGACAAGACATTATGAACAAGGCCGCGCAGCCGAAGTGAGAATGATCCAGGGGATGAAAGATGGACACCCTAATCCCCGGGATTTTTTCTTCCCTCGCGGGAACTTCTGGCCCACGGAACCTCGACGCAGAGCAGTGGCCAAAACGGATCAAATCGGTCAAGGCGTCAGGCAGGCAACACCGATCGTTGTGCTTGTGTGGTTCGCGATCAGCCTCCTGAGCCCTGCCGCCACGACGTTCGGGTCTGACTTCACGATGAAGGGCCCCCGGGAAGAGTTTCGTGTCCCCGAAAAAGCCCATGGCCCGGAGACCTCCAGCGTCGGCGTGGCTATGCACGGGTTGATCCGGTTCTACCAGATCTTCATTTCACCCGCAGGCGGGCCCGATCGTTGCGGCTTCCGGCCCAGCTGCTCCCACTACGGCTACCAGGCCATACAGGAACAGGGCCCCTTCGTGGGGGTCATGATGATCGGGGACCGACAGACCCGGTGCAACGTCTTCGAGAGGCCCGGCTACACGCGGCTCCCCAACGGGAAGCTCTACGATCCTGTTTCCAACAACCTGCTCTTCGAAAAATGAAATCACTGCACCGGCTGCTGCCGATACCCTATTTGCTTCTCCTTGTTCTCGCATTTGTTTCCCCGCGTCATGCCGACGGCGGGGCCGTCCTTTTTACCGGGGATGTCCAGCTAAAGATCGCCGACGCCTTCATGGAGGAGGGCGAGTACTACCGGGCAGTCACGGAATACAAGAAATTCCTGATCCTCTTCCCGGATTCCGCAAAGGCGGACTATGCCGCCTTCGAGATCGGCATGGCCTATTTCAAGGGCGAGGAGTACGGGGCGGCAGCACGGTCCTTCCTGGCCGTGCGCGAAAAATATCCCGAAAGCGGCTACGCGATCCCGGCCGGCTATCTCGAGGGGTCCAGCCAATGGAAACTGAAGAATTACGACAGGGCGCGGGCGGCGCTGGAGACCCTCGCCGAGCAGCACCCCGAGTCGGAATATGCCCCACGCTCGCTCGTGGTGATTTGCCTGGCGGCTCTCGATGAGAACAAGGCGGAGGTGAGCCGGCAAGCCCTGAAGCGATTCCTGGACCGGTACGCCGGACATCGCGGCGCGGAGAATGTCAGTGAGGCCTTGACGCTGCTCGACCTGTATCAGCAACTCCCCGAAAAATCCCCCGTCCTGGCCGGCGTGATGTCGGCCATCCTGCCCGGATCGGGCTACATCTATGCCGAACACTATGGAGACGGAATCACGGCGTTCCTCATCAACGGGCTCTTCATCGCGGGAACCGTCACGGCGATCCATCAGGAAAACTACGCCGTGGCCGGCATCGTCGGGGGCGTCGGGGTGCCGTTCTACCTGGGCAACATCTACGGATCGGCCAACGCGGCGAAGAAATGGAACCTCGCGGCCCGAAACAAGGTCATCCAAAAAATCCACTCGACCCTTTCGCCGCTTCTCTGATGGCGGACCCGATCATTCCACCCGGCATAGACTTCGCCAATCGCCTGTATATTTCATTTTTTCTTCGATCACTCCTGCGCAGTGAAGGTTGAAATCCATTACATAAACGCTTTCCCTTCAAGCCTTGACTTAAGTAAAAAATCGATGATCTATCGTCAGAGGTGTGGAGAAGGCAGGTTGACAGAAGCGAGGGACACCGGTGCGGATTACACCGCTTGCTAAAAGCACGCGTCGCCAGGATGAATCATATTTCATCCCCTTGTATTGCCATGCAAGGCAAAATCGGCTGCCTGGATCAATTCGTCAATGCTTTCATGATCTTTGTATTGAACCACGGCGGCATGAAGGGTCACCCTTTGAATCTTTTCGTTGAGTATCTTTTTCCGGATATGGTCCGCGATCAAAACAGCGTCCCGCTCGCCTGCTTCCGGCACAATAACGGCGAACGCACCCTTATCGTAGTGGAAGGCAAGGCCGATCGTGTCGGTCAGGCAATCGTTGATGATAGAGGCAATGATCTGCATGGCCTTTTCACTGGCTTGGTCTTCATTCCCCTGATCCTGCCGCCCGGAAAGGCCCGTGCCTATTAATATCAGCGACAGCCTGTTTCCATAAAGCCTGGATCGTTCTATTTCCTCATCCAGCCTCAGTTCGAAATACGCCCGGTTATAAAGGCCGGTCGTGTGATCGATAATCGGCAGATGTTCAAGCGCTTTTCTCCTGTTTGCGATCGCCTCGCGCCTGGCCTGCGCCAGGATATCCCGCATCATGTCCGGATAACCCATAACGCTCCGTTTTTTGTCGTTTGCCCAAGCGTACGTTCTTGAACACCAGAGCAGGCCTTCCGGCCAGACCGTTCCCTACGGTTACAACCCGGGACTCTATTGCAAGAAGTAACATCCCGCGGAATGACCTCAAAATAAAAGCGGATACATCAAAATTCATTGTATCCGCTTTTGCTCTTGTAATTGTGCCTATGCGGCTTTACTTCTTGACCTGCTGAGGGTCGCCTGAGTAACCGAGGGCCTTCCAGTCGAGGCGGCCTTTCGCACTGTGGCAGTCGGTGCATGCCAGTGCCTTGTTTTTGGGTACAACCATGTGGTTGACATTCCAATACATGTCGGTCTCAACCCAGCCAAACTTGCCGCTGTAAGGCAGGTTCGCAGCTTTCATTCCGCTCGCGATCGCACTTCCCCAATCGAACGTATCCCAATAACCCCCCTTGCCGAAGAGATGCGGCGTAGCTAATATGTTATTGACGGAGTCATAGGGTTGCTTGCCTTTTATTACTTTAAAAGGAGTGATCTTGGCATTCGCGCCGTCACGTGAGCCCCTTGGGTAGTTGAGATGGAGGAGTTTCCCCGGATCGATCTTTTCGCCAATGAGGACGCGGTCAACCGTGCCGTTGAACCACATGTAAGTGGGCACAACGTCCTTTTCCCAGCGCCAGTCGCCCTTTATCTTTTCATACATAGGTTGCCCGTACTGGTCTTTCGGGACAGGTTTGTTTTGGCCGGCTGTCGACCAGTCCCACCACACCTTCGTCGGCAGCGTACGCGCAAATGTTGGAATATGGCAGGTTTGACAGGCAACCTTCTGATAGTGACGGTCAAGGAGAGCATTACCTTTATGCGGCGTTACCGTATGGCAGTTTTCGCAGTTAAGCGTTTGTCTCCCCGCGGAAGGTGAGACCGAAAGGGCCTTGCCGGCAATCACGTGTTTTTCCGTTTTATGGCACGCGGTGCACACCATATTGCGGCTTTCTACAGCCATATGCACATCCATATCATTACTGGGTGAAGTAAGGGAACTGTCGAGATCGCCGTGCTTGATGTGATCACCGCCACCGCCAAAGAAGTGGCATGTTCCGCAGGTCCTGCGACTGGTCTTGCCGACACTCTTTGCAACTCGTGTGAGGTCAGTTGCCTTCACAATCTTGCCGGACTTGGGCGGGAATTCCATGTCCTGGTAGGCTGGATGTCCGGCACCTGTGGGCAGCTTCTTGTAGGTACCGGTGGTTTCGTGGCACACCAGGCAGTCGATGTTTTCAGCCTTGCTGAAGTCGAATTTCGAATCCTTCCAGCCGTAGCCGGCGTGGCAACTGGTGCAGCGCGGCTCGTTTGCCGGCAGGGAGATGCAAAAGTTATTGATAGCGTTTTTCTTTCCAAGATCAACCTCACCCTTACCCTCCACTTTCTGGCGCGCGCTCCATGTCCAGTGCACGGTTTTCATGAAGTCCTGCGCATGCTGCTGGTGGCACTGCAGGCACGCCTTGGTTACTTCCGGCCCATTCTTGAACGGCCCCGTGATTAAGGCCGAGTGGTCCATCCCCGCCAGTAAGTATCCGGAGATCAGGAACACCGTCGATGCGATTATGGCAGCAAGCAGCATCCCTTTCACGAACACTCCCTTTTTGCGCCACATGATGACACCTCCCAAGTGTAAGTCGTACAAAGGCTAACATGGCCGTTCCCCGATCTTCAATCGGAGAACGGTATGCGTTAATTGATCCCCCTTTGTGGGAAGTGATACAAAGAACAGTGTTTTCTTGTCAAGAAAAGTTTTTGTCATGCAAAGCTTGTCATATTCCTTCTGGGATGCTCAGCTAAAAAGGACCAAACAGGTCTTTTCTCATCAAAATCGCCGACTTCTTAATACTTTTAATGATTTTTATGACAACGGGCACATTCCATAGACGAGAAGGCCTTCTTTCCATCATGACAGGCGCCGCAGCTTTTGCCCTGATACATGTCCATCATTGTCATTTTCGTGCCGCCTTTCTTCATGGCAAAGAGTTCAGGATGACACGTAGCACAGGAGTAAGATTCGTGGCCGTCATGAAGAAATCGTACAGGTACGGCGCCCTCCATCGTATAATTCAAAGGACCCGGTCTCTGCGGCTTCGCCTCTGCCTTGCGGTCCCTGTGACAGCGGCCGCAGTCTGAATAAAACGACGTGCCGTTTTTTTCTTTATGGCAGGCGAAGCATGCTTTCTCCTCAGCATGTCGTGCAAACGTGATTTTTGTAACGCCCTTCGCAAAGGGGAAGAGTTTCGGATGGCAACTGCCGCATTGAAGTTTCCCCGTATGGGTCTGATGGCGAAATAAAATTGCCTTATCACCGTGGCCGAAGGAAATAACCTGCTGGGGCGCGGGAGTTTTCACGTGGCAGCGGCTGCAGTTATTCCAGGAGAAAGATTTCTTGCCGTCATGGCAGACAAAGCAAAATTTTTGTTGACCATGATCCGCCTGGGTAATTTTGTTGGCGCCTTTCCTGACTTTGAATGGTCTGGGATGACAATTGCTGCATTTTGTTAACTGGGTATGGATCTCATGATTAAAGCGGACCTCTCTTTCAGCCTGTCCAAAGGACTCTGAGGCCTTGTAAACCGGCATGTCCCCTTGCGGTCCCGTGCCCCTGATGCGAATATGACAACGGGCACACTGGGTATCGGAAGCAAAGGCCTGTTTGCCGTTGTGGCACGCACCGCAGTACTTTCCCCGGTACAGAGATTCCATGTTGAAATCTTTCTTCTCTTGAACCTTCAGGGCTTCCATTGCAAAAAGACCGCTATGGCACCGGTCACAGGTGAGACCCTGCTTCTCGCCGTGAGATCTATGGGTGAACAGAACGGCTTTTACCGGTTCGGTGTAGAGAATCCCGCCTCCATTCACAGGGTCGTTCCCGCTAGCCTCACGAGCAGCCAGGGTTTGAAAAAAAACCAACGCGATCAGAAGCACGATGGAAGCTTTTTTCATGAGCTCCCCTTATTAACCTTTCGTGTAAAAGACATTCGGTTTAGAGCCCGCCTCCTCGCGGATCACCCAGACGGATTTCTGTAACTGGTGGACCATTTGATGGACCCTGCTTTCCGGATCGGACAGGTCGCCAAAGATCCGGACATCGGCGGGACAGATCTCAGCGCAAGCGGCAAGTCCGTTGCCACTGGAAAGCCTGGCCTCGAAACAGAAGTCGCATTTGTCGATTGCATGCTTCTCTTCGTTGAAATACCTTGCATCATAGGGACATGCAATCATACAGGATTTGCAGCCGATACATTTTTTTTCGTTCATCATGACAATCCCGCTGGTCTTGTCCTTGTAAGTCGCCTTGGTTGGACAGGTGCGGACACAGGGGGGATTATTGCAGTGATTGCAGAGGATGGGGATGAATTCCTGTTTTTGACCGATCGCCTTCGGAGCCTCTTTCTGCAGAATCCGGGTCCGCCATCCGTACCCTGGGACCTGGTTGGTGCTGACGCAGGCTTCCATGCAGCGTTCACAGCCGATGCAGCGATCCTGTCGTATCACCATGCTGTAATGGGGTTTGTAAGGGTATTCGTCGCTTAAGGCGTCAGGTGAAAAGACGCGACGTACATTGGAGACGAGGGAAAGAATGGTCCCCCCGGCAAAAATCCCAGTGACGATCAGACCGATCTTCAGAAAATCCCGGCGCTCCCTGTCAGACAAAGGATCTCCGTTCTCGTATTTGATCGGATCTCCCTTGGATGGATGAGGCTTCATCACACCTTCTCCACGTTTTGATCAGGGATGGCCATTTCCTTCCACGCAGGATTCCCAGCAGGTCCCCTGAATCCGTTGAATATTTTCTCTCCCAGCAGAAAGGCAAATCCGCAGAAGCCCGCACCTCCCAGAACGACCAGGATTTCATGCAGGGAGGGGGCATAGGTATGGAGGCGGGTATGTTCCACAACCCCCAGTTCCATGTATAGCGGAACGATCTGTCCCACAACAACCAGGTCCAGACGCATAAAAAAGATGCAGAAAATCATCATAGCCGACGCGATGAACATGGGTTTCAGCTTTTTCCCGCGCGACAGGAGAAGAAGGAAGAAGGGAATGATCATCCCACCGATGACTTCCAGCCCCCAGAAGTTGAAGGCATAGGGACCGCTGAGCAACGCGCTCATGGCGATCAGTTTTGCCGGAGACCCTACGGCTCCTGTGAGGATTTTCCAGAAGGTAAAAAACAGGACGATGCCTAGCATCAGCAGGGTCAATTTGCATACGATCTTCAGGGATCTTGAGGTCGGGGCGTCCAGGACCTCCTGCTTGATTTGATAGGCGAGGAGGGTAAAAAAAATCAGGAAAGCGCATCCGGTCATAATGGCCGACGCGATGAAATAGATGGGAAGAAAGGGGCCATACCAGAATTGCCGGCCGTGCATCATGGCAAAGACCGCCCCCATGTTGCTGTCGGCAGCCACCACGGAGAGTGCGGCTAAAAAGCCGGCTATTGCTGCGATTTTATATTTCCCGGTCAAGAGAAAGATAAAGCTGACGACCATAAAGAGCAGGTAGCCGCCGTAGAGTGTTCCCATCCACCAGATATTGGATGCCAGATTCGGGGAAGTGATGTTGTAGATCAGCATCCGGATCGGATTTTCAATCTCCAGGCCGATCACCATATAACCCGAAAGGATCGTGACAATGGACAGAAATATTGTCCTTCTGGAAATCGGCATGAACTCGCCAACGCCAAAGACGTGGCCGATGGAAGAGATCAGGTAGAGACCAGTGGATGCCCCAATGAAAAAAGCGTAGGTCGAGATTTGAATGGCCAGCGGGATTTCCCGGTAAGTTCCATAAGCATGACGGGAACCCACGATAAATAAAGCGTGAATCCCGGCAGCGACGCCGATAATAAACAGCAGACCAAAGAGCGACACGAAAGCAAAATAGATGGGGCCGGCGGATAAGATACGGTTGTATGCGGACTTTATGTCCACAGCGTCCCATGCTTTGCTGAAACCTGTCATCGTATTTTCCTTTTACTTATCCTGTTCCGCAAAGCATCCTTATCTATAACTTGCCCGATGATGGAATGGTTGGCCTTAAACATCTATTGTGCTGCCTTTTAACCATAGATCCTATCCCTTTTCAACAAAATTGTCCGTCAATTCGGCCTGGGTAATAATAAAGACGATCATCGTGTCGTTATTTTTTTATTGACAATGGCATGATTTAATTGCAGACAAGCCCATCTGCGTAATGGAATCCGCCATCGGCGAGCCCTGATCAGCACCCATTATATTGTAAAGAGGTTTGTCATTTTGTCGAAAAAAAATCCCGTCTGGTCTTTTTTCGCATCCGTGAAGCTGGCCATTGTTCTTTTGATCCTGATTTCCGTGGCATCCATCCTGGGCACGCTCATCCCCCAGCAGGAGGCGGCAGGTCTGTTCATAAGCCGCTTGAGCCCCGGCATGGCCGATATGCTGCGCGGCCTGCAACTCTTCAATATTTTTCATTCTCCCTGGTTTATGGTCCTTATGGGGTTGCTCGCCCTGAACCTCGTTGTTTGTTCTCTGGACCGCTTTCCCATGGCCTGGAAGCGTTTCCGGCAGGAAAGCGCGCCGAACCGGGAGGACGTGTTTGAGGGAATCCTCCCTGATCAGGTGACAATCAAAGAAACGCCCCTCGCTGAAGAAGCACAACGGCTCGAGGTGCTGCTCAAGAAAAAAACCGGCAGGGTCAGGCGCGGGGATGCAGACGATCGTTCCTATCTCTATGGCGAAAAAGGCGCCTATTCGTATTTTGGCGTCTATCTCATTCATCTCAGTGTCCTCGTCGTGATGGCCGGTTTTATCGTCGGCTTCTTCTTTGGTTTTGAAGGCCATATGAGCATTCCGGAGGGAGAATCCTCGGCCATCGTGGAAATGAAGAGAGGAAAGGGCGTAAAGAAACTTGATTTCGCCGTCCGTTGCGACCGTTTTTTCATCGACTTTTACGAAAACGGTGCGCCGAAAACCTATCGTTCCGATCTGACGTTTATGCAGGATGGCCGTGCAGTCCACTCCTCTTCGGCCCTCGTGAACCATCCGGTGACGTTTGCGGGGATGCGCTTCTATCAGGCCAGCTACGGAATGATCCCTACCGGTGACCCGGTTATGGCCGTTATGCAGGGCGATAACAAGGTCAAAGACGTGAAAGTCGCCATCGGCATGGAGTTTGACCTTCCTGAAAAAAAGGCAAAGGTGCAGATGACGCGCGTTGAAGAAAATCTGATGGGCATGGGGCCTGCGGTGAAACTGAACATACAATCGCCTGCAGGCAAGATCCAGTTCTGGGTCTTTGAGGCCATCGAGCAGATCGTACAGGCCAATCCGGGCCTTCTGGAGCAGGTCCCTCTCTTCAATCCTGACGCTTTTGCGCCCTACACCTTTTCCCTGGGGCAGGCGGACAAGCGGTATTATACAGGACTGCAGGTGGCACGGGACCCAGGGGTTCCGTTTGTTGCGACAGGCGCCCTGTTGATGATGATCGGCTTCATTATCGTTTTCTTCTGTTCACACCGGCAAATCTGGATCTGTCTGGACAGAAAAGCGGGCAAAACACGCATCCGCATTGCCGGTAAAAGCAACCGGGACGCCGTCGGGTTGAAACGTGACATCCGGAAGTTGCTGGATGGGATAAAATTAAATGGGGACGCGACCATATGATCGACACGGTCATCCTGAGCTGGACAACATTTATCTACCTTGCCGTATTTGCTTTCTATCTGATCCGGATGCTCAGCGGCAAGGAAATCTGGGGGAGATTGGGGACCGCAGCGGCGCTGATGGCTCTCCTTGCTCAGACCGCTGCCCTGATCCTGAGGTGGGTTGCCTCCTATCAGATGGGCATCGGTCATGCGCCGCTGTCGAATCTTTATGAATCCCTGATCTTTTTTGCCTGGTCGATCATGGCGCTGTATCTTGTCATTGAATGGCGAACAAAAAGCAGAAGCCTGGGGACCTTTGTTGCCCCAGTGGCTTTTCTGTGCATGGCTTACGCCTCCCTCTCTCCCAACATCAGCAGTCGCATTCAGCCCCTGATCCCGGCCCTGCAGAGTAACTGGCTGACCTCCCATGTCATCACCTGTTTTCTGGGCTACGCCGCCTTTACCGTGGCCTTTGCTTCGGGTCTGATGGCGCTTCTGAAGGGGATGGAGCGGGACACATCCACACCGGACGGAACCGCCCTGGGTAAAAATAATGTAACCCCGCCTCAAACGAATTTTCAACGTTTCATCGGACACATCCCCGAACCCGGCATCCTGGATGAACTGATCTATCAGAGTGCGGCCCTCGGATTTGTTTTCCTGGCCATCGGGATCATGACCGGCTCCATCTGGGCGCATTACGCCTGGGGATCTTACTGGAGCTGGGATCCGAAGGAGACCTGGTCGCTTATCACCTGGCTGATTTATGCCATCATGCTGCATGCCCGTTATGTCCGGGGCTGGCGGGGGAAACGTATGGCCGTGATGGCCATTGTCGGCTTCATCTCCGTTCTGATCACCTATCTCGGCGTGAACTATCTGCCCGGCTTGCACAGCTATCAATGACCGTATTGAAAGGAGAAATATGAATATCATCAAGATTATGCCCTGCCTGGACATGAAAAACGGCCGCGTTGTGAAGGGAGTCCATTTCGTGGACATCAAAGACGCCGGCGATCCGGTTGAGAACGCCGCCTTTTACCAGCAGGAAGGCGCCGACGAACTGGCCATGCTCGATATCGCCGCGACCCTGGAAAACCGCAAAACTCGCCTGGAGTGGGTGAAGCAGGTGGCCGGTGTGATTGATATTCCGCTTACGGTGGGGGGAGGCATCAACAGTCTCATAGACATCGAAATGGTGCTGGCAGCCGGCGCCGACAAGGTTTCCATGAACAGCGCCGCCGTCTCGAATCCCGATCTTGTACGGCAGGCGGCGCAGAAATTCGGCTCCGACAAAATCACCGTGGCCATCGATGCGCGCAGGAATGTTGCCCTGCCTTCGGGCTTCGAGCTCGTTGTTTCGGGCGGGACAAAGCCGGTGGGCAAAGACGCCATCGCCTGGGCGGGACAATGCGAGGCGCTGGGCGCCGGGATTGTCCTGCCGACCAGCATGGACGGCGACGGCACGCTGGCCGGTTACGACCTGCCCTTCACCAGGGCGGTTGCCGATGCCGTGAAGATCCCGGTGGTTGCCTCCGGCGGCGCCGGGACCCTGGAACATTTCTACGAGGGTGTCGTGAAGGGGGGCGCAGGCATTTTACTTGCGGCCTCGGTCTTTCATTATCGCACCTTCAGCATCCGGCAGGTTAAAACCTACTTGCACGAGAAAGGTTTGACCGTCGCGCTGTAAAAGGCCTTATTGCCGGGATGAAAGGTTGAACAATTCTATGGAGGCCTCTCCATTGTCATACCTGACGATGGTTCTGGAAGCCGTATCGACGCAAACCTGTTTGAACTTTGACAGACTGATATTCTTGATCTTGCACAGGATGGCAGCAATGGTGAAGTTGTGGGAAACGACCAAGGCATTCCTGGATTTGCCGATGATGTCTTCGATCACTTTCCATGCCCGGTCCTGCAGCTCGATGAAGGACTCACCATTGGGCATCTGCACGGAGGCTGGATCGGACATCCATTTCTGCAGAAAATCCTTCTCACAGGCCATCAGTTCCTGAAAAGTCAGCCCCTCGAAGTCTCCCTGATCCATTTCCATCAAGCCCGGTTCGATATGAAGGGGGACCTGATGATATTCGTTGATGATCCGGGCCGTCTTCTGCGCCCGGATCAGGGGACTGGAGTAAATCGAAAGAATGGGGGCATCCTTAAGCGACAGGGCAAGTTGCCGGGCCTGATGTACGCCGGCATCACTCAGATCCATGTCGCTGAAGCCCTGGACCCTGCCCTCCCGGTTCCAGATGGTTTCGCCGTGCCGAACAATAATCAACTCCATCATGCCTCCCGTCCGGAAATACCTTCAGGCTGCTCCTTCTTATTGAGGGCGGCTCTGGCGACGCGCGTCACGTAAATCGTTACCGTAACGGTTGCCACAAAACCGACAATATAAAGAGCCCATTCAGCCGTCGTCCTAGTCCTGCCGCCGGCGCTGAGCCGGGCCAGGTCGCCGACCACGGAACCGATATAGACGTACATGACGGTCCCGGGAAGCATGCCCATCCAGGAGGCAAAAAAATAGTCCCGGAGGGATACTTTTGTCAGGCCATAAGCATAATTCAGGAGGTTGAAGGGGAAGACCGGCGACAAACGGGTCAGACCGACAATCTTCCACCCTTCTTTTGCAACGGCATCGTCGATGGCTTTGAACCCCGGGTTGCCCTCAATTTTTTTTGCCACCCAATCTCTGGCAAAGTATCTGCCGACAATAAATGCGGCAGTGGCGCCGAGCGTGGACGCAATGGAAACAATGACGGATCCTGCAAAAAGACCGAACAGGACACCCGCGCCCAGCGTCAGAACGGACCCGGGAAGGAACAAAACACACGCGAGAATATAGATGGCAATGAAAAGGAGGGGCCCCCATGCACCGAGGCCGGCGATCCCATCCAATGCTCGCATCAGTAATTCCTGAACATTGAAGTACTGCGCCGCTATCAGCAAGATGACGATTCCCGCCACGGCAGCAATCAATTTAATCATGCGTCTTAAGCCTCCCTGAGTTCCATCAAAGGGTGTATCATCTGAAAACCTCTATAAAATCGATAAAAGACACAGCGCTTTCCTTCGTGTTGTCGGAGTCGTTCATGATTCCGATGGATGCGACCGGAGGCGGATCACTTCCAAAGGCTCGTCGGTAATCCTCAATGATGTGAACCTCTTCATCGATCCATTGACCTGCCCGGCTTGCGCCCCCCTGCAAAGCAATCATCTTTGCGCTTTTCTCGTAGGGATTTGTCACAAAAAGACCCTTCTCATCCTCCCTGTTGGCCCAGATGTAGTTGAGGGCGCTGTGCGGGGGATACTCGCCGTAAATACCCTTGGCGATGGCGTAAGCAGCCTGTTGAAGGACCGTCGCACGGGCCGGGTCGTATTGAAAAAGGATGTATATGCGCAAGGGGTAATCGTCGCCGGCCTTCGTCCGGACATCTCCCTTCCGGTAAACATTGGCTACCCGCCACCGCCATCTCACTTTCGGGTGATCATAGACATTGAAGGCCCCCTTGTAAAGGAGGGCCGACGCGGAGGCGTTGCTTTCAGCTTTGAGGTAATCTTTATTTCCCCCGGATTCATGCGTGTAAACGGTGTGTTGCTTGATCTTGGGAAAATAAACCGGTCGCCAGTTTTCCAAACTATTGAAATCATCGCGAAACAAGACCCCCCCGTTTTCGGCCAGGCTGGTCTGGACGCCAATGAGCAGCGGCAATACGATGGAGAGAATCATCCAGAACCAACTCATCATCATACGCCGCCGGCCGCGTTTTCTATTCTTTTGCATGAAAACCACGTCCTCCATCAAGGGACTCTCCGGATACCCGCTTTTTCTTAATGCAGGAAAGACGGACAAATGCAGCGATGATCATCGAAAACATGATCATTTGCCTTGCGACGCCGCTTTCATGCGGTAATCGATCAGCATCAAGGTATCTGCAGCCGTTAAGCGGCCGAGCGGGCCCGTGCTGTAAACGACATCTTCGAGGGTGCCATCCGGCCTGATGATGAAGGCGGTTGCATGGAGGAACCCTTTCTTGTCATCGAAAAAGGCCCCTGTCATACCTGCAAATTCTTTTGCATCCATGCCGTATGCCAACGGGAAAGTCAGCTTGCGGCGTTCAGCCATCTTTTGGGCATCTTCCAGGTTATCCGTAGAAGCCCCGATGATCCGTATCTTCTTCTCCTCAAATTCACTGATTCTTGTCTGGAAATCAGCCAACTGCTGATGGCAGAATGGTCACCACCGGCCCCGGTACACCAGCAATACGGTCCATTGTCCGGCAGTCATTTCAGGCAGCACAATGGAAGCGCCGTCTGTGAATTTTAGTTCCACCTTGGGGAACAGGGCGCCGCTATCGAGTTTCTTTCCTTCAATCTGAGCCATCGTCTCCCCCTATAAAAAGGGCTTTGGACAGGTTATGACCTGTCGTCACATTCTACACCGCAAATCATGCGCGGGTATGTCCATCTAAAAACCCAGAAGGGCCGGAAGATCCACCAGGGATTTGATTTCCACATCCGGTTGCGACGGCAATCGCTCCCGGCGCTGGCCGAACCGGTTGATCCAGGCGACATGCAGGCCGGCATTGGCGGCGCCCACTGCGTCCCAGGCATTGGCGGACAGGAAAACAATCTGCTTGGCCTTCAACTTCAGACGTTTTGTGGCCAGACGATAGACACGGGGGTCCGGTTTGTAGATGCCGACCTCTTCCACGGACAGCAGCGGATCAATGAGTTTTTTCAGGCCGCTGCTCTTGACGGCCGCCTCAAGCATGGCCGGCGTGCCGTTTGACAGAATGGCAAGCTGTACCCCGTGCTTCTTGAGCGTGTTCAGGGAGGCCTTGACATCGGGATAGCAATCGAGCTTCAGATAGGTGTTGATCAGGTCATTGCGCAGCTTCCGGTCCGAGACGCCAAAGGCGTCGAGCGCGTAATCCAGTCCGTCCTGCGTGACCTGCCAGAACGGCGCGTAGCATCGCATCAGGCTACGTTGCCAGGTGTACTCCAACTGCTTGGTACGCCACAAAGCGGAAACCTGATCGGCTACGGCGCCCAGGCGTTCCCTGTGTTTTCCCACGGCGGAATTGAAATCGAACAGCGTGCCGTAGGCGTCGAACACACAGGCCTTCACGTTTTGAAACACGAATTTTTCAGCCATTTTCCCCTCCTTATATAAAATGTTTGTTATGAAAAACGATGAACCCTTTTCCGAACAACAAACCAGAGCAGGGCTATTCCAATCAGAGACAACTGGCTCAGGCAAAATGTTTTATTTCTTATCATTCAGTAGTGTGCATATCCTTTCCCTAAAGTCGAAAGATCCCCCTGTCCGATGCCGTAAAAAGGCCATGGTCCGTAAATGACTGTCGGTAGAGTTGCTATGTCTGACGTGAAGGGCATGCAGGTCCTCTTCCGTATCGATATCGTGCCATGTTGGAGCCAGATGAATCCGATACCCCCGGTCATGGAGTCGTTTCACGGTCTTCTCAAAGACACCGCTTTCTCCCCAGGGCATATCTTTGAAAATTGCGGGAGCAAACGTGTCGGCGTGAAATCCGATCAGATAATAACCACCGTCGAATGCAGGTCCGACGACGGCGTCATTCCCGCTCTCTATTGACAGGAAGGCTTCTTCGATCACATTCATGGTCAGATCCGGAGCAGTCGCTCCCGATGAGGGCCACCGTGGTGAACCCTTTTGCATAGCAGGAGTGGAAAGCGGTTTTCATACGTGCTCCAAGGTCTTTACCTTCTTGTGGTGTATAGGAAAATCGGCTGCCGAATCGCTGCCTGATCTCCAGGCTTTTTTCGGACGGCGTGAAGAATATCTCCAGGTGGTAATTACCCGGTTCAAGCATCTCCAGCAGATCTTCCACGAAATATCCATAAAGTTCCGCCGCAAAAGCGTTGCCATATTTCTTGGCCAGCCTGGTTTTGACCTTGCCTGGTTCGGGATGGCGGACCAGGAACGCCAGGCATCGGTCCCGCTTCGACGGGGGCTTCAGCGTCATGCCTCGTCACCCCCTTCGAAGGGTTCCGGATCATCTTCCAGAATCGGGCGTATCGGACATCCAGAAAGCCCTTCAGCCCGATGATCATCCTATCCCGGCCTGCCGAGGGCTCTGCCTGATATGTACCGAAGAAGCGATCCCACCAGGAAAGGTTAAACCCAAAATTGTGGTTCGACTCCTGCCGCAGGATCGAATGGTGCACGAGATGCATGTCGGGTGTGACAATGATTTTCCGGAGGCAGGCGTCCCACTTCTCCGGGATTCTGAAGTTCCCATGATTAAACATGGCCATGCCGTTTAGAAGGACTTCGAAAATGAGAACGGCAACGGCAGGCGGTCCGAGGACGGCCACCACAGCCATTTTGATCTGCAGGGAAAACAGTACTTCCAACGGGTGAAAACGGAGCGCCGAGGTGAGATCAAGGTCCATGTCGGTGTGGTGCATCCGGTGTATCCGCCAGAAATAATCAACGCGATGAAACAGGGCGTGTTGGAAATAGATGACCAGATCGAGGGCCAGAAGACTGCAGAGAATGGCCGCCGCTGCCGGAAAGGGAGCTATATTCAACAGCCCCCATCCTTTCTGCGACCACAGGGCGGCCATACCGACGGGGAGAATGGGGAAAAGCAGGCGCGGGATAACCCCATTCACGAGTTGAACGGACATATTTCCGAACCAGCGCAAGGCCTTTTTCACAATAAGCGGGCGCCGGGGAACGATGATTTCCATGACGGCGATGACGATGAAGATGCCCAGGAAGCACCCGATGCGGATCTCCGTTTCATGCTGGAGGAAACTCATATGGAAACCTCAAACCCGGACAATCATCGGCGCCGTCCTATAAGATACTTGCTAAATAGGCGTTATCGATAAAACCGGACGAGTCGTTCCGGTGCGATACCGCAAAAATAGAGGGTGACCAGAAACCAGTTTCGCAACGTTCCGAATACCAGGCCCTCTTTATCCCAACGACGCCCGGAGGTTATCACCGGCTCCCGGAAAATGACGATCCTCCCGCCTTTTCGCTTGATACGCCGCATGAGGTCCACATCTTCCATGATCGGGATCTCCATGAATCCTCCCAGGGAATGATAATAGGACGCGCGGAGGAATATCGCCTGATCGCCGTAAGGAATTCTCGTCAAGCGCGAGCGCACGTTGGCAATCTTTTCAATGACCCTGAATCCCTTTTTCGAGGAATCAATATACAGATCGAAAGCGCCGCCGACGCAGCCCTCATCCTGCATTGCCACGGCAATCCTTTCAAAAGCGGAGGGCGGCAAAACGGTGTCGGCATGAAGGAAGATCAGCACATCGCCGGTGGCGATTGCAGCGCCCCTTTTGAGCTGGCCCCCCCGTCCCTTTTCGGAGCATACCTTCTGCACAGCGGCGTCTCGTATCACCGCCAGGGTTTCCCCCTCCGCCTGTCCATCGACCACGATGATCTGCAAGGTATCCCCGCCCTTTAGACGGCGGATGTTATCAACCGTCCCGTTAATAACCGCCTGTTCGCAATACACGGGGATGATCACGGAAAAGCGATGTCCCTGATTATTCAAGGCATCCCCCTGTCCAAAATTGATCCCGGTGACAAGGATCCGTGATAAATGTCTTATTTCTAAACATCCGGCAGCGTGCAGGCCCTTCCCTTGAGGTTGAACAGAAACTTGAGGATACCTTTCGTCCGGTCGCTGAACAGCTTTTCGGCAAATACTCTGCCCGAAACGCGTTTTGAGATTTCAGACAAGGTCGGATAGACATGCACGGCCCCGGCCATGGTGGAAAGCTTCACGCCGCCGTTTTGAGCGACGATCCACTCATGGATCAATTCCCCGGCATGGGCGCCGATGATCTGGCAACCCAGCAGTCTGTCCTTGCCGTCCAGAAGGATCTTGATCTTGCCGATGGCTTCCCCCTCGGCAAGGGCGCGGTCGTTATCAGCAAAGTTCTCCTCGATGCTTTGATACTCCAGCCCTTCCTTCCGGGCGCGCTTTTCGTTATAACCGATACTGGCCACTTCCGGGTCCGTATAGGTGCACCAGCCGATTTTGTTGTAATCCGCCTTCCTGGGAAGGTGCAGGACCGCATTCGTCAGGGCAATGCCGGCCTCATAACCGGCCACATGCGTAAAGGGTAACTGGCCGTTCACGTCCCCGCAGGCATAGATGTGGGAGATATTGGTCCTCATCCTGGCATCCGTGGGTATGCCGCGCGGTGTAAAGATGACGCCGGCCGCCCCAAGATCCAGTCCGTTGATATTGGGTTTCCGGCCTGTAGCAATGAAGATGGCGTCCCCTTCGATGATTGTTGTTCCCACGCCGCCACCTGCCGGGGCGACTGTCAGCGCAATTGCAGAGCCATGCATTTCCGCCCGGACAGCCTTTGTCGTGGTATGGATTTCGACGCCTTCCGCCTCAAGGCGCGTCTTCAGGATGTTCGCTATATCGGCGTCTTCCGGACCAAGGATCTGATCCATGAATTCGACGATAACGACTCTGGAGCCTAGGCGGGCAAAGGACTGGGCAATTTCCAGACCGATGGGCCCGCCACCGAGAACGATCAGACGTCCGGGCAGGGTCCTCTGGGAGAAAACCGTTTCGTTGGTCCAATAAGGAATATCCGCAAGGCCCTCGATGGAGGGTACGACGGGGCTGGATCCGGTCGCGACAATCCAGTTCTTCGCGGATGTTCGTTGCCCGTCCAACTCAACGGTGTGATCATCGGTGAAAACGGGTCTGCCGAAACGCACCTCAGCGCCGAGGCCGCAGAACCGCTCCGGAGAATCATGATGCTGAATCGTGTCAATGACAGCCTGCAACCGGTCCATAACCGCCCCCAGGTCCACCGGGGGCAAGGTCAACCCCGGCAGGCCGAATTCCGCAGAACGCTTTGCCAGCGCCCATACGCCCGCCGTGCGGATCAGGGTTTTGGAGGGAACGCATCCGAAGTGCAGACAGTCGCCTCCCAGTCGATGCGATTTTTCGATCAGGATTGTTTTTGCACCGAACTGGGCAGCCCCTGCAGCCGCCGTCAGACCAGCGGCGCCGCCGCCAATGATTCCGAGATCATAATCGTAATTTTTCATATTTTCCTTCACTGCAGGGCTCCACAGCAGGATGACCCTTTGCCGGCAGTACAACAGAAACAGTGCGGCCCCGTGGCGACCTGCCTGCCATTGAGCAACTCCCGCTTAAAGGTTTCGATCCTATTTGCAGAGCCATGGTTCACACAAAGACCAAGGGCAAGATTAAAATCACAGTCATACAGCCTGCCGTCCCAGTCAACGCAAATCTGACGCCGGCACATCAAACCGGGAATGTTCGCCGGATCAAAAGCGTCCTCCAGGATGTCTGAATATTGGTCGCCGCACCCGCTTCGATCCAGCTCCTGCCGAAACCGGCCAATCGGCATATTGTTAATCACGTAAAGGTTATTGAAAAGAATGCCAAAGCGACTCTTCAATTCGTCCCGGTACGCTTGCTCCAGGTCCGATTGTTTTCCCGCCAGATAAGGTCCTCCCGGATTATGGACAAGATTCAGGATGAGTCCTGCATCCCTGGCGTAACCCAACCTGTTGAGCATTTTGATGGCCTCGATGCTCTTTTCGTACACACCCGGACCGCGCTGCTGTGTTACATTTTCCTCAAGATAGCAGGGGAGGGAACCGATCAGAACCACGCCGTAATCCTTCAGAAACGCCGCCAGGTTGTCAAGGTCGGGTTCCGTGAGGGAAACGAGGTTCGTTCTGACCTGAACGGTATGCCCCGTTTCACGGGCAGCCGCGATAAACGGACGGAAATGAGGATGCAGCTCCGGCGACCCACCTGTCACATCCACGAGGCTGAATGATGACGTCCTGAGGATTTCCAGGATTTGAAGCATGGTATCCCATGACATCATTTCCGTGCGGTCAGGTGAGCATTCAAGGTGACAGTGACGACAGGCCAGGTTGCAGAAGCGACCGAGGTTGACCTGAAACGTCTCAATTTGCGCGCTGTGCAGCCCCTCGGGCCATATCAGGGTAATTTCCTTATCAAAAGCATTCATGGCAGTACCTTATGAGCGATCGGATATGAAGTTATTCCAGCCTTGCGCGAGGTTTCTGCAGCTCAATCGAGGGCAAGCATCCACTGGTAGATAGGCGCCAAATCTTTTACAACCCGTCCTTTTTGAGGAATCAGAAAAACAAAACACTTTTTCTGACCGGGAAGCAGGGCAATGTGTTTGACGACCCCCGGATCATCGATGCTGTCAATGAGCGCCTTGAGTCTGTCATACGTTTTTTTGCTTCTGTAATAAATTGAGTAATCTTGCTTGCCCCATTTCATGACAACTTTTTGCAGCTGGTCGATATTCGGGATCTTTGCCTTCCTCAGCTTGGCATAGTCGGTTTCGATGATGTGCCCCTCATCACGGAGTTTCTCCTTGAAATGAAGCGCCATGAGAAGACCGTCGTACTTGTCGATGAGCAATGCAATAGGCATATAAGGCCAAAGGTGTCTTGGAAGAAACGTGAATTTTGCGTCAATCCGGGCAAGGGGGCTTTCTTTTTGCAGTGTGAAATCGGTATAGTACTCTTTAGTTCCACCGATATTGCCATATTCCTTATGTACCGGGTTGATAACCGCAGTCAGTTCTTCAAAGATAGCCAGAAACAGTTGTTTGTTTTGTCGATTGCCCCAGTAATAACCGATGGTCAGAACGGCGCTGATGAGGGCAAGAACGAAAAAAACGGGCTGCTGTGAAAAAGGCTCCGATCCAGTCATTGCGGGTTAACTCCTTCAATGTTGTTTTGTATTGTTGCAGATTTTTAAGCCGGACCTTACCTTTCCTGAGATTGGATGTCAAATGTTCTTGTTGCAGAGATGGAATAGGGATATTCCGTTTCGGAAAAATGGGAGACTAGGTTGAGAATATTAATGAGATGGCCGGCTTGGTCAAGCCCATTGACACTCGCAGAAAAGAATGTTAAACGGCACGCTCTTTTCATCAAGCCTGTGGGATGCCCCCGTAGCTCAGTAGGATAGAGCAACGGATTCCTAATCCGTGTGCCGCGCGTTCGAATCGCGCCGGGGGTACCATTAAAATCAATGGATTAGCCAATACAAGGTTAATCCATTTTTCGTTTCACAGCCATATTCACCGTTTCAAGCGGTAATTGACGGACTTTGAAAACTATGCAATATTATAATCAATAATGATGGGCCTACAACGGTTGCAACAGAAACCACTCTGCGAGAAGATGTTTTGGACCGCAGGAAAGGAGAGACGTAATGGGAGACAAGGGCGGTAAGAAGGATAAGGAAAAGGGGCAGAAACAGAACACCGAAAAACAGAAACAAAAATCAAAATGAAAGTATCATATAAAGCCGCGCTTCTATCGACTTTCATTTTTCCTGGCGTTGGTCAGCTCTATTTAAAAAGGTATTGGAGGGGGCTGGTGATCATGTTTTTTGTATTTACCGGATTAGGTTACATGATCTGGTCGGCTACGGTATCAGCACTCAATCACCTTGATGACACCCTGGTTAAGATGCAGGGTGGTACTACGAACCTGCAAGAATTATTAGACATTGTCGGATCAAAAAAATTAACCACAGATCCCTATCTGGATATTGTTTTCTACGTTATTGTTTGTTTTTGGATATTTGCTATCATTGATGCTTATAGAATTGGGAAGCAGAGAGAATTTCGGGACGAAGAAACTTCCAAAGTGTAATGCCTTCCCCGCACAGTTGTATAATATTGGAGTGAAATTCTGTTCCGTAATTCCTCGATTCATCTCCATCCCTATATCTACGGCTACGATCAAGGCGTCATCCCTTACAACCTTCACTTTCCCGGTATCTGCTTTCCGCATGACCATATCCCTCCTTGTAATCTGTTCTCCTTGAAGAAACAATTTTGCAGCGGAAGGATATATCTATCTCGACATTCCCTCAATCATGAACTACAATATAACAAAATGAAGTCAATAGAAATGTAATTTCCTCAGATATACCAGCTTTCAAGTCATTAATCATTGCCTGTTAACCATTGACATAAAACACCTCTTGCTTCACACTACGATGGAAAAATTTGAGATCTTATCACGCGCACCCAAGCAGAAATTAAGATCATGAAAATATTCTCGTATTATGGTCGTTATCCAAGTCGTTATCCAATTGACATATCAGACCGCTCGTTTTAGTATCCTATCAAGAAGTAATGTTACATCCATTTTGGAAACATTGGGCGTGGAAAAGGACGTACGCCGCTGCGGGGTCAACTTACGGATGGAGAGCTGAGGGAAGATCCCTTTAGTGTTCAAGTCCTTGCGTTGTATAAAAACTGCAATACGGGATTCAAGAGACCGGCGGGGCTGAAATCATGGCACGATCCCTGTGGTTTGTTCGACTTCTCAAGAAAACTTTTGCGCAGCGGTTCTTATATGCCCGGCTCAGTAAGCTGCCGGTCCTTGGAAGCATGATGGATCATCTGCTCTTTGAGGGCGATGACATCATCTACCTGCCCAAGAACAGGGCCATTGCGGTGAATGAGGACGTCCCTCTGCCCGATCATGCGGTGCTGCCTTCTGCCGTCGTGGATCACTTCATCGAAAAAGCCAATTACCACTGGGTGATGAATGAATGTATTTGTCGGGAGGCGACGAACTGCAAGGATTATCCGCATGATCTGGGATGCCTGTTTCTGGGGGAAGCGGTCATCGGAATCCATCCGGAACTGGGACGCCGTGTCACAAAGCAGGAAGCCAGAGAGCATATCCATCGGTGCCGGCACGCGGGGTTGACGCATCTGATCGGGCGCAACAAACTTGATACAATCTGGCTGGGCGTTGGTCCCGGCAATAAACTGCTTACGATCTGCAATTGCTGTCCCTGCTGTTGTCTCTGGCGAATGCTTCCCTATCTGACCGACAGGATCAGCGGCAAAGTTGCGAGAATGCCCGGCGTGACCGTGACAGTCAGTGGCCGGTGCACCGGTTGCGGCATCTGCCTAGATGGTGTGTGCTTTGTAAATGCCATCCGTCTGGTTGAAGGTCGCACCGTGCATACGCAAGCCTGCCGGGGATGCGGCAACTGTGTAACCGTCTGTCCCTCAAGCGCCATAGAAATCACATACGAAAATGACAGGATCGTTCAGGATTCTATTGAACGTCTCTCTCGCCTCGTCGATCTTTCGTGACGGCGGCATGAAAGCGCAAATGCCATATAAGGAGACTGACCCCAAGCGATTGATCGTTATCCCGCGCTGGTCTGGCACACCCGCCAGCGACTGGTATCCATGGATTACATCGGAGTTAAACGCCTTTCAGCCCCGGCCCTTCGATCCGGTGGTGGTGGCCGCCATGCCTGATCCGGACGAACCGACCATCCCTGCCTGGGTCGGCCGGGTCCGGCAGTTGCTGGGAGACGATCCCGACGAGATCGCCCGGACAGTAATGGTCGGGCACAGTGTGGGCTGCCAGGCGATCCTACGTGCCCTGGCCGAGCTGCCCGAGAGTGTGCACGTCAACGGTGTTCTATGTGTGGCTGGCTGGCTCTGGACCGACGAACCATGGGACAGCCTCATTCCGTGGATTGAGACGCCGTTCTTTCTGGCACGCACCCAAGACGCTGTGGGCCGGCGGATCGTGGTCATGATGTCCGACAACGACCCATATACGTTCGACTGGCGTGCCCATCGCTCAGCCTGGCAGGAACGGTTGGGCGCTTCCGTCGCGATGGTCTCAGGGGTTGAACATTTTAACGGTGAGCAGTATCCGGTCATATTACAGACGCTGCTCGGCCACTTTGCTCGCAAGGAGACGGACGCATGAGTTCGGTTCAATGTGTCAATATTAGCGTTATTAGCTTACTGTCGAATAGGGAATTCTTGTCAATATAATCAACAACCAAAGAGGCTCCAGATGACCAAGTACGAATGCACGGCCTGCGGCTATATCTACGATCCCGAGAAGGGACACGCCGCCTCAGGAGTCGCCGCCAGAACCGCCTGGGAGGATGTTCCCGAGGACTGGGTCTGTCCGATATGCGGCATGGGCAAGGACGGGTTCGAGCCCATATAGGGATCGGATCGGGCAATAACCGGGGATGGACTTAAAGATGACCGACCTGAAGTCAGTGGGCGAGATCCTGGCCCTTGACATCGAGCGCGAGCAGGGGGCCGTCATGATCTGGTAAAGTAGGAGTCTGGAAAGATCTTTGAAGAGAATGTCTATCGATGCCTTGCTGAAGTCCGTAAGCATCCAAGCTGTATAAATATTCGAGATTACAAGTGGAAGTGGCCATATTGGTCAATTGTCGGGTTTCTTTACATAATCAATATTAAATGCAATAAGTTTAAGCAGTAACCCCGCATCGGCGGGTCTTAAACACGATGCCACAAATAAATGCGGTATTACCATCGATACAACCGTTTGATATCAATGGCATGGATCATCTCTGTGGCACGCAGATGCGCAAACATTTATGACGCTGTGTTTAATAACCATGGTTCTTACCATGGGAGGGGAAGGCAGGGGCATTATGTCCCTGCCTTTTTCTTGTGCAATTCAAGTCGTAATCACCGGTATAATCTCATCACATTGCTTGAGGACTCGTAGTTAAGGTGGTGATTGGGCCAATCGGGGTTCAGGATTGCACATCGCTGAAATGATTTTTCGGCCCTGCTTAGAACAGTGTAAGCTGCGCTGCTCCCATAACCCTTGCTACAAAATAGAACATCAACCCGACATATACGAGGGTTGATATGGCGTGCCTCAGAAAATAACGGGAAAAGATTCTATGTTCGGAAAAGCATCTCCAAGTATAAAGAATACCGACCTGCGAAAGATAGATCGTATAGCCCAGTACAGTCAAGACCTTCGCTTCAAGACCCCAGTTGCCGAAGTAGGTGAAGAATGCGATCAGCGCAAAGGCAAGGTGTGCAAAACCAACTTCGTATTGGTAGTACGGTTTGTCGGATTCCCATCCCAGACGCCGGGCATTGCTCTTGTGAAATATAAGATGACCGACGAAGCTGAGGAGACCGACAATACCGACGGTGGTTATGGTGATAGTATTGAGTGCAGCGTCGAGATTATTGCCGAACAAATCATAGTAGCCGAAGAAAAGGCCAATTGTGCCTGCAGCAATCCTCAGTGTTGCGATGATGTGTGCAATCATGGCTCACCCCATATTTGACGGAACGAATACTTCTGCCATTCTGCAGCAGATGCCCATAGCGCCATTACACGAAAGTGACTGCCTGTTTGCTGGCTTCTATTGCCGTTTTTACTGAATCTTAACTTAACTATGTACGCTATTGTAGATATTATTGTAGATATTGTCCACTATTTTCAATCTTTGATTCTACCCACAGCGGTCTACCATACACGGACCCCACAGCCTTCTGATCACCGGTATCTGAATGTGGTGACCTCCACAACGGCTTTGCCCGCTCTAAATAAATACCGGTTACAAACGGTAATCCTCATCGTAATGATAAATCCAAAGTTGCATAGTTGTACTATACGTCAAGCCGCCGCTCCTTACACATCATCCCTGGGTAACTGGCTGCACACTCCCTACCGCTTGCCATTCTCATGATGATCAGCGCCAGGCTGGACCAGTGGCGGCTTCCTACACCGTCACCCCGTTGGCTAAAACCGGCTCCTCGGCAGTCGTTGCGCCAGAAGCCGCCCATCGAAGTCTTTCCGTGTTTTCCCTTTATCGTACGGCCTGACCCCGGTCATGCTGTGAAGGGTCATTTTCCTTGTAGTGTGTCAAGAAAAAATTGAAAGTCCGCTTCAAGCGGACAAATCCGCAGGAATGGCAATGACAACCCGGCAAAATGCATAAAGAATATAAATATATATAATAATTATGAGCAATGCATTGATATTTTATCTACATATAAAAAAGAGTGAGCATCATACCAAGGCCAAAATAGCGGGTAGGGCGTGGTAAGCACGCGTATCATCCGCTGCCTGCACCAGTCATACCCAATATCCCACCCTCCTCACTTCTTTAAAAAGCGCAACACCAACGCAACAAAGGGCGTCAAACGGCAACAAAGCGCAACATTTATTTCTGCCATCTGTTTTCTGCGTAGACTTCATAAGGCATATATGGGGGGGGAGCAGTATTGGTCTCCTCCCCCCTCCCCAACCTCACGGCTATTTTTGGTCTTGTCAGAAAATAACCCCCCGTTTCCCTTGGGTGCCTTGGATGGCCTATAGCGTCGAAGCCCATGTAATCACAGGAATAACATCATTTCCCGTCATGTCCTTCCATGTCCCTCAAGACCCCTTATTTTGCATTCAGGGTCTAGTGGGTGTACGCCTGTCCGGGTTCAAATCCCGGCTTCGCACCAATATCCAGTCGGGGGTACCAGGCAACCATTGCCGGGTGCCCTTTTTCTTTGCCCGCTTCCGACGAATATGTAGCATAATGGCTGAATCAACCGTTCGGGACAATGATTATGAAAACGATTCGTTATTGAATCCTTCACCTATCGGTGATATGCATGAACCATTCATTTTTCCGCATACCGTGATTTGAAACAACACATGAGCCAGAAGACCGTACTCTTGCTTGGCGCAACCGGCCTGGTTGGCGGTGAATGCCTGAAACACCTGATCAGCGCTGATCATTATCGTCGCATTGTTGTTCTGACCCGGTCTGCCCTATCCGAAGCTTTCAGAAAAGCAAAGATCGAGCATCATGTGATCAACTTTGACCGGATCGACGAACACAAAAGCCTACTGAAAGCGGATCATGTCCTGTGCGCGCTGGGATCAACCATCAAAAAAGCCGGAACAAAAGATCAATTTTACAAGGTTGACTTCACGTATGTCTATGAAATTGCCAGGGTGAGCGCTGAACAGGGAGCGGAGCATTTTCTGCTTGTCTCATCCATGGGGGCAAATCCTGAATCCAGGATTTTCTATAACCGCGTCAAGGGCGAGCTGGAAGAAGCCATACAGCAATTACCGTTCAGAAGCATCAGCGTCTTTCGCCCTTCCCTGATTCTTGGAGATCGAAAAGAATCCCGCTTTTATGAGGAAATCTCAAAATGGGCGGCAGGGTTCTTCTCTTTTGCGATACCGGAGAAGTATCAACCGATCGATGCCGCCGACATTGCCTGCGCCATGTTGCAGACGGCCCGCGCTAGTCGGCCAGGTGTACAGATCTATGAGTCCGATGAGATAAAAAGCATTGCGAAGACATACCCTGCATGAACATTGATGAAATGTGATTTATCTCACGAATAATCCAGTCGGTCAACGTAGCCGCCGCTGACGAGCTGTTTGCAGACGATGAAATACTCCCCAACGGTTGGGGAGTATTTCCCCATCCGCTGCGGTTTTCTCGAGAAAGCGGAGGGTGGCGGATTTGCGGTGGATGATTTATTCCTATTATAATCAGTTAGTTATTTCATGTGTCTTTTTTCTTCAGCCTGGTGGTACGCAGTTTGCTTTTGATACAGACAAAATAAAATTTTATCAGGAGGTAGTAAAATGAAACGTTTGGTATTATTGGTCATTGGTCTGGTATTCCTTTTCACGACATCGGCTTTTGCACAGGCCCCTGCGAAACCTGCAGAGCCGGCGAAACCGGCTGTAGCCGCTGAAAAGAAGGCAGAACCCGCGAAACCGGCAGTAGCCGCCGAGAAGAAGGCTGAGCCGGCAAAAGCGACAGCAACCGAGAAGAAAGAAGACAAAAAGAAGAAAGACAAAAAGAAAAAGAAGGCTGAAAAGAAGGAAGTGAAAGAAGAAGCAAAACCAGCGCCCGAAAAGGCACCGGCACCCGCACCGGCACCAGCAAAGAAATAACCCCGTTTCAAAACTTTTTACCGAAAGGGCACGGAGCTTACCTTCGTGCCCTTTTTTTATGTCCGTTGATTAAGCTTCATTGTACCGGCGTTTTGTGGTAAGGGTTGCCCATCCTTAAAAAGTCTGAGGCTTGATGAACAGAAAAGACATTCTCAAACTGATTGTCCTGATCCTGCTGGTCGCAGCGGGTATTTTCTTTTTTATTCACTTCGATCTTTACAGCTTTTTTTCCGACCGGACAAGAATCATCATTTTTCTCGAGAGCTTTGGTCCGGTTTCTGTTTTTGTCTTTATCGGGATCCAGATTCTGCAGGTCCTCGTCGCGCCGATCCCGGGAGAAGTCTCCGGTTTTATCGGCGGCTATGTTTACGGGATATCCCTGGGGACGCTCTATTCCACAATTGGTCTGACCATCGGCTCCTGGCTGGCCTTTACACTTTCGCGGACGCTTGGGCTGCCGTTTGTTGAAAAGGTCGTAAGCCCGAAGATCATCAACCAATATGATCACATCATGGCGCACCAGGGACCGTGGGTGGCCTTTCTTCTGTTTCTGATCCCGGGCTTCCCCAAAGATGCCCTGTGTTATGTCCTGGGCTTGAGCCATATCAGAATCATGACTTTCTTGGTCATTTCCACGGCAGGCCGCCTGCTGGGAACGTTGATGCTGTCCGTTCAGGGAAGTTTTCTGCGGAACAACCAGGATACGACCTTCCTCATTGTGACGGCCGTCAGTATCATTATTGTTGCGTTGGGATACTTTCTCGGGAAAAGATGGTATAAAAAATATCACAAGCCCCATCCGGATCCCCCCCAGGATCGGGATAACACAACCAAACAGGGTTGAAGGCGGAACGCAGATGGTTGAACAATTTATTCAGGGTCTCTCCTTTACGCTTCCGGACTCGTTCTTCCTGGCGTACCTGACGGTTTACCTGGGCGGCGTCCTCGTGAGTTTTACGCCCTGTGTTTACCCCGTCATCCCGATTACGATTGCCTTTATCGGCGCCCGCGGCGGCGCATCCAGGGGACGGGGGTTTCTGCTGTCGGTCGTCTATGTCCTTGGAATGGCTGTCACCTACACGGCGCTGGGAGGGGTTGCCGCCCTGTCGGGAAAGCTGTTCGGCCAGCTGCAGACAAACCCCTGGATTTATTTTGTCATGGCCAACCTCTGCCTGATTATGGGTTTGTCCATGCTGGGTGTTTTTGTGCTTCCGTTCCGGACACCGCAATTTATCGCCCGTATTCAGCCTCGGGAGCAAACGCAAGGACTGGCGAGCAGCTTCCTGGTCGGCGCCGCTTCCGGCCTGGTGATGGGACCCTGCACGGCGCCCGTTCTGGCGGTGCTTCTGGGCTATGTCGCCACCCGGCAGAATCCTTTGTACGCCATGAGCCTGCTGTTCATTTTCTCCATCGGGATGGGAACACTTCTGGTCATCCTGGGAACATTTGCCGGACTTCTGGCCAATTTGCCGAAATCGGGCCCCTGGATGGAAAAAATCGGCCATCTCTTCGGCTGGCTCATGATCGCTGCCGGAGAATATTTTCTGATCCAAGCGGGAATCCTGTGGGGATGAGAAAGCCCCCTTTTCTAATAAAGACGCCCACGCCATGAGGGTTTCAGTCTTGTTGCGAGGCTGTCATACTCAAAATGTGAAAATGTTTTAAACTCAGACGAGGTAACATGGCATGCATAAAAATAAGACACTTCCCCTGTTCATCCAGGGGGTCATGATCATGCTGATTTTTGGGGCGTTGTCCTGTTCCGATAGCCGGCAACCGCCGGTTGTCCCGAAGGCTGTCGAAGGCAAAGCGCGCGATTTTGTCCTGAAAGATCTGAGCGGCTCAAAGTTCATGCTGAATGAACAAAGGGGGAAGCCCGTCCTGATCATCTTCAGCACGACGTGGTGCCCCACCTGCCGGTCGGAAATCCCCCGCTACAAATTTTTTCATAACACCTATGCCGGCCGGGGACTGATCGTGGTCAATATTGACATCCAGGAATCCCGGGACAAGGTTTCACGGTTCGCCGATAAATATCAATTGCCCTATCGTGTGCTGCTGGACGAAACGGGCCTTGTTGCGGAGGCCTATCAGATTGTCGGGGTCCCGACCCTGATCCTGATCGATCAAAACGGCGCCCTGATTTCAAGACAGTATCAGGCGATCGAGGGGTTACTGGAGAAGCTTTATAAAAATTCATAAACAGGTTTCTGAAGCGAGACCGGCATCATCTACCCTGCGGCGCCGGGATTTCCGGGTGTCCAACGAGCAGGGTCATCCCCATGAGATTTTTCGTCAGATCGGCGGCCGCCTCGTCATAATTGCTCAGTTCCCGGCCCGGGTGCAGGGTTGTTATGGCCGCATGGCCGACAATCAGCTTGCCTCTGCGTCCCAGAGCGGTTCGGGTTGAAATTCCCCAGAGATTGTGAAAAACTAGCGGTTTGCCGTTATACACCCCCATATAGAGCATGATATGCCCCTTGCGCCACAGGAGCGTGAGATAGGGAACCCCCTCTGAAATTATTTTTTTCTCCTTTTCATCGTCGGACAGCCTGCTCAGGTCTATGAACGTTCCCCCTTTCAGCGCCTGATCGCCGGAATTTCTGGGCAGCCAGATGCCGAAGGGGGCTAAAAGATCCCGTGTCATGGCCGAACAGTCGCGGTTGCCATGCAGGCCGCCCCAGCCATAGGGTTCATTCAGCAATTGATTGGCCAGACGCGCCATTTGAACCGCCGTCATGGGCACGGGTTTGGCAGTGGCGGCATCATTCGGCAGTCTGACTTTCTTCAGAACGGCCCGACGATCGTGATCGGCGACGGCCACAAGGATGTCCACACCATCTTCTCCTTCATGCAGCAGGGGAAAGATCGTCCCAAGGGAAACCCGGAAGAGAAAGAGTCCCTCCCCGTCGCAGATTGGCGTCCTGTCCTTGACGATAGCGGCATAGCGCCCTGTTTCCCACTTCTTCATGAAATCGGCGGGAAGGAGCGCCACATCCTGAGCCCGCATCCAGCCAAAATAATATCCCGTCTCCGCCCACACCCACTCTTTGTCACGGCTGATGTGCGATATGAAAACAGGCGTGTTGACCATGACGGCGGTGGCCTGGAAGTTGTCGAAGGGATGTCCGGACAGCGCCTGGGGGGGACGGTTAAAATGCGGCCTTTCGGTCGGAAGCGACCGCAAACTGGATTGCCGGATGGTGATTGCAGGATACCCGTCGCCGGTGTATTCCTGCAAACGGGCGTTGCGCTTCAGCCCTTTTATCCAGTTGCCGGTGTGCTTGCGGCCATTTTCTCCATAGCCCGGATTCCGTCCGTATTTTTCAAATTCCACGGCAATATCGGCCAGGCCGCTTTGAAGCCGATCCTGATGCCAGGGAGAAAAATGCCGGTTATTGTAATCCTGATCCCGGCGGCGCTGTGCTTCCGGGCTCATCAGGATACCCGGCCCTTTTCCGTCAAGATAGGCGTTGTGATCCTGCTTCAATTCCCGGACATCGCGGATTGTTTCATAAGAACTGAAACAACCGGATGACAGCAGCAGAAACATCACGGTAATCAGTAAAAAAAGGGATCTGATCATGGTTCTCATCCTTCCGACGCAGGGCGTCAGCTTAATGTATCTTAAGCCAATTTCAAAGTTCGGGCAATCTATTTCAAGATCGATGTCAAGAGCGATTTTGTCATCGCAACACGATCAGGACGCTACCTTCGGCTTAATTTTCTATGGCAATGCTGCGGCAATTCTGTTATGTTGCAACAGCAACGTAAAAAGGGGAAATGATTTTATCATCGAACTCACGTTTGAATGAGGAGGCAAGAAATGATTACAGCGGACAATCTGAAAGAGTTTAAATTCTTTAAAGGATTCAGCGACGATCAACTCGAGAAACTGGCCGCCAGCGCTGTGAGCGAATCCTATGAGGCCGGGACCCAAATGTACAAGAAAGGCGATCCGGCCAGAAGCCTCTTCATGTGCCAGGAGGGCAAGGTCGTGATGGTCATGGATAACTACATGGGGCCGCATCGGGCGCCCCTGCAGATTACCGTGGATATCGTCACAAAGGGGGAATCCATGGGCTGGTCTGCCGTCGTGGAACCCTACCTGTACACCCTGGGGGCCCTGTGTATCGACAACTGCCGGCTCATCGCCCTGGATGCGGCCAGATTGCGGGCGCTCATGGAAGATGATTGCGAACTGGGCCTCAAGATCATGCAGGCCACGGCCAAAGTGATCGCCAGCCGGCTGACCCATACCCGGATCCTGCTGGTGGGCGAGCGAGGACTCTCTCATTTGACCGATTATTGATCAATCCATAAAAAAGCCTCATATCGCTCCCTCCCCTTCAATGAGGAGCGTGAGCCTGGGAATCAAGGAGGCGCTACACCATGGCGGAACAGGTCATTATTTACGGCAAGGCGGGTTGACCCTATACTGAAGAGGCCAGGTCGGCTTACAAAGGCAAGGCCGTTTATATCGACGTCAAGAAAGATCCGGCCGGGCTGCAGCAGATGCTGAAGCTATCGGGCGGCGGGCGGCGGGTCCCGGTGATTGTCGACGGAGAGAAGATCACCGTCGGCTGCGGCGGAACCTGAGGCGTCTGAACGCCCATCGGTGATGGACGGATAAATCAACTGGAGGTTCACACATGAAAAATCATACCCTTGAATCGGTCATCGCACTGGCCATTATCAACGAGCAGGAGGCCTATGACTCCTACATGGAGCTCTGCAACCTCGTGGATGACAAGGCGGCCAAGGGCACGCTGAAGTTTCTCGCAGAAGAGGAAAAACAGCACAAGGTCTATCTGCAGAAATACCGGGACGGCAGTTTCCGGGAGACCGGACTGCCGCTCAATGCGCCGGTGGATTATAAAATCGCCGAAACCACGCAGAAACCGGAGCCCCGCAAAGACATCCTGACCAATGAGGTTTACCTGATTGCCGCCGGCAAGGAGCTCGATGCCCACAATTTCTATAAAAACCTTGCGTCCATGCATCCGGAAGGGAACGTGCGGGATATGCTGCTGCGCATGGCCGATCAGGAACTCAAGCATAAGGAAAAAGTGGAATACCTTTATGCCAACACCGCCTTTACGCAAACGGCGGGCGGATGAAAACGGGAGACGGCATGATGAAGAAGACAATTTCCCGGAAAGGGATCCTGATCCTGACCGTCGCCGTCACGCTCATGGCGATGCTGATAATTCCCGTTACCGGTCTTTTCTTTATCCCGCCATTCCCGGGCGTGCCGGAGGCGGCGGCGGCCGTAAAAAAGTTACCCCCCATAGAGAAGCCGGCATCGCTGGCGGATCTGGTTGACAGACTGCGTCCCGCCGTGGTCAATATCCATACGACGGCAACCCTTAAGGGCCGACGGGGGCTGCCGAGGGGAAGCGATATCCCCGGCCACCCTTTGTTCCGAAACGACGATCTTTTCCGGCGTTTCTTCGGCGACATTCCGGAGAGGGACTTCAAACAGCAAAACCTGGGATCGGGCTTTATTATTTCCAGCGACGGGTATATCTTTACCAACAACCATGTCGTGGAAAGGGCGGACAAGATCCGCATCAAGCTGGCCGACGGCAAGGAATATGACGCCGAAATAAAGGGGCAGGACGCCAACACAGACATTGCCCTGCTAAAAATCAACCCGGCCGAACGCGTGCTGCCCGTGGTGAAAATCGGCAATTCCGATAAACTTCGCGTGGGGGACTCGGTTTTTGCCATCGGTAATCCCTTCGGTCTCGAACTGACCGTGACGGCCGGAATCGTAAGCGCCAAGGGCCGTGTCATCGGCTCCGGCCCCTACGATAACTTCATTCAGACAGATGCGTCCATCAATCCCGGCAACAGCGGCGGCCCATTGTTTAACCTTGACGGCGAGGTTGTGGGCATTAATACGGCCATCGTCGCAAGAGGTCAGGGGATCGGATTTGCCATTCCCATCAACACGGCAAAAGATATGTTTGAGGACCTCAAAGTAAAAGGGAGAGTGATCCGCGGCTGGCTGGGCGTCGCCGTTCAGGATGTAACCCGGGAAATCGCCGAAAACCTCAAGCTGAAAGAATTGAGAGGAGCGCTGGTTGGAGACGTCATCAAGGGAGAACCGGCGGAGAAGGCGGGCATGAAGCCCGGGGATATCATAATCGCGGTCGATGGCCGGAACATTCAGGACACCCCGGAACTGCTGCGGATCGTCGCAGTCATTCCGGTGGGGAAAAAGATCATCGTTTCTGTTTTGCGGGACGGACAGGAAAAGCATCTTACGGTCATTGTCGGGGAACGAAAGGAACCGAAGGAGCTGGCCCGGCAGGTCCAGCCCAGCGACCAGCTGGGCATGACGGTACAGGAGATTACGCCGGAGTTAGCCGCCCATTTCGGACTCGCAGAGAAAACCGGCGTGATTGTAACGCAGGTTAAGGAGGGCGGCCCGGCAGACGAGGCAGGGGTGCTGACACAGGACATCCTGCTGCAGGTCAACCGGTTCAAAATCACGTCCCTGAAAGATTATCTTGCAGAGATATCAAGAGAGGGCTCAGAGGAGGTCCTGCTGATCCTCGTGAAGCGCGCAGAAACCAGTTTCTTCGTGACCCTGCGAAAAGAGAGGGCGCCAAAATCACAAGACAAATGACAACCATGACAAGCCCCCTCGCACGGCTGCCGCGGGTCAAGACACAAAATATCGGCGACGCGGATTTGACTTATCTTCTCTATGACGGACAGGGGCCTACTCTCATTATGCTGCACGCCACCGGGTTCCTGCCCTGGCTGTGGCATCCGATTGCCAGGGCTCTAACGCCTGCCTGTCGCGTAATCGCTCCGTATTTTTGCGATCACCGGGAGTCCGACCCCGATAAAGGCGGACTGGACTGGATGATCCTCGCCCGGGATTTCGCCGCTTTCTGCAAAGTCTTGAACATTGATGCCCCTTACCTGGTCGGACATTCCATGGGCGCGACAGTCCTGACCATTGCCGCCGCGCAATACGAGGTCGCGCCTGCCGGAATGGTTCTCATCGAGCCGATTTTTCTACCGCAGGACTTCTACCGGGTCCGGATCCGGGTTCAGGACCATCCGCTGGCTGCAAAATCCATCAAACGCCGGAATCACTGGCAGGATGAGCCCGAAGCGCTGACCTATCTCAAGTCCAGAACCCTGTTCAACAAGTGGGATGCGGAAATGCTGTCTCTTTATGTCCGGTACGGCATGAGGCGCAATGAGGAAAGCGGCCTGGAGCTCGCCTGTTCGCCAAAGAAAGAGGCGGCCCTTTTCATGGGCGGCATCCGCTTTGACCCATGGCCGCTGCTGCCGCAAGTTTCCTGCCCCATCCTTGTGCTCGAGGGCGAACACAGCGAAAACCGGGCTTTCATCGATCTGCAGAAAGCCGTTTCTCTGTTCCCCAACGCGGCTTACCGACTAATCCGCGACGTGGGGCATCTGATTCCCATGGAAAGGCCCGAGGAGATCACGGGCATCATCCGGGATTTTTTTCAGCTTGTTCCCCCGGAGGATACAGGTCTTCCTGAGGCCGGCATGGGATAAATTTCTCATACACTGAAAATACGGAAATATAATGGCTTGTAAATCCGCCTTTTCTGCTGTAGAAGGGCCTAAGAAATCAAGTGAGCTTGCTGAATAAAACATAACATTTTTTTAAGGAGGAGTGCGCAATGGTAAAAGCAAAAAAAGGCGATGTGTTAAGTTGTGAAGTCTGCGGTCTGATTGTCACGGTTGACGACATCGGGCTGGACATGGCGGAAATCGATTGCTGCAAAATGGGCATGGCGAAAGGCAAGGCTGCCGCCGATAAAGTGAAGAAGAAAACTCTGCTGGCGGTGGCAAAAGCCCCCGCGAAAGCCGTTAAACCCGTTGCGGCAAAGGCGAAAGCACCGGCCAAGAAACCGGCAGCCAAGGCAGCGCCGAAAGCAAAGGCAAAAGCACCGGCCAAGAAACCGGCAGCCAAGGCAGCGCCGAAAGCAAAGGCAAAAGCACCGGCCAAGAAACCGGCAGCCAAGGCAGCGCCGAAAGCAAAGGCAAAAGTACCGGCCAAGAAACCGGCAGCCAAGGCGCCTGTCAAAAACAAAAAGAAGGCGTGATATCGTCCCGGACGGTCATACCCATGTTTTAATAAAAAACCTCGTCTTTGCGGTCTTTCCAGGGACGGGGTTTCTATTTTAACGCCATCCCCTCCTATCATGAAGAAACGCAAGAGGCGCATCGGTCCCGGCCGCGATCGCGATCGCGGAAATCCGCCGAAAGGGGTTTTTGAAGCCTCTTCGCGGGAAACCCGCTGGTGTGCACAGCACGGCTATTTCATCGATCTGACCGCCTGTGAGGCCAGGGCAAAAACGCGGACCTCCTGCGGAAGGTGCATCGCCCGCTGGCAGCAATTGAGCTTTCCGTTCATGGAGTCGTAAAAATCCTCACCTCTAAACCTTTGAAAAACGGACAACACCCGCTTTTAAAAATCTTTTTGCTAAAGAGATATTAGGCCTGAATATGATTGACATCAATCAATGAGCCTAATTTTTGGAAATCCGTAATTTTTTTTCGCCGCTTTAAAAACCATTTTTCACCGGTTGTGCAAGGTTCTCAATTTATGATATTTTTCGCACTGTTTCCAAAAATCTGCACCGCATAAAAAAGTCCCGCATTTCTTCCTTAAAAGTACATCTTTGTATTGACAGGAGCATTGTTTGCGTGTAGGAGCATCGGCAAAGGATGGCCGATTGCCGATGATTCACGTTTTTTCCAGTCAGGACGAGATTGAAAGAAAAACTTTGCTGATCCTGCGCCTCCTGCATGAAGCCGGAGGGCCCTTGGGCTCCCGCATCCTTGCGCGCAAGATGCAGGACAGGGGTTTTGCTCCCAGCGAGCGGGCGGTCCGTTATCACCTGAAACTCATGGATGAGCGCGGGGTAACGCGGCTGGTGGACAAGAGGGACGGACGCATGATTACGACCCTTGGCATTGAAGAGATAGGTAAAGCTCGGGTCCGCGACAAGGTCGGGCTTGCGATATCGCGCATCGAGATCCTGGCCTTTCAGACCACGTTCAATCCCGAGACGCAAGACGGCCTGCTGCCGATCAATATTTCCTTCTTTTCGACAGCCTCCTTTCCCCATGCCATGAAGATCATGCGGCCCGTTTTTGAATCGGGTTTCACCGTCAGCAACCTCGTCGCCGTGGCACGTGAGGGGCAATATCTTGGAGACGTCCTCATCCCGGAAGGGAAAATCGGCCTTGCCACGGTCTGCAGCATCGTCGTCAACGGCGTGTTGCTGAAGCACGGCATCCCGATGGATTCCAAATTCGGCGGCATCCTGCAGGTAAAGAACCGCCATCCCCTGAGATTCGCGGAGCTGATCCATTATTCCGGATCATCCCTCGATCCTTCCGAGGTTTTTATCCGCGGAAAGATGACCTCCGTCAGCAGCGCGATAGAAAAGGGGGAAGGCATGATCCTGGCGAATTTCCGCGAAATTCCGGCGCCCTGCCATGTGCTCACTTGCGATCTGCTGACAAAGATGGGAAAAGCCGGCATCAATGGCGTCCTGGTCACAGGTAAAATCAGTGAACCGGTCTGCCAGGTCCCCGTGGAGGTCAATAAGGTGGGGATCATCCTGATCGGCGGTCTCAATCCGGTCGCCTGCGTCCAGGAAGCGGACGTGAATGTTGAAAACCAAGCGATGTCCACGGTGATGGATTATAGGGCGTTGGAACCTTTCGATGCACTGAAAAAATGGTCTTAATGTTTTTTCCTCCATGAACATCCAATGCAGAAATATAAAAATTCAAATTTATTAAGGGGGTAGTTTTATGTCAATCATCAAAGATGTCCTCGCAAAGGTCAAGCAGATCGATCCCGACCAGCCGGAGTTTCACCAGGCTGTGGAAGAGGTCATGGAAACGCTGGAACCGACGACCAAACGGCATCCGGAATTCGTCAAAGCCAACATTTACGAACGCATCGTCGAGCCGGAACGGATGATCATGTTCCGGGTTCCCTGGGTGGACGACAAGGGAAAAGTCCATGTCAACCGGGGGTTCCGCGTCCAGTTCAACAACGCCATCGGTCCTTTCAAGGGCGGCCTGCGTTTTCATCCGTCGGTCAACCTCGGGATCATCAAATTCCTGGGGTTTGAGCAGATCTTCAAAAATGCGCTGACCACGCTGCCCATGGGCGGCGGCAAGGGCGGCTCCGACTTCGATCCCAAGGGTAGATCGGACGGCGAAGTCATGCGCTTCTGCCAGGCCTTCACGCGGGAACTCTTCCGCTACATCGGCGCGGAAACGGATGTGCCGGCCGGCGACATCGGCGTGGGCGGCAGGGAAATCGGCTACATGTTCGGCTATTACAAGAAGATTCGCAACGAGCACACCGGTGTTCTGACCGGCAAGGCACTCGAATACGGCGGCAGCCTGATCCGTCCCGAGGCAACCGGCTACGGCACGACTTACTTTGCCGCAGAGATGCTGGCCACGCGCGGCCTCAACTTCAAGAACAAGGTTGTCGCCGTCAGCGGCGCCGGCAACGTGGCCCAGTACACCGTGGAAAAGGTCAATCAGCTGGGCGGCAAGGTCATCACGCTGTGCGACTCCACCGCTACAATCGTCGATGAACAGGGGATCGACGCCAAGAAGTGCGACTTCGTCATGGAGCTCAAAAATGTCAGGCGTGGACGCATCAAGGAATACGCCGACAAGTACAACACCTGCTGCATCGAAGGGGCCAGCGTCTGGGATGTCATCCGGGACCAGGGCATCAAGGTCGATATCGCCCTGCCCTCCGCAACCCAGAACGAGCTGGACGCCACGCATGCCGCCGCGCTCGTGAAGAACGGCTGCATCTGCGTGGCCGAGGGAGCCAATATGCCCTCCACACCGGAAGCCGTCAAGATCTTCCAGGAAAACAACATTCTCTACGGGCCCGGCAAAGCCGCCAATGCCGGCGGCGTGGCCACCTCCGGCCTCGAGATGAGCCAGAACAGCATGAAGCTCTCCTGGACACGGGAAGAGGTGGACAACCGTCTGCTCATCATCATGAAGAGCATCCACAAGGCCTGCGTGGAAACCGCCGAGGCCTACGGCAAGAAGGGCGATTATGTGACAGGCGCCAACATCGCGGGCTTCACGAAGGTGGCTCGGGCCATGCTGGCCTACGGTGTCGTGTAGCCGGCGAGAGTTTTACATAACCTGTGAAAAATGTTTCGCAAGCGGCGAATGAAAGATTTTTCGTTGATGGGGACACGACTCCGTCATGTCCCCATGACTCATTTATGGATTTCATACATATTTAAGCCTAGTATTTATGGCGAAAAAGATTTTGAGCGGCGGCGAAGCCATTTTTCACAGGTCTCTCCGTCTGCACCTGCAATAACTCGTGACTCACAGAGCCGAACGGGCCGTTCAAACACAATGGCGAGAAAATCCTTGTTATTGTCCGGTGGCAAAGGCAAGGCTGTTCAAGGCCGTATAAGAGCTTCACTGAGCGTCGGGTGGGGAATGATCCATTTGTTCAATTCCCTCTTCCCCAAGCCATTTGCGACCGCAAAACACATTGACGCGATCAGTTCCGCCGCTGCGTCGCCCACGATGGTCGCGCCGATCAGCTTGTCACCGTCAAACAGCATTTTTACGAACCCCTGTCCCATCAATTCCGTGCGGGCGATGATGTTGGCGGCATAATCAGATTTCACAACCTCAACCGTCAGGCCCTGCCTGACTGCCTGCTTTTCCGTAAGGCCAACGTGGGCGATCTGGGGATGGGAATACACGACTGCGGGAACGGACGCTTCGTTGTAGATGAACGAACCATCGCCGAAGAGGGCGCTCGCCAGGTCCTTTCCCTGTTGAATCGCCCGGTGAGCCAGCATGACGCCGCCCGTTACATCGCCGATGGCGTAAATGCCGGGGATATTCGTCCTGTGCTGCGCATCGACAGATATTCCCTTCCGGTCGTACCGGATACCGATCCGGTCTAATTGCCCCTGATCCATAAGGGGTTTCCGGCCGGTGCAGATGAGGGCCGTATCCGCGGTCAGGCGGGTATCGCATTCCCCATGCACAACGGCTATTTCAACCCCGTCGTTCGTCTCATGAATCGTCCGGAGCTCTGTGGAGGTATGAATTTTAACGCCCAACCGTGTCAGTTCCTGTTTCAGCAGGGCTGAGACATCTTCGTCCTCAGATGGCAGGATCTGCTCCAGCAGTTCGATCAATGTCACTTTCACGCCCAGTTCGGCCAGAAAGGTTGCAAATTCCACCCCGATGACGCTTCCTCCGATGATGATCATATACTCCGGCAGGGCTTCCAATCGGAGGAACCCATCGGAGGTCAGGATGCGTTTCGATGTCGCAATGCCCGGCGGAAGGGCGGGCTCTGAACCCCAGGCGATGACGAGGCGTTCGCCCTGAAGAATCTCAACGTTTCCGAGGGGATCGGTCCATTGAACTTCCCGTGAAGACAGGATCTTTCCCTCGCCCGCTTTCATCGCAACACCGGCCTCCCGGAGGGACTTTTCCACGCCCATGGCGGAGACGCGGACCATCTGCTGCTGATGCCGTTTCATGGCGGTAAAATCGAACGAGGACGAACCGATGGTGACGCCGAAGCGCTTCATTTTCTTCAGATCCGCATAGTGTCTGCTGCAGGCCAGAAGCGCCTTGGTGGGGATACAGCCCCGGTGGGTGCAGGTGCCGCCCCAGAGATTTTTCTCGATAATCGCCGTCCGGGCGCCAAGACGGGCTGCATGTTCCGCCAGAGCGTGGCCGCCGGGTCCCGCGCCGATGACGATCAGGTCAAATAGTTCCGACAAAACGGTTTCCTCCGATCGCTTTTTAATTGCACCGGCAATCTAATGAAGCGCCGCCGGGTTGTCAACGAATTTAACCGTGTGTTTTTCACCGGACGGATCAACGACGCTATCCGACGGTTGTCCGGTTGTCATAATCAACAGTTGCAATCCTTTTCATTTTCAGGCATAAATATCATGAATATAATGGACGGGTTTTAGTAGATCCCTTACAAAGGAGGGCGTACTGATGAGCGCAAAAATCGGCGAACTGATTTTCCTTCAGCAACTTGCGGGCAGATTTAAAATTCCGGTTCCGGGTTTTGTTGTGGAGCCTGTGAATCAATCGGACATTAAAAAGAAATTGCAGGAATGGGGAAGCGGTATCGTTAAACCAGATGTGCTTGCAGGAAAACGTGGCAAGGCCGGCACGGTTCGTAAGGTCAGTGATTACCGTGAAGCCATGCAACTTTTAAAGAAAGTGGCCGCAGCGGAAGTCGCTGGACTGCAACCTCGAACATCGTACATGGTTCAGGAGGTACCGGCGGATATGGAGCTTTTTACGGCCATCACCTATAATTCCAAATTTCTTTCCCCCTCTTTTACGGTTTCACTCAAAGGCGGGATGGATGTCGAATCCATCCCGGATTCAGACAAGGTCACGATTCCCGTCGATGTCTTCCGCGGATTAAATGCCTATCAGGCTTCAGAAGCGCTGAGCAAGCTTGGTTTGCAGGGCAGCCTGAACTCCATGCTGGCACGCTTCTTTGTCAATCAGTGGGATATGTTCATCTCGACCGGCATGCAGTCCTGTGAAATCAATCCGTGGCGCGTGACCAAAGACGGAAAGATATTTGCCTGTGATTTTAAAGCCACGTTCGATGAAAACAATTTCAAGTTCCGTGATCTCGGGTTTGAATTCCCGGAGTACCCGAGCACGGAAGAGGCTTTTGATGAGGAGATGCGACTCTGGTCCGCAGCAAGCCATCAGGGACAGGCCCATGTGTCATCACTCGGAGGAAAAAAGATTCTCCCGATTTTGTTCGGCGGCGGCGCCAGCACCATTATCATCGAAACGCTGGCCCAGTGCGGCGGCGATCCGATATTTCTGTCTGATTTTGGCGGAAACCCGCCCTATGACCGGATGAAGAAGACCGCTGAAATCTGCTTCCGCCATAAACTGGCCAATACTTCACTGCTGCTCATTCTCGGCGGGAAAGCCAACAACACCCAGATTGACGTGACCTTTGCCGCCATTGCAGACGCCCTGGAAGAATGGGTCGCCCAGCATGGCCCCCTTCATATCCCCGTCGTCATCGGGCGCGGCGGTCCCGGACTCGTCCAGGGGCTGGCGGTCATGAAAAAAACCCTGGAAAACCTCAATCTGCCGTTTGTCTTCTTCGGACCGGATACGCCCATTACGCTGGTCGCTGCGTATGCGGCCAAGCTGGCGAATTACAGCGAGATCGAATGGAAGGAGGACCGGAAATGAGAGCGAAATCACTGAGTGACATCCTGAAAAAAGGGGATCGTATCGCCGTATCGAATATTACCGGCCGTGAAGCTTCCAAGGTCTCGATCATTTCTCAAAGCTACTGCAAGAATATCGTGGCCGGATGGGCGCTTGGCAAGGAAGGTCAGGCCGTTAACGTTCCGGGGGGCAAACCGATACCTGTCTTCGGCCAGTTCGAGGACCTGCTGTCAGCCCTTCCGGATGCGAAAAAACCAAACAAGATCATTGTTTATTCACCGCCTGATGCCGTCTATGGCGATGTCAAGGAGGTGCTGGAACACGGCAAAAAGTTTGTTGAAACCATCTTCGTCATTACGGAACATGTGTCCATCGAAGTCACGGCGAAACTCAAATCGCTTGCCGATAGCGCTGATATCGATATCGTCGGCTGCAATACGCTCGGTGTCATCAATGCTTACGACCGCACGCGCGTCGGCGCCGTCGGCGGAGATGCTCCGGATGAAGCATTCGTCAAGGGAAGCGTTTGCATCATTTCCAACTCCGGCAATATGGTCAATACCATTGCGACCTACCTCAAGCCTGCCGGATTGGGTGTTTCCTACGGAATCTCAACCGGCAAGGACCCTCTGATCCTGACACCGATCAAAGCGCTTCTTCCCCTTGCCATGATGGACACCCGCACACAGCTTGTCATCCTCTATGTTGAACCGGGCGGATCCTATGAAGAGGAGGCGATCGCCTACCTTAAGTCTCTCAAATGCCCGAAACCGGTCATTGTCTATATTTCAGGACAGTTCGCCGAAGGACGCAGCATCTCTCTGGGGCACGCCGGTGCGGTCGTCGAAGGACCCAACACCACGGCTTCGGCAAAAATGAAAATGTTCGACGACTATTTCGGGGTACCGGTTTTTGACCCGGATCATCCGAAAACGTTCATGCCCATCCTCAAGGAAAAAAAGCGGGGCGTCCGCGTCAACGCGCTGCATGACCTTGTCAATGCGGCCATGGCCGTGACGGATGCATGCGGGATCAAAACGGACTTCTCCCCGACACAGCCGATCGGGCTCAACCCCTGGTTCAAGAATTTCGGCGCCTTTGAACATAAACTCCCCCGCACCATGATTCTTCATCCCGGCGCCATCCCGGAACCTTACGGTTCTCTGGTTGAGCGATATGTCAAGTCCGGCTTCGGCCGGATATCAACGCGGCAATCCATGCGCAACGCATCGCATGCGTCCTCAAATGACGGTGTTACGCCGCGCATATACGGCTATTCCGTCATGAACCTTATGAATAAAGGCTCGTTTGTCGAATCAGTCCTTCTGTACTGGCTCGGCCATCCGCTCAAGCACGCGTTTGAAATACGTTTGTTCGAAATGGGACTGATCGCATCGTTGACGAACGGACCGGGCACGATTTCAAGCCAGGCGCCAAAACTTTCCGCTTCGGCCGGAAATGCGCCGAATACGGCCATGATCGCAACCCTGGCCGCCATTGGAACGGTTCACGGCGGAAACGGCCAGGAAGCAGCCAGAATGCTGATTGATGTTTTCGGGAAAACCGGGTTGACCGATCCCTACAACAAGAAAAATGCGCCTGACCTGGATGCGATTGTTCGTGACTATGTCAAGAAATTCAAGGAAAGGAAAGTGGTGGACAAGGAAGCAGGTCTTAATTACGAAAAAGTCCCCTGCCTCGGACATCCCGTGTTCAACAAGGAAGCGGTCAACTTCGATCCGCGCGAAAGAGTCATCGCCGCATATATGGACGAGCATAAAATCTACAACGTGTTCCATGATTTCTATCACCGGCTGACCCGCGGCATGACCAGCGCCGGCGTGACCAGCAAGGTCCACGCCGTAAACGTGGACGCCACGCTCACCTGTATTCTGATGGGCATTACGTGGCCGCTTTTGGTGGAGAAGAAGATCACCGTCGAACGCGCGCTCGACCTGCCGTTTCTCGCCTTTGCGCTGGGGAGGGTGGCCGGCGGTGCAGGCGAGTATCTTGACCATCGCGAAAGCGGGACCGATATGGACATGCGTATTCCCGTGAGCGAATGCAAATTCCTCGGACGTGTTCAGGATTAGATATTCTGGGGACAGATTTGAAATCTGTCCCCAAAAACAGGAGGGTTGGCAATGGGCAAATCACTGACCAGGAAACTTTTTGAATCACATATTGCAGAGGGATCCTGGAACCCGGGATCTGAAATCGCCATCCGGATCGATCAGACGCTCACGCAGGATGCAACCGGCACCATGGCCTACTTGCAGTTCGAAGCCACCGGCCTGCCGAAAATCGCGACCGAACTGTCGGTCAGCTACATCGATCATAACACCATTCAAGTCGGCTTCGAGAATGCAGACGACCATAAATATCTGCAGTCGATCGCCGTCAAATACGGCATCATCCTCTCCCGCGCCGGAAACGGCATCTGCCACCAGGTGCATCTTGAACGTTTCGGCAAGCCGGGTAAAACACTGCTCGGGTCCGATTCCCACACGCCGACTTGCGGCGGTATCGGCATGATCGCCATTGGCGCCGGCGGACTGGATGTTGCACTGGCAATGGGCGGCGCGCCTTTCTACCTTGTCTGCCCCAGGGTCGTTAAAATCAATTTGACCGGCAGGCTCAAACCCTGGGTTTCGGCCAAAGACGTGATTCTCGAAGTCCTGCGCATTTTCGGCACCCGGGGCAACGTCAATACGGTTTTCGAATACGGAGGTCCCGGGGTAAAAACCCTTTCCGTTCCCGAACGTGCGACCATCACGAACATGGGCGCGGAATGCGGCGTCACCACGTCGGTATTTCCCAGCGATGATATTGCAAAGACGTTCCTTATGGCGCAGGGCCGCTACTCCGACTTCTCAGAGATCACCGCCGACGGGGATGCGGAGTATGACAAGGTCGTAGAGATAAACCTGTCCAAACTTGTGCCGCTGGCAGCTACGCCGCACTCACCCGGGAATATCGCCACGGTGGAGTCGCTTGAGGGAATGACGGTGGATCAGGTTTGCATCGGCTCCTGCACCAACTCGTCTTACAAGGATCTTGCAATTGTCGCGCGCATCATGAAAGGCCACGTCGCTGCACCGAACGTGAGCCTGGTCATTGCCCCCGGTTCCCGGCAGGTCATGCAGAATATCGACAAAGCCGGCTATCTGGGCAGCCTCATTGCCTCCGGCGCGCGCATCGACCCGTCGGCATGCGGGTTTTGCATCGGCAACAGCCAGTCGCCGTCAACGCGAGGGATTTCGCTGCGCACGTCCAACCGTAACTTTGAGGGCCGGTCCGGCACCCATGACGCCCAAGTCTATCTGGTTTCATGCGAAACGGCAGCGGCGGCGGCCATCACGGGAAAAATCACGGACCCGCGGAAACTCGGAATGAAATATCCCCGGGTTGCCATGCCGGGAAAATTCATCATTGACGACAATCTGTTTATCTTCCCGAAATCGGTCGAGGATCCCTCAGCGGTCGAGATTTTCCGTGGACCGAACATCGGCGCCCCTCCGACCAATGACCCCTTCCCTGCCGATATCAAGGGCACGGCCACTATCAAGGTCGGCGACAAGATTACCACCGACCACATCATCCCGGCAGGCGCAAGGATGAAATACCGTTCAAATGTGCCCAAGTATTCCGAGTTTGTGTTCGAAAATATCGATGCGGGGTTTTCTGCACGCGCCAGACAGATTCGCGATACAGGCAGGCACAATATCATTGTCGGCGGTGCAAGCTATGGTGAAGGCTCATCGCGCGAACATGCGGCCATTTGCCCGATGTTCCTCGGCGTCAAAGTCGTTCTGGCCAAATCGTTCCAGCGCATCCATACGGACAATCTGGTCAATTTCGGCATTCTTCCCATAACCTTTATAAATGAAGCGGATTATGAAAGAATCGACCAGAACGATGAGCTCGAAATTGTCAACGCAGCCGAATCAATCGCCGACGGCGACCCCATTGTGGTCGAGAACAAAACCAAAGGAATAAATATCGAGGTCATGTACGGTCTGACTGCGCGGCAGAAGCAGATCATTCTTGCCGGCGGCTCGTTGTCCATGCAAAGAAAGAAGGCGTAGCAGCGCTGGGGACAGATTTGAAATCTTTGGGGACAGATTTGAAATCTGTCCCCACTCAGGAGGCTTTGGTGATGGCGAAGAAGATCAGCACAAAAAACGTAATCGTTGAGATGGACGGCGATGAGATGACGCGCGTCATGTGGGCCATGATCAAGGAGAAACTCCTTGCCCCCTACGTGGACATCAGGACCGAGTACTATGATCTCAGCCTCGGGAAGCGCGACGAAACCGGCGACAAGATCACCCTGGAAGCTGCCGAGGCCATCAAGAAACACGGCGTGGGCGTGAAGTGCGCGACCATCACCCCGGATAAAAATCGTGTCAGGGAGTACAACCTCAAGCAGGAGTGGAAGTCTCCGAACGCCACGATCAGGGCTCAACTGGACGGCACCGTGTTCCGCAAACCCATCCTGGTGAACAATATAAAACCCGCTGTCCGCTCATGGACTCAGCCCATAATCGTAGGGAGGCATGCCTACGGAGATGTATACAAGAACACCGAGTTCAGAGTGCCGGGTCCCGGAAAGGCGGAGCTTGTTTACACCGACAGCGCGGGCCGGGAGCTCTTCCGCGGCACGATTCAGGAGTTCAACAAAGGCGGCGGCATCATCCAGGGCATTCACAACACCGATGCTTCCATCCGCAGCTTTGCGAAGGCCTGCATGGAATATGCACTGGACCAGAAGGTGGACCTTTGGTTCGGTGCAAAGGACACCATCTCGAAGACCTACGACGGGGCTTTCCGCGACATCTTTACAGAGACCTTTGAGAAGGAATACAAAGACAGGTTTTCGAAGGCCGGGATCCAGTTCACATTCACCCTCATCGATGATACCGTGGCCCGTATCATGAAATCCGAAGGCGGCATGCTCTGGGCCTGCAAGAACTACGACGGCGACGTCATGTCCGACATGGTGGCCTCGGCCTTCGGCTCTCTGGCCATGATGACTTCGGTCCTGGTTTCACCAAACGGCTGGTTTGAGTACGAGGCCGCTCATGGCACCGTGCAGAAGCACTACTATAAACATCTGAAGGGCGAGAAGACCTCCTCGAACTGCATGGCGATCCTGTTCGCCTGGACGGGCGCACTTAGGAAACGCGGCGAACTTGATGGAACAGAGCAGGTGGTTCTTTTTGCCAATGCCGTTGAAAAAGCAGCTCTTGCCACGGTTGAAAGCGGCATGATGACCGGCGATCTTGCAAATCTTGCAGAACCGCAGGCAAAGAAGATCTGCGGTACAGAGGAGATGATCGACGAGATTGCCAAGAGGTTGGATACGATCTGGAAATGAACGCTCTCCCATATTATCTATGATAAGGGTGATGGAACCTCCGCAGCCCGCCTCACCGGGAAGTCGTCTCTCGCTTGATCTTTATGATTTGCGGCTGTTATATCACTTTTGATTTAGGAATGGATTAATTACGGCAGAACACGGTATCATTTTTGCGCTTTCACGATCACGTAAGGGCAGGTAGCCAACTTTTCCGTTCTGATTGCTCTGAATCCGGCGGCCTTTGCGAAAGAGACGATTTCGCTTTCGGAATAGCTTTGGCCGAAAATGATATGGCGCAATCCCCAGAATAGCAGAGGGTCCCAGAAAAACCAGGCGGTGAAGCGCTGCATGAAACGCCTCAGCTCCTCCTCCGAAGCCTCCCTGTCTGTTTCCGAGATGACCGCCCCCTGACCCGGGGCAAGAACGCGGTGAATCTCCGCTATGCCCTGCTGCGGATCGGGCCAGTGTTTGATGGATCCGACGGTCACGACCGCATCGAACCGGTTGTCCGCGAAGGGAAGATGCATGGCATTTCCCAACTCGAAGCGGCAATTGTCGATTCCCCTGCGCTTTCGCAGCCGTTCCGCCGCACGGACCTGCGTGGCGGAAAAATCGACGCCCGTAAGGGACGCCGTCGGGCGTCGGGCGGCCAAAAGCAGCGTGATGTATCCCCGGCCGGCCCCGACGTCGAGGATATGTGACGATCCGTCCTGATTAATCTCTTCGGCAATATGCTCGTAGAGCTCGAAAAGGGCGTTGTAAATTTGCCGGTTGTAGATCGGGCCGAAGAGGTCCCACATCCAGCGTGCGTCGCGGGTCTTAACCAGGAGGTTCTTGAGCATGAATGGTAAATCTTTCCCTTTCGATGCATGCGCCGGCGGCATGGTAGGAGCTGCGGACCAGGGGGCCCGCTTCCACGTGCCTGAATCCCATCGCCGTCGCCGCTGCCTTGAGGGCTTCAAATTCATCGGGATGGTAGTATTTCCGGACCGGCCAGTGCTTCCGGGTCGGCTGCTGATATTGTCCGATGGTGAGCCTTTCACAATGGACCCCGGCAAGATCTTCCATTAATTCCAGAATGTCGGCATGCGATTCGCCGAAGCCCACCATAAAGCCTGATTTCGAAATAATCTTTTTTGACGAACTCTCGCTGGTTCGCCTCAATAATTCAAGGGATACGCTGTAATTCCCTTGGGGACGAAGGTCCCTGAAAAGGCCCCGCGCAACCTCAAGGTTATGATTGATGACGGCGGGACCGGCGTCCATGACCTCTTCGAGGGCCCGCTGGTTGCCCTGAAAATCCGGGATCAGGACTTCCACCCGGCAATCCGGGATTCGTCCGCGCAGGGCTGAGATGCAGGCGGCAAAGTGACTGGCCCCGCCGTCGCCCATATCATCCCGCGTGACCGAGGTGATCACCACATACTTCAATCCCAGTGAGCGGACGGCATCAGCCAGACGCTCCGGTTCATCGGGGTCGGGCCGCAGGGGAACGCCGTGGGCAACATGGCAGTAAAGGCAGTTGCGCGTGCAGACATCCCCGAGAATCAGGAAGGTCGCTGTCCCATCCCGAAAACATTCCGCGATGTTGGGACAGCGCGCCTCCTGGCAGACGGAATGGAGACGGTGCCCCCTGAGCACATCCTGCACCTTTTTGTAAGGTTCGCCGCCGGGGAGCCGGACTTTCAGCCAATCCGGTTTGCGCAACGGTGGTCTTAAGCCCTGCATCAGAAATAGTACCAGATCGTGTCATAATCGGCGATGTTCTCACCGTCCTCGGACAGCCTCTTCAGGTAGTCATAGATGGGAACATCCGTATAGAGATAATCCAGGGCGGTAACCAGCCGGACCTCCCAGGAATAAAAACGGTAAATACGGCGACCGTCAGGCAGAATCATGATCACTTCGTGGTCCTGCCAGGCCTGTAGTTGCGTCTTGCCGAGACGCGGGACGTTGAAGACCGGTTCGTCCGTCCGGACGAGGCCGGGCAACAGCCGGGCCTCCTCGCGCCGCTCCTGCTCGATCCTGGCGATGGGCACGCGGAAGTCGATGGTCTCTTCCTTCCCCTTGGTGCTGAAGGAGTAATAGGGATCGATGCCCGACACCTTGAGTGTCTTACGCAGCAGGCAGGTCTCGAAACGCCGGCTATTGTAATAGGTAAAGACCTGCTGGTTGTAAACATTCATTCCCAGCCCCTTGATCTTTTTCACAGCGTCCAGGGAATCGGGTGTAATTTCCGCCGCATGTTCGAAATGCGTGACGATGGCGAGTTCGCGTTTTCCCCATTCATGGTATTTTTTAAAAACGTCCAGGAGTCCCTCATTGATCCGGAAAGGGACGGTGACGGGAATCCGCGTGCCGATCCTGATGCGTTCGATGTGTTTGATTGCGGCGACTTCTCCGAGCAGCCAGTCCAGGTAATCGTTATTGAGCGTCAGCGGATCGCCCCCCGTGATGAGCACCTCCGAGATGCTTTCGCTTTTGCGGATCCATGCCAGCGACTCCTGGAGCTTCTTGCGGCTCATCTGGACGTTGTCGTCGATGCCTTTGATTTCCCAGTTCCGCTGGCAGTAAACACAGATCTGCGGACAGGAATTGTAAGGCTTCAGGATCAGGATTTCCGGATAGCGCCTGGTGATGCCGTCGATGGGGCTGGTCGATTTTTCGCCCATGAAATCCATATCGATCCCCTTTTCCCAGCTTTCTTTGACGCCCTGACAGTAACGTCGGCTGGGGATGACCTGGGCGCGGATCTGGCGGTCGGCGTCCGTGCGGCCTGATTTATTGAACAGGGACAGATAATAGGGCGTGATTTCGAAGGGAAAGTGCATTTCCTCGGCCGCGGCGAGCCCCTCCACCTCGTCTGGTTCCAGCCGGACAATGTCGCCTAAGGTATTGGCATCCTTGATAATGTGACGGTAATGCCACATGTAATCCTGCCACTGGCTCTCCCCGGCGCCGAAGTAGCTCAGGATTTCCTTTTTCAATTCCTGCCGCTGGCGGATGATCGAGCGGTCGAACCCAGTCCGGTAACGCCGGAAATGGCGCCGGATGAGCGACGCGTAGCCATCCAACTGTTCGGAGCGGGTCACCGCGGCCTCGCGGCCATCCATCATGCTGAAGACATCCTGCCCGGTGACGTGTTTGCCCGATTTTCCCGTAATACCTCGGAACAGCACGATAAATTCACATAAAAAGCCTTCGTTGATCGTCTCCTGTGCGCCGGGTGTTTCTTTCGCGAGCTCAAAAAGCCGCGCCAGCGGCGAGACGCCCGTCAGGTGTTCATTCTCCGTCCGCATGACATTGGACAGGACGCGGATGCATTCCTTGGCGTTGCGCTTTTCGATAATATTGAGATTGACGAAGTAGGTGTCGGAGCGCATGTTGAACAGATCGCGTTCGAGCCGATTGAGATAATCGAACAGGATGAAGCGGGCTTCTTCCAGTTGATTTGAATTCTTCAGGATGCTCTTGATTTTCGGCTCTGCCGCCCAGAGTTTCTCAATAAGTTTTTCCCTGGAATGATGAATCCAGTTTTTCATTTCCGTACCTCATCGAGAAGACATTCAGGCTGTTTGTCTTCGCAAAAAATAATTCATCCCTGCCGATGAGAAAATCAAACCGTCATCCTTTCCAGCACACGTCCGGGTCACGGGCGGCCCTGACCTCATCCAGGCGCTTTACGGGTGTCGTCAGCGGTGCGGATTTCACCTTTTCCGGTTCCTCGTGCGCTTCCCGGGCAATGGCGATCATGACATCGCAGAAGGCGTCCAGCGTCTCGATGCTTTCTGTTTCATTAGGCTCGATCATGATCGCTTCCGGGACGAGCATCGGGAAGTAGATGGTCGGCGGATGATAGCCATAATCCAGGAGGCGCTTGGCAATGTCCGTTGTATGAACACCGCTTTCCTTTACCTGTCGCTTTCCGGAAAGGACGCACTCATGCATGCAGGTCCGGTCATAGGCGAGATCATAATAGGGCCTTAACCGTTCTTTCACGTAATTGGCATTAAGGACGGCAATTTCACTTGCCCGCCTCAAGCCATCCGGTCCGAGAGACCGGATATAGGTGTAAGCCTTTACCATCACGTTAAAGTTGCCGTAGAAGGCTTTTACCCGTCCGATGCTGTCCGGAAAGTCATCGCGCCAGGCAAAGCGGTCGCCTTCTTTTCCAATCCGCGGGATGGGGAGATAATCGACGAGCTTGCCGCTCACCCCGACGGGGCCGCTTCCAGGTCCGCCACAGCCGTGGGGCGTGGAAAAGGTCTTGTGCAGATTGAGCTGGATCACATCGAAGCCCAGATCGCCGGCCCTCGTTTTTCCCAGGAAGGCGTTGGCGTTGGCGCCGTCACAGTACATGAGGCCTCCCCGGCTGTGAACAATGTCGCAAACCATCTCTATGTTGCGTTCAAAGAGGCCCAGCGTATTGGGATTGGTCAGCATCAGGCCGACCACACCCTCCGTCATGAGCTCGCGCAGGTGGTCGATGTCCACGCCTCCCTCTGCGTTGGAGCGAACCGTGACGGTTCCAAAGCCGCACAGCGCACCGGTTGCCGGATTTGTGCCGTGCGCCGTGTCGGGGATCAGTATCCGGCGGCGGTGATCCCCCCGGGTCTCAAAGTATTTTTTCATGATCATGACGCCCGTCAGTTCGCCATGCGCCCCGGCCGCCGGCTGCAGTGTAAAATCAGCCATGCCGAAGATTTCACTCAAGAACGCCTGCAGTTCAACCATCATCCGCAGACTTCCCTGCGCGAACTCGGCCGGCGCCAGCGGGTGCAGGGCTGTAAAAACGGGCAGCCTGGCCACGTCTTCGTTGATTTTGGGATTGTACTTCATCGTGCAGGATCCCAGGGGGTAGAACCCCACATCCACGCCGAAATTCCTTCGTGAGAGCGTCGTGTAGTGGCGGATCAGGTCCACCTCGGCCACTTCGGGCAGGTCCACGTCTGCGCGCAGCAGCTTCTGATCGATAATCTGCTCCAGTGCGACTTCCGGCACATCACAGGCGGGAATGCTGCCGGCTGTCCTGCCGGGCCTGCTCTTTTCAAAGATTAAATCCATCAGGGGCCTCTCTTTTTGGTTGTTTATTTTTTCACGATGGAAACAATCCGGTCCATGTCCTCCCGGGACAACATTTCCGTAGCGCACAGCAAGAGGCTGTCTTTCAATTCGGGATAATCCTTTTCAAGCTCATAGCCGCCGATGATTCCCGCGTCCTGCAGTTTCTGGTTGACGGCCTCGGCGTCGGGACAACGCATGGCGAATTCGTTGTAAACGGGCCCGGAGAAGACCGGTTCCCAGCCGGCAAGCCGGGATAGCTGCGTTTTGAGATACTGGGTTTTCTGGAAATTCAACTCGGCTAATTTTTTGAGGTTTTTTCCAATGCAGACCAGATAGACCGCAGCGGCCAGGGCACAGAGGGCTTCATTGGAGCAGATGTTGGATGTCGCCCTTTCGCGCCGGATGTGCTGTTCCCGGGTCTGCAGCGTCAGAACAAAGCCGCGCTTGCCATCCTTGTCCACTGTCGCCCCGGCGAGCCGGCCGGGGATTTTCCGCAGGAATTGGTTTGTGCTGGCGAAAACTCCGAGATAGGGACCGCCGTAATTCATCGGATTGCCGAAGGCCTGCCCTTCCCCAACGACGAAATCTGCGCCCATAACGCCAGCGGGTTTGAGGATGCCCAGGGAGGTGGCTTCCGTAAAGCCGGAGACGAGCAAAGCCCCCTTTTCATGCACCAGGGCTTCTATCGCAGAAATATCTTCAATGATTCCAAAGAAATTAGGCGTTTGGAGCAGTACCGCGGCGGTACTATGATCTACGGCTTCCGTCAGGGATGTCTGATTCAATTGGCCATTGTCAGCGTAGGGAACTTCGACCACCTCGTAGCCATTGGACCAGGCATAGGTTTTTACGACCTGGCGGTATTGGGGATGCACAGAGCGGGTGATCGCGATCTTCGTCCGGTTGAGCGTCTTGGCGGCCAGCACGGCGGCCTCGGCCATGGCGGAGGCGCCGTCATACATGGAGGCGTTGGCCACCTGCATCCCCGTCAATCTGGTGATCATCGTCTGATATTCATAAATGGCCTGAAGGATGCCCTGGCTGATTTCAGCCTGATAGGGTGTATAGGCCGTGTAGAATTCCGAACGCGAAATGACATGCCCCACTACGGCAGGAATGAAATGATGATAGGCCCCGGCGCCTGTCAGCGTGATGGCAGGGACCACATTCTGCGAACCGACCTGCCGCATCAGCCCCCACACTTCCTGTTCGGACCGTGCGAGCGGCAAATCAAGCGCCCGCTTAAGCCTGAACTTTTCAGGAATATCGACAAAGAGATCGTCCAGGACGGCGATCCCAATGGTCTGCATCATTTTTTTCTGATCTTCCTGGGTATGGGGGACATAATCCATCGGCTGCTCCTTACATCAGTGTTTTGCTTCCTGTATCAGGGCGTCGTAGGCGGCGGCGTCCATGAGGCTGCTAAGTTCCGCAGGGTTGTCCATTTTGAGTCTGACGAGCCAGCCCTCACCGAAGGCATCCTGATTGATCAGTTCCGGCCGGCTCTCCAGGGGCAGATTCACTGCGATGACTTCGCCGCCGACCGGGGCGTAAACGTCGGAGACCGATTTTACGGATTCGACAACGGCCAGGGGGGCCATCTGTTCGACTTTTTTCCCCACGGGCGGCAGTTCCACAAAGACGATATCCGTCAGCATTTCCTGGGCGTAATCGGTAATGCCGACGGTCACCGTCCCGTCGCCGTTGTCTATCGCCCACTCGTGTTCTTTTGAATATTTACGGTCTGTTGGATTCGGCTTGGCCATGTTTTTCTCCCTTCAGATGAATACATTGTAAAAAATATGCTTATCCGTCCTTTTGTAGAAAGGAAGTTTGACGACTTTTGCACGGGCGGGGCGCTCGCGGATCAGAATGTCGATTTCAGTACCCGGCTCGGTGTAGATGACGGGCACAAAGGCCATCCCCACGGCCTTTTTGAGGGTCGGAGCCAGGGTGCCGGAGGTGACTTCGCCGATTTCCCGGCCGTACATAAGGACTTTATAGCCCTGCCGCGCGATGCCGCGATCGATCATTTCAAATCCAACCAGTTTGCGGGACACGCCTGTTTTTTTCTGCCGGCTCAGCGCGTTGCGGCCGATGAAGTCCTTTTCGAGACCGACAACCCAGCCGTAGGTGACCTCAAAGGGCGTTACGGACTCGTCCATCTCGTGGCCGTAAAGCATCATGCCTGCCTCCAGCCGCAGTGTGTCGCGGGAGCCCAGACCGATGGGCTTCAAGCCTGCCCCGGCTCCGTCGGCCAGAAGGTGGTCCCAGACGACGCCGATCTTCTCGCTATCGGCATAAATCTCGAAACCGTCCTCCCCGGTATAGCCGCTTCTGGAGACGAGGGCGGGAATCCCCGCCACGGTCGTGTTCAGGCAATAATAATATTTCAGGGCGTCCATATCTGCTTCGGCCAGAGGCTGGAGAATCGCCTGCGCCCGGGGTCCCTGGAGGTCGAGTTTCCCCATGGCTTTCGTGCAGTCGGTAATCTCGACCTCGGAAAAACGCTCCATATCCTTTAGGGTTTGCAGCCAATGGAGATCCTTGTCCTTCGTAGATGCGTTGGTCACCAGCAGGTAGTGATCGCTTTCCAGTTTATACACCGTTAGGTCGTCAAGGATGCCGCCCTGTTCATTCGTCAGGATGCAGAGCTTCATCTGGCCGATGGCCTGATCTTCAAGATTCCTGCTGACGACGCGCTGCAGCAGCGCGAGGGCCTGCGGTCCCCTGACGGCGATTTCGCCCATGTGGCAGATATCGAAAAGGCCCGCTCCGGTCCGGGTCGCGTGATGCTCTTCGATGACATTCGTGTACTGAACCGGCATGAGCCAGCCGCCGAAATCGATCATTTTTGCGCCCAGGGCAAGATGGCGCTCATATAGGGGCGTTTTTTTCATCATGGCCTCCTGAAAGAATCGATCAGAACGTCATCGGAGAACCGTCGCTATCGGAATTTATAGATCAGGGACAGAAGAACAAGTATGACAGCTACGACAATGAAGAGATATTTTTTCTTGAAAGACCGGGATCCGATGATGACTTCGCCGCAATGCCTGCAGAGTGTCACCCTATCATCGATGGGCTCGTGACACCGGGGACATCGGATAATTTTCCGTGTCTCGTCTTCTCTCTGGGTAACGCTCTTTTGCAGCTCCCGGTGAACGTCATAGGTCCATTCACAGTCCACAGTGGGACATTTACCCTTTAAGGGCATCGTGTCGGTCCAGATGAATGTCTTCCGGCAATCGGGGCAGGAAATCTTCTGCATGGCTGGTCACCACCTGCTTTACTGGCCAACGGGCCATCGTTATTTCTATCGGGGCCTGACCGCACAACGCCCGCGGCCAAGACAGGACTACTACAAGTGACGGCAGATTTCAAGATGTAAAACACGGGAGCATCGCCGGTGAATGACATTATGACTAATCAGCAAGATAGCGTTTGCAAGGATTAATTCGTTGATTATTTCCAGAAAGTGCTATATACGCATTGCCCTGAATTTCGAGCGCCGTTATCGCACGTCAAAGGATTTAGAGGAGGTGCCGGGCGGCAGGGGCAAGTCATGATTCAGTTTCACGGTGTCCATAAATGGTTCAAAGACCTGCATGTGCTCAATGACGTCAATCTTCGCGTCAAGCAGGGCGAGGTCGTCGTCGTTTGCGGGCCCTCCGGGTCCGGCAAGTCGACGCTGATCCGCGCTATCAATGGTCTGGAGCCGATTGAAAAGGGAAAGCTGCTGGTTGATGGGAAGGATATTTGCGATCGCCGGACGGACATCAACCGGCTTCGGGCCGAAATCGGGTTTGTCTTTCAGCAGTTTAATCTTTATCCTCACTTGAGCGTCTTGAAGAACATCACGCTCGCACCGATCAAAATCAGAAAAATCCCAAAGAAGGAAGCGGAAGAACAGGCCATGGCTCTGCTGGAGACGGGTAGGCCTGACGGAAAAGCGGGACGCCTACCCCGCCCAGCTTTCCGGCGGACAGCAGCAGCGCGTGGCCATTGCCCGCGGGCTTGCGATGAAACCCAAGATCATGCTCTTTGACGAGCCGACGTCCGCGCTGGACCCGGAAATGATCGGGGAGGTCCTGCAGGTCATGCAGGGTCTGGCTCACACGGGCATGACCCTGATCGTGGTGACGCATGAAATGGGATTTGCCCGGGAGGTGGCCGATCGGGTTGCCTTTATCGATTTTGGCGTTATTCTGGAAGAGGCGCCGCCTGAGGAGTTTTTCAAAAACCCCAGACATGAACGGACGCAGCTCTTCCTGAAGGAAATTTTATCACCAATGCATTAAACTTTGAAAGAGGAGGTAAGGACATGAAAAAATGGGGTATGATGTTGTTGGCATTCGTATTGATGGCAGGCTTTGGCTCCGCAGCCCTGGCGGATACCCTTGCATCAATCAAGGCAAAGGGTGTGATGGTCTTCGGTGTCCGGGATTCCATCCATGGATTTGGGTATATTGATGAAAAAACAAGGGAACTCATCGGTTATGATGTTGATTTCTGTAATGCCATCGCCAGGAAACTGGGCGTCAAAGCCGAATTTAAACCGTTAACCGGGGCGACGCGGATTCCCCAGTTGGTTTCCGGCAATGTCGATCTCGTCGCCGCGACGATGACCAAGACCGAGGAGCGGGCCAAGCAAATCGACTTCAGTTACACCTACTTCCTCACGGGTCAGAAGTTCATCACCCGAAAAGGGAACCGTCAAGACGCTGGCCGACCTCGAAGGCAAGAAGATCGGCACGGCCAAGGGCACGACCTCGGAGCAGAATGCCAAAAAGGCCCTGCCGACCGCAACCATCCAGGCCTTTGATGAGCATGCGCCGTCCTTCCTGGCGCTCCAGCAGGGCAAGGTCTTTGCCATCACCACGGATGAATCGATTCTGGCCAATATTCTATCCAAAGCCCCGGACAAGGAAAAATATGAAATCCCCGATATCCGGATTTCAGATGAACCCTACGGGCTCGGGATGCGCAAGGGCGATAAGAACCTTGTCAATTTTGTCAACGCGACGCTGCTGGAGATGGAAAAAATCGGGTGAAGCAAAGCAGATCTTCGACAAATGGTTCGGCCCCAAAGGCAAGGCCTTTCAGATGAATCGCGGCAATTTCAAGATTGTGGCGGATAAATAAGGATTAGGGAGTTTCGCCGCCTGTGTTGAATTATCAATTTGATTGGGCAATCATCACTTCCGGACAGTACTTCGAATGGATCGTTTCGGGGGTTAAAATCACGCTGCAACTGTCCGTGGTGTCGATTGCCCTTTCTTTTATTCTGGGATTGCTCATCGCCGTCATGCGCATGAGCCAGATCAAGCCGATCCTCTGGTTTTCCCATGCCTACCTGGAGTTTTTCCGCAATACGCCCCTGCTGGTTCAGATCTTCTTCTGGTATTTCGGATCCTACAAGATCCTGCCGCAGGCGGTCAATGACTGGATGAACACCATGAATTTTGAATTTGCGGCGGCCGTCATCGCACTGACGATTTATACCTCCGCCTTTATTGCCGAAGACATCCGCTCGGGTGTCCGGTCGATTCCCAAGGAACAGATGGAGGCGGCGCGCAGCTCCGGTTTTTCCTACCTGGGATCCATGTACCACATTATCCTGCCCCAGGCGGTGCGGTTGACGATTCCCCCGCTGATCAATCAGTTCCTGAACCTGACGAAGAACTCCTCGCTGGCCATGACCATCGGGGTGGCGGAACTGACCTACCAGGCCCGGCAGGTGGAAAGCTACACCTTTAAAGGTTTCGAGGCCTTTACGGCGGCAACGCTGGTTTATCTAGGGCTTTCGCTGATTATTACCTGGCTCGTCACGCTCTACAGCAAACACGTCCTGAATCCCATGGGGGTGCGGTAGCCATGGAATCCGGTTTTGATTTCAGCGTGATCTGGAACAACATGGCCCACTTCATGATCGGCCGCTATCCCAGCGGTCCCATCGGCGGCGTGGTTCTGACGCTCTATCTGGCCGTGATCGCGCTGGTTCTTTCCTTTTTCGGCGGATTGATCCTGGGCTTGATGTGCGTCGCCCACAGCCGCTTCATCCGTTATCCGACACTGGCGGTCGTGAATGCCGTGCGCGGCATCCCGCTGCTTCTGGTCATTTTCTGGATGTATTTCCTGCTGCCCTTTCTGGCCGGGGGTATCGTACCGGAAAACTGGACGGTCATCGCGGCGCTGGCCATATTCACGTCCGCCTACATGTCGCAGATCGTCCAGGCAGGCATCGAAGGCATCCCCCGGGGACAGACGGAAGCGGCCCTGTCCACGGGCCTGCACCACTGGCAGGTCATGGTTTTTGTCATTCTGCCCCAGGCGCTGCGCAACATGATCCCGTCTTTCGTGAACCAGTTCGTCTCCATGATCAAGGACACGTCGCTGGCCTTCATCGTCGGCGTCTCCGAGCTGACCCACGTGGCCACCCAGGTCAATAACCGAACCATGATCTACCCGGCGGAAATCTTTCTATTTATTTCCGTGATTTACTTCATCATCTGCTTTGCCTTCACGACGCTGTCACGCTGGCTGGAGAATCGCCTTGCCTGGCGCAAAGCCATATAAACTTCGAGGCCGGTCAAAAATGGCTTCGCCGCTGCTCTTAATCTTTTTCGCATCAAATATTACAAGATCAAAATATTTTGAAATCCATAAATTAGTCTAATTCATGGAAATGCGGCAATTCTTTCAATCGCCGCCTGCGAACCATTTTTGACCGGTTATGCAAAGCTATAAATTCTAATATTATTTGCTTGATGTGGTTCAGGGGGATGTGCGGCAGGGTTTCAACGCCGCCGGCGTTAAGCCTTCTTGAACAAACGGTCGAAAAAACCTTTTTTCTTTTCGGGCACATAGGCAGCGCCCTCGTAATCGACGATGAGCTTTCCCTCGAGGTGATCCATTTCGTGCTGGACAATCCGTGCGAGAAAATCGTTGTAGCGCTTGCTGATTTTCCGGCCCTCCCGGTCAAGGGCCCGGACCTTGATTTCGGGAAAACGGTCGATTTCCACCTGGAGATCCGGGCAGGACAGGCAGCCCTCCAGGCCCTTGACCGGCTCTCCCCGGGCCTGGGTGATGCGCGGATTGACCAGAACATCACAATCCGCAAGGTTGCATCGACCCTTGATCTCCAAGTTTTTGTTGCGGAAAACAATCACACGCTTGCTGATGCCGATCTGCGGGGCGGCCAATCCCAGGGCATCATCTCTCTCCAGAAAAGATTGCAGCAGGCACTGAATCTCCCGCAGGGTTTCCGAGGCCAGGGGGACGGAGATTTCCGCGCAGGGCGTCCTCAGGATACGGGCTTCCTCGTCATTCATTTTTTCATCGCGCCAGAGCGCAAAAACTTTTATCTTGCTCATGAGCATGGGTTCCTGCTCGAAAGAATTTGCCAATGTCTATAACACCATTCCAGAACGAATTCAAGCCACATGCGCCTGCCCTTTCAATCAAGAAAAGCTGGATTCGCAGAGAATTCCATGTTAAAAAGGGCCCGCCGTTTCAGACTTGCCTGAGAGGAAAAATGTCACAGCATGAATAAGCATGACCCTAAATCACGGCCGACCTGTTCCCGGTGCGGGAGTGATAAAATTGCCTTGAAATCCAGGACACAAGTGGGTGATACTCGAATCGATGATGTGATCAGAACGGACATGCTCGGCTGTGCGGTTATATTCAAATACATGGCCTGCGAAGCATGTGGGAGAAACATGACCAGGGCGGAATACGAAAGCTATCAGTCAACCATCATGAGCTCGCCGCATAGTTAAAAGCGTCCTTTGCGGGAGCATGGCAAAAATGACCCTCACAAGTTTGCGGTGTTTTGGAGCAAGACATGCAGGACGACAACCCGCCGGCAGACAGCCGGCCGTCGCTCGAACGCAGGCTGGCGACAATCCTGGTGGCCGACGTCTTCGGTTACAGCCGAATGATGCAGGTAAACGAGGAGCGTACGGTTAAGATCTTCCGCGGCCATCGCGAGATTTTTGACGAGCTGATCAGGCAGCACCATGGTCGGATTTTCAATACCGCAGGAGATGCAGTGCTTGCCGAATTTCCGAGCACGGTTGAATCCGTGCGGTGCGCAACCGAAATCCAAACTGCGTTGCGCACGCGCAACGAGCACCTGCCGGAAGACCAGCGCATGTGGTTTCGTATCGGCATCAATCTCGGTGATGTCATCGTGCAGGGTGATGATCTGCTGGGTGATGGCGTCAACGTTGCGGCACGCATCCAGACCATCGCAGAGCCAGGCGGTATCAGCATTTCGGGCAGCGTGTATGATCAGATACAGAATAAACTGACGCTGCAGTTCATCTCTATGGGCGAGCGCAGCTTCAAAAATATCGTGCAGCCGATCCGGACCTTCTCGATTGCCGAGGCTGACGGTGCATCGATGCCGGCAACCTTGAAGCCGGAACAACCGAAGGGCCGGAAGCTGACCGGCATCATCGCCACCGTTATCGCGCTTATCGCGGTCGCAGGCGGCGGTTATTGGATCTTTCAAAATTATGAACCGCGTCGTGCCCAGGAGCCTCGTCAGGCAGCCGATCTGGAACGCCAGTCCGCAGAGGCAAAACGAAGGCTGCAGAGAAGGCCAAGGCGAACGAGGAACAACTGACGGCAAAGGCGCAACAGCTCCAGGCGAAGTTAGAGGCAGAGGCGTATCAACGTCAGGCCGCAGAGGCACAGCTACGCAAGGCAAAGATAGAAGCCGAAACGCAAGAAGCCAAAGCAGCGCTGGATCGGGTGGAAAACGAAAAGAAGCGTCTCGATCAGGAAATCAAACGCGCGGCGGCGGAAAGGCGCGCGGCAGAGTTGACGGCGCAGGAGAAGAAGACGGGCAGGCCGCCGGATGGTCAGGCCGTGCTTCCACGAACGGCAGAACCCCAGCGAACCGCGAATGCGCCTGCTGCGGCACTGTCCGTAAAAGATGTCAAGGCCCCCGATCGATTCGATGGAACTTACGAAGGTCGTTTATGCAACGAACCTCGCAGCTCCTCACAGAAGAAAATGTGCTGGGACGTGGACTTGAAGATTGAGCAGGATAAAGTCGTGGCGACGTGGACCCACCGTTGGACCGGGAATTCCTCCCATATGAAAGGAAGAATTTCCGCTGACGGAAATCTCTCTCTCAAACTCGATGGATGGCTACCGGATGGTAGATCGACCAGTGGCAATATGACTGGAAAACGTGACAACAACAGGATCAGCGCATCCGGTTACTGGGCAAGCGGCTTGCCGGTGACGGGCAGCTGGAAACGGGTTTTTAAAGATCCGAACTGAACCGGAATAGAGCGAGTGGCGATCGGCACAACGACTTTGCCGGCGGGGTTTTCCTTGATTAATCAGATCATCACGCGAAAGGTGCGGCAGGAATTTGCCAGGGCGATGCGCTTTGAAGACGGCGTCGCGCCACGGATTCCGCAGGTAACACAGCAGAAGCCGCGCCTTCTGTATCTGCACATCCCCTTCTGCGAGAAACTCTGTCCTTACTGCTCCTTCAACCGTATCGTCTTCGATGAATCCCTCTGCCGGGATTATTTCCGGGCCCTGCGCCTGGAGCTGCTGCTCTATCAGAAAAGGGGATTCGACTTTCAGGGCATCTATGTCGGCGGCGGCACCCCGACCGTTCTGATCGACGAACTCGAAGAAACGCTCGCACTGGCCCGTGCGAGTCCTTCCAGGATCCGCGAGATATCCGTTGAAACCAACCCGAATCATCTGACCGATGCGAACATCGCCGCCTTGAAACGCGTGGGCGTGAACCGGCTTTCCGTGGGGATTCAAAGCTTTGACAACGGCCTGCTCAAGGCGATGGACCGCTTCGACAAGTACGGCAGCGGCGAAGCCATCCGCGACCGGCTCAAGCAGGTGCTTGGGCAATTCGATACCCTCAACGCCGATATGATCTTCAATTTTCCCTCCCAGAGCATGGACATCCTCAACCGCGACCTGGACATCCTCATGGAGATCGGGATGGATCAGATCACCTACTATCCGCTGATGGTTTCGGATTCCACGCGCGAGGCGGTGAGCAAAACCCTGGGGCGGGTGGATGATCGCCAGGAAGAGCGTTTTTATCACCGGATCGTCGAACGGCTCGTGCCCGCCTACCGGTTCTCCTCGGCTTGGTGCTTCTCAAAAAAAACGGCCATGATCGACGAATATATCGTGGATTACGACGAATATGCCGGGCTCGGCAGCGGCTCCATCGGCTACCTGAACGGAACCTGCTACGCCAATACCTTCAACATCAGGCAGTATATCGCCCAGGTCGAGCGCGGCGAGTTGCCGCTCATGGCCTCCCGCGATTTCAGCCTTAAGGATCAGATCCGCTACGATTTTCTCATGAAACTCTTCGGGATGAAACTGGACATCCCGGCCCTGCTGAAAAAATACGGCGATCCCCTCTTCCGGCATCTCTGGCTGGATCTGGTGGCATTCCGTCTGGCGGGTGGCCTGCGGTATGATCCACCCGATTATTATCTAACCCCCAGGGGGCGGTATCACTGGGTGATCATGATGCGGGAATTCTTTATTTCCGTGAACAACTTCCGTGACTTCTGCCGCGAACAGGGGTCCTGAGAAAGATCATGAGCCGTATTTATGCCATCGGGGATATTCACGGCTGTGCAGCCCGGCTCAAAGCACTGATCGCCCGCCTGGACATCGATGTACGGCAGGACCGGCTGATTTTCATCGGAGATTATATCGACCGGGGTCCCGATCCAAGAGGTGTGGTCGATACGATCCTTGAGCTCAGGGAGAGACTGGATCACGTCATCTGCCTGCTCGGCAATCATGAGCAGATGTTTCTCAATTACTATCTCGATCATCGCGATGCGAAGTTGTTCCTGGAAAATGGCGGGTCCGGCACGCTTGCGTCCTACGGATTCCAGCGATCAAGGCAGGATCCATCCTTCCGGGTCCCTGAGCAGCACCTGCGATTTTACCAGTCGCTCTTACCCTATTATGAAACAGACGATCATATTTTCGTTCATGCCGGGCTCAGACCCGGCGTCCCGCTGCCGGATCAGAACCTGGATGATCTGCTGTGGAGCCGCTTTGAGTTTATCCGGTCGGCCTATGATTTCGGGAAAAGGGTGGTTTTCGGGCATACGCCGTTTGCGGTTCCGCTGGTGGAACCCAACAAGATAGGCATTGACACAGGCGCTGTCTATGGTGGCCGGTTGACTTGTCTGGAACTGCCGGCCATGATTTTTCATCAGGTTTGAAAAGGCGGAAAGTCCCTGATTATCCGGAATCGGCGGCGATGTGTTTGCCGGCAGTGGCGCGAATGACCTCCTCGATCTGCCGATACGGCGCCAGGGTCTGCATCGTCATGAGGGTCGGATAAACCATTTCAAAGCGGTTTTCCCGGCAGCGGCGCAGGGCTTCCCGCGGTGTGATCCAGAGGTGGTCGGTCAATTCCATGCCGTCGTGACGCGCCTCCTGCCCGGCCGGCGCCGCGGCAACAAAAAACCGGACATCATAACGGATGGGTAAAAACCCGGGCGTGATCCAGTGGGAAAAATAATGCAGCCGATCCGCCGCGAGCGTGAGCGCCTCTTTTTGCAGGATTTCCCCGAAGGTCAGCTTTTCCTGATTGAGGAGGGATCGGTAACGCTCATAACGCCCTGCGTCGTCATGGTCGAAAGACAGTAAACGACCATCCGCCCGGTAGGCCAGCAGAAGGCCGACTTCTTCAAAAGTTTCGCGGATGCCCGCCACCCATGTGCCCAGGGCCATCGCAGGCGTGGGAATGCCCTTCAGGACGGCAAAGGCGCCGGACGGTTCGACGCCCCGGCAGAGCGCTTCCATTTCCGGCGAGCAGTCCTGATCATCGAGGGCGCCGCCGGGAAAGACATAGGAACCCGGAACAAATTTGCTCTCCTGGCTTCTGAGTACCATGAGGACTTCGAAACCTTCTGCCGGCTGTTCCTCGCGGCGACGAAGAAGAATAACCGTGGCCGCCTCTTTCGGTCTGGCAAACATTTTTTATTGCTCCTGAGAATAATTTACTTTATCACTGATGATAATGCAAGCGGCGGGGGAGACCTTTGAAAAAAGGATAACGCCACAAAAAGGAGGCAACCAGTAAAATGCACAAAGAGGGCATTTTCGCCACGCGGATAACGGAGAAAACAAACATCAACCTGTAGATCGGGAGAAACCGGTCTACGCAACTCAATTCAGGAGGCAAAATTATGAATCGTCGAGAGTTTATCAACCTTGCGGGCGCTGTGGCAGTTGGAGTGGCAGGAGCCGATACGCTGAAAGACCTGATGGTCAAGGGGCCATCGGGGATAATGGTCGGCGACGCCTTCGCAGCTCCCCTTCCCATGAATCGTTTAAACGCCTTTGCCAAAGAAGTGATCAAACGAAAGCAACATGCCGTGGGCTATCCCATCAATCAGAACCTCAACATGAAAGACTTTTATAAGTGGTTCGTTGACTCCGGGCTGTGCAATGTTTCGATGAACAACGTGGGCAACCCCCGAAAAGAAAGCGCCCTGATGAACAGCCACGCTTTCGAGAATGAAGTCATCGAATATTTCGCGCCACTATTCGGCTTCAAGCCCGGCGAGGCCTGGGGCATGGTGACCCACAGCGGAACGGACGGCAATATGCACGGCATGTATTTCGGGGTCAAATACCTTCAGGCTAAGACAAAGCAGTTGCCCATTGTGTATGTTTCCGACCAGGCTCATTACTCCATCAAGAAATTGGCTGATTTGCAAAACCTCGAACTGAGGATCATCCCCGCCGTTCCTATGGGTCAAATGGACGTATCCGCCTTTGAAAAGGCGATCGACCCGACAAAACCGGCGCTGGTGGTGGTTGCCATCGGGACTACGTTCAAGGGGGCTATTGACGATCATCCCGCTATTGCCGCCGCTCTTCGCAGGGCGAATCCGCCTGCTGTTTACACCATGCTGGATGCGGCGCTCTTTGGCGGCTACATACCATTTTCTCCATTCAAGGACGTCATCAACAAGCAGAAGCTTACTTTTGACGCAATTGCCGTCAGCGGACATAAATTCTTCGGGTTTGATGAGCCTCTGGGCCTTTTCATCACAACGAACGCCGTGTTCAACAGCCAAAACCCGTTTCAGGTACCCTATCTGAACGATGCCGTTCCTACCATTACCTGTTCCCGTTCGGCGTTGGGGGCCTTGAAGTTCTGGTGGCAAATAACCCGTAACGGCGAGAAAGAATATAAGAAACAAGCCGCATACATTCTTGAAACCGCGCAGTATCAAAAGGACAAGCTTGACGAAATGAAATATCCTGCGTGGCTGAACCCCATGTCGAACACTGTCTTTTTCAAACGGCCGGGCGATTGGATCATGAAAAAGTGGGACCTTGCGCCGGACCATGATGAAAGGCTATGCGGCGATCTGGCCCATGACATCCTGATGCAGCACGAAAGCAGAAAGACCGTTGACGAGTTCATCGGCGATCTCAAGAAAGACGTTTAAAAGCGGATTTGGACATTCCTTATGGCGGATGCAATCATCATCGGAGCGGGTTATGCCGGAATGAGCGCCGCGGCCCTGCTTGCAAGCGCGGGCCGGAAAGTCATCGTCCTTGAAGCATCAGACACCATCGGCGGCAGGGCCAGCTCATACACGGACGAGGAAGGCTATGTCTGGGAATACGGCGCCCATTCTCACAGACTCGCGCACAAGGGCATCGCAAACGATGTCTTCAGGAGGCTGGGCAAAACCATCGATTTTCTGCCCGAAGCCAAAGACGCAAAGCTGATATTCAAGGGCAGGCTCTGGGAGAGACCCGAAGGCCCTGCGGGGTTCCTCAAAACGCCCATGCTCTCCGTCGGGGCAAGGCTGGCGCTGCTCGCTCTGCTGATAAGAATCAAAAAGGCCGATCCTTGCCAGTGGTATGATAAAACCCTGCATGATTTTTATAACGCATCGTTTCGGCATCCCGATCTCGAAGCATTCCTGCCGTTTCTCGGCATGACCATCATGTGCCCGTCGCCTGATAAAGTCAGTGCCGGCGAGGTCATTGAATTCCTGCAGCGGGTCTTCAAGGCCGGGGTCGGCGTCGGCGAGCCCAGAGGCGGTTCCGCCCAGCTATTCTCAAAGCTCAAAAAACACATCGACCCAAACGGCGAAATACATCTCCATGAAAAGGCCGAAAAGATCATGACTGAAAACGCCTCTGTGACGGGCGTTAAAACCGGCAGGGCAACGTACAAAGCCAAAAACGTCATCTTTGCCGCGAGGCTGCCCCTCTTGACGGACCTGATTGACAATCTGCAACTGCCAAAGGCCACGCTTGATTATGCAAAGAATCTCGAGAACAGCTCCGGCCTGGCCATCGACTTCATTACAGATGGACCCGTTACAAATATACGCGCCGGCATCCTCGGCGTTGATATCCCGATATGGTCGCGCTTCCAGTCGAATGCCGATGATTCCTTCACGCCTGACGGCAAATATCTTTCGACCTGGGGTATCATGCTCCCTTGGCACTTTGACGGCGATCAGAAGACCGTCGAGAAGACGGAAAAGAGGCTGAAAGACACCATCTCGACCATTTTCCCGGATTTTATGCCCAGGGTCGTCATGGAAAGAAAGGTCATTGTGCCCGTCATGAACGGCAATGTCCTGACGCCGGCCCAGTCAAAGCCCCACAGACCTGATATCGAATGCCCCACCGTCAAAGGACTTTATTTAATCGGCGACACCGTCCGGGGCGACGGCTGCTCCGGCGACATCAGCTTTTCCTCAGCCATGAAAGCGGCAGACAAGATACTGGGGGATAGAGCGGCGGAGCCATAAAGCAGAGGGGGCGAGGTCTTTAATATTGACATGCCTCAATCGCCGCGCTTTGCAAGTAGCGTCAATAACCGACTTTCTTCCTGATTATCCACAAACCGTCTCCCTTGAAGAAAATGCTCGATTTCCGAACAGAAATCATTGATACTGATTATAGATGCTCGTTCCTCGCGCCGCTGATTTGGGCCGATTGCCATCATAGAAGGAGAAGACCCAGTGGAGAAGATTGATTTTAAGAAAAAGATCAAGCACCTATATCAACCTTCCGCCAAAGAGGTTGTTCTGGTTGATGTCCCAACCATGCATTTTTTGATGGTGGACGGAGAGGGCGACCCCAACAAATCGCAAGCCTATTCCGATGCAATTGAAGTATTGTTTGCTGTTTCATATGCCGTGAAGTTCATAGTCAAGAAGGGGGCTTTGGCAATCGACTACGGAGTCATGCCATTGGAAGGTCTATGGTGGGCCGACGATATGTCGAAGTTCTCGACCGAGGATAAGTCCAACTGGAAGTGGACGATGATGATAATGCAACCCGATTTTGTGAATAAAGAAATGGTCAACAACGCCATTACCGACGTGAGGAAGAAGAAAAACCACGCCGCAATCTCAAGAGTGCGCTTTGAGGTTCTGTCAGAAGGAAAATGTGCGCAGATTCTTCATGTGGGTCCGTTCTCCGAAGAAGGACCGACGATCGAGAAAGTGCATAAGTTCATTGATTCCAGAGGCAAGCGAACTGGGAAACACCACGAAATCTACTTGAGCGACATTAGGAAAGCTGATCCAGCCAAATGGAAGACTGTCATTAGACAGCCAATGCGATGATGGAGAAGATGCCCAGTCGGTTAGCCGGGGGGTTCTCTCCCCCAACCCCCACATCACCCTTCATGTGGGTCCGCACTGGTAAGCCATTTTATGAGAGGACAACTTCCTGAAAGCGTGCATCTGGCGATCTTCAAAGACATGCATTCTTTCAATCGAGTGCCGTTAATCCATTGACAAAAATATCCTTCTTAGTATACTCCGAACGTGAAGAAGCAATATATGTTCTACAATTTGGACAATGTTACGCGGTGAAGCCATACTAAAATCAGTCATCATCAATGCCCGGATGGAACCGTAGCGGAAGCCTAAGTGGCCGCGATCTTCAGGACCCTGTTCGTCATCGACAAAAAGGGAATGATCCGCTATATTGACGTCCACGACATCATCAGGCGGCGGCCGCGGGGTGCCCTGATCGCAGAGCTGGAGGAGCTAAAGAACCGGTAACCCTTCCGGAAAAGCCATGAAGGAGAGGCCATGCAGGAAAAGAGTTTAAGACAAAAACTGCTCATCATTGTTTCCATGATAATCGTGCTGCCCTATCTGGTTCTCTGTTTCATTTTCTATGATCAAGGGGTTAGCTTGTCTCCCATCCATTTTCTCCTCTTTTTGCTTATTCTGGCCTTGTCCGTCATCGGCATCATCTTCGTTCGATACGTCTTTGAGGCGATTTCCTCCACTGCCGAATCCCTGAAAAAAGTCACCGAAGGGGGCAACACCTTGTCGCTGAACCTTCGCGAAAACGTAGTGGAATTGAATGAAATATCGAAGTATTTCAATCATCTGGTCGAGCGACTGACCCAAGAGACGCAACTGGTTCATGAAACGTCGAAGGCATTGCGCAAGAGCAATGATACGTACAGCAATATCATCGAAAACATCGAGGAGGGTTATTACGAAGTCAATCTGGCCGGTGACTTCACCTTTTTCAATACCTCCATGGCTCAGATCCTCGGCTATTCCAGGGAAGAATTGAAGGGCATGAATAATCGCCAGTATATGGACTGCGAAAACGCAAATAAGGCCTTTATCAGCTATAGGAAAGCCTATCAAACCGGCAAACCGATCAATAATTTGGAAGGCGAGCTGCTCCGAAAAGACGGAAAGAAGGTGTCTGCGGAAACATCGGTTTCACTGATCTGGGATTCATCCGGACAAGTGGTCGGTTTTCGCGGTATTGTTCGTGATATTACGGAACGCAAGAAAATGGAGGAGGTTATCTATGCCCTTTCCATTACCGATGAGCTCACCGGTCTTCACAACAGACGAGGGTTCAAGACTCTTGCGGAGCAGCAGGTGAAGATCAAGGAAAGAACGAACCATCGCTTGCTGATGCTGTTTGCCGACCTGGACAATACGAAGTGCATCAATGATCGTTCGGGTCATGAGACAGGGGACAAGGCCATCGTTGAAGTTGCGGCGATCCTCAGCGAGGTCTTCCGAAAATCCGACATCATCGCCCGTATCGGAGGCGATGAATTTGCTGTGCTCGGCATTGAATACACCACGCAGGATTTCGGCATCCTGGAAGGTCGTCTGCAGAACCAGATCGATCTTCACAATGCCATGGAAAACAAGGAGTACCAGATTTCCCTGAGCGTGGGCATGGTGTGCGGCGATCCTGAACATCCCTATTCCATCGATGAATTGATGTCGAGGGCGGATGCCTTGATGTATGAACAAAAACGGATAAAGCGGTCGACCGGGGCACCCTTTTCCTAGTGACGGACATCCCGACTTCCGGGAGGTCATCGTATCGACCCGGTGCCTCCGCCTCAGTCATCGCAACGGCATGGAGGTCTGCTCCGCCTGGGAAAAGACGGAGGATGCACGACGGCTTGCCGACGCTTTTCGGACCGTCAAAGGGGCATACGCCCGATTTTGCCGGACGGGCGATACACGACTTCTGGAAGCCGTACTTCGGTTATTCACACCCATGGCTGTTCCTTGTAATTCCAAAAGGGGACGGTGATCTGCCGGTTTGCATCATAGGCGGAATCGCCGAGGACTTCTGTCGGAAGTTCAGATAGGGATGTCAAATCTATGATGAACATTTCTCAAGACAGTACGGATTTCGGCGACCTTACGTCAAGCAGGTGATCAATCGCTATCTGGATTGCGGCGATGTATCTTCTGACCTTCTCCTGGAAGTGTCGCTGCTTTTGAATAATCATCAACATTATTTATGCTATGCGGTTGAGGACTTGGTAGGTAAAGTCAGTAATTCCAGCGATTTGGCACCATTGAAAAATCTTAATACAACTTTAATATTGAAGCCTTCCTGTTATCAGTAATTTGAAAGTGATGAAAGGTATCCAAGCTTTCTCCTGGTAATGATCTGTGACTGCACCGCTGTAAATGATCGTTCCGCAAACATACCTTGACACGATCAACGTTAATCGTTACAAAAAGGGCAGGCAAAGGATGGATTGGCGTTTATGGAGGTAAACATGGACAATGATCAACTGAAAAAGTTTCTTTCAGGGCTATGCATTGCCACCCTCATTTCCGGTTCAGCTCTTATGGTGTCTGGTTGTGCGACAAAAGCCAGCGCTTGAAGCGGAGCGAAACCGGATGCAGGTGGCATCCAGAAAGAACAACCAGCAAAGCCCGGCAGTGGCTGAAGCGGAACGAAGCCGGGTGCAGTTAGCACCCCAACAGAGCAGCCGACAAAGCCAGCCGGTAGCTGAGGCGGCACGAAGAAATAGTGCAGTTTGCACTATCAAAAACAACCATTTTCGATTATTGTTTTTTGGGATTCAGCAGCATCATTCCCTAAAAACGCTAAAGAGAGATCAACTGAAAACCGAGCATGATTGGAGCGCCACCATCCCTTGCCTATCATAAAATACACCGATGAGCCCCACAAAGATTGATCTTGAAGCTATTTATCCTCGATGTCGCATGCTTCTTGGTCCCGATAGGTGGCAACAGATCATTTCCGGCCACGACCTGGATCGCAAGCCCGAAAATTTTTCACAAGTCATCGGGTCTTATGAACACCACGCACACATTCCTGAATTTCTGCCTGAACTCGCCCGCCTTGAATGGAACGTCTCACAAGCGAAAAAAAGAAGTATCACCATACCGGATGATCAGGAAGATTTATCGATCAACCCCACCCTTCTTTTGCATGAATTTCAATGGAAGAATCTTGCGAATGATGTGGGTTCTCCATCCGCACAGGAACCTGAACCAGGCAACGAATATATCCTGATATGGAAACACCCTGAAGACGGCGATGTTCAAATCAAGGCCGCCTCCCCGGAGGATTTGCTCATTCTCAAGATGATCTCCGAGAACATCGACAGGAAGGAAGTGGCACAGACAGGCGCATTACCGACCTTCGTGGTTGACGCTGTCGTGGATCGTGCCATCGAAAAAGGAATCATCATTGCACCACCATCGCTTATCCGGCGCGATTTCGATATCATTGAGGCATCTCCTTTCGCAAAAAAGAATTTCCTCGTCTCGCCGTCATTTACCCTTCAGTGGCATATCACCCAGGTCTGCGACCTGCACTGTAAACATTGCTATGACCGGAGTGATCGATCCGCGCTGACACTTAGGCAGTCCCTGAAGATCATCGATGATCTTAATACATTTTGCCACGAGCGCCATGTAAATGGTCAAATATCATTTACCGGTGGAAACCCCCTTCTGCATCCGGATTTTTTATCGATCTATCAAGCTGCCGCTGATCGTGGTTTTACCCTTTTTCTTTTGGGAAATCCGACGACCCGTGAACAGATCGAGACATTGCTCGCCATCCAGCAACCTGATTATTTCAGGTGAGTCTGGAGGGTTTATCTGCATACAATAATTTCATCCGGGGGAATGGTCACTTCGAAAGAACCATGGGCTTTCTCGAAATACTTCGTGAACTCGGGGTCTATTCGATGGTGATGCTTACCCTGACAAAAGAGAATATCCACCAGGTCCTTCCCCTCGCCGAATTGCTGCGCGGAAAGGCGGATGTCTTTTACTTCAATCGTCTGTCGAAGGTGGGTCAGGGGGCAAGCCTTGAACTTCCTCCGAGGGAGGACTACATCTCTTTTCTGGAAACATACATTGAAGCATGCGAAAATAATCCCGTTTTGGGTTTGAAGGACAATCTCCTCAACGTACTTAGTTATCGGAAAGGATTGGCACCCTTTGGTGGTTGTACCGGCTTCGGTTGCGGGGCCGCGTTCAATTTTGTCGCTGTTCTTGCTGACGGGGAAGTGCATGCCTGCAGAAAATTTCCCTCTCCTATAGGGAATATATTGCACCAGAGGATTGCGGAGATATATGATTCGAAAATTGCACAACGTTATCGTTCTGGATGTGCCGAATGTCGATTGTGTCTTCTGCGACCTGTGTGCGGGGGGTGCCTTGCAAGCGCTTACAGTTGCGGTCTCGATGTTTTCGAAAAGAAAGATCCCTTCTGCTTCTTATAACGAATTACAGAAAAGTGGGGTTCGGGGGATGGCCATCGCATATTTCCGTTGGCCATACACAATATTTTTATTCTTTGGCTCCGCTTAGTTCCGCCGTTATGTGCTCGCAAAATTTCACATTTTATGATACTCAAAAACACCAGTGGAGGTATTATTATGAGTTTAACATGGACAATTATTAAAGATGTACAAGCATTGTCAGAATCTAAACAGATAGAAGTTCTTGATTTTGTACAATATCTTCGCTCAAAGGCAGAAAAACAGGAGATAAAAGATTGGGCAGATTTTTCCTTATCTTCTGCGATACGAGGGATGGAGGACGAACAAGCTGCGTATTCGCTCAATGATATTAAGGAATCATTCTCATGATTACCGAAGCCCAGATTGTACTTTTCAGATTTCCTCAAACAGATCAAACAGAAGCAAAGATTCACCCTGCCCTAATACTTCGTCGATTACCTGGCCAATATAACGATTGGATAATTTGCATGATATCGTCACAACTCCATCAAGAAATCCCTGACTTTGATGAAGTTATCACTCCCACTGATTCAGATTTCCAACAGTCTGGTTTGAAGTTAGCAAGCGTTATCAAAATTAGCAGACTTGCTTTAGTTAATAGCGATGTTCTCTTGGGAAAATTAGGCCAAATTGATACTCAACGGCTATCTCGCATCAAACAAAGATTGGCAAATTAGATACAAGGCACATAACCAGTCACTCCGGCAGACGGCGAGAAAAAGCGCTCGCCGTCGCTGAGTTCGGGCGTTACACTCTTTCGAATCGCATTTCACACCGTTAAGGCATTTTCAAAATCGTTGAAGGTAGGCAAACGAGAGAAGTACGCATCAACCGGATGAAGCAGAAATGGCAGCGAGGACAACATTACAAGACAACATGATGGATGACCATAGGAAGGAACTGCTGAAGCATCTGCCCAAGATCGACGACATTCTGTTGATTCTGGAAAAACAGGGCCTTTTTGAAAGGACGGCAAAGGAGATCGTCAAGGAGGTCTGCCGCGTCGTGGTGGGCGATCTGCGCGAGTTCATTCTGTCCGGAAAGAAGGACTTGGCGGACTGGCGCATGCCACCGGGCGAACAGGTTGCGGACCGGGTGTGCGAGCAGGTCGAATTGCTGCATCAGCCCCGTCTGCGCCGCGTGGTCAACGCCACGGGCATCATCCTGCACACCAACCTCGGACGGTCGCCGCTTTGCTCCCAGGCCGTCGCTGCGATTGTCGAGGTCAGCCGGGGATATTCCAACCTCGAATTTGATCTGCAGCAAGGCCGGCGCGGGTTGCGTTATGACCATGTGCAGGGAATTCTCTGTACGCTCACAGGGGCCGAGGACGCCCTCGTGGTCAACAACAATGCCGCCGCCGTGCTGCTCGTTGTCAATACACTGGCGGCGGGGCGGGAGGCGATCGTTTCGCGGGGAGAACTGATTGAAATCGGTGGAGAATTCCGAATCCCGGAGGTCATGGAAAAAAGCGGAGCCCGGCTCCGGGAGGTGGGCGCCACCAACCGGACGCACCTGAAGGATTATGAAAAGGCCATCTCAAAAGAGACAGGGCTGATCCTCAAGGTGCACACCAGCAATTATAAAATTGTCGGCTTTACGGAAGAAATCGCCCTGCCCGCACTCGTCGCACTCGGAAAGAAACACGGCATCCCCGTGATGGATGACCTGGGCAGCGGCTGTCTGATCGACCTGGAACGTTATGGTCTGCTACAGGAACCCACGGTTGCCGGCACGCTGCTAACGGGTGTGGATGTGGTCACGTTCAGCGGCGACAAGCTGTTGGGAGGCCCCCAGGCCGGGATCATTCTCGGAAAGCGGGATATTCTTAAAAAAATCAAGAGCAATCCGCTCAATCGCGCCCTGCGCATCGACAAGCTGACACTGGCGGCCCTCGAAGCGACGCTGATCCGGTACCTCAACCCCGAGACGGCGCTCTCCGGGATCAGAACCCTGCGGGCCCTGACCGCGCCTGTCAGCGAAATGGCGCGCATGGCCAGACGTCTGCTGAGCGTTTTGCGGCGGCTCAACCTCGCCGGATTCACCTTCAGCCTGCAAAAGGGCGTTTCGCTGGCCGGGGGCGGCTCGCTGCCCACACAGGAAATCCCGACCATGCTCATCAGCGTTCGCTGCGCATCGTTTCCGGTCAATAAAATCGAAGAGCGCCTGCGACAGCTCGATGTTCCGATCATTGCGAGGATTGTCGACGATGCATTGCTGCTCGATTTGCGGACCATTTCCGAAGAAGAATTTGCCCTGATTAAAAAAGGCTTTCAGACCTTTCAATCATCATGAATCCAGTGCAGCAGCGGACATATGTCGTCGAAACGGGAGAACAGGGGCTGAGGCTCGATGTTTTTCTTTCGCGCCGCGACTCGTCCCTGTCCCGGTCCCGGGTTCAGCGGCTGATCGAGCAGGGCGCCGTCCGGGCCGGGGGCCGTCCGGTCAGGGCAAGCAGCAAGGTCCGGGAAGGCGAGACGATTGATTGCGCGATCGCGCCGGCGGATGAATATGACGTGACACCGGAAAATATTCCGCTTTGTGTGATCTATGAAGACGCATCCCTGCTGGTCGTGGACAAGCCCGCCGGCATGGTCGTTCATCCGGCCGCGGGCCATCATCAGGGAACCCTCGTCCACGCGATGCTCTTCCATTGCCGGGACCTGTCGGGGATCGGCGGGGTGCTGCGTCCGGGGATCGTCCACCGGCTCGACAAGGACACCTCCGGACTGATCATGGCGGCAAAATCGGACCGCGCCCATCAGGCGCTGACGGAGCAGTTCAAGCGGCGCCAGGTAAAAAAAACGTACCTGGCCCTGGCCTACGGCGACGTAAAGGAGGATCAGGGCCTGATCAACCTGCCCGTGGGCCGGCATCCCCAGGACCGCAAAAAGATGTCCACGCAGAGCCGCCGCGGGCGGGAGGCCGCCACGCGCTGGCAGGTTCAGGAGCGCTACGGCGCAGCGACCCTGCTTGAGGTGGATATCGAGACCGGCCGGACCCACCAGATCCGCGTGCATCTGAACGCCATCGGCCATCCTGTGGTGGGCGACGGCGTTTATGGCGGCACCCGGCGGGTCCATGCCGTTGCCGAACCTTCCCTGAGGGCTGTTTTGAAAGCGATGAAGCGGCAGGCCCTCCATGCCGCACATCTGAGCTTCAGCCATCCCCTGACCGGCGAACCGCTCGCTTTCTCATCATCGCCTCCGGCGGATATGGCGCTATTGTGCAACGCGCTGCGCCGGTTGATGGATCGGTAAGACACGGAAAGAGCAGCCATGTTCCGCATCACACAGAAAGCATCCGTCAAATATCTGGAGTACTTCGCCGAAAAGGAGCTGGATTTCGTGATCCATGCCTTCTGCACGCGGCAGGGCGGCGTCAGCGAAGGTTCGTTTGCCAGCCTGAATGTGAGCGCCCGCGAAGGAGACGGCACAGATCAGGTCCGTCGGAATATCGAAAGGATAGCGGCGGCCTTCGGGATATCCGTTTCCCAGTTTCTGCTTGTCCGTCAGGTGCACCGGGATGGCGTATGGGTGATCGACGGCGAGACACCGCTTTCCGCTCATGAACCGCCGCCGGAATTGGACGCCATCGTGACGGACCGTCCGGGGTTGGCCCTCTGCATCAAAACCGCCGACTGTGTGCCGGTTTTTCTGGCCGATCCCGTCCGTCAAGTCATCGGCGCCGTCCATGCCGGCTGGAAGGGAACATCCCTGCAGATTGTCGAAAAGGCGGTCCGGGAAATGGTGCAGCGGTTCGGCGTTCGTCCGTCCGATCTGTCCGTCTTCATCGGGCCGGCCATCGGGCCCTGCTGCTATGAAGTCGACACCGGCGTGTATCAGGCCATGAGCCGCCATCCGGAGCGGGATTCCTTTTTTCATGCCGGCAAGCAGGACGGCAGGTGGATGCTCGATCTTTCCCTGGCGAACCGGCATCAGCTTCTGCGCTCAGGTCTGCTGCCGGAACACATCCGGACGGCCGATCACTGCACCGCCTGTCATCCTGATCTTTTCTTTTCACACCGGGCGCAAGGCGGAAACACCGGGCGGCAATTGAACTTTATCATGATCCGGTGAACAGCAGGCCTGTTTAAAAAATGCTTGACAGCCTGATTTGTTTATTATAAGAGTCCTCCAACATTCGAAAGGCGTACATTAAGTCCTTCCTTAAAGGAAAGCCTCAAGAGACCAAACGAACAACCCATAAAATCCACGTTCTTACTTTAAATGCCGTGAATTACGATCTTTTCCGTCACCTCCTATGAGAACTTCGGGTCGCACAAAAGCAATCGTTCCAACTGTAAACGACCTTTCGGAGGCAGCGTCGCCGGATAAAACTTTACGTAAGGATATTTTCATGAATATTGAAGACATTAAAAGACAACCAATCAGTGAACTGGCCACGCTGGCCAAGGACCTGAGTGTTGCCGGCGCCAGTGGCATGCGGCGGCAGGATCTGATTTTTTCCATTCTTCAGGCGCAGGCCGAAAAGAACGGCATCATTTCCGGGACCGGCGTCCTGGAAATTCTCCCCGACGGGTTCGGATTCCTGCGGGCGGTTGACTACAACTATCTGCCCAGTCCGGATGACATCTATATCTCGCCGTCGCAAATCCGGAGATTCAGCCTCCGCACCGGAGATACTGTATCCGGAGAGGTCCGGCCACCCAAAGAAGGGGAAAAATATTTTGCCCTGCTCAAGGTGGATGCCGTCAATTTTGAAGGTCCGGATGCCGCGCGGGACAAGATTCTCTTTGACAACCTCACGCCGCTTTATCCTGAAGAGAAGCTGAATCTGGAGAGCGATCCGGAAAACCTGTCCACGCGGATCATGGATATGTTCACCCCCATCGGAAAAGGTCAGCGTGGCCTGATCGTGTCGCCGCCACGGGCCGGCAAGACCGTTTTGCTGCAGGATATCGCCCGCAGCATAACAACCAATCACCCGGAAGTGACCCTGATGGTACTGCTCATCGACGAGCGCCCCGAAGAAGTCACGGATATGCAGCGCAGCGTCAAGGGGGAGGTCATCTCCTCCACCTTCGATGAACCGGCCACGCGGCATGTGCAGGTGGCGGAGATGGTCATCGAAAAGGCGAAGCGGCTCGTGGAGCATCGGAAGGATGTCGTTATCCTGCTGGACAGCATCACGCGACTGGCCAGGGCCTACAACACGGTGGTCCCGCCGAGCGGCAAGGTGCTGTCGGGTGGTGTGGACTCCAATGCCCTTCACAAGCCCAAACGATTTTTTGGCGCCGCCCGGAACATTGAGAACGGCGGCAGCCTGACGATCATTTCCACGGCCCTCATCGATACGGGCAGCCGCATGGATGAAGTCATCTTTGAAGAATTCAAGGGAACGGGCAATATGGAACTGCACCTGGATCGGCGCATTGCCGATCGCCGGGTGTTCCCCGCCTTTGATCTCATCCGTTCCGGGACGCGCAAGGAAGAGCTCCTGATCCCGAAGAATAATCTCAACAGAATCTGGATTCTCAGGCGGCTGCTGCAAGAGATGAACCCGGTGGACGCCATGGAGTTCATTATGGACAAGGTCCGGAAGACGGAGACGAATAAGGCTTTTCTGGATTCCATGAATCAGTAAATGACGGCATCGCAAAAAGTCCGGAGGCTGCGTTGCGCTGCATCCTTCGTCACTGCGGCGTACGTAAAAGTACGCCTCGTTCCTCATGATTTGCACGCCTTGCCTGCGGAGCTTTTTACAAAGCCGTCGTCAATAAATAAAAGAGTTGAACTTATTTTTTTTATGTCTATAATGCCCACCCCTGCCGTCATGTCGTAAAATATTGTGGTGGCACGGGATTGTCATTGAGGAGGATAGAGAGTTGCCATGAAGGAAGGGATTCATCCGGAATATACAGAAACAACGATTACCTGCGTCTGCGGCAATGCCATTGAAACCCGGTCGACAAAGAAGGATATCAAGGTGGAGATCTGCTCACAGTGCCACCCCTTTATGACGGGTAAGCAGAAGCTCATTGATACCGCCGGCCGGGTGGAACGATTTGTAAAAAAGTACGCCGGCCAGGGGCAGAAAAAAACAGCTTAAACAATCCCGCGCATCGCTTCAGAGCTACTCATGGCGCCCGTCGGACCATTCAGGGGCCATAGTCGCCTGGCTGCAGCCTGGCGCTTCGGTCTATTCTTGTCCCGCCGGTTTGTTGACCGTAGATCGAAATCATTTATCTAAGGATATATGTTTAAAAGACTCAAGGAAATCGACGCAAGATATCGCGAGATTGAAACTTTTCTGAGCGACCCCGATATAGTAAGCAAGCAGCCGCTCTATCAGAAGTACGCCAAGGAGCATTCGGATCTTTCTGACCTCGTGGAGGCCTTTCAGGAATACGAGTCGGTTCGGGAACGGATCGAAGAAGGACAGGCCCTGCTGCGCGAAAATGACGAGGAGCTCAAGTCGATTGTCAAGGAGGAAATGCCCCAACTCCGTGAACGCCTGACTCAGCTTGAAGACCGTCTCAAAATCCTGCTGCTGCCGAAGGACCCGAATGACGACCGGAATGTCGTTCTCGAGATCCGGGCCGGAACGGGTGGCGATGAGGCGGGCCTGTTTGTGGGGAATATGTTCCGCATGTACGCCCGGTACGCAGAAATGCGCCGATGGAAGGTGGAGATCATCAGTTCCACCCCTGCAGGCGGCATGGGCGGATTCAAGGAAATTATCGCCTTGATTGTCGGCCAGGGCGCTTACAGCCAGCTTAAATATGAAAGCGGCGTTCACCGGGTGCAACGCGTGCCGCTTACCGAAGCACAGGGGCGGATTCACACCTCCGCCGTGACCGTGGCGATACTGCCGGAAGCCGAGGAAGTGGAGGTCAATATTGACCCCAATGAACTCCGCATCGACGTCTTTCATGCCGGTGGGCATGGCGGTCAAAGCGTCAATACGACGGATTCCGCCGTGCGGATTACCCATTTGCCCACAGGGCTCGTCGTTACCTGCCAGGATGAAAAATCCCAACTGAAAAACAAGGGCAAAGCCATGAAAGTCTTGCGGGCGCGCCTGTTGGAAGCCATGACGGCCAAGCAGCATCAGGAAATTTCCGAAAACAGGCGCAGCCAGGTGGGAACCGGTGACCGTAGCGAGCGCATCCGCACCTATAACTATCCCCAGTCGCGCGTGACGGATCACCGCATCAACATGACCCTCTACAACCTGGAAAACTATCTGGACGGGAGTATCCAGAATGTTATTGACGCCCTGACAACCCATTTTCAAGCGGGGGCCCTGAAGGGATCCTCGGGCTGACGACGAAGCCATTTTGCATTGACCATCACAGGGGTTGTAAAACACACCGCTTTTTTTATGAAACCGCAAAAAATCGACAACAGAGCCTTCCCCCTGAGAGGCGCAAGGTCAGGGTGTGCATAAAAATGACGGGCAGTGAAGTCATTACACTCGGGGACTGCATCCATCGGGCGGCAAGAGATTTCGGTGAGCAGGGACTGGCGTCGCCCCGGCTGGATGCAGAGGTCATTCTGGCGCACATTCTGGAGGTGGATCGTCTGTATCTATACCGAAATCCGGAAAAATTCCTGACTCAGGAAGCGGTGTCAGCCTTCCAGTCCCTGACCGCACGACGCCTCCAGGGCGAACCGGTAGCCTACCTGATAAACCAAAAAGAATTCTGGTCGCTGATATTTGAGGTGAATGAGCAGGTCCTGATTCCGAGACCGGATACGGAATGTCTCGTGGAGGAAGTCCTGAAGGTCTGTCCTTCCACCGCAACCGGCGATTTACGCATTCTGGATCTGGGAACGGGCAGCGGGGCCGTCGGTGTGGCGCTGGCATGGGAATTGAGGCATGCGCATGTCGTTGCAACGGACCTGTCGCCGGGCGCCTTAAACGTTGCCCGGCGCAATGCCGGGCGCCATGGCGTCGAACAACGCATGACCTTCCTGGCCGGCGATTTATTTGCGCCTTTATCGGAAAAATTTGATATAATCGTCTCCAATCCGCCCTATATTTCGACCGCGGCATTTGAAACACTTCCGGTGGATGTACGCGGTTATGAACCGGCGGCGGCTTTGCTGGCCGGTCCTGAGGGAATGGTTTTTCATGAACGGATCATTGCCGGATGCGCCGAATACCTGAACGAGGGCGGCTGGCTCTTCCTCGAAATCGGGCCGGAACAACGTCAACGGGTGGAAGCAATGCTTGCAGCAGCGGCCATTTTTAAAGCGAGTCATTTTCGCAGGGACGATGCCGGTCTGGACCGGGTGGCGGCAGCGAAGAGGAAACAGGCATCATGGATAAAATGATCATCGAAGGCGGCCGACCGCTCAGCGGCGAGGTTCAGATCAGCGGCGCGAAGAACGCTGCCCTGCCGATCCTGTGTTCCGCCCTGCTCACCGAAGGCTGGAACACCTATCACAACATTCCCGATCTCGTGGACATCCGGACGATCCGGAAGCTTCTGCGAAGCTTCGGTGCGGACATCGAGGGTGAAGGAACGGTCCGGGTCAACACAGCCAATCTCACCCGCTGTGAAGCGTCCTATGATCTGGTCAGGACAATGCGGGCATCCATCCTGGTGCTCGGTCCCCTTGTCGCCCGGATGGGCGTGGCCCGGGTTTCGCTTCCCGGCGGCTGCGCCATCGGCGCTCGACCGGTGAACCTGCATATCAAGGCCCTGCAGGATATGGGCGCGAATGTGGAACTCAAGGCCGGATATGTGGAGGCCCGGGCCAAAAGACTCCGAGGCGCCAACATTTTCTTTGATCTATCTACCGTAACGGGGACAGAAAACATCATGATGGCGGCCTGTCTGGCTGAAGGGACAACGGTACTCAGGAATGCGGCCAGGGAACCCGAGGTTGTTAATCTGGCCGATGTCCTCAATGGCATGGGGGCAAAGATCGCCGGAGCAGGCTCAGACGTCATCACGATCAGCGGGGTTGACCGGCTGCATCCTGTGGAAACCTCCATTATTCCGGACCGGATCGAGGCGGGCACCTTCATGATTGCTGTCGGCATGACCGGGGGGGACATCACCCTCAAGGGCTGCAACCCTTCGCATCTGGAAGCCCTGATCAACAAACTCCAGGATGCGGGAATGGACATTATACCCGTAGCGGACGGGCTCCGTGTCGCGCGCCTGGGAAACATCCGCAGCGTGGATGTGAAGACCCTTCCCTATCCCGGCTTCGCCACGGATCTCCAGGCCCAGATGATGGCCCTGATGGCCATGGGAAACGGGCTCAGCGTGATTACGGAGACTGTATTTGAAAACCGCTTTATGCATGTCAGCGAGTTGTTGCGCATGGGCGCCGATATTGTCGTTCAGGGACACAGCGCCATTGTGAAGGGAATTGCGAAACTTCGCGGCGCACCGGTCATGGCCACGGATTTGCGCGCCTCGGCATCCCTGATCCTGGCAGGGCTGGCGGCCAAAGGCAAAACGGAACTGTCCCGCGTCTATCACATCGACAGGGGCTATCAGGGGATTGAAAAGAAACTGTCGGCTCTCGGCGCCGACATCAGGAGGGTGCAGGCCTGAAATGAGAACCATTGCAACCGGGGACAGCCTTTTCGAGGAAACATTCCGGCGGATTGTTGGGCGGGGCCGGATTTTCGATGCCCGGATCTGGGAGACGGTCAAGGGTATTGTCGACGACGTGGCCCGGCGGGGGGACGCCGCCCTGTTTGCCTATACAAGGCAGTTCGATCATACGGATCTTGACACCGGTTCCGTGGAGGTATCCGCCGCAGAGTGGGAGGAGGCGCGCGCGCGTGTGACCCGGAAAGACATGGCGGTCCTGCAGCTTGCCTGCCGGCGCATCGAAGCCTTTCATAAGCCGCAGACCATTACGGATTGGAGCGTCACCGACGAGGACGGTGTGGAGATCGGACAACGGGTCCGACCACTTGATAAAGTCGGCATTTATGCACCCGGCGGTCTCGCCGTTTACCCTTCCACCGTGCTTATGGCAGCCATTCCTGCAAAAATTGCCGGCGTTAAAGACATTCTGCTGGTTTCACCGGCCAAAGGGGGAACCCTGAATCCCCTGATCGCGGCGGCAGCGTGGTTAGGCGGCGTTACGCGTATCTTCAAGATCGGCGGCGCACATGCCATCGCTGCATTGGCCTATGGAACCGAATCCGTGCCCCGGGTGGATAAAATTGCCGGGCCGGGAAACGCTTATGTCACTGCGGCCAAAAGAATGGTTTACGGGCAGGTTGCCATTGACATGATTGCCGGTCCCAGCGAGGTCCTGATCATCGCCGACGGATCGGCCGATGCCGCTTTCATTGCAGCAGATCTGCTCGCGCAGGCGGAGCATGATGAAATGGCCAGCGCGGTTCTGCTGACCCCCGATAAAAGACTGGCGCGGCGGGTTGTTGCAGCCGTAGATAAGCAACTGGCTGACCTGCCGAAACAGACCGTCGCCGGCCGTTCCCTGGAAGCCTACGGCGCCATCCTGCTGACGCAGGATCTCGATGAAGCGGTGGCGCTGGCGAACCGATTTGCACCCGAACATCTTGAGTTAATGGTCGAAAACCCGCAGGCGCTCCTGGCGGATGTCCGGCATGCGGGAGCGGTCTTTCTGGGCAACTTTACACCCGAAGCCCTGGGGGATTATCTGGCCGGTCCCAACCACATTCTGCCGACCGGCGGCACGGCGAGATTCTCCTCTCCGCTGGGGGTTTATGATTTTGTCAAACGGACCAGTGTCCTGTCTTTTTCCGCCGCCGCCCTGAACCGTTATAGCACACAGGCCGAACATCTTGCCCGGATCGAGGGGCTGGACGGACATGCCCGTTCCCTCACCGTCCGTCGGAAGATAAAAAAGCCTTGACAAACAGGCATCTTTGTTTAAGATGCCCCCATCGTTCAAAACACCGGGAAACACTGAGCGGGCGTAATTCAGCGGTAGAATGTCAGCTTCCCAAGCTGGACGTCGTGGGTTCGAGCCCCATCGCCCGCTCCATTTTTCCTTCCATGTTTCGTTCAATCTTCCGAAACATCTATTTTTTTCTTGCAATGGGCGTCAGTTTGTGTTAAACGAGTGCCGAAATCATCGATCGGTTCCTTATGATGAGTGGGCGCGCGCCCACTTTTTTTTTCTGAAATGGGTGTTTGTTTACAGAACCGATGTAAATGGTTCGCAAAGGGCGAAGGAACAATTTAGCCGAAGCGTTACAGGGGTTTTTGTGGAAGAGAACGTTCAAAAATATCAAGAGAAGATACGGGAATTGGCGGAGGCAATCCTCACCGCCGAAGGAATGGAGTTAGTTGAGGCCGAATGCCTGAGGATGCCCTCCCGGTGGCTCGTCCGGATCTTCATTGACCGGGAAGGGGGCGTAACGCTCGCTGATTGCTCGGAGATCAGCCATCAGCTCGGGGATGTTCTGGATGTAAATGATATCCCGCCCGGCCCTTATACGCTTGAAGTCTCCTCGCCGGGCCTGGATCGGCCCCTCGCCAGAGATAAGGATTTCCTCAAATATCGAGGATCTACGGTCAATATCCGCCTGCGGGAAAAACTGGCGGGGATTAAGCATTTTAAGGGTGAACTGATTGATTTTATTGAAGATGACGGGAAGAACTGTCTCGTTGTGGATGTTTCCGGAACAACTTACCGCATCCCGCGGGAGATGATCTCGAAGGCGCACCTGGTCTATAATATAGAAGGTAATAAGATGGAGGACAACTGAATGTTTCAGGAGCTTAAACGTCTGATTGAGCAGATGGGTAAGGACAGAGGAATTGATAAACGCATCATCATTGAGGCTCTCGAAGCAGCCATGCTCAATGCGGCACGGAAAAAGATGGGAATGCGCGTCGATATAGAAGCCCGTTATAATGATGAAATCGGAGAAATCGAGGTCTTCCAGTTTAAATCCGTGGAAGAAAAAGTAACGGACGCGGACATGCAGATATCGCTGGCTGAAGCCAGGCGGAGCCACGATGAGGAGACGGAGCCGGGCGATAGCCTGGGCATCAAGGTAGACACCAGCACGTTCGGACGGATTGCCGTACAGACGGCGAAACAAATTATCATTCAACGCGTCAAGGACGCCGAGCGGGACAATGTGTATGAGGAGTATAAGGATCGTGTCGGAGAATTGGTCAACGGCTTCGTCCAGCGATTCGACGGCGGCAGTATTATTGTGAACCTGGGGCGTGCGGAAGGCATTATCCCGGTTGGTGAGCAGATTCATCGTGAGACCTACAAGCGGGGCGAGCGCATCCGTGGCTACCTCTTTGACGTGAAGAAAATCACCAAAGGCCCGCAGATTATACTCTCCCGGACCCATCCGGGTTTCATCAAGGCCCTTTTTGAAATGGAAGTGCCGGAGATTTCCGAGAACCTCATCGAAATTGTGAGTGTTGCCCGGGAACCGGGCAAGCGGGCCAAGATTGCCGTAAGAACAAGGGATAAGGATATCGATCCTGTGGGCGCCTGCGTGGGAATGCGGGGTGCCCGGGTGCAAAGCGTCGTCCAGGAACTGCGCGGCGAAAAGATCGACATTGTTCCCTTTTCGGATGACCAGGCCAAGTATGTGTGTTCCGCCCTTTCGCCTGCCAAGGTCAACCGGGTCTTCATGTACGACGAAAGCCGGGCCATGGAAGTGATTGTTCCGGACGACCAATTATCCCTGGCCATCGGCAAAAAGGGACAAAATGTCAGACTGGCCGTGAAATTGACGGGATGGAAGATTGATGTGAAGAGCGAATCCATCGCGGCAAGTCAGGAAGAAGAAGGGCACCTGGCTCTAACGAAGATCCCGGGCATTGATGAGGCGACTGCACAAAAGTTATTCAATGAGGGATGGAAGAACGTGGCCGCTCTGGCAGCCGCCGATGTCGAATCCCTGGCCTCCATTCCGGATATTCCTCCAGAGCATTTTGCCGTCTGGATTGAGGAGGCGGGAAAGCTGATTGATCAGGAGAACCCGACCCAGCCTCGTCAAAGAGACAGAGCGGGCCGGACAGCGGTAAGAGTGGAGACATGAAACAGCAGGGGGTTAAGCATGTCAAAAAAGAGAGTCTATGAACTGGCCAAAGAGCTGGGTATTGAGAACAAGGATTTGATCGCTCGACTGGAAAAGCTCGGCCTTGCCGGGAAGTCCCACTCAAGCTCACTTGAAGACAGCGATGTGGAGCGCCTGAAGCGGGATTTCCATGCCGCCGAACCCCATGAAATGGAGGAAAAAAGGATTAAATCTACGGTGATCCGCAGAAGGGCTGTCCGTCTTGTGGTGGAAGAAGAGCCGAAAGTTCCGGAGATCGAAGAGGTGAAGGCCGCTGTCGAGCAGCCAAAGAAAGAAAAGCCGGGACCCCGGGAGACGGCGCAGGCCATACCGGCAAAGCCGGGAAAGGCGCCGCCTTCACGCGAATCCGTCATCGAGGTTAAAAAAGAAGAACCCCCCAAAAAACCCGCGGAGGCGACGCCGCTTGAAAAGGATTCCGTTGTCTCCCCCCTTCCTCCGCCGGTCCGTCCGGAAGGGAAGAAGTCTCCGGCAGAAATGACCAAAGGATCGTCGCCGCAGATGACAAAAACCGCCACGATCGTGGGTCGCAAAGAACTTCCCAAACAGCCGGCAATCAGAATTGTAAAAGATATCACGCCGCCCCCCCTCAAAGCAGTCGAGCCTCCGTCCATCCGCCAGGAAATGGATAAAACCAGGAAAAAGGGCGCCAAGGCCCCGGTGGAGATCGTCATCGGGGACAAGCTGGCTACGCGAAAAAAGGCTCTAATCAAAAAGGTTTATGACAAAAAAGGCAGCCGGTTTGACGTTGTTGAACGGGACGACCGACGCGATAAATGGAAAGAAGAGAGGCGACCTGCTGTCGTCAAGATGAAAAAAACGGAAATTACCGTTCCCAAGGCCGTCAAAAGGCGCATCCGGATCGGAGAAGCCATTGCAGTCGGTGAGCTGGCTAAAAAGATGGGGATAAAAGCCGGCGAGATCATTGCCAAGCTGATGGGGCTGGGACTGCTGGCCACCATTAACCAGGCCATTGACAGCGACACGGCAACGCTGATTGCCGGCGAATTTGGATACCAGGTTGAGACCGTCGCCGCCGAATTTGAGGAACCCCTGCTGCAAGCGGATGCCCCCTCCGAGAATCTCAAGCCCCGTGCGCCGGTGGTCACGATCATGGGGCACGTGGATCATGGAAAAACCTCCCTCCTGGATGCCATCCGCCAGACGAATGTCATCGACGGCGAGGCTGGCGGCATCACCCAGGCCATCGGCGCCTATCATGTGAATATCAAGGACCGGGACATTGTCTTTCTGGACACGCCCGGCCATGAGGCCTTCACCGCCATGCGGGCCAGGGGTGCGCAGGTTACGGATATCGTAATTTTAGTTGTCGCTGCCGACGATGGCGTCATGGATCAGACGGTGGAGGCCATCAACCACTCACGGGTGGCCGGTGTCCCGATTATGGTGGCGATCAACAAGATGGACAAGCCGGGGGCGGATGCGGAAAAAATCAAGCAGGCTCTGACACAGTATCAACTGGTTCCGGAAGAATGGGGGGGGGAGACCATCTTTGCAGAGATCTCCGCCAAAAAGAAGCAGGGAATCGAAGAGCTGCTCGAGCTGATCCTCCTGCAGGCGGATATTCTGGAACTCAAAGCGGATCCCGATATACCGGCGCGCGGTGTCGTCATCGAAGCAAAGCTCGACCGCGGGCGCGGGCCGGTCGCGACCGTGCTGATTCAGAAGGGGACCTTGCGGGAAGGGGACGCCTTTGTCTGCAAAACGGAGTCCGGACGCGTGCGGGCCATGATAAACGATCAGGGTCGGCGGGTCCGGCAGGCGGGTCCGGCCATGCCGGTGGAGGTCATCGGATTTTCCAGGGTGCCGTCGGTGAGCACGGAGTTTATCTGTGTGGAAGACGAAAAAAAGGCCCGCCATATCGCCGATTACTGGATCCGGAAGGAACGGGAACGGGAACTCTCGGCGACATCCAAAATCACGCTGGAACAGTTGTACGAAAAAATCAAGGAAGGCGCCAAAGATCTCAATATCGTTGTCAAGGGGGACGTACAGGGCTCCGTCGAAGCCCTGACGGAAGCTCTGAATAAACTCAGCACGCCGGACATCAAACTGAAAATTATACACAGCTCCACCGGAACCATCACCGAAACGGATGTCATGCTGGCATCGGCATCCAATGCCGTCATCTTCGGCTTCAACGTGCGACCGGACAGCCGTGTTACGGAAATTGCCGAACAGGAGGGCGTGGATATCAAGCTTTACGACATTATCTATAACGTGATTGCCGATGTGAAGGCAGCCATGGAAGGATTGTTGGATCCTGTTTTCAAGGAAGTGGTGCAGGGTCGGGCTGAAATTCGCGATCTATTTAAAATCACAAAGATCGGGACCATTGCCGGCTGTTCCGTACTGGAGGGCAGAATCTCCCGGAATGCCGGTCTCAGAGTGGTCCGCGACGGCGTTGTGACCTTCGACGGGAAAATCGCGTCCCTGAAAAGGATGAAGGACGATGCGCGGGAGGTAACCGCGGGAATGGAATGCGGCATCGGCATCGAGAATTTCAACGATATTCATGTGGGCGATATTCTGGAGGCCTACATTAAGGAAAAAGTTGACAGGAAGCTGTAGGTTGCATGGTCATCGGGTCGGGCGTCATCGAACTATGGATTGCGGAGAGCCGTTCCCTCAAAGACAAAAGGGCGGTTCTGCGCAGGATCCTGAAGCGGGCGCAGAACGAATTCAATGTTTCCATCGCGGAAGTGGGTGACAACGATCACCAGAGGCGGGCAAAAGTCGGCTTTGCCATGGTCGGAAATGATCAGCGATTCATCAACGGAAAGATCGATCACCTCCTGAGTTTTATCGAGCAGATGCAATTGGCCGAGGTGATCCATAGCAGAATTGAAATCACGGGTTTTTCCGGAGTGATGGATTCCTCCGAATTTACAACGGAAAAGTATGACGACTTTTAAACGGGCAGACCGCGTGGCGGATCTTATCCAGTGTGAAGTCTCCGATATTCTGCTGAAACAGATCCGGGACCCGCGGATCGGCGCCATCACGATTACCGGCGTCAAGGTAACAGACGATTTGCGCCTGGCAAAGATTTATTTCGTGGAGCTGGCCCAGGATACAATCCATGCGGAGACGCTGGCCGGGCTTGAAAAGGCAACCGGCTTTCTGAGGCGGGAACTCGGAAAACGCCTGCAACTGCGTTGCGTGCCGGATCTGATCTTCAGGGTGGACGCTTCCTTTGCTTACGGAAACCGCATCGAGCGACTGCTGGCGGAAATCAAACGGGAAGGAACTGGCGATGATACGCAGGATCATTGACATCATAAACCGGAACGAGACTTATCTGATTACGTCTCATGAAAGGCCTGATGGTGACGCCCTGGGCTCTGAGCTGGCCCTCTACTACATGCTGAGAGCCGGCGGCAAGACGGCGGTCGTTTACAATCAGGATCAGACACCCGGCGATTACCGATTTTTACCTGGAGCCGACGTGATCGTCCATGAGCTGCCGCCGACGGAATCCTTCGACGCCGCCTTCATTCTGGACTGCAGCGAGCTGGATCGGGTGGGCCGGGAAGCCGGTCGTATCAGGAAAATCATGCAGCTCATCAACATCGATCACCACGTGTCCAATGGCGGTTTTTGCGACGCCACGCTGCTCGATGCCGGCGCCAGTTCCACCGGAGAGTTGATTTACAGGCTGGCGGAGGCGATGATGCTGCCGCTGACTCCGGAAATGGCTACGAACCTCTATGCCGCCCTGCTGACCGATACCGGCGGCTTCTGCTACGGGAACACAACCCGGGACTGTCTTGTCATCGCCGGGCGGCTCGTGGAGAACGGCGCCCGTCCGCAGTGGATCTCGGAAAATATCTATGAGAACGCCCCCCTGGTGAAAATCCGGCTTCTGGCCGTTGCTCTGGAATCCCTGGCGCTGGACTTAAACGGCAAGGTCGGGTCCATGATCGTGACGCAGGAAAACTTCGCCAGGACCGGCGCCCTGCAGGAGCATATGGAGGGTTTTGCGGACCTGCCGCGCACCATTGCAGGCGTTGAAATTTCCATTCTCTTCAGTGAGCTGGAGAAAGACTATTTTAAACTGAGTTTCCGCTCCAAGGGGCGGTTCGACGTGGAGCGCGTAGCCGGTAAGTTTGGCGGCGGCGGGCACATCAATGCGGCCGGGTGCAGCATCAGGGGGGATATCGACACGATCAAACGACTGGTGCTGGCTCAGATCGAGGCCGTCGTCTGAATGAACGGGTTTGTGGTCATCGACAAGCCCGCCGGGATGACGTCTCATGACGTCGTGGCCGGGATCCGCCGCTTGCTGGGCATCAGAAAGATTGGTCATGCGGGGACGCTGGACCCTCTTGCAACAGGCGTTTTGCTTGTCGGCATCAACGAGGGCACCAAGCTGATTCCGTTCTTTGACAGCCATCGCAAGGATTATCTGGCGACGATGCGTCTGGGCGTCGAAACGGACACCCTGGACCGGCAGGGCCGGATCATCGCGCAGCAGACGCCTTCGGCTACGCCGGACGAGATTGCAGCGGTGCTTAAGACCTTTACGGGGAAAATAACGCAGATCCCCCCGCGCTATTCCGCGGTTAAATTCCAGGGACGGCCTCTGTACGCCTGGGCGCGCAAAGGCATTGACATCGAACCGCTTTCCCGCGCGGTGGAAATCTACAGCATGACGGTGGACCGGATCGACCTGCCCGAAGTGGTTTTCCGCGTCTGTTGCAGCAGGGGAACCTATGTCCGCTCGATCTGTGCGGATGCGGGGAAGAAACTCGGATGCGGCGCCTGCCTGACCGAGTTGCGCCGGATGGCGGACGGCCCCTTTATGGAAAAGTCTGCCTTGCAGCTAAAAGGATTGACATCCGAGCGACAGAGACATCTGCTTGCTGAGGGTCTGATTCGGCTGACAGATGCCCTGCCGAAACTGCCGGCCATTGCGGTGGATGCAACCCTGCTGGCCGGATTGAAAACAGGCAGACAACCGACGGCGGATGTCCTGCGGGGACATGATATCCCTTTTCTTGCCGGGGGAGATATGGTAAAGTTCATAACGGGCGGGCGGAATCTGGTTGCGGTTGCAAGGGCGCTTTACGCGTCGCAGGAGATGCCGGCTATGACTGAAAAAACGCAGATTTTTGAAATATTAAGAGTCTTTAACGAACTTTGATCAAAGGAACAACAGTCTGAAAGGGAGGGAAAAAAGCTGTGTTAGATGTAGAAAAAAGAAAAGGCATTATCAGTAATTTCCAGTTGCACGCGTCCGATACGGGGTCTCCGGAAGTTCAGGTTGCACTCCTGAGCGCCCGCATCGCCTACCTGACCGATCATTTCAAGGAGCATAAAAAAGACCACCATTCCCGCAGAGGTCTGTTAAAGCTCGTCGGTCAGCGCAGGCGGCTATTGGACTATATGAAGAACAAGGATCTGGAGCGGTACCGGGCGATTATCCAGCGCCTGGGCTTGAGAAAATAACTTCGGCAGTACAGGCTGGGCTAACGGCAAATGGTTAAAGGCAAAATAAACAGGGACAGAAACCCTATTTTCGTGCTGTAAAATAGGGTTTCTGTCCCTGTTTATCCTGTTTTTGTCCTTAACCATGGGCCTTTAGCCTTTCGCCATCAACCACAATGAAAGGAAAAGGTATCTTATGAAAGAAGTCTTCAGTACGGAGTTTGGAGGGAGGACTATCTCCCTGAAAGCGAATTATGTTGCCGCGCAGGCCGACGGCGCAATTTTTGCCACTTACGGCGATACCGTGGCCCTCGTAACGGCGGTGTCATTGAAATATGGCCGGGAAGGCATCGATTTTATGCCCCTGACGGTCGATTACCAGGAGATGACCTATGCAGCGGGTAAGTTCCCGGGCGGGTTCTTTAAACGGGAAGGGCGTCTCAATGAACGGGAAATCCTGACATCCCGCATGATCGACCGGTCGATCCGCCCGTTGTTTCCCAAGGGCTATCGATTTGAAACGCAGATCATGGCGACGCTGCTGTCCGCAGACAACGAAAACGACGGCGGCGTGGCGGCCATGCTGGCGGCCTCCGCCGCTCTGGAGATATCCGATATTCCCTTCAAGGGGCCGATCGCCGGTGTGCGTGTCGGGCGTCTGGAGGGTCAGATGATCTGCAATCCCTCTCAGGAGGCCTTGAAACTAAGCGATTTCAATCTCTTTCTTGTGGGCCGGAAAGTTCCTTCATCAACCGGCGCCGGGTATGATGTCAACCTGGTGATGCTGGAAGGGGAAGCCTCGGAAGTGGATGAAGATGTCCTGGTGGATGCCATCAATTTCGGCCTGGAGAGCCTCCGGCCAGTCATCGACCTGCAGGACCGCATGCGCGAGGCAATCGGCAAGGAAAAAAGAATATTCACGCCGGCTGTTGTGGACGAGGGGCTGGCGTTGAGGGTTGAGGAGACATCCTTGCCGGCTTTGGAGGAAGCCTACCGGATGCCCCGCAAGCAGGAGCGATACAGCCGGCTTGACCAGATTCGGGAGCAGGTGATCGCCGCGCAGACAGCCGACGCCGCCGCTTCAAAGGGCGCAGTCGCCGCGATTCTCGAAAGTATCGAGCGACGCGTGCTGCGCACCATGATTCTCAAGGAAAAGAAAAGGATCGACGGCAGGTCGATGGCGGAGGTCCGTCCGATCAACTCGGATGTAGGCATCCTGCCCCGGACCCACGGGTCGGCGCTCTTCAACCGCGGCGAGACGCAGGCCCTGGCTGTCGTGACGCTGGGGACGTCCTCGGACGAACAGCGCATGGACTTTGTCAGCGGAGAAGAACGAAGAGCCTTTCTGCTGCACTATAATTTCCCGCCCTACTGCGTGGGTGAAGCCAAGCCCCTGCGCAGCCCGGGCCGCCGCGAAATCGGCCACGGCAATCTGGCCCGGAAGGCCATGCTTCCCGTCCTGCCCGCTCCGGAGGTCTTTCCCTATACGATCCGGATCGTCTCCGAGATCCTCTCCTCCAACGGTTCTTCGTCCATGGCCACGGTGTGCGGTGGCAGCCTCTCCCTGATGGACGCCGGCGTTCCGGTGAAGGCCCCCGTCGCGGGCATCGCGATGGGGCTCTTGAAGGAGGGCGGCGATGTGGTTGTGCTGTCGGATATTTTGGGCGACGAGGATCATGCCGGGGATATGGATTTCAAGGTCTGCGGCACCCGCAAGGGCGTCACGGCCATGCAGATGGATATCAAAATCGACGGGTTGACGGAAAATATTTTGCGAAAGGCCCTTGCCCAGGCAAGAGAGGGACGGCTGTTTATCATTGGAAAGATGGATGAAACCCTCAGCGAACCGAGGGCGGATATCTCCATGTACGCGCCCCGGATTACAACAGTCAAGGTGAGGCCCGAAAAGGTCCGGGACGTCATCGGCTCCGGCGGCAAGAATATTCGCCATATCATCAGCGAAACCGGCGTCACCATAGATGTGGAGGATGACGGCACGGTGACCATAGCCTCCAGCGACGCCGAGGCAGCCGCCCGCGCCGTGGCCATGGTAAAATGGCTGACGGAAGATGCGGAAATCGGCAAGATTTATGTGGGAACGGTGAAGAAAATCGTTGACTTCGGCGCCTTTGTGGAGATCCTGCCCGGTACGGAGGGTCTCGTGCATATTTCCCATCTGGCCAAGGAGCGCGTCAACAAGGTGACCGATGTCCTGCAGGAAGGCGATGAAGTGACCGTCAAGGTCCTTGAGATCGACAAGCAGGGAAAAATCCGCTTGAGCAGAAAGGAAGCGCTAGGCGTCCATGTACAGAAAGACGATTCTCGATAACGGGATCCGCGTCATCTCTGAAGAAATCGATCATGTCCGGTCCGTTTCCATCGGAATCTGGGTGCTGTGCGGCTCCCGTCATGAGGATTGCCATACGAACGGCATGGCTCATTTCGTCGAGCACATGCTGTTCAAAGGCACCCGGAGCCGGACGGCCTTCGACATCGCCTCGGCCATCGATTCCGTGGGCGGGTTCATGAACGCATTTACCGGCAAGGACCTGACCTCCTTCTACATCAAAATCCCAGACTATCACCTGGCCCTGGCCATCGATCTGCTGGCGGATATCTTCAATAACTCGCTTTTTGATGCCGAAGAAATCGCAAAGGAAAAGTCGGTGGTGCTGCAGGAAATCAACCTGCTGGATGATTCGCCGGATGATTATATCCATGATTATTTCGATGAAAACTACTGGAAGGAGCATCCTCTCGGCTACCCGGTGTTGGGGCGCCGGGAGCTTGTGGAGAGCTTCGGCCGGGATGCAATTGTCGGTTTCGTGAATGACTGTTACCACGGAGAAAATGTTGTTCTGACAGCGGCCGGTCATTTAAAACATGATGTTCTGACAGAGCTCGTCAGCCGGGCATTCGGTTCTGCAAACGGCCACGGAAGGCGGAGTGGCTCCGCCCCCCCCGATGCTTCCGCCGGGATATCCGTTCTTAACAAGGACCTGGAGCAGGTCCACATGATCGTGGGCTGTCCCGCCCCTTCTTCCACCAGTCCGCGCCGCTATTCCGGTTTTCTGCTCAATGCCGTTTTAGGCGGCAGTATGAGCTCTCGCCTGTTTCAGGAAATCCGGGAAAAGCGCGGTCTGGCCTACGCCATCCATTCTTACCTGACCTCTTATCAGGATACGGGCATGCTGGGGATTTATGTGGGGACCAGCGGGAACCATGTACGGGAAGTCGTCGGTCTGATCTTTGACGAATTGCTGCGCCTGACAAATGTTTCCCTCACCGAGCGGGAATTGAACTCGGCCAGGGAACTGATTAAGGGTAATTTTCTGCTGAGCATGGAAAGCACCGATAACCGGATGACCCGTCTGGCCACAAATGAGATCGCCTTCCGGAAACAGATCCCCGCCGAAGAGGTTGTGCAGCAAATTGATTGCGTAACCGCTGAAGACATCCGGGCTCTGGCCGCTGAGATGTTCAATCCATCCACTATCGGCCTGGCGGCGATCGGGCCAGTCGCCGAAAAGGATCTGACGCTAGGCATACTGAAGTGCTGATATGTTGACATCACCTGTTGGGCCTGTGATCGAAGACGTTAAAGTTGCCATTCAAAAGTTTCCGGGAAATGAGGATCTGCCGCTTCCCCGATACATGACGGAGCACGCGGCAGGCCTGGATTTATTTGCGGCCGTCCGGCAGGACCTTGAGCTGTCTCCCGGACAAAGGGAAATGATTCCGACGGGGCTGGCCATCGCCCTACCGGTTGGTTACGAGGCCCAGATCCGGCCCCGCAGCGGGCTCGCGTTGAAGAACGGCGTCACGCTCGTGAATGCACCGGGCACCATCGATGCCGATTATCGGGGAGAGATCGGTGTTCTGATGATCAATCATGGCGATCGCACCTTTGTCGTCCGCCGGGGAGACCGGATCGCGCAGATGATCGTGCAGCGCGTGTGCCGCGTCCGCTGGGATGTCCGGACTGAACTGAACCCAACAACCCGAGGCGAAGGGGGATTCGGACACACATAAAAATAGAGGCCATATCCCATGAAAAAACTTAAAAACAGCAAAACCATTCAGGAAATCAACGAAAAAATCAAACAGGGAAAGGCCGTCGTGGTGACGGCCGAGGAGATGATCGACATCGTTGAACGGCACGGGGATGCGGAAGCCGCCCGCCGGGTTGATGTGGTCACCACGGGAACCTTCGCCCCCATGTGTTCCTCCGGCGCCTTCCTGAACGTGGGTCATACGGCGCCCCGGATCAAGGCCGATAAGATGTGGCTCAATGATGTCGCGGCTTATGGCGGTCTTGCCGCGGTCGATTGCTATATCGGGGCGACGGAGGTCGCCGAGGGCGATCCCAGGAACAGCGTTTATCCGGGCGAGTTTAATTACGGCGGCGGTCATGTGATTCAGGACCTCGTGGCAGGCAATGTCATCCGGTTGAGAATGGAAGGCTACGGCACGGACTGCTACCCGGCGCGCAAGCACGAAAAGAATATCACCCTCCACGACATGCGGGACACCATCCTGTTTAATCCGCGCAATGCCTACCAGAACTACAGTTGCGCTGTGAACATGTCCGACAAAACGATCTACACCTATATGGGAATGTTGCGGCCCCGCATGGCCAATGCGAACTACGCGACCTCGGCACAGTTGAGCCCCCTGTTCAACGATCCTTATTACAAAACCATCGGTATCGGGACGAGAATTTTCCTGGGCGGCGCCCAGGGTTTCGTATCCTGGCCGGGCACCCAGCACAACCCGAACGTCCCAAGGAACAAAAAAGGCGTTCCCCGGGAGGGGGCCGGAACGATTGCCGTCATCGGAAACCTCAAGGAAATGAGCCCGGAATGGCTGGTGGGCGCCAGCATGCTGGGATACGGGGTGTCTCTGTATGTGGGCATCGGCATTCCCATCCCGATTCTCAGTGAAGAAATGGCTCGATACACTTCGGTTAAGGATGAAGACATTGTCACACAGATTTATGATTACAGTATGGACTATCCGAAGGGCGCCCCGAAGAGCCTGGGGGAAGTCAATTACAAGGAACTCCGCAGCGGCATGATTATGCTGAATGGGAAAAAAGTTGCTACGGCGCCTCTCTCCAGTTATTATAAAGCCAGAGAAATCGCCAATATTCTGAAAGAGTGGATCGAACGCGGAAATTTTCTGCTGGGTGAACCGCAGCAACTCCTGCCATCGGTAAGGTTGACGACTTCGTAAAAAGTTCCAGATCCTGGGTGGAGGAGGCTTGACAGGGTCGTGTCTCCCTGCTTGCGCACATGGCCGGAAGCTGCCCCGGCGAAAGCCGGGGGAGTTATTATAAAGTTGTCGTGGCATTCGGATAGTTTTTTTATTTTTTCGAGTTCGGCAGGGGTTTGAATGGCTTAAATGTCCTGATTTTTTTGTAACACGTCGTTATAATGGGTAAATCAACAAACGGATTAGGCAGTCGAATGATTTCAGAAAAAAGCAATATTATTAATTAGTTATGTGCATTACGGTTGATATCCCAGTGTAAACGTTGCGTTTTTTTATTAAATAATTGACAAAAACATCATTTTTTTGTTGTAATTGATTAATTTTTAATGTATCAAACAGTCACGAGACACCAAATCCTTCTTAAGGGCAGCATAAAAAATGAAGGTTGGCCGGTACCTTGCTGGTTTCGTTTTGGTCATGGGCTTTCTGATTGCTTTCGGAAACAGGGGGCTGCTGGATAATTATATGATGCATGAACGGCTGGCGACCCTCAAGAAAACAAATCAGGATATTGCCCGGGAAAACAAGGAACAAAAAAAAACGATTGTGCTTTTGCGGAGCAAGTTGCCCTATGTCGAAATGGTGGCGCGCAATGAGCTCGGCATGGTTAAAAAGGGGGATCTTGTTTATCGATTTTCCCAGTAGCTCAGGGTCCCGGAATGCTTATCTCAATCGAGCGGTGGTTGCATGTCCAAGTTGACGGATCTATTTTCACGCGGTAAGCGATCCAAAGCGACCGGAGACGGGCCGGGCGGCACGCCGTCCGCAGCAGAAAAACCGTCCCGCGACAAAGCGCCGGCAAAGTCGGGCGGCGCCCTCAACTTTCTTCCCAATTTCAAGGGTATATTCTCAGGTAAAAAACAACTGGTCGGCCTTGATATCGGCTCCGGCTCGCTGAAACTTGCCGAGATTCTGGATACCAAGACCGGCTATCTTCTCAATCATTTTTCAGAAATTTCTCTCGATAAGGGGACCATTGAAGACGGGGTTCTCGCCGATCCTGAAACCCTGACGGAAAAGGTCAGGACCCTTTTCAAGGGAACCGGGCTTCAGGGAAGAGCGCTGGTTGTGTCGCTTTCCGGACATGCCGCGATCGCCAAGAAAGTCACTTTCCCGACCATGGCAGAACCGGAATTGCGAGATATGATTCACGATGAAGCAAGCAAGTACCTGCCCTTCGACAACATGGACGATGTCAATTATGATTTTCAGATCCTGGGGCAGAACGAATACAACCCCAACCAGATGGATGTCATGCTCGTCGCCGCCAAGAAGGACGTTATCACGGATTATATTGAGGCCATCGAAAGCGCAGGATTGATGGTAATGGTCATGGACGTGGATACTTTCTGCCTCGAAACCGTATACGAAGCCAATTATGATTTCGATCCCGCGGACATCGTGGCCATGGTCAATATCGGCGCCAGCATTACCAACATCAATGTCGTCAAGGGCGGCATGTCCATATTCACGCGGGATTTCACGCTGGCGGGCAACTCCATCACGGAGGCCATCCAATCAGCGCGCAGCTTGACTTTTGAGGCCGCCGAAGCCATGAAAATTGACGGACCGCAGGCGGACGAAACCGCCCGGAACGCATTCCGCAACTCCCTGCTGGGCTATGCCGACCCGATCTGTACGGAAATCGAAAGATCCATTGATTATTTCCGATCCACCTCGGGCGGCGACAGCATCAAGAAAATTCTCCTCTCTGGCGGCGCCGCCGCCATCCCCGGGATCACGGGCGACTTGACGCAACGGCTCGGAATCGAGACAGAAATTCTGAATCCCTTCAGAAAGATTGATTGTAATAGAAAAGCCCTGGACCAAGAGCGGATCGACCTGATCCGGCCCATCGCCGCCGTCGCCGTGGGCCTGGCTCTGCGCAAAGTAGGTGACAAATGATCAAGATCAATCTTCTTTATCGTTCTGTCGCAGAGAAGGAAAAAAAGACGAATATTGCGCGTCAGCTTGCCATCGTTGTCGTCGCCACGGTGATTTTTGTGATCCTGATCGCTTCCGTTCAGATTTTCATGATGCGCAGCATCGCGAACATCGAGGGGGATATTAAAGCCAGAGAAACCCGGCTGGTTGCTCTGAAAAAGATCCTTGGTGAAATCGAAGACATCAGGATGGAGAAACAGACTCTGGAGAGGAAGTTGGCCGTTATAAAACGTCTTGAAGAAGATCGCCTCTATCCGGTGCGGCTGCTGGATGAGGTCAACGCCCTGGTTTTGCCAAAGGATATCCGGCTCACGAAAGTGTCGGAACAGGGGCCCCAGCTGAACATCGAAGGTGTGGGCCGGGACAATATCGCCGTGGCGCTCTTCATGAAAAGTCTGGAACTCTCCAGATATATACAATCGGTTGATCTGGTTTCCTCCAAGCAGGTGACCATATCCGGCGTGAACGTCAATCAGTTTTCCCTGTCCTGTGTGAAGAAAAGGTCATAGCCCATGGCAATCACCGTTGACACTTTAAAAAACATGTCCCCCAAGATAAAAGTGATATTGTTGGTGATTGCCTTTGCCCTTATCGGCTATTTCTATTATTTCCTTATCTTGCAGGGCGACTATTGCAAAAAGGACGTCGCTGCAGACCAAGCTTGTCGAACTGCAGGCGCAGGTGGACAGACAGGAACGCATCGCCACCCAGAAAGCAAAATATCTCAGTGAGGTGGCGGCCTTGAACGAGGCCTTCCAGATGGCATTGACCAAGCTTCCGGACAAACGTGAGATTCAGCCGCTCTTCCAGTCTGTGGCGACAAGCGGAAAGTCCGCCGGACTGGACTTCCTGCTTTTTGAACCGAAGCCGCCGCCAAAGCCCCCGGAAGCCAAGCCGAGCGTCAAAGATAACCTCAAGCCATCGGATCAGCAGGCTGCACAGAAGCCCGCGGCAGGCGCGCCGGCCGCGCCAGGAAAGCGCCGGCCGCGCCAGGGAAACCGCCGGCAAAACCGCCGGAACAAGAGAAATTCTATGAGGAAATTCCCGTAACGGTGACGATCAGCGGTCGTTTCCACAGCACCTTGTCCTTTTTCGAGGCGGTTGCGAGACTGCCGCGGATTATCAATATTGAGAACATTACCATGGGAGAGGGCGCCGAGGTCAAAGGGCGGGGCTATGTGATAAAAACCAATTGCACCATCAAGACCTATATGTTTGTTGACAAGGGCAAATGAGAATAACTCGTAAGGACAAGGAAACTGAGAGCCGCGTTTTTCTGGACGGCGCTGATGCTCATGCTTGCGGGACCGGCGGGGATCGCTGCCGCGCAGGGAACCGCTGCAACGGAAAGACCCGCCGTTCAGGCAACCTCCGCACCGGCAAAGACGCCGCGCAGGCGACGCAACCACCTCAGGAGCAAGCCTACCGCTATAATCCGGAGGGGCGGATTGATCCCTTCAAGCCCTTCTTCGATCTGGACGTGGCTGAAAAAAAGAAAAATGTCAAGGTCTTGAGTCCGCTGCAGCGGGTGGGCATCGAAGCCTTCACGCTGGTGGGCATCATCGAGAGCGATAAGAGCCGGCGCGCGGTGGTGCAGGATGCTTCGGGCAAGTTTTATTCGCTGCTCCGGGGGACCTATATCGGCCAGAACAACGGGCGCGTAACGGCCATTCACAAGGACAGTGTGATCATCCATGAACGGATCACGAAGGATGGAGGAAAAATAGAATCACGCAGACAAGTCATGAAACTTCGACAGGATGAGGTAAAACCATGAAAATATACCGGTCGCTGATGGAAATACTGATCATAGTCGGGTTATTATGGATCGCATGCCCCGGCGCTGCGCAGACGGCATCGACCGATCCCGTTGCGGCAGCGCCAGTGAAGGTCATGGCAGCCGACGCCGGCTATCTTGAAAACATCACCTTCGAAAAAATGAAGGGCAAAGAACGTGTGGTCCTGATGCTCTCCAGGCAATCCGGCGCTGCCGCAGAAGACCAGGGGGAAAAGGCCATCGCGGTCAAGATAGAAAATCTTTTCATCCCCGAGGAGCTGCGCCGGCCATGGGAGAAGGGTCGCTGGACAATCTCATCCGGGTTGTGCCCGCCCAGCGGAGCCGCAGGCGGCAAGCCGCAGGCGCTGATCGTCATGGAACTGAACAGACAGGTCCCTTACAGCGTCCGCCAGGACGGACATAACGTGGTCATTGATTTCAATGTGGCCTCTCTGCCCGCGAAGCCCGCCAAGGCCAGGGCCAGCGACAAACCGGCGACCCCGAAGCAGGCGCAGGTCAAAGCGACCGCCCCCGCACAGAGACCATCCGCCAGCGGCGCCGTCCCGCCCGCCCATGCCGGCCGGCTGGTAACCCTGGATTTTCAGGGCGCCAGCATCAAGAGCGTCCTGCAACTGCTTGCGGAAGAAAGCGGCGTCAATATCGTTTCCGGCGATGACGTCAAGGGCAATGTCACGATATCCATGAAAAAAGTCCCCTGGGAACAGGCCCTTGATATGGTTCTCGCCATTAACGACTTGACGCGGCTGCAGGAAGGCAACGTCATCCGGGTCATCACAAAAGTCAAGCTGAGCGATCTGCAGAAAAGGGCCGACGATGATGCAAAACGCGAGCGCACCGCAACAGAGGAGAAAGAGAAGCAGGACCAGTTGAAAAAGGCGGAATCAGGAAAACTGAAGCAGGTCGTCATCGAAGCGGTGATTGTCGAGGCCAATACGACCTTTGGCAGGAAACTGGGGGTGCAGTGGGGCGGCGCCTACACGGGCAACGTGAGCACCGCCAAGGGGACCTATCCCTACAGCGTCGGGGTTGGGACCAATCCGAATCAGACCAATCCCGTGACCATCGGGCAGGGAATCGGCCTTACGGGACTCGGCAATGTGGTGAATCTGCCCGCTGCCGTCGCCGCGCCTACGATCGGCATCGTCATGGCCGGCGCCAACGCGGTGATCTCAGCCCAGATTGCGGCCATGGAATCGCAATCGGAGGGAAAGATCATTTCCACGCCCCGCGTCGTCATCATGGAAGGTGAAAAGGCCATCATCAAGCAAGGCGAGGAGATTCCGGTGGTGACGCCGGCAACGGCCAACAACCCGGCCACGACAACCTACAGGCCCGCGGAGTTGAAGCTGGAAGTGACGCCGAAAATTACCGAGGACGGGCGGATCTCCATGACGATCAGTGCAACGAACAATCGCCCGAACAGAGCGGAAAAAGATCCCGCGACGGGGAATATGCCGATTTTCACGAATCAGGTGGATTCGAAAGTGGTGATCCGGGATGGTGACACCATTGTCATCGGCGGCGTCATGAAATCGGAAGAGTCGACGATCGAACAGGGCGTTCCCTGGATCTACAAGGTGCCCGTGCTGGGCTGGCTGTTCAAACATGGAAAGTATCGAAAGAACGAAAAGGGAGCTCCTGATCTTTGTGACGCCCAAGATCGTCAAGCCGGCAAAGGTTTCATGAATCAGCCCGACGGGGGCGTCGGCGCCGCCGTGACGGCCGGTGACCCATGTCAAGATTTTAAAGTGAGGAGAGGACAATGAAAAAAAGAAAATCCCTGATGATCCCTGCCATATTGCTATTGTGTCTGTTTTTCATCAGCGGCTGCGGGGAGGGCGTCCCGGCGGGCACATTGAATACAACCGGCGCAACGGTCACCCTCACCAGTAACGCGCCCGTGCGACGGGCTTTCGGCGGGGCAGAGCTGCATCCTCACGGCGACTGCTGCAGGACAATACCCAAACCTGCGACAAGACCACGGGGGTGTGCACCCCCGCGCCCAAGCCCTTGCCCGGCCAGGTGATCGCCTTCAACTTCATCCCGAACGCGAACCAGAGCGGCGCCGTCCTCACCGTCTTAAACGGCGGCAGGACGGATTCAGTCGGCAAGGCCTACGCCATCTACACGGCGGGGAGCCTGCAGCGCGGTTTGAACATCCAGGACGCCGTACAGGCAAACATCCAGGATTATTCCGGTGTCGTCACCATCACGAGAAAGGGCGCGCGGCAGCATCACCGCCTTCCAGATTACCGTAATTGCCTGCTACCCGACTACGCTAACAACGAGGACAGGTCACGAGCTTAGTGACGGCAACCGTGTTGAACAATGCCGGTGAGAAGGTCATGAGGAATTCAGGTGACCTTTACGATGAGAGTACTGCGGGTGGAGAACTTTCTGATTACGACGGCAATAACGGATAACACGGGCACTGCGCCACCACATATACACGGCGGGAGATGACAGCAGCTGATACAGGCCATCTGACCGGCATGGCACCGTGAGGCCAGGATGTACTATCGGGATCGCACCCGCCTATATCGGCGATGGTGGTCATTACAGTATCATAGGAAAAGCCGCCGTATTGAGCCTGATGCAATTTGTACCCGAAGCCCCTTCGTGGCCGGGGAGGGAGCCCTTGTTCTTCATCCCCAGTCCCTCTTTTTTACCGGGTTTCTCTGGTCATTATCCTCTTGACACACCAGATCCTTCCAATGCCTTGACTACAATTACCCTCAACAGTACATCCAAAGAGGCTTTCATTTCAACGGATCCTGCCAGGTTCCCCGCCCTCAAGGGTGGGGAACCTGGCGGACAGGCAGGAATAGACAGGCTTTAGATGAGCTTTGTGGCGTTTGCAGTTTTGTGCTATGGCTTTACCCCGGTTACACCAACCCACGCGTTGTCCCATCGGTGAATTCTGACATTCCGGAACCCGGCCTTTTCCGCATAAGTTCGCAGTTCATCCCCCGATGATGTCATACTGAGCTGTGACGGTCTTCTTTCCACATCAATCGAGTAACCCGCCGAAAACACTTCCCATCCGTGATCGGATATAATATCGACATTGTCAAAGAAACAACGCCCTCCTGACTTTAGGACACGGAAACTATCCTCTACATACCGATAGCGATCCCATTCAAGCAAGTGCATAAAGACGACCGTACAATAGGCCAAATCAACGGAATTACTGGGAATTTCTCTTAGCCCGATGGTAGCCAGTTCCAACAACTCAATATTGCTCTTCCCCTTCAAACGCTGGGCCGCGTGGGCGAGCATATTCCCAGAGATATCTGCACCTATCCATCTGCTAACTCTTCCGCTCAGCACCTTCCCGACTCTTCCTACCCCACAGCCAATTTCCAGAACCACATCCGAGGGCTTTATACCAACATATTGATCCAAAATATCTACGGTGTGGTTCGCAGTTAGCTCAAATTGTGCTTCATCCTCATAACCTGCAACAAACATTTTTGCATTCGCATAATTATTAGCCAGCAAATCCCATGTTTTTTTATAATTAGAACGGTCAGCAAAACTTAAACCGGATGCCTTCAAAGTTTTTTTTAACATTTTTTTTATAGCGGCTCGTAAAGAATTAGTCATAAAATTACCTCGATACCGGCAAAAATCGGATAGAGAATCCCGTATAAAGAACACTCAATAAAAAAACATCCTTCTAAACTTTGTAGATAACACCTAATATGTGCATATGCATAATTTGTTCTGTTACCCAAGGTGCAAATTGACCAAATGTTTGAACAATGGTTTTATTGGAAATTTTTTTTAGTAAGTTCTCAAGAATTACTGGCGTAAAAAAATTCAAGTGTGTGGATTCCAGTAAATGCCAAGGCACCACATTATATTTTGACATAATTGGTAATATGTCAATATTAGGAACTGAAATAATAATATTCAATTTTGAAACTCTAAATGCCTCCATTAGCGCTTGTGAGGGATCTTCGACATGTTCCAGTATTTCTATCATTAATGTTGTATCGAATGAATTGTCATCGAAATTTAATTTCTCAGCATTCATATGTTTGACGACGAGCCCTTGTGATTGGCATTTTTCAACATATTGAAGGTTGTACTCTATTCCTGTACACTTAAATCCAAATCTACTTAGTTCTTTTATATACGCCCCAATTCCGCAACCAATGTCTAATATTGACTCCCCCCTTTCCGCATATTTTTTAATCAATTCAACTATTTCAGCCGAAGCGATGTCACTTGGCGGGCCACAACCATAAATATCATTTCTGTGCAGAATCTTATTCTTTTTTTCGAAATCTCGCAGGTGTGTATAATAAGGTAAATCTGCTGGGGAACTCAATGGCGACTTGATCTTCCTACTGAAAAACTTTCTTAGCATACCGCTCACTATGGAGGTTCATTTTTATTAGATTTAGTCTTTTATACCTGAAGGCAAATTAATTATCAATATGGAAGAAGATTTGTCTGTAATTTCATATATATGATCTTCCTTCATAAGTTGGATAAAAAAGTGTTAGAATAGCAAGCTGTATCGAACCTCCCGTGTCCAGGGAGGAAGGGTCTTGCCATGAAAGAACGAAGAAGATTAAGCGTCGAACTCAAACGTCGATGGGCAGGCCAATATGGATCTGATCCTGATAATCTAAAGAGAAGTGAAGTATTGTCAATAACGATTCATTAGTCCCTCTTTTGCCGGAATAAAATGTCACCTCAAATCCTGTTGTGTTACTGTAAATTCTCCGGTCCGGATTTCTTTCTTGACAGGCCGGGGGGGCTGTGTTAGCTTTTTTTCCGTTTCGGCGCCCGGGGCGGGCGGTCGTATTATTATCTTGTAAATACAGTTATTTATGAGCTCAATAGATCCCGAAGGAAGCAGGCGGTTCCTGTCAAGGGTGGAGGCCCTGCTGGAGGTGCGCATGTTCGATCTGGCGCAGGAACTTGCAGCGGAGCGGCTCGAACAACTGCCTGACGACGTGGACGCCCGGATCGCGATGTGCAAGGTCTGGACGCGCATGGGCAAACTGGAGCGCGTCGAGGAGATTCTGCAGGACGTGGAAAAACGTATCCGCGACTGGTCCCGTCTCCATGCCGCCATGGGCGATATCTGCCGGGAATCGGGGTTAAAGAAGGAGGCTGTCCGGTTTTACCGGCGCTTTCTGGCCTTAAATCCTCAGGGAGCCCCATACGCGACGGTTTTGGAAAAACTGGACCGGCTCATGGATGCCGGCGCGGACGCGCTCCAGCCGGATGAAGACCAGGACCAATATGAACACATCAGCGCCATCGCGCCGGATTTCCATACGATGACGCTGGCGGAACTCTATCTGCGCCAGAATCAGCCCGACATGGCGCGCCATATCCTGAATGAGATTCTGCGGCGTGAACCGGATCACCCCGAAGCGGCTGCCCGACTCCGGGAGATCGAGAACCGAATGCCGGCACGGCAAGACCATGCGGACGGGCAGGCCCGGCAGCGCGTCATCCGGGAGCTGTCACGCTGGCTTGACAATATGGGCAGGATCAGAGGCTATGCAACCTGAGCAGCCGTTTCTCGCAGGCCGCCTCCGGCGGATCCGTAAGCGGCTTCCGCTGTGGTCCGTGCAGGCGCTAGTTTTCCTGGACATGAAAAATATCCGTTATCTGACGGGATTTACGGGCAGTGACGGGGCTTTGTACATCGGGCCGGATTGCCGGGTCCTGCTGGTGGACGGTCGTTACATTACCCAGGCCCGCGCCGAAGCCGGCGGTTTTGAGGTCCATCCGTACCAGAGCAAGATGGATGGGCTGGTTGAGGTGACTTCCGGGCATGGAAGCGGGGTTGTCGGCTTCGAGGCGGAAACCATGACCGTGGCGACCTGGACCGCCCTGAAGGAGCGGCTCCCCGGGTTGACCTTTCGTCCGCTGCGCGAGGAACTGGAAGCCCTGCGGGCCGTGAAGGACGAAGAAGAAATCGCCAGAATCCGCGAAGCTGCGGCCATTGCAGCGCAGGCGCTCCGTATGGTTCTCGAGCGGGTCAGGCCCGGGATGACGGAGCGGGAGATCGCGGCGGATCTGGATGACGCCATGCGGCGGGGCGGGGCGCAGGAGGCGTCTTTTCCGACCATCGTCGCGTCCGGAACAAATTCGGCGCTGCCCCATGCCCGGCCGCAGGATCGCACGCTCCGCGCGGGTGACCTGTTGACCATCGATTTCGGCGCCGTATGCGAGGGCTACCACTCCGATGAAACCTGCACGTTCGTGCTGGGCCGGCCGGATGCAAAGCAGAAACAGGTCTATCAGGTCGTAAAGGAAGCGCACGACCGGGCGATCGAGGCCGTGCGCGCCGGCGCCGCCTGCCGGGCGATTGACGCAGCGGCAAGGAGCTGGATTGAAAAACAGGGCTTCGGCGAGTCCTTCACACATGGGACGGGTCACGGCGTCGGCCTTGACGTCCATGAATATCCGCGACTTGCAGCGCAGTCTCAGGCGGTTCTGGAGACGGGCATGGTGGTGACCGTGGAGCCCGGCGTGTATCTTCCCGGCCTCTGGGGGGTCCGCATCGAGGATCTCGTGGTGGTTCAGAAGGACGGATGCGCCCTGTTATCAAACATATCGAAAGATCTCAGGACAATAAAAATATAAACAACAGGACAGGGTGACATGAAAGTTTTCCCGGAGGATCTGCTTTACAGTCGTGAACACATCTGGCTCAGGATCGACGGCGATCTGGCCACAATCGGGATTACCGATTATGCCCAGGAAAATCTTGGAGAGGTGGTCTCCGTCGAACTGCCGGAAGGGGATTCCGATGTCGAGCAGGATGAGCCCTTCGGAACGATTGAATCATCGGCCAAGGGGGTTGTTGAGCTGATCTCGCCGGTGAGTGGGCAGATCATCAGCGTGAACGAAGATATCGCCGATGATATCGGCATCATCAACAGCGATCCCCATGACACGGGATGGCTGATCGTTGTCGAGATGAATGATCTTGACGAGCTGGACGATCTTTTGGATGCCAAGGGGTATCATGACTTTATCGCCCAGGAGGCAGAAAGCGAGTAGTATCCAGTGAAGCGCTGGAGGCTCCTTCCATTCGCGTGTTTGCGGGCTTCCGAAAACATGGCCGAGGATGAGGCGGTTTTCCTGCTCAGCCGGGACCGTCCGTCACCGACCGTCCGGTTTTATACCTGGTTTTCCCCGGCGGTTTCCGTCGGTTACTTCCAGCAGATCGACCGTGACATCGACCTTGCCGCCTGCCGTAAACGTTCCGTCGACATCGTGCGCCGCCCCACCGGCGGGAAGGCCGTTTTTCACGGGCAGGATCTGACGTATGCCGTGGTGGGCCTCGAGCAGCGTGACGGGTTTCCCGCCGATATCCTGGGAACCTACCGGAGGATCAGCTGCTGCCTGATCCGGGGCCTGCGAGAAATGGATATAGAAGCCCAGATTGCCGATGAAGGCCGGACCTTGCCGGAAGCGCCGGTAGAAGCCTCCTGTTTTTCGGCGCCGTCGCGCTACGAGCTGCTCGTTCGGGGGCGAAAAATATGCGGAAGCGCCCAGGTGCGGTCTCATGGCGCCTTTCTGCAACATGGCTCACTCCTGCTGGCGTTTGATCCGCTGCGCACGGGAGCGTTTTTGCTGCCGCATCCGGAAGGGCGGGATCAGCAGATCGCCCATCTGCGACAGTCCGTCACCTCGCTTGGCGACGAGGGGGTGGCGCTGCCGGACATGGAAGCGCTCTGCCGGATCATGAAAACGGGCTTTGAGGCGGCATTGGGCGTCTGCCTCGAAGAGGAGGCGCTGACCCCGGACGAAGAGGCGCTCAAGCAACGCCTGCTCAGGGAAAAATACACGAACGACCGCTGGAATCTAAAAGGCAGGACGGACAGATGAATCTGGGAAAACTCATAAGAGAAGAGGTGCTGACGCAGCAAGCCTATCCGGCGGAGGGCATGAAATGCCGGATCAAGCTGGATGCCAACGAGAGCCCCTACGGACTGCCCGCGCAGCTTCAGGAAAGGCTGTTTGCGCGCATGCAGGACACGGCGCTGAACCGCTACCCTGAACCGGGAGCGCCGGCGCTGCGCAAACGCTATGGGGCCATCTGCGGCGTCGATGAAAACAGGATCATGACGGGCAACGGCTCGGACGAACTCATCCAGATTCTCTGTGCGGCGATGGCCCGTCCCGGGGCAATGATCCTCGTGCCGAAGCCTACTTTCGTCATGTACCGCATCATCGGATCAAACTGCGGTCTCGGCGTCACGGAGATCCTTCTTGATGACGCCTTTGATCTTGATCCGGCGGCCATGCTTGAAAAAATTGCCGCAGAGTCGCCGGCCCTGGTCTTTCTGAGCTATCCCAACAGCCCAACGGGCAATTGCTTCAGCGAGGACCGCATCGAGGCGATTCTCGAAGCATCAGCCGGGGTGGTGGTCGTGGACGAGGCCTATTTCAATTTTTCCGGGAAAACGTTGCTGCCCCTGCTGAAACAGTATCAAAACCTCGTCATCCTGCGGACCCTTTCCAAGGTCGGCTTTGCCGCCCTGCGTATCGGTTTTTTAATCGGGGCCCCGGAACTGGTGCAGGAATTGAACAAGGTGCGCCTTCCCTATAACATGAACAGCCTGTCACAGCTGGCAGCCGGGTTCTTCATGGATGAGCAGCAGGCATTTTCGGAACTGATTGACCGGATCATCGAAGAACGGAAAAACCTCTATGCCGCGTTGCAGAAAATGGACGGCATTCATCCCTGCCCGAGCGTCGCGAATTTTATTTTTTTTAGTTGCAATCTCAATGCAATTCATATATATGATCAGCTTCTTCGCAAGGGGATTCTGGTCAAGCCTTTCATTTTTCCCTGGAGCAGCCGGCAGTTCATCCGGGTTACCGTCGGCAGTCGCGAAGAAAACGAGGCGTTTATTGAGGAATTGAAAAGGATTATCGCCAAGTAAGGAGCGTGGTCTAAAAACAGGCAACAGGCAGGGTAGCTTACGGCGCATTTTTTGTGCAGCGTCGTGCTGCCCTTTTTTTATGCCGACTGTAACAAATTAATATGCGAGAGAAGGGAGGGGGAAAAACTGGAAGTCAAAGTATTTGACAATGACGTTGAAAAGGCCTTGAAGATCCTCAAGAATAAGCTGTCCAAAAGCGGCCTGTTCAAAGAGCTGAAGCTTCGCCGGGCCTATGAGAAGCCTTCTGTGAAGAAGAAAAGAAAGACGATCGAGGCGCGCCGCAGACTGGCCAAAGTGCAAAGGCGTAAAAGCGTATAATCGGGGACGCCATGGAAGCAGAGAGACAATACCTGGTCGATGCCCTTTCCATCGAGGAATCCTGGCGGATTTTCAGGATCATGGCGGAGTTTGTGGAGGCCATCGAGTCGCTCTCCAAACTCAAGAACGCCGTGAGTATTTTCGGATCCGCCCGTGTGACGCCGGATGATCCCTATTACCAGAAAACGGAGAAGCTGGCCCGCCGGCTGGCCCAGAAGGGATTCAGCGTGATTACCGGCGGCGGTCCCGGAATCATGGAGGCGGCCAACAAGGGCGCCGCCGAGGCAGGCGGCAAGTCAGTAGGCATGAATATCCGGCTCCCCTTTGAGCAGAAGCCCAATCCCTATGCCAACATATCGATTGATTACAAGTATTTCTTTATCCGCAAGGTCATGTTTGTCAAGTATGCCGTCGCCTATGTCATCATGCCCGGCGGATTCGGGACGATGGACGAGCTGTTTGAGGCCCTGACGCTGATTCAGACCCGGCGCATCAAGAGCTTCCCGGTGATCCTTATGGGCAGCGAATACTGGAAGGGACTGCTGGACTGGCTCAAAAAAACCATGATCCGCACCAGCATGATCCTGCCCGAAGATCTCGATTTTATTGAAATCATCGACGATCCGGACGAAGTCGTCAAGCATATCCAGAAATTTGTCATTGTTTAGCGGCCGGGGAGGGTTAAGGCTCCCGCATGGAACTGGAAAAAATCCTGTCTGAGATAGGAAGAGGCCGGATTGCGTCCTGCTACCTGCTCTACGGCGAAGAAGAGTATCTGCTCCGGGATGCTCTCGATAAAATCATTGCGCTGATTATTCCCGCATCCGACCGCGACCTGAATCTCTTTGTCCTGGACGGCGACACGGAGGATATGCATCACATCTGCGAATCGCTCCTGACGCGTCCTCTTATCCCCGGACGCAAGGCGATCGTCGTCCGCAATACCCGGATTTTTCATTCCCGCAAGACCTTGCCCGCCATCATTCAGAAAATCCGCGATCAGGCCAGGGCGAATCCGGCACGCGTGGCCGCCGATTTCATGCTCCTTCTGCGTATGGCAGGCTGGACGCTGGACGACCTGAGGGACGGCGGCTGGCAAAAAATCAGCGATGAGCAGTGGCAGCAGGCCGTAGACGGCGACGAGGGGCGGGATCGGGAAGCCTGGTTGCCCGTGATGGCGGCGTTTTGCGCAACGCACCGGTCGGAAGCGGCCGCGTTCGGTGAGGACACGGATCGTCTCGAAGCGTTGCTGAAAGACGGCATCCCCGAAGGAAACCACCTGATTCTGACGGCCGATACGGTGGACAAACGCAAGAAGCTTTTCAAGACCATCGACGAAGTGGCGACAGTCCTCGAGTTTTCGCGCGTAAAGGGAGATGCGAAGCTCAAGGGGCGGCTTATGGAAAACGCGCGTGAGCTCCTGGCCGCAAAAGGCAAGAAAATGGCGCCCGGCGGTTGGCTGGCGCTGGGGAAGAAAACAGGATTCGATCTCAGAGGTTCGATGGCCGCCCTGGAAAAGCTCATTACGTATGCAGCGGATAAATCCGTTATCGATGAAGCGGATATTGAAGCGGTGATTGGTAAAACCCGCGAGGAAACCGTTTTCAATTTGACCACCGCCTTGTCGGAAAAGAATCTTCCGGCCGGCCTGGCCATCCTTGGAGATCTGCTGAATCAGGGCGACCCACCGCCCATGATCCTGGCTATGTTTGCCCGCGAAATCCGGATGCTGCTTCAGGCCAGATTATTGCTGGAAACCGCTCCACGGATCGCCTGGCAGGCCGGGATGGATTACGGCAGGTTCCAGAAAGCCCTGTTTCCGGAGATTAAGGAACGGCTGGGAACGGCGACGCCGCATCCCTATGCCATCTACCAGGCGCTCAGCCATGCGGGCCGCTTTTCCCGGGAGTCGCTGATTCGTCACATGGAGACGCTCGTGGAGTTGGACCTGGCGATGAAAAGCACCTCGAAAGATGCCCGCCTGATGCTGGAGAGGTTTCTGATCCAGGTCTGCGAGAAATGATTTTTAAAGCTTTTTAATAACCGACCGGGCCGTCCTTTGTTTCTTGGAGAGGCGCCGGGATGGGCCTTTCTTCTTTGTGCCCGCAGCGGAACCGTCATCGCGTTCCTCTTCGTCCGGCTCATCCTTTTCGCATCGCCTGTCCCCGTTCCGCGCGGTCGCGGCGTGTTGCAACCGGGATTCAAAAACCGGCGAAGCAATGGCGGCGACGCCGCGGCGGGAGGCAAAATCGGCAATGGCGCGATCCGAGGTGACTACAACGAATTCTTCTTTTCTCCCCTCGATCATGCGCTTGATGAGGTCGTCGGCTGTTTCACCCCTGCGGGAGTACAGGCAATGGACACCGCCGTACCGATCGCGCTCTTCCGTGAGAAAACCGCCGTCGCGGGCGTCAAAAACGACCGTCACGCGGTGTCCCGTCTGTTTTTTATAGGCGGCAAGGCTGTGCATCAGGGCATTGCGCCCCGCTTCAAGGCTCATCCGGTCGTAACGCCGGAAGACCCCGGACTGGCGGATCAGATTGTAGCCGTCAATGAGAATGTGCATCAAAAAGCGCCTCTTTGTCCTGATTGTCCTTTTACGACAATTTGTCCAAGGAATCAATTGTCATGAGACGCCGGATGTGTTATATGACGCAGCGCGATTGATTCGGGAATCAATTTATCCGTCGCAGACCACAACACCCTGACTCCGCCTGACCGGCAGGGACAGGAAAAAATAAAAAAGAAGGAGGGTAAAGATCATGGAAATCAAGAAGATTTGTGTTTTAGGCGCAGGACTCATGGGCAACGGCATTGCGCAGATTTGCGCACAGGCAGGCTATCAGGTAACCATGCGGGACATCGAGCAGCGGTTCATCGACGGGGGCATGAAAACGATCACGAAGAATCTCTCGCGGGATGTGGAGAAGGGCAAGCGGACGCAGGCCGACATGGATACGATTCTGGGCCGCATCAAGCCGACCGTGGATCTGAAGGAAGCCGCGACGGGCGCCGATGTGGTGGTGGAAGTCGTCATCGAGGTCATGGATGTCAAAAAGCAGGTTTACACGGAGCTGGAACAGATCGTCCCGGCTCACTGCCTTTTTTTCACGAACACCTCCGGCCTGAGCATTACCGAAATGGCGGCCATCACAAAACGGCCGAGCAAATTCATCGGGACCCATTTCTTCAATCCAGTGCCCGTCATGCGCCTGCTCGAAATCATCCGCGGTTATGAGACCTCCGATGAGACCCTCGAGATTGCCAAGGCTTGGGGTAAAACCATCGGCAAGGAAGTCATCGTCGTCAGGGAGGCGCCGGCCTTTGCGGTCAACCGCATTCTCTGCACCATGCTCAATGAGGCTTTTTTTGCGCTCGATGAGGGGGTCGCCACGGCGGAAGACATCGATAAGGGAATGGTCCTGGGCTGCAATCATCCCATCGGACCACTGGCGTTGTCGGATCTGGTGGGCAATGAGACGCTGCTGCGGATCATGGAGGGCCTGAACCGGGAATTGGGCGACAAATACCGTCCGGCGCCGCTTTTGAAGAAACTGGTCCGGGCCGGCCGCTACGGACGCAAGACCGGCAAGGGCGTTTACGATTACACGAAGTGAGATGACGGAGGAACAAGGACATGGATTTTGATTTGACCGAAGAACTTAAGATGTTGAAGGAGATGGCGTACAAGTTTGCCGTGGCCGAGTTTACGCCGCATTCGAAGGAGTGCGACGAGCACGAGAAGTACACGCCGGAGATTCGCAAAAAGGCCGCCGAAAATGGCCTGGTGGGCGCCTGGATTCCCGAGGCGTACGGCGGGGCCGGGGCCGGCATTCTGGGCAACGTGATCATTACTGAGGAGCTGTCGAAGGTCGATATGGGCATCGGGCTGAATGTCACGGCGGCCACATTCGGGTGTGAGTCCATCTTCCAGTACGGGTCGGAAGAGCAGAAGCAGACCTATCTGCCCCCGGTGTGCCGGGGCGAATGGGTCAGCGCCGGATCCTTCACGGAGCCCAACGCGGGCACGGACGTGGCCGGATACAAGACGCGTGCGGTCAAAGACGGCAGCGACTATGTCATCAACGGCAACAAGATGTTCATCACTAACGGGACCGTATGCGACTTCATGGTCACCCAGTGCATCACGAACCCGGAGGAGAAAAAACACAACAGTTTCAGCCTCATCATTGTTCCTGCCGATGCGAAAGGCGTCACGCGCAACAAGATCCGCGGCAAGCTGGGCATCCGCTCCAGCGACACGGCGGAGATTGCGCTTGAGGATGTGCGCGTACCCCAGAGCAACCTCGTCGGCAAGGAAGGCCGCGGCTTCATCCAACTCATGCACTTTTTCAACACGACGCGCGTGATGGTTGCCGGGCAGGGGCTGGGCCTGTCGGAAGCCTGCCTGGAGACGAGCATAAAGTATGTCAAGGAACGGACGGCCTTCGGGTCGCCGCTGGGCGCGTTTCAACTCACGCAGAAGAAGCTCACGGAGATGGCCATCCAGATCGAAGCCCTGCGGGGCCTGGTTTACAAGTCGGCCTGGCTGATCGATGTGGGCCGGCCCGATTATCACCTGGCCGCGATGGCGAAGTTTTTCAGCGGACAGGCGGCGGTCTTCTGCGCGAACAACGCCGTGGAGCTTCACGGCGGCTACGGGTATATCGATGAATACGCCGTCCAGAAATGGTACCGCGACGCCAAGATCCTCGAACTGTACGAGGGAACGAAGGAAGCGGAGATCATGACCATCGGCCGGACATTGCAGGCGTAATAAATAAGGCTTTGAAAGACAGGCGGGATTTAGGCCCGCCTGTCTTTTTAGCAGGGGACGCTTCCCGTATTTTTCCTTGATGGAAAATCAAGAAAAGCGGCAAGGGCCCCCTGATTTGCAGGAAAAAATATTGGGAAGTGTTTCCATATTCAAGGAGTGTCGTCCGTGAAAACAAGAATTACCGAACTTTTTGGCATCAAGTACCCCATTCTGCTGTCCGGCATGAGCTGGATCAGTGTTCCGAAAATGGTGGCCGCCGTTTCCAATGCCGGGGGCCTGGGCATTCTGGCCACGGGTCCCCTGGATCCTCCCGGGACCCGCAGGGCGATCCAGGAAATCCGCAAGCTGACGGACAAGCCCTTCGGCTGCAACGCCACGCTTCTCATGCCGGGTGCTGCCGAAAACGCCAAGGTGCTGTTGGAGGAGCATGTGCCGGTCATCAATTTTGCCCTGGGCAAGGGGGACTGGCTTGTCAAGGGCGCCCACAAGTACGGGGGTAAGGTCATCGCCACGGTGGTTAACGCCCGCCATGCCAGACGTGCCCAGGATTACGGCGCCGACGGGGTCATCGCCACGGGTAACGAAGCGGCGGCCCACGGCGAAGCCCTGACCTCGATGGTGCTCATCCCGAGCCTCGTGGATGCCATCAGCATTCCCGTCATTGCCGCAGGCGGCATCGCCGATGGACGGGGCATGGCGGCGGCGCTCGCCCTGGGCGCGGAAGGCGTTGCGCTCGGGACAAGAATAATGACGACCAAGGAAAGCCCCCTGCATGAGAATTTCAAGAAGCTGTCCATGGAAAAAGACGTGACCGATACGCTCTATTCGAAGCGCATCGACGGAATCTACTGCCGCGTCATGAAGACCGGCGCCGCGGAACGGGCCGTCAAAAAGGGGCTCGACCTGCCCGCCGCTTTCGTCAACTCCAGGGAGGTGGCCCGGCAGATGAACATGCCCTATCTGAAACTGTTTTTTGGCATCCTGGCCTCCGGTCCCGGCAATGCCTACAAGATGGCGCTCATGGCCAATGGCTTCAAGGCCTTTCAGCTGGCCACGGAAGAAGGCAACATCGAAAAAGGCATCCTCCCCGTGGGGCAGGTCATGGGGCTGATCCATGACGAACCGACCGTGGCGGAACTCTTCGAGCGCATTGTGGCGGAAGCGAGGGAGGTCCAGGAGAAGCTGGCAGGGAAGATGGCCTAAGCAACCTTATGGTCACTTCGGTACTCGCAATAAGTAGAAATAAGTTGCATGTGGGACGGCTATCCCGCCCGGCCCATAAGGGTTTTCATGCGGCCGATCGTGGTGGCGTAGTCGCCGCTGCCGAAAACAGCCGCGCCGGCGACAAGCGCATCCGCGCCGGCTTCAAGAATGGATGGCATGTTTGCCAGTGTAACGCCGCCGTCCACTTCGAGAATGACAGAAGGCGCCTTCTGATCAAGGCGTTGGCGGGCCTGCCGGATTTTTGACAGCATAGTCCCGATAAACTGCTGGCCGCCGAAGCCGGGATTGACGGTCATGACGAGCAGCAGATCGATGTCCTCAAGGATCGTATCGATCAGCGCCAGCGGCGTGGCGGGATTCAGGGAAACGCCCACCTTCGGCCCCAGTTCCCGGATGCGGCCAATGGTGCGGTGCAGGTGGTCGGCCGCTTCCACATGGACGGTAATCATGTCGCTTCCGGCATCCGCAAAGGCCTCCAGAAACTGCTCGGGGTGTCTGATCATGAGATGCACATCGAAGGGAAGCCGCGTCTGCTTGCGCAGGGACTTGACGACACCCGGGCCTATCGTGATATTGGGGACGAAATGGCCGTCCATGACATCGATGTGGATCCAGTCGGCGCCGGCCGCTTCGACCGCGGCAATTTCCTCTCCAAGCCGGCTGAAGTCGGCGGACAGGAGCGAAGGAGCGATGATCTTCATGGTTCTTCCTTACACGATTGTCGTCGGGGTGTCAACAGAGACCATTTTGTAAAATCAAGGTGCGTTTATGCTGGTTCTCTATAACATCCTGTTGACGCTTGCCGCCGCACTGGCCGTTCCCTACTACGGCGCGAAAATCCTGCTTACGGGCAAATATCGGCACAGCATCGGGCCGAAGTTCGGCTTCAACCCGCCGGATCTCTACGAAAGCATGCGGGGATCGCCGCGCATCTGGGTGCATGCCGTCTCCGTCGGTGAGGTCACGGCCGCCGCACCGATCATGGCCGCCTTGCGCGCAGACTTTCCGGGCGCCTGCCTGGTTCTGTCCACGGGCACGGAAACCGGGCAGGATATGGCCCGCCGGCTCGTTCCGGAGGCCGCGGCCATCATCTATTATCCCCTCGATCTTCCGCATGTCGTCCGCAAGCTGATCGGCCTGGTTCGTCCGGATATTTTTGTTTTGACAGAAACAGAGCTCTGGCCAAACTTTTTGCAGGCCTGCCGGGATCATGGGATCAAGGTCGTCCTGGTCAACGGGCGCCTCTCCGGGCGTTCCTTCCAGAAATATTACCACACCCGGTTTTTCTGGAAAGAGATCCTAAAGGATATCGACGAAATGGGCGTCATCTCGGAAATCGACGCCCAGCGCGCCCGCGCTATCGGTATGGCTGCAGAAAAGATTCATATCCTCGGGAATGCCAAATACGACGGCCTGGCCGCCAAGGTTTCACCCGCGCTCCAGGCGGAAACGGCTTCCCGGCTCAACATGGCCGCAGGCGACCGTGTGCTCGTGGCCGGAAGCACCCACGAAGGCGAAGAAACCGTGGTTCTGGAGGTCTTTCAAAAGCTGCTGGCGGTTTATCCCGATTTCCGGCTGATCCTCGTGCCGCGACACGTTGAACGGGCAGGCGACGTGACGAACCTGGCCCGGCATGCGGGCTTTGAGAGCCTTACGCTGACTCAGATTGATGATGGTCGGATGATAAGAGACGAAAAGGTCATCGTCGTGGACCGGATCGGGGAGCTTTTCAAGGTTTACAGCCTGGCGACGGTTGTTTATTGCGGGGGATCGCTGGTCCCCAGGGGTGGGCAGAACATCCTGGAGCCCGCAGCCTGGGGCAAGGTCGTCTTCTACGGACCGTCTATGGGGGATTTCCGCGATGAAAAGATCCTGCTCGAAGCGGCCGGGGGCGGCATTCCCGTCAGCGACGGCGTGGAGCTGGCGGATAAAATGCTTACCCTGCTGCGAACGCCGGAAACACTGGCCGGCAAAGGGCAGGCCGCCGGTCAGGTCGTGGCCGCCAATGGCGGCGCCTCCCGGAGATATGCCGCCCTCATCAAAGACGTGCTGCTGAAGCGTGAGGCCGGATAATTATTTCTTAAACCGGCGAAAATGGCTTCGCCGCGGCTCAAAATCTTTTTCGCTAAAATATTATAATGATTGAATATGTTTGAAATCAATAAATTAGGCTGATTTCTGGAAATGCGAAAAATCTTTCATTCACCGCTTGCGAACCATTGTTCACCGGTTCTGCAAAGCCGTCATTATGATGACGCCCGCCGCAGATACTCCTCCCACTTCGCATCCACCCAGGCCTGCTGCTGGTTCAGTTGCTCGATGTTCATCTTCCGGAAGCGGCCCTGCTTTTCGAGGTAGTTGATGACGGGCAGGCGGTTGCCGCGTTCAGCCAGCGTTTTGCTGCGGCCCGTGAAACGGAATTTCCCGTTTTCGATTTCAAACAGGACGACCACCCCGGTTTCCACTGACAGCTTCCCCGTCTTGATCGTATCCTTGGTCGCAAAGCCCCAGCCGGGCGGGCAGGGGACGTACATGTGCATGTACCGCGTCCCCTTGATCTTCTTGGCTTTGACAAACTTCTCATACAGATCGATGGGATAGGACGGCGATACGGTGGCCAGGTAGGGGAGATCGTGCGCCTCCATGATCTTGAGAAAATCCTTCTTGTGCTGCTGTTTGGTCAGGATCGGGGTCGTGGACGTGATCGCCCCCATGGGCGTCGCGCTGGACCGCTGGGTGCCCGTATTCATATAGCCTTCGTTGTCGTAACACAGGTAGATGAAGTCCGTGCCGCGTTCCGCCGCCCCGCTCAGGGCCTGGATGCCCATGTCGAAAGTGCCGCCGTCGCCGGCGACGGCCATCACGGTGGTGTCGGTCTTGTTGAGGGCCTGGAGTCCCGCGACGATCCCCGCCGCTGACGCCGCCGTGCTCGCGAAGGAGTTGTTCAGGCAGGGGATCATGACGGGCGTGCTCGGGTAGATCCCGTGCAGGACGCACAGACAACTGGCGGGCAGCGTCACGATTGTGTTTTCGCGCAGTGCCTTTAATGCAAAACGATAGCCCAGGGACAGACCGCATCCTTGACAGGCCCGGGTTCCGGGCAGAATATATTCTTTTGCATTGAGCTTGAAGAGATTTTCCGGCATATCATCACCCCGTCATCGTATTGAGCCATGTTGTGTGTGGTTCCCTTATTCCCTTTTCAAATCCTGCCAGGGAATCCTTCGCCGCCGCGACCAGTTCGCGAGACTTGACGTCCCGTCCGCCCAGTCCGGCGATATAATTATGGATGGGAGGCTTTATGGCCGTCCCGTAAAAGGCCGCCTTGAGGTCGGAGCACAGGCCGCCTTCATAGCCGTAGCTGATGCTTTTTTCGAAGATCACGACCCCCTTCGCGTTGCGGAAGGCGTTGCGGACGTCCGCTTTCGGGAAAGGCCGGTAGGAGCGGATCCCGACGACGCCCGCCTTGATTCCATCCTCGCGCAGGCGGTCTGCGGCGTCCATGGCTTCGCTGGCAATCGATCCCATCCCGGCGAGGATCAGGTCCGCATCATCCGTCCGGTACTCCCAGAGCATCCCGCCGTGATCCCGGCCAAAGGCTTCGGCAAAGGCGGCATTGACGGCGCCGATCGTATCGGGGGCCTTCTCCAGCGCCGCCTGCAGTTTATATCGCATGTCCATGTAGCCGTCCCGCAGGACACCTTCGCAGTCCCGGCGTTGTCCCGGGAAAAGAACTTGGTTGAGATTCATCGGATCATCGGGTGACAGGATCGTATGCGGCCGGTACGGCGGCAGGAAGGCCCTGACGTCGGCCGCGTCGGGAATATCCACGGGCATCATGGTATGGGACAGGACAAACCCGTCGTAACAGACCATGACGGGGCAATAGACGGACTCGGCGATCCGGTAGGCCTGAATGACCGTATCGATGATCTCCTGATTGTTGCGGCAGTAGAGCTGTATCCATCCCGTATCGCGCTGGGCCAGGGAATCCTGCTGGTCATTGAAGATTGTCCAGGGGGCGCCGACGCCGCGGTTGACGCAGCACATAACGATGGGCAGGCGTGACCCGGCCGCCCAGTGGAGCTGCTCGTGCATGTACAACAGGCCGTTGGCGCTTGTGGCGGTGAAGACGCGGGCGCCGACGGTGGAGGCCGAGATGCAGACCGTCAGCGCGGAATGCTCGCCTTCCACGCGGACGTATTCGGCCTTCAGATCCCCGCTTTCCACATAGCTTGACAGGATTTCGGACAGTTGCGACTGCGGCGTGATGGGATAGGCCGCCACCACCTCCACGTTGCAGAGTTTTGCCGCCAGGGCGGCCGCCTGGTTGCCGGTGATAATCTGGACATTACTCATGGCTCTTGTCCTCCCTGATCATGCTGATGGCCCGGGGCGGGCATTCTTCCGCGCAGATGCCGCACCCCTTGCAGTATTCCAGATCGATCTGAACTTCGATGCCGGCTTTGACGACCCCTTCCGGGCAGTAGAGCCAGCAGAGAAAGCAGGCCGGCTTGTTTTTCACGGTCGGGATGCACTTCTTGCGGTCAATGACCGGGCGGAGGCTCCGCCAGTCGCCTGTTTTTCCGGCCTCACCGATGGAAACGGTGCCCATGGCCGAGATGTTGTCGTCTTTTTGTTCTTCCATAAAAAACGCTCCTTCTGTCCTTAAGAAAACCTATTTCCCCCTTATGAGAGTCTCATCATGGGCGGCTTTGACCGCTGCGAAATTCTTGATGACCGCCTCGCGGGACAATTTGCCCCGAAGGGCCTTTTCCACATTTTCCAGCGATACCATGCCGGCGGCCCGGGCAAAAGCGCCCAGCATAGGCGTATTGACCACCGGCGCCCCCTCCTTGATCAGATGCTGCTTGAGGGCGACGCCCGCGGCGTCCACCGTGGCCAGTCCAAACGTGTCGCCGACCTTGAAGTTTTCCGGCGGCTGGGCTGTATTGATGATCACGAGCCCCCCCTTGCGGACCCGGCCCAGAATGTCCACGACGCCGAAGAGGCTGTCATCGAGGATGACGGCGATATCGGCCAGTTCCGTCTGTGAAAAAATCCGGATCGGGTTATCGGCGATGCGCGTGGAAGCCGTCAGCGGCGCGCCGCGTCTTTCGGGGCCGAACGTGGGCGCCGACGTTACGCCCTTGAATCCTTCCAAATAGGCGGCTTCGGCCAGGATCTGCGCCGCAACGACCACTCCCTGCCCTCCCCTGCCGTGCCAGATCACTTCGTGCATATTGCTGTCTCCCCCCTGCCTGCATTTTTCAAATCATCCGCCGGCATCATGCTGTTAACCTTATAAACAAAAAAGGCCATGGATTTATCACCCAAGGCCTTTAGGATGCTGCTAATTTTTTACGGGACTACTCTTTCCTAAAAACGACGGGTGATGGGTTTAATCCCATCAGAAGAAGAGAGAGGCACAATAACCCCGGGAGGCTTTCCAGATTCAATGCTCTTCTCTTTCCCATCGATGTCATTTTGAAGTCGTCCTAAAAAAAGTGGAGTGACAATAAAACAAAACAAACTCGATGTCAACCCGTAATTTCAATATTTTTTTATAGATATAGCCTCGCCTCACACCGGCGCGTAGAAACATCGCTTCGGCGACGATACTTTTCTTTCTTTCTTAAGTTTGTCAATGATCTTGGAGACCTCATCCTTGTCCATGTCGACCTTTTTTGCGATATCCCCCGGTCGCATCGGATTACCTTCTTTTTTCATGGCATCCAGAACCGACTTTTCTTTTTTATCCATGATTCGCGTCCTCCCTTAAATGTTTTCTTATCTTGATTTATTGTGAATGATATGACCATGTTGAAAGAAAAGTCAACATTAATTGAGATTCATATTGATCTTTGGGGGGATGTCAAAATTTGAAAACCAGACACACTTCCCAATTAAATGTACTGCGGGAATGTCACTGAGATCAACGCCGCCCTCAATATCCCCTCATTGACGCTGTCGGCATTTTGTTATAGATCAGAGCCGCAAGGGGTTTTGACGGCAGGTGTTTTTCGAGGCGCTCGATACGATTTTTTTTCACGCATACAGGAGGAAACGATGGATCTGGGATTGAAGAACAAGGTCGCCCTGGTAGCCGGCGGGAGCATGGGGCTGGGAAAGGCCGTGGCAATGACGCTGTCGCAGGAGGGGGCCCGCGTGGCCATCGGCGCACTCGATGACGCCTATCTGCCCGCAGCGGTGGAGGAGATCCGCCGCGCGACGGGCGGCGAGGTGATCGCCATTGCAGCGGACGTCAGCAAGGTGGAAGAGGCGAAACAGTTTGTACAGAAGGCCCTGGCGCATTTTGGCACGCTGGACATTCTGATCAATAACGCCGGCGGTCCGCCGTCGACGACATTTCTTGAGATCGACGATGCACTCTGGGAATACGGGTTCCGGCTTAACCTTATGAGCACGATCGCCATGACCCGGGAGGCGGTCCCGGTCATGAAGGCGAAGAAATGGGGCCGCATCATCAACATGACATCCATTTCCGTCAAGCAGCCCATCGACGGCCTGATTCTGTCCAATACGATCCGCTCCGGCGTCATCGGCCTGGCCAAGTCGCTGTCGAATGAACTGGCGCCGTTTAACATCACCGTCAACAGCGTCTGCCCGGGCTATACCCTGACCGACCGCGTGCGGAACCTGGCCAAGACCGTCGCCGAGAAGGAAAAGACGAACCCCGAGGCGGTCATCCGGCGCTGGGAATCGACCATTCCCATGGGACGCCTGGGCACGCCGGGGGAATTCGCAAGCCTTGTCGCCTATCTTGCCTCCGAATCCAGCGGCTATATCACGGGGGCGGCGATTCAGATCGACGGGGGCTGGTACAAGGGCGTCATGTAGGCGTAGAGTTTTTCCATCAGTGCGCCGAGCGTCCCGGGATGCAGGGCCGAGATCGCCGTCGCGTCGAAACGCCGGCAGAGGGATTTGATCTGTGTCTTGTCGGGGAACCGGTCTTCCTTGTTGAAAACGCGCAACGTCGGTTTCCCGGCGATGTCAAGCTCCTGCAGGATCAGCTCCACGGCCTGAATGTGGTTTTCAAAGCTGGGGTTGCTGATATCGATGACATGCAGCAGCACGTCGGCTTCATGGAGTTCGTCAAGGGTGGCCCGGAAGGCGGCGAAGAGTTCCTTCGGCAGATCGCGGATGAAGCCGACCGTATCGGTGATCACGGCCTCCCGGTCCCGCGGAAAGCGCAGCCTCGAACTTTTCGGATCCAGCGTGGCAAAAAGCAGGTCTTCCGTGAAGACGTCGCTTTGGGTCAGGGCGTTGAGCAGCGTCGATTTGCCGGCGTTGGTGTAACCCACAATCGAGATGACCGGCAGTCCCGTCCGTTCCCGCCGGACCCGCCGGACATTGCGTGCCGTCTGCACGGTTTTCATTTCCTTTTCAAGGCGGTTGATGCGGTCCCGCACACGCCGCCGGTTTATCTCCAGCTTCGTTTCCCCCGGTCCCCTGGCCCCGATGCCGCCTGTGAGCCGCGACATGGCGGTGTTTTTCATGATGAGCCGCGGCAGCAGGTACTGGAGCTGGGCCAGCTCCACCTGGATCTTCCCCTCGCGGCTGTGCGCCCGCCGGGCAAAAATGTCGAGAATCACCTGGGTCCGGTCAATGACGCGGATCTCTGTGAAATCCGTGATGGCGCGCACCTGGGCCGGCGTCAGTTCGTGATCGAAGACCAGCAGGTTGGCGCCCATCTGCAGTGCGCGGATGACCAGATCGGAGAGCTGCCCTTTTCCGAGCAGGAATTTCGGATCCCGCTGCGCCCGGTGTTTGAGCACCGTATCGAAGACCTCCACGCCGCAGGATCGCGCCAGTTCCTTGAGCTCATCCAGGGCATAATCCACGTCGGCCAGCGGGTTGGTTTCCACGCGCACCAGGATTGCCCGGTCCGCGGCTTCCACCTTGCGCGTCTTCTGCTTCTTCGTGAATTCGCCCTCCAGGGCCTGGATCAGCGACAGGAAGTCCAGCGCGAGTTCGGCCGGCGGCGCGGGAGAAAGCTGCATCCAGTATGCGCCTTCCGGGTTCTCGGGAATCAGGTGGGCCGTATGGGCCTTTCCAGGGAGGCCGTCCGGAAGCGTATCGATGGCACAGACAAGATCCAGCCGCAGCAGCGCCAGATCGGTCATGTCGTCGGTGGTCAGGGGTTCACCGTCCAGATGGGTGTGAATGAGCCGCAGGCCCTTGAAGCGCGTCGAAGAAGAACGGAAGTTATCCAGGCTTGGAATCAGGATGTCCTTGTGGGAGCCCACGATGACAAAGGCGATCTCCCCGCGGCGGCTGATGAGGATGCCGATCTGGCGGTTGATTTCCCGGGACAGCGTCGCCAACTGCCGGGCCAGTTCATGGGTGATGATGCGGTCGGGCGGCACGCGCCGCCGGTAGAGCTGTTCGATCCCCCTGATCTGCGCCGGCGCCAGGCCGGTCAAGTTGCCGTGAATTTTATTCACTATTTACGCAGCCGTTGTTTTCGGATCTTTTTTCGATATTTTACGAGTTCGTCACTATTTGAACTTGTGCGGGTTGACCCTTTTTTCCATGTCATCCAAAAACTTGGACCAGGAATTGGTGCGGAAGGCCGTGGCCAGCTTTTTCGGCGCTTTTGCCCCGCATTGAGGGCATTCGAGGTGATCGTGCGGTTCTCCGATCTTCAGAATGGCTTCGTATTCGTGGCCGCAGGCGCAGCACGCGAAATCATAAAGTGGCATCGTCAAACTCCCTGCCGTCTTTCCTTTTGAATTTCATGACGGTTTTGGACTCCTATCACAGCCCCGGCTGTCGGTCAAGCGGGGATTGGGGCGCCAATCCGGCCACAATCTTTTTTATTGCATTTAGACAGGCACAACATTAAGAATGACTAAGAAAATTTCAGTTCTATGGAGGTCGAGTTTATGAAAAAACTTTCTGTCTATTTATGGATCATTGCCTGTATTGTCTGCTTCGCGGCCTTTTCTGTCCAGGCGGCCGCCCCGCCTGACGCAGGCGGGCAACTGCCCGATTTCAAGTTGCCGGCCCCCAAAAGCAGCATCGACAAGAACTATCTGGGTGTTTCCGGCACATTCTTTTCAGGCCCCTTCGCCATCCCCCAGATCAGGGCCAAGGTGGTCATCCTCCAGGTCTTCAGCATGTATTGCCCCTACTGCCAGAAGGATGCGCCCCATGTCAACAGCCTCTATAACCGGATCGAGAATGATCCGGCATTGAAGGGAAAGATCAAGCTGCTGGGCATTGGCGCCGGCAATTCGGAATATGAAGTGGGCGTTTTTAAAACTAGATACAACGTACCCTTCCCGCTTTTTCCGGACGGGGATTTCAAGATTCATAAGTTGCTGGGCGAGGTGCGGACGCCCTATTTTATCGGCGTCAAAATCAATCCCGATGGATCCCACCAGGTCTTTTATTCCAAGCTGGGCGCCATCGAGGGAAGCGAGGAGAAGTTTCTGAATGAGATGATTTCCTTATCCGGTTTGAAATAGGAGTGGGGCCATGAAAAAATTAAATTATATAGCTATGACAGCGGCTGTCTGCGCCATGGTGTTGATCCTGTCGCCAGCGAAGGATTCGTTCGGCCTGTCCGACGCCTACAAGAATAATGTCTATCAGACCGGCTCCCTGAAGCCGACAGACAGCACGCTGAAGGTCAAGGTCGGTGAGAAAGCCCCTGGTTTTACACTACCTGCCGTTTCCGGGGGCAAGGTCTCGCTGGAGGATTATTACGGCAAGAAGAATCTTGTGCTGTCCTTCGTGCCGGCCGCCTGGACGCCTATCTGCTCGGATCAGTGGCCAGGCTACAATATCGTCAAGGACCTCTTCGACGCGTACGATACGATCCTGCTGGGCATTACCGTGGACAATATCCCGACGCTCTTTTCCTGGACAAACCAGATGGGGCGGCTCTGGTTTCCCGTGCTGTCCGATTTCTGGCCCCACGGCCAGACCGCTGAAAAATACGGCATCCTGCGCACCGATGGCGCTTCGGAGCGTGCCCTGTTTGTGATCGACAAGAAGGGCGTGATCCGGTACATCGACGTGCATGACATCAACGAACGGCCACCCTTGGAAAACCTGATCAAGGAGCTCGAAAAACTTCAGTAGGACAGGCTGCTGTGCGTCGCCCAACCGGCCTCAAGCAGCGATATCCGAAACTTCTCGTTTTTGCGGCGTCTTTCATGTGATAGATCACGGACATCCGCAAAGGAAATCAACGGGATCGATCTGAATAAAAAAGTTGACACCCGCCGGTATTAAATATATACGGTATCGGCTGTTTCAGCCCCCTGGATCATCACAGGACGTCATGCTCTCCGATCCACTTTTTCTAAAGAGCTTCTCCATGAAAGGTGGACCATGGGCGCCGCCGGAAACGGTTGCGCCTCCCGTGTTTGGAAAGGAGACAAAATAGGCCATTGTTTTGTGTAATTAAACCTTAAGGAAAGGAGCGCATTTATGGATGTCAGCAGAAGAGGTTTCTTGAAGATCTCCGGCGCAGTGCTGGCGGCAAGCGGGGTAGGCATCAGCCTGAAACCCGTCTCCGCCCACGCCCAGCCGCTGAAGGTCAAATACACCAAAGAAACCACAACGATTTGTCCTTATTGCTCCGTAGGATGCAGCATTATCGTATCCACGCGCGGTGGGAAGGTGATCAACACGGAAGGCGATCCGGACAGCCCCATCAACAAAGGCTCGTTGTGCAGCAAGGGCGGCTCCATCTATCAGATGGCCGTCAATGAAAACCGTCTTTCCAAGCCGCTCTATCGGGAGCCGTTCGGTACGGAATGGAAAGCGGTCGAGTGGGAATGGGCCTTTGAAAAGATTGCGGAAAACGTCAAGAAGAGCCGTGACAAGAGTTTCAAGCTGAAAAACGATAAAGGCGAGACGGTCAACCGGACGGAAGGGATTGCATCCGTCGGCAGCGCCGCCATGGATTTGGAAGAATGTTTCACGTATCAAAAATTCTTAAGGGGGTTGGGTCTGGTCTATATCGAACATCAGGCCCGTATCTGACACAGTCCAACTGTACCGGCTCTGGCAGAGTCGTTCGGACGCGGCGCAATGACGAATCACTGGGTTGATTTTCGCAACAGTGATGTAATTTTAATTATGGGAAGCAATCCTGCTTCCAATCACCCCGTCTCCTTCAAATGGATACAGGAGGCGATCGACAAGAGGGGTGCAAAGCTGATCTGCGTGGACCCGAGGTTCACCCAGTCGGCGGCGAAGGCCCATCTCTATGCCCCCCTGCGGTCAGGAACCGATATCGCCTTTCTGGGCGGCATGATCAAGTATATCCTCGATAACAACCTGTATTTCGAAGAATATGTCAAGCAATACACCAATGCTTCCTTCCTGGTGAATCCCGCTTTAAAGCTTCCCGGCGACAACAAGGGCGTCTTCTCGGGATTGGAAGGCAGCAAGTACAACAAGGACACCTGGTCCTACCAGACCGGCCCCGACGGCGTGATTAAAAAAGATCCGACCCTGAAACACCCCAACTGTGTCTTCCAGCTCCTGAAAAAACAATACGCCCGATACACGCCGGACATTGTTACAAGAATCACCGGGACGCCGAAGGACAAGCTCCTGGAGGTTTACGCTTTGTACGCTTCCACCGGCAAACCCGACAAGGCCGGTGTCGAGCTTTACGCCATGGGCTGGACCCAGCACACCGTCGGTGTTCAAAATATCCGCACCATGGCAATTATCCAGTTGCTTTTGGGCAATATGGGCATCGCAGGCGGCGGCGTCGCAGCCATGCGCGGCGAGTCCAACGTCCAGGGCTCCACGGACCACGGCCTGCTGTTCCACATCTGGCCGGGCTATATCGGAGCCCCCACGGCTTCCATGACCACCCTGAAGGTTTTTAACGAGAAGCGGACGCCCACCACAAAGGAGAAAGACAGCCTGAACTGGTGGAAAAACTTCTCCAAATACTCGGCCAGTTTCCTGCGGTCCATGTACGGGCAGAACGCAACGCCCGAAGAGGCCTATGCCCTGATGCCCAAGCTTGACGACGGGGCTAACTACTCCTGGCTCATGATATTCGATCAGATGTATAAGGACCAATTTACAGGCTTCTTCGCCTGGGGCATGAATCCGGCGTGCAGCGGCGCCCATTCCAACAAGGTTCGCGCTGCTCTGGGAAAACTGGACTGGATGGTCAATGTCAACCTCTTTGACAATGAAACCGGTTCCTTCTGGTGCGGCCCCGGCATGGATCCAAAAAAGATCAAAACCGAGGTCTTCATGCTTCCCTGCGCCGCTTCCATCGAGAAGGAAGGCAGCCTCGCCAACAGCGGCCGGTTGATGCAATGGCGCTACAAGGCCGTGAATCCCCCGGGAATCGCGCTGCCCGACGGCGACATCATGAGCGAGATCCACTTCAAAGTGAAAGAGCTCTATGAAAAGAATGGCGGACCCCACAAGGAAGCCATCACGAAGCTTACCTGGCCTTACGGCAAGAAAGTGGGCAAAGAGTTTCACTATGACCCCCACGCGGTGGCCAAAGAGATCAACGGTTTCTTCCTGGCGGACAAGAAGGTTGAGAATCCGACCAAGAAGGGTGAATTCAGAGAATTCAAGAAGGGCGAACCCGTTCCCACCTTTGCCTGGCTCCAGGATGACGGATCCACGTCATCGGGCTGCTGGGTGTATTGCGGATCCTATGGCGCCACGAACATGGCCGCCCGCCGGGGCATGAAGGATCCCACCGGCATCGGCCTCTATCCCGAATGGGCCTGGTCCTGGCCCGTCAACCGGCGGATTATATACAACGGCGCTTCGGTAGATCCCAATGGCAAGCCCTGGGATCCCAGCCGCGCGGTGATTAAATGGGACGGCGAAAAATGGACCGGCGACGTTCCTGACGGCGCCGGTAATCCGGGTTCGGGAAGACCGCCGTTCATCATGAAGCCGGACGGCGTGGCCAGCCTGTACGGGCCCGGTCTGGCGGACGGCCCCTTCCCCGAGCACTACGAACCGCTGGAGTGCCCGGTGGAGAAGAACCTGATGTCGCCCCAGAAGAACAACCCGGTGATCAGACGCTTCGACAAGGCCGGTGTCGGCTCCGATATGGATGTCTATTCCGGTGTGGCAAGCTGCGACCCCCGGTTCCCCTTCATCTGCAGCACATACCGGGTCAGCGAGCATTGGCAAACCGGCGTCCTGACACGCTGGTGTCCATGGCTGGCGGAAATGCAGCCCGGCATGTTCGTTGAGATCAGCGTCGAACTGTCCAGGGAAAAGAATATGAAAAACGGCGACAAGGTGATTGTCGAATCGCCCAGAGGCAAAGTGGAATGTACGGCGATTGTGACGCCCCGCTTCAAACCCTTCAACATCGATGGCAACACCATCCATGAGGTGGGTATCCCCTGGCATTTCGGGTGGATCACCACCAAGGACCGGAAGTACAAACCGGGAGACAAGAAGGCCGAGGTTTTTACCTTCGGCGATGCGGCGAATCTTTTGACGTCGACCATCGGCGACCCCAATACCATGATCCCTGAAAGCAAGGCCTTCATGGTCAATGTGGTCAAGAAGGGAAGGGGGTAAACATAAATGGCTGAGAAAACAAAACTCATCGATGTTTCGAAATGTACGGGATGCCGGGGCTGCCAGCTGGCCTGCAAACAGTGGAACCAGCAGCCGGCCGCGCAAACCGAGAATTACGGGACCTATCAGAACCCGTCCGACCTTCAAGCCAATACATGGACACTGATCCGGTTTCAGGAGGTTGCGGATAAAGACGGCGTGAAATGGCTTTTCCGGAAGGACGGCTGCATGCACTGCACGGACGCAGCCTGCGTCAAGGTCTGCCCAAGCGGGGCACTTCACTACACCGAATACGGCACCGTCGGCATTCACCATGAACGCTGCATCGGCTGCAAGGAGTGTGTAACGGCCTGCCCCTTCGATATTCCACGCTATGACCGGGCGATCGGATAAAATCTACAAGTGCGATCTGTGCCTTAGCCGCATCCAGGCGGCGCTTGAACCGGCCTGCGTCAAGGCCTGCCCGACCGGTGCGCTGAAGTTCGGCGACAAGGCCGATATGCTGAAGGCGGCCTATAAACGGGCCGCCCAGTTAGGCGGGAATGCCAACGTTTACGGCGACAAGTTCGTCGACGGCACCCATGTTCTTTATGTTCTCCAGGAGAAGCTCTCGACCTATGAAAAACTGCCGGCCAAGCCGAGCGTACCGCTTTCGATCATTGTCTGGAAAGACCTGCTCAAGCCGTTGAGCCTGCTGGCCGCAGGCGGCGTGATCGCCGGTTCGTTCCTGCACTATATCATTCACGGGCCCAAACTGCCCGATGAAGATCAGAACGAGAAGGGAGGTAAATAAGCCATGAGAAAGGGATTGATTCAAGCGACGGATTCATTCGAACGGATTGTCCACTGGAGCCTGGCTGCTTCCTGTCTGATTCTGTGCATTACGGGTCTGGGCATGATGTTTCAGTCGTTCAACTTTATCGGAACGATCATGGGCGGCCTGAAGTCCCTGAAGTATGTTCATAACTTCACGGGTCTGTTCTTCATCGCGGCCCTTTATTTCACGATCCGCATGTGGTGGAAGGAAGCGGGCGTCTTTTCCATGCCCGAGGATCTGGAATGGATGATGTGCGCCGGCGGTTACCTCTGGCATGTGGACAAGGTGCCCGAGACCGGGAAGTACAACCCCGGCCAGAAGGCCTTTTTCCTGGTTGTTGCCGGTTGCGGCGCCATGATGGTGGTGACGGGGTTGATCATGTGGTTCCCGCTGAGCTTTCCCGCGGAGCTCGTCAGATGGATGTTTGTGCTGCATGCCCTCGGTTTTGTGACGATCTTCTCATTCTTCTTCGTCCACCTCTACCTGGGGACCATCGGGTCTCCGGGCTCTCTGGACGCCATGCTTTCCGGCTGGGTCACACGGGCCTGGCTCAAGAAGCAGCATCCCAAGTGGCTCAAGGAGATGGAGCATGAAGGCAAGCTGGTGGTCTATGGCGAGGAGAAAACGGCGGCCGGCGGCGGCATGGCCATTAAGATTTGAACCCCGCTGTCTGCTTGATGTAACGAGAGCAGAAACGGTCATAAACAAACGATTCAAGAGACCTGCCCCCGGGCAGGTCTCTTGTTTTGATTTTTCTCTCTTGCCCGCTTACAGTTTTGTGTTCGGCTTCACTTGATAATCCTGAAAACATCCTTCGCTTTCGGATCGGCGGCTGTCTTGAGCAGTTCAAAGAGGGCCATTTCGGCGCTCGTCAGGACGGCGCCGGCGGCAAGCAATTTCCGGATGCCGATCTCACGGTTCCGGGCCGTCCTCGACGAAACGGCATCGGCCGCCACGTGCACCTCGTAACCCATCGCGATCAGGTCCATGGCCGTCTGGTAGACGCACACATGCGCCTCGATACCGGTCATCAGGATCTGCCTGCGGTTCAGGGCCCGGAGGGCGCTCATGAATTTTTCATCAGCACAGCAGCTGAACGAGTCCTTGGTGATCGCTTGGATACCCGGCAGTAAATCGGTAATTTCGGGGATCGTCGCCCCCAGGGGATTCTGCTCTGTCACGAGCACGGGAATACCGAGAACATGCATTCCTCTTATTAATTTCTGATTATTTTCGACGAGAAACGCCTGGTCGTCCATGACCCGGGCGAGATTGCCCTGGATGTCCACAACGATCAAAACGGTATTTTCACGAGACAGCATAGGGTGAGGTCCTCCTAAAATATAGCCTTTCCGGGCATACCGGCCCGAAAGAGGGCGCTGGAAATGGGCACATCCGGCAGCATTGTCCTGCAGATATTGCGATGTCCTGCAGCAGGGCCGGCAGGTCGATGCCTGTCGCCAGGCCCATAGCTTCGAACATGAAGACCATGTCCTCCGTGGCCACATTGCCGGAGGCGCCGGGGGCAAAGGGGCAGCCGCCCAGACCGCCGATGGCGGCGTCAAAAGACCGGATTCCCATATCATAAGCCCGCAGGGTATTGGCCAGAGCCAGCCCGCGGGTGTTGTGCAGATGGACGCCCAGGGCAACCTCAGGGAAATGCTTCCGGCAGGCGGTAATGACGGATTCGACCAGCCCCGGATGACCGAACCCCACCGTATCACAGAGGGTAACCTCCCGGAATCCCAGGGAGACAACCTGCTTTAAATAATCGAGAATAACATCCGTTTTTATGTTTCCCTCAAAGGGACAGCCGAAGGCGACGGCGAGATCGACGCGAACGGTCACATCCGTTCCCGACAACAATTCATCCCGGATGATTTTTAGGGCACCGAGCGATTCCTGCGGAGTCTGCCGGACATTGTTGAGATTATGAGACCGGCTGACGGAAAAGAAAAAATTTAATTTCCGGATGCCGGAGGCCAGGGCATCCCTGGCACCCTCGAGGTTGGGGACCAGCGCCGTCAAAGTGACGTCCCGGAGGTCACGAAGACCGGCCATCATGGCTTGCACGTCCCGGAATTGCGGAATGGCCCTGGGGCTGACAAAGGCACCCGCCTGAATCTCACGGACACCGCTTTCAGCCAGACGCCGGATCAGGCCGATTTTGCTTTCCGTGTCCACAAAGCCGCTCAGGTTCTGGAGGCCGTCACGGGGACCGACCTCAACGATATGGATTTTGTTGTCCGGATACATGCCTTGAGACCTTACCGCCAATTAAGAGAAACTTATAAAAAGTCCGAAAACTGTCCAGGTTCGACGGCTTCGTAAAAAGCTCCGCAGGCAAGGCGCGCAAGCCCCCTCCCCGAGGAATGTGGCATACCTATCAGTATGCCACATTGACGAAGGATGCAGCGCAACTTGAGCATCCGGACTTTTTACGAAGCCGTCAATTAGGGCTTGACAGGAGTCCCTAATTCCGATAAAGGCTTGCCTCCGTATTGAAAAAAGAAGTTCGAAGGAGGATGTTTTTTTGGCCACACATAAATCCGCGATTAAAAGAAGCAAGCAAAGCGAGAAACACCGCGAGCGAAATACAGCAGTCAAATCCAGGGTCAAGACGGCGGTGAAATCTGTCATCGCGGCCGTCGAGGCGAAAGATAAAGGGGCATCGAAAACAGCTTTAGCCGAATCCATACCCCTCCTTGCCAAGGCCGCGGCAAAAGGCGTTTTTCACAAAAAAACCATGTCCCGCAAGATCTCCCGTCTTACCCGGAAGACGAATGCCCTCGCCGTTTAACGTTCTCTAAAAGCCAGATATCATGAGCCTGTATGCCCTCTCCGCTGTGTCGTTAGACAGCTTGATGAGGGCATTCTTTTTATTGGCCTGGGCGACAGACAGGTTATTGCCCATGCTGTAATCCTGGGTGCCGGATAAACTGCTGTTTGCCCAGAGAACATCCTTAGGATTCTGCGCCTCCAGCGTCAGGGACAAAACAACGGTTATCCGGTCCTCTGCGGCCAGGCTGGTGGCCTGGAGGGACAGGGCCGCTGCAGTAAGGCTTTCAATGCTCCCCTTGAGGATGGCGTCCGCCTCATCCGGGCTTCCCGCCAGTTTGAACCGTCGCCCCTGGGTGATCTGATCGATAAAAGCCGCCCGGAACGTATTCTCAACATTGGCTTCGCTTGTCTTATTGACAAAGACGTCGACGAAAACTTTCTGAATGCGTTTATCGAAGGCCTCTCCGTCGGGGATAAAACGATAACCACAGGCGGCGATCAGTAAAAAGCAATAAAGCACAGCGACCCATTTCAGGTGTGACAATCTCATGGTTTTCAAGGCTCCTTCTTTTTCGGGATGAGACACTTCTAACCCTTGACCACAATATTCAACAGTTTCTTCGGCACGTAGATTTCCTTCAGGACATCCTTTCCGGCAATCATCGCGGCAATCTTTTCATCCGCCAGGGCCAGCGCCTTGATCTGCTCAGCTTCTTCATCCGCCGGGACGACGATCCGGCTCCTGACCTTTCCATTGATCTGAACAACGATGGTAATCTGTTCTTCCGAGGCGACATTCGGATCATAAAGCGGCCAGCCCGCCTCCGCAAGATTCTGGCTATAGTCCAGCATCTCCCATAATTCCTGTGTGATATGGGGGACAAGCGGCGCCAGCATCAGGATCACGGCCTCCAGGGCATCCCGGATGACGGACAGGGCTTTGAGATTTTCTTTTTCCGGGCGCCGGAGCTGATAGAGGACATTGACCAACTCCATGATCGCACTGATCGCCGTATTGAAATGAAAGCGGTCTTCAATATCGCCGGTTACTTTCCGGATGGTCTGGTGCGTTTTGCGCCTGAGATTTTTTAGGTCCTCTTCCAGGTCTTCCTGTTGTCCCCGGAAGGGCTCGATCCCTTTGATATCTTCAAGATAATCGACAACGATGCGCCAGGTCCGGCTCAGAAAGCGGAAGGAGCCTTCCACGCCCTGATCGCTCCATTCGAGGTCTTTTTCAGGCGGCGCGGCAAACAGACAGAACATGCGCGCAGTGTCGGCCCCGTACCGGTTGATGAGATAATCGGGATCGACCACATTCTTCAGGGATTTTGACATCTTTTCCGTTTTCCCGATCGTCACTCCCGTCCGGCAGTGCTTGCATTTGCCGTCGTCTGCCTCCTCGGGAAAGAGGTATCCGTGCTCCGGACATCGCATCGTTTCCTTGCAGACCATGCCCTGGGTGAGAAGGTTTGTAAAGGGCTCATCAACCCCGATGATACCGAAATCCCGCAATACTTTTGTGTAGAACCGCGAATACAATAAATGCAGGATGGCATGTTCGATACCGCCGATGTACTGATCCACGGGCATCCAGTAATCCAGTGCTTTCCGGTCCAGACCAGGTTTTTCGTCATGGCGGGCGCAGCAGAAACGGTCAAAATACCAGGATGACTCAACAAAGGTGTCCATGGTATCGGTTTCCCGTTTGGCCTGCCCCCGGCAACTCGGGCAGGCCGTGTTGACAAAGGCGTCGTGCCGAACCAGAGGGGAACCGCCCGCACCCGTGAGTTCCACATCCCGGGGCAGGATCACCGGCAGGTCCGCTTCGGGAACAGGCACGGCCCCGCACTTTTCACAGTTGACGATCGGAATGGGGGCGCCCCAGTAACGCTGCCGGGAAATCCCCCAGTCGCGCAGACGGTACTGGACTGTTTTTTCACCGCGGCCGATGGACGCCAGATATTCGGCAATGGCGTCCAGCGCCTTCGTGTTTCCCACACCGTTGAACTTTCCTGAATTGACCAGGACGCCTTCATCTGCATAGGCCTCGGTCATTGTCTGGGTGTTGAGGGTTTTATCCGGCGGCTGGATGACCACAATCAGCGGCAGACTGTATTTCTGGGCAAATTCAAAGTCGCGCTGGTCATGGGCTGGCACGGCCATGACACAACCTGTGCCGTAGTCGGCCAGCACAAAATTGGCGGCAAAGATCGGCATGCGCTTGTTGGTCACGGGATTCAGACAGTGGGCGTCGAGGAAGATCCCTTCCTTGTTGTAGGAGGCGGATGTGCGCAGCATCCTGTCCTGCTTCTTGACATTTTCCACGAAGGCGCGCACCTCGCCTTCCCGGGGCTTCCCCTGCATGAGTTCCATGACGAGCGGATTTTCGGCGGCCACCAGCATGAAAGTGGCCCCGTAGATCGTGTCCTGTCGGGTGGTAAAAACCTTGATCGCCCCGTCGCCGTCCACAACGGGAAACAGGATGTGGCAGCCATGGCTCTTGCCAATCCAGTTCCGCTGCATGGTCAGGACCCGCTCCGGCCAACCCGGAAGCTTGTCGCAATCATCCAGCAACTCCTCGACATAGGCGGTAATCCTGAAAAACCATTGATCCAGATATTTCTCACCTACTTCCGTGCCGCATCGCCAGCAGAGTCCCGCCTCGACCTGTTCATTGGCGAGAACCGTGTGGCAATCCGAACACCAGTTGACGATGGCGCTTTTCTTGTAAGCGAGGCCCTTCTCATACATCCAGAGGAAAAACAGCTGTTCCCAGCGGTAATATTCGGGCTCACAGGTAGAGATCTCCCGATCCCAGTCATAGCTGAATCCCATTCGCTTGAGCTGCTGTTTCATGAAAGCGATATTTTCATTCGTCCACACGGCCGGATGGATGCCGTGGGCTATGGCGGCATTTTCCGCCGGCATTCCGAAGGCGTCCCATCCCATAGGGTGCAGGACGTTGAAGCCTTTCATTGTTTTATAACGGGCAACGACATCGCCGATGGTATAGTTCCGCACATGGCCCATGTGGATCCTGCCGGAGGGATAGGGAAACATCTCAAGGAGGTAATATTTCTTTTTACGGGGATCTTCCGTGACTTTAAAGGTTTTATGGCCTTCCCAATATGATTGCCATTTTTCTTCAATTTCCAGTGGGTTATATCTCTCACTCATTTTTTTCTCCATCCTTCATTCCCAATGTATCAGGCTTCTTTCCGGTCTGTTGCAGCTTTACGTACAGGGCATCGAGAATCCCGTTAATGAACGACCCCGAGTTTTCAGACCCGTAGGTTTTACCGAGATCGATGGCTTCATTCAGAGTTACCTTCGGGGGGATGTCATCACAGTACAGAAGTTCGTAAACGGCCATGCGCAGGATGCTGCGATCCACCTTGGACATACGCGAGATGGACCAGTGTTCGGAACAGTCGCTGATCACCCGATCGATTTCATGCCTTTTGCGCCATGCTCCTTCAATCAGCAGGATCGAGAATGATCTTGCCTCCGAAGATAGCGCCAAGCTTTTTATGCTTTGCTTCCGGGCATCGTCCGGACTATCGAAATAGTCCCAGAAGGGCTCAAAGACCTCTTCCGGCGCTGTGAAATGACTCCAGAACAGCGATACCGCCTCCTTAACGTCGGTCCCGGTCATATCCAGCTCGTAGAGAACCTGCAAGGCGACTTCCCTTGCCTTCCGTCTGTCGTGCATGAACGCCTTTTATTATCCGTCAGATTTTCTTCAGCAGATCGACCATTTCAATGGCGGATATTGCCGCATCCCAGCCTTTGTTGCCTGCCTTTGTGCCCGCCCTTTCGATTGCCTGTTCGATGGTGTCCGTGGTCAAAACGCCGAAAGCGATCGGCACTTCCGTCTCCAGGCCGACGGCGGCGATGCCCTTGGACACTTCGGCGCTGATGTATTCAAAATGAGGCGTGGCCCCCCGGATCACCGCGCCCAGACAGATCACGGCGTCGAATCGCCCGCTTTTTGCGAGCTTCTTGGCGGCGAGGGGCAGTTCAAAGGCGCCGGGAACTTTGTAGATATGAATATCCTTTTCATCCGCCCCGGCCCGGGTCAGGCCGTCCACCGCGCCCTCGATAAGCCTGCCGCTGATAAAATCGTTAAACCGGCTGGCCGCGATGGCAAATTTCATCCCCTTTGCAACCAGTTTTCCCTCGATGATTTTCGGCATTGTTCGTCCCCTCCCTAAATTAAAGAATATGTCCCATTCTCTGTTTCTTCGTTTCCAGGTACCGGATATTGTTTTCGTTGGGTTCAATAATAATGGGAACCCGCTGTGTGATGGCGATACCGTATCCTTCCAGGGCCACGATCTTTTTTGGATTGTTGGTCAACAGGCGCATCTTCCGGACGCCCAGATCGACAAGGATTTGCGCGCCGATGCCGTATTCACGCAGATCCGCCTTGAAGCCCAGCTCGATGTTGGCATCGACAGTATCCGCACCGTGTTCCTGAAGTTCATAGGCCCGGATCTTGTTGACCAGCCCGATGCCGCGTCCTTCCTGGTGCATGTAAACAATCACGCCCTTGCCGGCTTCCGCCACCATCTCCATGGCCCGGTGCAACTGATCACCGCAATCGCAACGCTCCGACCCGAATATATCCCCGGTGACGCATTCGGAATGCACCCGCACGAGCACCTCGTCCTCCGGACCGATATCGCCTTTGACCAAGGCGATGTGCTTCATCTCATCCACATCATTTTCATAGACAATGATTTTGAACGTTCCGCCGAAACGGGACGGCAGATTCGCCGTCGCAGCACGGCGGATTAGGGATTCGTGCTGCATCCGGAAGTCGATCAGGTCGGCGATCGTCACGATTTTAAGATTGTGTTCCCGGGCAAAGACTTCCAGGTCAGGCATGCGGGCCATAGTGCCGTCGTCTTTCATGACTTCACAGATGACGCCTGCGGGTTTCAGGCCGGCCAGCCGGGCCAGATCGACAGAACCTTCCGTCTGACCGCTCCGGACGAGCACCCCCCCCCTTCGGGCTCGGATGGGGAAGACATGTCCCGGGCTGACCAAGTCGTCGGCCCTCGCGTCATCGGCCACCGCAGCCTGAATCGTGGTTGCCCGGTCCGCCGCGGAAATTCCCGTGCTGACGCCCCGCTTGGCTTCGATGGATACGGTGAAGGCCGTCCCGAAGCGGGACCGGTTGTCGCGGACCATCGGGTAGAGGCGGAGCTTGTCGGCCATCTCTTCGCTCAGGCTCAGACAGATCAGACCCCGGCCGTAGCGGGCCATGAAATTGACGGCCTCGGGCGTGACAAATTCCGCGGCCATACAGAGATCGCCTTCATTTTCGCGATCCTCATCATCCACAAGAATGACCATCCGGCCGCTCTTGATATCCACAATGGCTTCTTTGATCGTACTGATACCCATGCTTTCACCTCCTGAGCGCCCTGCAAAAAAACCAGCGGGGATGCAAACGCTTCTTAATTTACTTTAAAAATCCATGCTCGGCCAGGAATCCCATATCCACCCCTTTGCGGGGCTGCAGGAAGCGCTCGACATACTTGCCGATAATATCGGTCTCAATATTGACCCTTTCCCCGACTTTTTTAAATCCCAGAGTGGTCGCCTGGGCCGTGTGCGGAATCATGTTAACATAAAACCTGTTATTTTCACAACGATTTACCGTCAGGCTGACGCCGTCAACGGCGATAGATCCCTTCTCCACGATATAGCGAATGAGTTCTTCCGGAATTTCGATGCCGAAAATGATGGAATTGGCCTGGTGTGTTTTTTCCTGAAGCTTCCCCTGTGCGTCCACATGGCCGAGGACGAGATGGCCCCCGAGAAAGTCGTTGAATCGCAGGGCTTTTTCAAGGTTCACGCGGTCGTCCGCCCTCAGGGCGCCGAGATTGGTCCGGGACAGGGTTTCCGCCGAAACATCGGCCGTGAAACGCCGGTCCGCTTTTTTGGTCACCGTCAGACAGGCCCCGTTGACGGCGATGCTGTCGCCGATCCGGATATCCTCCAGGGGCATCGAGGCGTCCACTTCCAGCAGCGCATCGGCTCCTTTACGGGTCACGCGCCGGATCGATCCCAAGGCTGCAATGATTCCGGTAAACATTAGGATCAGGACTCCTTTTCCTTGTCCCCGGCGACATTCATAAAGTCCTTGAGCTCTTCCATAAACTCGCCGACATCACGAAACTGACGATAAACCGAGGCAAATCGAACATAGGCCACACCATCCAGCCGTTGCAGTTCTTTCATGACTTTTTCGCCGACCATGGAGGAGGGGATTTCCTTGCCCTGATATTGCTGACAGGCCTGCTCGACATTGTCCACCATGGTTTCGATGGCATCCATGCTGATGGGGCGTTTTTCGCAGGCCTTTTTGATGCCCGCAATGATCTTCATCCGGTCGAAGGGCTCCCGCCGGCCGTCCTTCTTCACCACAACGGGCAGGACTTCTTCCACGAACTCATAGGTGGTAAAACGCTTTTCACAGGCCAGGCATTCACGCCGGCGCCGGATGGCTCCGCCGTCCTTGCTGATCCGGGAATCAATCACCCGGTTTTCACCATTGGCACAGAAGGGACACTTCACCGCTGTTCCACCTCAATTCCCGCTTCCATGGACATGTCTTTTGCCATTTGATCCAGATAACCATCCCGGAAGACGATCCTGACAATGCCGGCATTGATGATCATCTTGATGCAGATGACACAGGGATGGTTAGTGCAGTACAAATGGGCGCCTTTTACACTGACGCCGTGAAGGGCCGCCTGGATGATGGCGTTTTGCTCCGCATGCAGCCCCCGGCAGAGTTCGTGGCGTTCGCCCGAAGGAACACCCAGATGCTCCCGCAGACAACCCCTTTCGAGACAATGCTGAAGCCCGGTCGGCGCCCCGTTGTAGCCGGTAGCCAGAATTCTGCGGTCGCGAACCAGGACCGTGCCCACGCTGCGCCGAACGCAGGTGGAACGCCTCGCAACCAGGGCGGCGATATCCATGAAGTAATCATCCCAACTGGGGCGTTCCTTCCCGGAGCCCTGGCCCTGAGAAACGTCATCCGTGCTTTTATTCATTTTTTCCGGCCTGTCTGACCCAAATTACCCCTTGGCGATCCGCTCCCGATAAAGCGGGAATCTGTCGCAGAGCGCACGCACTTCCTCCCGGACGGCCCGGATCTTTGCCTCGTCATGGAGATGCGTCAGCACCTCTCCGATCAGGCGGGCAATCCCGACCATTTCCACTTCCTTCATGCCGCGGGTCGTCAATGCCGGGGTCCCGATCCGAATGCCGCTGGTCACCATGGGTCCCTTCGTATCGAACGGGATTCCGTTCTTATTGATTGTAATGCCTGCCCGGTCCAGGACTTCCTGGGCGTCTTTACCCGTGACGCCCTTGGGGGTCAGGTCCACGAGCATCAGGTGATTGTCCGTTCCTCCCGATACGAGCCGGAATCCCTGCGCCGTGAGCGCCTCGGCCAGGGCTCCGGCGTTTTTGACGATCTGGGTCTGATAGGTTTTAAATTCTGCCGACAGGGCCTCCTTGAAGGCCACCGCCTTGGCAGCGATGATATGCATGAGCGGCCCGCCCTGCATACCGGGGAAGACGCGGCTGTTAAGGGTTTTTGCAAAGGCTTCCTTGCACATGATGAGGCCGCCGCGCGGACCCCGCAGGGTTTTGTGGGTCGTGGAGGTCACATACTCGCAGATGGGAACCGGTGAGGGATGCAGCCCCGTGGCCACAAGGCCTGCGATATGAGCAATATCCGCCATAATCACCGCCCCTACCTGATCGGCGATCTGCCTGAATTTTTTGAAATCGAGGGTTCTGGGGTAAGCGCTGGCGCCGACGACGATCAGCTTTGGCTTATATTTGCGGGCCTGCGCCTCCACTTCATTGAAATCGATTGTTTCCGTTTCCTTATCCACGCCATAGGCCACCACATTATAGAGCTTCCCGGAGAAATTGGCGGGGCTGCCGTGCGTAAGGTGCCCCCCGTGGGAGAGATTCATGCCTAAAATGGTGTCGCCGGGCTCCAGGACGGAAAAATAAACGGCCATATTGGCCTGGGTTCCCGAGTGGGGCTGAACATTGACATGATCCGCTCCAAAGAGCTGTTTGCAGCGTTCGATGGCCAGCGTTTCCGCCACATCGACATATTCACATCCCCCGTAATACCGCTTGGCGGGATAACCTTCGGCATACTTGTTGGTCATGATGCTCCCCTGAGCTTCCAGTACAGCTTCACTCACGAAATTTTCCGAAGCAATCATCTCCAGTTTTCCCGCCTGACGCAAGGTTTCTTCGAGGATGGCCCCGGCGATTTCCGGATCCCTTTCTTTCAATATGGACATATTATTTCTCCTTTATATTGCAAACCTCTTTTTCAATTTCCCGGATTTTTTCGATCCGACGGTTGTGACGCCCCCCCTCAAAAGCGGTCTTCAACCATATCTCTATGATTTTCTCGGCCTTTTCCGGGGCTGTTTTGCGCCCGGCCAGACAGAGGATATTGGTATCGTTATGACGCCGGCTCAGCTCCGCCGTTTCTTCGTCCAGGCACAGCACGGCCCTGACGCGCGGATATTTGTTGGCGATGATGGTCATGCCCACACCGGAGCCGCAAATGAGAATCCCTCTTGCAAATGCCCCACTGGAAACACCCGCCGCGACCCGGCAGCCGATATCCGGGTAATCGACGGGATCCGCCGTTTCCGTTCCGATATCGGTTGACACCAGGCCAAGCCTGGCGAGACAGGGCTTTAATGTTTCTTTCAGCGCGAAGCCGGCATGATCCGCGCCGATGATCATCTTACCCGTTGACATGAATCAATCCACAAATTTTTTCAAAATCAGCACAGCGTTCACGCCACCGAAACCAAACGTGTTGGACATGGCCGCCCGGACCTCCCTTTTGCTGGCCCGATGCGGAACAAAATCAAGGTCGCAGCCGTCACCGGGATGATCCAGATTGATGGTCGGCGGAATGATCCCGTCTTCGATGGTTTTCAATGCAAAGATGGCTTCGACGCCGCCCGCGGCACCCAGCATGTGTCCGGTCATGGATTTGGTCGAGCTGACCGCCAACCTGTAAGCATGTTTGCCAAAAACGGTCTTGATTGCCTCGACTTCATATTCGTCATTCAATGGCGTTGAGGTGCCGTGGGCATTAATATAGTCAATTTCCACAGGCGTCATCCCGGCGTCACCAAGCGCGGCTTTCATGCAGCGAGCGGCTCCCTCGTGTCCGGGCGGCGGAGCCGCCATATGAAAGGCGTCGCTCGTGGAGCCGAAACCGGCGACCTCGCCATAGATTCTGGCACCTCTGCGCCGGGCAAAGGCAAGCTCTTCCAGGATCATGAGTCCGCACCCCTCAGCGATGACAAATCCGTCGCGCTGCCGGTCAAAGGGCCGGCTCGCCTTTTCCGGATGCTCGTTTTGGACGGAAATGGCTCGCATGGAATTGAAACCGGCGATACAAAGGGGCGATATGGCCGCGTCCACACCGCCGGCAATCATGACATCCGCATAGCCATGAGCAATCGCCCGGAATGCATCGCCGATCCCGTTCGTTCCGGCAGCGCAGGCCATAACGGGGCAACCGATCGGCCCTTTCGCGCCAAAGCGGATGGAGACGTGGCCCGCGGCCAGGTTGGCCAGAATGGCGGGGACGGTGAAAGGCGAAATCCGGTGTTGGCCTTTCTGGACGACCTCTTCAAACCCCTTGTGCATGGTGATTAGGCCGCCGATGGCGGAGCCGATGATCACGCCGGTCCGCTCAGAGAAGGATTCTCCCACCGACAGGGCCGCATCGGCGATGGCCATGTGTGCTGCCGCCAGGGCGAAGATGATGAAATCGTCTATCCGGCGGGCTTCCTTCTTGTTCATATAAATCAGGGGATCGAAGTTTTTCAGCTCTCCGGCAATCCGGGTGGCAAACCCCGATGCATCGAATCTGGTTATCGTACCGATGCCCGATCGGCCGGCACAGGCGCCCGCCCACGTCTCCTGGATTGAATTACCCAGAGGCGTGACGGCACCAAGCCCGGTAACGACGACCCTTCTTTTCACAAAGCCCCCTGCAGGGAAAACTATTTTATTCCCTTGCTTCTAAGGAAATCAATGGCATCTTGAATGGTACGGATTTTTTCCAATTCATTATCGGCGATTTCGATGCCGAAATTTTCCTCCATCTCCATAATCAGTTCGACCAGGTCCAGGGAATCGGCCCCCAGATCGTCGATGAAGGACGCCTCCAGTTTGCATTCCTCGCGAGTGACATCCAGTTGCTCCATAATGATGGTTATGACCTTTTCTTCAAGCGTCATATCTACAATACCTCCTTATCCAGATATCTGCATTGATTTTTATTTGATATCATTCATGATTCACGTAAATGAGTCCTCTTTTTCAAAAAAAGAAACCGTTTTCTTAAAAGATGCTAGATCTTCAACATTCAGGAGCCGCATCTTCCGATCAATTCTTTTGATAAGCCCGGACAAAGTTCGCTTGGGCCCGATTTCCACAACCGTATCAATACCCAGATAACCCATCCTTTCAATGGTCTCCTGCCATTTGACCGGGGAGGTGATCTGTCTGGCTAACAGTTCCCTCGCGTTTTCTCTCGTATAGAAAACATCGGGAGCACAATTGGGGATCACCGGTGTCTGAAAATCATCTAAAACGACCTTTTCCAGATCCGCCCGCAACCATTGAGCCGTTGATTCGAGCAGAGGGCAATGGCAGGGGACGCTGATGGGAAGCTTGAGCGCCTTTACGCCCCTCATTTTTTCCGCCGCCGTCATGACTTTTTCCACTGCCGGCTCATCGCCGGAAATGACTGCCTGATTCGGCGCGTTGCGGATCGCCAGACCGACCGTCTGCGTTTTCGACTGCACCGAGCGGCAGAGCTCGTCGACAGCCTCCATCGAAAGACCCATGATCGCCGCCATGGCGCCCGCTCCAGGCAGTACGGCTTTCTGATGATACTGCGCCCGTGCCTGGACCAGAGGAAGAAGATCGGTCATCCGAATAGCCCCTGCAGCATAGAGGGCCGCATATTCTCCCAGGCTGTGCCCGGCGAAAACCTCAGGGGCGATGGCAACGGTTTTTCTCAAAAGGCGATAGATGGCAATATCGAGCGTCAGGACGGCGATTTGCGTATTAACCGTCAAATCCAGCGCTTCCTGCGGCCCGTCGAAGCAAAGCGCGGCAATGTCGATGCCCAATATCTGCCCCGCTTGAGCAAAGACGCCGCGGACCGTTTCGTCTCCACGGTAAAGATCAATGCCCATTCCCACGTACTGGGAACCCTGACCGGGAAAGACAAAGGCGACTTTGGCCATGAGATTACCTTAAACCATCGAATCGGGTTCAGGAAATCTTTTCAACGGGAATCACCTCGCGCCCCTTATAGGTTCCACATTTGAGACAGGCGCGATGAGGCAGTTTCGGTTCGCTGCACTGCGGGCAAACGGAGGCCGCCGGCTGCGTGAGAAAATCATGGGACCGCCGCTTGTCCCTTCTCGTTCTGGAGTGACGTTTTACTGGATTTGGCATAATCTATCTTCCTTTTAAAAAAACTACGTTCAGACTTTCAATTTTTTAAGAACAGTTAGACGGCTGTCTATCCTTTCCGCATGGCATTGGCAACTGTGTTGATTCAGGCTGATTCCGCAATGGGGGCACAGACCCTTGCAATCTTCCCGGCAGAGGATCTTCATCGGGATCTGCAACAGGATCTGCTCCGCAACCAATGGATCGAGATCGATGAGATCATCCTGGTAATAGATAAAATCCAGGTCTTCCGCATTGAGTTCCTGTTCCTCCGGGGGCTCCGTCTGCGCCGGCGTCAGAATGTATTTGAAGGGGGCGCTGATGGGCAGCCGCGCGGCTTCGAGACAGCGGGAACAATCCATTTCCACCTCCGTGCGGAGGTTCCCTTCAAGGTACAGGGTCTGGCGGATCCGTTTCAGCGTGGCGGATACGTCGATCCGGTCGAGAGCAAAGCCCGGATTTTCATCTGCCGCAAAGATCTGCCCCGTCCAGGTTTTATCCTTGAAAAACTGAACGCTCAGGCCTTCTTCCGGTATGTTCATGACATTGATCTTCAATCCATACCTGCCCTGTCCGGTTCAAACCCGCGTTTTCAGGTCCTCACAAAGAGGCCGTATAAAGGTGCGAAGTAAATTATAAATTCATTCCGTTGTCAAGCATAATTTATGAATTTCAACCTTGACAAAAACGGCAGGGCGGCCCTATAAGGGGGCACAATTATTGAAAGAGTCAAGGGAAAAAGATGACACAGACGGTAAGGGTCCGGTTTGCGCCCTCTCCCACGGGGTATCTGCACGTCGGGGGAGCAAGAACGGCTCTGTTCAACTGGCTTTATGCCAGGCATGAGGGCGGGCAATTCATTTTACGCATTGAAGATACCGACCAGCTCCGCTCCACCGAAGCCTCGACCCGGGCAATTCTCGACGCCCTGACCTGGCTGGGTCTGAACTGGGACGAAGGCCCCCTGTTCCAGGCGCAACGCGTGGAACTGCATCGCGCGATGGTAAAAAAACTTATTGACGCGGGAAAGGCCTTCCGCTGCGCCTGCACGCCGGAAGAGCTGGAAGACAAGCGAACGCACGCGCTGGCGGAGGGAAGAAAACCGAAATACGACGGGACATGCCGCGAAAAACAATTGACCAAAGGGGAGAGCACAGTGGTGCGGTTCCGCTGTCCCCAGGCAGGATTGACGATCGTCCGGGACCTGATCAAGGGAAATATCACCTTCAATAACGAGGAGCTGGATGACCTCGTGATCGAGCGGACGGACGGTTATCCCACCTATAATTTCGCCGTCGTGGTCGATGACATCGATATGGGCATCACCCATGTCATCCGCGGCGATGACCATGTGAACAACACACCCCGGCAGATCCTGCTCTATGAGGCCCTGGGTCATGAGGCGCCGCAGTTCGGCCATGTTCCGATGATCCTGGGTGCGGACAAGGCCCGCCTGAGCAAGCGCCACGGGGCAACCTCCGTCATGGCCTATCAGGAAATGGGTTATCTGCCGGAGGCTCTGGTGAACTATCTGGTTCGGCTGGGCTGGTCTCACGGCGACCAGGAGATATTTTCCATGGACGAACTGATCCGGCTCTTCAGCCTGGAATCCGTGGGAAAGTCCGCCGCTATTTTTAACCCGGAGAAACTCCTTTGGCTGAATCAGCACTACATCAAAGACTATCCCGCAGACAACCTGGTCGAAAACATGAGGCCCTTCTGGACGGCCTGCGGATTAGATGTATCCGATGCCGAATATTTACGCCGCGTGGTTGAGGATCTGCGCACCCGGTCGAAGACGCTTGTGGAAATGGTGGACCAGAGCGCTTTTTATTTTCAGGAAAAAGTGGACTATGACCCGGAAGCTGCGGAGAAATTCCTGACGGCTGAGATCAAAGAGCATCTGCTGGGCGTTGCGGACAAACTCGTATCCTTCAGGGATTATTCTAAAAATGGACTGGAAATGTTTCTGCGCGAGGCCGCCGAAGCACGGGGGGTCAAACTCAAGGTAATCGCGCAGCCGCTGCGCGTGGCAATGACGGGCAAATCGGTCAGTCCCGGCATTGACGACGTCATGGTCACCCTAGGCAGAGACCGTGTCATCCAGAGGATCCGTCAGGCCGTTGAGTATATGACAAAGGGTTGACAGGATTCGATTTTCGCCTTGACATCTTCAAGATTATTGCATAGAAATCGCAATCCTATTTACGGTCCCATCGTCTAGTGGTTAGGACGCTGGCCTCTCACGCCGGAAACCGGAGTTCAACTCTCCGTGGGACTACCAATTCTTCTTTTATTAGAAGAACTTCACCGAGACAATGTGGGATACAAATCCGGGAAAAACCATCCCGCGGCATGAATCGGAAATCCCAGCCGAACGTCGCCTTTCGGCGTATCCGAAACCAGCAGCCCTTCCACGATAAGTTGTCCCAGGAGACTTCTCCCGGTTCGTTCCTTCAGGCCTGATGCTGCAATGACCGCTCCCCGGGCCGATTCGCCCTTTACCAGTATCTCCTGGAGCATCCGGGCCGATTCGATCCTCAGCCCTTTCTCCCCTGCCGGGCCGGGGATCATGCCGGAGCTGCGGAGTTCTACATAACGCCTGATGCGTTCAACAAGCTCTTCCAACCGCAGCAAGCCTCCCATATATTCCACCTGGTCGAGGCACACCTCCAGAAAGAAGCGGCAGAAATAAATGAGTCCTTCATTGGACAAATTTCCCCTGCCGTCCAGATCGTTCCGCCGGGGTGCATCGGCCCGGGCAAGGGCGGACTTGTAATCGACGTTCCTGCGGGCCAGCCCCCGGCTGATCGACCAGAGTCCAAAACCGTGAACGGGAATCCGGTGAAAGAATGCCTCGGTAAAGAGGCGCGCCACCCGGCCGTTGCCGTCGAGGAAGGGGTGAACCCACATCAGCCGGTGGTGGGCTGCCGCAGCCGCAACAAGCTTCAGCGCGCCATGATGCCTGTCTGGCGCATAAAATTCACCGAAACGGTCGAGAAACGCCTTTAGTGAGCTATGCCCGGGAGGCTGGTGATATCCGACCTTGACGGATTCACCGCGGAGCTCTCCCGGCATGACCAGGCTTTCCCTGCCCATTTCAGGATTCGTCACGACCCGAAATTCCTCAGGCAGTTGCCGGTAAAACTCACGGTGGAGGGTACAGAGAAATTCCCGGCCGGTCATGTTGACTTCAGACTCTTCCCGCAGCTTCTTCTCCATATCCCTCTGGACGGTGATATGGGCAACGCTTTCCATCTGAAGATTGCGTTTGGCCGGTTCTGAATCATACTCTTTCTGCATGGCGCGGACGATGTCATGGGGGTGGGTGTTATGCCCCTCGATCAGATTGGAATAGTAGCTGTTGATGATCCGGAGCAGCTCCCGAAGCGTGTCGAGCGTCACGGGATGCTGCCGGTTGCCGAGCGCGGCGGATTTCTGGAGCACTTCTATGGCAAGGTCCTGAAGCTCATCTGCCTCTTCGGGCAGGAGAGGGGTCATTCGATGAATTTGAGAGCGCATGTTGTTGCCTCCTAATGCCGATGTTTTTTCCAGTCTATGGTCCGCAAATAATCCATGATTACGTGACATATTATACTATGATTGACTTTAATACAATGATATTTGCCGATTTAGTTGCCGATGTTCGGAAGCGCTTCTTTGGCAAGTGACGGAACCGTGCGTAAGCTCCTTTGTTGCTTAGCTGTTTTGGATTCAGGATTCCAACAGGCTCGGTAAGGAAATTACTACGATAACAATCCCGGGAAACATCCTAGTCTTCATGATGTGCTGTTTTTCATCTTTTGCAATCTCTCAATCCTCTTTTCTATGGGTGGATGGGTGCTGAAAAGGTTCATGACCGTTCCCCCAGAGAGAGGATTGACGATGAACATATGGGCAGTCGATGGATTGGCATCCATGGGTTTCTGTCTTGCCGCAGTGGATAATTTTGCAAGCGCGCCTGCCAATGCCAAGGGTTTCCCCGATACTCTTGCGCTGCCTGCGTCTGCCTCATATTCCCGTGACCTGGATATTGCCATTTGAATAACCGTGGCTGCAATGGGAGCAATAATCGCCACAGCAATCGTACTGATCGAACTTCCTTCATCACTGCCGAAAAATACAGCCCATCTGGACAACAAAATAATGGCGCTTGCAGCAGTGGCCGCCATGGTGCTGATCAGAATATCTTTGTGTTTGATATGAGACAACTCATGAGCGATCACACCTTCCAGTTCATCCTGGTTCAATATCTTCAGGATGCCGGATGTCACGGCAACTGCCGCATGATCTTCATTCCGTCCTGTTGCAAATGCGTTGGGCGTATCATTGAGTATGACATAGACCTTTGGAACAGGGATCCTTGCCTTCACTGAAAGGGATTCAACTGCATTATAAAGAGCAGGCGCCTCTACTCTTGTGACCGGCTTGGCATTATACATGCGCAAGACAATGCTGTCAGAGAACCAGTAATTACCGAAGTTCATGATTACCGAAATGATCAGCGCAATGATTATACCTTTTCCTCTTCCCAAAAAATAGCCGATGAGAATCAGAAGACCGGAGAGCATGCTCAGCAAAATTACGACCTTCATTGTGTTCATGATGTTTCTCCGCTCGATAAAGCTTTTTCCAACAGATTCCTTGTCGCCTGATATATCTTTGGATCTTTACTGGCTCCGGGGCCGGCGACGTTTAAGACCTTCAGCTTATGACTCTGAATCCATTTATTGATGATCTGTGCGGCTTCCTGCATGGATAACAGATTCAGGTCGACATGGATGCATGGTTTTTGATGTTTCTTCGGCCAGAAATTCCGTCAGGGCAGATCCGCCGGTAAGCATTCCATGAGAGACAATCAGCGTGCCATCGGAATCCAGGACGTTCTGCTCTGTCCTTTTTGAGTATTCGCCCGTGCGCATTTCCTGGAGCTGATATTTCTCGGGGAGGGTTCCGTCCTCTGTCTTTCTTCCTTTTGGGACCCAGCCGCCATACGGGATATTGTGCCTGATGGCGAAGTCGAGGGCTGCCCGGTCAGCGCCTGTCTGGCCGCCGGAGACGATTCTTGTGATCATGTTAGAAATTATCGAAGGAACGTTCCTTCTCTCTAATAAAAAAGAATCATTAAGGATTCAACTCATCCCTCAAAACGGGAGACGGTCTGAATGTAACGACCTTTCGCGCTTTAATGGTCAGGTCCTTGCCGGTCTGAGGGTTCCTGCCTTTTCGTGCTTTCTTGGAATTGACCGTCCATCTGCCAAAGCCAGAGACCATCACGGGATTGCCCTTTTCAAGTTCGGATTTGATGATGTCAAAGAAGTTCTCAACAATCCTGGCGCATTCTATCTTTGGAATTCCAAAGTGTTCATAGAGCATGTTAACGATTTCGATTTTCGTCAGTGCCATAAAGATTTGTCCCCCTTTATAGTCAAAAGCAGTCCATATCAATGGTTCCTCTGCGCTCTAATCAATGCGCGGCGGGCAAAGCCGTTCTTTATGCCTGCTTCAGGGCATCCCCCTATATTTCAAAGCCAGAAGTGTAATGTCGTCGGACTGCGGCTCCCCGCCTGCATAATCGTGGACGGATTGCACGATCTCGCGGACGAGTCCTTCCACGGAGGGATTTCCGCTGTGCATGACCGTTTCGAGAAGTTTCCCGTCCGAATAGATTTTTTTTTCAGCATTCATGGCTTCCGTGACGCCGTCGGTATAGAGAATCAGCGTATCGCCCGGCGTCAACACAATGCTGCAGGTTTCATAGCGACTCTCTTCAAAGGGGCCCAGCATGAATCCCTCGGGCAGGATCAGCCATTCCGCCTGTCCCGATGCATGCAAGAGGACCGGTGGATTGTGCCCGGCGTTGGAGTAGAGCAACTCGCCGGTTTTAAGGCAGAAAATGCCGCAAAACACGGTGACGAACATGGCGGATTCGTTCTCCCAGCAAAGCTCGCGGTTCACGCGCTCCAGGATCTCGGCCGGCGCCAGCTTGAGATGCGCCGTTCCCTTCATGAGCATCTTGGAGGCCGCCATGAACAGGGCCGCGGGTACCCCCTTGCCCGAAACATCGCCGATGGAAAAGAAAAGGTGGTCTTCATCCAGCAGGAAGAAATCGTAAAGGTCGCCGCCCACTTCCCGGGCCGATTCCAGGACGGCAAAAATATCAAACTCCTGCTTTTCGGGAAACGGCGGGAAATGCTTGGGCAGAAAGTTCATCTGAATGCTGCGCGCGATTTTGAGTTCGCTTTCAATGCGCTCCTTGGCCGCCGTCGTTTCCCTGAGGTTGGTGATGTATTCCTTGAGGGCCAGGCGCATGTCCTCGAAGGAATGCGTCAGGACGCCGACCTCATCGCGCGCATGCGTCGGCGGCAATGCCATATCCAGACTGCCCCGGGCGATCTCTGTCGCGCGCACAGCGAGTTCACGCAGCGGACGCGTAATGGTGCTGGAAATGAAAACCACCACGACAAAAAGAAAGACAAAGCCCGCGAAACCGATGATCAGCACCGTGCGGCTCAATTTTTGAATATCGCCGAAGAGTTCCTCCTCCGGCACGATGACGCCGATCGACCATCCTACCGAAGACAACGGTGCGTAATACATCCATGATTTTTTCCCCGTGAAATACTGTCCCAGCATCACGAACCCCGATTCGCCCCGGATCATGCTCCTTCCGATCATCCTGAGTTCCGCGTCGCCGGCCGTCTCCGCAAGACTGAAGATGCTTTCGCGCATGATGAGCTTCCTGTCCGGATGGGCTACGAAAACACCGTTGCTGGAAATCAGAAAGGCATAGCCCGACTGATAGATGGATATCCGGGAAATGATGTCCACAAGCCCTTCCAGCGACATGTCGGCCGTCACAATTCCCGTGAATACCCGCCGTCCGCCGACGTCCCGGTAAAAAGGCACGGAATAGGTGGACATGACGATGTTGCCGCCGCCCTCGTCATAATAGGGCTCGCTCCAGATAGGCTTGCCGAGTTCTTTGGGTATCATGTACCAGTCCCACAGAAAGTATTGGTAATCCTTGCTTCCCAGATAGGACAATTTTACCTGACCGCTGTCCTCGTTGAAATAAGGGGCGAAATAGCGCCGCGACCGGTCATAGGCATAGGGCTCAAAGGCAACCGTCGAACCGAAAATATCCTCATTTTGTACAACCATTTCCTTGATTTGCTTGAGCAGGTCCTGCCGACTGTATGGGAACATCTCCAGCAGGGATGCAAGATACTGGGGCGGCTTCTCCACGCTGTTGAGCGTGATTTCGATTTTACTGACCGCCGACTGGGTCAGGTTGCGGGCATTTTCACGGACGCTCTTCAGAACGAGCTGCCTTGAGGCGTAGTAATTGTAGCCGAAGGCCGCCAGAAAAATGAGCGTCGTACTGGCCAGGATCATGATGGACAGTTTGACGGACAGTCGCTGACGCTTAGTATTGGCCTTGGCAATCGACATGAAACGCTCCATAGGGCGGGATGGTTTTGATGATGCCTGCCCGCTGCAGTTCCCGGCTGACCGTTTGATAATCCGCCTCGCTGAGCCGGCCGAGGGAGCGGTTATCGCCCTGGGGCAGGATGATGTCCCGCATGCGCTCGAACATCCATTTCTGATGGGCCCGGCTCGTGTTGATCCTGGCTTCGTTGACGTATTTCATGACGATGTCCATGGCCTCTTCCGGATGAGCAAAGGCGTATTGCCATCCCTCGATGGTTGCTTTCATGAAGGCACAGCAGAGGGCGGGATCTTTACGCCAGGTTTCCTCGAGACAAAAGACGGCGTCCTCGGGGAAGTTGAGGCCGTGACGTTCAAAAAAGAAAGTCGTCAGTTCGTCCTCATTAATGCCGGCGCTCAGGATGCTGTGATATTCGTTGTACCACATGGCCGAGGCGGCATCCACGCCGTCTCTCAGGAAGAGATTCAGCGTGTAGGCCTGCGGGATCACCTCCACGCGAAGATTGTATTTGCGGAAAAATGCCCGGGGCTGTAGTTCGAAGTCCTTCCAGAGGCTGATCTTCTTGTCGTTCAGATCAGCGGGCGCATGGATGCCGCTGGACCTTTTGGCGACGAGCATCAAGCCGGACCGCTGTACGATCTGGCCGATACTGACGATCCTGAGGCCCTGCGAGCGCTTTTCAATCCCTGTGGACAGGAAATGCGTGGCGAAATCGGCCTGACGGTCGGCAAGCATCTTCCCGAAGGAGCGTTCCGGACCGCCGCGCAGGATATTGAGGTCGATGCCGTGCTTTTTATAGAGGCCCTTTTCGAAGGCGACGTAATAGCCGGCGAATTGGGCCTGCGGAAACCATTGGGGCAGAAGGGTCGCCTTTTTCAGGCCGGCGCTCCCGGCCGCCGGGGGCAGGAAAAGCCCGGCCATGAAAAAAAACATGAGCCACAGGCCGGGCTTCATTTTTTGATAAACTGCCATGTCAAGTTGACACCTGCAAACTAGGGGATTTCACTAAATCAGCCACTCCGCCTCCGGCCGGCGAAATGAATTGTGCTGTTCTTAGCATACTGCTGTCATGCCGGACAACTATTGATTGAGACCTTTGAAAAATGGCTTTGCCGCTTGCGAACCATTTTTCAGCGGTTATACAAATATTTCTGATGCATTTTCTCCTTGACAAGCCACTTTATGCTGCTTATAATCAGTTTATGCTGATAAGGCTGAATATACATACTTATCAGAATAATTATAGGAGGCAACAAATTATCATGGCCGACAAGAAAACATCTTGCTGTGAAACTGCAATCGGAGCGGGAAGCGCCTGCCGTGTCGAATCGCTCATCAGCGTCGACGAGCGAGGGCAGATGGTGCTGCCCAAGGAACTGCGGGATAAGGCGAACATCCGCGCTGGTGACAAGCTGGCCCTTGTAAGCTGGGAAAAAGACGGAGAAATCTGTTGTCTATCCCTGGTCAAGGCCGATTATCTTGCCGAACGGGTCAAGGAATTCCTTGGCCCCGTTATGATGGGCGTGGTTTCCCGTTAACGAAAATTCATTGAGAGAAAGACAAATGAATCGCAATCAGGAAGAAATCAAAAAAGCAGTCAGGGATCGTTATGCCGAGATCGTAACAAAATCAGGGAATTGCTGCCTGCCGTCGGCGTCTTGCTGCGGCAGCAGCCAGATTGTGGAAACAATCAGCCGGGACATAGGCTATCGCGCGGAAGATCTTGAGGCGGTCCCCGAAGGGGCCAATCTCGGCCTGGGATGCGGAAATCCTGTCGCGCTGGCCTCTCTGCGGGAAGGGGAAACCGTCGTTGATCTGGGGGCAGGCGCAGGATTTGATTGTTTTCTGGCGGCGAAGGAAGTCGGAAAGAGCGGGCGGGTTATCGGCGTCGATATGACACACGAAATGCTCGACAAGGCAAGGGAAAACGCCAAGAAGGGGGGCTACGGCAATGTAGAGTTCCGTCTGGGGGAAATCGAGAATCTGCCCGTGGCCGATAACGCTGCCGACATCATAATTTCCAATTGCGTGATCAATCTCTCCCCTGACAAACGCAGGGTTTTTCAGGAGGCCTTTCGCGTCCTCAAACCGGGCGGCCGCCTCATGGTGTCGGACATCGTACTGCTCAAGGAGCTTCCCGCAGTCCTGAAAGAATCAATCGACGCCTATGTCGGGTGTATCGCGGGCGCCGTCATGAAAGACGATTACCTGGCCGCCATTGGCGAGGCCGGATTTCAGGAGGTCAGGATAATTGACGAGACGCTTTTCCCTCTCGAGGATTTTATCGGTTATGCCAATGCCAAAGAGATCATCGGATGCTCGGACGCCTTGATGGAAATAGCCCGGAAGCTTGAGAAGGCGATTGCCAGCATCAAGGTTCACGCCGTCAAGACGAAATAGAAAGGAGGAAATCATGGACTTTGTAAGTGTGCAAATGAATGAAGGCATCGCCAGGGTCGCGTTGAACAGGGGAAAAGTCAACGCCATCAATGAAAAGGTCGTGGATGAATTGACGGATTGCTTCCGGGCGCTCTCCTATGATCCGGGTGTAAGGGCCGTTATTTTGACCGGCCAGGGCAAATTCTTCACCTTCGGGTTTGATATTCCGGAGTTCCTGAGTTACACGAAGGAGGCCTTTGTCCGCTATCTGACTAAATTCACAGGCCTTTATACGGACATCTTCCTCTATCCCAAGCCTTTTGTCGCCGCCCTGAACGGCCATACGATTGCCGGCGGATGCATGCTGGCCATTGCCTGCGATTACCGCATCATGGTCCCGGGTAAAGCCAGGATCTCGCTTAATGAAATCAATTTCAGCTCGTCCGTCTTCGCGGGTAGTGTGGAAATGATGAAACTGTTGCTGGGACAGAGGCAGGCGGAGGCCGCGCTGCTGAGCGGGGCCATGTATTCTGCGGAAGAAGCCCTGCAACTGGGACTGATCGATCGGATCGCGGCAGAAGCCGACCTGGAAAACGAAGCCATGGCAAAGGCCCGTGAATTCTCCGCACAGGACAGCGCCGCCTTCCGCAGTATTAAGCTGCTGCTGCGGAGACCGGTTGCGGAGCAGATGATGAAAACCGAGAAAGCCTCCATCCTTGAATTTGTCGACATCTGGTATTCGGAAAAGACCTGGAAGGGCCTCCAGGATAAAGTTATCCGTGCTTAGGCGCTTTATGAACATCAGTTGAATAACCGTTGCCCTGTCTTGCGCTTTTCACAAAATCTTCACAATCCCGTCATCAAGTTGAAACAAATCATCTCTATAATCTTCTCCATGCAATTCAATCCCGTTTCATCGCTCCAACAGGAAGAAAAAAGGCAATGACCGACCGACACCGGTCGATAACCGGATGTTCCCTAAAGACAGAGGGGATCAACCTTTGCTCGTGTAAAGGATGTACAGCATGAGCAGATCCGAGAAGACGAATGTTGCATTTCTTCACAAGAACATCGCGGCGGATGATGTTCTCCCTGCGCAGGAAAGCATCAGAGCACTTCTGCAACTCAAAGACAACCCCACCGGGCTGGACTGACCAGAGGCGGTTCTGCATTAGGGTATGGAAAAATGGTGAATCCTGACTTAACATGTGGTACAAGTATCGGGGACAGGTCAGGCTAATCGATAAATCATGACAACACTTTATATTACACTTTTTTAGAGAGCCATAATATGAAAGTCACGAATTTTTTAAAGATATTCGCTTCCTATCTCATCCTGGTCCTGCTGACGATCGCAGTGATGGATTTTTTTCTGACACCGAAAATTGAAGATATAATGACAAAAAAAATCGAGGACGATATGTTCGGCATTGCAAGAATCGTTACGCTTATGCCCAAGGATAACCTTAAACTTAACGTCCCGGAAATTGCCAAACAGTTAAATTTACGTGTAACGATTATTGACTCTGCCGGAAACGCTATATCGGATTCCCAAGTTGATGCAAAACAGATGGAAAATCACCTGACCCGTCCTGAGATTCAGGAGGCCAGAACAGATGGGCGCGGGAAAGCTTCACGATTCAGCGTAACGTTGCGGGAAAGCATGCTCTATGTCGCCCTTCCCATTAAACAGAACTCTGAGATTACAGGTTATGTCCGGCTGGCTCGTCCCCTTGTAGAGGTACGGAAATCACTCGATCATTTCTATCGGGCAATATATCTAACTTTATACATCATCGCTATTCCGTCGCTCTTGCTTGCTCTTGTCTTTTCCAGAAAGATTGCCTCTCGACTCGCGAGTTGAACAAACTTTTAAGAAGGGTCAAATTAGAGAAGCCGAAAATCCGGTCCTTGTTCTGAAACGGCAACATGACAATAATCAATAGAGAGGTGCAAAGATGAGCAAGGTCAAGGCATTGTTTATGTGTACTGGGAATTCCGCGCGAAGCCAGATAGCAGAAGCGATACTCAGGAAGTATGCGGGAGACAAATTTGAGGTCTTCAGCGCTGGTCTTGAACCGAAAGGTATCAACCCATATACCCGGCAAGTCTTGCAGGAAATTGGCATTACCCTTGAAGGTCATTATGCGAAGCATGTCAGTGAATACATAGGTAAGCTTAATTTTGGATATCTGATTACGGTTTGCTCTGATGCTGAAGATAAATGCCCGGCAACTTTCCCGGGGATTAGCCATCGCCTGCACTGGTCTTTTGAAGACCCGGCGGCATTTGTCGGCTCAGATGAAGAGAAATTACAGAAGTTTAGAGACGTCCGTGACCGGATTGACCGACAAATCAGGAACTGGTTGACAGATCTTGGTAACAATGAGACCTGAGTTCAATCCCTTACCTTCCGTTTTGAAAAAACACCCGTTGCTGATTGCAGGATGCAAAGCTCGATTCTTGTCAGCGACTGATTTTGTTCATTCCAATTTACTTTTAACCGGATCTTCACAATCCTGTCATCAAACTGCAACATTTCCTGTATATATTAGGCCCAAATAAAATCAGGAGGATTCAAATGAACAAGCTTTTTAAAGCGTTTTTGCTGACGGCAGCGTGTCTTTTCGTTGGCGCCGGTGCGGCCTTTGCCGAAAACATCGTCATCAAGGGTTCGACCACCGTACTTCCCATCGCGCAATCGACGCTGGAAGCATTCATGAAAGCAAATCCGGGCGTCAATATCTCGCTGTCCGGCGGCGGGTCGGGCGAGGGCATCAAGGCCCTGATCGACAAATCGACGGACATTGCCAATTCATCACGGGAAATCAAGAAAAACGAAGCCGAACTGGCCAAGTCCAAGGGCGCCGATCCCCATGAGATCATCGTCGCCTATGACGCCATCGTGCCTATCGTCAATCCGAGAAACAAGGTAAAAAATCTCAGCATCGATCAGTTGAGCCAGATCTACCAAGGCAAGATCACGAACTGGAAGGAAGTGGGCGGCGATGATCTTCAGATCGTCGTGATCTCCAGAGACAGCAGTTCGGGAACCTTCGAAGCCTGGGCCGAAATGGTCCTGAACAAAGCGAAGGTGACGCCGCGCGCCCAGATGCAAGCCTCCAACGGCGCCATTGTCCAGACCGTATCCAAAAACCGCTACGCCATCGGCTATATCGGGCTGGGATATATCAACAAGTCGATCAAGCCCCTGACGGTCAACGGCGTCGAGGCAACGCTCGAAACCGCCTTTTCAAAGACCTATCCCGTTTCCCGGCCGCTGTATATGTACACGAATGGGCAAGCCGGCGGGAAAGGTCGCCAAATACCTCGAATTCGTTTTGAGCCCGCAAGGGCAGGAACTGGTTGCCAAGGACGGTTACGTCCCCGTCAGGGGCGCCAAAAAATAATCATATCAAAGCCCCCTTTCCACACAGGCAGAGACAGGTTGCCGCCCTGTCTCTGCCTGTCCGCTTGTTACGGCGGCCCGGCTGAACCCGTTCTTGGCGGCGCAACAGGGCATGATGCTTTTCTTGTTGGCGACGGTATTGAGGCATGATAAAAACACATATCGTAAAAAGAAAAGGCAAACTGTGACCAGACATCTCAAAGAAATCGTCATCAAGAATATTTTCGCTGCGTTTGCTTTTCTCTCTGTGCTGATTCTTGCACTGATCGTCATTTTTCTATTCCGGGAAGGCATCCCCATTTTCCGCGAGATTTCATTTTCGCAGTTTCTCTTCGGGACACACTGGTATCCCACTTATGATCCCCCGGAATACGGTATCTGGCCTTTGGTTGTCGGCTCGGTGATCGTCACGCTGCTGGCCTGCCTGATAGCGGTGCCCCTGGGCGTCCTGTCCGCGATTTACATTTCCGAAATCGCCCCGGCGTCGATCAAGGAGATCCTGAAGTCGGTCATCGAGCTTTTGGCCGGCCTGCCTTCGGTCGTTCTCGGCTTTTTCGGCATGGTGATCGTCGCACCCTGGCTGCAGGAAACATTCGATCTGCCGACAGGACTCAATATCGTCAACGCTTCGGTCATGCTCGCCATCATGGCCATTCCCACCATCTCGAGCATCTCGGAGGATGCACTGTACGCCGTTCCGAGAGAATTCAAAGAGGCTTCCTACGCCCTGGGGGCGACCAAATATGAAACAATCGTCCGCGTCACGGTGCCGGCGGCGCTTTCCGGCATTTCCACAGCCGTGATCCTGGGCATGGCCCGCGCCATCGGTGAAACAATGGTCGTGTTGATGGTGGCGGGCGGCGCTGCTGCCATTCCACACAGCATTTTCGATTCCGTGCGCCCCATGCCGGCCTCCATCGCGGCGGAAATGGGCGAGGCACCTTTTCAAAGCGGGCATTACCATGCCCTGTTCGCGACGGGTATAGTCTTGTTTTTCATCACGCTGGCCTTCAACCTGCTGGCCGATTACATTTCCAATAAATTCAAGGAAGAAGGTTCGGGAACGTTGTAATGACGCAGCAATCCTACATGCAGTGGCGGTATTTCAAACAGCGGCTGTTCTTCGGCGTGGTGAGCCTGTCTGCGGCAGTCATCACACTCACCCTGCTCGGCATTTTGTCCTATGTTTTCATCCACGGCTTCCGGGCGATTTCATGGGATTTTCTGACCCTGCCGCCGACAGATTCCATGACAAAGGGCGGCATCATGCCCGCCATCGTGGGCACGCTTTATCTGACCATCGGCGCCATTGCCCTCGCATTGCCCCTGGGAGTCGTATCGGCCATCTATCTGACGGAATACGCCAAACAGGGGCGCGTGATCCGCATGATCCGGGTTGGCGTGAATTGCCTGGCCGGCGTGCCTTCCGTGGTTTTCGGACTTTTCGGGCTCGGTTTTTTCGTCGTCTTTCTGAAATTCGGCTCCAGCATCCTTGCCGGCTCCCTGACCCTTGGAATCCTGATCCTGCCGACCATCATCGGGGCTTCGGAAGAGGCGCTCAAGTCGGTGCCGCAGACATTCCGGGAAGCCTCACTGGCGCTGGGCGTTTCGAAATGGAACACCATTTCCCGGATCGTCCTGCCCTCAGCCTTGCCCAGCATTCTGACGGGCGCCATCCTCGGTGTCGGCCGTGCCGCGGGTGAGACAGCGCCCATCATGTTCACGGCGGCGGCTTTTTTTACGGCAATCCTGCCCCGCTCGATCTTCGACGAGGTTATGGCCCTGCCCTATCATATCTATGTTCTGGCCACGGCCGGCACGAATATCGAACTAACCCGGCCGCTGCAGTTCGGAACGGCACTCGTGCTGATTGCCCTGGTTCTGGGCATCGATCTGATCGCGATTTTGATTCGAAGCGCCATCCGCAGGAAAAAAAGGTGGTAAACATGGAGAAAAATGTTATCATAACAGCGAAAAATGTTGATTTTTACTACGGTTCGTTCCGGGCATTGACGGACGTCACGATGGATTTTGAAAAAAACCGCGTGACCGCCCTGATCGGGCCGTCCGGTTGCGGAAAATCGACGCTGCTGCGACTGCTGAACCGCATGAATGACCTGATCCTCGGCACCCGGGTGGAAGGCGAAATCCTGTTGGAAGGCCGCAATATCTATGCCCCGGATGTAGACCCGGTCGAAATCCGGCGGCGCGTCGGCATGGTTTTCCAGAAACCAAACCCTTTTCCGAAATCCATATTAACAATATTACCTACGCGCCGAAGCTGTCGGGTATCACGAACAAGGCCGAACTGGAAGCCCTTGTCGAACAGAGTCTCAAGCAGGCCGTCCTGTGGGACGAGGTCAAGGATATTCTGGACCGGTCGGCCATGACGCTGTCAGGCGGCCAGCAGCAGCGGCTCTGTATCGCCCGGGCGCTGGCCATGAAGCCTGACGTGCTGCTCATGGACGAGCCGACGTCGGCGCTGGACCCCATCTCCACGGCAAAAATCGAAGAGCTCATCGACGAACTGAAGCGGCGCTACACGATCATTATCGTGACGCACAACATGCAGCAGGCGGCGCGCGTCTCCGAATACACGGGATTCTTTTATATCGGGAAACTGATCGAATTCAACCAGACGGAAAAGATCTTCACCAATCCCGCCGTCAAGCAGACGGAAGATTACATCACAGGACGGTTCGGTTGATAAGGAGCACAACATGGAAGAAAGAAGGCATACCAGCAGGGAATACGAACGGGAACTCCGGGAAATCAAGGAGGGACTCCTTTATCTGGGCGCCCTGACGGAGCGCGCGATTGAGCGCAGTATGCAGGCCCTGCTGGAACGGGACTCGGAGCTGGCGCGGCAGGTCGTCTGCGATGATGATCAGATTGACCGGATCGATGTCGAGATCGAGGAAAAATGCATCCGGCTGCTGGCTTTGAGGCAGCCCGCCGCCCGGGATCTGCGCTTCATCACGACGGCAATCAAGATTAACGGTCACCTGGAGCGCATCGGGGACATGGCCTCCAACATCGCCGAAAAGGCGATCATTCTCAATGACGTGCCCCAGATCAAGCCTTACATCGACCTGCCCCGCATGGCGGAGATCGCCCGGAAAATGATCCGGGAAAGTCTTGACGCCCTCGTGCATGAAAATGTCGCACTGGCGACAAGCGTCCGCGAGGAAGATGACGCGATCGATCAGCTCAACGATCAGATCTTCCGGGAACTGCTCACCTTTATGCTGGAAGATCCCCGGAAGATCCACGCGTCGCTTTACATCATGCAGATTTCCAAAAGCCTGGAGCGCATATCCGATCACGCCGCCGGCATTGCCGACATGGTGGTCTATATGGTAACGGGTCACAGCGTCAGGCACAAGTCATCCTGCGAGCCGAAGGAATAGGGAACAATGAGGACGCGTCTTTTTTTCAAGCTGTTCGGCGCCTATGTGGTCATTGCCGTTCTGGCCGTGGTCGTTGCCGGCTTCGTGATCGAAAGACAGATCAAAGCCGGCCTGACCCGCTGGATTGAGGATGACCTGATGGCACAGGCGAAGATCATAGCGCTCATGCCGGATGCCGAGATCGCCAGGCAATTCCGCCTGCTCGCGGAGCGGGCGCAGGCGCGCGTGACGCTTATTGACGCCGCCGGCCGGGTCATCGCCGATTCGGAACGCCACCTGATCGCTGTGGACAATCATCTGAACCGCTCCGAGATCCAGGAAGCGCGTCTGAAAGGCCAGGGAGCTTCGATCCGCTACAGTCAGACACTCAAGGCGGATACGCTCAATGTGGCCCTGCCGCTCTATGACGGGCAAAATCTCACCGGGTACATCCGTCTTTCCCGGCCGATGTTTCAGGTGGTGCAATCGGTTGATGAAATCAGACTTTCGGTTTTGAAGGCGCTGCTTTTGACATTGCTTCTTTCTGTGATCCTGGCTGTTGTTTTTTCATCTAAAATAGTTGCCCCCATACAGGAAATAGCGGCCTTCACGGATCGAATCCGCAAGGGGGATGTTTCCGGAATGGTCATGATCGAATCGCGTGATGAAATCGGTCAACTGGCAAGGAATATCAATGAGATGGTTTCCGGACTCCAGGAAAAAATCAGGCAGGCCAATGATGAGCGATGGAAATTGCGCGCCGCCTTTGCCGGCATGGCCGAAGGGGTTATGGTCCTGGACGCTCAGCACCGGATCGAGAATCTCAACAAGGGCATGGCGGATATCATCGGTCGTGAATATGCCGATATCGTAGGGAAAAGCGTGTTAGAGGTATTCCGGAACGTGGAACTGCAGGATGCCTTGAATCGCTTCCGGCAGGCGGGAGAGCCGGTTTTGCAGGAGATTGCGCTGGGCGACGACATGCCCCTGGTTCTGGATGTGAGCATCTCCGCCGTCAAGAATCTGCCCGGAGAGGCGCCGAAAACCATGATGGTCTTTCATGACTTGACCCGCCTGAAAAAACTCGAAAGGATGCGGGTTGATTTTGTGGCCAATGCCACGCATGAAATCAAAACACCGCTGACGGCGATCATCGGTTTTGTGGAAACCCTCGAGCAGGGGGCCATCGAAGATACGGCGATGGCCCGAAAATTCCTGCATACGATCCGGGAAAACGCCCTGCGCCTGAACCGGCTGGTCGATGACCTGCTCATCCTTTCCAATATTGAACTCGGAGAAACAAAACTGAATCTGGAGGGGCTGGTTGTCGCGGACGTTCTGGAAAGGGCGCTTATGTTGATTCAGGCCAATGCTGCCCTGAAAAACATATCGCTCCGGACGGATCTGTCTGCGGAATTGCCGTTAATCCGCGCAGACCGGGACAAGGCCGTACAGATCATGCTGAATATTCTCGACAATGCCGTGAAATTCACGCCGGACGGGGGCCAGGTTTCCATCGCGGCGTCCGAAGATGAACATGATTTCATTACGTTAAAGATAACCGATAGTGGCCCGGGAATCCCGAAAAGCGAGCTACCGCGACTGGGCGAGCGGTTCTATCGCGTCGATAAAATGCGCTCACGCGATCTGGGCGGCACGGGTCTGGGGTTATCAATTGTCAAGCATCTGATGAAGGCCCACCAGGGATCAATGGAGATTGACAGCACACCGGGCAAGGGCACAGTGGTTTCACTCAAATTCTCAATATTTCAGAAGACATCATAGTCAGTAACATCACTTACAGCACATAAAATACAGGGTTTGAAGAAAGGAATAAAGATGAAGACCGAAAATTTGATTCTTTTCAGCGGAGGTGCAAACGGTGCTGAAGCGGAATTTGGTGTGAATGCCGAGCTTTTTGGCATTGATGAAGTGAATTTTACATTTGAAGGACACAGCAGAGTTCGGCAGCGCGGACTGCGCGTTCTGACTCGAGAAGAATTAAAAAATGGTGACGTGAGCCTGGAATATGTATCACGGTTGATGAATCGCCATTACACGGATAATCCCACCTTTCGTAAAATCCTGCAAAGCATTTGGTATCAGATCAACAATGGACAAGAAGTGTACGTGATTGGGGAGATCCTGGCGGATAAAACCGTAAAAGGCGGTACGGGATGGGGTGCTGAGTTCAGCAAACTCTGCAACAAACCCTTGTATGTATTTGATCAAAAGCACAATGCCTGGTTCAGTTGGAATCATACCGATTGGGTTGAGCGAAAAAAGGGAGACGAGCCGGTCATCCGTCATGGTCATTTTGCAGGCACGGGAACACGCTTTCTGGAAGAAAACGGCAAAAAAGCTATTCGGGAACTGTTCCAGAGAACATTGAGGTAGGTTGGAAAAAGAATAAATATGAAAATTCTCTATTATGACTGTTTTTCCGGCATCAGCGGCGACATGAACCTAGGCGCCATGATCGATCTGGGCGTCGATCGGAATCACCTTCTGGCTGAATTGAAAAAGCTGGATATCGGGCCTTATGAAGTCAAGATCATCCGGGATCAGCGCAGAGGCATCACCGGGACGAAAGTTGAGGTCGTTGTCGGTCGCGAAGCCGCCCCGGCCGAAGGGAGTACGTTCAGGAGCATCGCAAAGATGATCGCGGCAAGTGACCTGTCTGAAACGGTCAAAGCGATCAGCCTGAAGGTCTTCACGAAAATGGCAGCAGCCGAGGCGAAGGTTCACGGGCATGCGCTCAATGAGGTTCATTTTCACGAAGTCGGGGCGATAGATTCCATCGTGGATATCGTTGGCGCCGCCGCGTGTCTGGACTATTTGCAGGTGGACAGGATTCTGTGTTCCCCCGTCGAAGTGGGAGGCGGTTTTGTCACCTGCGCCCACGGGACCCTGCCCGTTCCGGCGCCGGCAACCGCAGAAATCCTCAGAGACATTCCAATCAAAACCGGCGGGTCATCCCATGAAGCGACAACGCCCACTGGTGCGGCCATTCTGGCGGCTACGGTGAACCAATTCACGGAAACGACCGATTTTACCGTGAAGGAGGTCGGTTACGGGATCGGACAGCGCGATACGGATCGCCCGAACGTGCTGCGCGTCTTTTTAGGCGAACGGCCGGAAAGAGTGCCTGTGGCAGATGTTGAAATGGACGACGCCTTTCTCGTGGAATGCAATATCGACGATATGAACCCGGAGCTCTACGACGACGTGATGGACTCCCTGTTTCAGAAGGGCGCGCTCGACGTCTTTCTGACGCCCGTGATCATGAAAAAATCGCGGCCGGCGGTCAAAATCAGCATCCTCTGCGGCGACCGGGAACGGCAGGCCATCGAGGAAATCCTCTGGCTTAAGACCTCGAGCTTCGGCCTGAGGACGCAGCGTGTCTGCAAGACCATGCTGAAACGGGACTTTTCCATCCGCGTAACGAAATACGGTGCAATTACCATGAAGAACGCCTATTTCCGTGGCAAAAAAATTAAATCCAAGCCTGAATATGAGGACTGCCGGAAACTTGCCGCGGAAAAAGGCGTGAGCGTGAAAGAAATATACGACAGCCTGTACTCGCGGGAGGATTGACGCCCGCTCGGGTCCATCCGAAAAAAGCCGGGAAGGTTGAAAGCATGAATGCCGATAAATTAAAAACCCTGCTTGAGGACATCCGGGGCAGCCGGATCACGGTCGATGAGGGGATGGCCATATTGAAAAACCTGCCCTACCTGGATCTCGGATGCGCAAAACTCGATACGCACCGGGAATTGCGGGTCGGCTATCCGGAGGTGATTTTCTGCCCCGGAAAAACAACTCAGCAGGTAAAAGTAATTTTTCAGGCCATGCTGGAGAGAAACTCGAATGTCCTGGCCACGCGGGCCGGCGAGGCGCTGTTTGCGGAAATCCGGCAGATCTGTCCGGAGGCCGTCTATCATCCGCTGGCCGGCGCCATCACGGTGAGCAAGACCAGGATGGAAACCCCGGACAGTTATATTGCCGTGGTTACGGCAGGAACGTCGGACCTGCCCGTCGCCGAGGAAGCCGCCGTTACCGCGGAACTCTTCGGGAATCGCGTGGAGAGAATCGTCGATGTCGGCGTGGCCGGCGTCCATCGCCTGTTCGATAAACTCGATGTGATCCGGGGGGCAAAGGTGATCATCGTCGCCGCCGGCATGGAAGGCGCCCTGCCGAGTCTCGTCGGCGGATTGGTGGACAAGCCCGTCATCGCCGTTCCGACCAGCGTGGGTTATGGCGCGAGTTTCAAGGGCCTGGCCGCGCTGCTGTCCATGCTCAACAGTTGCGCCGGCGGCGTCTGCGTCGTCAATATCGACAATGGTTTCGGCGCCGGGTATATGGCATCCATGATCAACAAGCTGCGTTGATTATGAGGGAGGCATGGATCCGCCGGCATCGATCGCCTCATTCATGCTTCCCGTTCGATATCCCTTAAGGTCGAGAGAGACATACAAAAACCCAAGTTGCCGGAATTTATCATAAATCCTATCCATCAAAGCCGTATCAAAGAACTTGCAGCGATCATCAGCCGATACTTCCAGCCTCGCCCCATCGCCGTGATGACGAACCCTTACCTGCCTGAATCCCAGATCGATCAGAAACTGCTCTCCCTGATCCACCTGCTGCAGTTTCTCCCTCGTGATCTTCTGCCCATAGGGGAATCGCGAAGCCAGACACGCAAAAGCCGGCTTATCCCACGTGGGCAGCCCCATCTCCTTCGACAGAATTCTGATTTCGTTCTTGTTCAGGCCGGCTTCCTGCAGAGGTCTGGCAACTCCCTGTTCCTTTGCGGCTTCCGTCCCGGGCCGGTAATCGCCGAGATCGTCTATATTGGAGCCGTCCGCAACATGCCGGATGCCGTTTTGCCGCGCCCACTGGATGGTTTTCGAAAAAAGCTCTTTTTTACAGAGATAGCACCGGTTCGGCGGGTTATCCGAAAAGCCATTTAATTCCAACTCCTCCGAATCGATAACAACGTGCCTCGCCCCAATCTTCTGTGCGAATTCGACGGCTTGACGGAACTCCCTTTCAGGGTATGTGGCGGAGCGCGCCGTTACGGCGATGGCATTTTCATCGAGCATATCATGCGCCACCTTCAGCAGAAAGGTGCTGTCCACGCCGCCAGAATAGGCCACGGCAATGCTTTGCATTCGGTGGATGTTATTTCTTAAAATGTTCAATTTATTCTGCGGCGTCATGTTATTTGTCTTTTTTATCCGGCCCGGCTGCCGCTGTGCAGTATCGGGGCGGTGATCCGGTTATTCTCACAGGGGCTGAAAAGGTTGGAACAGATCTTCGGACCGGATTCAATCATCGTCGGGTTTGCTCTCGATTATGATCGCATCAGGCAACTCGTTCGTGTCGCCATCCTGTATCGGAAAATGTTTCCGGAGAAGCTCGCCCGCTTCACGGATCGCTGCGGCGAGCGCCTCTGCGGCCCGTCCCTGCCTTATCCCTTCCGATACCACCGTTGCAAAACTGTTGAGCCTGCTCTGGGAGATCTTTTCGTAGATGCCTTTATCAGCGAGCACCCATACCTTCCGCTCGAGAATGGAGATGAAAAAAAGCACGCCCGTGTTTTTGGCAGTCTTGTAAAGACCTTTCTCGTAGAACGCCCTGAGCGCCCTTCCCTGAACGGCGTGTTCACGCCGGGCCGGGGCGGCGAAATGAATTTTCAGGGCCGGAATTTTTCTGATAAGGAGCCAAGAAGCAAAAAAGAAGATGAGGGTCAGCGGAACGTACCACCAGATGGACTCATGAAAGAAAAAGACCGTAATGAAAAAGGCGACGATGTTGCCCAGAGTAATACCGCCAAAGACTTCAGCCTCCCTGTAACGACTGCTGGCGTCTACGACCATGACGGCGATCTCGCCGATGGTCCGTGACTCGGCCGCGCGCGTCGCCGCTTTGATCGCTTCTTTCTCGGCAGGATTAAAAAAATGCGCTGCCCTTGAATAACCTTTCATCACCAGTCCCCTGAGGCGCCGCCTCCGCCAAAGTCGCCTCCGCTTCCACCAAATCCGCCGTCGTCAAAACCCCCGTTGCTGAAACCGCCGCCCGCTCCCCATACACCGTGGCGGTACCCGCCGGCTCCCCCGAAGGGCCCACCGAAGAAAAGGGGAAGGAATATACCCAGGGACAGACCGAGAAAACCAAGAAAAATGATCGCTACCAAGGGCAGTCCGAGCATCGAACCGAATAGGGGAAAGCCTATTAATCCGGCGCCGGCGCCGAGGGGACGGGATATCCTGCCCAGAATGAGAAGGCATACGGCGCCGAAAACGATAAGCGGCATGAACGACGAAGCGATTCCCCTTGTTGAAGAGGCCCGCTTTACCTTATCTGCCTTGAACTCGCCGCGCGTCGCGTCGATGACTGCCCGGATGCCCGATAAAAACCCGGCATCAAAATCGCCTCTCTTGAACTGCGGATTTATGACAAGTTGCACGATCCGCCCCGCCGTCAGGTCCGTCAGCCTTCCTTCAAGACCCCGGCCGACCTCGATGCGCGTCTTTCGCTCCTTTTTTACCGCCAGCAGTATGACCCCATTGTCCTTCCCTTTCTGGCCTATCTTCCACGTTTCGGCGACCTTGATGGAGAACGATTCCAGAACATCTCCCTCGAGGGACTCAACGGTCAGAATAACCACCTGCGTCGAATCGGACCGCTCAAAGTCCTTGAGCTCCTGCTCCAACCGCGTGCGGGTCTCCCGCGACATCAAGTTCGCGTAGTCGTTGACGTAACCTTTCAGGGGTGGTACATCGAGGCCGCGAGCGCTCCCCGCACAGACAAGGAACACCAGGCTGGCAATAAAAAACAAGCCAGGGGGCCTCGCGAGTGAGGCCTTTCCCCGGCTTTTTATTATGGCCGCCCCATTTTTCCCCGATCCTTTCCCTACACGCACGAACAAGGGCCCCCTGTCAGAATTTTACCTTCGGCGCCTTGTCGGCTCCCGGATCCGCTTTGTAGACCTCTTTCGGCTGGAGCTTGAGGATCAACGAGTTTGTCAGGTTATTCGGAAATGTCCTGATCGACGTGTTGAAGTTCTGTACCGTCTGATTATACCGGGTGCGCGCCACGTTGATCCTGTTTTCCGTTCCTTCGAGCTGGTTCTGGAGGTCGCGGAAATTCTGATTTGCCTTGAGATCAGGATAGCGCTCGGCGACAAGAAGCAGCCGCGACAGGGCGCCGCCCATAGTGGACTGGGCCTGCTGAAACTGCGCCATCGCCTGGGGACTGCCGATCATGTCCTTCGATACCTGGACCGTTCCAACCTTCGCACGGGCCTCCGTTACGGCCTGCAGGGTCTCCTGTTCATGTTTCGCGTACGCCTTGACGGTTTCGACAAGGTTCGGGATGAGGTCGTTGCGCCGCTGATAAGTTGCCTCCACGTCACCCCAGGCGGCCTTGACCACCTCCTCGTTCTGCTGGATCGTATTGTATCCGCAGCCGGTAAACATCATCATTACTACGGCGATTATTCCGAGTATAAGATATCTTTTCATCAGGTCCTCCTTGAGATTGAATTATTATTGATACGGCGTTGTTTTTCCACGGCGAGAATATAAGGACTACGATCCTGTGTGTCAATGGAATTTTAACTGCAAGTACGGGGTGTGGTATCGGTGATCAATGACGCCCTGCAGACCCTTCCGTTAAGAAACAGGCCTAAATCAGCAGGCTGGAAGGGAGGGAGGGAGGATTAATTCGTTTCCTGTCTTTCCGGCTCGTCGATGAAGGGAATCGTCAGCTCGTAGGCCCCGTAAGCCAGCACGGCCTGAACGGAGAAGGGGGCTTTCTCGAAAACCTTGAGCATGGACTTGTTGTCGGCCAGGACATCCGCCGTGAATCCCTCGACGCCGTTTTCCCGGGCAACGCGAATGAGCAGGTTGAACAGGAAGGTGGCGATGCCCCGCCCCTGATAGCTTTCATCCACGATAAAAGCCGTATCGGCGTATCGACGGTCCTTGTCCTTCCGGCGGACATAACGGGCTTCGGCGACGATGATTTCCCGTCCGGACTCCTCGACCACACCGACAATCGACATCATCGAACGGTAATCCACATTGACGTACTCCTGCATGCGGTCATGGGGCATGGTCTTTATAGCGCTGAAGTAACGATAATAAACGGCCTGGTCGGAAAAGCGATAGAACAGCCGGCGCATTTCATCTTCGTCCGACGGCTTGATCGCCCGAAAGTGGATACGCAGATTATCCCTGAACGTATGGGTGCTGGCAATATTTTCCGGATAGAGGTGCCCCGACTCCGCAAAATAGATCTGGTCGGCATAGAGGATTCTGGCGTTCTTGGCCTGCCGGACCAGTTCCGCCCGATCATCGGGATGAGCAATGTCGATCAGGGCTTGTGCCCGTTCGCGCAGCGTCCGTCCCGTCAGGTACGCCACGCCATATTCCGTGATGACCGTGTCCAGGGACTCGCGGTTGGAAAACTGGTAGGCGTAATCCGCGACGGAAAGGACGATATTGGCTTCTCCTTTGCGGCTCCGGCTCGGTAGGGCAAAGATCGTCCGGCCGTTTTTCGAAAGCGCCGCACCCGTAACAATTTCCTGGACGGCGCCCGGACCGGCTGTTACATTCCCCTTGCCGGAATGCAGGGCAACATCCCCCGTGAGGTCCGCTTTTCTTGCCGGCACGATCGCAATATACTGGCTGTTCAAACCGATATTTTTTGGATCCTGCGTAACATCAATGGGTTGGAATTCCACCAGCGGATTGCGATCCAGCCAGTGCATGAGTTCCGCGGTGCCCAAGGCATAGGACGCCAGTGATTTCCCGGGGAAAAAGGCCTTGCGGCGATTTGTCACCGCGCCGCTCTTGACGAGGTCCATCAGAGCATCCGTGAAGAACGGCGTATGAATGCCAAGGTGTTTTTTCCGGTTCAGATGCAGGGCCAGGGCATCGTAAAGCGGGCCGATGGAAAAGGAAATACAACTGCCGTCCGTCACGACAGAGGCCACGTGGGATGCAAGTTTGTCAAAGGTTTCGTCAACGGGCCATCGCTCCAGATAAATGGGCGGTTCCGTGGCCATAACGAGATAGTCGAACTCTTCGGCGCGCACGAGGGTATCACCCAGGGTCCGGGGGACCTGCTCATTGATTTCTCCCACCACCACTGTTGCATGTTCCATGGCATGGCGCGCCACGTCAACCCCCACGCCAAGGCTTGCATAGCCTGACTCGTCAAAGGGTGTAATCTGGATGAAGGCCATATCGATGCGGATCGCCCCCGATTTAAATAACCAGGGGATGCGGGAAAACCGACTCGGAATCAGATCAACGCGTCCCTCACGGATGGCGGCGTCGGCAATCCATCCTGAATAGAAGGTTTTCAGGCGGTATTTTTTCGAGTAGCGGGCATCGATGGAAGGCGTATCGCCGAGGCTGATCAACTGAATCATTTCAAGATCCTGGAGGTTCAGTTGATCGGAGGCCATCAGGTGTTTGACAAGCGTGCGCGGTTCGGCCATGCCTGTCCCTACAAAAATGCTCATCCCTGGTTCAACGTGTTCCAGGACATCTTTGGGCAATATGATCTTCTGCTTCCAGAAAATATTTTTTCGCTCAGCCATGCGCGTCTCCTCGGATTACGCCTTTTTTGTACCGAACCGCGTGATTATCACTCCGCCCAGGCCCAGAACGATCGCTAACACTTTAATCATCCAGCCGACATAGGGGATCCAGCCGATGATCCAGAGAACCAGCAATCCCCAGAAGGTCTGGCGGACAAGACTGTCGTTCGGGTTTTTAGCCAAAGCAAGGACCCGCTTTCCCAGAGTCCGGGCGACGGCGATGAAACCGAAGATGGCGGCGCAAATGACCAGCATCATTTCCAGTGGGATCAGGAAGATGCCGATCACGGAAAGGGTCAACAGGACTGCGACCGGGGTGATCATAAGCAGGCCGATAAATCCGGCGATTATTGCCCGATAGGTGTGTAGCGCAATGCCCTCTGAGACCGTCACGATCGGTTTCGGGATCAGGGCGGCAATCGGCATGGCAATGATAAGGGTGATCAGAAAAACGACCCCCGAAAAAATGGCGAAGAGCCATGACCAGCCTTCCCAGTCATCGCTCAAGAGATCGGAGATGGCATCAGAAATATTCGAGGAATTGATCTCCGTCACAGTGCCGCGCACATCCGCACCATTGCCGACGGCGATGATTCCGCCCAGGGCAACCACATCACCACCCACCACGGCTGTCCGGGTCAGTATCGCGGACCCGCCGATTGCCACGACATGTTGTTCGACCGTGCCGTGAACTGTGATCTGGCCGCCGAAGACGACCACATTGCGGACTTTCGTGTTTTCTTCAATCACCACGTCGCTGCTGATCTTTACGATGCTAACCGTCTCGGCCCGCGCTCCGGAAACGAATCCGAGAACCATCAGCAGAACAATCAGGCCCGTCAAACTGCCTTTCATCAAACAAGTCCTTTTTATTACGTTTTCATCCAGCGATGCTTGAGGCTGTTGCCGCCGACGGGGTGATTCAGCCAAACCGGAAAGCACTGGATTCATTATATCAATGCAGTATAGATAAGCAGTGCGGAAGAGTCAATCAGATTATTTTTCACAGACGCATCATGAACAATTTTCATAAAAACGGTTGCTTTTTTAAATATCTGTTATTAATTTACAGCCACATGCAGAAAAACAAACAGGAGGATATAAAAATGATCGGGAAAAAAATGCGTGACGCGATGAACGAACAGATAAAAAATGAATTGGAATCCTATTACATCTACCTTTCCATGGTGGCCTGGTTTCATTCTGCGAACCTGGATGGCATGGCGCACTGGATGCGCTGCCAGGCCCATGAGGAGATGATTCACGCCATGAAGTTCTTCGACCACATCATTGACCGTGGGGGGCAGGTAGCGCTTCTGAATCTGAAACAGCTCAAAACCGACTGGAAATCTCCGCTGGAGGCCTGGCAAGATACCCTGGAGCACGAGAAATTCATCACCTCCAAGATTCATGATCTGGTCAAGCTCTCGAGAAAAGAGAACGATATTGCCTCCGATACCATGCTGAGCTGGTTTTCCAAGGAACAGGTGGAGGAGGAGGCCAATGCGGAGAAGATACTGCGGCAAGTGGAGATGATCGGCGACGGCAAGCAGGGCATTTTCATGATGGATCGGGAGCTGGGGGCCCGTATCTTTCCGGCAGGTTCGCCCCTGGATCCGGCAGCTTATAACCTGCTCACCTGATACCCTGCCCTCAACAGGCCGCTTCCCTATGGAGGCCGGACTTCCGGGATCAGTTGCCGGAATCCGGCCTCCGCTAATCTTTCTTCCGGGCAAGCCATTTTCTGACTTTCCACCACAGCAATCCCGACAAACATAGTATCAGGATCCCAGCGGCGAGAATACCGTAAGTAATCTTATTGCCGCCGGCGATGAGCCGGACGGGGTTCCAGGAGGGCGCGGCGAGGATCCGGCCTTCCGGCCGGCGATATCGGTCCGGAATATCCGGGATGCCGTTTCCGTCGGTGTCCGGAAAGGAATTCATATAGGTCGCAAGGGCGATCCATTCCTTGAGCTCCTGGATGCCGGGTTGCACCGGATTTGCGTCGATGCGGGCGTTATTGATATCGTTTATGGGCCGGCCGGCCCTGTCCTTCGGCGTCAACTGAATCAGACCGTGGGAAGCGCGCTGCACAAATGCCACCATTTTTGCCGTGTAGCTGTTCATGCAGATCCGGTAAAGCCTCTTGGGGTCCAGCGGCCGGTATGACCCGTCTGCCTCGCGGATCTGCACCTCGGTGACGCGATCGAACGGAAGCCGGTGCGGATTGTACATCAGTTTGATACCCGAAAGCTGAAAATGGGCGTCCGTCTTGCGAGTCGCCACGGAGGTGTGGACTTCCAGCAGATCCTTCATTTCTTCGCCCCTGATATAGACGGCCACAAGCGGATAGCCGGCAACGCCGTCCGTGCCAAGGCCAAGCGACAGGACCCCGAAGACATCGGATACGGCAATGCGTCCCTGCCGGAAGGAATCCCGGATCAACCCCAGCGGATCGATCACGAGATGGATGTATTCGTAGTTTTTGCCCTCCGCCTTTTCGGCGGCATACCGGTAGGCGTCGGTGATCATGTTGCCGAGACCCGTCTCCCGGGGATTCGCGTAAATCGAAGACAGCGGCTCCAGATTAAAGCCCGCCTCGGCGATCACCTGATCGTACCGGTAGCCGAAAGGCGCCAGATATTCGAGATCAACGGCTTGTTTGGCTTTCAGGATGTCTGCGGCAAGCCGCGGGTCTTCCGGGAGGTCTGCCGTGACGGGCTTCAATGCGTAGGACGTCGCTTTTACGCCTTCGTTGCTCGTGCAGTCCAGATCCAGCATGCCCATGAATTCGCCATAACAACCGGCAGAAACAATGATGGTCTTGCCGATGATAATCGGCCGGGTCAGGACGGTATGGGTATGACCGCTGATGATCACATCAATCTGCGGAACCTCCCGTGCGAGGATCTCATCTTCGGAGTGTTTTTTAACCGCCGACGTACCCGAATGGGACAGACAGATGATCACATCCACCTTTTCGCGGTTTTTCAGGATATCCACGACGCGCCTGCTGTTCGTCACGGGATCGGCAAACGTCACGGGCCGGGCAAAAGGCGCGTCATCAGCCGCATCCTTTCCCATGAGACCGAACAGGCCGATGCGCAGGCCATCTCTTTCCAGAACGATATAATCCCTGACAGGATACTGCCGGAAGGCTTCTTTCAGGGCATTTTCCGCCGCGGCACCGCTGAAGACGACATTGGACGCCACGATCGCGGGCAACGCCCCCCCCTTCGACCGGGCGATGCGCAACATTGCAGCCAGGCCGTCATTGTGGAAATCGAAATCATGGTTCCCGAAGGTCGTGACGTCATACCCCATTTCTCCCATGAGCCTGAGTTCGGCGGCTTCCATCATAAAGGTCGTGTGGAAGAGCGTCCCCATGCTGAAATCTCCCGCATCGACGAGCAGCAGGCGATTCCCCTTGAGGGCTCGCTGCTCCTGAATGAGACGGGCGATTCTGGCGTACCCGCCCCGCCTGGACGGCTGATCCCCGCCCGTGAGGACCTCACGGGGAAGAAAGTTGGAGTGCAGGTCGTGCGTAAAGACGATGGAGAGCTGACTGGCGGACGGAGCCGCCTGCGCCCGCAAGTCCTCGCGGCTGCCTCCAAGGGTCAGGGCCAGAAGGAGGGGGACAATGATCAGGGCTGTTTTTTTATGATGAATCAACGTTTCATCTGCCCCAGAAATCGCTCCAGCTTGCCTTTTTCCGTCAGAACGCGAATGCCCATCTCCTGATTCGTCGTCAGGATTTCAGGCGGATACGACCGCCGGACCAAGGCAATGGTCTCCATCGGACAGGCCGTGACACACAGGCCGCAGCCGGTGCATTTTTCGGGATGGACAATCGCCCGATCCCTTCGCATTTCGATGGCGCCCATGGGACGGCACTCATCGGCACAGACACCGCACCGGATACAGTGATCCTTATCGATCCTGGCTTCGAAGCCGCTCACGGCAACGTCATTTTCCAAACCGCCGCCTTGCATCGTCATGTCCGTCTGCGGGCGCTGATCTGTTCGCGGAGCCAGCGGATCCAATCATCCAGTCCCTCACCCGTCCGACAGGAAACTGCGAAGATCCGGATACCAGGGTTCAATTTCAGGACCCGCTCCCTGAGGGCAGCCATGGAAAAGCCGGGGTCGGGCAGGTAATCGATCTTATTGACCACCAGGGCATCGCAGACGCTGAACATCAGGGGATACTTCAGGGGCTTGTCGTCTCCTTCCGGGACGCTCAAGATCATGGCCCGTTTGGTCGCCCCCGTGTCGAATTCGGCCGGACAGACGAGGTTGCCGACGTTTTCGATCAGCAGCAGATCGAGGGCCGAAAGATCCATGCCGTCCAGGGCCAGGCGGATCATGGGCGCATCGAGATGGCAGGCGCCGCCCGTCCGCAGCTGAACGGCGGGGATCCCCAGGGCCGCCACCTTTTCCGCATCGACGGTGGAATCGATGTCCCCCTCGATGACGGTGATGCGGAATTCATCCCTGAGCCGGTGGATGGTTTCCAGGATAAGACTGGTCTTCCCGCCGCCCGGAGAGGCCATCAGATTCAGCATGAAGACGCCTTCCCGGTGGAGGTTCTGTCGGATTTCCTGGGCAAGCTGCTGGTTGTCCGAGAGGATATCCTCCCGGATTTCGATCAGACGGATGTCTGCCATGCTTAACATACCTCCTTGATGGTAATCAGACTACCTCGATCTGCTGGACCGTAAACTCACGGCCCGATACCAGGATCACCTTTCCCGGGCCGCAGGCCGGGCAGGCAACGTCCTTTATATCGCTGAGTCTGACCGGAAAAGCGTCCCCGCATGCTTCACAGCGGAAGACAACGGGGATTCTCTCAATCCGGATACGGGCGCCCGCGGCGATGGTATCCCGACTCAGGTAATCAAAGTAACGCTGGAGCCATTCATCCGCCAGATCGCTCAGTTCGCCGATCCTCAAACCGACGCCCACGACCCGCGAAGCCCCATTCATCCCGGCGTGCCTCAAAACCACCTTCAGAATCCCCTCCGTGACGGCCAGCTCGTGCATGGGACCTCGCATTTGTTGCCAATGTCTCTACCGTGATCCCTATCAGACCCTGTCTTTATAACTTAAGCGGATTGCGCGGCGATCTGATCTACAATCTTACGGTATTTCTCATGAATCATGTTTCGGTCAAACTCGTAGAATTCACCCAGCATCTGATCCTGTTCCGCTTTCGTGAAATAATCCATGCAGGGGTAGAAAAAATGCTTGTCTTCCTTTTCGATGTGGGCCGGGTAAAATTGGGCCAGTTCTTTCAGATAGGCGATAACTTCCTGAGAGGTGTCTTCACCCTTGAGGTATCTTTCCTTGGCGGCCACGAGTTTCCCCACGACCTGCCGGGAGTATCTGTGTTCCGAGATCAGCTCATCCATGATCCGGGCGTGTTCCGGAGTGAGCCGTTTTTTCACAAGGTCCCGGAAAAGGATATCCTCCTCCTTGCCATGATGGGTCCGGTCGGCATAGGTCCTGATGAAGTCGACGGCCATGTCAATAAAAACAACATCTACCCGTTTGTGTTCATTGATCTTTCTTATTTCCCCGTCAAACAACCGCAGCATCTTTTCGATCAGGCGATGTTCCCACATCATCGGGCCAATGGGTTTCATAATCGTACCTCCTTAAATGATGTTTCCTTCATCATACCGCCTGACAGGCTCCTCCCCCGACAGGACCCGCAGGCCGCCTTCGGCCAGCGCCGCCATTTCATCTTCGCCCGGAAAAATGAACACGGGCGCCAGGCCTTCGACCCACTGGCGGATCCAGCTTGTCAGTATTTCCGAACGAGCCAAGCCGCCCGTCAAAACGATCCCGTCCGCCGGGCCTTCAAGTGCCACGCGCATGGCGCCGATATCCTTGGCGATCTGATAAGCCATCACCCGATAGATGAACCCGGCCTTTTCATCACCCTGAAGGATCATGGCTTCCACCTCTTTCGCATCCGTCGTCCCGAGATAGGCGGCCAGGCCCCCGCGACCCACCAAGCGGAGCTGCAACTGTCTCCGGTCCATTATGCCCGAGAAAGCAAGGTCGATCAGGTCCTGTGTCGGTAGAGCTCCCGCCCTTTCCGGTGTCAAGGGTCCTTCCGCCAGGCCGTGGGTGCAATCCACCACGCGTCCATTCCGGTGGGCGCCGATTGTAATCCCTCCGCCCAAGTGGGCGACGACAAAGCGCAAATGTTCGTAAGCCCGGCCGACGGCGCGGGCAGCGCGCCGGGCCGCAGCCTTCTGGTTCAGGGCGTGAAAGGCACTCCGGCGTTCAATCTCCGGCATTCCGGAAATCCGGGCCAGGGGGTCGAATTCGTCGGTGCTGGGGGGATCGACAATGATCGCCCGCTTACCGTATTTCCCGGCCAGATCAAGCATCATGGCCGGCCCCAGCGCGGAGGAGTGCCTGCCGTATCTTCCGGTCAGCAGGTCCTCGCACATGGCACCGTCTATGGCATAGGCCCCGGCAGGTCCCGGCTTTCCCAACCCTCCGCGGCTGATAAACAGGTCGATGTCCGTCAGGACAATCGCATTCTTTTCAATAAATTGATCGAGGTCCTCCCGGCGGCGCGGCAACTGGTCGGCAAGGTTTGCATAACCGGACAGTTCCACGGCGCTGTACATGATCGTGTCCTGCACCACGGACTGAAGCCCCCTGAAAAACGCGATTTTGGTGGATGTGGAGCCCACGTTGACAATCAGCAGCAGCGCTTTATCCATGATCTATCTCCGAGAGCTTGCATGACCCATGAATAATGGCTCACAAACGGCGAATCCCAGATATTTTGCATTTCCAGAAATTAGACTCATTTGATGATTGCAAACATATCTAAGCAATATCAAATATTTTACGAAAAAGATTTTGAGCTGCAGCGAAGCCCTTTTTCAAAGGGCTATCCAACTGATGCCGTCATAACCCTTGCCCTCCCTGACCGGCCATGAGAGCTGCCAATGCGATTTCGATGATCTTGTTGCCCGACGACACAAAGGGCAGGTCCAGCACCACCGGGCTGCCTGTTCCCATCACCACACCTGCCATCTGCATTTTCCCGATATAAACGAGCAACTGTGCAAGCGAATACCCCGTGTCTATTTCGGGCGCGAGATAAATATCCACATTTCCCGTGACCTCGCTGTGCACGCCCTTTCTGGCTGCCGCCTTCCGGTCCAGAGCACAGTCGATATCCAGCGGGCCCTCCAGGACGATATCGCCGAACTGCCGCCGGTCGGCCATTTTGGATAGAATGGCCGCGTCCAGGGTTGAGGGGATGCCGGGATTGACCTGCTCGATCGCCGCCAGAACCGCCACGTTCGGCCTCCGGATTTCGAGAAGGGCCGCCAGCCGCAGGGCGTTCTCCAGGATCCATTGCTTTTCCGCAAGCGTCGGCTGGTTCTGAATGTACGAGTCGGTGACGAGAATTAATTTATCGCGTTGCGGAAGCTCCAAAATGGAAACAAAACTCATCAACCGGCCGTTCATGAGGCCCGCTGCGGCGTCAGACACGCGGTCGATAAAGACTTGATGGTCCGAACCGCCCTGTAACAGGATATCCGCTTCCCCTTTTTTAACCATGTCAATCGCCCGGGACAGCGCCAGAGAGGGCATCGGCTCATGCACGATGCGACAGCCAGAAAACGCAAATGCCCCTTTTTTACATAAGCCTTCGAACAAATTCTCATCACCCACGAGCACCGGCGCGATCAGGCCGGCACGCACGGCTGCCTCCAGAATTTCCAACTGTCGCCTGCCCGGCCATGCAATGGCGGCGCGCTTTTTCTCGCCGGCAGATTTTACCCTGGCCAGAATGTCCTTGAAGGTTCCGATCATGCCTGGCCCACCCCCTTTCGTCTCTCAACCACCACAACCCCCATGGCGATCTCTCCGAGAATGGAATCGCAGAAATCGGAGCGCGACGGAATGATAAACGGCCCCCCGGACGTCATGACCAGTGAACGCCGGTGCACGGGCAGGAAAAAGTCCAGCTTACAAAGGATGTTGCCCGTGTCAAGATTGGGGACGAGCAGAATCTCCGGAAGTTGCGAAAGATCAACCGGATGGCCCTGTTGCCCCGTTTCGTCCGGATGGGAAAAGATCTGCGCGAAGGAGGTTGCCGCGATGATTTCACATTTCCCGAAATCCCCCGCCTCGGACATCCTCCTCAACGCCGCCGCATCTGTGTAGGATTCGGACACACCGCCGATCTCCCTTTTCCCGGAAAGGACGGCTATACGTGGACGGGCATATCCGAGGATATGAAAAACGAACACGGCGTTCTTGATGACTTCCACCTTTGCCTTGAGATCCGGGCGGATATTGACACCCGTATCGGTAAAGGATGTGAATCTTTTTAGTTCGGGGATTTCCCAGAGCGATACGACGCTGATGGTCCGCCCTGTGCCGGCCTTCGCCTCTTCCCGGATGATCGCGCGGTAAATGTAGGCAGTGGGAATCTGACCCTTTCCGGCCATATCCACATCGCCGGCAAACAGCATTGCCGTTCCCAGGTTGGCGACGGCCTGCCGGTCCGTTTCAGAAATGAGCTCGATGCCATTGATGTCAAAGGCCGTCTCGGCGGCCACGCGTTTTATCTTCTCCGGGTCGCCGATCAGGACGGGTTCAATGTACTTCGCCTCCCGCGCCTTTTTCACGGCCAGCATGAATTCCCCGTCCTCCGGAGCAAGGACCGCGAGTCTTTTGGGGCCCTTTTCCTGTGCGAACCTGGAAACATCCTCCAGCGTTCTGATCATCGCCTCCTCCTTCTTACGACCAGACAATCCGGGCCAACTTACGTCGATTTCAGAATATTTTCAATCCTAAAATCCCGGCGTCGTCGTTTTTGCGGGGATTATACGTCTGTCCGGACTGAAGCGGCTTGCGTCGGAGGGACAATCCATGATAGACAAACGCAGCAGGAAAGAAACTAGTCAGGACCGTTCATGCAGACGTATTACCCGCGCCGTTCCACCACAAGAAGACATCATCATCCCGTTAAAAAAGCCGACACCGCGTGCATGAAGCCGGAGGCGGAACCGGTTCTTAAAAGCGTTTTTGCCCGCATCGGAAAACCCGAAATAGCTCCATTTATGCCGGACGCCTTCCAGATTGAAGCCCTGCGGGCCGTTCAGGAAGCGGACTGTCTCGTGGTGGCCCCCACCGGTTCCGGAAAAACATGGATTGCCCAAGAGGCGATCCGGTCTATTTACAGCAGGGGCAGACGCTGCTGGTATGCCTCGCCGTTGAAGGCCCTCACGAATGCCAAATGGGTCGAGTTCGGGGGTATTTTCGGTGAAGGGCAGGTGGGCATTCTGACGGGCGACACCAAAGAAAACGCCGACGCTCCGATCATCGTGGGAACGACGGAAATCCTGAGAAACCAGCTCTATGACGTCATGCACCGGGGCCAGGATTTGGACTGCGACCTCGTTATTCTCGATGAAGCCCATTTCCTGGGCGATCCGGACCGGGGGGTCGTCTGGGAGGAAATCCTGATCTATCTGCCGGCCCGTGTGAATGTCCTGATGCTATCAGCGACGATCGGCAACGCCGAGGAAATCGCCCGGTGGCTCATGTCGATCCGTCAGAAGCCCTGCGCACTCATCCGGGAAGAAAAGCGGCCTGTACCCCTTTATCCTCTTTTCCTGCATCCCTCCGGCCGGATCATGCCCTATCTCGAAAAAGGGAAGCTCTACGGGCGCCTTGCCCAATTTGCCGCGGAGAGATCGCGAACGCAGGGGCGGCGCGGCGCGCAACCCCGCTTTGGTGAGATCATCGGTGTTCTGGAGCGGTTCCATCTGCTGCCTGCCATTTTTTTCCTCAAATCCAGATCCGACTGCGACGTCGCTCTCAAGAGCTGCGGGAAGGACGCGAATCCCGTTGAAAATGATTCATTCGGGTACGACCTCGAAGAACAGCTCAGCCGATCCCCCTATATGCGCCAGCACAAACAATTGCGCGATCTGGTCCATGCCCGCGTGGCAGCCCATCACGGCGGCCAGTTGCCGGCATGGAAATTCCTTGTGGAGACCATGATGAAGCGCGGACATCTGAATGCGATTTTTGCCACCTCCACGGTTGCCGCCGGGGTCAATTTTCCCGCACGCACCATTGCCCTGTTCAATTCGGACCTCTTCAACGGTCATGATTTCAGCCCGCTCAGCGGAACGGAGTTTCATCAGATGACGGGACGTGCCGGCCGGCGTGGCCAGGACCGGATCGGTTTCCTGGTTGTCATTCCCGGCCGGTTCATGAATCTGGATCACGTCCGGAAGCTCCTGTCCAGGGAACCGGAAGATATCATGAGCCGGATCAAAAATGACTTTTCCATGATCCTGAACCTGTTGCTCTCCCACAGTCCTGCGGATATCCGGGATATCTTCACAAAATCCCTGGCCAGTTACCAGCTACGCCGTCGCCCGGCGCAGACGGCTACGCATAAAGAAAGGGCAGATCTCTGGAGTGATTTTCTGAAGCATCTGAAATTTCTCAAAGGGGAAGGGTTTGTGGACGATCATGACCGCCTGACCGAGACAGGCATCTGGGCGTCAAAGCTGCGGCTTGACCAGCCCTTACTCATTGCCGAGTGCCTGCGGCGCGAGGCCTTTCCGCGGCAGGATGAAAAACTGCTGGCCGCCGTCGTCGCCCCCTTTGTATATGATGGGGATCAGGAAACCCGGATCGATCTCAAGAAGATACCAAAAAGACTGGCGCAGGCCTGCTTGCGCATGGCAAAGACCGTCAAGCCGATATCTCAGCGCATGGAGGCCGCCGGTTTTGCTGTTCAGCCCCTGTCTGTCTGGCCCAGTGTCGTCATGCATGAGTGGGCCAGGGGCGGGAACTGGGATGACATTATCCAGATGGCCGGAATCGCCGACGGCGACATGGCTATGCTGGTTTTGAGAACCGCCGACAATCTGCGGCAGATCATGTCGCTCAGACAGACGCATCCGGAAATGGCGGATCTTGCGCTCAAGGCGCGGGAGGCCATTTTACGTGAGCCGGTGATATTCGAATGAAGCACGCCGTCCGCAGAATGTTACCTTCTGGCGATTTTCATAAATTATTTTCAAATAATGCGAATTGCTTCTTGACATCCTGCCCGACAACAGGATATAAGCCGCGGCTCCGGTATAAGCTAGCCCTTTCATCTTCTGATGCGTCCCCATCGTCTAGTGGCCTAGGACACGGGCCTTTCACGCCTGTAACCGGGGTTCGACTCCCCGTGGGGACGCCATTTTTCTTTTAGTTTCAGTATATTACGATATTAAACCTTTTTACTACTCAACTTGATTTGGCCAGTAACCGGAGAAACCTATTTTTTGAAGGTTGCTCGAAAAAGCTCATATGCAATATTAACAATAATTGAATGATTATAGCTATGTAGAAATAGGCCTCGAACAATACTGGCAACGTAATACAAAAAATAGCCAGTTATTTTTTATCATTTTTTTGAAATAGACGGCTCTCAGACGGCTTTTTCTTTTCCAAAACATCATGATAAAATGCAAAAGGTGAGAAGCGGGTTAATTTGATCAGAACATTGAATACGAGATGAAAGTTGCGGCGACGGAACAGATAATTTTCGGTCCTTCAAACTTAAGAACAACTTCCTGAAGTCGAGCATTTTAATTCTCCATCATTCATGCTAGACTACAAGTTATAACAATTGCGTCCACTCGTGTCTGTTTTTTAGCAGACGAGAACGTGGTTGATCATTTTTTTTTCAGATAAGTATTTCGAGCCGGCAGGTTGGTTTAACGCATAATTCCGCATATGACAAACATGAAAAAAGCAATTTTATCAATTATATTAGCGACAACTTGGATTAGTATTTCAGAATTTGCTCGCAACACGTTTTTACTCAGGAATTACTGGATAGAACATTATCAAAAACTTGGACTGACTTTTCCTGAACAACCCATCAACGGTGCAGTTTGGGGGATTTGGTCTTTATTTTTTGCTCTGGCAATATATATTATTGCTCGAAAGTTTTCATTGATTCAGACCGCATTCTTATCCTGGTTTGTAGGGTTTGTTTTCATGTGGTTGGTTATCGGAAATTTAGGTGTTTTACCTTTCAGTATTTTGCCAATAGCTGTTCCTTTAAGTTTTTTAGAAGCATTCATGGCAACTTTTATTATAAAAAAACTGACAGGCACTATTGAATGAAATAAAAAAACAGAGACAGCGCCCATTTGTTCATCTTCAACCGGACAACCTGCGCTTCAGTACTTGCCTATCTTGATGGCTATTAGTGTCTTCCTGTACTACACAACCAGCCAACCTCAATAAAGATGCAGGATTTCGATCCGTAATCAATGTGGCGGCTGCGGGTCGACGTCATGGTCGAGACGACGTGTCGGCAACGAGCGCTTTGAGCCTTTCGCGGAAGAACGCTTCTGCATACATGGTCGTCCCGTCAGGAAGCCGCATCCGGTATGCCTCGCCTGATACGGACGATTTTGAACCGCACAACCTGATGAAGTCTTCCACCGTCTTTACCCGGTCCCCAACCATCTTGAGCTTGAGGCGCAAGTGGTCCGCCGCCTTTTTGGCATCATATTCGCTCCCGTTTCGGAAAAACTTCACTCCCTGCAAGGCTTCTACCGATCCTATCAGATACCGGATTTTGGCTGCCTCGCTGTAATCCTGAGCGTATACATACCCACCCATGAGAGACAAGAGCACCAGGAGCCATAGCGGATTTTTTTTCATGGCACCTTTATCGATTCGCGCCTGCCTTCTGAAGGCTTACCAAGCCGTCCATATAGTCAAAACCCGTAGTCAGGCTAACCGACTGACCCGGCAGTGGCGCGATGAACGCATTGAGTTTTAGATCACGCTCCGCCAATACAGATTGCAGTTCGTTCACGGCATCGTCAAATCCGTCAAAACCTAATTGAAATACCTGAAAGTGTGCGGCAATGCTGATTCCGGCACGCAGATCCAAGTGCGCCTGGACGGCCTCCGCCGGTCCCATGTGAACGGCGGGATAAAGCCCGTGAGGTAGGGCATTGGATTGTCGCGGCCTGAAGGGCGAGATCGGAAGGATGGCCACCCTGATCGGTGAGAATCGCTTCGAGATCTCCCGGAAATGGGGACCATATCCCGTATCTCCGGAATAGAAAACGTTACCCGACGGTCCGGATATGACAAACCCTCCCCAAAGCATTTCGTTCCGGTCCCATGGGCTCCGGGACGAAAAGTGCTGCGCCGGAACCATCGTCACCGTGACCTCCTCCGAGAGGCGGATCGACTGCCACCAGTCGAGCTCATCCACTGCGGGGATGCCTGTGCCGTGAATAAGATCGCGATTGCCGAGTGGTGTTATGGAGCGCTTAACACCCTTATTTGCGAGACCCTTCAGCGTGGGAAGATCCAGATGGTCATAGTGATTGTGGGACACGAGGACCGCATCGACGGGGGGCAGGTCTTCAAAACGGATGCCGGGGACTCTGTGGCGCTTCGGACCGGCCCATGACACGGGACTGCAACGGTCCGACCAAATGGGATCGGTCAGGATATTGAGCCCGTCCAGTTGAATGAGAAACGTTGCGTGCCCGACGGGAGTCACGACGAGTGAACCTTTTAGAACATTGGCGGTGGGAGGTTTTCCCGGCGTACCATCCATTATTTGCGGCCATTTTGGCTGATCGATCCCAAGTACCCACCGCCAAATCCACCGGGAGCTGCTGCGTCTTGGCTCCTCGCCCGGAGCCAAGGGCGGAAGCGAGCGGATCGCCGGATTGAAAAACAGTTTGCCGTCGAAGTGGTCCGAGATCCGCTCTTTGTCTTCTGCGCAAAGTCCCGGATCGGCGTCAAGCGTGAGAAACACCAGAAAACTTATCAGTGCCAGACAAAAAAGCAGCACCGTGATTTTTTTATTTGGGGGATCGATTCGCCCTGGGCCTTGACTGGACAAAGTAAAGCTCCCACTATATGAAATGTCCTGACCGCTTTTCTGGGGGGAGTCATATGAAGAAATCGATATCGTGTCAACGATTTATTCGGAAAGCCTTTGTCCGGTGGATACAGCATTTGCTGCTTCCTGAAAGCTACAATTGAATGATTTTGAAAAGTATGCAAGATTACAATTAACAATGAGCCTGCTGTGGTTGCAACAGAAACCATGCTGCGAGAAGATGTTTTGGACATCAGGAAAAGGAGAGACGTAATGGGAGACAAGGGGGGAAAGAAGGATAAGGAAAAGGGGCAGAAACAGAACATCGAAAAACAGAAACAAAAGTCAAAAAACAAGATTGATAAGCAGCCGAAAAGAACCCCTAACAGATAGTCTGGGTGACTCCCGACTCACCCAACATCGTCACACTCCTTAGGCATAATGGAAACAGCCAATGTTTCTTCATTGTGCATAACAGTTCTTCCTGAAATCCACAATCAGGTGGAGTAGAAAAAAGTTACTGATATCAAATGGCAAACAGCATCTGACTGTTAAGAATAATCTTGACTTTATGATTATTCATATGATGCATAACGAGTCAATCCAGCCGACTCCTTACAGTCGCGGCTCATCATAGCGTTAGCGGAAATCATAAGGATAGTAAATGGCAAGAATTATAATAAACATAGCATTTTGGTCTTTTCAGATCATTAATACAATAACAGCATGTCTAATGACGTTCATACCGAAGCAGTTTCATGAAAGTTTGTTTAAGAATCCTGAAGCGGTATATGAAAAACTTGGCTTCTCCGCTATTGCTGTTGAAATGGTTCATAACATCATAAGAGGCCACGGCGCAGTTCTTCTCGCGGTTTCTATTTTCATTTGGATCGAGAGAATGAAATCGCGATCTGTCTATTTGCTTATCTCAATAGTTTGTGCTCTTTCTGTATATGCACACATCATGACATTGCATCAGCATTTGAAAACGGCAGAAATTGTAAACGCAATCGGATACTTTGGAAGCATGTATATTACTATTATCATTACGGCTGTTGTCGGCATTTTAAATCTTGTTGTATATTTCAAGTGGGGCAAATGGTCTCTGTGTGTTGATAAAAAACGCTAACAAAATCAATCCAGCAGATCGCTGCGCTCCGGCTGATTTTTTCGTTGCACCTTTCCTTCGTTAATCTGCGATATCGTCAGTCATGGAAAGTTATTGATAAGTAGGTAAACACAATAAGCACCCCATTCCATTTATTTGCCATCGCGTCTAAGCAGTTGCGGTTGAAATCTGCCACACAATCAAATTTTTAGCGATGAACCCGAATTATCAATTGTATAATTGTAAGAACTCTCTTTCAGTTAACCCCGAGATCTTTATGAGAGCCTTAATAAGCCCTTGTTTAATCGGTCGACCCTTGTGAATCGGTATTGACAATATGTTAGGATTACCTTCTTTCGATAGGATTACATGACTTCCTGTTTGTCTTTCTGCATACCAGCCCGCACGTTCAAAGGCCTTGACGACTCTAACCGATTTCAGATTATGCAGTCCACTCATAGGGCTTTTGCTGTTCTTTGTTTTTCAGATAAAACCGCAAGACAACCCTTGAGAGCGTCTTTGATCATTTCAAGGGCCTCTTCAACGGTTTCACCCTGAGAAACACATCCGGGAATATCGGGACATTCAATCCAATATCCACCATCTTCTGTATCGGCATGGAGTATAACTGGATATTTTCTTTTCATGACGGTGACCTCATATTTTCTCAGATCATGAAGGGCCTTAACTTCACCTTTCAGCGCGTCAATAATTGCCCCCAAAGAAACAGAAAAAACTAACTGGCCATTCTGTAGAGTATCGATAATTTCCTGTGAGTCCTTTGTGAGCACAAATATCGTTTCTCCGTCCGTTAAGAACTTCAGTTCTGAAAGCGGATTCTCAATATCCGGCATGTGCTTTTTCAGATATGAAACCGCCTTCCTGATTTTCTGCAAACTAATTCCCTTATCAAGCAAAGTCCTTGCAACTCTCAGGCGGATAAGATCATTGTAGGAATAAAGCCTTGTGCTTCCATACCCGGCGGCTTCCTGAATCGATGGTTTTATGAAATGATTCTTATCCCAGTAGTCAAGCTGTCTTTTCGTTATTCCTATTATCTTTGCTACAGTTTTTGTATTGAAATTCATGGCTTTTACCTCAGAGAGTTTATAAATACGTTGATGTATTTATAAATACATAATTTATTTTTGTCAACATTTTTTTGCAATAAATTTTTTTACCCTGTTCATCAATAGAGGCAGTCAAATTGCTTCGTTATCAGACGGCTTTTTAGACGGCTTTTGGTTCCGTTAAACGGATTTAGACGGACAAAAAAAGCAATAAAATCAGGCGGAGTACGCTTCTTTTTGGCCTTTCACGCCTGTAACCGGGGTTCGACTCCCCGTGGGGACGCCAATAATAAAAACAGGGGGTTAGGAATAATTTCCACCCCCTGATTCTTTTTTTTGCTTCGCTGCCTTTACGGCTCTCATGATCGGCTCATCCCAGGGGTGAAGGGCCAAAATAAATACTGCGCCTGGGATGATTCCCCCGATGCTTATATCTTCATCAAAAGGCTGCGATATACAATTTTTACAAACTGCTCAGGCTTTAGATGCCGTAGGACGAAGTTCAGTTTACAGCACGTGTAAAGACGGCTGCTGCGGATAGTTCCTTGTAATTATGGACTTACTAGAAAGACAGGTGTGTGTGGATAACAGGAAGCTGTCATCGCCCGGCTGAATCTTTATTTATATGCCGATCCTCTCCATTCGATGGTCTTTATCCATACAATCTCTTGCACATCGTCGATCTCGTAAAGGATACGCAGATCGCCCATGCGAAAACGATGCAGGTGCTTGAGGTCCCCCTTCAACTTCTTGATATGACCATCCCTGTGTGGATTCCGGGCAATAACATCAATCGCGTCCGATACTCTTTCCTTCAAAACGTTATCAGCTTTCCGGTAGAATTTGACGGCGTTCCGATGAAGAATGATCTTATGCATTTCTCAGATCATCCCAAGCGACAAAGGCATCTTTTTTGCCGGCTGTCCTATCCAGATCCGCCTGCCGAATCTGTCCCATCAGCTTGCTGTCCGCCATGATCTCGAAGGTCTCCCGCCAAACATCCATATCTTCGGCGATCGCTTCATGGATGACGTTTTTAAGCTCATCCACCGTCATATCTGTTATTTTACGTTTTACGGCTCTCATAATCTCTCCCTCATATGGAAAACACTTGATTATTATTGAAAAGCTTAAGGAAAATAATTACGTCTGTCAAGAAAAATCACTTTATCTGATCATAATGATTATTACGACTTGAAAGCCTGTATTTTCATCGAGGTTGAAGATTTGTGTAGTACAGCAAGCTATACGTAACAAAATATCCAATTACCGATTTTTCAAGAGCGCAAAACACCGGAATCGCTGTCTCTACGAATCAACAGTATGAAACGTCTTTAAGAGCTGAGGAATATGGATTGAAAGCGAGTATATCTTTCAGATCAATCGCGCCCTGTTCCGCCGGAAGGTTTTTTCATCGCCCTGCGGTTCGAGGATGCAGGGCAGGGCATCGTCGTTTCCCGCCTTCTGCCTTTTTCCCCGCGAGACATTGCTGTAAAAGCCGTAGCATCTGTCAGCCCAGAATCCGGAAGAGCCTTTTCAGCAGTCCGACCCTTTCGCCGTAGGGCGGGTAGCGCAGCGGCATGTCGAGGCGGTTCGACCGGTACAGCACGCCGCGCCGGTGCGTGAAGGCCTCGAAGCCCCAGCGGCCGTGATAGGCCCCCATGCCGCTATCGCCGATGCCGCCGAAGGGAAGATGATGGCTGCCCACGTGGGACACCGTGTCGTTGACGCAGGCGCCTCCCGAGTGCACGCGCGAGAAGAGCGCCTCGGCCCGGTCGGGTTCTCCGGTGAAATAGTACAGCGCCAGGGGTCTCGGCAGCCGGTTGACGAACGCGACGGCCTCGTCCAGGGAATCATATGCGATGACGGGCAGCAGGGGGCCAAAGATCTCCTCCTGCATGATGCGGTGGGAGATTTCGACACCGGCAAACAGGGTCGGCTCAATATAGCGTTGCTCCCGATCGGTCTTTCCGCCGTGAAGAATCTCGCCTTCCTGCATGAGCGATTCCAAGCGCAGGAAATGCCGGTCGTTGATGATGCGTGCATAGTCGGGACTGGTGCGCGGGTCGACACCGTAGAATCGGCGGATGGTTTCGACGAGCAGGCCTGTGAACGCATCGTATACGGCGCGCTGCACGAGAAGGTAGTCCGGGGCGAGGCAGGTCTGTCCCGCGTTGAAGAACTTGCCCCAGGCAATGCGCCGCGCGGCGTAGTCGAGGCGCACTGTCGCCTCGACGATCACGGGGCTTTTGCCGCCCAGCTCCAGCACGACGGGCGTCAGGTGCTTTGCAGCGGCCGTCATCACCACGCGCCCGACGGCCGTACTGCCCGTGTAGAAAATGATGTCGAACTTTTCTTCGAGCACCGCCGTGGCGGTCTCGATTCCCCCCTGCACCACCGCGACGTGGGCGGGATCGAAAGTGTCGCCCATGAGGCGGCCGATCAGCTGCGACGTTGCCGGGGAAAGCTCGGAGGGCTTGATGAGCACGCAATTGCCTGCCGCAATGGCGGCGATCAGAGGCGCAGCGGTCAGCTGAAAGGGATAGTTCCAAGGACTTACGATCATGGCGGTCCCGTAGGGCTCGCGGTAGACAACACTGCGCGAGGGAAAGTGGAGGATCGGCGTGGGCACCCATCGGGCCCTTGTCCAGCGGCCGAGCCTGCCGATCATGTGCTTGATCTCCGGATACAGGATGCCGATCTCGCCGGCATAGGATTCGAATTCCGGTTTGCGCAAATCCTCGCGAAGCGCCCGCATGATGTCGCCCTCGGCCGAGCGGATGGCGGCGGCGAGCTTCTTGAGGGCGGCAATCCGGAAAGCGAAGTCGCGCGTGGCACCCGTGTTGAAAAATCCATTCAGCCGTGAAACGGCCTCATGGATGTGTTGGTGTTCCATGATGTCCATACGCTCGCTATTATGGGTCTGTCGTGCAATGGGATTTGAAAAAACAGACCCGAAGACGCCTTCAAACCAGTGGCGCAAACCTGGGGCCGATGATGGCAGCGATGATGAGCGCCACGCTGATCAGTCGGATTGAATCAACCTGGAATTATGCGGCAAACCCGCCTTCCAAACCCTTGCAACTCAAAAATCTGATTTGAAACACATGATAAAGGAAGTTTTCGCCAACCAAAGCAGTCATGAGTTAACGCAATGATATAATTTGTAATCTATCATGAACGGCAGAAAATTGACATACTTGAATACAGGAAGTTGTCCTCAAATCGTCATGCTTGCCTTTTGATAGGGAGCAATACGCTCTATTTCCGATCGAAAGCAAGCATTTTCTTCAATGGTGCCGTTTTGTTGACTTCAGCAAGATATCTTGAGGGGTTTAATATCCTTTATCCTCTTATGTGACTTTCTCATAATGCCCAACAACCCACAATATTCGTTTATCAGCACCATGTGAAAAAAAACAGATTCTCATGATGGGTGCCTCGATCTCTTTGTGCGGACTCAGTGAAAAAGATTTCATTTATCTCTTCGGGACGAAAGTCTTCATAAAAATCAGGCAATGATGTGATCTGGTCAATTGATCCCTCGGGCTGGCTCTTGTTTTTTCTGGATTTACTCATCATGTCATTTGCTCTGCTATTGATTGATAATTATTATTGATAAGATGTTGTTTTTGACGGCCCGGAGTATAGGGGGGCTGTTTTCTCAAGTCAAGGGATATTCCCCCGTGAAGTCACGGGTTATCGCTTGTAAGCTTTTATATTTATTTAGCCTATGAGCTTGTTGATTTCAGCAAGCAATACGTAACAAATAATCCAATTACTGATTTTTCAAGAGCACAAAACAGCCGGAATCGTTGTGTACGTGAAACCGAGAATACGGATAAGACTTGTTTTGACAGTGTCTGTCAAGTCAAGTATAGGTCAGGGCACTTTAGAAAACCATTTCCCCAAATTGGATCAAAAACACGAGTAGGCTTGGAAGCGATCACTTCGTCGAGCGTTTTTCCTGCCTTGATCTCGCCGGCAATGTTGTCCCTTATCGCTACCAGCATTTTGAGATATGCTTCCAGTCCCGCCTTGTCGGACAGAGGCCCATGCCCGGGGATGACCTTATTAATCTTTCGCCCAGTTTTTTGCCCGTTCAACGGCTTTCAACCAACCCAAATAGAGCTGACCCCGTTCATGAACCCCCATCTTGGGTTGATAGACTTTACTCCCCGGCATATCCGCTTTCAGATCATCAAACGGATACAGACCGATTGCCAGTCCGGCCAGTAATGCAGCCCCCAATGCGGTCGCTTCAGGGAATGGCGGGCAAATGACATCTGCATTTAAGATGTCCGATTGAAACTGCATGATGAAGCTGTTTGCTGAAGCACCCCCGTCAACCTTGAGTTTCTTCAGTGTGATATCAGAATCAATTTCCATTACTCTGATAATATCGGTGCTTTGATAAGCAAGGGATTCGAGCGTGGCCCTGATCAGGTGCTTATCGGTAACCCCTTGCGTCAAACCAAGAATTGCACCCCGTGCATACATATCCCAGTACGGTGCGCCCAGGCCTGTAAACGCAGGAACAACATAAACCCCATGGCTGTCGGCAACAGAAAAAGCGATCTCATCGGTGTCCGATGCTTTATCAATGATCTTCAGGCCGTCACGGAGCCATTTTATTGCTGCGCCGGCTATAAAAACACTGCCCTCCAATGCATAGCTGATGTCGCTGCCAATCTGCCAGGCAATGGTAGAAAGCAGCCCTGATTTGGAATGGACCAGTCTGCCTCCCGTATTCATCAGCATGAAGCACCCCGTACCGTAAGTGTTTTTTGCTTCCCCTGAATCAAAACACTTCTGTCCAAAGAGAGCGGATTGCTGGTCGCCTGCCATTCCTGTGATCGGGATTGGGCAATGATCAAAAATGCCTGCTGCGGTTTCACCAAAAAAACCCGAAGAGGGGAGGACGTTCGGTAAAATTGATTTTGGTATATTCAGTATGCTTAGCAGTTTTTTATCCCATTGCAGGTTTGAAATGTCAAACAACATGGTCCGGGACGCATTCGAGGAGTCGGTCGCATGTACCTTCCCCCCTGTCAGCTTCCAGAGCAGCCAGGAATCGACCGTACCAAAGGCCAGGCGTCCTTGTTGCGCCAGTTTGGCGGCTCCGGGAGTATTTGTAAGAATCCAGTGTAGTTTGGTCGCGGAGAAGTATGAATCAATGACCAGACCTGTTGTTGCTTTGATGTAATCTTCCAGTCCCTGCTCTCTGAGCCATTCACAGGTATCTGCTGTCCGTCGATCCTGCCATACGATGGCATTGTGGATGGATCTACCCGTTTCCCTATCCCATACGATCGTCGTTTCGCGTTGGTTGGCGATTCCGATTGCCGCTATTTTGTCGGTCTTCAGCTTTAGCTTTTTGAGAAGGTATTTGGCTGCTGAAAGCTGTGTATCCCATATCTCTTCAGGATCATGCTCAACCCAGCCGGGCGATGGATAGTATTGCTTGAACTCTACCTGTTCCATGCCCAACGGCTGCTGGTAACGATCAAATATTACCGCCCGTGAACTGGATGTGCCTTGATCCAAGGCCAGGATAAATTCTGCCGTCATAGAGAGGGTTCTGTGGTTAATACCGGCATGCGTTGCTTCTCCGGCGAAAGCCGATTACATATTCAGATGACGGTCGAGCCATGCGCGCAGATCGGAAAGCACTCTTGCACGGTCTGCCGGGAGCTCGTTGTAAACCTCGTGCCGCAGGCCTTCATACAGCTTGAAGGTCTTGTCCTTAGCAGCAATGCCGTCGAGAAGCTCCTGCTGCCCAGAAAATGACGTGTCTGCAGATCCGTGCTGGATCAGCACCGGCAAGGATATGCGCTGCGCATTTGCTGCGCCAATGAGCAAATAGGTCTGCATCTGCTCAGCAAGGCGCGGCGTGATTACGTTGTAGACCAGAGGATCGTTGACATAGGCCCTGACCACATCAGGGTCTCTTGAGATGAATTCAGGCGGCAGCGGTGATTTCACATGGATGCCGGGCAGAACCCTTGAGAGGATCTTCGTGACGACCATGATGGCCTTGGGTATGCCTTTGCCCGGTAATGACCCCGTGCCGGACAGCACGAGCCCACTCAAGTTATCCTGGTACTGCTCCACGTAGTTGATGGCGATGATGCTTCCCATGGAGTGGCCGAGCATGAAGCAAGGGGTATCGGAAAATGACTGGTCGGATCACCTCAAGGGCAAACTGCCTCTCGTCGTCGATGAATTGCTGAAAGCTTTCCACGTGTCCTCGTTTGCCTTCGCTCTTGCCATTTCCACGGTGATCTTCCCCAAAGATTGCGTAGCCTGCGGGAACCAGTTCATTCACGACATTCTGGTATCTCCCGGTATGCTCTGCATAGCCGTGTATGAGATGAACAACCGCCCTGGGTGCGCCATCAGGGAGCCAGGCCTTCCAGTAAAGGGATAGCCCATCCTTTGCCGTCAATTTCCCATCACGAGTATTCGGTGTCTTTGCAAGCTGGCTCATCATTCCACCGCAAGTTTCTTTCCCAAATCAAAGGCCTCTTCCATCACTTTTTTATTGGACCGGATTTGACCGGAATCCATAGCGCTGCCATAGACCATGCCGACGATTTGGGATTCGATGTAACCGAAGGCATCCTGAAAGGTCCTCAACGCATTGACACAACCGGAATCAAAAGGATCTTCACCGCCATAGGTCATGGCAATGGCGATCCGTTTTCCGATAAAGGGTTCTTTTTGATAAGCCGGAAGGGCAAAACAACGATCCATGAATATCTTTGTCTGTGCGGACATGTTGAACCAGTAAACAGGGCTGGCAATAACCCAGGCATCAGTCTCGATGAGTTTTAAATAGATGTCCTGCATGTCATCCTTGATGGAACATCCCTTGCTGCCCTTTTTTCTGACAGGCGAAACAGGCTTTGCAGGGAGCAATGGTCCTGCCATGCAGATAAATGGTTTCGACCTTTGCCTTGGCCGATTTTGCCCCCTTTGTTATCTGCTCGGCAAGCATGGCGCTGTTTCCTTTTCTTCTAGGACTTCCCAACAACACCAGAATCTTCTTTTCCATAAATGCCCTCCTGTCTTTAGAATATCTTGCCCTCCCATTGCCTCATATGTGGGAAATTTCCATCTCATCCCGCATTGCCGCCTCGCACAATGTCACCGAAAACGGTATTGTGATCCCCTTGTTTTCTTGAAGGGATAGAGCGACGAAAACGGCATAATTTGTTTTTACTATCATCATTTGTATAAGAAACCAATCGTAAAATTAACTGCTTTTGGTGAAATCTACAGGAAGCTGCAGTGACGGGGTCAATGACCTATTAGACGGCTTTTCGAGAGTATAAAGTCCAATAAAATCAGGTGGCATACGCTCTGCCTTACCTTTTCATGCCTGTAACCGGGGTTCGACTCCCCGTTGGGGACGCCATGGCCAATTTCAAATCTCATGAAGGGAATGGCTGGCGCTTCCGAGTGGAGAATCTGTTCACTAACATGCCGTTATCATTCACTTCATTCGAATTTAGCCGTAATGTATTCATCATTATTTTGTTGTCAAGGGAGGGGAATGGTTCGCAAGCGGCGAATGATTAAAGGTGATATTTGCGGATGACGGCGGCGACAACGCCCTCCAGGCGCAATTCCGATTGCGGGCTGATGGCGGGATACTTGCGGTTTGCCGCTTCGAGGAAGATTTTCTTCCCATGTTTCCGGAAGTACTTCACGGTCCACTCCCCGTCCACCTGGGCGATCACAATGTCTCCGTTTCTGGGTTCCCGTCCCTTTTCCACGATGAGCAGGTCCCCGTCCATGATGCCCGCGCCGGTCATGGAATCACCGGCGGCTTTCAGCAGGAAGGAGGCGCTGGGCCGCGTGATGAGGTAATCATCCAGGGAAATCACGTCCCGCAGTTCTTCCTCGGCAGGCGAGGGAAAGCCGGCAGCGACGTCGCCCAGCAACGGTAATGCCTGCCTGCGGCGGACGGGTTTGAAAAATCCCCCCCCGTCCTTTTCGAGCAGCCCCTCGTTCAGCATCTTTTTAATCCAGAAATGAACGACGCTTTTGGAGCGCACACCCAGCAGCGACATCATCTCCACATAAGTCGGCATGCGCCGGTTTTCCCGGAAATAACCCGCAATAGCGGCCTCCACGCTTTTCAATGTCCGTTTCTTTTCCATGATTCGCATCATATAGAACCAACGTTCTATTGTCAATCTTTTTTTACGGCCTTTGCAATGATGCGGGATGGATCATGAGCGAGCGCGGCCGCCTCTCATTCAGTTCGGCGGGTTCAATCTGCCGGCCGCAAACGTGCAGCCGTAGGCCAGGGCGGCACAGATCATCACGGCGGTAAATCCGGCTTCAACGGCAACGATGGTCGCCAGGGCGGCGCTCACGACGGAGAAGCAGCCGTTGATCCCCCAGGCCCAGGGAATGTCGCTCTCACTTTTCTCCGCAAGCGCATAAATGCCGGCAGGAAAGGGAATACCCATCAGGAAGGCTGCCGGAAAGAGCACGCACAGGGAAACCAGCACCTTGGACACCGGCGGCAGGCCGATGGTTTTCAGCAGGAGGGGCGTCAGCAAGACGCTGCCAAGCAACAATAGCAGGATGACGCCTGCCAGAATAAAGAGAAGCCTTGTCCTGTGGACCTGGAACCGCGACGAGACATAGCTGCCCATTCCGGAAGCAAGCAGCATGGTGCTGATCACGACGGCCGCCGCATGGACGGTGTTTCCGAAATACAGCACAAAGCGCTGAATCAGGGCCATTTCAACAAAAAGGTATCCGATCCCGATGCCACTGAAATAACAGAATATTCGCGCCTTCCCCTTGCCGCGGCCCGTTCCGCGGATGGACAGGAGCGGCGCAATAATCAGCAGGAGCGACGCCAGCGAGGTCTGAAGCAGCGTCAGAAAAACCACCAGATAACCGATTTCAAAAAAGGGCATAGTCCGTTTCCCGAATTGTTCTGAGATATTCCAAAGACTCTGCCCGCGCAAAAACTGGGCAAAGTAAGGGCGGTCGTCCGTGGCCGGACGAATATTGAAGGCGTAGGCAGCATAAAGGATGTCCCGATCGGGTGAGAGCAGTTGATCGAGGTGTTGAAAAAAAGATCGTCCTGCAAGGCGTTGAATACAGCACGTTCGGACGCCCGGATGTCGGGCAGGAGGGCCGGATCGAAGTTCAGGCGGCGGCAGAATGCGCGGATATTCCCGATTTCTCCTGCGCTGTATGGCGTTTTCTTGACCATGAAGGTGATCGTTCCCCAACTGCGCACGGCGGCAATGTGGTTCCGGGGCTTTTCCACACCTTGCTCCGCAAGCATGGCGGCAATCGTGGCGAGCATTTTGAGCGCATGACGCGGCGGATAGTCCATCCAGCACGTGACGCTCAGGACGCCGCGGGAGGTTAGCTTGCGCCAGACATTACCGAAGGCCGCCTGTGTGAAGAGGTAATGCTCCTGGATGGCGTTGAGCCCGGCGGCGCCGCCGAACGTATCGATTGTCGGCAGGACAATCAGGTCGTAGAGCAGTGTATCCGTCAGCAGCCTCGTCCGGGAATCGGCGCTGATGATGGTCAATGCGGGATGCTTCAGAAAACTGCCCGATTGACCCGCGTATTCTTTTGCAAGCAGGGACAGAAGGGCCGGATTCGGCTCGACGGCCGTGATCTTTTCCACCCCCTGGTCGATGGCCTGCCTGACATGCATTCCCGTGCCCATGTTCAGCACGAGCAACGTCCTGCGCAGTTCCAGGGTGTAGGGCAGGGCGGCAGTGGAAAAATCCATCACAGAACGGGCGGCCTGATCGGATCGGGCCGGCAGGGGGCCAATCCAGTCGCCGTTGTTGAAGACCGCCCGGTACACCGGAACGGCATCCGGATAGGTCAGGCTGAGCCCGGGCGCATAACGCAATGCCGGCGACGAAAAAACCTGCATGAAGCCATATGGGCTGTTTTGTCCCGGCGTCGTCTGCGCATAGGGGAGCTGCATAGCCCGGCTCAAGCTTTTAAATTCAGAAGGAATCAGCACAGGAGGGTACAGGATCGCCGTTGTTGTAGAAATGAACGAGAAGATCGCTGCGATCCAAAGCGGTGCGCCGGGTTTTCCGGGCATGGCCAGAAGGCCCGACAACACCGGAATCAGCGCCAGAATCGCCGGGATTTCGTTGGGCGGGAATAGCCACATCAGGCCAAGCGCGAGCAAGCCGCCCGCGCCGGAACCGGCCAAATTCCAGAAATACAGCATGCCGATACGATGGCTGTATTTAGTAAAGGCCATCCCGATGGCCAGGGCCGCCAGGAAAAAAGGAATAAAAAAAATGGCATAGGTCAGCAACAACCGGCCTGCATGGAAGACGCCCGTGAACAGCAAGTAGGAGTCAAAACGGACTGTGGGATGCTGCGATAGGCCGACGGCGGCGGCCATGGTGATTCCGCACAGAAACATCAGGGCGGGAAAGATTCTATCGAAACGGGCGGTCAGGGTCTTCCGGAACAAAGCCAGGCAGGTTCCCGCCGCGCCGAAACCCAGCAGCGCCAAGGAGATGATCATGTAGGCGAAATGATGCCATTGCGTGATCGCGAGGATCTGCATGAGCGCCAGTTGAAAGGCGATCGCCGCCGCCGAAAGCAGCCCGAGCGCGAAGTTCGACCTGATATTCATAACGCCGCTCCGTGAACCGGGGCGCTTTCGTTAAAGTTCCAAGCCGCCACCGCTCTCTGCACACGCCGCCACATCGAAGCAGTCAGCGGGACCATTGTCACACCCGCAGACAGGATCACGGTCCTCTCCTGAAAGGAACGAAGCGAACAGGCACCAGGCTCGTTGTTTTGACGTTTCCCTTGTCTTTTTCCACCAACATGAGCGTCTGCACGAGGAAGGGAGAGCCCACAGGGATGACCATACGGCCGCCGTCCTTGAGCTGACGGATCAGCGGCGGCGGGATGTAGTCCGCGGCGGCGGTCACAATGATGGCGTCAAAAGGGGCCTGCTCGGGCCAGCCGTCATAGCCGTCGGCCACGCGCACCAGGACGTTACGGTATCCCAGCTTATGCAGGCGCTCGCGGGCGTCATGGCCCAGTTCCGGAACGATCTCGATTGTGTAGACCTGTTTGACGATTTGCGCTAGAATGGCGGCCTGATAACCTGAGCCGGCGCCGATCTCCAGAACCTTGTGGCCTGTCCGCGGCCGGACGAGCTCCGTCATATAGGCGACGATATAAGGCTGTGAAATGGTCTGCCCGTAACCGATGGGCAGGGGCCTGTCTTCATAGGCGCTGCCAGTTAGGTGCGGCGGGACGAACAGATGCCGGGGCACAACGCGTATTGCTTCAAGCGTTGCCATGTCTTTGATGCCCCGTTCCGCGATCTGCGTCCGGACCATGGCTTCACGCCTGGACGGATAGGCGCCATCGGCCAGTGCAAGAGGCGGAAGAAACAGGATTGACACACAGATAAACAACCATTTTTTATTCATCGCAACCTCCTTGCTCCGTGTTCTGTCGCAGCGTTGCAACGCACCTGGCAACAATGCACCCCGGAAGCGGCGTTCCTGCCGTCAAGCATCGTGAAATACTTTTTTCGATCTGTGCCACATCCATGCATAAACCGAGATATTGATGAACAGGACCAGGAGACCCAGCGCAACCTGGAGCTCCCGCGCGAGGGCCTCCGGATAAAGAACCGGCATGATGTAATGTTCAATGAAATCGGACTGATACATTTGCTCCCCGGCGCGATGCCGCAGCAGGTTTTCCAGCGGCGTCAGCGGGCAGATCCAGCCGGCTGCCTCCACGAGCGTCGCCCACAGGACAGCCGGGATATGGAGCCAGGCCAACCACCGGCGGCGCAAAACGAAAAAACCCCCGAATACGGCGAAAAGAACGAAAGCAGTATGTGCGAGGACAACAATATCGGCAAGGATCCCGTAAATCATTATTCATGTCTTCGAAAATAATCAAACAATGAGCCGAAAATGAGGGCTCCGAAAAAAGCTGCGCAAAGGCTGCTGCATGGGCCGGCCTGTCCCTTAAAAATTCGTCAGCAATGCGAGAATGGCATCCCGATGGTTTTTCCCCTGATTGAGCATGATGACAAACGATCGCAACCCCTTTCCGGTCCTGATGTAACCGGCATAATTATAGACGCCTGTCAGCGTTCCGGATTTGATCGGATGACCGTCTTTAGGTGTCAGCAGCTCGGCGTGGGGCTTGAATCGTTCGAGAATCGAAATCATGACATTGCCGGTCACGCGATTGCCGCGCGAGATACCGGATCCTTCAACCATGATCAATTCACCGTCGGCAACATCGAGCCGGGTGCGGATATGGTTTTCGAACAGCCGCCTGCTTTTCTGCAGCGAGGCCGGCGTGGCGGTATCCGAGGCCTGGGGGATAGCCAGAAAGATCTGGTTGGCGATGAAATTGTTCGAATATTGAAGCAGGCCGTGAAGCACATCGGTCAACGCGCGAGGATTCCGATGCATATAGCGCAGTTGCCATGCCGCATCGACAGCCGTCTCGCCGATCGCATCATGGGCGATCGTGATGCCCTGCTCCCGGAAAATGGCAGCGAACAGCTCCCCCGCATACCGGTTGCAATCGGCTTTATTTGCCGAGAGATTGATCCGCCCTGTTTTTCCACGAGCGATTGCAGTTGCTTTTGCCGCGGCAAGCGGCGTCAGGGGCGTCTCCTGTTCCGCGGAAACAATTTTTCCGGAAAGCCTCTTTTGAACTTGAATCGTGTTGAAATTAACCACGAGGGCGCCGTTAAGAGCGTCATAGGGGTTGCTGGTCTTCGAAAGGCCTGGGATCGCAAGATCTTCGGCGAAGTACGATTGATCGAGCATGATCCGATTGAACCGGCTGACGCCGCTGTTTCTGAGCTGTTGAGCGATGATCCGGATTTCATCGGAAATCAGAAAAGGGTCGCCGAAGCCCTTGATGGCCAGGTCGCCCCGTGCATTCGTATAAAACCCGGTTGAAAATCGGAATTCGTCTCCGAGGAGATCCCTTGCAATCATCGCGGTGACAATCTTGATGATTGAAGCCGGAACAAAGCGCTTGTCGGCGTTGATCCACACGAGCCGCTCTCCGGTTTCGCTCGTCAGCATAACCGATCCGTTTTGGACCAGGCTCCGGATCTTTCGGAGCGTCGTTTCCTCGGTTGCCTGCAATGGGGAGCCGGCCATCAAAAGCGCCAAGAGTGTGAGCGTGTAGGCAATCAGTCGCTTTGGTTTCATAGCGAGGAGGGGTGATTCATCCATGTATGGCCAAGCGGGGTTGGTCTTCCGAGGGCCCCCTTGAGGTACTCCAGCATCAGCTCTTCCACCATTTGCTCTTTCGATGTGCTGTCAAAGGATAACGGTTCGCGTGTCTTTGACTGGCTGATTTTACCGCTCTGAAGGGCTGACACCCGTCGCGCCTGCTGCAGCAGTTGATATTTGCTTGTTAAATCCCCGGACGGCATCTTCAAAAGCCCCTGAGAGGCAGCGATAATATGGCTTGGAGCGGGCAGATGAGGTGATTCCAGAACGATATTGTTGTTGCGCGCAAAGCGTTCCATGCCCTTGATAATATGACTCGGCTGAACAAAATTAACTCCCGACCAGCCGGCTCTGATCCATTGAAAGACGCCGGTCCGGAGCTTCACGGGCGTTGCGCCTGATTCCACATAGACGTTAACGGAAAAATAATCGTAAATGTAGGATTTCACCCAGCCGAGGCCGGCCTTTGCAGAGCCCGGTTCCCCCGAATAATAGTAGCTCCAGTCGCTGTCATTGCCCAGAATAAACCCTTTTTCTCCCACCCTGGACCTGTCGATTTGCTTCGATATGGAGATCAGAACCGGACGCCCCTTGTAATGGATCAGGACGAGCGTTCTCTTCAGATCGTATTGATAATAGACGCCGGTTGTGAGGTCGGGAGTGTTCGAATCATGCTGTAGCCCGTGCAGGATCAACGGTTTTCCAGCATCGAGAATAGGTCCCCATCTGTCTGGCAAGCGCTGGGCTTTGCCCTGCTGATCACGCCAGAGGGAATATCGCAGTGAAGAGGGTCTTGTGACAACCGAGGGGATGAGCGCGTTGAAGGAATATTCCATGAAGCGCGGAAAGGCGATCTTCGTGTCAAATTCATGATAGGCTCCGGGACAACCCTTGGATTCCGGCAGAACAAACGTCTTGTCACTTTTCGTGCTCAACACATAGTCCACCAGCGTCGTGATGTCGCGCTCGTCGAAGCCCGTTTTCGAATCATTGCAGAATTGCACGAGTCGCAGGGTCGCATCATTGATCGAATTGCGAGATTCTGAAGAAGAAGGGGCTGCGGCCAGATGCGATGCGATGAACAGCAGCGCGAGTGTAAGGAAAATCACTATACGGAGGAGATATGCGCGTTTTTTCATTGTAAGTGGTGGGCGTCTTGCTGACGAATGCGGAAGCGGGGAGGCATGTAAACCTCCCCGCCTGGCTGACCGGTTGACGGTGCAAAACGTCTTACTTTATTTTCTTTTTTTCAGGAGCTGCCGGCGCAGAAGCCACCAGCTTGGCAATCTCTTCTTTCTTGGCGCCGATGGCCGTCATCATGGCCTTGAGTTCACCAAAGGCTTCGCTGACTTTATCGCCCTGGAGCTTGTCCTTCAGCGTAGCCAGACCGACTCCCCATTTCCCGATGGCGGCCTGCACTTCTTCCTGCGGAACGGGCAGTTTCTTCTTGATCGCCATGGCGACGTCGGTCTTCAGCTCATCGAGCGCCTTGTCCACATCCGCCGCCATCTTGGCCGCGTCTTCCCTCATCTTCGCTTTACCCGCTTCCACTGCCGCAATGGCCTGCTGGGCCAGAGCAGCCGTGTCGATCGCTGCTTGTTTCGCTTCCTTATACTGTTTTGCCGCAACCTGTTCCTTCGCCTTCTTGAACACATCCTCAGCCTTCTTCAAGGCGTCCGATGCATACAGGTTCGCTTCCTTCGTCTTGGCATCGGCGATGGCCTTGTCCGCCTTCGCCATTTCCTCCGTGGGCGGCTGCGCGCAGCCCATGACCAGTGCAAAAGAAAAGGCCACCAACACACACAACAACGAGAACCCACCACGTTTTTTCAACATACTTGCCTCCTGAATATAAAATTTGCAGGTAGTTTAGCACACCTGCCGCAAAAGTCAAAAAAGAATTTGTGGCGGCAAAACCTCACGGGCCAACGATTCCCCGGAAGGCTGTCATGGCCTCCTCGGCCAGGACATGCGGGTTGCTCTTGTATTTCGGAGAAAAGTGAAAGGGAATTACGCGTTTCACCTGCGCCTGTCTTGCCAGTTCGCCGGCCTGACGGGCCGTCAGATGATATTTTTTTGCCGCGTTTTCCGCGTCGTCGTGAAGAAAGGTCGCTTCAATAAACAACAGATCGGCCTGATCAGCCAGAGCCAGGATGCGGGCCACGTTTTCCCGGCTATGGATCGCGTCGGTAACATAAGCGATGCGCAGGCCCGACGTCATTTTCACGGCTTGTTTCAGCTCACCCAAGGGAAGTCGCTTTTCTTCGACGTTACCCTGTTTGTCCCTGGACTGGATCCGCACGGGCGTCTCGTCGCCATCGTCTTTAAGCAAATGTTCCTTCAGGGCCATCAACCAGGCGCCCGTAGGCAGGTTCATCCGCGTCAGGACCGTCTTCATGATGTTGAACCGCCGCCGCTCCTCGAAGCGGAAGGCAAGGCAGGGAATCAGATGATCGAGAAAAACGCAGCTGACGGTATAGAAGCGCGTCTCCACCAGGACGCCGTCAAAAGTATGGCGTTCCTCAAGCGATTCGGACTGAAAAGCCGTCCGGCAGCGATAGCGTTTCGTGTGCCGCTTTCCCGGATGGACTTCCGTCGCAATAATGGCAAAATCGTTCGTATAATTTTCCACGAGGTTCCAGGTGTAGGACATGAGTTTGTGTTCGAGGTGTTTTAGAAATCCCGGCGGGCCGAACAGATGCAAATGCTTGTCCCGGCCCAGACACAGCCGCAGCATGTGGTCAAACCCGATGAAATGGTCCATGTGGGTGTGCGACACGAAGATATAATCGACCTTCAGGAGCTTGCGGGGAGGAAGTCGGTGCACATCGCCAAGATCGAAAAGCAGTGATTCGTGGCGGTACCGGCATTCCACGTACACCCCCGGATCTCCAAAGGGATCATTTATGAGTGCGGCGCTGTACATTGCATCACCCTTCCCTCATTGTTGGCATGCGGCGCAGTAATAAGTTCCCCGTCCGCCCATGGCGATCCGCTGAATCTTCTCCCCGCAGCACGCACACGGAAGCCCCTTCCGGCCATACACTTTCAGGTGAAGCTGATAGCGGCCTTTTTCCCCGTAAAGGTCGCGCCAGTCGGAGATTGAGGTCCCCCGGCATTCCGTGGCATGGCGCAGAATGCTCCGCCCGGCGTGCGCGATTTTCCGCCACTCCGCCGGCGAAAGGCTGTTGGTTCTGCGCCATGGGCTGACGGCCGCCTTGTGGAGCATTTCACAGACATAGATGTTTCCGATTCCGGCGACGATGGCCTGGTTCAACAGAAAGGACTTGACGGGTGCCTGCCTGCCCTGTGCAGCTTGACGCAGTTTGTTGGCATTGATGGACTTCAGCGGATCGGGGACCGGCGCTGTCCGGTCCTTGGGGTCATCCAGGGCAAGGGTTGCGAAACGTCGCGGATCGATGCAGATAAGCCTTCCACGAGGAAAGCATATCATGAAACGGCTGTGTGCGGGCAGCCCGTCCGCATGTCCACACCATAAAAGCCGGCCGGACATGCGTAAATGCAGGTGCAGAGTCCGATATGGATCGAGACGGATCAGCAGAAATTTGCCCTGCCTCTCCACAGACCGGACGCGCAGACCAGCCACGTTTTTCGGACAGTTGAGCTTGTTGTCCATTATGACGAGCTCTTCAATGACATAGCCAAGGATCGTCTGTTTCAACTGGCGACAAAGCGTTTCTACTTCCGGAAGTTCCGGCATGTGCTGTTTCATCCCCCGATTTATTAAACGCGATTGTAAACAAGGCAGATCTTGTGTCAAGAAAAAATCACGAGCCGGTTTTTTTGCTCCTTTTTTTCAAGGCGAAAAAAGACATTTTTTTGTGCTGACATGGTCATTTCTAAATCCGAAATTTCGCAAAAAATTTTTTTTTAAAAAAAATGTGAAAAATCGTGAAAAAAATGTTGACAGGAAGAAATAATAAATGTAATGCGAAAAATAATTGAAGTCGTGAGAATCGGAAAGAAATTCGAATCTCGTGATTAAAGGGTCTTCAACCTTTTTTAAGCCTGGTCGGAGAAAGGGGTTAGATCAAAAAAAGGCCATGAGCGGTGTGCCCAGCCCTCATCGTTTTCAAATAAATTAAAGAGGAGGCTGACTTCATGGAAAACGAAACCCTTTTCAACGAGGAGGATGAACCTCCAGGCAGCTTGACAGGGCTTCTCGATTTCAAAAGTCAAAACAGACAGACATACGATCCTTTTTCAGCATTCCCTCCGCAGTCACCCCGGCCGGTGGTCAGGGCGGCTGTTTCCCGAATTTCTCCCCGGCACCAGGACAGTGAGCGATCCCATACCTTCCGAAAACGTTTCTATCCGGATATAACCGATGAGCAGTGGCATGACTGGCAATGGCAGATCCGCAACCGGATCCGAAATGCAAATGATCTGAGCCGCATTTTGAATCTTTCCGAAAACGAGCGCCATGCCCTGTTGGGCCATGCTGGATCCCTGCCGGTTGCCGTCACGCCCTATTATGCCGCCCTGCTGGACAATGAAGACGCTGGTCATCCCCTGCGCCGTTGTGTCGTTCCCTCAATCGATGAATGTTTTCGCGGTGAGGGCGAAGCCGATGATCCGCTGGCGGAAGAGCAGGACAGTCCGGTCCCCGGCATCGTGCACCGCTATCCGGACCGGGTGCTCTTTCTCGTGACGGATTTCTGTTCAACCTATTGTCGCTATTGTACCCGCTCCCGTCTGGTGGGACATCAGGGCGAGCATCCCTTTCAGATCGACCTGTGGGACAAGGCGATCGCCTATATCGCCGCCAACAGCGGGATACGGGATGTACTGCTCTCCGGCGGCGATCCGCTGACGCTGTCCGACAAGAAGATTCAGTGGCTTTTATCGCGTCTGCGGCGGATTCCCCATGTCGAGATGCTGCGCATCGGCACCAAGGCGCCTGTGGTTATTCCCCAGCGCATCACGCCGGAGTTGACAAGAATGCTCAAGCGCTTCCACCCATTCTGGATCAGCATTCATGTGACCCATCCCGACGAAATCACCCCGGAGATGGCGCAGGCCTGCGCCCGTCTGGCCGATGCGGGAATTCCACTGGGGAGCCAGACGGTCCTCCTGTCCGGTATTAACGATGATCTCGAAACGATGAAAAAACTGATGCACGGGCTCCTTCAAATCCGTGTGAAGCCCTATTACCTCTACCAGTGCGACCCCATTCCCGGCTCCTCGCATTTCCGCACACCTGTGGGAAAAGGACTGGAAATCATGGAAGGCCTGCGCGGGCACACGACAGGTTACGCCGTCCCGACCTATGTGATCGACGCACCCGGTGGCGGCGGTAAAATTCCGCTGCTGCCCCAGTATACCCTCGGGCACGAGGACGGCGATCTTGTGCTGAGAAACTATCAGAATCGCTTATACCATTATCCGGACCGTCCGGTCAGCCGCCGGGACATCCATTGAGTCCCCGCTTCTTGAAAATTGGCATGACCTATGATCTGCGGGATGACTATCTGGCCGAGGGCTACGGTGAGGAGGATACGGCGGAATTTGACCGCCCCGAGACCATAGAAGCCATCGAGCAGGCCCTGTCGTCTCTTGGCTACGAAACCGCTCGCATCGGACATGTCCGGTCGCTGGCACGCAGACTTGTTCAGGGCGATCACTGGGACATGGTCTTCAACATCGCGGAGGGCCTCCGGGGATTCGGCCGTGAGGCCCAGGTTCCCGCGTTGCTTGAGGCCTTCGACATCCCCTACACCTTTTCTGATGTACTTGTTTTATCGCTGACCCTGCACAAGGGTATGGCCAAGCGCGTGATCCGCGATATGGGGATTCCCACTCCCGATTTTGCCGTGATTGAAACGGAAGCACAGATTGCCGGGATCGGACTTCCCTTTCCGCTTTTCGCCAAGCCGGTTGCCGAGGGAACGGGCAAGGGAATCACCGCTGCCTCGAAGATCGAAACGCAGACGGATCTCGAGCGAATCTGCCGGTCGCTGCTGACGACCTTTCAGCAGCCTGTGTTGGTCGAGACATTTCTGCCCGGCCGGGAATTCACCGTGGGGATCATCGGCACAGGAGCGGACGCGTTCGCTACCGAAGTGATGGAAGTCCTATTGAAGCCCCAGGCCGAGCGTAACGTTTATTCTTATTTCAACAAGGAGAATTTTGCATCCCTTGTGGAATATCGCCTCGTCGCCGACGATGAGGCCCGACGGGCAGGCGAAACGGCGCTTGCTGCATGGCGGGGCCTGGGCTGCCGGGACGCTGGCCGCCTGGATCTTCGCAGCGACGCAAGCGGCCGGCCCAACTTCATGGAAGTCAATCCGCTGGCGGGGTTGCATCCACAGCATTCGGACCTGCCCATTATTTTCGGTCTAATGGGAAAAACCTTTTCACAGCTCATCGACCTGATCATGCACTCGGCGCTAAAACGCTTGAAGTCGGATGTAACGGGATGAGGTGCAAAGAGGAATCTTCAATCTGCAACCGCTCATTGCCTCATCCGGCGGCGGAAGTCTGCGGGAGCAAGATAACAAAATCGGCGTCATTCGCATAATAACGGCATTGCAAAAAAGTCCATGTCCCCCGGAAAGGTGAGATTGAAAGAGGAGCTTTCTTGACTTTTTAAGAGCTTTGGGCTTAACTATTTCCTATAGAATAATTGCACAACCGCTGAAAAATGGTTCGCAGGCGGCGAATGAAAGATTTTTCGCATTTCCATTAATTTTACTATTTTATTGATTTCAAGCATATTTAAGTAAAAACATAATTCATGCAAAAAAGATTTTGAGCCGCAGCGAAGCCATTTTTCAAGGGTCTCTTTTTCAGGTTTGTCAATCATCGGTGTTGCGTGATGAAAGCGGTTGTGCTGCATGGTGAAGTTCTCGAGGGCGCCGGCCGGGACGAGCAGGATGTCCTGGTCCAGGCAGGCCATGTTTTCCGTTCGCTTGCCGAACTGGGTTATAAACCGTCCGTTATTGCCGTTTCCTCCGACTTTTCCCGGCTCATTGATCACCTGAACATCCTTCAACCCGACTTTGCCTTCAACCTGGTCGAATCGATCCTGGGGCAGGGCCGCCTGATTCACATGGCACCGTCCATTCTCGATTACCTAAATATCCCCTACACGGGCGCAAGGACTGAAGCGATTTTTTTCACCTCCCAGAAGCTTCTGGCAAAAAAGTTCCTGAAGCTGAACGGACTGGACACGCCGCCCTGGATTTCCCCTGATGAACCGCGTACGAATTTGTTTACGCCGGGCTGTTACGTGATCAAGTCCGTCTGGGAACATGCGTCCGTTGGGCTGAACGAGGATTCCATCGTATCCGTCCAGAATGAAAAAAAACTGCTCAAGATCATGAAAACAAAAAGGGGCGGCCTCGGAGGTGACTGTTTTGCAGAGGCCTTTATTGCGGGCCGAGAGTTCAACCTGTCGCTGCTTGCTGGTCCGGACGGGCCGGAGGTCATGCCCCCGGCTGAGATTCGCTTCGATGACTATCCGCCCGGCAAGCACCATATCGTGGGCCACCGGGCGAAGTGGGATGAAGATTCCTTTGAATACCAAAACACACCGCGCACCTTTGAATTACCTGTCGAAGATGCGCCGCTGCTGGAGAAATTGAAGGATCTGGCCCTGGAATGCTGGCAGCTCTTTGACCTGAAAGGCTATGCGCGGGTTGACTTCCGCGTGGATCAGGAGGGAAGGCCATGGATTCTGGAGATCAATGCCAACCCCTGCCTGTCTCCGGATGCCGGTTTCCATGCCGCAGCGAAACGCTCCGGACTGAAATTCAACGGCGTGATCGAACGTATTATTGCCGACATGTGATGAACGTTCAATGTGCCGAATGATGAGCCGTGATCTATGGATATGATGGATATAAATGTAACCTTTCGACAAGATGTCCAGCCGTCCGACCGGACGACGGTCAGAAAGATCGTGGAAGCCACGGGATATTTTTCCGGGGATGAAACAGACGTTGCCGTTGAGCTCGTGGATGAGCGCCTGACAAAGGGCGAGGCGAGCGGGTATTCTTTTTTGTTTGCCGAAGCTCAGGGAGCGGTCATCGGATATGCTGTCTATGGCCATGTTCCGGCGACCCTCCACAGTTATGATATTTACTGGATGGCCGTCTATCCTGAATTTCAAGGGAGGGGCTTAGGCCGAAAGCTGCTCTCGATGTGCGAATCACTGATCCAGGAGAAGGGAGGCCGTCAGATTTATATGGATACGTCCGCCCGGGCCCAGTACGAGCCCACCCGGCGATTGTATGATGCCCAAGGCTACCGGCAGGCGGCGTATCTGCCCGATTATTACGCCCCCGGCGACGCAAAAATCATCTTCGAGAAGGTTATCGCCTGAAACAGGGCCATCCTGGTTTTGCCTGCTTTTGAGAGATGTCTTTAGCTTCCCGAAAGAGAGATGGTAATTTTGAGGGACATCCATCCTTTCTGTTGGAAATCGGTGCTCATTATACATTGACACAAAAAGCCGCTTGCCTTACACTCCGACCGTCAACAGGAAATACCCTATCAGTAACATTATCATGTTTTCCAGCAGCCTTTCTCGGAGAAGAGGAGAAATAAATTACCCCGTCCACATGACGGGGTGTTATGCAGAAGAATTTCATAAATGTAAGGGACGGCGAGTAGGTGCGGTGTTTACTCTTCCTTAACACATTGGTTGACGGATCTTGAATCAGGCAAAAGCCCGGATAAAAAGAAGGTGGAATGACGAACAAACGAAAAAACGGAAGGTGTGGAAAGATGAAGATGCCGGCCTTGATGCGGATCGTTATCTTTTTCCTGACAATCCTTCCCATACAGGCCCATGCCCTTGCACCGGGCCAGGTTTTCAACAAGGTTAAGAATGCCGTTGTTGTAGTGAAGACCTTTGACAATAACGGCAAGCAGAAAAGCCCGGGAAGTGGGGTTCTGGTCTCCTCCGGAAAGATCGCTACCAACTGTTACGTTGTCGCAGGGGGTGCTACCTACGAGGTGGGCCGGGGAAAACAGGTTGTTGCTGCCACCCTGTATGCGGAAGACAGAGATAAAGACATCTGCATCCTTGATGCCAAGGGTCTTAAAGGGAAAACGGTGCAACTAGGAAAGGCGGCAAATCTCAAGGTGGGAGATCCTGTTTATGCTGTGGGTGCGCCGAAGAATCTGGCGCTTTCCCTTTCCGGCGGCATCGTTTCGCAGCTGAGGGGCGGACTGCCGCCCTTGATTCGAACCACGGCGGCCATCTCCCCCGGTTCGAGTGGTGGGGGTCTGTTCGATGGTAAAGGCCGTCTGGTCGGCCTGACCACCCTTTACATAGAAGGTGGGCAGAGCCTGTACTTCGCAATGCCCGTGGAGTGGATAGGCGAGGTGAAGCCGGGTAGCAAACCAGTCGTAAAGGGTCACGGCCAGACCGAATGGTTGAAACGGGCTATCGCCCTGGAACAGATGAATGATTGGCAAGGTATGCTTGATTGGTGTCAGAAGTGGACGGAAAGTGATCCGGAAAGTGGCGACGCCTGGGTTAGCATCGGGATCGCATACAACGGCCTCAAGCGCTACGATAATGTCATTGAGGCCTACCACCAAGCCCTGCGCATCAATCCGGAAAATGCCGAAGCCTGGAACAATCTCGGGACCACTTACCACTACCTTGACCGCTACGACGACGCAATCTCGGCCTATCTTCAAGCCGTACGCATTAATCCTGAATATACAAGTGCCTGGTTCAATCTCGGGGTCGCTTACCGCAAACTTAAACGCTATGACGACGCAATCTCGGCCTATCGTCAGGCCATACGCATTAATCCTGAATATACAAGTGCCTGGTACAATCTCGGAATCGCGTACTTCCTGTCCGGTAACCGGTCAGCCGCTCTGGATACCGTCCGGGAATTGCAGCGCCTCGATCCTAAAAAGGCAGACGTACTTCTCACCCTATTCGTGCCACGCTGATGGAAATCGTGTCTTCAGCCATCCGAAAAGTGAAACGAATTCTGGAACTTCCTCTCGGGTAGTCTGGGTTTTTCTCCTCTGCCCTCACACCACCCGGGATACGATTGAGCCGTGCGAGTCGAAGGAGTGGCGTTCTTGCGTAAATCGTGGTAATTTAGGCGCCGTACGTAAGCCAGTGATTACAATTTGTGGGTCTATAGCCCTACGTGAGGGCACTATGGACTGATTACTTAAACCCCGCGTCAGCTACATACAATCATATGGAATATCAGGACCTGGAAAGACGCATCTCGAAAATCTCGGTCAGGAACCTTCAAGGTGAAAGGGTCGAGATTGAATCGCTGTGGGCCCATCGGCGGATCGTACTCACATTCTTGCGCCATTTCGGGTGAATGTTTTCACGTCAGCAGGTTGCTGAACTGATGGAGATTAAGGACCGGTTGGCGGCATCATGGATTACCGTGGTCGCCATCGGCAGCGGCACTCCGGAACAGGCCCGACTGTTTGTTGTAAAGACAGAATTCGATGGCGAGATGTATGTGGACCAGGATCTTCTCACCTACAGGGCTTTCAACCTCGTAAGAGGTTTTTTGCGCACTGTGGGGCCGGCTGCCCTTTGGCATGGTCTGGCGGCCATGAAAAAAGGGTTTCAGCAGGGCCGGACGGAGGGTGACCTGTGGCAACAGGGTGGCGTGTTTGTCATGGGCCCGGGCCGGCAGATGATTTTCCAGCATCGAAGCCGGGTTGCAGGCGACCATGCGGACCCGTCCGCTGTCTTGAAAGTGGCGCTCAAACCCAGAAACACATCGTGATGAAAAATAGTCCAAACAGCCATCCCCAAAAAGAACGGATTGATTTACCACTTGACCAGACCATGTCTATGTTCGATGCCTATGCGGAATATCGTCCCGAGAATGTAATAGAAATTTTTCTTTCTGATTTCACAGGAGAGAATATGGTTAGACCATATGAGAACCTCTGGTTCTTCACGAGATGTTGAAGGTGAGGGGTGTAAAAGGAAGTTCGACTCCATTCAGAAGACTGCGGCCCCGGCGGCAATAACGTTATCTATAAAGAGGTTGTATGAGACAGCTATTGAAAACCATGCTCTGTTTACTGGCTGCTTTCGTGCTGTCAGCCTGTTCGGGAAACAGCGCCCCCGTATCGAACCGCACGGTCTTCACCCTGGACGCCAATGCCTCCGGTGTGATCGAGACCATCAACAACATTGTCAACATGACGGTGGTATCCAAAGATGCCAATGATCTGAAGGCCGAGTACCGGGCCGGTTTTGTTCAGGGCAAGCTGCAGGGCAAGACCATCCAGTCCGCCCGTGATAACAACTGGGATAATGCGTACTTGACGGATCCATCCCATTCATTTCCCAAACAGCACGGCCCGACCCAGTCAGAGCTGGAACAGGCCGGCGGGCTTTTGAACGCCAACTACAACGGCGTTATTAACCATCTTAAAACCCCCTCCACGGATGCAGATGTCGCCTACCGACTGAAGCGTCTCCTGTTCAGGATGTTGGGGATCTACCACGGGGCAACCCTCACACAGCCTGCAGTCCTCGATTTTTCGGGGTCCTGGTTGCCGGACGGCGGCTATTTCAGGCCTGAGGAAATGAGCCTGGGTTATGAAACCGCCGGCCTTTCCTTCCTGGATGTCTACTTCCTGAACGCTTACAGCGACCTGATGGATGTGATCTCCTTCTCGCCGGAACTGGCGGTCGGCGGGTTCAGACCGGTGGATTACCCGGATAAATGCTCCGCTTTCCTGAAACGGACCGGCAACGAGGTGATCCTGACCCACAACAGTTGGGCGGGATTCCTCTCCCAGACCATGACCCAGACCCTGGCAGTCAACGGCGACCTTTTGACCCTGAACGCATTAAATCCGGGGTTGATCGGTTCCGCCACTGATTTCGGCTTCAACAACAAGGGGATCATGTTCAATGAGACCACCCACCGGATGGCCAAGGGGCAGGTCAAGCCAAATGGGCTCTGGATATTCTGGCGCGCTGCACTGGCAGAGCAGTTCTCAACTTCGATTGGCGACTTTTTCCGCTATATCTCACTGGACAACACCGGCACATACCTGAACGGCTATATGTTGGTTGACGCAAACACGAATGAAACCGGCATGGTGGAGATGTCCTATCGCTGTTTTGTCTACTACCGCTCCAGCGGAGGCACATACACGGTCAGCGCTACGTCGCTGGATGGCAACATCTGCTCCACCGACTACGATACTGAGATGGTCACCCCCGACTACCTGATGGGGATCAATTACCCAGCCTCGCTGCAAGTGCGCAGTGATCTGCAGTCCACCGACAATCGCCCGGCCCGACGGCGGCAGTTCAAGCAATTGCTGCCAGGCGTGATAGATATAGAGACTGCCAAGGCAGTGATTACCTTCACCGATCCGCTCAATCCACTCTCAATCTTTGGCCGCTGGGATCTGGGTTACGGCGAGACCTCTTATCCCAAACAGATTCCTGATGGTTCAATTGATTCCAAGGTGGGTTCTACCGGCATGGTTCGCTCCTTCATGAAATTGTCTGGCACCCTTGACACTTCAGCCGTCAACACCGGTTTCTGGATGCTGTACGGCACTCCCATCGTCAATGATGCGCCCTTCATCTGGAGCCAGTCACCGTGGAATGGGCAGAAGTTGCGGGATTTACCTGACCGGATAGACGGCAGATTTACCCTGATGCCGCTGTATTTGAGATAGTCTGAAAGATACGATGTGGAAACGAAAACCAAGGGCGTGCTGTTAGTCAGCAGATTCCCCAGAGCATGCCTTCCTGAAACAAGCATCCGGTAATTTGATCAGGGATCCGCCCTTTCGAATAGTATTCCTTATTGACTGAATGTGAATGAGTCTCCTATCCGCACGGAATTGTTCTCTTAGCAAGATGCCTGTTCTTTTCCCGAAAACACCCAATCTCTGTTAAGTCTCTTGCCGGATTTGAACAAGTATGATAGAAGGCTGATGGAGCCTTAAAAGGTAAGCCGCTTGATTTTTTTCAACTGTAAAATATAGGGAGAGCATGAAATGATCAATGACAGCAGGGCGAGGTGTCAAACGTTTTTCATGATTAACATGGTTATCATATTCAGCTTGTTCATCATGATTGCTTTGGGAGGCTGCGGTAGTAACGACAATAAATATACCGTGAACGGGACGATAACATTGGGCGGTACAGGATTGAACGGTGTAACCGTGACCCTTGCCGGGGATGCTACAGCGACCACAATAACGGGTGCAGGTGGTAATTACAGTTTCAGTGATGTATCTGGTGGTAATTATACAGTGACTCCTTCTCTTACAGGATATGCGTTCAGTCCGCCTTTTCGCGAAGCTTTTCTCAATGGCAATGATGCCATCGGGTGGAACTTCAGCGCGACCTTTGACGGCAACCTGTCCGCATCGCTCCATACCATTTTTCTCAAGACAGGCGGCTCGGTCTGGACATGGGGATATAATAGCAATGGACAGCTTGGCAACGGAACGACAACGAATAGCACCAACCCCGTACAGGCAGGTACATTATCGGGGGTAATATCCGTCACGGCTGGGGGTTATCATTCCGGAGCTGTGAAGACCGACGGTACCGTCTGGACATGGGGCAAAAATGCCAGTGGACAGCTTGGCAACGGGACAACAACAGATAGTTTCACGCCTGTGCAGGTCAGCACACTGACGGGCGTGATAGACATTGCTGCAGGCGATGAATTTACAGTTGTCGTGAAAAGCGACGGCACGGTCTGGGCCTGGGGAGATAATAGCTTGGGTCAATTGGGCAATGGAACAACGGCAAATAGTTTGATCCCCGTACAGGTCAACACACTAACAGGTATGAGCACCGTAATCGCAGGCAGTCAATACGCTGCTGCTCTGAAGAGCGACGGTACGGTCTGGACATGGGGGCTGAATAGTGTCGGTCAATTGGGTAACGGGACCACTACCAACAGTTCCACCCCCGTTCAGGTCAGTGGGGTATCGGGTATTACGGCCATTGCCGGTGGGGACGATTTCGTCGTCGCCTTGAAGAACTTCAGGAGTGAGAGTACGGCCTGGGCGTGGGGAAACAACAATTCCGGACAGTTGGGTAACGGGACGACGATCAACAGTTCCAGCCCGGTGCAGGTCAGCGCTTTAACGGGTGTAACCGCCATTGAAGCGGGAACTGATCATACGGTGATCATGAAAAACGACGGTACGGTCTGGGCATGGGGAAACAACAGCAATGGCCAGTTGGGTAACGGAACGACGGTGAGCAGTTCCATTCCGATACAGACAAGCGGGATGTCAAGGGCAGTGTCTATTATCGCAGGCTTTAAGTACACATTGGCCCTGAAAAATGACGGCACGATCTGGGCTTGGGGGTATAATAGCAATGGCCAGCTTGGTGACGGGACAACGACAGATCGATGGGCTCCCGTAAAAGCGCAGTCGCCATAAACTGCAGAGTGCGGAACTATCTCTTGACCCTGGTTGGCGATATGGTTTGCAGGAGGAGGAATTTGACGACATCGTGGATTTTTCGGAAACCTATCGCGTAGCTGCCACCGAGGCCATCGAGGTGGGTACCTATATGAGAAAACCCTATGTCATAGAGAAACCGGGGCTGGCCGTGAGGAAAGAGTGGGATAGAAATGGAGACAAAGAACTTTTTTTCATTTGTGAATCAATCTCTTTGTCCTTTTCGACGACCACTGGAACCGATGTGATCGACATCACGCGCTCGATAGCCGAAATGGTTGCCGAATCCGGCATTTGCGAAGGACAGGCGCTTGTGTTTACGCCCGGTTCCACGGCAGCCATGACCACGATTGAGTATGAAAATGGCGTGGTCAGGGATCTGGTCGAGGCCATTGACCGCATCGCACCGAAAGATATGGAATACCGGCATGATGCGCGCTGGGGGGACGGCAATGGCTATGCCCATGTGCGGTCCGCCCTGCTGGGACCGTCTCTTACTGTTCCGATACTGAATGGACGCCTCGCCCTGGGGACCTGGCAACAGATCGTGCTGATCGACTTCGACAACCGGCCACGGAAGCGCCAGGTTATTGTCCAGGTGTCCGGGCTGAAAAGCCCGTAATGCTTGAAGACATAGAAAATGGATTTGCCGCTTGCGAGCCAATTTTCAGAGGTTTTTTTAAGTTCTCGTTTTATTGAAAGGAGGTTCATCATGGCAGAAGCAAAAGCCGCGCAAAAAGGAAAAAAGGCAAAGGATTTCACACTGAAAGACCAGAACGGCCAGGATTTTCGTCTTGCTGCCTGCAAAGGGAAAAAGTTACTGCTTTCCTTCCACCCCCTGGCCTGGACGCCCATTTGCGCCCGGCAGATGCAGGATCTGGAGAAAAGCAGGAAGGCCTTTGACAAACTCAACACAGTGGCCGTCGGCATGAGCATCGACAGCGTTCCCTGCAAGGCCGCCTGGGCCAAAAGCCTCAGGGTTAAAAATACAAAGCTCCTGGCCGATTTCTGGCCCCACGGCGCCGTGGCCAAATCCCTGGGCATCCTTCGCAAGGAAGGGTTTTCCGAAAGGGCGAACATCGTTGTGGACGAGTCGGGCAAAATCCTGTTTGTCAGGGTTTACCCGATCAAACAGCTTCCCGATCTCACGGAAATTCTGACCGCCTTGAAAGGGTAACCCCTTCTTCGCTTATCCCTCAGCAGAGAGGGCCCCGAAATCCATCTCGCGAGAGCTTTGCATAACCGGTGAAAGATGGTTCGCAAGCGGCGAATGAAAGATTTTTCGACTTTCCAGAAATTAAACTAATTTATTGATTTCAAATACATTTAAGCCGTATAATATTTCAAGCGAAAAAGATTTTGAGCCGCGGTGAAGCCTTTTTTCACCGGTCTCCTCGTTTCAATGGGGCTTTTGCGTAGCTGGCGCCTCCTCGACGACGTCGGCAGAAACGACAGGCGGAGATTTTTCCACGCTGTCTTGTGTCACGGCAGCTTTATCCGACATGTCGGGTATAGGGGTGCCCTCTCCCATAAAATCCGCCGTTGCAACTTCATCGGAAACATCAAGGAGCGAAGGTTCCGCCTCAATGTCTTGTCGCCGTACATCCTCGCCCACCGGCTCCAGTTCTTTCAACCATAGCGGATGCCGTCGCCGGGCATAATCGAGGCCGACAGCGCCCGTGAAGATTCCCCGGACCATGGGGCGGTTGGGCTTCAGAATCAGCGCGCCGATGTGGGCGATAAAGGCCATGATAAACAGAACGAAGAAGACGTTGTGAACCCACGTCGCCCAGAGGACCAGGGTCAGGGACATATCCGGGGCATAGATGTTCTTATAGGTCTTGACGAGTCCCGAAAGGATCAGCATGGCGATAATGAACGCCATGCCTGCATAGGCCAAGCGCTGTTCCGGCAGGTATTTCGGGAACGGCGGCTCCTCCCCCTTGCCGAAAAAGCTTTTGATGACCTCAATGGATGCTTTGAGATCGCCCGCCCGGGGGATCATGCCCCGCTCGCCGAGAATGCCGTGGTAGAGCAGATGAAAAACTGCAGCCGCGATGAACACGACCGATGCGGCGTAGTGGATGTAGAGAGACTTGATAAAATCACCTGACCAGGCAAGCCCGGGAACGGACGTGATGTAATACCGGCTGGCTATGGGCAGCTCGAATATCCCGGTTACCAGAAGCAGCAGTCCCGACAGGGCGATGGCCCAGTGTTCGACCAGTTCGACCAGGCTATGGCGCATGACAAGCCCCTTATCCTTCAGAATCCTGTCACTCATGGCCGTTATCCCCTCCCTTCACGCGCTTTTTTCTGCGCGAGAGCGCCACAAAGGCCCCGGCCACGCCGGCGGCGATGCCGTAGATGGGCGCCTGGAGAACGGCCTTGCCCATCCCGTCCGTCCCGGCCATACGCCGTTCCGCCGTCCCCATGTCCGGTCTTCCGGGTTGTTTTTTCATCGTCCCGTTGAGGACGGCAAACGAAACGGGGGAAACATACAGGGTTGACGTCCCGCCGTTTTCCGTCTTTCCATAAAGGTAGCCCTTCATCGCATCGGCCCTTGCTTCCGCCAAGGCGTAGATTTCCCTGCGATCCCCGATGAGCATGGCCTGCCGCGGACATGCTTCGATGCAGACAGGGAGCCTTCCTTCCTTCAGGCGGTCGTTGCAGAGATCGCACTTGTACATGACGCCGTTGCCGGCCAGAGATGGCAGGAGATGGAGATAAATCCCCACGCCCGACTGCCTCTGGGGGATCTCCCAGGGACAGACGGTCCTGCATTTGGCTCCCCCGAAACAGAGCTCCTGATCGATCACCACGGCCCCGTTATTATATTTGTGATTGGCCGCGAAGGGGCAGATTGTGGCACACGCCGGATTGTCGCAGTGCATGCAGCGACGGGGGACAAAAAGGGTTCTTTTCCGGCCCCCCTCATCAATATCTGCCCGGTGGACATAGATGAAGTTATACGGGGTCAGCCGGTCGAAAACGTCCTGTTTTTTCGACCAGTCCTCGATTGTCTTCCGGGGCCAGGGAACCGGGATGGATTCGTTAATCTTCGGAATCCTTCCTTGATTCAGGGTCTTGCACACGGCGACGCAGGCCGGCGATTCCTTGCCCGGGCAACCATCGCAGAGGCTCAGATCAATGAGGGTCGCCAGGTTTCCTTCCCTTCCGGCGGATAGCGCCTTTTCGGGCAAGGCCAGACCGACGCTTGCAACGGCGACACCCGTCGCCGCCTTGAGAAACGACCGGCGGTTGAATCCGCCGCGCTTTTCGTCGTTCATAAACATCCTCCCTCTTCCTTCTGCACTCACGAAAGTTGCTGCTCAATCCCTTTGAAAGGCCAATGAATCTTCTTTCTTATCATCACATTCATACTCTGATCGGTATCATGTTCATGCAGAAGGCTCATGTCAAGTCTTCTTTACCGTCTTCTTTGCCGGAACGCCCTTGACAATAAAACAATCATGATTACATTCAGTCTCGAAATTTTAATCTTTGCAGTTTCAATAATTTAACCGGAACAACAACAAAATATTTTTTGGAGGATTGGCTTATGAAAATTAAACCGTTGCATGATCAGGTAGTGCTTATCCGGCAGGAAGGCGAGCAGAAAACCGCTGGAGGCATCATCATCCCCGACACGGCAAAGGAAAAACCCCTGGAGGGGAAACTGGTCGCCGTCGGTCCGGGAAGGATGGATCGTGAGGGAAAACGTATTCCGATCGAAGTCAAGGCAGGGGATCGCGTTCTGTTCGGCCGCTATGCGGGGACGGAAATCAAGATCGACGGCGTGGAACATCTCATGATGAAAGCGGACGACATCCTCGGCGTATTGGAATCATAGACAGGAGGGAATAGAAAATGGCAGCAAAAGAAATCAAATACGACAGTGTCGCCCGCGAAAGGATTACAAAGGGTGTGGATTGCCTGGCGGACGCCGTCAAAGTCACCCTGGGCCCCCGGGGTCGCAACGTGGTAATCGATAAAAAGTGGGGCGCCCCGACGGTCACCAAGGACGGCGTCACCGTCGCCAAAGAGATCGAACTGGAAAACAAGTTTGAGAACATGGGGGCGCAGATGGTCAAGGAAGTCGCCTCCCGGACCTCCGACCTGGCCGGCGACGGCACGACCACAGCGACGATCCTCGCCCAGGCCGTTTATCGGGAAGGATCAAAGCTCGTGGCGGCGGGCATGAACCCCATGTCCCTGAAAAGAGGCGTGGACAAGGGCGTGCTCCTTGTTGTGGAAGAGCTGAAAAAACTCTCGAAAACCGTCAAGGACAAGAAAGAAATCACCCAGATCGGCGCCATTAGCGCAAACAACGATTTCAGCATCGGGGAGATCATATCCGACGCTATGGACAAGGTGGGCAAGGAAGGCGTGATCACCGTTGAAGACGCCAAGGGCATGGAAACCACGCTGGATATCGTGGAGGGCATGCAGTTCGACCGGGGTTACATTTCACCCTATTTTGCCACCAATCCCGAAAAGATGGAAGCCCGCCTTGAAGACCCCTACATACTGCTCAGTGAAAAGAAGATCAGCGCCATGAAGGATATGGTTCCGATCCTAGAGCAGATTGCCCGGACGGGAAAACCCCTGCTGATCATCGCCGAAGACATCGAAGGGGAGGCCTTGGCTACATTGGTGGTTAACAAGCTGCGTGGAACCCTCAAGTGCGCCGCTGTTAAGGCCCCCGGGTTCGGGGACCGCCGCAAAGCCATGCTCGACGACATCGGTGTTCTGACGGGCGGCAAAGTGGTTTCCGACGACATCGGCGTAAAAATGGAGGCCCTGACGCTTGCGGATCTCGGACAATGCAAACAGCTGACCATCGATAAGGACAACACCACGATTGTTGACGGGGCCGGCAAGAGCGTCGATATACAGGCCCGGGTCAAGCAGATCCGCGCCCAGATGGACGACACGAAGTCCGATTACGACCGCGAGAAACTGCAGGAACGACTGGCCAAACTCGTCGGCGGCGTTGCGATCATCAAGGTCGGGGCGGCGACAGAAATCGAAATGAAGGAAAAGAAGGCCCGCGTCGAGGACGCCCTGAATGCTACAAGGGCGGCCGTGGAAGAAGGCATCATCCCCGGCGGCGGCGTGGCGTTTATTCGCTGCCTGAAAGCAATAGAAAAGACGACGCTCCCCGATGACGAGCATTATGGTCTAAACATCCTGAAGCGGGCCATCGAGGAACCCCTGCGCCAGATCGCCAGCAACGCCGGGTTCGAAGGTTCCATCGTTGTAGAAAAGGTCAAGGCCGGCAAGGACGATTTCGGTTTTGACGCCGAAAAGGGAGAATATGTCAGCATGATGAAGGCCGGCATTATTGATCCCACGAAGGTGGCCCGCCTGGCCCTGCAGAACGCAGCTTCCGTTGCGTCTTTGCTACTGACGACGGAGGCGATGGTGGCGGAAGCGCCGAAAAAGAAGGCGCCTGCGCCCGCGATGCCTCCCGGCGGCATGGGCGGCGGCATGGACGATTACGACTACTGATCTTCACACAAAGAAGGGCTTTTTTCACAGGCCTCGCATCACCATCCCAAAAGGGGCGGGAGCATTTCTTCTCCCTGCCCCTTTTTTCTATCAGACGCTTAAGCCAAAATAAAAATCGTGCAGAGCTTTTTACACAGTCGTCATTTTCAGTCTCAATTTTCAACTTTTTGCGTGTTCATCAAGCTTCGGCATGCACAATTGCAGCGCAATTTGAGCATCTGGAATTTGCTGCATGTCAGCCATGATCGTATTGACAGGCAAGCATATTCTCTCTATGCTCCTGACGCGAAACGAAACAACATTTTTTAGTGGTCTTATGTATCACCTGTTCGAAGGAAAATGAATGAATACTAAAACGGATTTAAGAGCCACGCGAAAGGTCCTGGTTCGGGGCGGCAGCATTGCCGCCGGCTGCGGCGTGATAACCGATTATGTGGATATTCTGAGCCGCCGTTATCTATCATTCAATGTGGAGATTATTAATCGTTCCCGAAAGGGAGAGACGTCTTTTGACGGCGCGGATTCTTTTTACGAAGACATCGATCCATATCGACCCGACATCCTGATGCTGCATTTCGGCATCGATGACGCCTATGGAGCCGTTTATCGTTCGGAATTTAAAGAAAACCTGGTTCACATCATCCGGCTGGCGAGAGAACGCTTTGAGCCCGTCGTGTTTCTACTTACCTCCCAGCTCTTTAACGACCCCCATGAGATGGAAGCGGTCCACATTTATTACCGCGTCATCCGGGAGGTTGCCCTGGACCTTGGCTGCCGGTTTATTCCCGTGCATACCCACTGGGATGGTTATCTTAAAAAATCAGGCATTCAGCTCGCGGACCTTGTCCAGTCCGACGTCCGCCTGCCCAATGAACGTGGCCACCGCCTGCTTGCCGACATCGTCGCCGGCTATCTCGATGTTTTAATGGAAGAACCATGAGTGTTTTAGCCTTCTGTGCCGTCGATATTTTATCCAATAACGCTTCCTTTTTTTTCATAAAAACGTTAGTCTCTAAAACATGACGACACCGTAAATAAAGTAACTTTCCTCTCCCCGTGGCGGGAGGGGATTCTGGGCTTTTTTTCGAGATCGTCAAATTTAACAAGCAATGAAGAACCAGGAGAAGTGCTATTATGAACTGTAATTTTGCGCTTTACGATATAATTGCCCGCAATGCCGATCTGTATCCGGAAAAGGAAATGATGGTCTGTGAGGGGAATCGGGTCTCTTTCAAAACGTACAAAAAACTGTGCGATCAATATGCCACCGGTTTCAGCGGCCAGGGGGTTGCCGCAGGCGACCGGATCGCCGTCCTGTCGGGCAATTGCGGTGATTTCATGATTCTTTTCGGCGCGGCGGCAAAAATCGGCGCCATCCTGGTCCCCCTGAACGTCAGGCTCAATGAGAATGAAATCGAATATATCCTCAATGACTGCACACCCACCTGCATGGTCAGCGGCAGCGAATACCGTGATCTGGCGCGAAAGGTATCGTCACGGGCGCCCTCCATACAAAAATTCTTTTTCTTTAAAGCGGACGATGAGAACAGCGATTTCGTCCCATTCAACACCCTCTGTCTTGCAGATCTTTTCAAACCGTTGCTTCCGCTATCCACTCACAGCCCCTGCATGATTATCTATGCGGCCGCCGTGGGCGGGAAACCGCGAGGTTGTCTGCTGAGTCAGGCGAACCTGATGGCCGCCGGTCTGCAGCTTATCCATCTGCTGGAACTCGGCAGCCGGGACTGCCACATTTGCACATTGCCCCTGTTTCATATCGGCGGCCTCTCCATGACGCTGGCGACGATGCACCAGGGGGGCAAGAATGCCTTTATCGACCGTTTTGATCCCCTGCTCGTGCTTGATCTCATCGAAAAGGAGCGGGGCACCTTCTTTGGCGCCTTTCCGCCCATGCTCGCATCGATTCTTGACGCCCAGGAAAAGCAGTCCTTCGATGTCTCCAGCCTGAGAGGCGTCGGTGGCGTGGACAGTCCGGAAACCATTAAGCGCTTTGTCAAAAAGAATCCTCATGCCGTCTTTTACAGCCTCTACGGGCAAACCGAGGCCATGCCGGTTTCGGGTTGCAACTACGCGGACAAGCCCGGCAGCATCGGGCCGGCGGCGATCCTGACGCGCATCGCCCTGTTCGACGACCTGGATCGTACCGTAGCCGTAGGAACGCCGGGAGAGATCTGTGTCCGGTCGCCTGCCGTATTTCAGGGTTACTGGAACCTCAAAGAAGAGACGGCATACGCCGGTCGCAACGGCTGGCATCATACGGGAGATTTGGGCCGTATGGACGCGGACGGCTTCCTCTGGTATGCCGGCCGGAAACCGGAGAAAGAGCTCATCAAGCCCGGCGGCGAAAACGTCTATCCGGCGGAAGTTGAAAAGGCCATTCTCGACCACAGCGCCGTTGCGGAGGTCTGCGTCATCGGTGTGCCCGACCGCCAGTGGGGCGAAGCCGTCAAGGCCGTCTGCGTCCTCAAGCAGGGCTGTTCCGTGAGCGCAGCGGAATTGATCGATTTTGTAGCCTCAAAAATCGCTCGCTATAAGAAACCAAAATATATTGCCTTTGTTGAGGAACTTCCGCAATTGGCCGGCGGCGCCATGGACCGGGAGCAAGTTAAAAAATCCTGGGGATCGCCATCGTAAAGCCAGCCGGAAGTAGGAGGATTTTTTCGTTTATGCCCCCTGAACTGATCGGCGCTGTTGAAGACATCCTGAAGCGGGTGGAAGAACACACGGGCAAGGCCATTGAATTTGTCGAGAAAAGTGATCTGCCCATGTCGGCGGAGTTCCGGACCGCGACGCAGCGTGAATCGAGGCATCGTCTTTTTTACCGCTCTGCCTATGATGAGCAGATCAACTATGTAATCGCTAACCAGTGCGGCCATGTCTTGCGGATTATTGACGTTCCAGAGGATCAGCGCTTCATGCCCGTCGCCAACTACCGGACCATGATGAGTTACGTCATGGAGATGGGAGATGAATTTCATCGCCTCCTGAAGGTCTTTGGACCCGAAAAAATCAAACGCATGGTCCGCCTCTGGTATGAAGGGGTGGTTTTTCAGCTTACCAAAATGCCGCCGGATATCATGATTGATAAATGGCTTTATGACGAATATCCGGAGCTGCGACCGATTCAGTTGAGTTCCCTGCTCCGGCAGCGACAGGAAGCGGTCCAGTCTCTCGCCCAGGACACCCGGAAATTCACGCCCGACAAGATCTACCGTGTTTCCAACATCATGAATTATGCCTTCTTCAAAGTCCTCGAAGACCACTTCCGGCTCGACTGGGTGGCGCCCTGGCACAGCACGATTTTTATTTTTGACGGGAGCGCGCTGGCAAGACTTACACAAAAAGAGTATGTCAATAACCACGAGGGAGACCGCGCCATGATCGGTGCGTGGGCAGGGCGCCTGGACCTGACGACCTGGTTTGAATGGAAACCGATTGCGGCTTCGTAACGGAAAGACATTTTCCTTTGCCAAAGGGAACACGGAAAAACGAATACTGGTGGAAACGTGGAAGGGTTTGACAGTTTATATTCAGTGCACATAAATAGGTGGGCTGCTTCCTGAAATCCACAAAACGTCAACATCGACGGAGATGCGAGGTTCCAATGCGTAATCGTCATCTCTATGGAGACCCTTGACACACAAGACTGCTCTTCATATGCCCCCACCGTAATAAAGGAATTTCCTATCATCTGGACTGCCTGACTCTGATTCTATTACGATGAGACGGCCCGTGAAAATCGGTATTTAACCTCCTTCAATCCTGGCCTTCAGCCATCGCCAGGGGAAAAGCATCGAAACAGTCCGTTGGTATTCCCGGTATTTCTCACCAAACTCAAGCAACAGTTTCCTCTCTTCCAGAAACGATCCGACAATGAAATAAACATTGATGACCATGTTAATCAGGATCGTCGATGTGCTCAGGTCTTGTGCCCATACGATCAGGATGCCACCCAGGTACCAGGGATGGCGGATGATCCGGTGGATGCCCGACACGACGAACGTACTGCTGTCAGCAAGAGAGCTGCCCGCCTTGACTTGAGAAATCCCCAAAAACCTTGCCCAGCTGTAATGCCTGCCACCGGCAACGAACAGACAGACGGAAACCGCCAAGAGGAAGACTTGAACAATCCCCAGGGGTCCTTCCCAGCGGAAGATCGGCGCCTCATGGAGCATGTGGGAATAGTAGACAAGAGGGATGAGCGTCACCAGAGACACGACATTATAGAATAGTCGGTAAAAGCGGAAGCTGCCGCCGAGTTTCTTTTTTGCGAACTCTGTCAACGTTATGGAGATTAAGGCGCTGTGAAGAGTACACCACAGAACCCAACCCAGGACGGCGTAGAGATACTTCACTGATATTTCCATCGCTTGTTTTCCTTCCAAAGGGACCGGTCACCATAACCGGTCCCTTGAACAACGCAAATTTTACTTCTACACCTTTTCAGCACAACATGTCTGATCGGATTTCGAATCTGTCTTCTTGAAACAGGCCGACATCTGCTCCATCTTGCTCCCGCAGCAGGCCATCATCTTTTCCCGCATCGCTTTCTTTCCATCTTCGGTCATGTCCTTCATTCCCGTACATGAGAACATCGCAGCCATCTTCGCCCCGAAGGCCATCATTTTTTTCTTGTCCTCCTCCGAAATACCCTTCATGCATCCTTCCATCATCTTGCTAAACATTGCTTCCATTTCTTACCTCCTTCGATTTGTTGTCAATTGTTCCGAATTTTTCCCGTATGAGCCCCTTATAGACCATCCAGACACCTAAAAGAATGAGCACTGCGGGCCAGAAGTGAACCGTTTGCAGCCATGAAAAATCGAGCAGTCCCGATCTTGCCCCCAGCCAGATCAGGCCGATAGTGATCAGAAGGATACCGATTCTCTTTTTTTCGCGCCGGATTCCTCTGATGGGTCCAGTGTCCACAACACATATTGCCGATGTTTTTTGATGCTTCTTGACTACTTGACATAACGCTTCTCCTTTCCCTCTCCTTTCCCCCTGCCATGCTTTAGAATGGCAACGGGAGTGAACTATTATTTTTGTATATTTATATGACTTTCGAAATATATAATAATGAGGATTTTCTTTTTGTCAAGGCATTATTTAATATATTTTTATGATTATGATAATAGATTGTATATATTGATTATTAACGATCACCAGTGAGGTATTCCACCATCATCCTGATGGTTTCTTCCACCGGCTGTCAAAGAATCGTCTGGCCCTGCCGTTCGCAGCGGACAAGGTTGGCGTTACGGAGCTCCTTGATGTGATGGGAAATCGTGGACAGGGAGATATCAAAATTGCTGGCCACATTGCATACGGATGGACGCATTTCCTGATCCAGGGATGCCTTTCCCAGTCCGAGGCGAATATGCTCAAAAACACCCAGGCGCGTTTCATTGGACAGGGCCTTGAAGGCGGCAACAACACGCCCCACATCTTTCTCTGATTTTCCTATTTCCTTTTTCTTGGGCATAGAATCACTCCTAATGCAGATTTATTTAGATGTTTATACATCTGTCGAAGAGTATACTATTTATCGCACTTTCAGTCAACCTATTATTTTAAAAAAATTCTCCGAATTGAATCCTTCCTGGAGTCGGTGATTCCGGCGTTTTGGCGCTCTTGAAAAATCGGTAATTGGATATTTTGTTACGGATAGCTTGCTGTAGTCCACAAATTGTCAATCTCAATGAAAATGCAGGACTTCAAGCGTTAATGGCGACCTTGTCGGCCATTATTCTTGACACAATGATGTTCTGCTTATATCTCTCCCATAAAAATGTCTTATCAATCCACTACAATGCCTGGAGGTTTACACATGCAAAACCATGTTCATCATGCCCACCTTTTTGCTTCCGGCCTCGATGCCGCCTTGAAATTCTACCAGGAAATGTTCGGAGGAGAGATCCTGGCCGACTTGAACATGGCCGGCGCCAGAAATGTTTTTGTTGCCATCGGCAAGGGGCGGCTCCACTTTTATGACCAGCCCCCTGTGGATGAAGGGAAGGGTGCCATTCACCACATCGGAATCCAGACCGATGACCTGGAAAGGCTCGTGACTCACATGAAGGCAAGAGGGGTTCCATTCCGCAAGGAGATCTCCGACTTCGGGTTCTGGAAGTATGTCATGGTTCAGGCTCCGGACCATGTGCTCCTGGAGCTATTCCAGATTGTTCCGGAAAAACTTCCACCGGGAGACTATAAAGATCTGGGGAAAATATCTTTGTTTCTGGGTTGAGCCTAAGTCAGTAGGCCACAATAGAATGAGAGAAGCGGGATGTGGGCGTTCTGGATCTCCTCCCTCCTGAAGTGTTAGATTGCCATATTTTTATAATATATGAGATTTCAAGTGAAAATGATGTTAGTAATGCTGCGACATATGAAAAGAAGTTGAACAGGAGGATCACATGATTTATGGCGCCACCAATAATCCACTTCAACCGCTAATGGACGAGATCAAGACCTTGGCGGCCCTTGGTTTCGACTACATAGAGCTCTGCCTAGACCCGCCCCATGGCCTGCCCGAGGCGCTTCAACCCAAGTTGGCCGAAGTTCAGTCTGCCCTAAACGGCGAAGGCCTCGGACTTCCTGTGGTGCACCTGCCAACTTTTATCTGGCTGGCCGACGTCTATCCTTCGATCCGCGAGGCTTCCCTGACCGAGGTATTCAAAGCCCTGGATCTGGCAGCGGAAGTCGGGGCGAAAAAAGCGGTGCTCCATCCAGGATACCTGACCGGCCTGATGACCTTTGTCCCGGATATCGGCAAAGGATATGCATCAGAATCCCTGGACAAGATCCTCGAAAGGGCTGCCGGGCTCGGCATAATGGTGTGTCTTGAAAATATGTTTCCACGAATAGGCCACATGTATCGTCCTGAGGAGTTTACGGAGGTCCTTCACCGGAATCCCGGGCTGATGATGACTCTGGACCTGGGCCATGCTAATATCCGGGCTCCGAGAGGCCAGACCGCAGCCTTTGTCAAGATAGCTCACGGACGGATCGGCCATGTGCACATAGGAGATAATAACGGCCAAGAAGATGAACATCTGCCTGTGGGTACGGGTCGGGTGGACGTGGCTGGAGGACTGGCGGCAGTCAAGGCGTCCGGCTATGACTGGACGATAACACTTGAGGTCTTCTCACCCAACCGGGACTACCTGGCCATATCGTTGAAAAAGGTCCGGGCCATCTGGGAAAGCACATAGCCATGACTAAAAAACGAAGTCTACTACGCCAACCCATTTCCCCGAAATCGTGACTCCAGTAATATTTAAAGGTACGATTGAGGTTGTAAATAAGTAGATGCAATAGCGCTGCGTTCTTGCTGTACTCAATAAAACGTTGCCATCGTTAAATATGCTTGATTCCAAACGGTTATCAATGAAATTTGCTTCTTGACTTTTCAGAGAATTAGGAACACAAGTACTCACACATAAATAAGGCAGCGTAAAAAAGTTAAACAATCCATCCGTACCCATTTTTTAAGGGTGCTGCCATGAAGGGATTATTGGAACCCCGTTTCTCGGAAAAGAGTGCGGGGTTTTTTATTGCAAATCAGTTCGCATGGACGGGACTAATATGTGTGGTGAGTGAGGTTTAGATTATGACACAAGTACAAATGAAGAAGACAGGATGGCTGCTAATCATCACAGGGGCGTTGATACAGACGCAACTGTATTTTTCTGCCTATTTTTATTATTTGTCTCTAATTCTTTTAGGAACTGGATATTATCTCGGTCTGAAAGGCAGGGGGTATGTGCCGTTTAAGTCACGTCACTTTTACGTAATGTTTGGGGCCAGTATCCTTCCGATCATCGGGACGATCATGGCAATGATAGAACTAACATATCTGCCCAATTGCGGCGAACAGCAGAGTCCGGCCAAGAAAAGACGTGCCATGCTGGTGCCCGCAGCCTTTATAATGATAGTGATTGTGGCAATTTTAGTTCTGATCGCATGGCCACAATATAAAACGATGAACAATAATAGGGAGGGTCATAATTTACTGGTAAGTGCCAGAAATCACATCCGTCAGGCAGATATCTTGAAGAAAGAAGGCAAAGACTACAGAGATGAGATTGCTCTAGCCCGAAGAGATCTTCAGCATAGCAAAAAAATTTATATTAATAAGTATCGTGAGGCCCAAATCGCTCTCGTATACGGAGATATATTCTGTCTGGAAGGACAGTATGCAGAGGCAGAAAATGTATATAGAAATGCAGCAAGTGAGATACCCCATGATGCACAGGAGCGGCTTATGAGATTAAGGGAACTGAAAAAACAGCCATGATCTGATCTGCGGTCGATAATGCCTCAGAAATTCTATCTTCTCATTTCGTAGATACCATTATGTGCTACATGCCATGGGCTAGGCCATGAAACCTATATTGTCTGGAAAGCCTTTCTTTACGAAAACAAGGATCAAATTCATCCTGTGGAGAATGGTCCTCCCTTTTTTTGTGATTTACGCTTTGTTCGCAGTAGTCACCATGATCCGTGATAACAGCATCAGAAGTGATGAATATGCCGCCGTCCTTCTCTCTGATTATGCCATAACAAAATATGACTACTGGGCATCCCCGTCAGCCTTTCTCGGGTCCTACATTCCTTGGACGCATTACTTCAATAACAATAATATGAAAGTCAGATGGTATTTACGGGCAAAGAGTACGGATCTGAAAAAAGTGATTCAGGATACGAACTGCCAGAGCATCGTCCTCGTGGGGCATGGAAGTCTGAATACTTGGAAGGCAACAGATATGATCGTTTCAAATCTGGAAGTTGAAGAGATGATGAATGGTGTACAAAAGAAAAAAGGTGAGTGGCTGCAGCTGACCTGCGGAGAAGAGGACTTTTCTCCTGTAAAAATGGGCGAGTTGGTTATGGAGAAGGAACGGGTCTATACGTATGGCAATGCGGTAACCACCTACGTTTTTGTAGCTGATGCTATCTTCGCCTTTCAGTACCTGAAGAACATGTGGAAGTAGTTAAAAGATACGCATGGATTACAAATCATTTACTGTTCCAGAGCATCCAGAAAATTGACAGATACCCATCCTTTCAAGTGACAATCTTCATCTAAATACAGCTTTATTTTTAACGACTTGTATGTGGAGACAGCGATTCCGGTGTTTTGGCGCTCTTAAAAAATCGGCAATTGGATGATTTATTACGTATAGCTTGCTGAAGTTCACGAAAGGTCAGACTCGATGGAAATGCTTGATTTCAAGCCGTATCAGTGATGTGACTTCCACGAAATTATGATATGGATGCGCTGTTCTTTGAGGGACTGGGCCAACGGTTACATAGTTTAGATACTTAGACACTATTGGGAAAACAGGGTGTTAACGGAGAAAGCAAATGTCAATCTGTGGTATCTGGAGAAATAGGTGAACTCGATCCAAAAGGAACCGGTCGGAGGTGTTTGGTGAGCAGTATTTTTGATAAGCTTTTTGTAAGAGGAAAACATGTCTGTCCCTCATGGTTATGTTTCACCTTTGACAATCCTCTGCGCAAAATATTCCAAGATCCATATAAAATCCTTGCACCTTACATCAGGCCTGGCTCCACGGTCGTGGATATCGGACCAGGAAAGGGTTATTTTACAATTCCTATGTGTAAGTTGGTGGGAAGAGAAGGAAGGGTCATTGCCGCAGATATTCAGGAAAGGATGCTGAGGGCCCTGCAGCAGAGGGCATCCGAATCGGGGCTTGCTGCAAACCTCACCACACATCTTAGCAGACCCAATGACTTTTGTTTAGATGTGAAAGCCGATTTTGTATTGGCGTTCTGGATGGTTCACGAAGTTCCGGAGCTCATGCACTTTTTTACGAATGTAAAAGAGATCATGAGACCGCAAGCCCTTTTTTTAATCGCTGAACCTTTTTTCCATGTTACAAAAAGAAGTTTTCATAATACATTGAAAACAGCTCAGGAAATGGGATTCAAAATAGTCGATAGACCGAAGATATCGTTTAGCCATGCGGCCATGTTGGCTTTACAGGAAATCAAGATTCCGGAGTGATAGGATAGCATTTTGTTACGGATATCTTGCTGAAAGCAGTAAATCGTCAACCTCGACAAATACGCTGGATTTCAATCAGTTATCAATGATTCCTTGTCGATTGATGAATGCCGATGGCCCTACTTACAGACTACCGGATGAAGAACCAAAGATAAATCGTATCGTAATTCAGAATGCTTTTGGCTATAATCTGATGGACACGTGAATATCCCTCTGTTATGTATGCAGCAAAATACGCTCAAAGGAGAATCCGATGATTATCACATTGGCTGACGGCCGGCGCGTTCCTGTAGAGATGCATAGGGTTAAGATCGTTCAGAAGATTAATCTCATCCCATCCACGGAGCGCCTGAAGTGTCTACAATCTGTGGGCTACAATACGTTCCTCCTGCCATCGAGAGAAGTTTTTCTCGATATGTTGACTGATAGCGGCACAAACGCGATGAGCGACAACCAGCTTGCCGCCATGATGATTGCCGATGATGCCTACGCTGGCTCCGAGAGCTTCTTCAAGTTAGCAAGGGTTGTGAAGAAAATCTTCGGTTTTGAGCACACATTGCCGGTCCATCAGGGGCGGGCTGCCGAACATCTTCTCGTCAAGGTCCTACTCAAGGCACCTCAAGTTGTCCTGACCAATTATCACTTTCCTTCGACGCGGGTCCATGTGGAGATTGTCGGCTCTCAGATTCTGGATTTGGTGGCAGATGAAGCCCTGATACCGGCGGGAAACAATCCTTTCAAGGGCAATATCGATCTTGGAAAGCTCAAGAAGGCTATTGAAGAACATAGCCCGGAGAACATCGCCTTCATTCGCATGGAGGCCACCACCAACCTTATCGGTGGCCAACCTTTCTCCATGCAAAACCTCCGTGATGTGAACGAAGTCGCCAAGAAAAGCGGTATCATTATGGTTCTTGACGGCAGTCTGATCGGTGAAAATGCCTATTTCATCAAGCTGCGAGAGGCCGGATATGCCGACAAGTCTATCCAGGAAATCCTGATAGAGATGATGAGTATGGTGGATATCTTTTACATGTCCGGGCGCAAAAGCGGTGGCGCCCGTGGCGGCCTCATCGCCACCAATAACAAACAGCACTTCGATCACCTGATGATCTGGCTCCCGGTCTACGAAGGCTTTTCGACTTACGGCGGCATGTCTACCAAGGAAATAGAGGCAATGGCAGTAGGCCTTGAGGAAATGACTCAGACCGAGGTGGCTGGAAGCAGTCCCGAATTCATCCAGTACTTCGTCGAGCGTCTTCAAAAATATGGCGTTCCGGTCGTTACACCTCCAGGTGGGTTGGCCTGTCATGTTGATGCGCGAGCATTCCTGCCCGATGTACCGCCGCTCCAGTATCCGGCAGAAGCTCTCAATGCGGCGTTGTATCTGACATCTGGCGCACGGGGAGTTGAAAGGGGGACTATGTCGGAAGACCGGGATCGAAACGGCAATGAAGTTACCGCCCGTATGGAGCTCGTGCGCATCGCCATACCCCGCCGTGCCTTTACCATCGGTCAGATTGAATATGTAGCCGAACGTGTTTTCTGGCTTTACCGCCACAGAGAACTTATCGGCGGTCTCCGTTTTGTGGAGGAACCGCCGGTCATGCGTTTCTTCTTCGGAAGGCTTGAGCCTGTAGGAGGGGATTGGGGACAGAAAGTCGTCGATGCCTTCAAGGCCGATTTTGGCGACGAACTTTGATCCCTCGGTAAGTGCCTCTCTTGCCTCAAGGGCTATCCCGTATAGAAATCTGGTAATGATGCGAGTCGACATCACTACTGTCGGCCCATAGGACATTCATTAATGGGGGAATTTGGGACGCTGGGGCTATTGAAAAACATGATGCCGGTAAGCTGAGTTAACGAAATGCTATCCATTCTGAGTATTTTCATGCTAACTGGATGTAACATGCATGTTGGGGAAGGCTGTTTTTCAGGTGATAGGGTTATTTGTGTCTTCCTGTTATCCACACACACCTAATCCTTCTAGTAAATCCAAAATTACAAGTAGTATTGTAAACTTCGTCGTTCATTCTCCTTGACAAGGAAGATCGTTCTTCATAATCTCCCATAATGAAAAAGCAAGTGTTTAATGAAACATGCGATTAGGAAAGATAATGAAAGGTTCTTGTATAAGCAAAACGATAACAGGTGAATTCATGAAAAAGATGGTCATGATGTTAGTCATCATGACAGCCGGTATGTGCTGTCTCATTGCATCATGCTCCGGCAAATCCCAAGAGGCAAGCAGTTCAAAAGACGACAAGGGAAAAGCGGTTCCCATAACGGTAGCCACTGTCGGGACAAAAGCTGTGCCTATAGAGATAACCACATTCGGCACCGTGCAAGCGCAGTCCAGCGTCCAGATCAAGGCCGAAGTCGGCGGCACTCTTACCCGGGTGCATTTCCGCAAAGGACAAAATATCAATATTGGTAATCTGCTGTTCACGATCGATCCCCGATCTTACAAGGCGGCATTGGATCAAGCGAAGGGCAACTTGGTGCGTGACCGTGCATTGGAAGAGAATGCCTTACTGAATGCGAAACGTTCAAAAGAGCTCCTCCGCAGGAACTTCATCTCTCAAAGCGATGACGACAAGTTGCAGGCAGAGGCCAAGGCCCTCTCGGCGGTTATCGCCGCCGACGAGGCGGCCGTCACCAATGCCAGGCTACAGGTGGAGCGCTGTTTCATCCGCAGCCCCATCAATGGCAAGGCAGGTGATCTCCTGGTCTCTGAGGGCACGCTGATCAAGGCTAATGACATTCCTCTGGTCACCATCAACCAGATCCACCCCATTGAGGTCTTTTTTAGCATCCCCCAAGCGGATCTGCCGTCCGTCCGTACCCATATGGCCCAGAAGAGGCTGAAGGTCCGCGCCAGCCTGCCGAAAGACAACCAGCCCCCGGAGGAGGGCGATCTCTTCTTCATCGATAACGCCATCAACCAAAGCACAGGCACGGTAAAGCTCGGGGCCCTCTTCCAGAACATCCGGGAGTCCCTTTGGCCCGGATTATCCGTGAATGTGACCCTTGTCCTCGCCATAAAAAATGATGCCGTGGTCGTGCCCACGGTAGCGCTTCAGGCCGGTCGGGACGGAAAATTCGTCTTTATTGTCAATCCGGACAATACCGTTGCCATCCGGCCCGTCACCGTGCAGATGGCCGCCGGCACGGAAACAGTCATCGAAAAGGGTTTGCAGTTTGGCGAGCGCGTCGTCACGGATGGCCAGCTCAGGCTTGTCCCCGGCGCCAAGGTTGAGATCAAGGCCGAAGCAAAGGAGAATGCCGGATCACCGGGGGGGCGTTCGTGAACATCTCGTCCCTCTTCATCCGCCGTCCCATCATGACGATGCTCTGCATGCTGAGCATCGTCCTGGCGGGACTTATCGGTTATCGCCTCCTGCCCGTAAGCGATCTCCCGAACGTCGATTTTCCCACTATCAGTGTCACCGCCGCCCTACCCGGCGCCAATCCGGACACGATGGCCTCCACCGTGACCACGCCGCTTGAGAAGGAATTCACGACCATCGCCGGCATCGACTCGATGAGTTCCGTCAGCTCCCAGGGGATCGCCCGGATCACCCTGCAATTCGTCCTGAGCCGTGATATCGATGCGGCCGCCCAGGATGTCCAGGCCGCCATTTCCCGGGCCAGCCGCAGACTGCCGGAGAATATGCCGTACCCGCCGTACTTCCGGAAGGTCAATCCCGCCGACCAGCCGGTTCTCTACCTGGCCCTGACGAGCCCCACCCTTACCATGTCGGCACTCAACGAGTACGGCGAAACGATGCTGGCCCAGCGGATCTCCATGGTGGACGGCGTCGCCCAGGTCCAGGTCTACGGTTCTCAGAAATACGCCGTCCGCATCCAGCTCGACCCCTATGCCCTGGCCTCCCGAAACATCGGTATCGACGAAGTGTCGACAGTCATCGGCAACTACAATCCCAACCTCCCCCTTGGCACGCTGAGCGGCCCACACAGCCTGTCGACGATCCAGGCAGAAGGCCGGCTGGTGGAGGCGAGCCAGTTCATGCCTCTCATCGTATCCTACCGCAATGGCCAGCCGGTCCGCCTGCAGGAGCTGGGCATTGTGAAGGACAGCGTGGAAAACGATAAGGTCGCGGCGTGGTATGTGACACCTACCTCCCGCGATCGCGCCATCATCCTCGCCATTCAGCGCCAGCCGGGTACGAACACGATCCAGGTGACCGATGCCATCAAGCAGATCCTGCCCGTCTTTCGCGCCAAACTGCCTGCGTCCGTTTCCTTGGAGGTGCTCCGCGACAACAGCCTCTCCATCAAGGAATCAGCCCGAGATGTGCAATACACCCTCTATCTGACCCTGGCCCTCGTCGTGCTCGTCATTTTTCTCTTTCTGCGCAACCTCTCCGCCACCGTCATCCCGAGCATGGCGCTCCCCGTCTCCATCATCGGCACGTTCGCCGTCATGTACTTACTCGATTACAGCATCGACAACCTGTCCCTCATGGCCCTCACCCTGTCGGTGGGGTTCGTGGTCGACGACGCCATCGTTATGCTGGAGAACATCGTCCGTCATATGGAAATGGGCAAGACGCGCATGCAGGCAGCCCTGGACGGGGCACGAGAGGTTGGGTTCACCATCGTTTCCATGACCCTGTCCCTGTCCGCCGTTTTTATCCCCGTGCTCTTCATGGGCGGCATCGTCGGTCGGCTCTTCCGCGAGTTTTCCGTGACCATCGGCGTGGCCGTGCTGGTGAGCGGTCTGGTCTCTCTGACGCTCACACCCATGATGTGTAGCCGTTTCCTCCGCAATCCGGAAAAGGAAAAGCATGGCGCCCTTTACCGGTCCACGGAGGCCGTCTTTCAGGCGATGCTCAATTTTTACAGTTGGACCCTCCTCAAGGTCCTCTCCCATGGGCGCGAGACCATGATCTTCTCCGGCGTCATCCTGGCTGCCACAGCCTACCTCTTCTATGACATCCCGAAAGGCTTCATCCCCTCCGAGGACCGGGCCCAGATCTTGGTGCAGACGGAGGCAGCGCAAAACATCTCTTTCGACGCCATGGTCCGGCACCAGATGGCGCTCCTTGATATCGTCCAAGGAGATCCCAACGTGACGCGTCTCATGTGCAACGTGGGAGGTGGTGGCGGTGCCAGCGGGGTGAACACCGGGAGCATGTTCATCATTCTCAAGCCCCGCGACGAAAGGAAATTGAACGTCGAACAGGTGATCCAGGAACTCCGGCCCAAGTTGGCCTCCGTTCCGGGCATCCGGACGTATCTGACCAATCCTCCGCCAATCAATATCGGAGGTCGGACGACCAGAAGTCTCTATCAGGTAACCTTCCAGGGCACAGATACGGCAGAGCTTTTCAACTATGCCGCAAAGATGGAACAACAGATGCGCGGGATGCCAGATCTTCTGGACATTAGCAGCGACCTGCAGTTGAAGAACCCTGAACTGCGGATGGACATCGACCGTGATCAGGCATTCATCATGGATGTGACACCGATGCAGGTCCAGGAAGCCCTCTACAGCGCCTACGGCACGCGCCAGATTTCAACTATCTACACGCCGAACAATGACTATCAGGTAATTATAGAGCTTCTGCCCCAGTATCAAGCCGATCCTTCCGTCCTGTTCATGCTCTACGTCCGCTCCTCCAAAGGGCAACTGGTACCCCTGAAGACCATCACAACGCTCCGCGAAGATGTCGGTCCACTCTCCATCAGTCACTCCGGCCAACTTCCTTCCGTTACCCTCTCGTTCAACCTGAAACCCGGCGTCTCTCTCGGTCAGGCGGTGGGAAAGATCAAGGCCGCCACCGACGCCTCTATGCCCGCGGGAATGACCTATGCATTCCAGGGCACCGCACAAGCTTTCCAGTCTTCCCTCGGCAGCATGGGCCTTCTTTTGCTCCTGGCCATCGTGGTCATCTACATCGTCCTCGGTATCCTGTATGAAAGCCTCTATCACCCCATTACGATCCTTTCCGCACTCCCGTTTGCAGGTTTCGGCGCCCTGCTAACCCTAGTCGTTTTCAGGGCCGAGCTTTCGATTTATGCCTTCGTGGGCATCGTCATGCTTATCGGTCTCGTGAAGAAGAATGGGATCATGATGGTGGACTTCGCCATCGAAGCGCAACGGAGCGAACAGAAAAACCCTCACGATGCGATTTACGAAGCGTGCATCATCCGGTTTCGGCCGATCATGATGACGACCATGGCTGCCCTCATGGCCGCCCTGCCCATTGCCCTCGGATTTGGCGCTGGAGCTGAATCCCGACGCCCCTTAGGCCTGGCGGTCGTCGGTGGTCTCCTTTTCTCCCAAACACTGACCCTCTATGTGACACCAGTCTTCTTTATTTACATGGAACGTTTCCGCAACATGGTGGGCAAGAGGCGTCATCGGGAAGCTGAGGAACGCTTGAGAATATCCGAGTTAAAATAAAGTTTAACAAAACTCGTGCCCTTTATGTAAGGACACAGCATCATTCAAATCCCATAAGGACGCTAAACAGAAGCCAACAGACCTGAAGTATCTAGAAGAACGACATTCCAGCTTTCTCCTTCAGCGGTGCTGCTTTCGATCGGTAACACTCAATTTTATACCCAAACTCATAATTGTGGAGTTGTAGGTGTACAACAGTCCGGCTTTATTCATATATTGTCAATATCATTCCCCTTGATAGCAAATACAAACCCACGCTACAGCTGATTGAGCCATGTTGTTGAATCCTGTTTGTAATGCGCGCTGTTTTTGAATGTGTTGTTTGACTGATCTCGAAAAGTTTGCAATATTACTTGCAGCTACAGCTTTCTCCACGAGTGGAATGGTGGATTGAGCCAACTGGATGTGGCTGTCCCTCCAGCGAATTGCCGTTATTATAAATGTGGAAAGGAGGCAAAGTATGTTGAGCAGCGATGAGATTCTTGATTTTCTCAAGCAGCACAAAGGAGACTTTGAAGCACAGTTCTCTGTGAAACGGATCGGCTTGTTCGGGTCTGTCCTCCGCGGTTCCGCTAGTGACAGGAGCGACGTGGACATTCTGGTCGAACTGGCTTATCCAACTTTCGATAAATATATGGATCTGAAGTTCTTCCTTGAGGATAAACTGGGAAGGCCCGTAGACCTCGTCTTGGCTGATTCATTGAAACCCCGTATCAAGCCAATCATCACCCGCGAGGTGGCCTATGCGTAGGGATTTCCGGCTCTATCTCGATGACATTTTAGAAGCCATCCACCAAATCCGAACGTATTTGTCGGATCAGGGCGAAGAGGCTTTCACAAAAGACAGAAAACCTAGGACGCCATCATACGAAACCTTGAGATTATCGGTGAGGCCGCAGGTAAGCTGCCTGAGCAAATTCAAAATGGTGAGCCGGAGATTGACTGGCGTAAGATTACAGGTTTACGCAACATTCTCATTCATAAGTATTTCGTTATCAATTTGCCAATTGTATGGGATGTGGTTCAAAACAAACTGGGTCCGCTGGAATCAGTCTGTCGAAGACTTCTGGAGAGCACTGTCGAACCGCCAAACCAAGAGATTCTATAGCAATAACAATCCCAAGATTTATCGCCGGCTTGCCATTTTCGGTAACACGCAAAAACTTCAAATACAAAGGTGGAGTTTGATTTTTCTGACCAATTTATTGATAACTGGCCGAAAGGCAGTATTTTCGGGAGAGGAATGGGCCTGAGGCTGCCTTCCTGAAAGCCACAAGAAAACAGAGTCAGGGAAAATTGCTGCTTTCAAATAGCAATTGTCACTTCTATCAAGACCCTGAATAATCCTGGGCTGACTACATGAAGGCATAACGCTTTAAATTTGTAGAATCAGCAAAGTTTATTTGAGGAGTGATAGATAGTTCTGCCTGCGCTTCGGTATCCCTTTAATGCCGTTCGCGTTTATGTCCATCATTTCACCTCTTCATGACTTTTCAGGTACCTGTCAAGTTTATAAATATGGGATAAATCCACATCAGCGCTGCCCTTGCCGCCGGTTTCAAACGGATTGTCCATATCGTTTATTAGCATTAATATCCCCGTGATAAGAAAAGTTACTGTAAAAATTATGAACATCCCTATCAAATAAGGGTCAACGATGGCGAACAACAGAATAAGCATAACCAGCAAAACCGCTGTTTGCGATAAAGCATAAGCCGAGGGAAGAAAATTAGTTTCTTCTATCGTGTCGATCCTGTTTGAGATTTTTTCTATGTTGCTAAGTTCATTGCGCATTTTTATTACATATGCCGGCGCCATGTTCTTTGCGGCCATTTCCCTTATTTCGTCGTCTATATTATCAATTATTTCAACAATATCCGACTGTTTCCACTTGTTCGATTCAAACTGGTTTATTATAACACCAATTACGCTGTTTAGGTGCATTAGCGCCCTGTCAACTTCCTTTTTTGCCGCAAACTCCAACAGTTCAAAGTCCTTGTGCAGCGCCTTTATGCTTGCCGCCAGTTCTCCCGGAATTTTCTCACTTTCCTTAAAATCAGCCATTACTCCGGTTAATAAAATCGCCATCGTAAAGATCACGCCGCTTATCAATGCTGAAATTAGGGAGTCGATCTGAATAAATTCAAGATTTAAGGCATGCAGACTGAATTTAAGGCCTGCCAGAACCGCTGCCACAGCCATTGCCTTGCTTACTATCATCCATTTGTTCACGTATTTTCTCCTGTTTTTAGTTTTCATTTCTTGCCTTTCGCGCCCGTATAGCTTCAAACGCACCGATCAAATCATTAGCTTTTTATTCTCTGCCTTTTTTGTTCCGGCAGGAGGCATCCCTCGATACATTTGTCAACACAGTCACTGTCGCAGGGTTCGATATGTATGGTCACGGTCGTTTCCGGAAATTGCTCCCTGATCTTTTGTTTTAATATTTTTGTGATATTATGAGAATCTATCACAGACATATGGGGGTCCACCTTCAAGTGGAACTCGACAAAACGGAAGTGTCCCGCTTTGCGCGTCCTTAGATCGTGAAAACCGTAAATAACGCCCTTCTGTTCGACAATGCACTGTCGGATCCATTCCACCTCCGCCCCGGGAAGATGAACATCCAAGAGATCCTTTGCCGACTGGGCGGTCAAATCATAGGCCGCCTTGATAATGAGGAGGGCCACGCCAATTGCGGCAAAGGGATCGAGCCAGAAAAAATCCTCGCCGGGGAATATCCAGCCGCCGATCCAGATCAGGCTCAGAGAGACCATTACGCCAATAGAGGTGTACACATCCGTTCGCAGATGCCAGGCGTCGGCCTGCAAAGCAATGGAATCCGTTTCCCGTCCGACCTTGAATAACATTTCCGAAACGACGATATTGACGACTGCTGAAACCAACATGACGCCGACACCCCAGCCGATCGCCTCCATCGGCTCAGGATGTATGATTTTATTTGCCGCTTCGTAGATGATCCAGATCGCAGCGACAAAGATCAGCAGGGCCTCGATCGTTCCCGAGATATTCTCGATCTTGCCATGTCCGAAGGGGTGTCCGCTGTCGGCCGGGATACTTGATGTCTTCACCGAAAACAAAGCAATGATGGCCGCCAGAAGGTCAACGCCGGAATGAATCGCCTCTGAGATGATGGAGACAGAACCAATCATAAGGCCGGTAATGAGCTTCATGACCACGAGCGTCGTGTTGGAGACGACGGAAAGGGCGGCGACCCTTACTTTGCTGCGTTGAGTGTCCATAATCCTTCGTTTTTCTTTCTTGTATCGAATAAATCGCGCGAAACCTGCATTTCTTTTTTATGAGGATCGCGATTTCGAACAACAATTGATCTCTACACCCTGACGTTCTGCTATAGTCAGGAGAATATGATCAATGTGACAATCCATGATTATTTCTTCGTATGGGTTAAATCGTTCATTGATATTTATGTAGTACGAACACCCGCAAAACCAACCGATCGGACTTCGGCAGCTGTCATTCTGATAGAGTTTCAGTGGTTTGTTGAATTAGGACCTGGGCGGAGGAGCTTTGTTGGGATAAGTGACTGCTATTTGGGAATCGATGAAGATGGTTTGTTTGTCAAGTAAAATACCGGATAAAGACAGTAAGATTGTAGTCAACAAAAGATGAAAACTGGTGACGATAGGGGCAGAATCGATCTTGATTTTACTAAAGGTTCCGGAGATGGATGTTTTAACCTTACAGATTGAGCAGGTGGGCAGCGAAAACGAGTTGTCATGGTGATGTAGCGAGATGGCCATAATGGCCAGGAAAAAACCGAGCAATGAAAGAAAAACAATTTTTTTTATCAGGGGGTGATGCATCGTTTAATGGCACCTTGTCGTCTTTATGAAGTGGGGCGCACGTATCATTATTATGGAAAGTATGTCAAGGATATTAACTGGTGGCGATAATCATAATTGCCTTGTTTCTTATCGGAACGATACATTGCTGAGCAAAAAGAGGGCAAATTTTTTTCTAGAAATTTATTGCTTCCTCAACGCATACATGTGCAGTCGAAGGTTTGTAACGATAATCTGCAACTTAGCTGGCACAGACGGGTTAAGGACTTGTAGAGAAAGAGATTCCGGTATTTTGGCGCTCTTGAAAATTCGGCAATTGGATATTTTGTTACGGATATCTTGCTGTACTACTCAATTTAACGTCTTTGAAAAAGATTCAACGTTATATATCGAAATAAGCACCCTCCACGATCTGTGATTAGCGGCACCGCACCCCACATTTTACAGCAAAATATTCCTTGACACACAAGTCCGCTCTACTTACAATACCCCCGTCAAAAAACAATGCTTTATTAATCAATTCATTCACATGCGACAACGGTGCGCGTTGATTCAAGTCATTCCACCGGGGCGGCGCAGGGCGAATCGGAACCCCGACAGCCAGTGCACAATGGGTTAAGATTATCGGCACAGTTCCAACAGGTAGTGCATGGATTAGGACATGCGAGACGACAAACTCCCGGCGGACGGTGCACCGTCACTCGAGCGCAGGCTGTCGACCATCCTGGTAGCCGATGTCTTCGGTTACAGCCGGATGATGCAGGTGAACGAAGAGCGTACCGTCGAGATCTTCCGGGGCCATCGCGAGATTTTCGACGGGCTGCTCAGGCAACATAATGGACGAATTTTCAATACCGCGGGAGATGCGGTTCTCGCCGAGTTTCCGAGCGCGGTTGAAGCGGTGCGTTGCGCTGCCGAAATCCAGACCGCGTTGCGCACGCGGAACGATCACCTACCGCCGGAACAACGCATGTTTTTTCGCATCGGCATCAATCTCGGTGACGTCATCGTTCAGGGTAATGATCTGCTGGGTGACGGCGTCAACGTCGCGGCGCGCATCCAGACGATTGCCGAGCCCGGTGGCATCTGCCTCTCGGGCAGCGTCTATGATCAGATCCGCAATAAACTGTCGATGCAATTCAAGCAACTGGGTGAGAAAAGCTTCAAGAACATCGCGGAACCAATACGCACCTTCTCCATCACCGATGTGGGGGATGGCTCGCTACCGTCGATCCCAATATGGCGTAGATACGCTAACCAGCGGTTGATCGCCGCAGGGATATCCGCCATTGTCCTTATTGCCGCCGCCGCCGGCTACTGGGCGTACCGCACCCACGACACACAACGGATCGAGGAGGCGCGCATCGCAGCGGAAGCAGAGTCCAAACGCACTGCCGCAGACCAGGCACGCATGAATGCGGAAGCGCAGCGCAAGGCCGAGTTGGAACGACGGCCAGAGACACGGTCGAGCGCGAAGCCAAACTGCGGGCCGAACTGCTGACTGCGAAAGGAAAAGCCGAACAGGAGCGCATCGCCAGGGAAGCTGCCCAGCGTGAAGCCAAACTGCAGGTCGAACAGAAGCATCACCAGGGAAGCTGCCCAGCGTGAAGCCAAACTGGCCGAACAGGAACGCATCACCAGGGAAGCTGCCCAGCGTGAAGCCAAACTGCAGGCCGAGCTCAAAGCCGCACAGGTTGAGTTGCAGCGGGCGGAGGCGGCGAAGAAACAAGCCACACAGCAGGCCACCGTGACTGCGGCGGTGCCGGGAAAAGCCGCATCATCTACCGTTGCTGGTCCGGACCGCTACGACGGAAGATACCAAGGTCAGCTTTGCACGCAGGTCGGCATCGGTACGAGCGAGCAGATATGTCGACCGGTGAATATGACCGTAAAGCAGGGCACGGTTTCCGGCTCCTGGCACTCCAGGCTTCCGGCAAGCGTGCCTATTTGAAGGGAACGATCACGCCGGATGGTGCCAGTGAGACTTGCTGTTGATGCTTTCAGCCCGAAGGGCGGCACCCGATAACTTGCATGATGACGGGCACATGGTCCGGCGAAACAATTACCACATCGGGTATGTGGAATCACAGTGGTAATCCGGTCAAGGTAGTCTGGATGCGAGAGCCGTAACTTCGGCAAACCGCGCGCGATCGGCTATGATCGTCTCGGCAAGTCGCATGAGGCATATCATATCCCGAAGATCATAATTCTTTTCACTTTATTACATTGATTGATGCTAACGGGTATTACTCTGACACAAAACCGATGGTTCACTTAGATTATACATTTCCATTCGTAATCAGCGATTTTCTCAATTATTTCATATCATTTGTTTGTAGGTGACGGTAATAACAGGCAAATTTCATTTTTTCTTAGTTCGTTCCTGCGCAATACGGGTAGAAAGCTGGAAAAAGGGAAATCAGATAAAATGATCTGCCGCCGCTGTTTCAATCTCTCCCTGATATGCGTTTTCTGGTTGTCTGCAAATGCCATCGCTTTCGGCCAGAGCAGCAACGATCCGTCCTCGTTATGTAAAAACAATCCGGACGACATGAAGCGTATAAAAATCCTCGTGGCCTATCAAAGCAAATACGGCAGCACAAAACAATATGCTGAGTGGATTCAGCAGGATATTAAAGGCGATCTGGTTGATATCGAAAATGAAGGCATGCCCCCGCTTGCAAAATATGACATCATCGTCATGGGCGGTTACATCAGGACCGGAGATATCGTCACCGCACCATTCATCAAGGATCATTGGGGCGTTCTGAAAGGAAAGAAGGTTGTTTTGTTCACAACCTCGGGAACGCCGCCCCGTCATTCGAAAATCCGGATCATCTACGAAAAAAGTTTCCCTGATGAAATTCGCAAAGAGATCAAATATTTCCCGCTTTCAGGAAGAATATCCCTAAAGGACCTGACGTTCTTTGATCAACGGCTCATGGCCATCGGCAAGATGATGGAGCGGGATGAAGCTTTGAAAAAGGACATGGGCAAAGACTTTGACGGCGTAAAGCGTGAAAATCTGTTGCCGATTTTTGAATATATCAATGAAATCAAGGCGTTTTTAACGAAGGAATAATGCCATATTCAAATTCGCCGCCATCGATGACCGTTTCGCCGGTTTTAACATTTCGCGTGCGCCAGCTGGCCTTCCCGTTCGCCGTTTTCCAGATCAGCGTCTCAATGGGGTCTCCGGGGTAAAGGGGCCGCGTGAAGCGGCATTTGATCCGCCTGGCCATCTCGGGCATCCCGGGAATGAAGCTTGCCGTCAGGGCGCGACAGGCGTAGCCGAGGGTGCAAAGGCCGTGCATGATGGGCTTTTCAAAACCCGCATTTCGGGCAAATACGGGATCAACATGAAGATCAAAATAATCGCCGGAAAGCCGGTATAGAAGCGGTTGACCATCGGCGGGCAGGGCCTCGACGCTCAAGTCCGCGCCCCTGTCCGGAAAGGGCGGTGTCCTTGCAGAGCTGTCCTCGCCCCCGAAATTGCCGTCCAGACGGCTGAAAATAGAGAAAATCGCCGTAAAGATTTTCTCCCCGCTGTCGTGATGCGTGTTGCTTTCGGCAACGATGATGGCTCCCTTTTCCTTTTTGTCATACAGATGGGTGATACTGCCCGTCGTGGTAAAGGTCCCCGAAGCGGGAATGGGACGGTGAAAAATCAGCTCCTGGCCGCCGTGCAGAATGCCGGACAGGTTGACGTTGGCCTCTTTTGCCGCTGCGAAGAAAAATTCAATGATCGTGGCAACGGAAAAGGTGGGAATCACCTTGAGGTTTTTTTCATAAACGAACGGGAGCTCGCCGAATCCGGCGCCGACGCCCAGGGCGTAGATAATCACATCCCGCCATGTGTAATGATGGACAAGCGGTCCGATCTCCCTGTTGATCGCAGCCAGACTGAGGGCCATGCTATACCTCCGCTTCCGGTTCGGTCCGATTCTTCATCATGCGTCTGTTTCTTTCATCTGCCAGAAGATCGCGTTGGGATTGCAGAAGGGATCGACCACGCAGGTCGCGCAAAAATATGCGGGGACAACGGTTCCGCAGCCTTCCGCCAGCAGTTCGAAGCGGGAGCAGGCTTCGCAGAGGGGCTTTTTGCACCACGTGCAGGGTGTCCAGAATTTCTGTTTGCCGGCAGTCCGCGCAAAGCTCGTCCATAACGCTTCCCTCAATCCGAAACCTTTGAAAAATGGCTTCGCCGCGGTTCAAAAAATTTTTCGCCCTCTCACTCCATTTTTCCGCCGTAAGGATTGATCTTTTCATCGTCGGCGCAGGTCAGGCAGAAGGCCTTGGTGTCCACGTGGCCGCACCCGTATCCCCACATATCGAATTTGCGGCAATCTACACACAGGGGTGTCTCGCAACCGTCGCAAAGGACGACGGACGATTTCTGATGACATCGCCCGCAGATCTGGCTTCCATCTGTAACAATCATATCGAAAAGTCCCCGTTATGAGACCTTTGAAAAATGGCTTCGCCGCTTTTTCAGCGGTTATGCAAAGCGCTCGTTATATAAATTTTGGCGGCAGGTCGGGCGCACCGGCGAAGCCGAATCCCGGCAACACGATCAGCGTTGACGTTCCCTGGGCAATGAGTTTGCCGTTTTCACTTATGATTTCGGCCTCCCCCAGGCCCAGCGTTTTGCCCAGCTTGAGGCGCTTTCCACGTGCGATCAGTTTGCCCTCCTTGACCGGCGCCAGATAGTTGAGCTTCAGATCCACTGTCGTGATTCCCGTGTTCTCATCGAGATCGCAGAAGGCCGACCAGAAGGCCGCCGTATCGATAATGGAGGCCAGGGCGCCGCCGTGGACAAAGCCGAATGCCTGGAGGTGCTTTTCTTCCACCATGGCCTCCAGCAGGGCATGCCCCGGTGATAATTCGAGGACTTTCATCGACAGGAGCCGGAAATAGGGGCAGTTGTTGATCAGTTCACGCACGGCGTACAGATAATCCGGATTAAGTTTGCGCATGGCCTTGCCCTAAATCCTACTTCCCCGAAAACGCCGGGGGTCTTTTTTCAAAAAAGGCCCGCAGACCTTCCTTGTAATCGGCCGTCTTTGCGGCCCGGATCATGCCGGACCGTTCCCGCTCCAGCTGGCGCTCCAGCTGGTCGAGCATGGCATAATTCATATTTTCCTTGGCAATGGCAAAGGATTGGGTCGGCCCCTTGGCCAGCTTCATCGCCATCTCCGCGGCCACACGCTGCAGATCGCCATCCGCCACGACCCGATTGACAAGTCCCCAGGCGAGGGCCTGCTCGGCGTCGAAGACCGGATCCAGAAAAATCAGCTCCTGTGCCTTGTTGAGTCCGATGAGACGCCCCACCGTCAGCGCCCAGGCGCCGTCCGGCACGAGCCCCAGATTGGTATAGGCCTGCCGGAAGCGCACGGAGGACGCGCAGATGCGCAGATCGCAAGCCGCCATGAGGCTCATCCCGGCCCCGCCCACGGCGCCGTTGACCGCAGCGATCACGGGTTTCGGCAGCGCGCGCAGTCCGAAAATGAAGACGTTGAGGGTCTTGATCAGCTGCCGCAGCGGATCGGACGGGTTCGTATCGATTTCTTCGCGGAAGGCGGCGATATCTCCGCCGGAACAAAAGGCTTTCCCTGCACCGGTCAGGACAACGGCCCGCGTGTCCTCGTCATCGGCACAGATCTCCAGGGCCCGGGCAAGGTCTTTGAAGAGCCCCTCATTCAGTGCATTGTAGGCTGCGGGCCGGTTGAGCGTAATCGTCGCCGTCTGCGCCGTTTTCTCAAAAAGGATATTTTCAAACTGCATGCGTTCGGTCCTCCTTTGATCATTTATATCCAGGCCTGTGGAGAATGACGATTATCCACTACAGGCCCAGTTGCTCATGAATGTCCTGCATGGCCTTCAGGGCGATCCCCGCGAATTCATCCAGGGGGATGCCGATCTTCTCGCATTCCAGGATGGTTTCCCGGTTGACGGATGCGGCAAAGGCCTTCTCTTTCATGCGCTTAGTGACGGATTTAACCTTCACGCTGGCCAGTTTTTTATCGGGATAAACCAGCGCCGTCGCGGAAATCAAGCCCGTGATCGTCTCGCCGGCGGCCAGGGCATGCTGAAAGACCGTCTTCCGCTTCACGCCCGCGGCCATCTCGTTGTGCATTTTGACGGCTTCCACAACCTCCGGATCGACGCCTTCTTCCGTCAGAATCCGGGCCGCTGCGAGGCCATGAACGGTCAGATCCCCCTGAACCAGCTCAAGATCGATATCATGCAACAGCCCCGCCAGGCCCCATGTTTCCTCGTCCTGCCCCAGGCGGTTCGCGAGCGCCCGCAGGACGGCCTCTGCGGCGTAGCTGTGGTTGAGCATGCGTTCATCCCGAACATGCTGCTCCAGCAGCGCAACCGCTTCGTCTCTGGTCATTTCAACCTCCCGCTGAAAAAGCGATAGAGATCATATCTGCAAAAAAACTAACAAATGGTTACTGAAATCTCAAGCAGGAAAAGATGCCGTGTCATTAGGGGTCATGAGCTTGAAAAAATTTCCTGATAGAGCGATTCAAACCCGTCCTTGCCCGCGGCCAGCATCAGCGTCAGCGGCATGGCCGTTTTTCCCAGAGCCAGCATCCGGACCGTCACTGCCCGGATGTCCCACTGGGCATGGCGGTCGGCCCGGAGCCGGGCCATGTGGTAGAGTTCCCGCGCATTGACCTTCAGCGACACCCTTTTGCGGTGAGCGTTCGTCAGGATATAAGGCGCCGCCGCCGGGGCCTTTGCCCGGATCCGTTCGTAAACGGCCTCGCTTTGTTCGATGATATTCAAGAAAGCCTTGTCCATGCCGATGGCCGATACGGCCGGCGGTATAGTCACGCCCAGAGCCGGATCATAATCCTGGCCCGTCAGCGTCGCCATGCGGTGCCGCTTCAACTGGGCAAAGCAACCGGCGCTGACCACAAGTTCAAAATGAAGGTCCGCCTGTTCAAATTCCCGCAACACGGGATCGTAGGCTCGCAGATGGCGGAGGGCCGTTTTGACGAGGTCCTCTTTTTTATGAATATTCATTCTGTCCACGATTTCAAGGCATTGCGCCATCGACAGCCGCGAGGATGAATGGATCAGGGTCGCCAGGATTCTTTCGTCGGCGCGCGGCGTTGCCCCGCACAGGACGACGGATTCCGGTTCAGGCTTCTGTTGCTCTGCTGTGAGAGACGCGGCTTTTTCTTTCAAGGCCTGACGCGTCAGGCGGTCATAATCGGTGGCGCCGGTATAGCGGATCAGCGACGGCGCGATGTTCTTTGTCGCCTCGTAGAGCTTGCGGCTGTACAGTCCGGCCTCCGCGAGCGGATGGGCGGCCAGACGGCGCAGCATGAGTTCCAGATTTCTGGCGTTGAGGGTCATGCCGAGCTGGGTCTCGGTGGCCAGGGCGATGATGTAGCGGGCGTCTTCCTTCGCCCAGCCCTCCAGCGTGGACCGGTTCTTGGGATCGGCGGCCAGATCCGGATTCCGTTCAAAGACATGGGGCCGGAGCTTCCCGTAAAGGTCGTGATAGAAACGGTTCTGCTCGCGAATCATGGCGACGAAGCGTTCCTCCATTCCCGCCTGGCGGATTTCTTCGGGGATCACAAAATCATCCTGCAGCAGAACATAGCGCTGGGATTTTTCCGTATAGGAACAGAGCCGGAATTTTTCAATCTCCTCCACGAGCAGCCGGGAAACGCCGAGCACGTCAATGTTGAAAACGGCATGTTCGGCAATGGAGCTGTGGCCCATCTCAAAGACGATGTTGCGGTTCGAATGGCGGGCCTTGTCCACTTCCGCCCGGGCCATATGCCTCAGTTCGTTCACAGGCCTTGGATTCCGGCTGATCCTCGCGTACGCGGCGGCAATGGTTTCCGGGGTCGGCTCCTCCGGTTGCGGCAGGGCGTCTCCAATCCCCTGGATCGTCTCGTAATCCAGATTATAACCGGCCAGGATGATTTTCATGGTTCAGATCCTCACGATAATTTAACAAGCGCCGCCTGCGACAGGCTCCTGCCTAGAAAACGCTCGCCGATGGTCTGAAAACGATAGGGAACGTCGGTAACGAAAAAACGGTAGTCCGGCCGGACGCGGGACGGATTCACAAGCTTTTTTCCCGCAAGCAGGTCGGCGGCGATGGCCGCCATTGCCTCTGCCGAATCAACAAGACGGATCTCAGGACCCAGAAGCTGCTCAAAAAGGGGCTTCAGCAGCGGGTAATGCGTGCATCCCAGCACGAGCGTGTCGATATGCTCCGCCAGGACCGGTTTCAGGTATTCCTGGGCCGTCAGACGGGTCACCGGATGATCCAGCCAGCCCTCTTCGACGAGCGGCACGAAAAGCGGACAGGCCTGGGAATAAATCCTCACCTGCGGATCATAGCGGTGAATAGCCCGGGCATAGGAGTTGCTGTTGATCGTGGCGGGTGTGCCGATGACGCCCACATTCCTGCTTTTTGTTTCTGCGGCGGCCCGGCGCGCACCGGCGTCGATGACATCGAGAACCGGCACGGGCGACATCTCCCGGACGGTTTCACCGGCCACGGCAGCGATCGTGTTACAGGCGACAATCAGGAGCTTCACCTCCTGTTTCAGAAGGAATTCTACTATTTGTGTGGCATAGCAGGTAATGGTCTCCACAGATTTGACGCCATAGGGAACCCGGGCGGTGTCGCCGAAATAGGTGATGTTCTCGAAAGGCAGCCGCTCCATCAGGGCGCGCACGACGGTCAATCCGCCGACGCCGGAATCAAAGACGCCAATGGGAAGGGCTGGATCAGAATTCATGGAACCTCCGGTGTCTGGTCTTCCTCGTTTTCAGTATCGGCAACCGCAGCGGAAGGGGGCCTCCGGCTTCCGGTGTATAATTCATACTCCAGTAGCCGGCATTCGATCTCGCCGTTAAAAAAGGGGATTCTGCGTTTTGTTTTGAGCCCGATCTTTTTGGCTAGTTCAAGATTTCCCGTAAAAATGTATCCCCGATAACCCGGCCCCTGCTGCTTGAAAAAGTTGCCGATCCCCTGATAAATTGCCTCCAGCGCGGTGATCTCCCCCAAGCGCTCTCCGTAGGCCGGATTGAGCATGATCACTCCGATCCCTTCCGGCACGGGCGTTTCCCGGAAATCGCAGACGGCAAAGTCGATCAGGTGATCCACCCCTGCCGTCCGGGCATTTTGCCGCGCCGCCTCGACGACTTCCTGCCGGACATCCGTGGCCACGATCTTCCCCGGCAACTGTTTCCGCACCTCTTTTCTGGCCCGGGTCCGCATTTCCCGCCAGTGGGACGGCGTAAATCCCTTCAGATGCATGAATCCGTAATTGGTTCGTATGAGCCCCGGCGCCCGGTTGAGGGCGATCAGGGCCGCTTCGATGGCAAGCGTCCCGCTGCCGCACATGGGATTGATGAAATGGCCTTCCCCCTGCCAGCCGGCGGCCAGGATCACCGACGCCGCCAGCGTTTCCTGCATGGGCGCCTGCAGAGGGATTTTGCGGTAACCCCTTTTGGACAGGGAGTCGCCGGAGGTGTCCAGATAAACCAGCACCTGGTTCTGTTTCCAGTAAAGATGGATCACGGTTCGGTCCCGGGCCGCGCCGGAATCCGGCCGCCGGTTGCTGACCTGCCGGAACCGGTCCGCCACGGCATCCTTGCCTTTTAGGTTTACGATGCGGCCGTCGCGAATGGCCGGGGTATCGGCAAAGGACGTGACGCAGACATAGCCGTCCGTATCCAGGACCTCTTCCCATGTGAGCCGCACGAGGTGGTTGTATAGGTCCTCAAGGGTCTTCGCCGTGAAGGCATAGTAGAGATAAAGAACCCGATGCGCCGTGCGCAGATTCAGATTGAGTGTCATAGCGTCTTCAAGGGCGCCTTCCGTCTCGACTGCCGCTTCGCCCACCGCTTGAGACGGAAAATTCAGGTCGCGCATTTCGGCTTGAAGGTAAGGCGAGACCCCTTTGGCGCAGGTAGCAATAATTCTACTTTTTTTCAACCAGAGCGACATGGCCCTCCCTAACACACATCTGCGCAAATGGACAGGAAAAGAGATTGATTAAATAGGAGACTTTTTTAGTCGTTTAGAAGCCACATCGTCAACTTGGAAATATCGAGAATCCTTGCGTCGTGTATCCTAAAAAAGTACAATCGATTCTCTTTATCAGTCTTCTGGGGCTGGTCACCCTGGCGTTGCTCAATCTGTTGAAGCTTTTTTTCATGCCCCTTTTCTAGGCAGCGGTTATCCCCGGCATTTTCAAGCACCTTTATCATTGGCTTCTGGTCAAACTCAAGCGCCCCAATCTGGTTGCCTCGCTGATGCTTTGCATGATCGCACTGATTATCCTGTTGCCGGCCGGTTTCAACACCCGTCTATACTGAACGAATCCATGGATATCCGCAATATCATCAGCGCCGATACAGGCGCAATTGAGCAGAAAGTTCGGGACACCATCAGTATGCTGACCAATCCCCCCTATATGAGGCCATCCAAGGCTGAAAGTGTTTGCAATTCAAACTTTCTTGTGGTTAATTAAGCAGCGCGATTGGGACAATTTGGAGAATACTCACACAAACAGTAGAAAAATGAGGATTAGGCCTATGTTCAAATCATGGACAAGACATCGTATAAACTCATCCATAAAAATTGCCTTTCCAGTGATGGGTTCCCTGTTTCTCCTTTTTTTCGTAACCGCCTGCACACCGACCCTTTACTCCGTTGATCTGAAATACATGACCTCCGCCACCGCTCCGCCTGCTGCCGCCGGTGGTCAGAAATTCATCATGACTGTTGCCGCTTTCAACGACGCGCGTCCCGGTGGAAAAGACCTGCTGATTGGCAGGGTCACCACCTCAATGGGCGGACTCACCCACGTCATTCCAAAAAACATGAAGCCGTCAACCGCCGTTTCCACCATCGTGAAGGATTTCCTTGTTAAATCAGGGTATCAGGTTTCTGTTACCATGCCCGCCTGGAATCTTAAGGAAGGCAACGTCCGAAAGGAATGGGGCAAATTTCTCATCGGCGGCAACATTGATGAACTGGAAGTCGTCTGTCAGAATGACATTCCAATCAAGACATACGATTCACGGGCCAGGGTGACCATAGTGGTTGCGGATATTCAGACCGGAAAAATCATCCATCAGGTTTCGGCAGCCAGCGTTAATTCATTGGAACATGTATATTTTTCTGAAGGAATGCTTGAACAGCAGATCAGCAGCGCCATTACGGAAGCGGTCATGAAGGCTTTCGAGGGCGACACTTTTAAGGAAAAAATTCAGAACGCCCTAAAGTAGGACCTCATAAACCACCGGGCCTGACACAGTCTTGATGCCCCCCCAAACACCTTCATAAAAAAGTCCCTCTGTTGCGTTGCGCTCCAGGCAGCCATATGATAAGGTCCGCCCATCTTTCAAGGCAGATGAGGGGTTATAACAATGCAACCATCAGATATCATTATTAAAGCAATTTCTGCAGGCCAGGTCGCCCTGACGGAAGCAGAATCCAAGCAAATCTTGAAATACTATGGCGTCCCCGTGGTCGAGGAGTGGGTTGTCAAAACCGAAGCGGAGGCCGTCCGGCAGGCGAAAGAAACCGGCTTCCCCGTCGTCCTGAAGGGACTGGGAACAAAGTTGACGCACAAGACCGAGCGCGGCCTGGTCAAGGTGAACCTCCGGAACTCAACCGAGGTCCGGAGAGCCGCCCGGCAGGTTATCCAGGCGGCGGGAGCGGATCTGGAGGGGCTGCTGATCCAGCCCATGCTCAAAGGAAAACGTGAGTTCGTAGCCGGACTTTTCCATGACGCCCAGTTTGGTCCGGTCGTCATGTTCGGGCTGGGCGGCGTTTTCACCGAGGCCCTGGGCGACGTGGTCTTTCGCATTGCCCCGCTTAACGAGGCCCAGGCCGGTTGCATGCTTGATGAGATGCGGTCTGCCGATCTTCTGGGGGCTTTCCGCGGCGAGCAACCGGCCAATCGGCAGCAACTGATCAAGACGCTTGTCGGACTGTCTCGCCTGTCTGAAGAACTATCAGACGTTGCGGAAGTGGATGTCAATCCACTGCTGGTCGGCGCCGACGGACGCGTCACGGCTGTCGACGCCCTCATGCTTCTGGGCGAGCGGCCGGTTGCGAAAGCGGTCAGACCGCCTGTTGATCCTTATGCGATCGCCAATCTCTTCTATCCCCGGTCCGTTGCCTTTGTAGGGGCGTCGGCCGAATTCGGCAAGTGGGGAAACAGCCTTTTTTCCATCCTCGTGGCGGGTCATTACAAGGGCTCGATTTATCTCGTTAATCCCAAGGGCGCTGATATTGCGGGCCGGCCGGTTTATAAAACCGTCATGGACATTCCCGGACCCGTCGATCTGGCCGTTGTCACGATCCCGGCCGCCGGGGTCCGGGCCCTGATTCCGGAATTGCGGGCCAAGGGTATCAAAAACATGCTCCTGATCAGTTCGGGATTCAGCGAGACCGGCGAGCAGGGCAGGCAAATGGAGGAGGATCTGACCCGGGAAGCCCGGGAAGCGGGAATTCTGATCCTGGGACCCAATACGATGGGAATCTGCAACCCCCACCTTTCCTTTTACTGCACGGGAACCCACACATGGCCGAAGCCCGGCTCCATTGCACTGGTCGCCCAATCGGGGAATCTGGGCTCGCAGCTTCTGATCTTTGCGGAAAGAGAGGACATCGGAATTCGCGCCTTCAGCGGCTCGGGCAATGAGGCCATGATCACCTTCGAGGACTACCTGGACGGATTTGAAATCGATGAGCTGACGCGGACCGTTGTGCTCTATATCGAAAGCGTCAAAAATGGACGGCGTTTCCTCGAATCGGCTCGCCGGGTCGGCCGGAAAAAGCCCGTGATCGTTCTCAAGGGTGGGCGCACTGAAGCGGGCAACCGGGCTGCCGCGAGCCACACCGGGGCGCTGGCCTCGAACATCCGCATTTTTGACGCCGCCTGCCGCCAGGCGGGCATCGTCCTAGTGGAGCAGCCCATGGAACTGCTCGATCTTTCGGCCGCCTTCTCGTCACTGCCGCTGCCAAAGGGAAATCGGGTCGGCATCGTCACGCTCGGAGGCGGCTGGGGGGTTGTGACCTCCGATCTCTGCGCCGAGCAGGGACTGGAAGTGCCGGCGCTTGAACCCGACATGATCGCCCGCATCGATCGGATTCTCCCCTCTTACTGGAGCCGCTCCAATCCCATCGACCTCGTGGCCGAAATGAATCCGCAGGTCGCGATGACTATAACCGAGGAACTGTTAAAATGGGATCGCTGCGACGTTGTGATCCATCTGGGCATTCTGGGGCGCATGATCTTCGTCGGCTCCCTGATTCGGTCCGTCCTGATCGCCGACCCGACCACGAACCGGGACCGGTTGGACGAAATTCCCCGCCTCATGCACCAATTCGAAGATCAATACATCCGCTTCATTTTGAAACTGATGGAAAGATACGGCAAGCCGGTGCTGGGCGTCAGCCTCATGGGCGATGAGCAGGCACGAATGGTGGTGGAAATCGAAGGAAGCCCCTATAAAAGCGTCTCCTTTCAGACGCCGGAGCGCGCCGTCAAAGTCCTGGCCAAGATGGTCGGTTATCAGCGCTGGCTGCAAAGCGAAGGGGAAACACCGTAAAATCTGTTTGTCCGTGGATTTCTTTGACAGTTCATTTTTCGGCTTGTTACACGATTGTCTTCTTTACATTGTCAGGGAAGAATTCGGATTCGCTGTTCCGTCGGATTGCTGACCGAACCCAGGCTTTTCAGGTAGTCCCGGAAGGCGTCGCTGTCAATAATCCCCGTATCGCTGCGGAAGCCGGCAGCGTTTTTGAGTGTGACAAAGCCGTCACCCCCGTTGGCCACGAAGGCATTGGCGACCATCCGGTATACTGCAGCGGGATTTGCCGGTTTATACTCGCCGCCTTCATTCCTTACGACAAGGGCGGATACGCGCGTCCCCCGGGCGGCGGTCGGCTGAACCGAGAAACGGGCCCCGGCCACGTAGGGCATGGCCGGCGGGTTCTGCCCCGGATATTTCTGCAATAAATAATCAATCCCCTCTTCAAGGGCTGTTTGCAGTTGCGCCCCGGTCAGGTCAACGAGGACAAGGGTATTGCTGAACGGCATCACCTCCAGGACATCGCCGACGGAAATCGTCCCGGCAAGAAGATCATTGCGCACGCCGCCGTTATTAAGCAGCGCCACGTGGGCATGCGGGACCGTAAAAATCATGGAGTCGGCAGCCAGCGGGCCCGGTCCGCTGTTGGTTCCCCGTGCGAGAGCGTTTGTTGCCGTCGCCACCGCCACGGAGCGGTAGGCGGCAACCTGCCGGGCGTAGGGGGCAAGCTTATCCAGCACTTCCGGGTCTTCGGGGATGATCCGGGCGGCGCCGCTGTCTGTCAGGGCCTGCAAGATCTGTCGGTACGCATCGCTGTCCGGCGTCACCGGAGCATTGTTCTGCACAAACCGGTCGCCCACCGGGATGGTGATCCCTGCGCTGTATCCGGCCACTTCTCCTGCCGGCGAGAAACGGACATGAACCTTGCCGAGGACGTGCCCCCACTGCCAGGCCTGCAGCACCAGAGCCCGACTGCCGTCCGGTGTCGCCAGTTCGGTGGGGTACGGCCCCTCCGGCGTCAGCCCGATGAGCGCCAGCCGGCCGGCATCTCCCAACAGCGAATGAGAGTGGCCGCCGACGATAACGTCAATTCCTGAAATTTGTTTAGCTATGGCTTTGTCCCGCTCATACCCGAGATGAGACAGCAGGATGATCTTGTTGACACCCAGAGCTGTCAAGGCCTCCACCTGCCGGCTGGCGTTGACCACAGCATCGTTGAAAACCGCCTTGCCCACGTCCCGGGTCATCTGGGGCGTGTCCTCAGTCGTGACGCCGATGATGGCCACTTTTTCGCCATTGATTTCCCTGATCAGATACGGTTTCACCAGCGGAGCAATGGTCGGTTCACCGGAGAAGTCGATGTTGGCCGAAAGCCAGGGGAATCGGCTCCGGCTGATCCACCCCGCTATCGGGCCTGCGCCCCGGTCAAACTCATGGTTGCCGAAGGTCATGGCGTCAATCGCCAGCATGTTCAGGAAATCATACTCCGCCGTTCCGTCGAACAATGCAAAGTAGAGCGTGCCCTGCACCGCGTCCCCGCCATGAAGCAATAGCAGGTCTGGATGCGCCATCCGCATCCCGTCCAAGGCGGTTTTGATTCGGGCAAAGCCGCCAAGCTGGGCTGTTGTCTTCACACCGTTGACCGTCAGGCTGATCGCCGTCGGTTCCAGATGGGAATGTGTGTCGTTGAAATGCACAATGGAAAGCGTAAAGGATGAAGGCTGGCTGCCGCCGCAGGCCATCGCAAGGGCAAGAAAGAGCATACCCATAAACGTAATGCCGTGGTGCAGCAGTCGTTTTTTTCGCCTCTGGGCCATCTGAACCTCCCTCTATGGTGGATATGCACTTCAATCCGTATTCTCCGCTCTATAAATATCGTATTCCGGAAAAAACGGCTCCACGGGCAGGATAGCCCAGGGCCGGCAACCTTGTCCAATAAATTTTTATTGACCCACGCAAGGCTTCATCGTATGGATGCACGGCATGGGCAAGGAGAAAGCAATCCGTGAGTAATATATACATGGTCCGGCACGGTCAGGCATCGTTCGGAAAGGAAGACTATGATCAGCTCTCCGAAAAAGGCCGGAAACAATCCGGGATCCTCGCGGAATATCTGATCCGGACAGGGTTGTCCTTTGACGCCGTCTATGCCGGAGGTATGACGCGGCAAAAGGATACCGCACGGGAAATGAGCGCGACCTATCGGGCACATGACCGCAGCCTGCCAGAGCTGTGCGTCATGACAGAATTCAATGAATACAGTTCCCGGGACATCATCATGGCCCATATCCGGGACGTGGCGCGGGAGGAACCCGGCCTGAAGGCAGACCTTGAGAGACTCTATGTCGACAAAAAGGCCTTTCAGCGGGTCTTTGAAAAAATCATGACTCGATGGATTACAGGAGATGCCGACAAGCCCGGTGTGGTCCGCTGGCAGGATTTCCGGGAGCGTGTACAATCCGGTCTTCGGAAGATTATGGCGGATAACGGTCGGAAAAAGAAAATCCTGATCTGCACGTCCGGCGGTCCGATTTCCGCGGCGGTGCAGATGGCCCTGGGGCTGTCCGATGAAAAGGCCCTGCGCATCGCCTGGCATCTTCTCAACACATCGATGACGGCCTTCGTCTATGATGGCGACCGGATGGAACTCACAGCCTTCAATAATGCTGCCCATCTGGAATTACTGAATGATTCAGGATGGATTACATACAGGTAGAGAACTTTGCATAACCGGTGAAAAATGGTTCGCAAGCGGCGAATGAAAGATTTTTCGCATTTCCAGTAATTAGACTAATTCATTGATTTAAAACATATTTAAGCGTTATCATGTTTTATGCGAAAAAGATTTTGAGACGCAGCGAAGCCCTTTTTCACCGGTCTCAGGGCGTTTAAGCAAAGCAGGAGGTTGATGATGGATTTTGCCATATCTGAAAAAATGCAGGCCGTTACCGGCATGATGACGGAATTTGTGGAAAGGGAACTGATCCCCATGGAGCCGGAGTTTCTGACGAAGGACTTCCGGACGATGCTCCCTGAGCTGTCTGAAAAGCGCAGGATGGTGAAGCAGATGGAGCTATGGGCGCCGAATCATCCCAAAGAACTGGGGGGCATGGGGCTGGATCTGATGGAACATGCCCTGGTGTCGGAAGTCCTGGGCCGGTCGCCACTGGGGCATTATATCTTCGGATGTCAGGCGCCCGATGCGGGAAACATCGAAATTCTGCATAAATACGGGACGGAAAAACAAAAGAAGCAATATTTGAAACCATTGGTGGCCGGGGATATCCGGAGCTGCTTTTCCATGACAGAAGTGGAGCTTCCCGGTTCCAATCCCGTCATGATGGACACGACGGCCGTCAAGGAAAGCGACGATTATATTATCAACGGGCAGAAGTGGTATTCCAGCTCTGCGGACGGCGCCGCCTTTGCGATCGTCATGGCCGTGACCAATCCGGAAGCGGCCCCCCACCTGCGGGCGAGCATGATTATCGTGCCGACGGATACGCCGGGGTTCAATCTCGTGCGCAACATCTCCGTCATGGGTCATACGGGCAGCGACTATTTCAGCCACGCAGAAATTCTGTATCAGTCCTGCCGGGTTCCGCGGGAAAATCTGCTGGGGCCGGAAGGCTTCGGCTTTGTGATTGCCCAGGAAAGGCTGGGACCGGGCCGGATCCACCACTGTATGCGCTGGATCGGCATCTGTCACCGGGTCTTTGACCTGATGTGCGCGCGGGCCTCCGAGCGGATCATTTCGCCGGACCGCAAGACCCTGTCCACCAGTCAAATCATCCAGTCCTGGATCGCCGAGTGTGCCGCTGATATTCAGGCGGCCCGCCTGATGACGCTCCATGCGGCCTGGAAGATCGAGAACCTAGGCGTCAGGGATGCGCGGGAGGATATCGCGCTCATCAAGTTCTTCGTCGCCAACGTGATGCAGGCGGTCATTGACCGCGCCCTGCAGGTCCATGGCGGTCTCGGGATGACTGACGACACGATCATTTCGTTCTTATACCGGCATGAGCGGGCGGCCCGGATTTATGACGGCCCGGATGAGGTGCACAAAATGGCCGTCGCCAGAAGGATCATCAAGGGATATGCCGGCCGAAAGGTCAAATAAAAAATATAAAGACCGGTGAAAAATAACTTCACCGCGGCTCAAAATCTTTTTCGCATAAAATATGATAACGCTTAAATATGTTTTAAATCAATGAATTAGTCTAATTTATGGAAGTGCGAAAAATCTTTCATTCGCCGCTTGCGAACCATTTTTCACCGGTTATACAAAGCTCTCAAGGAGTGACCTGTTGGATTTGATCGATAGAACAAAGCCGATTCGCGAGGGCGAGGATTTCGAGACGGCAAAGGTCGAGGCGTTTTTGAAGGCCGCCATTCCAGGGCTGGAGGGATCACTTGCAGTGGAGCAGTTTCCGGGCGGACATTCCAATCTGACCTACCTGTTGAAAATCGGCGACCGTGAGCTCGTCTTTCGCCGTCCCCCCTTCGGCCGGAAAGTCAAAACCGCCCACGACATGGGCCGAGAGTACCGCATCCAGAAAGCCCTGAAGCCCGTGTTTCCGTATTGTCCCGAACCGCTGGCTTATACGGAAGATGAAGCGATTATCGGCTGCCCGTTTTATGTGATGGAGCGGATCAATGGCATTATTTTAAGAAGGGATCTGCCCAAAGGTTTGTCATTTACGCCGCAAGAGGCAAGGACCCTGTGCGAAAAACTCATCGACGTCTATGCGGCGCTTCATCATGTGGATTATAAAAAGGCTGGGCTGGAAGGCTTCGGCAAACCGGAGGGTTATGTCCGACGACAGGTGGAGGGATGGACGGAGCGTTACCGCAGCGCACGGACGGACGATGCGCCGGATTTCGAACCGGTCATGGCATGGCTTGACGCAAAGATGCCCGGTGAGAGTTTGAAAGCCTCCGTAATTCATAACGATTATCGTTTTGATAACGTGGTCCTGGACCCCCTGAACCCGCTGGAGATCATCGGCGTCCTGGACTGGGAAATGGCCACCATCGGCGATCCGCTCATGGATCTCGGAGGCGCTCTGGCCTACTGGGTGGACCGGGTGGATCCCCCGAACATGCAGGCCATCCGGATCGCGCCTACCCATCTGGAGGGCATGATGACGCGGCGGGAGTTCATCAACGCGTATGCCGAAAGAATGGGTCTGTCTATTGATCATATTGATTTTTATTATTGCTTCGGGCTCTTCCGCCTCGCCGTGATCGCCCAGCAGATTTATTTTCGCTTTTACCACGGCCAGACCAAAGATGAACGTTTCAGACTCATGATTTTTGCAGTGCATGTACTTGAAGAGACGGCAAAGGGCGTTATCAAAACATCTGATCTCTAATATCGCGAGGCCTTTGAAAAAGGGCTTTGCCGCGGTTTATAATCTTTTTTGCTAAAGAGATTATGGGTTTTAAATATGATTTAAATCATTAAATTAGTCATGGGGATATGATAGCGTCGTGTCCCCATCAGCGAAAAATCTTTGATTCACCGCTTGCGAACCATTTTTCAGCGGCGATGCAATAAAGCTCTCGTATTATAAAATCAGAGGAGGGAATTAAGAATGCAGCGTGACCTGTTTCTTCTGGAAAATAAAATTGCCCTGGTGACCGGTGCAAGCCGGGGCATCGGCGAGGCTGTCGCGAAGACACTGGCCGCCCACGGCGCCGAGGTGATCTTGGCCAGCCGGAAAATCGACGATCTCAAACGCGTGGAAGACGAGATCATCAGGGCCGGAGGTAAGGCCGTCAGCATTGCCTGCCATACAGGCGAGATGGACCAGATCCATCATTTATTCAACGAAATCAAGAATAAATACAAGCGCCTGGACATCCTGGTCAATAACGCCGCGACCAATCCCTTTTTCGGCGACGTGCTGAGCGCCGACGAACGGGCGTGGGACAAGACCTTTTCCGTCAACATGAAGGGTGTTTTCTTCATTGCCCAGCAGGCCGCCAGGATCATGAAAGACCAGGGGAGTGGCGTCATCGTGAATGTGGCTTCGATTAACGCGATTCGACCGGCCCCTTTTCAGGGAATCTATTCCATCACGAAGGCCGGGGTCGTCGCCCTGACCCAGTCCTTTGCCAAGGAACTGGCGCCGCTGAATATCCGGGTCAATGCCCTGTTGCCGGGTTTGACGGACACGAAGTTTTCAGCGGCGATCATCGGCAGTCCCGATATCATGAAAATTGTCCTGCCCACGATTCCCCTGGGACGGGTCGCGAAACCCGAAGAGATGGCCGGCGCCGTTCTCTATATGGTTTCAGACGCCGCCTCCTACATGACCGGGGCCTGTATCGTGGTGGACGGGGGAATGCTGGCGTAAGATACGTGTTTCACGTGAAACATCACAGAAACGATTGCAGCGGACATATTTCGCATTGTGGGTTTTGTTTCCTGCAGAACTGCTTGCCGGTGTTCACCAGCAGCGCGTGGTACTGGTTGTACAGCGGCGCGCTCCGTGGCAGGCCGTTCATGAAAAGTGTCTGAATGTCCTCATAACGGGCCTTGTCGCTGATGATGTGATGCCTTTGCATAATCCTGCGGGTATAGGCATCCACGACAAAAACGGGTTTCCCCCCGGCATACAGCAGAATACTGTCTGCCGTCTCTTCGCCGATCCCGTGGACCAGCAGCAATTTTTTCCTTAAAACCCAAAGGTCTTCGGCAAACAGTATCTTTAAATCATCCTGATAGTCCTGATAGAGAAAATTAAGGAAGGCTTTCAGACGTTTTGTTTTAACCCGGAAATATCCCGCCGGCCGGATCAGGTCGGCAAGGTGTTGGTCGGCCAATGGACGCAATCTTGCCGGATGGAGCACGTCTTCCGCTTTGAGACGACGGATGGCCGCCTCCACATTCTTCCAGGCCGCGTTCTGGGTCAGGATCGCCCCGACGATGACCTCAAAAGGGGAATCACCAGGCCACCAGTGCAGATCTCCGAAGTGATCTTGGAGGGTCTCGTAGATATTTAGAAGCGAAACACGTTTTTGTGTCGCCTGAGGCATCCTGATCCTGTCACCGGATTATCGGCGCAGCGCAACATAATAGGTCGTTTTCCCGCGTTTAATGAGCAGTAAAATACTGTTTTTCGCAGCCGGTTTTGCAATTTCCCGCAGGTACTCCTTCAGCGAACTGACATTGACCTTGTTGACCTGCTGAATGACATCCCGCGGCTGTATGCCCACCTCGTCTGCAGGACTGCCTTCCTCAATGTCTGTCACCACAACACCCTTTGTCTGGGGAATACCGAGCTGACGGGCAATCTGCGGGGTTATGTCTTGAACGGTCATCCCAAAGGATGCCTTACCGTCACCGGGGTCCCTGGCAATCTCCGGTCGGTCCTTTCTTTCTGCAACAGTCACCTGGAAGGTCTTTTCCTGTCCATCGCGCGAAACTTTTACATTGACCTTGTCGCCGACGTGAAAAGAGGCGATCAGGATCAGCAACTGATGGGTATCATTTATATTTTTCCCATTAACTTCCAGAATCACGTCGCCCGGCCGAAGCCCCGCCTGGTCCGCCGGATCGCCCTTGAAGACCTCTGAGATCAGTGCGCCGTTGCGCTGGCCGAGCTTCAGGTTCTTGGCAATATCTTCCGTCACTTCCTGGACGGAAATCCCCATCCAGCCCCGGGTGACCTTCCCCTTGGATTTCAGATCTGGCAGAATGTTCTTGGCCATACTGATTGGGATGGCAAAGCCGATCCCCTGACCCTGCGCCACGATGGCCGTATTGACGCCGATCACCTTGCCTTCCATGTTAAACAGCGGCCCGCCGCTGTTGCCTGGATTGATGGAGGCATCCGTCTGGATAAAGTTGTCGTAGGGTCCGGCGCCGATGACACGCCCTTTGGCGCTGACGATTCCCGCTGTCACGGTTTGCTCCAGGCCGAAGGGATTGCCGATGGCGACCACCCATTCCCCTACTCTTAATTTTTCAGAGTCACCGATTTCAACGACAGGAAGGCTGTTGCCGGGTTTAATCTTGATCAGGGCCATATCCGTTTTGGCATCCCGGCCGATCACATCCGCTTTGTATTCCCGACCGTCGGATAGTTTGACCAGAATTTTATCCGCCCGCTCAATCACATGATTATTGGTAAAAATATAACCGTCTGCGCTGATGATAAAGCCGGACCCCAGGCTTCTCTGTTTGAATTCCCGCCTCGGGGTGTCCCCGAAAAATCGATCAAAAAAATCATCACCACCAAAGTAACGGTCAAAGGGAGAACCGCCGAAGGGCGACCGCATGCCGCTGCGGATTGTTTTCGTGGTGCTGATATTGACGACTGTCGGCTTCAACCGCTCAACCAGATCGGCAAATGATACCGACGGCCGGCTGCCGTCCGTGGGAGTGGTGGCTGATGCTTGCTGAACATCAGGCCCCGGCCCGGAAGGTACAAGGGATGAGCGAAGGACCTCGACGACCGAAACGATGAAAAACCCGATCAGACAGGCCAGTAAAAACATCATGAAGGTTTTTCGACTTTGACTTTCTTTTTTCATGGAATCCTCCCGGACAACGAACGAACTTTTCTGTCAGGGCCTTCCCTGACCGACGGCGCTCCCACATCCCCTCGGCAGCCACTTTTTTCAGATAATATAAACACTTGGCGTCATTTGTCAACTCGAATGCGGTTGCTCCTGGATCACAGGATTACTTAATCGACCAATGCCTTCAATTTCAACGGTGATCCAGTCTCCCATTTTCAAAAAAATAGGGGGTTGCCTTGTAAAACCAACCCCTTCCGGCGTCCCCGATAAAATGACAGTCCCCGGCAGCAGCGTCATCGACTGACTCAAAAAACTGATGATCGCCGCAACTTGATGAATCATATTGGCGGTATTGGAATCCTGCAGGATGTCTTCCTCATTGAGCATGGCGCGGATACGAAGCCGGTCCGGATGGGCGATTTCATCCTTCGTGACGAGCCAGGGCCCGAGCGGACAAAACGTGTCAAAACTTTTCCCTCGTATCCACTGGCCCTTCTGCTTTTCAAGCTGCCAGTCCCTCGCACTGACGTCATTGGCGCAGGTATATCCGAAAACACAGTCCATGGCGTCCGATGTCTTGACATTTTTTACACTTCTGCCGATTATTATAGCCAGCTCCGCCTCATAGTCCACCTTCCCGGGTCCGGCTGCGGGTAACAGAATCGGCTCCTGATGCCCGATGACGCTGCTGGTCGCCTTCATGAACAGGATCGGATAATCCGGAACAGCCATTTCGGTTTCCTCCGCATGGCACCGATAGTTAAGACCCATCGCCAGGATATTGATCGGCTGCACGGGCGGAAGGAAGCTTTTGATCTTTGCGTTCTCAAGCGTAACATGAAAATCCCGAAAAATATCACCCTTGATAATTCTTGCACAATCCGGTCGATCCATGTCGTATTGTCCGTATAGCTCACGATGATCGTCCGAAAGAAAGCGTATGATCTTCATAATATCAACCCCTCGCTGATGATGGACTCGTAATAAGTCATCTCTTTGTCCACATTCGACGGCTTCGCAGAAAAAGCGTCGTATCCGGACTCTTTACGAAGTTGTCATGCAATGTCTTTTGCTTTTTATCATATCCTGTTATATGGTACGCGAGGCCACGGTAAAGCGTTGTCCATTATAAACGCGCAGTCCTTTTTTGCAGATAAAATGGCGCCTGTCGTAGAAAATATCGGCCAGGTCGGAATCGACATAGGCCGCGCCTTTCATGACACCCTGTCTTTTGCCGGCAGGATCGTCATGAGAATGTTTGATATAAAAACTTACAACAGCGCCACCCGGGTCGTCCTGCTGAACCAGATTTATTTTACCGCGGTGCAGACGCTGCCCCTTTTTCTCGTCGGCTCCATCCTGTTCGGCTCCCTTTTGATCGGCGTCGTCTTTAAAATTATCATGGATCTCGGTCTGGCGAATTACCTGGGCAAGATTCTGGTCGGTCTGCTGGTCATCGAACTGGCCCCTTTGATTACGGCGCTGCTGATCGCGCTGCGCTCCGGTTCCGCCATTAATGCAGAGATCGCCGTCATGAAAGTGAACCGGGAGATGCGCACGCTGGAGGCTTTTAACATCGACGTTATCGACTACCTCTTTATTCCCAGAATTGTCAACGGAATCGTTTCCGTGGTCCTGTTGAGCAGCCTTTTTTCCATTGTCGTGGTCGTCAGCGGTTTACTTTTTGCAAATATTTTCTTTGGCATGAGCGCTGCCGTCTATGCCGGCGTCTTGCTGGACTCTGCCAACAGCGGCGATCTGATCCTGTCCATCGTCAAGGCGTCGACCTTCGGGTTTTTTATTACCATGATTCCCATTCGCTCCGGTTTCGCAGCCACAGATGAACTAACCAGCGTCCCCATAACGGTTTTGCGGGGCATGGTCAAGGTTTTTATCGCGATCCTGATCATCGAGGTACTGTCATTACTGATAAGAATGATTTGAAATTATTTGACAGTGAGGCGGCTTTGAAAAGCGAACTGGCAGCCTTCACGAATCTGCATCGGCAGCGCAGCGGGATGGTTTCCGAAGATGTGCCGCTCATCTCAAACCTGGATGTGTGGATCAATATTGCGCTGATCAAGCAGTATCATCAGAATCTTTCCGGCGAAGCGGCACAGGAGGAGGTCATGGGGTATCTGCGCAGATATCAGCTTGAGATGATTGCCCACAAACGGACCCATGCTCTTACGGATGAGCAACGATTCCGAGTCATGCTGCTGAGGGCAGCCATGGTGGCAGATGCTATCGTCGTTATCGACCGGCCTTTTAAGCTTCTGCCTGCGCTTCATAACTGCCGGTTTATCGATGACAGCCTTCATATCATTGCTGATTTATATGATAAAAGCTGTGTTTTTGATTATCTCTGGTTTAAAGAACGATACAGGATAAGCGATGCCGCGTAACATTCAGTTCAAGGTGGGTTTGTTTATTATCATTACGTCTGTGATGATTGTTGCCTTCATTGGGTATGTGGCGTATAAAAAAGGCGTCTTCGCAAAAGAGCATACCTACACCCTGTCTTCGAAATCCGGTGAAAACCTGACGGTAGGGATGCCCGTTGTCTTTTCCGGCTTCAAGATTGGCCGGGTTGATTCACTGGAACTCAACGCGGCCAGCCTAGTCGTCATAAAAATCAAGGTGCCCGACCAGCATCTCCGATGGGTCCGTGCGGACAGTGTTTTCATCCTGGAAAAACCATTGATCGGTTCCGCCAGAATCTCTGTTGCCACGGCGAATCTTGACGCTCCTGCGCTGTCTGAAGAGACCATTCCGAAGATTGTTGAGGCTAATGACATTAACGACGCCGTGAAAAGCATTAAACCGATCCTGGAAAAAATCAGCAGCATTACGCACCATGTCGAGACATTGACGTCCAATCTTGCGGATCCCGGCGGCGATCTGACCAAAATTCTGAGCAATACGAAGAACGCTACCAAGCAGGCCGACGGGATCCTTAAAAAAGTTGACGCGATGGCGGAAAAGACAGACGAACAGTTCTACGGCAGTCAGGGCGTTCTGGCGCATATCCAGACCATTCTTAAGGATCTGAGCGTCAAGCTCAGGAAAATGGACCCGGTTCTCGATAATATCCACAAAATCAGCGCCGATACGGCGGATACAACCGGGGATGTGAAGTTGCTGCGGCAGGACATTGACCGAATGATCCACGACATCAACAGTTTGGTGAATGACATTGACAAGCTCATTCCCCTGAAAAAGGAGACGCATCTGAAACTTCCATGAAAAGAATCATATATCTACTGTCCTGTTTTGTTCTGCTTGCGGGATGCAGCGCAAAAGCCGTCCCGGACTGGATAAAAACGGGCCAAAATCAAATGGAAAGCTACAAAAAGCATTATTTGCAGGGACGGGATCGCCTGGCTGAAATAAGCTTTGAACAATCCGTCTTGGAAATTAAATCCGGCGGTGACTTACGACTTCTGCAAATCGTCTATCTCTCCCGAGATGCCTTACGGGTTGCGGTACTCGAGAGCTTTGACGGTCAGGAATATCGCAAGCTGGAGGCCATCGAGCTGCATCCCGAAAACATTCATTTCCACGCATTTTTGCAGGGCGCCTTCGACCGGGTGGACGAACAATACCTGCCCCCGCAATACCGGCAATTTCTGCGTGCCTGTAAGAACGGGAAACAGTCAGACATCGACCTCGCGATCACGGCGATAGAAGATCCGCTGTCCAGACTCATTGCATCCGGCCTGGCCGTTCAAACGCAACTTTATCATGAAGAGACGCTTCATACGGCCATCCGGACGGCCTCCGAACAGGGCTGGAAAAAGGCCCTCCTGGTTTATCTAAGCAAGCTGCGGGATTCTTATGCATCGTTAAACGAACAGACAAAGGCGGATGTGACGCAGCAAAGAATCGACCTGATCAAATAATCATGTGATCCCCAGCATCTTTTGATAAGTCAACGAATATCCACAATATCCGGTGATTTTTTCACAGAAATTTTACCTGAATGTGAGGGGGCCGCTTCGACTCCTCAGAGGGACAATAAAAACAGTTTGTCAACCTCGGAGCGCAGGGACAACGCGCATCCAGCTGTTCCGGTTCCAGGCCGGATCGACATCGGGAACCTGGCTCTCATCGAGCGGTAAAAGCCCGCACTTGCGTGCGAAATAGCGGTGAAACGCCACACAGCCGGTCAGTTCCGGATGGAATACCGTGACCAACACCCGATCACTTTCCGCGGCGGCAATATAATTATCTATCTTCAGGAGCGCGGCGACCCCCGGACCTGTCCGCCAGATTTTGGGCGCCCGGATAAAGGTCAGGGGGAGAGGCTCGGTAGAAAGCTTTGGGATTACCGCTGTGGCGGTGAAGCTGTCGAGCTGGCTGCCGAAGCTGTTGCGTTCGATATCCATCTCGATCAGACCCAGATGGGATGATTCGCCGATAACGGCATCGGCCAGAAGAATGGCGCCGGCGCAGGTGCCACAGATGTTCATGCCGCGCGCAAACGCTGACTTGATGGCGTCATCAATGCCGAAGATGCTCATCAACCTGGAAAGACAGGTGCTCTCACCGCCGGGGATAATCAGGCCCTTGAGGGTCAGGATGTCGGCCGGCGTCTTTACGGGACGGCCCGAAATGCCGATCCGTTCCAGATGCTCGAGATGCTCGAAAACACTCCCCTGAAGATCGAGGACGCCGATGATTTCTTCGTCGGACCCCCATCGCATTTCCATTACCAGCCGCGACCGGCAAGCAACTGGCCTTCGGGGATTTCCGATATTTCCAATCCCGGCATGGCCTCGCCGAGCCCGATGGACGCCTCCAGGATTTTTTGCGGATCTTTAAAATAGGCCGTCGCTTTGACAATGGCCCGGGCGCGCAGTAACGGATCGGCGGATTTGAAGATTCCCGATCCGACAAAGACGCCATCGCAGCCGAGCTGCATCATCAGGGCGGCATCGGCCGGCGTGGCGAGCCCGCCTGCAGCAAAATTCACAACCGGCAATCGTTTCAGTTCACGGACTTTCAGGGCCAGTTCATAGGGCATACCGTTGGCCTTGGCAAATCCCGTCACCTCTTCGAGGGGCATGTTTATGAGTTGGCGGATTTCCCGGTTCATGGCGCGCATATGGCGGACCGCCTCGACCACGTTTCCGGTTCCAGCCTCGCCTTTCGTCCGGATCATGGCGGCCCCTTCAGCAATGCGCCGCAGGGCCTCGCCCAGGTTGCGGGCGCCGCAGACAAAGGGAATGGAAATTTTGTCTTGTCGATATGGCACTCCTCATCGGCCGGCGTGAGCACCTCGCTTTCATCGATATAATCGATTTTCAGCGCCTCCAGAATCTGGGCTTCCACAAAATGGCCGATCCGCGCCTTGGCCATGACCGGGATCGATACGGCCTTCTTGATTTCCACGATCATCGCGGGATCGGACATGCGGGCAACACCACCCTGCAGGCGTATATCGGCAGGAACGCGTTCCAGGGCCATCACGGCCACCGCGCCCGCCTCCTCGGCAATCCTGGCCTGCTCCACATTGGTCACGTCCATGATGACGCCGCCTTTGAGCATCTGCGCCAGCTGGACATTCAGTTCATATCGTTTTGGGTCCACTGATTCTTTCCCCCCTGTTCACCGAAATTCATGTTGGTTTTTTATACCTATAATATATATCACGTCAAGCCCAATAATCAAGACCCGCGGCGAGTCACCACTGCATCCTCATTTTAACGCACTGCCTGTCAAGAAATGTCTTTATTTCCGGAATCGTGTGGGTTTTATAGTGGACCATCGAGGCGATGAGGGCGGCATCGGCCCGGCCCCGGGTCAGCACATCGAGCAGGTGCTCCGGCCGCCCGGCCCCACCCGAGGCAATCACAGGAATCCGTACATTCGCGGAAATCATGGACGTCAGGGCGATTTCATAGCCGTCCTGCGTCCCGTCGGCGTCGATCGAGTTGAGGCAGATTTCCCCGGCGCCCAGACGCTCGGCTTCCTTCGCCCACCACAGGGCGTCGATCCCCGTGTCTGTCCGGCCGCCCTGGATGACCATTTCATACCCGCTTGGAATTGTAGCACTGTGTTCGACTCTCTTGACGTCCATTCCCAGCACGATGCACTGGCTGCCGAAGGCCCTGGCGCCGTCGGCGATGAGCAGCGGATTGAGCACCGCCTCCGTGTTGATGCTCACTTTCTCGGCGCCGGCGAGGATCACGCTGCGCATGTCTTCCACGGTGCGGATTCCGCCGCCTACCGAGAAGGGAATAAAAATCGTCTCCGCAACGCGCTTCACCACATCGATCATGATGGCGCGGCCATCGGAAGACGCGGTGATATCATAAAAAACGATCTCGTCGGCGCCCTGCTCATAGTAGGCCCGGGCCGCCTCCACCGGATCGCCGATATCAACATTCCCCTGAAATTTTATGCCCTTGGTCAGCAGCCCGTTGCGCACATCCAGGCAGGGAATGATTCTTTTACTCAGCATCCCGGCCTCCCCAGCGGCAGAAATTCTCTAAAATCCGCAGACCCGGGCGCCCGCTTTTCTCCGGGTGAAATTGCACCGCCACAAGGTTTTTACGGGCGATGGCTGAACAGAAACGCATACCATAGTCGGTCGAGCCGAGAATCCACGCGGGGTCGGCCGGCGCCGGGTAGTAGGAATGCACAAAATAAAAGGCGGCCCCCTGCTCGACCTCCTTGAACACGGGATGGGGTTTCGTAAAGGCGACTTCATTCCAGCCCATGTGGGGAATTTTCAGCGGCCTGTCCTCCAGCTGCAGATTGTGGGGAAACATGCGGACTGAACCCGGAACGATCCCCAGGCAGGATGTATCGTTTTCCTCGCTGTACTCAAAGATCACCTGTGTGCCCAGGCAGATCCCGAGCAGCGGCTTCCCGGCGGCGACAAGGCTGCGAATCTGCCGATCCAGGCCGGTTTGCCGCAGATATGCCATAGCCTCACCGGCCGCACCGACGCCCGGAAAAATCACGTGACTGGCCTGTTGCAGGACTTCCGGATCTGCCGTAATCCGATAGGGCTGGTTCAGGTAATGCAGCGCCCGGGCAACGCTGGTCAGGTTCCCGGCGCGATAATCAACGATGGCTATCATTTTTTTATCTTTCCTTTGTTTCACGTGAAACATATATCGAGACCTTTGAAAAATGGCTTCGCCGCGGCTCAAAATCTTTTTCGCATAAAATATTATAAAGACTGAATATTTTTAAAATCAATAAGTTATTCTAATTTATGGAAATGCGAAAAATCTTTCATTCGCCACTTACGAACAATTTTTCAGCGGTTATGCAAAGCTCTCATATCATAAAAAAGGCTTTTTGGGTAAATGGGGACAGATTTCAAATCTGTCCCCATTTACCAGTCTTCTATCCTATCAACAAGGCCTTGCTCGGCCCCATGCTCAGAGCTCACAAAACGCCCCCCGCATGGCGCCCCTGCCAGGTCCCGCGCCGCTCCAGTTCACGATCAATGGCGTTTAGCACCTCCATTTTATTGGCCGCCCATTGCGGCGCCAGAAATATGTCGCGGTAGCCGTCCGCTGTCAGGCGCTGGATAACCATCTCCGGGGGCAGGATTTCCAGGATATCGCAGACTGTATGAACATACTCCTCCCGGGTCATCATGGCGATCAGGCCGTCTTCGTAATGCTTCCCCAGGGCGGTTCCGCGCAGCACCAAAAGTGCGTGAATTTTGATTCCCTGGATCGGAAGCGCGGCAAGAAACCGCGCCGTCTAAGAATTTCCTGCCGCGATTCGCCCGGCAGCCCGACGATGATGTGGACGCAGATATGTATTCCTTTCCCGGCGGCCCGCTGCACGGCATCCACAAAAATTGCCCGGGAATGCCCGCGGTTGATCAGATTCAAAGTCCTGTCATGCATGGACTGCAGGCCGAACTCCAGCCAGACATGCTGTTTCTGCGCATATCCCTCAAGCAGCCCAATCACGGGATCGGGAACACAATCGGGACGCGTCCCCACGGAAAGGCCGATGACGTCCTGCTGCGCCAGGGCCTCGTCATAGAGGCGCTTCAGGTGGTCCAGCGGACCGTACGTGCTCGTAAAGGTCTGAAAATAGGCAATGAATTTGACGGCTCGGCGGTGTTTTCGGTAATAGGCCTGACCCCTTGCAATCTGTTCCGAAACAGGGGGAAGCGGCCCCGCCTGGCGCAGCCTTGACCCGCGTGCCGTCACAATAGATGCAGCCGCCCGCGGCCACCGTGCCGTCCCGGTTGGGGCAGGTAAACCCGGCGTCGATGGGCAGCTTATAGACCCGGCCGCCAAACAGGTTGCGCCAGTAGCTTTTCAGGTCATAATATCTTTTCGTGTTGTTCCAGAACGCCGGTTTTTCCAAGACGGCCTCTTTTTCTGTTGTTTTTTCCCCGTCAATACTATTAAATTACCGCCACGACTGCAAGCATTTCCAGGGAAGGCGCCCGGAGGATCCGATTTTGCACAATCATTACGATGTTATTGTCGTCGGCGGCGGCCATGCGGGCTGTGAAGCGGCCCTGGCCGCGGCGCGCATGGGCTGTGAAACGCTTCTGTTCAATATAAACCTGGATTCCGTGGCCCTGATGTCCTGCAATCCCGCCATCGGCGGCCTGGCCAAGGGCCAGCTTGTAAAGGAAGTGGACGCCCTGGGCGGAGAGATGGGCCGCATCGCCGATCTGACGGCCGTTCATTTCCGCCTGCTCAACGCCTCCAAGGGGCCGGCCGTGCAATCCTCCCGGTTTCAGTGTGACAAGCAGCTCTATCGCCTGGCCATGAAAGTCCGTCGTGGAGAAGGAAAAGCACCTCCATCTGAGGCAGGGCCTCGTGACCGGGCTGATTGTCGAAGGAGATACAATCACCGGCGTCGTGGATCAGACCGGCCTCTTTTTCGGCGGCAAGGCGGTGATCATCACCACGGGGACCTTCCTGAACGGCCTGATCCACATCGGCACAGCCAGTCATCCGGCCGGTCGGGCCGGCGAAATGGCCTCGTTGGAACTGGCAGAGTCCCTGCGGTCGCTGGGTTTTGAAATGGGGCGCATGAAGACCGGCACGCCGCCGAGGCTCAAGGCCTCCACGATTGACTTCTCCGTTCTGGAGCGCCAGGACAGCGATCCCGATCCGGAGCCCTTTTCCTGGCGGACGCAAGCGTTGCGGGAAGAACGTCTGCCCTCCTATTTCAGTTATACCACCGCGGAAACCCACCGGCTGATCGGTGAAAACATCCGCCTGTCCCCCCTGTATTCCGGCGCCATCCAGGGAATCAGCGCCCGCTACTGTCCCTCCCTCGAAGACAAAGTGGTGCGCTTTGCCGATAAGGAAAGGCATCCTGTCGTGCTCGAATTCGAAGGGCTGGACACGGAAGAAATCTACGCCAAGGGTCTGGGCAACAGCATGCCGCCGGAACTGCAGGAACGAATTGTCCACAGCGTCCCCGGCCTGGAGCAGGCGGAGATCATGCGCAGCGCCTATGCCATCGAATATGATTTCGTCCAGCCCACCCAGCTCCGTCAGACACTGGAAACAAAAAAGATAACGGGGCTTTACCTGGCCGGTCAGATCAACGGGACCTCCGGCTACGAAGAGGCCGCTGCCCAGGGGCTCTGGGCGGGCGTCAATGCGGCCCTGGCCGTCCAAGGCAGACCGCCCTTTGTTCTGGATCGTTCCGACGCCTATATCGCCGTCATGATCGACGATCTCGTGACGCGGGGCGTCGACGAGCCCTACCGGATGTTTACCTCCCGGGCCGAATACCGGCTGATCCTGCGGGAAGACAACGCCCTGATCCGCCTGATGGGCAAAGGGCATGCACTGGGCCTCATTCCTGACGACGCCCATGAACACTTGAAAGACAGGATCCGCCGGATCCGCGATGGGCTGGAACAGCCTGCATGCAACCCGGATCTATCCCGTTGACGACGTCAACCGGACGCTCCAAGAGATCGGCACGGCGCCGATTAGGAATCCCGTGACGCTTTTTCAGCTCCTGAAGCGGGAAGAGGTGGCCTATGACGACCTGAAACCCTTTGCAGGCTGGGCGCCGATTACGGACCAGGATGGTCAAAAAGCAGATTGAAATCGAGGCCAGGTACGAAGGGTACATCAAGCGCCAGCGCGAGGCGGTCCAGAAAATGAAGACGCTGGAAGCCGCGAAGATTCCTGCCGGCATCGATTACGAGGCCATTCCGAGCCTGTCCAATGAGCTGAAAATGAAGCTCGCCCGCATCGAGCCCGCGACGATCGGACAGGCCCAGCGCATCCCCGGCATGACCCAGTCCGCCCTGACCGCCATCCTGATCTTCGCCAAAAAGATGGAATTGCAGGCGAAACAGAAAAAAGATACATAACAACCAAAACTTGAAGGAGTTGAGAAAATGGAAAATAGAAACGATATCGTCATTGTCAGTGCCGTCCGGACGCCTTTCAGCCGGTTTGATTCGGCCATGGCCGCAATCCCCAGCATCGATCTCGGCATGGTGGTCATGAAAGAGGTCATCAACCGGGTCGGCGTGAAACCGGAGGAAGTGGACGAGATCTATTACGGAAGCTGCGTCCTTGCTGAAGTCGCCCTCGAGACCGATGTGCCGGCAAGGCAGGCGACATTGCTGGCAGGTTTTCCGGCGGATAACATCTCGGTCACCCTTGACCGGGCCTGTTGTTCGTCATTGACCACCCTGAGGCTCGGGGCGGTCTCCATGATGGCCGGAATCTCCAAAACGGTCATGTCCGTGGGCTCCGAGAACATGCCCCGGATGCCCCACCTGGCGCCGGGATTGAGACAGGGCGTGAGGATCGGCCATATCAAGCTCATCGACGGGCTCTTTGAGCTCGGCTACACTGCAAAGGGCTTCAACCCCGTGGCGCTGGACGCGGGAGAGGTGGCCGTCGAATACGGCGTAACCCGCGAAATGCAGGACGAATGGGCCGCCAGGAGCCAGGAGTTGTGCCTGAAGGCCTATGCCGAAGGGAAGTTGAAGGTCGGGGAGGAATTGACGCCGATCGTGATCCCCCAAAAGAAGGGCGATCCCATCATCATCGACAAAGACGAATCCCCGCGCAAGTCCAGCGTCGAGGCGCTCGCAAAGCTCAAGACGGTTTACGGAAGCCCCACCGTCACGCCGGGCAACGCGCCCCCCATCAGCGCGGGCTCAAGCGCGATTCTCCTCATGACGCGGGAGCAGGCGGCGAAGAAGGGACTCAAGCCGCTGGCAACGGTGGTGGCCATCGTATCTTCCGCAACGGACCCCCGCAGGATCGCCGTGATCCCGGCTTACACCATCCAGAAGGCCCTCGGCAAAGCCGGCCTGACGATCGACGATATGAATCTGATCGAGATCAACGAGGCCTTTGCCGCCGTACCGCTCGTCTCAACGAAGATCCTTGCGGACGGAGACGAAAAAAAATGGAAGGCGATCCGGGATAAAACAAACGTGAACGGCGGGGCCATCGCCCTCGGCCATCCTGTCGGGGCAAGCGCCGGCCGGATTACCATGACCCTTGCCTACGAGCTCCAGCGAAGGGGCGGCGGGTATGGCGTCGCAGCGATCTGCGGAGGGCTTGCACAGGGTGAGGCCGTCATCCTCAGGGTCTGACAGAAGGAGGTATTCATGTTTCACGAAGAGCGATGCGATTTTTGCGGAGATTGTCTGGCCCGGTGCCATTATCTGCCCTTTGATCAGAAAAGCGGCGGTGAGGCGTTCAGGAAGCTCGTCCAGGGAGAAAAGGTGGACTGGCTGTACGATTGCGTCACCTGTGTTGCCTGCAACGAATACTGCCCGAAGGACGCGCGCCCCTTTGATCTGATCCTGGGCAAAATGGAAGCGGCCGGGGATTTTACCGATCCGGCCCTGCGCGCCTCGATGGCGGAACGTTTCAAGTCTGAGGGAGAACCGAAGGCCGTGCCGAAGGCGGATCGGGCCATGTCCCTGTGCGTCATGGAGGGCAGCATGCCCTGGGCCATCCAGGGAAAGCTCTTCGAGGGGCTGCCGCTGCTGAAGGGACGCCACTATTTCTGTAATGTCCTGTTTGCCCACATGGGAGACGAATCCATCCTGCGGGACCGTCTGCAGGGAATGGTGGACAATCTGGCCAAATCGGGGGCGAAGGAGATCGTCGTGGTCCATGACGACTGTTACGCCGTGCTCAAGGGCGTCGCACCGGAATATGGCATTCAGCTCCCCTTCCGGCCTGTATCAATTTTCGAGCACTTGCGGGACTATCTGAAAGAGCACAAGCGCGATATTAAGAAACTCAACATGAAAGTCGCCTATCAGCGGCCCTGCGCTTCCCGCTACACCCCGGAAAAAGACCCCCTGCTGAACGAAATCTTCGAGATGATCGGCGTGGAGCGGGTCAAAAGACAGTACGACGACGTTAGCGCCATTTGCTGCGGCGTGGAGCTGGCGGGACCGAACCTGAAGCTTTTCCCCAGGGGGAAGAACTTCGCACCCTTCCAGGAGAAAAACATCGCGGATGCAAAGGATTCCGGCGCCGAGGCGATGGTCTATCTGTGTCCCATGTGCTACCGGACCCTGGGCAAGAAGGCAAAGGAGGCGGGCTTGACCAATCTTATGGTCAGCGACCTCTGCCGCCTGGCCATCGGCGAAACGCTGCCTGAGGACAAGCCGCTGTAATTACGTTCATTCCCCCTGATCTTCATCCATCAGCGGACCTGGAAAAGAAATTTATTGAATGGAACCATTGACCATAAGGAGAAAGCAATGCAAGCACCCATCCGGATCAACGAAATTGATAAAGTAGAGATTCTGACGCTGCAGGACAACTATATCGATCTAATGGCCATGGACAACAATGCGATTGTCCAGCGGGCCCTGCCCCTGAAGGACGGCCAGTACCGGAGATCCATTCTGTCGGAACACGGTTTTTCGGCGCTTGTCAGGACGACGACCGATGGAAAAACGCACACGCTGCTGTTCGATACGGGATTTTCCGAAATCGGGGCGGCTTATAATGCAAATGCACTTGGTGTTGATCTGGCGGAGATAGAAACAATCGCCCTTTCCCACGGACACATGGATCACACGGGTGGTTTCGCAGCCATGACGGCGGCGATTCCCAACAAGGGCATCCCCGTCGTGGCCCATCCGGCCATCTTCCGGGCGCCCCGTTATTTGAAGTTATCAGAAACCTTGAAGATTAATCTGCCGTCCCTGACCCGGGAAGCGGTGGCCGCCACGGGCATGAAACTCGTGGAAACCACAGAGCCGCTGCCGCTACTGGACGGCGATGTCCTGTTCCTCGGGGAGATTCCACAGAAAACGGATTTCGAGAAGGGCTTCCCCATCGCCCATTATCAGGAAAAGGGCGAAGAGAAATGGGATCCCATCGAGGACGACACGTCGCTGGTGATGAATGTCAAGGGCAAGGGACTGGTCGTCCTGTCGGGGTGCGCCCATTCCGGCATCGTCAACACGGCGCTCTACGCCCGGGAGGCGACGGGGATTGAAAAGGTGTATGCGGTGATGGGCGGTTTTCACCTGACGGGGCCGCTTTTTGAACATATTATCGACCGAACCACCGATGAACTCAAGAAGATCGATCCGGCCTATGTCATCCCGACGCACTGCACAGGCAGGAAGGCCACGGCCTACATGGAAAAGGAAATGGGCGGCCATTTCATTCTCAACATGTCCGGCACAAAACTGACCTTTGCGGCTTAGGCCGTCAGGCCGTCCGGTCTGATCAAATGGTTAAGCGATTTGAGTGGATGGCGGAGATGAAATCGGATAAAATTTGCAGGTTGAGGCATTAAGGTGCAATGGAGAAAAGACAAAGCCCCCATGCAAGTGAAACGAACTGCATGGGGGCTTCTTCATTGTCTGTTTTGCGCTTTACTAATCTTTCATTCCCATAAGTTTCTTGGCCATCTTTTTCTTTTTTTCAAAGTCCGTCAGGACCGTGAACATGAATCGCTGGGTCTGGGGGGCGCCGGCGCCGTGCCAGGTCCCCGCGCCGTGCAGACCGGCCGACCAGTGCTGCAGGAACTTGGCGACCTTGAGCCGCTTGGCCGCCGGGGCCGCAGCCGAGAAGGCCTTCTTGAGCGCCGGACCGACCTCCGGGTCCTCGAGGTCCTTGAGCCTCGGCATCGTCACTACGAGACCACCGCCGATATCCCCGGCATTCTTGATGATTTCCCAGAATCCGTGGGCGATATTGAGTTTGGCGGCGTTGCCGAAGAGGTCATCCGGCAGATAGACGCCCGATCCCTTAGGTTCCTCGCGTCCCTTCATGGCCGCCGCGATCGCGCAGGCATGGGACGTCTCGCTCAGGCGGACCATGTCGATGATCTTCTCCTGGATGTGAGGAACCTTTTCCACACCGATGTATTCGGCGGCCAACATCGTCCCGCCGATGATCAGGTCGGCGAATCCCACCTTGCAGGCGCCGCCGCAGTTCATGCGGTGGGCCTTGGCAAACCGCGTGACCAGTTTCCCGCAGTACTTGGTCTCACCGCAGAGGAATACGCGGTCCCAGGGGATGAAAACCTTGTCGAAAACCATCGTGGATGTTTCCCGCTGCCCGTAGATGGGATTCCCGAGTTCCGATTCGTCGCCGCACATCTCCCGCTCCGCCGAGTAGGCATTGTACTGGCAGATGTAGGTCAGCCCCGGAACGCTGTTCTGCACGGCGAAGGCCAGCGCGAACTGACCTTCGTCTTCTTTCAGCCCGCCGCCCGGAAGCACGAGCGTTTCATGGGAGCCGATGGCGCCGCTCTGGCTCACCTTGATCCCGCTGACCACGATACCGTCGTCACGTTTTTCATCGAGGTGGACAAAGGAGTCGATTTCGTCCTGCTGGGTGGGCCTCTTCTTGCGGTCCCCCTTGGCGTCGGTGATGGCGCCCGAAACGGCCAGGTCGTTGGCCTGGGCATAGGCTAGCCACTTGTTGAACCGTTCATTGTACTTCGTGCCCAGGTCGCGGTCCATTTCCCATGTCGTGGCGGCAAGGCTGTTCAAGGCGTCGCAGCCGACACAGCGGTAGTTGCAGGTTCCCACGGTCTGGCTCGTCAGGAGGGCCATCTCCTGGCGCATATCCAGGTCGTGGATGTTCCGTGCAACATTGAGGTTGCGGTTGATCGGCTCCCCTGTCAGGTGGGACGTCGCCACCATCACCCCTTTATTATCCGGATCCTCCGCCAGACCGTAGATCGCCGCATTGGCCATGACCATGGAACGCGTGACGGGATTGTCGAGCAGGTTCTTCACCCATTTCCCGCCGATATAAACACGGGGCTTCATCTTTTTAATGGTGTCCAGAAACTCATTTGCCGTCTTTAAAGCCATAATTTCCTCCTTTTCCGTCTTACTTTTCAGATTTGACGTCTATGAAAAATTCCGCCTTGCCCCCTGAATCGGGATAGGCCCCGATATTGAGCAAGGCGATGTCCATGACTTCCCTGAGTTTGGTTTGGCTGCGCTTTCCGGACAGACAAAGTACGATGCCTGTATCTTTCGGCTCCGCCTCCGCAATGAGTCCTTTTTCATGAAAACCCGGCAATGCCTGTTTGCGAAGGCAGCTATCCATAAAACTGGCAAACGTTCCGCCCAGGCCCTTGTAAATCGCGGAGGGCTTGCTTCCGATTTTAACGCTGATCACTTCCATTCCCGTTTTTTCTTCACTAACTTTCTTTTTTTCGGTTTTCTTTTTCATCCCCTATCCTTCTGTGCCTTTTGATCCATCAAAACATCCTGCCGGCGATGTCGGTTTCTTCATCCATCCCGGTTAGATTTTTTACGCCAGTTTTCTCATCAGCTGCCGTGCCGCATTGTGGATGGCATCCCAGGCACCGCCGAAGGTCGGCGCATAGGCCAAATCGAGATAACCGACCTCCTCCAGCGTGAGGCCCGACCAGAGAGCAACGGAAAGGCTGTTGATCCTGGAAACGGCCCCCTTTTCGCCAACGGCCTGGGCGCCCAGAAGCCTGCCCGTGGGTTTGTCGGCGACGAGCTTCAATCCGAGTTTTTCACCTTTGGACATGGGGCCTCCCACCGGCAGTCCCCAGATCATATCGCTGACCGGCTGGAAACCGTACTTTTCTGCTTCCTCTTCCGTCAGGCCCGTTGAGGCCACTTCGAGATTGAAGAGCTTGAAGGACTGCGCTCCTACGATTCCGGCAAATTTCGCCGTGCCGCCGCCGATGTTGATGCCGGCCGTGCGGCCCTGCTTGTTGGCAATGTCGCCGAGCGGATAATAGACCCATTTCCCGATGACGCGGTGAAAGACCTCGCAGCAGTCCCCGACGGCATATACCTCCTCCCGCGAGGTACGCTGGAAGAAGTCCACGCCGATGGCGCCGCTTTCCCCCATCTTAACGCCGATGGATTCCGCCAGTCTCGTGTTTCGTTTCGTACCGAGCCCCATGAGAATGATATCTGCCTCCAGGTCGCCTTTGTCTGTAGTGAGCTTAAGCGCAAAATCCTTGCCCTTCTCGATGGCAAGGGGCTTGGTGCCCGGAAGAAAAGCCACCGAATTCCGATCGAGTTCTTCCACCATGAGCTTCGCAAATTCAGGGTCCCAGCGAAGTGCGGGACGGGGCAGAATATCGAGGACCTGCGTTTCAATGCCGAGGCTCCTGAAGGCCTCGCACATCTCCATGCCGATATAGCCGGCGCCCACGATCACGGCCTTGCGGCAGTTTTTTGTCGTTCAGGTAAGATTTGAGGTGCAGGGCATGGGTCAGGTCACGCAATACAAAAACGCCTTCGAGGTCGGCGCCCGGCATGTCCAGGCGGATGGCATCGGCCCCCGTTGCCATGACCAGGATATCATAGGGCAAGACGTTTCCATCGGACAGATGGACGGATCCTCTGTCGGGATCGATGGCTTCCACGCTGGTCTTTATTTTCACATCCACGCCGGTTTTGCCGAACTCCTCCGGGGTCCGCATCACAAGCTTTTTATAATCCTTGATTACATCACCGATGTAATAGGGCATCGGTCAGGCCGCGTAAGAAATAAACTCACCCCGCTCGATGATGGTTGCCTGAAGTGACGGGTCCCTTCGCTTTGCCTCCGCAGCGACGGAAGGTCCTGCGGCGCCGCCGCCGACGATCACGAGATTTCTACTCATACCTTTCTCCTTTTTTCACGGGCCTCAAGACAAACCGGACGAATCCGGCGATCTGCCTTTGAATGCACAGGCATGCCATTGCTCCCGGCGGATCAGTCCTTCAGGTTTTCGACATTCGAACCAAAAGATTTGGCCGCAAGTTCATTTTTGTCCGAAAGGATCATGTCTGCGGCAATGCCCGCAGCGTCCGTAATGACCTCACGGCAGAATAGAGCGTGATCGCGGCAGAGCCACTCGGATTGCCATTTTCCGGTCAACTCACGGCATTGTGTATGATTGAATTTTTCCTTGAAGCGGTTCGGAATCTGGTTGAAGATCCTGTAGGCGCCGGGCCTTCCGTAGAGCTGCTGTTTGGACTTCTTCGCCACCTCCTTGGGATCCTCGCCCTCGGGCAACCCTGTTCTGCCATGAACGGCGCTCACGGCCATCACGCAGCCGGCCAGCGCGCCGCAGGTGTCGCCGAACAGTCCGATGCCGCCGCCGAAGCCGGTCGCGCATTTCTTCACAGCCACCGGAAGGCCCGTATCAACGAGCGAAAAAACGGCTTCCGTCACGCACTCGGCGCAGTTGTATCCGAGAGAGAAATTCTTTCTGGCTCTCTGGCGGATTTCCTCGATTTTTTCTTCTTTTGTCATTGATCTTTCCCCCTTTTTATGGATTCTTTTGTCCGTCTCTGTATTTCCGGACGTAAAAAGCTTCTTCAAGGACCTTCGCAACAATCTTTTCCGGAGGGATAAGTCCGGAGGGGCGCACTCATAAAATCATCTCTTTGCAGAAATAGCAATACGGTAAAAATACGCAGCTTATACCTATGATACATAGGTATTCGAAAGGTCGCGCTCAAGCGGTGCGGTTAAGGACAGAAGATGGGATCGCAGGTTGGCTTTTCTGTTTTTCAAACCAAGTTTCTTCCGTATATTATCCCGGTGAACATCGACCGTCCTTGCAGATAGTTTCAGAAGTTCCGCGATTTCCTTGGTCGTGCGTCCTTCCCTGATAAAGGTGATGACCTTGATTTCCATCGGGGTGAGATTGGGATATTTCGAGGACAGCGTACGCAGAAACGGGGAAACTATTTCATTGATATGCCGCTCGAGAATGGTCAGTTGATTGCGCTGATGGCTGTCCACCTGCGTGATCTTGAGGTTCTCGATATAGGGCACAATGAGCTCTCTCGTATTGCAGATGACCTTTTCCTCAAGCTCAGCCCTATCCTCTTCGCGGCGCTTGAGCAGGACCCTGAGGGCCGTGTTGGCGTCTTCGAGATTCCGGGACTGTTCCTCAAGTTCCCGCTCCCTTTTTCGCAGCGCCTCCTCCATCTTCTTGCGATCGGTAATGTTGCGGGCAATGCCGTGAACGGATACCGGCTTGTCGTTTTCGCTGACGATGCGGGCATTGACCTCCACCCAGACGGCCTCCCCATCTCTTGTATAGGTCAGGAATTCCTGGGGACTTGCTACGTCGATGCGGTCCATTTTTTTGCGGATGAATTCCCGCATGACGGGCAGGTAATCCCGATCCAGAATATCGCCGATGCCCAGTCCGAGGAGCTGCTGCGGTTCGTAACCATAGGTCTTGGCTGCGGCGGCATTGCACGACAGTATCCTGCCGTCGAAATCAAGAATGAAAATGATGTCATTGGCATGTTCGAAGAGCTCCCGGTATTTCTGCTCCGACAGCCGCATCGCTTCTTCGGCCCGCCTGCGCTCCGTGATATCCGTGACAATCTCGACAATGCCGGTGAGAACGCCTTTTTCATCCCGGACGGGATAGCTGCGCAAAACCCAGTTTTTCTTGTAAGATGAAATATCCACGATCTCGTGCGGCTCGCAGGTTTTCAAGGTCCTCTCCGCCGGACAAACGCTGCAGGCTTTGTTTCTGTTATGGAGCGCTTCATAGCAGTGTCTTCCATTCAATTGGCCGGGCTTCAGGTTAAATGCCGCCTGCATTGCCTTGTTGGCCCAGATAACCCTCAATTCCGTATCCAGATACAAGACGAGTTCCGTCATGGAATCAAGAATGACGGACTTTTCCTGTTCCGATTTTTTGAGCGCTTCAAACGGCTGGAACGATTTCTTTTCCATGAGGTGAACACGCAAAGATGTTTCTGGAGACTTTAATATAATTTCATGAAGCGAGTCAAAATGAGGGCCCCGTTCCGGTCTGCCACTGGTCGGCAGCGCCGATCATCGGTAAGGTAACTTCGCAGGAAGCAAGATAACGGTTATTCTGCCGTATGTCCACATTATTTTACTTTGCTGCGGGCAAATCCGGATGAATTTTTTCGTCCGGTCTGTTCTTGACAATTATTCAATATCTATGATTATCATCCCCCGCACACAGCGGCAAGATGCCCTGCATCATCCGGGACCGTAGGAAAGCATCATCTTCCTCTCGCTTTTTTCACCGGGCAGCATGATAGTAACGGTCCTTTATCGGCCCCCCGCTGTAAATGCTCGGAGGTCAACACTTGGCACAGATTATCTTCATTACCGGCGGCAGCCGCAGCGGCAAGAGCAGCCAGGCCCAAAGGCTAGCGGAGTCAATGGCGGGGCCGCGGACATATGTCGCCACCTGCCCTACCGTGGATGATGAAATGGCGGCGCGCATCGCCAGGCATCAGGCCCAGCGCAAGGCTGCATCCTGGTCGACCATCGAGGCGCCCCTGGGGCTTTCAGACGCGCTTCGAGAAACCCGCGACAGCCGCGTCCGCGTCATCGATTGTCTCACCTTGTGGGTCAATAATCTGCTTTTCGAGGCCCAAAAAATGGGGCAGGCGTTGACGGAAGACGATATGGCAAGTCATTGCCGGAACGTGCTCGCAGCATGCGCGGATCTCGACGGAACGGTGATTTTCGTCGCCAACGAGGTGGGCATGGGCATCATCCCCGATAACGCGCTGTCCAGACAGTTCCGGGATCTTGCCGGACGCTGCAACCAGAGCATCGCGGCCGGGGCGGATTGCGTGATTCTCGTGGTCAGCGGCGTGCCTGTTTGCATCAAAGGAGCCCTGGCGCCTGCAACGGAGGCATGAATAATCACTTCCTTCCCGCTATGGTTTCCCATCGGGCAGGAATCAATCGGATCATCAGAAGGAGTCTCTGCATGACATTGCTTGAAGCAACGATAAACAAAATCAGGCCGGCGGATGTGTCCGTGCGGCAGCAGGCCAGGACGCGCCTTGAACAGCTCACGATGCCCCACTGGGCGCTGGGCCGGATTATGGATCTGGCCGAAGATCTGGCCGCCATGACCGGCTCGCTCCATCCCCCTGTGACCCGCAAGACTGTTGCGACCATGGCCGGCGACCACGGCGTCACGGCACAGGGAGTAAGCAAATACCCGCAGGCGGTGACCGCACAGATGGTTCATAATTTCGTGAATGGCGGGGCCGGAATCAATGCGCTGGCCTGTCTTGCCGGCGCACAGGTCGTGGTGGTGGATATGGGCGTAGCCGGCGATCTCGGCGCTCTGACCGCAGCGGGAACTATCCTTTCCAGGCGGATCGGTGCGGGAACAAAAGACATGGCGATCGGTCCGGCCATGTCGCGAGAGGAGGCCGTCCGCTGTATCGAGGCGGGAATAGAGGTTGCCTTGTCGCTTGCCGACTCGACGGACCTTTTCGCTACGGGCGACATGGGCATCGGCAACACCACGCCCAGCAGCGCCATTGTTTCGGTGTTCAGCGGCGCTTCCGTGGCAGAGGTCACCGGCAGGGGGACCGGCATCGAAGAAGATCAGTTTCTCCATAAGATCAGAATCATTGAACAATCCATGCGGGTCAACCGACCGGATCCTTCAGACGCGCTCGATGTCCTGACTAAAGTCGGCGGTTTTGAAATCGGCGGCATCGCCGGTCTGATCCTGGGGGCGGCTTCGCTCCGAAAGCCCGTGCTCATAGACGGCTTTATTTCAACGGCAGGCGCTCTGATCGCCGCTCATCTCTCGCCCACGGCCCGGGACTACATGATCGCTTCCCACCGCAGCCTGGAACAGGGGCACCGGGTTGCCCTGTCTCATCTGGGGAAAAAACCGCTTCTGGATCTGGACCTGAGGCTCGGGGAAGGCACCGGCGCCGTGCTGGCAATGAATCTGGTGGAGGCGGCGGTGCGAATCCTGACCGAAGTGGCCACATTCGAAGAGGCTTCTGTTTCCAGGGCAAACTCATGAGGAAATTTTTTGCAGCGATCCGGTTTCTCACGGTCCTGCCCTTTCCCGGCGGCTGGGGCGGCGATGAAAAAACACTGGCGCGCAGTGTTCCTTATTTCCCCCTGGCAGGTTTGCTGATCGGCCTCATTTCGGCCGGTTTCGATTATGTCGTCGGCCTGGCGCTCCCCCTGCTGCCGGCCAGCGTGCTGACCATTCTCGTTATGATCTGCCTGACTGGTGGGTTGCACATGGACGGGCTCGCCGACACGGCAGACGGCTTTTTCAGCGCCCGGCCCCGCGACAAAATGATGGAGATCATGCGGGACAGCCGGACCGGGGTCATGGGAGTCTTGGCCGTTGTGTTCGTTGTGCTGCTGAAGGTTACGCTTCTGGCAGATATTTCAGGATCGTCGCGATGGGCAGTGATCCTGATCCTGCCGCTGGCGGGCCGCGCGGCGATTGTCGCCCTGATGACCGCCCTGCCCTATGCACGCCCGGAAGGCGGGCTTGCCACGCTGTTTGCCGGCAATCGCTCCTGGCTGCCATGCCTTTGGGCATGGGGGCTGTTATTTGCGGTATCGGGAGGGCTGGCTCATGGGATCGGCCTTGCCGGAGCGCTCCTTGCGCTTGTTATCACGTTTCTTCTGTCCTCTACAACCGAAGCAAACTCGGCGGATATACCGGCGATACGCTGGGCGCCGTTTGCGAGCTTGCAGAAATAGCTCCGCTACTGGCTGCGGTTATGTATTATCACCTCTGGGCTCGATAACGGCTTCGTCGCAAAACATTCTGCCGCTTATGCGCCTTTCGGCCGGAACGGTGCAAATCCGTATTCCTTGTCCTGGACGCGAAAAACGGCTCGATCCTCTTCGTTCTCGATCAGCTTTCCCTCGATGATGCGCTTACAGCCAAAATCATAGAAGGTGATCTGGTGCGTGGGCATTATTTTCTCATCGATGCCTTTGGCTTTGTAGGACTGTTGCTGCTCTTCGGGGGACAACGCCCGCATGGTCAGCTTCTGACAGCGCTCCCGGTTTTCCTCGTCCCTGCAGCGGATCGAAACGACATAATTTCCGTGAAATTTAATGGGCATCTTGATTTCCATGGAACCTTCTCCTTCCCGGTATGTAAAAAAGCGTGTAGCCTATACCATACTTGAATGCGTTTATCCAGATGCGTCACCAAAAAAATGATAATAGAGCTCGCTTTGCATAACCGCTGAAAAATGGTTCGCGAGCGGCGAATCATGTTTTCCGCCTTTCCAGAGATTACATTAACGGCTTGTCTTATATCATGATTACGCCTGGTCGTCCTCTTAGCGGAAAAGATTTTTGAGACGCGGGCGTTGTCCATTTTTCAGCGGTCAAATAAGGCAAAAGCGTCCGTGCATAATTTCTTTGGATATGATAGGGGGGGACATCCCGAAATGGTAAAAAGGGCCGGTGCGTGCGACTGCACCGGAGAAAAGGAAAACGGAGGTGACAAAATGATGGAACTGGGAACCATCGTCATGGTCGATCATCCCAGGCATCCCTTCAATGGCTGCGTGGGCAAGGTCGTGGGAAGGCGCGGAAACCGGACGCCTGATGACATGTGGATTCTGATCTATTTTGCCTCTAAAATGAGAAGCTACCTCGTCCCGGAATCAATCCTGTCCGAACAAAAGACGGCGTCCGTCCCTGCCGACAAGCCTGTGCATTAATTTTTCTGTATGCCAGAGGCGGTGATGACACCGCTGATGAGCTCCGGCGGCGTCAGATCGAAAGCCGGGTAATAGCCTTTCACTCTGGGTCCGCTGATGGGATTGCCCTGAAATTCAAGCACTTCCCTGGCATCCCGCTCCTCGATGGGAATGTCCTCACCTTTTAATGTCCGGCGGTCCGGGTCGCCGTAACCGAGAATGTAAAAGGGGATCCCGTAATGCCGGGCGCAGATGGCCAACTGCAACGTTCCCACCTTATTGGCCGCCACGCCGTCCATGGCAACGCGGTCCGCCGCCGTAAAGACCTTCCGGATCATCCCCCGGGACATGCACCAGGCCGCCATGTTGTCGGTGATCAACGTCGTATCCATGCCCATTTCGCTCACGGACCACGCCGTGAGTCTGGCCCCCTGCAGATAGGGCCGCGTTTCCGTACAGAAGACATTGATATCCTTGCCGTTGTCCCGGGCATATTGCAGCATATAAAGAAGGCCGGCGCCGGCAAAACAGTGGGTCAGGATGGCATCGCCGGAGGCAAGCAGCGTCTCCGCATACCGGCCCGTCTGCTGGGAAATCTCCCGCTGCCGGACTAACGCCCGCTGCAGGTGTTCCAGTATGACCCCCGAAGGCGGTTCGACGTCACCAGCCTGATCGACTTTTCCCAGAAGTTTATGCAGCAGAGCAGCCAGATGAAAACCCGTCGGCCGTGTCGCTATAAGCAGTGATGCAGCCTTTTTCAGTTGAACCCGGTCCCCGGCCTGTCCTTCCCGTTCCAGCCTCCGTGCGGCGAGATATAGGCCGAACCCGGCTGTGATCGCAATGTCTCCGGCCCCCTGAACCATCATCTCCCGAATGGCCAGGGCCACTTCCTCGGCTTCCGTGCAATAAACCGGCGTCACCGTGCGCGGCAGTTTTCGGCGGTCGATAATGATCAGCGCCTCGTCTTCCAAATAGACGCTATTTTCCAGATTCATCAACAGCGGTTCCGACATCATTCCTTCTCGCTTTCTATCTTATGACTTCTTAATGTTTTTGCCTTGACAAAGGAGCAATTCCGTAATAACAGGGCGTGCGGGGGTTCAGATCGAGGCGATCTTCGGCTGGCCTCAAGGCCCTTGTTTCCGCGCATCATAGCGCTTTTACAATTGAATGGCATAACAAGCTTTTCCCCTGCTGGCTTCTATTTTGATCAGGTGGGTCTGGGATACTTCTCATATAATCCGCGGATGGTCAATCAAGAAATAGAGTGGCTTGGATCATAATTTTTTTATGATCTTACAATACAACAAGACTTTACAAAAGGAGGGTGGAACGTATGTATTTTGCCAAGGAACTGCTGGATAGCTCCAGCAAAATGAGGACAAAGTGGGAAGACGAGGTCAAGAAGGTCATCGCCAAGTCGCCTGACCAGAAACCTCGCTGGTCAACCGTGTCCGACCTGGAAATCAGGCGCCTCTACGGACCGGAAGACATCAAAGACATGGATTTTGAAAAGGATATTGGTTATCCGGGACAGTTTCCCTATCTGAGGGGCAATCAGCCGACCGGTTATCGCGGCAAGTACTGGACTTTCCGGATGTTTGCCGGCATGGGCGACGCCAAGACCACCAACGAGCGCTGGCACATGCTGCTGAAGGAAGGCCAGACGGGCCTCAGCACGGCCTTCGATTTTCCGACCCTGATGGGCTATGACACCGACTCCCCCAAGGCCCGGGGCGAATGCGGAAAGTGCGGCGTGGCCATCGATACGCTGGAAGACTTCATGCAGCTGGTCGACGGCATCCCCATGGACAAGGTCACTACGTCCATGACCATCAACCCCCCGGCAACAGCGCTCTGGGCCATGTACTGCGCCGCCGCGGAAATCAGGGGTATCCCGTTGAGCAAGATCGGCGGAACGATCCAGAATGATATGCTCAAGGAATTCATCGCCCAGAAGACGCTCATGTGCCCCCCGGATCCCTCGGTCAAGCTGATCAGCGATACCGTGGAATTCGGCACCAAGCATGTCCCCCGCTGGAACACGATCTCGATCAGCGGCTACCACATCCGTGAAGCGGGCGCAACGGCTGTTCAGGAGCTGGCCTTTACCCTGAGGGACGGCATGGAATACGTGGAAGACGTGATCCGCCGCAAGGGGCTCGCCGTAGATGAATTCGCCCCCCGGCTGTCATTCTTCTTCAACTCCCACAGCGACTTCTTCGAGGAAATCGCCAAACTGCGGGCGGCCCGCAGAATCTGGGCCAAGGCCATGCGGGACCGTTACAAGTCAAAAGATGAGCGCTCCTGGTGGATGCGCTTCCATACCCAGACGGCGGGATGTTCCCTCACGGCACAGCAGCCCTACAACAACGTCGTCCGTACGGCTACGCAGGCCCTCGCCGCCGTCCTCGGCGGGACCCAGTCGCTGCACACGAACTCTCTCGATGAGGTTCTCTGCCTGCCTTCGGACCACGCGGTTCAGATCGCGCTCCGGACCCAGCAGATCATCGCCGAGGAAACGGGCGCGGCCAACACGATCGATCCTCTGGCCGGCTCCTATTTTGTCGAGGCCCTGACCAACGAAATGGAAGAAAAGGCCTGGGAATACATCCACAAGATCGACGAGATGGGCGGCATGGTGGCGGCCATTGAAAAGGGCTTCCCCCAGCTTGAAATCGCCGACGCCGCCTATCTCTATCAGCGGCAGATCGACTCCGGCGAAAAGATCATGATCGGCATCAACAAGTATGTCTCCGAAGAAGCGACTCCCATTCCCCTGATCGAAATTGACGATTCCGTGGAAACGCAGCAGATTGCACGGCTTCAGGCTGTCCGCCGGAAACGGGACGGCAAGGCCGTCAAGAAGGCCCTCGACGACATCAAGAACGCCTGCAAGAAGGGCGATAATGTCATGCCTTACTGCATCGAGGCGGTGAAAAGCCTGGCCAGCGTCCAGGAAATCTGCGACGTCTATCGGGAAGTCTACGGCGAATACCGCGATCCGGGACTCTACTAAGCGAATGAATGAGGAGGAATATTGAATATGGCAGAGAAGAAAATTCGTGTAATGGTTGCAAAACCGGGGCTGGATGGTCATGATCGCGGCGCCCGGGTGTTGGCCCGGTGTTTCCGTGATGCGGGCTTTGAAGTGATTTATACGGGCTGTCACCAGACGCCCGAGCAGATTGCCTCCGCCGCGATTCAGGAAGACGTGGACGTGGTGGGCCTGAGCTGCCTGTCCGGCGCACACCGCTATCTGTTCCCGGCGGTTGCCCAGCAGCTGAAAGAACGGGGAGCCGAAGATATCGCCGTTGTCGGCGGCGGCATAATTCCCGAACAGGATTTTAAATTGCTTTATGACGCCGGTCTCAAGGCCATCTTTGTCCCCGGCGCAACCCTCGACGGCATCGTAGACTGGTTCAGGAAAAATATCAAACCGAGAGACTAATAATGGAAAAGGTGAAGAAAATCAAAGCGGGGGACGTCCGGACGGCGTCCCGCCTGATCCGGCATCTTGAAGACGGGATGGACGAAGCCCGTGCAATGATGAAACATCTCTATCCGTTGACGGGACATTCGCATGTCATCGGCATCACCGGGTCGCCGGGCGCAGGGAAAAGCACTCTTGTGGACGGGATGGTGGAAGCCTTCCGGAAAAAGGATAAAACCGTGGGAGTGCTAGCCGTTGACCCGACCAGCCCTTTCACGGGCGGGGCAATTCTGGGCGATCGTATCCGCATGCAGCGCCATGCCGAGGATACCGGCGTGTTCGTCCGGAGCCTGGCGACGCGCGGCGCCCTGGGCGGTCTGGCCAAGGCCGTGGGCGATTCGATCCACATCATGGACGTCATGGGAAAAGACATCGTCCTGGTGGAAACGGTGGGGACAGGCCAACAGGAAGTGGATATTATCAATCACTCCCACACGGTGATCGTGGTTTTGATCCCCGGCATGGGCGACGAGATCCAGGCCATTAAAGCGGGCATTCTGGAAATCGCCGACATCTTCATTATCAACAAAGCGGACCGGGAGGGTTCTTCCAAGCTGCGCCGGGAAATCATGGCGATGCTGGACATGGCGCCGCCCTCCGCTTTCCCTGCAGGTTGGCGGCCGCCGATTCTCAAGTGCGACAACGCCTTTGAGCCCGTCGGCTTCACCAAGAGCCTGGACGAAATAGCCCAGACCATCGAGGAACATCATCAGCATCTGATCAAAAACGGCCTGATGGGAAGCCGTGTCCACCGCAAGACGGCGATGGAACTCAACGAAGCGATCCGGTGTTCCGTGCTCGATCCGGTGCTCAATGCACTAGCGGCAAACGGAGAACTGGACACCATGATCGGGAGATTAATGAAAAAGGAAACAGACCCTTACACCCTGGCCGAAGAAATCGCTCGGCGATATCTGAAAGCCTGTTCATAGGGGCCTACGGTTCATAGACCATGTAGCCCGGGAGAACAGCCGTTGCGGCGACCCGGGCTTTTTTTCGGGAGAAACGGTTATGACGGTTATGGAAGATCCGATCACGGAAACACTGGCCCGCTTTAACCGGGGACTGGTCCTTGTTTATACCGGCGACGGGAAAGGCAAGACGACCGCCGCCCTCGGCCAGGCCCTGCGAAGCGTCGGCCACGGCAACAGGGTTCTGGTCATTCAGTTCATGAAGGGGAAAAAATACGGCGAGGTGCTGGCGGCGGAAAAATATTTGGCGGACAGGCTGACAACGGTTCAATGCGGGCTGGATAGTTTCGTTATGAAAAACGATCCCGCCCCCGTGGATATCGAGCTTGCCCGGAAGGGCTTGGCCCTGGCCAAAAAGGCCGTTGCGTCCGGGGATTATCAGATGGTTATCCTCGACGAAATCAACGTGGCTTTGGATTTCAAGCTCGTTGAGCTTAATGATGTCATTGAAATCATCAAGACAAAACCGGCCTCGCTGGATCTGGTTTTAACAGGCAGATACGCCCCGGCCGAAGTGATGGAGCTGGCCGACATGGTCAGTGACATCCGCGAAATCAAACATCACTACGCCCAGGGAATCAAGGAAAGGGCGGGGATAGAGTACTGAGTGAAGCGCGCGGGCAAGAAAAAAACCGCGGTTGACGCCAGAGAGTCCCCGGAAAAGGCCCTGAAGGACATCATGGCGCGCCTGCGGCAGCAAGGCGCATCGGTTGTCAAGCGGATAGATATTACCGACATCGTTGTTGATGAACGGGTCAGGCTTAAATGTCAGATTCCGGTATGCGACAGTTACAATAAAAACCTCATGTGCCCGCCCTTTGTCCCGTCCGTCGCCTTTTTCCGGGACGCCCTCGCACGCTATACCGTCGCCATCCTGATTCAGATTACGGCGCCGCTGCCGGAGGCCATGACTGACGGCCCCTCCGCCGAGGTTTACGCCCCGGCAATAAAACTGCACGACCTGGTCAATCTTGCCGAGAAATGGGCGTTTGCATATCAATTTCGCTTCGCCACAGGATTGATCGGAGGGTGCTGCCGGCTCTGCAATGAATGCGTGGCCGTAAAAAACGGCCGTGTATGCCGCCACCCCTTCAAAGCCAGGCCATCCATGGAGGCCATGGGCATCGATGTGGTTGAAACGGTGACCAATGCTCGTCTATCGACTCGATTTCCGATTGTGAACGAAATCACATGGACCGGGGTTGTGCTGATTTAGCAAAGGAGAAAATCATGGCTGTGTTGAAGGAGAGCGGTATCCCGCTCGGCAGGATGATGCTGGTTCCGAAAAGCGGGAATTTAACGAAAGAAGACCTGATCATTGAAGCGAACGGCTCTGTACCAGCTTCTGGAGAAGCCGGACTGCTTTGTAATCAAAAACACCGAGTGCTGTCGGAGCATCCTGGTCAAGGTCATGACCAAAGACGCCTGAGTTGACGTCTTAGTAAAAAGTCCGGATGCTGCGTTGCACTGAGTCCTTCGTCACTGCGACGTACGACAAAGTACGCCTCGCTCCTCATGATTTGCGCGCCTTGCCTGCGGAGCTTTTTACAAAGCCGTCGATTTTGGTGCATTTTCCGATTTTTGTGCATTCGTCATGATTGCGATGGACCTTGAGGATTATTTCTGATCAAGGCGCCATTCCAGTTGCCGGCAGACCCCCCGGATAATTTTGACATCCTTCGAAAAGAGCCGGGTCCGGGAAAAAAACCGGCGAATGTGCAGCATCCAGTATTCGGGATTTTGCGGATTGAGAAAACCGATTTTCTGCAGCAGCGCTTTAATCTGCTCATACATGCCCTCGATTTCCGCAGCGGTGGCAAGCCGGGGGGTAAAGATCACCAGATCGTTCCGCTGTGCCGTAAATATCTCATAGCAGAGAATCATGACGGCATGGGATAGATTGATGGATTTGAGCCGCTCTGACGTGGGGATCGTCACGAGGCCATGACAAAGCCGCAGGTCGTCATTGGAGAGCCCCATGTCTTCAGGTCCGAAAAGCAATGCCACCCGGTTGTGCCGAGATATGTCGATCAGGTTTTCTGCCATTTCCCGCGGCGAAACCACCGGCCCCCGGACAGATCCCAGTCTTGACGTGGTGCCCACAATGATATTCGAAACCAGCCAGGGCCTCTCCCATGTCGTTCAAATAGATGATCTGATCGATCAGTTCCGCCGCAAAGTGTGTGGATGCCTGTTTCATCTCCGCCGGCGGCATGTCACGGCCGTCCACCACCAGCATCTTGTCGATGCCCATATTTTTCGCAACAGCGCGCCACGGAACCGATATTACCTGCGTATTTGGGGCCTTTCAGAACAATGGCGATGTTTTCCATCTTCACGTTTGCCTCCAATGATCACCCCCCATTAACCGTTGAAAAGTTGCGATCAAAATCTCTCCTTCATTGAGATCTCTATCATAAAAACGATTCCCCTTCATTTTTCTTATTGTTCCACAGGACGGTCTCATTCTGCTATCGTGTACTACCTATGAACGAGCGCTCTGCTTAAACTGCTTAAAGACTCGACATCTGCCATCCATGTCACGCTCGAAGAGCGGGCCCTGGACCTCTTTCAGCCGCTACTATCGGGAACTGCTCTTCTGGAACGAAAAGATGAACCTCGTCTCCTTCCGCACGCCCGAGGAAGTCCTGATCAAACATTTTATCGATTCCCTTACGCCCCTGCCCTATATCACCCGTCCACAGGGCAGGCTGCTGGATATCGGATCAGGCGGTGGTTTTCCCGGAGTTCCGCTGAAAATCGCCCGACCCGCTCTACAGGTATTCCTTGCTGGAGGCATCCCGGAAAAAATGCTCCTTTCTCAAGACATCTGATTCGCCAGTTATCGCTGTCGCAGGCCGAGGTGATCCATACCCGGGTCGAGTCAGCCATGACCGACAACTCTTACCATCATGTTTTCCGAGACGGTTATTTCCCGGGCGGCCTTCAAACTCCCGGCATTGTTCTCCATGTCCCGGTTTTTTCTGTCACCGGGCGGCCTGCTGATCGCCATGAAAGGACCCCGCGGCGAAGACAGAAGAAACAGATCGCCTCACGATTCGGACCTGCATTGTCATCGCCTGTCACGACATCAGTCTCCCGCTTTGACGGAGGGCAGGCGAAAAATCATGATATATCAAGTAGATAGCTAATTGAAAATAATGGAAAAAATTACTTCTAAAAAACCTTTTTCTGTGATAGCTTCGCGAGCAGTTTATCATGAATGATGAGCGCAATCTTATTCTAATAATTCATGTCTAAAATCATATGCATCGCCAATCAAAAGGGGGGCGTGGGCAAAACCACGACTGCCATTAATCTTGCCGCGTCGCTGGCCACGGCGGAAAAAAAAACCCTGCTGATCGACTGCGATGCGCAAGGCAATGCGACCAGCGGCATGGGCATAGACGGACAGGACATTCATGAAAAAAACATGTACCATGCCCTTATCGGCCGGAACACCCTGACAAGAGATCATCGTCAAAACGTTGATTCCCCATCTGGATCTGGCCCCGGCCAATCAGGAGCTGGTTGGTATTGAAATAGAATTTGTCTCCCTTCCCGACCGGGAAAAAAAACTCCGCCATCTGGTCCGGAATCTCGGGGACGTGTATGATTATTTGATCATTGACTGTCCTCCCTCACTGGGATTTTTAACCGTCAACGCCCTGGTGGCGGCTGATTCCGTCATTGTTCCCCTGCAGTGTGAGTACTTTGCCATGGAGGGCCTCGGCCATCTGTTGAATACTTTGAAGCTGATCAAATCCAACCTGAATCCCTCTCTGGCGCTGGGCGGTATTTTGTTGACCATGTTCGATACGAGGAACCTCTTATGCCATCGCGTGAGCGAAGATGTGCGCAAATATTTCGGGAGCAAGGTATTTCAAACCGTCATTCCCAGAAATGTCAGGCTTTCTGAAAGCCCGTCCCATGGCCTTCCCATTATTCTCTATGACATCCGGTCGCGCGGCGCTGTTTCCTATATGGATTTAGCCAAAGAAATCATGACCAACGGGAGGCTTTAGAGTAATGCCGCAGAAAAATTCTTTGGGTAAAGGGCTGGGGGCCATGTTTCCCGACTTGCTGGAAGGTTTCAATAATCGGCCTGCCTTTGTGATGTGCGGCATTGAAGAACTCTCTCCCAACCGTTTTCAGGCCAGGCGGGATTTCAACGACAGACAGCAGCAACAGTTGGTTGCCTCCATTAAAAAAAGCGGGATCATCCAGCCCATTATTGTCAGAAAGGCCGCGGCGGGATACGAAATTATTGCCGGCGAACGCCGCTGGAGGGCGGCCCAGAAGGCCGGCCTACAGAGTGTCCCTGTGATCATTCGCGAGGCCCGCGATATCGAAGTCGCCGAGCTGTCACTGATTGAAAATATCCAGCGGGAGGCGCTGAACCCCATTGAAGAGGCGGAAGCTTATCAAACCCTGACTGCTCGTTTCGGTCTCTCTCAGGAAGACCTGTCCGTCCGTGTGGGGAAGGATCGTTCCACCATTGCAAACACACTGCGTTTGCTCAAGCTGCCGCCGGCGGTCAGGAACGCCTTGATTGAAAAGAAAATTACCAGCGGCCATGCGCGGTCATTCCTGGGAATTGATTCTCTGAAAGAGCAGCTGAAAATGCTGGATACTGTTTTGAAAAAGACGCTCAACGTCCGGGATACCGAACGCCTGATGCAAAATTCAAAAAAGACGTCACCGGGAAAAAAACACCTCAAAAAGGACACCCACATCATGGATATGGAGCATACTCTCTCCCGGATAATGATGGCCAGGGTACAAATCTACGCCAACAAAAAGAAATCCGGTCGGATCGAGATTTTTTTTAATTCGGCCGATGATCTGCACAGGTTGATCAAAGTCCTGATGGAGGAATGATCTCCGTCAGTTATCCACAGGTGTTGATAAAACTGTTTATAGAGGCATATAAAATTGGACATTCTCTGGGAAAAAAGTACTAATATTATTAAAGAAAAAATAAGTCAGCAGAACTTTGACACATGGATAAGACCCATTAAGGTAACCTCCCTGGAGGGGAATCAGGTTCATCTTTCTGTTCCAAATAAATTTTTCAGAGAATGGCTGATGGAGAATTATCGACCGATCATCACCGAAACCCTGTCGTCTCTTGCAGGTGTTGAACTCATTGTAAATTTCATGATCAGCGGAGACGGTGGCGGGGCCGCCGTGCAAGATCCGGTTGTGGAAAAAACAATGCCTGCGGCCAGAAAAACTGCTCGTATCAAAACACATGCGTCTTTGAACCAGCATTATAATTTTGACCGGTTTGTGGTCGGGGCAAGCAACCAATTTGCCCATGCAGCGTCCGTTTCCGTAGCCGAGCAACCGGCAAAAAATTATAACCCCCTTTTTATCTACGGCGGGGTGGGGCTCGGCAAAACACACCTCTTGAACGCAATCGGACTTTACGCCCTGACACTTTATCCCCAAATGAACGTTGTCTATGTCTCTGCGGAAGAGTTTCTCAACGAACTGGTGAGTTCGATCCGCTTTGACAAAATGCCCAAATTTCGTGAGAAATACCGAAACATTGATTATCTGCTGATAGACGACATTCAGTTCATTGCCGGCAAAGGAAAAACAGAGGAAGAGTTCTTTCATACTTTCAACACGCTTCATGATTCCGGAAAACAGATTGTTGTGACCAGCGACAAATTTCCAAAGGATATTCCAAACTTGGAAGGACGATTGCGATCGCGTTTTGAGTGGGGATTGATTGCCGACATACAACCACCGGAAATAGAAACCAGGATTGCCATTATCGAAAAGAAGGCCCTGGAGAACAAGATCAGCCTGCCGAAGAACGTGGCTCATTATATTGCCGTTAATGCAGAATCCAATATCCGGGAATTGGAAGGATTTTTGATTCGTGTTGCCGCCTATTCCTCTCTGCGCGAAAGGGAAATAGATTTAGAGCTGGCAAAAGAGGTACTGAAAAAAATTATCAGGCAATCCGAAAAGGAAGATGTAACCATTGATGATATTATCAAAATCGTTGCAATGAAAACAGGGTTGAAAATTTCAGATGTCAAATCTCAGAAAAAAAACAAAAATATTGTTTTGGCCCGGCAGATTTCCATGTATTTATCCCGAAAGCTCACAAGCGCTTCATTTCCGGATATCGGTGATAAAATAGGGGGGCGTGATCACTCAACAGTTATCTATGCCAATAACAAACTCAAGCGGATGTTGGAGGCGGATGTTAAAATAAAAAATCTCGTTATTGAAATTGAAAATATTTTACAACATCATCACTAATATTAGCGAATTTCATCAACAGGATGATAATATTTAACTCATTGATTTTTATAAAAATACTATATATTCACAGACATTAACAAGACCTACTACAAATACTATTGTTTATTAAATAAAGAAAAATTAAAAACAAGTTAATAATAAGCAGGGAGGAATTTATGGAATTTAAAATCGGGAGGAATATATTTTTAGATGGGATTCAGAAAACACTGGGAATCGTGGAAAAGAAGACCACGATGCCGATTTTGAATAATGTTATGATCAAGGCCTCACAACAGGGAATAAAAATTTCTGCGACAGACAGGGAAATCGGTCTGGTGGCGGATTATGAGGCCAGCGTGGACCAAGAGGGAGAGGTTACCCTCTCTGCCAGAAAGCTTTATGAAATGATTCGAGAAATTCAAGGGGAAACCATTCATTTTCATAAAAACGATCAATGTCTGGTTACCTTGACGGCACAGAAAGCGATTTACAAAATACCGGGAATTTCTGCCGATGACTTTCCCGCCGTTGTGATTAATGAGGATGTAAAATTTTTCAGAATGCGCGGTCAGATGCTCAAGGATATGATTATTAAAACCGCTTTTTCCATGTCCAGTGATGAGGTTAGAAAAAATCTGAATGGTGTTTTTTTTGAATCAGATGAGGAGAAAAAAGGGGTATTGAAGGCGGTTGCGACAGACGGTCACCGTCTGGCGCTGGCAAACGCCTATTCGGGAGATAAGGACTTTTTAAAGCTGGACAAGGGCATTATTATCCCCAGAAAAGGGATTTTTGAAATCAGAAAACTACTTGAGAGTGAAACAAGCGATATTTTAATCGGTGTTCAACAGGGGATGTGTGTCATTAAAACGGACCATACCATGTTGAAGGTCAGTCTGATTGATTCCGAATATCCGGACTACCGGCGGGTCATTCCCGCGGAAAAAGGGGTTGTCGTTCAGTTTGAAAAAGAAGCCGTTTTGCATGCCCTGCGCCGGATGAACGTTATCTCCAGTGAGCGGTACAGCGGCGTGATTGTGAAATTACAGGAAAATAAAATTATTCTTAATTCTACTAATCCAGATGTGGGTGAAGCAAATGATGAAATTGATGTCGTCTATCAGGGCGGCAATCTGGAGATAGGGTATAATGTGAATTACCTTATTGATGCCATTGAAGTGATGGATGAGAAAAATGTTGTTTTTGAAATGCGCTCGGGGATGAAGCCCGGTGTGATCCGGCCGTTGGATAATATTCATCACTTCTGTATCATTATGCCGTTAAGGATTTGACTATATCATCCGGATGAAGAAATATTCAAAAAGATGAAAGGGATGAGGAAAAAGATAAGTGGTGATAAATAATCCGGATATAAAAAATACAGAAGATAACAGCCAGGTTTACGAAGCCGACAGCATCAAGGTTCTGGAGGGACTGGAGGCGGTGCGGAAAAGACCGGCCATGTATATTGGAACCACGGGCAAGGAAGGCCTGCATCATCTGGTCTATGAAGTGGTGGATAACAGTATTGATGAAGCCTCAGCGGGTTTTTGTGACAACATTACCGTTAGAATTCGTGTTGATAACAGCATCGTGGTGGATGACAACGGCCGAGGCATCCCGGTGGATATTCATAAAACGGAGGGGGTCTCCGCGGCGGAAGTCGTTCTCACAAAACTGCACGCCGGTGCCAAGTTTTCCAATGAAAGTTATAAAATTTCCGGCGGCCTGCACGGCGTTGGTGTTTCTGTCGTGAATGCCCTCTCCAGCACGCTTGAACTGGAGGTGCGTCGGGACGGCAGTGTTTACACCCAGTCCTATGTTCATGGCGTACCTAACGCGCCGCTTGAAAAGGTTGGAAAAACGAAGGGTCGTGGAACCAAAGTCACCTTCAAGCCCAATGAGGAAATCTTTGAAGAGACGGAATACAGTTTTGATATTCTTTCGAACCGTCTGCGCGAGCTTGCATTTTTAAATCCCGGCGTGAAAATCACGCTGACGGATGAAAGAACCGATAAAAAGAGCGAGTTTTTCTATAAGGGCGGAATCGTCTCCTTTGTGGAATATCTGAACCGAAGCAAGAAGGTCCTGCACAAGGATCCGATTTATGTGAACGGCGCCAGGGAGGACTGTTTTGTCGAGGTTGCGCTTCAATATAATGACACCTACGCCGAGAATATCTTTTCCTTTGCCAACAGCATCAATACGACGGAAGGCGGCACCCATATGATCGGCTTTCGCTCCGCGCTGACCCGTGTATTTAATAATTATGCCGTCAATAATAAAATATTAAAGGACAGCAAGGAGTCCCTTAAGGGGGAAGATCTGCGAGAGGGGTTGACCTGTGTGATCAGCGTCAAGTTAAAGAGTCCGCAGTTTGAAGGTCAGACAAAAACGAAACTGGGCAACTCTGAAGTAAAGGGGCTCGTGGAAGGGATCGTCTATGAGAAGATAGGAACCTATCTTGAGGAAAATCCGTCCATTGCCAAACAATTGCTGGGTAAGGCCCTCGATGCATCCCGGGCGCGGGAAGCGGCGCGGAGAGCCCGGGAACTGACGCGGCGGAAAAGCGCTCTGGAGGTGGGCGCCCTGCCCGGGAAACTTGCGGACTGCCAGGAGCGGGACCCGGCCAGAAGCGAGATTTATCTGGTAGAAGGGGATTCTGCGGGCGGCTCCGCCAAACAGGGCCGTGACCGGAAAAATCAGGCCATCCTCCCGTTGCGCGGGAAAGTTCTGAATGTAGAAAAGGCCCGTTTTGACAAGATGCTGCAAAATGAGGAAATCAAGGTCATCGTTACGGCCCTTGGAACCGGCATCGGCCAAGGTGATTTTGATATCAGCCGGCTCAGATACCAGAAGGTCATCATCATGACCGACGCCGATGTGGACGGCTCCCATATCCGGACGCTGCTGTTGACGTTTTTTTTCCGCCAGATGCGGGAACTCGTGGAACGGGGTTATCTCTTCATTGCCCAGCCGCCGCTCTTCAAGGTCAGTGACCGTAAAAACGAAATCTATATCCACAATGAAGATGAAATGAAAAGCTATGTCCTTGAAAACGGTGTCAACAAGATACGCATATGCCTGGAAAACGGAACCACCATGACCGGAAACCGGCTTGCCGGTTATCTGAAGAAAATGATCCGGATCGAAAGCATCCTGAATAAATTCGAGAAGGAAGGAAAGCATCGCGAAATCATCCGGATCCTGGCGGGGGATCCCGCTTTAAGCGACAACGATTTCAAAAGCGCCGAGGCCCTGACCCGCGTCGCAAAAAGAACGGCAATGGCTATTTGCTCCTTCGAATATATAGAACACGATCCCGCAGCACCGGCTCTGGACCTTGCCGAGAAAGTTATCGACTTTACCGTGGACATGGATCAGGAGCATGGCCTGTATAAAATGGTATTTGCCATGATGCAGGATGGCCGCAGCCTCACGACCTGTATCGATAAAGATACCGTCCGGACACCGAAATTTGCCGAAGTTAAAACCCTGAGTAATCAATTGGCCATTCTGGGAGAGGCGCCTTACCGGGTTGCCGCCGAGGATGCGGCCAACGGCGGCCGGACCATCATGCTCAACAGCATGTCCGAGATGATTGATCACGTGGTCAACACCGGGAAAAAGGGGTTGATGGTCCAACGCTATAAGGGGCTTGGAGAGATGAACCCCGAACAGTTGTGGGAAACGACCATGAACCCCGAGAAACGGACCCTGCTGCAGGTCCGCGTCGAGGACGCCGTGGAAGCCGATGAAATTTTTACGACCCTGATGGGAGACCAGGTGGAACCGCGCCGTGATTTTATCTATAAAAACGCCCTGTACGTGTCCAATCTTGATATCTGATGAACTCACCCCTTGTGCTAAACGGCTAATCCCGGAAGTACTTGAACAAGAATTGCATAACTGAGACACAATCGTGAAGGAGAATCAATGGAGCAGGATCTTCACCATAAAAACATTCTGGTCAATATCGAAGCGGAAATGAAAAAGTCCTATATGGACTATGCCATGAGCGTCATCATCGGCCGGGCGATTCCGGATGTCCGGGACGGTCTGAAGCCGGTCCACCGCCGTGTGCTTTTTGCCATGCATGAAATGGGCAACCGGTGGAACAAGGCTTATAAGAAATCAGCCCGCATCGTCGGGGACATCATCGGCAAGTACCATCCCCACGGCGATGTGGCGGCTTATGACACCCTCGTCCGCATGGCGCAGGATTTTTCCATGCGTTATCCGCTGATCGACGGACAGGGGAATTTCGGCTCTATCGACGGCGATCCACCGGCAGCCATGCGTTACACGGAAGTGCGTATGGCCCGCATTGCCGAAGAAATGCTCGCGGACCTGGAAAAGGAGACGGTTGAGTTCATCCCCAACTACGACGAATCGCTTGTGGAACCGACCGTTCTTCCGTCGCGCCTGCCCATGCTGCTGCTCAACGGATCCGGCGGCATTGCCGTCGGGATGGCGACGAATATGCCGCCGCACAACCTGACGGAAATCGTCAATGGCACGATAGCCCTGGTTGAAAACCCGCAGATCACTGTGGATGAACTCATGACATACATCCAGGGGCCCGATTTTCCGACAGCCGGCTTTATCAACGGCAAGGAAGGGATCCTTTCCGCCTACCGGACCGGCCGGGGGATCATTCGGATCCGGGCCCGGGCCCTGATCGAGCGCAATGCCCGCAATGACAAGGAGAGTATCATCGTCACGGAGCTACCTTACCAGGTTAATAAATCGAACCTGATCGAGCGCATCTCGGAACTCGTGAAGGAAAAAAAGATCAGCGGGATCGTGGACCTGCGGGATGAGTCCGACCGGGAGGGCATCCGGATCGTGATTGACCTGAAAAAGGACGAGATATCCGGCGTTATTCTCAATCAGCTCTACAAACACACCCAGATGGAAAACACCTTCGGGATCATCATGCTGGCCATCGATAAGGGGCAGCCGCGGGTGTTCAACATCAAGGAAATCCTCCAGAGCTTTGTCGATTTCCGGAAACAGGTGGTGGTCCGCCGGACCCAGTTTGACCTGGCCCGCGCCCGTGAACGAGCCCATATTCTGGCCGGGCTCATCATCGCCCTTAATAAAATCGACGCGGTCATCGCCGTAATTAAGAAGTCGAAAAATCCACAGGAGGCCTCTGCATCTCTGATAGAAGCCTTCGGTCTGACGGAGGTTCAGGCCAAAGCCATCCTGGAGATGCGTCTGCAGCGCCTGACCGGTCTGGAACGGGAAAAGATCGATGCGGAATACACGGAAGTCATGAGCCTCATTGCATCATTGCAGGGCATCCTGGACGCCCCCCGGAAAGTCCTGGATGTCATTGTGTCCGAACTCGAGGAGATCAGATCGCGCTTCGGCGATGAGCGACGGACGGAAATCGTCGTCAGTTCCGAGGATATCGACATCGAAGATATGATCGTCGAAGAGGATATGATCGTGACCGTTTCCCACTACGGCTATATCAAACGCAATGCCGTGAGCCTTTATAAAAGTCAACTCCGGGGTGGCAAGGGCAAGGTCGGCATGGGCACCAAGGAAGAGGATTTCGTCGAGAAGATATTCATCGCCTCGACCCATCATTATGTCCTGATCTTCACAAACAAGGGGAAAGTCCACTGGTTAAAGGTTTATCAGATCCCCCAGGGAGGACGTGCCGCCAAGGGAAAGGCCGTCGTCAACCTGATCAGCATCGCGTCGGGAGAGCGCATGGCGGCGATTCTTCCCATCCGCGATTTTCAGGAGGGTAAGTCCATCGTCATGGTCACCCAAAAGGGGATCGTGAAAAAAACGGAACTGGCGGCCTTTTCCAATCCCCGTACTGCCGGCATCATTGCCATGTCCATCGATGAAGGGGACGACCTGATCGACGTGCAGTTGACTCTGGGAAATCAGGAACTGTTTATGGGGACCCGCAAGGGCATGGCCATCCGCTTCAAGGAGGAGGCTGTGCGCGACATGGGCCGGACGGCACGCGGCGTAATCGGCATCCGCATGGATGAGGACGATGTCGTTGTGGGCGTGGAAATCCCCACGGAGGGCAATTCCGTCGTCACGGTTTCAGAAAAAGGCTTCGGCAAAAGGACCAGCGTTTCGGAATACCGCCTGCAGGGCCGGGGCGGTAGGGGGATCATCAACCTGAAAACGGTTCCGCGTGTGGGGATGGTCTCCGGGATCCTGCAGGTGACGGGCGATGAAGACCTCATGCTGATCAGCAATACCGGAAACATTATCCGCGTCAAGGTGGATGCAGTTCCGCTGATTCATCGCAGCACACAGGGCGTGAGGTTGATCGACCTGGCGCCGGAGGAACGGCTCGTCGGCATGGCCCGGGCCGAACGGGAGGAGGGCAAAGATGGTGAAGATCAGGACCGCCTTGAGGATATTCCGGAAGAAATAAATGGGGATGACACGGACGATACGATATAACGAACCGGCCATATCATAGTGAAAAATTATCGGGTTTTCGACCATACGGCCGATCTGGGAATCGAGATTCTTGGTCAAACACAAGCGGATCTTTTCAGCCATGCAGCCATGGCCCTGTCTGATCTGCTCGTGGAAGAGGTGGATGCTCGCAAGACGGCATCCACGGAAACCCGGACACTCGTGATCGACGGGGCCGACAGCCCCGATCTTTTTGTGAACTTTCTGCGAGAAATCCTCTATCTCTTCAATGGTGAAGGGCTCGTGCTGACGGTCTGCCGCATCGCGCAGATCGATGCGGGGCGCCTGACAGCGGACATCCGTTGCTGCCGCTATGATGCCCGGAAGCACCGGGTTAAGAAAGAAATCAAGGCCGTGACCTATCACCAGGCGGCCGTGGTGAAAACGGCGAAGGGGTGGCAGGGACGGGTGATTTTTGATGTCTGAGACGAAAATGAAAAAAATGGATGAAAACCGCTGGCTCATCGAACCGGCGGGGGGCATGAAAGTACCCGGCATTCTCTACACGAGCGAGCGCCTCCTGCAGGACATGGGCAATGACGAAAGCCCGAAACAGGTGGCCAACGTGGCGCATCTGCCCGGCATCGTGAAGTATTCCCTGGCCATGCCCGACATGCACTGGGGCTACGGCTTTCCGATCGGCGGCGTGGCGGCCTTCGATATGGCCGAGGGCGTCGTTTCTCCAGGCGGTGTGGGTTACGACATCAACTGCGGCTGCCGCATGATGACGACACGGCTGGACATCGAGGCAATCCGCAAATCATTGCCGGAGCTTGTGACGGCCCTCTTTCAGAATGTCCCTTCCGGTGTCGGTTCTACGGGACCGGTGAAGCTGTCCCCGAAAGACAGCCGCAAGGTTCTCGTCGAAGGGGCCGCATGGGCCGTCGGGCAGGGCTACGGCACGCCCGATGACCTCGAGACGACGGAAGACCGGGGCGCCATGGACGGCGCCGATCCGGATAAGGTCAGCGCCCGGGCCATGGAACGCGGCAAGCAGCAGTTAGGCACACTGGGGTCGGGCAATCATTTTCTCGAAATCGAGGTGGTGGAAGAGATCTTCGACCCCGTTGCGGCCGCCGCTTTCGGCCTTGAGCAGGGTCAGATTGCCGTCATGATCCACAGCGGCTCCCGCGGCCTGGGCTATCAGGTCTGCGATGATTATCTCGCCCGCATGGTCAAACACATGGGGGAGATGGGACTGAACCTGCCGGACCGGCAACTGGCCTGCACCTATCTGGACTCCCAGGCCGGAAAGGACTATCTGGGTGCGATGGCCTGCGCGGCCAATTATGCCTGGACGAACCGGCAGATGCTGATGCACTGGACGCGGGAGACCTTTGAAAAAACGCTGCGCAAAACACCTCGCGAACTCGGCATGCGCCTGCTCTACGATGTTTGCCACAATATCGCCAAGATCGAGACGCTGCCGGTGGAGGGGAAGCTGAAAAATCTCTGCGTCCACCGCAAGGGCGCCACGCGGGCCTTTCCCGCGGGCCACCCCTCCGTGCCGGAGCGCTACCGGAAGGTCGGCCAGCCTGTCCTGATTCCGGGCGATATGGGAACGGGGTCCTACGTGCTGGCGGGAACCGAACGGGCCTATGAGGATACCTTCGGCAGCACCTGCCACGGCGCCGGGCGCCTGATGAGCCGCACCCAGGCGACCAAGATGAGCAAGGGCCGTGCCGTGCACCGCGACATGGCGGACAAAGGAGTGATCGTCATGGCCAGTGGCCGCGGCACGCTGCGGGAGGAAATTCCGGAGGCTTACAAAAATCTCGATGAGGTGGTTGCGGTGGTCCACCGGGCGGGCATCTCGAAGAAAGTCGCAAGGCTGCGCGCCCTGGGATGCATCAAGGGATAGAAATTACTGACATTTTAAGATTTCTTCTGAAGGTGGGAATCTTTGGTTCGTTTCCTTTTAGCAGTTTTAGCTAATTTCTTAGCTGCTTTGTCTTCAAATCTTTTTCTATACTCAAATATTTTCTTCAACAATATCTGGTCAGTACAGGTAGCAGTCCGTGTCATGATCATCCCTGAGTCCCGCGCAATATCAATTGTTATTTCCGATTTGGAGGCCAGGGCTTATTGTTTTGTCCAGTTTTTCGGGAGAGGCTCAATTTAGAAATCAGTTTTTAATTGAGCTTTCACTTGGGCCAGCTTGTCCTTGTCCAGATAATATTTGCCACTGTCTGTTTTTATGACTATTTTGTCGGCGATCAGGATATTGAGCGCTTTGGGACGTACATTGCCCGTACCCACGCGAAAGAAATTTTTCCGTTCATCCTGGAGATTGATCGCCTGAGCCATGCTTAAGGCTTTGGCATCTTCCATTTCAGCGATAATCTTGAAGCACACCCGTCGCACGACCAAGCCGCCTACAAATATGGCTATCACGACAAAAACAACAAAGACGGCAAGCAGCAGAAATATTTGCAAATAAACAGGCATATTATTTAAATTTCCTTTGAGAACCCGAAAGGATTCAGCTTCGTGTTTGGAGTATATGAAGAAGGATTTTGAGTGTCAACGGCATAATTACTAACTGTTGATTACAATTGAAAGAAGGGACAATTGTCAAAAAGTCAGACTGCTTTGTGACATGAAGCACGCATCAACCGGATGAACTTAATTTTGTTTCGCTTTCCCTCAGCCAAAGATGAAAGCCAACCTCTCCCTATAAAGACAAGAAAGGAACTCTTCGGGTCAGGCCGGGAATGCCGTCATCCTGCCAAGGCAGTTCTTCACGGCTTCTGGGAGTGCGTTGTTGGCAGACTCCAGCAGGATAGCAGGAACTCCTCCGAAAATATAATAGCTATGGGTGAGGACCCTATCATCCCAGATGGTGTTGAGGCTGTTTTTTGTCATCGTTTCAGATGCCAGGGCCTGTCCCCATCCACCCAGCCAACTGGTTACCATGTGATTGGCGATCATAGGAACTACCTTGCTCGTATCTATAAAACCATCCCTTTCCGAAACAGGAATAATGCGCCGGTTCTCCAAGAGCCAGGCCAGCGAGACCATATCGTGGGCCACCACCGAACCAGAGGCGATGATCAGGCCGTTATTGGGTTCGAAGACATACCCCTTATCCGGGCCAAAGGTAGTGAGTAGCTTGTCTGCCGCCGATATAACGAGGCGCTGCTTTGTTCTCAGGGTTGTAACAGTATTGCCCTCGGCTGTCTTCTCCTGCAGAGTGGCAGCATCCCGGTGGTATTCCAGGCGTGTATCATGGCGCCAGTAGCCCACCGCGGCCTTCAGGCCCAGCGAGCTCCCTGCCAATACATGCCGGGAACAGCGGGGCATAAGGATGATGTGCTGGACCTCCTTGAGGATATTCGGCATCATCAGGCCGTGTTTCCAGTTTGATCCGGCCATTGGCCAGTCCTCATAAAAGGCATCCCACCCGCCTTCTTCGAAGCAATGTATTTCAGCCCCGGAGGCCTGAACAGCCTTGGCCACGCCTGATGACGCCATCAACGCGCGAGAGCTTCCGGAAAGTGATGTCGGTGAGAACCGCAGGTACTGGACCCCAGACATGTCCCCCACGATCACCCTTCGCGCCCCCTTTTCTTTGAGGACTTCAACCATGGCGGTAATGGCCGTCGCGCTGGTGGTGGCCGGATAGGGGTTGCCTGAATTGTTGACCGGTTTTATAAACACGGCATCACCTTTGGACAGCCATGAAAAGTCGGTTGCCGCCTCGGCTGCATTACGGACCGCTAGTTTTATACCTTCTTCGGGAGTTCCCTTGCTAACCCCTGCCAGAAAAACTTTGGCCTGAGAACCCGGTGTAAGTTGCCTTGCCTTGACGGGAATCGGGGATGCCCCTGATCTGCCTGTAAACGGGCACAATGCCAATACCGATGCCCCTACTGTCGCTCTCATAAATTCTCTTCGCTTCATAAGCGTCTTTCTTTGTTTATTTGACCCTAACTGGTCATCCATATAATAACTATCTTGAGAATCACATTATTTATAACGACTTGAAATCCTGCCTTTTCGTTGAGTCTGACCTTTTGTGGAGGAAGTACGCATCAACCGGATGAACCTCTTTACACATCCACCGCCAGATCATCCATGGCGGCGAGGGTATCGGGGAATATTTTTTGCGCTGCCGCTTCGGATACGCTTCGCTCTGCCAGGGTTAGATAGGTGCCGGCGGCAAAATGCGTCAGGATCAACCTTTTGGCGCCCGCCTCGAGGGCGATGCGGGCCGCCGTTTCGGGATTTAGATGGGGCCAGCTTTCATCAGCTTCGTCGCTCTTGTAGGCGCATTCTGTGATGAGCAGATCGGCGTTTCGTCCCAGTGCCACGGCGTTTTCGCAGTAACCGGTGTCCGGGCAATAGGCGATGATTTTACCGTCGATGCGGATGCGGTAGCCCAGTGTTAAGTCGCTATGGAACAAGGGCTTCGCGTCCAGGGGGAAGGGCAGGCGGCCGGCCTCTTTGGGAACTTCCAGAACCTTCGTTGTAAAGGGAAGCCGATCCAGGCTCACCGTGAAGGGGCTGTTGACGATGGTGTCGATAATCTGCCTTGCTCCGGGCGGCCCGCAAAGGGTGAGGCCGTTTGTAAAGCGGCATTTGACGAGTATGTGCAGGCCGTAGATATGGTCCAGATGAAAATGGCTCAGTAGCAGCGTGACCGGTTTTTCGTCGCCCACTGGGACATAGCGGTCGATTTTGTAGAATCCGCTCCCCGCATCGAGGATGATGTCCTGATGTTCGGCCCGGATCAGCGTGCAGATGGTGTTGCCGGTGGGCGTATCATACCAGCCGTTCGTTCCTAAAAAGATGACTTTCAAAGCGCCCCCCTATTCGCCTGTAATCGTTTTCCGGGCCTTCGCGAAGACTTCGGCCCGGAACCCGTAATAACTGGGAATCGTCTGGTTCAGATATTTATGGGTGTACTGGCTGTCATACAGCAGCATGCGCTCGAATTCGGCGTCCTTGCCCAGCGGTTTCAACTGGTGGGCGACTGCTTCATTGAAGTATGTTTCCAGTTTCACAGCATAATCATCGGCCAGCTTGTCGCGGCCGGCGGCATCGAGGCCGCTGATCCTGCCTGCCTCTTCCATCTCGGCAATCCAGGTCAGTGCGGTTTCCTTGAACATGGCATCTCCTTATAGGGGAATGGGAGCGGGTTCATACTCTACTTCAAAAATGTGAACCCGTCCCCAATTCCCTCTTTATGATGATGTATTCGGCGACTGCAGATCGCCGCCCCTTCTCTCTTTGAGCCAATGGCTGAAGTTGTCCAGATAGACATAGAAAACAGGGGTCACATAGAGCGTCAGAATCTGAGAAAACAGCAGGCCGCCGACGACGGCCACGCCGAGCGGCTGCCGGGATTCGCCGCCGGCCCCGAGCCCCAGGGCGATGGGCAAGGTTCCGAAAAGGGCGGCCATCGTGGTCATCATGATGGGGCGGAAACGCACCATGCAGGCATGATGGATGGACGCCTCGGCGGTTTTTCCCTCGGTCTTTTCCGTTTCGAGGGCAAAGTCGATCATCATAATGCCGTTTTTCTTCACGAGCCCCACGAGCATGATGATGCCCACAAAGGCGTACAGATCGAGCTCCATGCCGAAGATTTTCAGGGCGAGTAGGGCGCCGAAACCCGCCAGGGGCAGGGCAGAGAGGATCGTAAGGGGATGGATGAAGCTCTCGTAGAGGACGCCGAGGACCATGTATATGACCAGCACCGTGATAAACAACAGGAATCCGAGACTGGCAAAGGAAGACTGGAATGCCTGCGCGGCGCCTTCAAAGCTCGTCGAGATGCTCGCCGGCAGGACCTTGCCGGCGAGGTCCTGGATCTGACGGGTGGCATCCCCGATGGAATAACCGGGCTTGAGATTGAACGATACCGTTGCCGCCGGGCGCTGCCCCAGGTGATTGACCGTCAGCGGTCCGAGGGTCGTTTTCACCGAGGCGACGGTGCTCAGGGGGACCAGTTTCCCCGTTGAAGACTTGATGAACACAAGCTCGAGGCTGTCGGGATAGTCCGAATACTGCTCTTCGAGCTCCAGAATGACGTCGTACTGGCTTACGGCGCCGTAGATCGTGCTGACCCGGCCGCCGCTGAAGGCGTAGCTCAATGCGTTTTCAATCTGCTGGGCCGTCAGGCCAAGCGCGGACGCCTTGTCGCGATCGACGGCAATCTCCATCTTGAGGCTACGGAAGTTCAGATCGCTGCTCACGTCGGTCATGCCCGGGATCTGCCGGACCCGCTGCTCGAAATCCTTGCCGGATGTGTAGAGGCCCTGCAGGTCATCGCCCTTCAGCACGAACTGGTAGAGCGCATTGGACTGCTTGCCGCCGATCTCAATGGGGGGAGGGTTCATGGGAAAGGCCATCAGTCCCGGGATGCTGTTAATGGGCCCCCTGAGTTCCCCGATGATGCGGTCGATGTGGCGCTTGCGCTTTTTGTTTTCGATACAGCGGGCAAAGATGAACCCCGAATTGTTATGAGGAACCGCAGATACGGAAACGAGCATGTCCACATCGGGGTCGTCGATGACAATTTTATTGAGCGCCTCCTGATGGGCGGCCATGTCGTCATAGGAAATGCTGTCCGCCGCCATGGTGTACAAGATGAAGAAATTCCGGTCCTCGCTGGGGATGAAGCCTTTCGGCGCCGACGTGAACAGATAAACAGAAGCCGCCATGACGGCGGCGGTAAAAAACATCGCCGCGAAACGGTGTTGCAGGACATGCGCCAGAGTCCGGTTATAAAAGGAAAGCATGGCCACAAAGACGCGTTCGGAAGCCAGATAGAGGCGGCCATGCCGCTGATCGTCCTTATGCTTGAGAAAGCGGCTGCACATCATGGGTGTCAGGGTCAGCGAGATGAACCCGGAGATGAGGATCGCGGAGCCGATGCTGACGGCGAATTCATGGAGAATCCGGCCCACAATCCCCCCCAGGAACAAGACGGGGATGAAGACGACCACGAGCGAAACGGTCATGGACAGGATGGTAAAGCCGATCTCCCGGGAGCCCACGAGGGAGGCCGTCATGGCGTCTTCTCCCAGCTCCATGCGCCGGATGATGTTTTCCATCATGACGATGGCATCGTCCACGACAAAGCCCACGGAAAGAACGAGAGCCATCATGGAGATGTTGTTGAGGCTGTAGCCGCAAAGATACATGACGGCGAATGTGGCTACGAGCGACAGCGGGACGGCGATGCTCGGTATGATCGTCGGCCTCAGGGACCGCAGAAAGAGGAAGATGACGATGATAACAAGACCGATCGTCAGCAGCAGCGTGAACTGAACATCGTTGATGGATTCCTTGATGAAGTCCGTCTGGTCAAACATCATCCGGACTTCGATGCCCTTTGGAATCTGCTCCGTAAGGGTCGGCATAAGGGCTTTGATCTGGTCGGCCACCTCGACGGCATTCGCCCCGGGCTGCTTGCGGACGGCAAAGATGACGGTCTGCGCAGAATAGGCGTCGTCCACATACCAGACGGTCGATTTCCTGCTGTCGGTGCTGTCGATGGCCTGTCCCACATCCCGGATCCGGACGGGGTAGCCCTTCTGATAGGCGATGATCAGGGGATTGTAGTCAGCCCCTTTTTTTAACTGTCCCTGTGGATCAATGGCGTAGGATTGATAGGGGCCGTCCAGAGAGCCGCCGGGGATGTTGGCATTACCGGAACTGATCGCGCCGGCGAGCTCATTGATGCCGATGCCCTTGTTCGACAGGCTGTGGGGATTGACCTGGATCCGGACGGCGTACTTTTTCCCGTACTTGATGACCTCGGAGACCCCCTTGATCGTGGAGAGGTTCGGGGAGATGACCGTGTCCACGTATTCGTACATGGTCGTTTCCCGAATAGTATCCCCGATCATGGCGAAATACATGATGGGCTGCTCCGCAGGGTTGGCTTTCTGGTAGGTGGGCGGCGCGGGCAGCGGAGGCAGAAGGCCCGAGGCCGCGGTGATCATGGCATTCACATCCTGGGCGGCGGCGTCGATATTGCGGTTCAGGGAAAACTGCAGCACGATGGACGTCGAGCCCTGGCTGCTCGTGGAGCTCATGGATTCGATCCCCTGGATCGTGGCGAATTTCTTTTCCAGGGGCGTGGCGACGATGGCCGCCATGGTTTCCGGGCTGGCGCCCGGCAGGGCTGCAGAGACCTGGATGGTGGGATAATCCATCTGCGGCAGGTCGTTGACGGGGAGACTCCGGTAGCCGATGATACCAAAAAGGAGGAGGCTCGCCATGACGAGGCTCGTCATAACCGGGCGGCGGATCCACAGTGCGGAGATATTCACGGCTTTGCGCCCCCCGCCGCCGGGGCGGCACTGCCCGGTTTTGATGCGTTTGCCCCGAGATGCTCTCTGATTTCCACCCGACCGCCCGGCCGCACTTTGAGATGGCCGTCCGTGACGACCGTCTCCCCGGCGGCCAGGCCTTTGGCAATGACCGATTCCTCACCCACCGACCGGTCAACGACGACCGGGCGCATCTCGGCGGTCATATCCGTCTTGACGACCAGCACAAAGGCGCCTTTCTCTCCCGTCTGGACGGCCCGCAACGGGGCGACGATGCTATCGCTTTGGACGGTCAGTTGCAGGAACACGTTGACGAACTGGCCGGGCCAGAGAAACCGGTCTGCATTGGGAAATTCGGCTTTGAGCTGGATCATCCCCGTATTGACATCGACGCTGTTATCGATGAAGACGAGCTTGCCGGTTCGGACCTCTCCCTTGAAATCGGAGGAGGGGCTCACTCTTACCTGAACGCCGCCCGCCGCCCGGTATCGCTTCACGTCGGACAGATACTTTTCGGGAACGGAGAATCTCGCATACACCGGTGCAATCCGGTTCAGGGTGGTCAACGGCGTGTCGTTTGCCTTGACAATAACGCCGGCATTGACGCCATAGGCCCCTGTGCGCCCGGTAAAGGGTGCCCTGATGTCGCAATAGGCCAGATTCAGACGGGCGTCTTCCACTTCCGCCTCGCTCGATTTGGCGCCGGCCTCATAGGCGGCCGCATCGGTCCGGTACTTCTCCGCTTCCGACTTCGCCACGGCCCCTTTTTCGAACAGGAACGCGTATCGCTTTGCCTCTTCCTGATTATACTGGAACTGGGCAAGGTCTCTGGCCAGTTTTCCCTGAGCCTGGCGGAGTTTTTCCCGATATGACGCCGGGTCGATGGTAAAAAGCGGCTGTCCCTCGCGGACATCCTGCCCCTCTTTAAAATGGACCGCAAGCAACTGGCCGCCGACCCGGGAATAAATGCTCACGGACCGGGAGGCCTCGATCGTTCCGATCGCCTGAACGACGACCGGCATGTCTTTCTGCACCGCTTTGGCGGCAAGCACCGTCGCCGGGGGAAAGGCCGTCTGTGGCTCTTGCTTCTTACACGCGACGGCGGTCGTGAAGATTAGAATACATAACAAACAGACAGAGAGAATCTTAGAGCGATCAAACCGGAAATCCTTGTCTCGATGCCTAAGCAGTGCATTGCCGTTTCTATGGAAATTACGACGTAAAAAACAATGGATATTCAAGTCACCCCCTCCTGTCTTCAAGGATCTGTAACGGAAAAAGTGTTCCGTTCCAGATTTTTTATCGGTTTCCCATTGATTTTTCGATGTTTGCCACGGCGGTGTAAAACAAATAGACGGCTGCGATCCGGGTCAGTTTCGCATTGCTGTAAGAGACCGTGGCGTTTGTGACATCAAGCGGTGTTCCCAGCCCCGTGTTGTAGCGCAGGCTGGCCAGTTCGAGATTCTCCTTCGCCTGCCTCACCTGAACATCGGCATTAGCCATCGTCTCCCGGGCCTGTTTGATGTCCAGCAGGGCCCTTTTAATGTCCTGACTGATCTGCAGCTTCAGGCTGGCGATCCGCGCTTCCACCACCCTGAGGTTCGCCGCCGCCTCCTCGGTTTCGCTTTTTGTCGACAGCCCCTTGAAGAGATTCCACGTCAGGGCCACACCGGCGTTCCATCCCTGGGACAGGGGCGTCTGGCTCCCTGCAACATCATAACCCGCCGATGCGTCCAGGGACGGGAAATAATCCTTTTTCACTGCGTCCAGGGCCCGTTGGGCCGATGCCTTCTGGACCATCAACGACTGCAAGTCGGACCGTTTTCGATAGGCCTGCTCCAGCGCCGCCTGCTCGTCCATCTGATAGACGCCGGGAGCGGGTATCTCCTCGATGGTGTATCGGTCGGATCCGTCATAGCCCATGGCGTTGTTCAACTGCACCCACGCGCTGTCGAGGTTGTTTTCCGCCCTGATCAGCCTTACCTCGGCGCTGCTCAGATTGACTTCCGCCGTCGTGACATCGTATTTTGGTTTCTTCCCGGATTCAAAAAAAAGCCTGGCCTGTTCCAGTTGTTCTCGATACTGATCGAGGGCCTCTTTGTGGACGGCCAGCGCGTGTTTTGCACCCAATACGCCGTAATAGGCCGTCTTGACGCTGTTGACGACATCTGTAATTTGATATTCGACATCGGAAAGCGCCGCCTGCCTGTTGAGACTGGCAACATCAACGTTCGCTTCCCGCTTGCCGAAGTCATAAATCTTCTGCTTGAGGGCCACATTGCTACTGCCGATTTCGTAACCGTATTGCGTGATGGGGATGTGGGCATCGTTCTGCCGGGAAATGGCATTATACTGGGTGTAGCCCGCCGTGAGATCAAGCTGGGGAAAATAGGCGCTCCGGGCCTTTCCCAGCAGCGCTTCGTTGGCCTGCGCCTTATATTGATATTGAAGGATGGCCGGCTGATTCCGGATGGCGATATCGATGCATCGCTCCAGGGTCAGGTGTTCTCCGTCGCTGATGAGAGGCCCGGCAGGCTCTGCAGAAACAGTATTTGCCAGAAGTACGACCAGGCCGAATACCCATAAAAAGCGCTTCATTTCAGACATTATTCTGAAACCTTTGAAAAGTGGCTTAGCCGCGGCTCAAAATCTTTTTCGCATGAAATATGATAATGCTAAGACCTGTTTGCTATCAATAATTAAGTCAAATTTCTGGAAAGTCGAAAAATCTTTGATTCGCCGCTTGCGAACCATTTTTCACCGATTATGCAAAGCCTTCATTCTGAAGGCTGACAAGGGTTGCATCCATTCCGGTAAAATACAGACCGCTCGATGGCGTGCAATATATTTGAAAGCAAAACAATAGTCAAAATAAAAACGGGGATGTCCGGTCAGAAGATATAAAGATAGAGAGCAGACAGCAAAAAGGACGTCAGCAGCATGACAAACGCCGGCCCGATGATATAGCGGTAAACCCCGAAGACGGATGTCTTGAAGTATTCGGCCGTCACGACAAAACAGGCATGCATGGGTGACAGCATCATGCCCATATAACCGAAGGTATAGGCAAAGGCCGTCGTTGCCGCAGCGAAGCCAGGAGAAGGATTTGGACCCAGAAGGGCAAAGACAATGGGAAAACTGGCGCCGACAAAACCAAAAGCCACCCCTGTGACCATGCCGGAAATGAAAGGTATCAGCATAATGACCACAATCAGCGGGACGCCGGTCCGGATGAATTCGTCGCGCATGCCGGTGATCAGGGTTGATCCTGATGCATCGAGCGGACAGGAAAGGGCTGCGGCAAAGGCCTGAATGCCGATCACCAGGATGATCATAAGCCAGGTATTTGCCTGTTTCAGCATGAGCAGCGTGGGGCCAAAGGATGACGCACGGCCCATAAAAACCGTTGCAAGCGCCGCTGCAAGCCCCGCAACCATGGCGACCAGATTGGCCAGCGTCCCGCCGATGCCGATGCGTGGCAACAGCGCCGACCCCGCAAGAGAAATGGCGATCAGAAGCCCAATCGGGCCCAGGGCGGAAAAAACGGCGGCAGCGTCAAAACACCCCCCACTCACATGATCATCGTTGGATTGCCTGATTTTCCTCAAAATAAAAAGGCGTCCGCCCAGGATCGCCGCGAAGGTAAAGGGGAGCTGGATGAGAAAGAACTTGAGCACCGGAAGCCCGGAATACTGCATGGCCAGGATGACGCCGGGGTACAGCGGCCACCAGTACTCCCAGATATGGCGAAACCAGTAGTTGATGGCCGCCTTTCTTTGCGGTTCAATTTCCTGACCATGATCTACGGCATCAACAAAGGGCGCCGAGAAGAGAGCCCCGGCCGGCATGGGGAGCAGCCCCACAAGGGCGGGCAGTCCGGCCAGAACCAGGTGCCTGCTTTTAAGCCATGATTTCAGCGCGGCGATCGTTCGATCCATCCGGCCCGTCTTGTTCAGGGCGTCGGTGAAAAAAAGCAGGAGCAGGATGATCAGGGGAAGCAGATAATTCTGCGGCAGCGCAAAGCTTTCGATCTGGAACAGGAGGCCTTGTCGTCCCGTTCCGGTCCATAACGTCAGCAGGATCGAAAAGAAAAGGATCGCCGCTCCCAGCGGCGCCTTCAGACGGTAAAGCAGTAAAATTCCCAAAAAAGAACTTCCCACTTTGATATAAGCCGGTATATATAAAAGCCAATCCATCACTTGTCCCTGACCCGGCGCGTCTTTGCAAATCTCTCGCCTGGCCGCTCCTGATATAGTTTAAAGTAAGTCGGGGGTCAATGAGAAAGGGAGGAATCAGCCATGTGCGGCCGATTTGTTCTGCGGGCTGACTTGAGCCGCGTTGAGGAAGCATTCCATATCCGGACGATCGCCGGCGAATACAGAACAGGCGACAATATCTCTCCCGGTCAATCGGTCTCGGCCGTCATTCGCAGGGATGATCAAAACAGCCTGGTTCATTTTCGCTGGGGTCTTATTCCATCATGGGCGAAGGATCCATCCATGGGAAGCAGGATGTTCAATGCCCGCGCAGAAACGATTGCGGAAAAGCCGAGTTTCAGAAATGCCTTCCGTAAACGCCGATGCCTGATTATCGCCGATGGCTTTTATGAGTGGCAGAAGGCCGGGCGCGTGCGAAAGCCCTTTCTTTTCAGCCTGAAATCGGGAAACCCTTTCGGATTCGCCGGGCTTTATGAATCATGGGAAGCGCCGGACGGGCAGTTCGTCAACACCTGCACCATCATCACGACACAGCCCAACGAACTCATTAAACCGATTCATGATAGAATGCCGGTCATCGTGCCGGCGGATCAGCACGCGCTCTGGATGGACCCTGAGAATCAGAATCAGAAAGCGTTGCTGTCCCTGTTGCAACCCTGCCCGGCGGAATGGATGGATATGCAGGCGGTACGGATCGGCGGGCATTAAGCCGGCATCGTCTTTATCTTGACGAAATTGTTCATGTTCATTTGCCTTGACATCGATGATGCGTGTTCGTATAATCCGCACCTGTTCGCCGGTCAAAACATGGTCGCAGAGCGCTGGGCCATGTTTCATATCTGTTTCCCGTGAAGATGGTCTAATGTGTTTATATGGCTGTGTGCGGTCAGAGTTTCCGCCGCCGTGGAAATGAGGATTCTTCACAGGGGGCGCCGATCAGGATCTATCAACGAAAGAAGGGAGAGAGGAAAATGAAAAAGGTTTTATCCGTATTGTTGTCAACTGCCGTCTTGATGTTCTTTATGGTCACACCCGCCCTGGCCAAAACGCAGTGGAACGCCAATTCCGTCTGGCCGCCCAAGAATCAGCACAGCATCGGCCTCGAAGAGTTCGCCAAGAAGGTTTCTGCGGCAACCAAAGGAGAGCTGGAGCTTGTCGTTCACGCCGGCGGCGCACTGGGATACAAGGGGCCGGAACTCCTGAAGATCGTCCGAGACGGGCTGGTCCCGGTTTCCGACATGCTCATCAGCGGGGTCGCCGGGGATGAGAAAATTCTGCAGATCGTCACGCTCCCCTTCCTGGTCCGGGATTTCGATGAACTCAAGCAATTGATCGATATTTCCCGTCCCTATTTCGACAAGGTAGCCCAAAAATGGGGCCAGAAGATCCTCTACACGGCCCCATGGCCCGGCGCCGGCCTCTGGACCAAAAAAAAGATCACTGCGCTGGCCGATCTCAAAGGACTCAAAACCCGCACCTATGACAAAAACGGCGCGTTGGTCATGGAAGCCGTCGGTGCAACGCCCCTCGCGCTGCCCTTCAGTGAGGTCTATACATCGCTGCAAACCGGCGTCATTGACTCCGTCATGACCTCGTCCCCAACTGCGGTGGACGCCAAGTTCTGGGAAGTGCTGAAATATTTCGAGCCCCTGAACATCACCATCGCCACCAACATGGTTACCGTCAACCAAAAGGCCTTCGACAAGCTTCCCAAGGCCCAGCAGGACGCCCTTGTGAAGGCAGGCGCGGAAATGGAACAGAGCCTGTGGGCCGGCGTGAAGAAATGGGATGGAGATATGGTCGCCGTCAGCAACAAGAACGGCATCGAGACCGTCGCCCCCTCCAAGCAGCTCGTCGCGGATCTCGAGAAGATCACGGAAAACATTCGCGCCGAGTGGCTCAAAGGGGCGCCCGCGGATGCCCGGAACATCTATGACGAGTTCAGAAAGAAGGTTAAACGGTAAGCGTCTGAATGCAACATAACAGCCAAAAGGACCCCGGAGTGCGGTCTTCGGGGTCCTTTTCTTTGACGTGCATGAAAAAAATCATCAATTTCATTGATAATTTCTCCGGACTCAGCGGCTGGGCGGCCGGAATCATGACGGCCGTCGCGATGATTCTTGTCGCCAGCGAGATTTCCTATCGCACCGTTTTATCCAAAACGCTCTACATCACAGATGAATATTCCGGTTATCTCATGACCATGGTGACCTTTTGCGGCCTTGCCTATACGCTGCGGGAGCGGGGTCACATCCGCATCATGATCCTTCCCCACTTTATCAAGGGCCGCGGACGGGTCATTTTCAATATGATCTGCTTTATCATCGGTTTTGTCTTCTGCCTGGCCTTCACCTGGTTTACCTTCGTATTTTTCTGGGATTCCGTCGTCAATGAGTCGAGGTCTATGCATGTATCCGAGACCTATCTGGCCATTCCCCAGTTCTTCATGCCTTTTGGGGCCCTGCTCATGACGCTGCAGTTTCTGGCCGAATTTCTCAAGGCTGCGGCCACGCTCAAAGGAGACACAGAAGGGCTGCGCATTCTCGAGGAGACCGATGACCTGGGCAGATAAAAGAATCGGAAAGACGAAGAAAATATGGATTTAGGACCTGTCTCGGCAACCATTCTCGGCCTGCTGATCCTCTTCCTGGGCGGATCGATCTGGATCGGCATTTCGCTTTTTATCGTCGGGATCGGGGGGTTCTTTTTTTTCAGCGACGTTTCCTTCGGTTCGATCCTTTCCAATATCGCCTGGAACAATACGAGCAGCTCGGCCATGATGGCCCTGCCCTTCTTCATCTGGATGGGGGAAATCCTCTTCCGGAGCAAGATCTCCGAAAACCTCTTCAAGGGTTTATCGCCCTGGATGGACGCCATTCCGGGGCGGCTGATCCACGTCAACATCCTGGCCTGCACGTTTTTTGCCGCCGTCAGCGGCTCTTCCGCAGCCACTACGGCCACCGTCGGCAAGATCACGATCCCGGAACTGACAAAACGGAATTACGATTACGACCTCTCCATCGGCTCACTGGCCGGGGCCGGCACCCTCGGTTTCATGATCCCGCCGAGCATGGTCATGCTGGTTTACGGCATCATCGGGGATGTGAGCATCGGAAAGCTCTTTATTGCGGGTTTCCTGCCCGGCTTCATGATCGCTTTCATGTTCAGCACCTACATTCTTGTTCGCTGCCTGATTAAACCTGAACTGGCCCCCAGGGGCGACGATAGCTATACCTGGCGGGACCGCATGGAGGCCATACCTGCCATTGCGCCGGTCATCTTCATGATTCTGGCCGTCCTGGGCAGCATTTATCTGGGATGGGCGACGCCGACCGAAGCGGGCGCCATCGGTGTGATCGGGGCGCTATTTTTTGCCGCCCTGACGAAGAGCCTCACATGGGATGTCTTCAAGGTCAGCCTGATCAATTCCGTAAAGACGAGCTGCATGATCATGCTCATCGTCATGGGAGCCGCCTATCTTTCCAATGTCTTCGGTTTTCTGGGGATTACCCGTGCGCTGACGGGCTACGTCATCGGGATGGGCCTTTCCCCCTATACCCTGATCATTATCCTGACCGTTCTGTATCTGATTCTGGGATGCCTCATCGACGGTTTCTCCATGATCGTCATGACGGCCCCGCTGGTTCTGCCCCTGATCGAGGCGGCCAAATTCGATACGGTCTGGTTCGGTATCTATCTCGTCCTGATGATCGAACTGGCCCAGATCACGCCGCCCGTGGGCTTCAACCTCTTTGTCATCAGCGGCCTCAATAACGACGACATCTTTCATATCGCCAGGGCCGCCCTGCCCTTCTTCTTCCTGATGCTGCTGGCCACAGCGCTGCTGACCCTCTTTCCCCAGATCGCCCTGTTCCTGCCGAGCAAGATGTAAGGAAAACAGCAAGGATGCTTTCCGCCTCGAAGCCAAAAGAGACCCTCTCCATTGTCGATGCCGCATCCATCGTTGTGGGTGTTGTCGTGGGCGTCGGCATTTTCAAGACACCTTCCATTGTCGCATCCAGCGCCGACAGCGAGGGGATGCTCATTCTGTTCTGGCTGCTCGGAGGCGCGGCATCCCTCATCGGCGCGCTCTGTTATGCGGAGCTGGCTTCTGCCTATCCGCATACGGGCGGCGATTACCATTATCTCAGCCGGGCCTTTGGCGGTATTCCGTCCTTTCTGTTTGCCTGGTCGCGCATGGCGGTTATTCAGACCGGCTCGATTGCCATGGTCGCCTTTCTGATTGGCGATTACGCGTCGGAAGTGCTGCGTCTGGGGCCCTATTCCACGGCTTTTTACGCGGCGCTGACCATCATTGTGCTGACAGCCGTCAATGTGGCCGGCATCGAACAGGGAAAATGGACGCAACGCATCCTTGTCGCGGCGATCATGCTGGGTTTGCTGATCGTTTCGGCCATCGGGTTTTTCCTGGCCGCTCCCCCAACCGTTTCTCAATCGGGCAATATTCCCCCGGGCAGGGCCGCGCTGGGAACGGCCATGATTTTTGTGCTTTTGACCTATGGCGGCTGGAACGAAGCCGCGTTTCTATCCGGCGAAGTCCGATCCACGCGCCGCAATATGGTACGGGTACTTCTTTATAGTATCGGCGCCATCACGATCATTTATCTGCTCATCAATCTGGCGCTTGTCAAAAGCCTGGGGTTGTCCGGCATGGCAGGGTCGGAAGCAGTCATGGCCGATCTGATGCGCAAGGTGTTCGGTCCGAAAGGCGCGCACTTCATCAGCCTGCTGATTTTGCCTGCCGCGCTCAGCACGATGAATGCGGTGATCATCACGGGCGCCCGAACAAGCTTCGCGCTGGGCCAGGATCATTCACTTTTCAGTTTATTAGGCCGCTGGCACGGATACCGCGGCACACCGGTAAACGCACTGCTGTTGCAGGGTGCGATCGCGCTGCTGCTCGTTCTTCTGGGCGCGGGCGCGCGCGACGGTTTTGTCATGATGGTGGAATACACCGCCCCGGTGTTCTGGTTTTTCCTGTTGTTGGTCGGGATTTCGATTTTCATGCTGCGGCGTAAACATGCGGCAGACGAGCGGCCATTCCGTGTGCCGCTGTATCCGTTCACGCCGCTTTTATTCTGCGCCATCTGCGCATACATGCTGCATGCCAGTTTGTTGTATACGAGCATGGGCGCCCTTGTGGGGGTTGGCGTCCTGTTGACGGGGGTTCCCCTGATTCTTTTACAGAAAAAAGTAAACCGGCTACAATCTCGGCCGATAGTGATCGCAGGCAAATAGGAGACAGCGAAATGAAAAAGAAAGGGTTCAAATTACTCATCCTTTCCCCGGTTTTACTGCTGGGCGCCCTGCTGTTGCAAGCGCAGGACTGGCAGACCGCGGTTAAACCACTGCAGGCATCCGTGGCCGGGGCGGCACAAAAATCAGCGAGAACACCGGATGTGCACTTTGTCGCGACGCCGCATGAGGCCGTGGAGATCATGCTCAGACTGGCTGACGTGAAGCAAACGGATGTGGTGTATGATCTGGGCTGCGGCGACGGTCGCATCGTGATCGCAGCAGCGAAAAAGGCGGGATGCAGGGCTTATGGATTCGATCTCGATCCCGAAATGGTGGAAAGATCCAGCAGCAATGTAAGAAAAGTAAAACTGGAAGCGCTTGTCACGATCAAGCAGCAGGACATTTTCGATCTCGACCTGAGCCAGGCTTCCGTCGTGACGCTTTATCTGCTGCCGGAACTTAATGTCGCCCTCATTCCGCAACTGGATAGGATGAAAGCCGGCTCCCGAATCGTCTCCCATAATTTCGACATCGAAGGCGTCGAACCGGATGTGGAAGCCACGGTCTATCGCGAAGGGGGCAAGAGCAATAAACTCTATCTCTGGACCACGCCCCTGAAAAAACCGCGTCCGCATATCCTGAGAAAATTCCTGTTCGGCAAATGAGAACAGGAAATCGGATGGTCTGTGTGTATGGGTCGGCGGCGATTATTGCATTGACACAAAAAACCGGCCTGTTATACTCGCAGCGAAAGGCAATGCCTGAAAAATCCCATTGATTTTATAAGTGAAACCATGACAGCTCAGCCCGGGGCGGATGAACATATGCATGTTGCGCTGCCTCCGCGCCTTTACGAGGATCTGTTGCGCGTGGCCGCACAATCCGGTCAATCTCCGTCCGGGATCGCCCAGGAAGCCCTGAGGCAGCACCTGAAGCATGAACAGGGTGTCAACGCGGTCTATCTCTCCGCGCCGGTCAACGCCATGCTCAAAGGCTATTACGAGGAAAACACCACGCTGGGGGATCTGAAGCGGCATGGCGATTTCGGCCTGGGCACCTTCAATAACCTGGACGGGGAAATGGTCATGCTCGACGGCGTCATTTATCAATTGCACGCGGACGGAAAAACCTATCCCGTGGGTGACCAGGTCCAGACCCCTTTTGCCTGCGTGACTTTTTATCGGCCTTCTTTTATCGAAGAAATCGAGGGAGACCTCGATTTTACCGCCTTCAATGCCGTGTTGAACAGCCTGTTGCCTTCGGATAACATGTTTTATGCCATCCGCATCGACGGTTTTTTCAAACAGGTAAGGTATGGTCGGTCGCCCGGCAGGAGAATTATCAGCCTCTGAGCGAGGACCAGCAGAACCGTCCTGTCTTTGAATACGAGAACATCCATGGTGTGCTGGCCGGGTTTTACACGCCCAAATTCATCCGCGCTCTGAATTTTCCGGGATTCCATCTGCATTTTCTCACGGCAGGGCGCGACTGCGGCGGCCATCTGCATGAATGCCGGACCGGACGCATCCAGATCGGCATCCAGGTTATTGGGCGATTGGAACTGGATCTTCCCATAACCCTGGATTATCTGACGGCGCATTTGCCGCGCTAATTGAAGAATAAAGACCTTTGAATTTCGCCCTAAACTTGGTAATTTGTCATTCCCGTGGAAACGGGAATCCAGTCTTTTCAATGGCTTCATAGATTCCCGCTTTCGCGGGAATGACAAAAAGGGTAGATTTTCAAAACTCTCGAATATTAAACGATGTGTAATATTATCACATTGCATGTGATTTTTTTACGCATTTCCCCGATCGCCGTCAGTCACAACATTTCTCCAACTGAATCAATGAGCTAAGACCAACGTGGTCCTGTGCTTGAACACCGCCCACGTGAAATCGCTTCACATTTTCTGTCCCACGACCCTGGCCTGTTATCTTGAGAAGTGTTTTAACTCACCAGAATAAAATGTATTTTTGCATTTCATCAAACATGTTATATGCTGATGGTCATGTATCATAAAAAACTCAGGAGGATTGTGAAGTGACGACCGCTCTATTAGATGACGACAAGATGGAGAAAATCGGCAAGGCAAGTAGGCATGGCGGGATGAAGCTTATTCCTGCCATAAGGAGCTCAAAAATAAATATGAGACCTTGTCTGGGTTTGCAATAAACCCTCTCTATACACCGCAGGATTTACAGGGCTGGGATTATCTTCGCGACCTCGGTTTCCCGGGAGAGGCGCCCTATGTCCGCGGCGTCCATCCGACAATGTACCGGGGGCGCACCTGGACGCACCGGCAATTGGCCGGTTTCAGTCTATAAGGCGACGAACAACAAAGGTATAAGTTTCTGCTCGACC
>CAVPSX010000021.1:0-383474 GCA_963708515.1 uncultured delta proteobacterium | reverse complement strand
AGCGGCCAGGCGTCCGGGTAGGGATAAAAAACGGCTATATTCCGGGGCCAGATCGTCTTGCCAATGTAAAAAATATAGGACATCACGGCATTGGCCAGACGCATAAACAAAGGAATACGCTCCATGGATACCACCGCGGCCCCCTGCTGCTGGGCGTAGATGGTGATCAGCGAGGATGCAACCGACAAAACGAAAAAGGGGATCTTTTCCCGCACGAGGGAAAGCAAGCGAGACCACTCGAGCTCGTATCCCCGATCTGCGTAGCGACAGGGGGAGGATTTACGTCATATTCCTTCGCCTTCCTTTTCTTCCTGCTTTTTTCCCTTTGGTCAATTTTTCGACAGGCTCAACACCGAGATTACGGGCGGACTTCCCGACCCGCAGGCGGTTAAGCGGCCAGTCATCCAGCAGCAAAAGAACAAACGGCAAGGTCACGAGCATGGGCTTGGCCATCATGCCAGGGTAAAGAATGCCAGGGCAGCCATGTATCGCCGTGCCGCCGCTTTTGCGTATACACGACATACGCCCCACAGCGTGAGCATCCAGAAAAACGCGCTGAGGTATCCTTTCGTTCCGACATCCAGGCCACCGATTCCACATGGAGCGGATGGAGCGCAAAAAGGGCCGCCACGAAAGCGCTGCGCCAGAGCGCACCGGTCATCCGGTGGAAAAGCCAGAACAGCAGCAGTGTGGTAGGACATGGAGAATCAGGCTCGTCAGATGATAGCCGCCCGGTTTCAGGCCGTACAGATCGCTGTCGAGCATGTGGGAAAGCCAGGTCAGGGGGTGCCAGAAGCTCGCATGCGCCGTGGTGAAGGCCCAGCGGACACCCTCCGGCGAGAGGCCGCCCTGAATGTGGCGGTTGTCGGTCACATAGACCGGGTCATCGAGGTTGACAAAATCGTACTGCCTGACCTGCCAGAAGACCGCGAAGGTCGCCATTGCCAGCAACAGGCAAACCGTCAATATCTGTTTTTTCTGCGACACCAGGCCCTTCTCCAACGATTTTTCGCGGGGACTATAGGCAGATCACTGTTGCCTGTCAACGAAATAGTGACGCAAGGATGGGGCTTGATTTTTCAGGAACAGGTTCGGTATAGTGCCGTTGACTGGCTGCAGGCGGTGGCCTGCGCCCGGAAAGGATAAATTATGAAGATTGCGGCGATAGAACTCTGGCACGTGTCGGTTCCGCTTAAGCACACCTTCTGGCCCACATGGATCCCTGGCTATCCTCAGACGCACAACCGTTTTACGCTGATCAAACTCATCACCGACGAAGGCATCGAAGGCTATTCGGCGGGAACCGCCATGGGCAAGGAGCGGGAGGGCCTGGGCGACCTGCTGGGCGCCTATCTGATCGGCGCGGACCCGACGGACATCGACCGCGTGCAGGGCCTGCTCAAACAGGCGGGTTACCTCGGCTGGCGGAACTTCTGGATCGAGCCGGCGTGCTGGGACATCATCGGCAAAAGCCAGGGCAGGCCGGTTTACGAAATCCTGGGCGGCCGGGCGCGGCCGATCGAAGCCTACTGCTCGACCGGCGAGATGCATGACCCGCACCGCAGGATCGACGAACTGCTAGCCATGCGCGAACGCGGTTTCAGGACCGCCAAGCTCCGGGTCAAGAACCGGGAAATTGCCGACGACATCCGGCTCGTCGAGATAATCGCGAAGGGATTGGGCGACAGGATGCGTCTCGGCGTCGATGCCAATCAGGGCTGGCCCGTATCCATCGTCGATCGCGTGCCGGACTGGGATCTGAAACGGGCCACGGAATTCGCCGAGGCCTGCCACGTCAACGGCCTGATCTGGCTCGAAGAGCCGCTCGATTCAAGGGACTATGACGGCAACGCCGCGCTGAAAAAGATTTCCAGAATCAAAATATCGGGAGCCGAAATCAACTACGGGTGGGATGAGATCAAGATCATGCTCGAGAAGGACTGCTTCCACATCTATCAGCCGGACGCCACCTTTGCCGGCGGGATCCGGCAATGCATGCAGGTGATCCGGGCCTGCCATGAGAAAGGGCGGGAGTACTCTCCCCACACCTGGAGCAACGGAATCGGCTTTTATGTGAACTGGAACCTCGTTCTCGCGGATCGGGAAAACACGCTGCCGCTCGAATACCCGCTGGAAGAGCCGTCCTGGGTCCCCGAGTTCCGCGAAGGCATCATCGATCCGATCATTCCGGACAAAAACGCCATGCTTGCCCCGTTCACGCGGCCCGGTCTGGGTTTCGAGATCAACCCGTCCATGCTGAAAAAATACGGCAAGCGTTTCTTCCGGCTGACCGAAACGGGCCTGAAGTTCAAGGTCATCCGGGAGAAGGGGTTGCTGGCCGCCCTTGCGCTCAAGAAACGAAAGGAAGCGCCGTAACTGCCGGAATCCTTCCCTTTATCCCTAATCCGGTCCAATCGCCGTGACAGATATCCCTTTGCCCGGGCCAGGATGGGTTGCCGTTTACGCCCACCGGAGGATTCACGGCCCTCCGGCGCGCGGCTGGCGAAGCGGCCGGTCACTCCGGAGGATAGAGTGATTCGATCTCCTTTTCGTACTTCTGGCGGATCACCTTTCGCTTGAGCTTCATGGTGGGGGTCATCTCGCCGGTATCCTGCGACCATTCTGATTCGAGCAGGGCAAATTTTCTGATCTGCTCGACCTTGCCGAACTCTTTTAGCTGCGCCCCGATCTCCTGCTCAATGAGCTTGTTCACCTCCGGGTTCTTAATGAGGTCCTGGCGGTTCGAGAAGGGGATGTTCTTCTCTTTTGCCCAGCTCTCCAACGTCGCGAAGGCCGGCACGATGAGCGCGGAGAGATACTTGCGGTTGTCGCCGATCACCGCCGCCTGTTCGATGAAAGCGGACGTCAGCAGGGCGTTCTCGAGGTTCTGCGGCGAGATGTTCTTGCCGCCGGAGGTCACGATGATGTCCTTGATGCGCCCCGTGATCTTCAGGTAGCCGTCCCGGTCGATTTCGCCTATGTCTCCCGTGCGGAAGTAGCCGTCTTCCGTGAAGGCCTCCTTCGTCGCGGCCTCGTTCTTGTAGTAGCCCTTCATGACCTGGGGCCCCTTGATCAGCACCTCTCCGTCTTCGCCGATCTTGATGGTCGTATCCTTCACGGCCGGGCCGACGGTTCCGGGTTTGATCCACTTGGGCCGGTTTGCGTTGGTGATGGGCGTCGTTTCGGTCAGGCCGAACCCCTCGAGAACCGTGATGCCCATGCCGAGGAAAAACTCCGCGTCGGATACCGACAGGGGTCCGCCGCCGGAAATGGCCGCGACGAGTTTGTCCATGCCCAGCGTTGCCCTGAGCTTGGAGAAGATGATCTTGTCGGCCAGATTGTATTTAAGCGCAAACAGGCCGCTGCGTTCCCTGTTATTGCAGACGTAGGGGAGGTTCTCTTTTGCAACACCCATGGCCCAGCCGAACAGGGCCTTCTTGACGGGCGGCGCTGTTGCGACCTTGGCGATGATGCCCGAGTGGATTTTCTCATAAATGCGCGGCACGCTCACAAGGAAGGTGGGCCTGATTTCCCCGAAATTCGCCAGGAGCTTTTCCGCGCTTTCGGCAAAGGCCACCTTGTGGCCGAGGAAGATCGGGATGTAATATCCGCAGGTCCTTTCCAGAGAGTGGGCCAGCGGCAGGAAGGACAGAAAGGTATGATCCGCGGTGAGAAAATCCGGATCGATCGCATGGGCCTGGTTCACGTTGGAGACGAAGTTCTTGTGCGTGAGCATGACGCCCTTGGGGTTGCCCGTTGTCCCCGAGGTGTAGATGATGGTCGCCACGTCCTCGATATTGATCGGAGCGAGCCGCTTGTCGAATTCATCCTTGTTGGCGGCCGCCCTGCCTTCCGCAAGGGCCTGCTTGAGCGTGAGCACACCGGCCGGCGGGTTATCGACATCGTCAAAAATAATGATGTCATCGAGGTTCGGGAGCTTCTCCCTGGCCTTGACGATCTTGTCCATGTGCTCCTTCGTGCCCGCAAAGCACTTCTTCGCGTCGGAATTGTCAATGATGTAACGGGATTCTTCAGCGGAGTTGGTCGCGTAAATCGGGACATTCACGGCGCCCACGGAGATGATGGCCAGGTCCGCCACCCACCATTCGAACCGGTTCGGTGAGAAGAGCGCCACCTTGTCGCCGGGTTGAATCCCTCTGTTGATGAGGAACATCCCGAGATCCCGGACCATCCCGTTGAGCTTGCTCCAGGAGAGCTCTTCCCATGCGCCCGCTTTGTTTTTGAAAATGACCAGCGTCTTGTCTCCATACTGCCGGACTCTATTTTGAAAGATCGCTCCCATCGATGTTTCTTTGAACTGTGACATAAAATCCTCCCCTTGATGTCGGTTTCACATGATTTCAAGATAAAAAGCCAAGACGCTTCGAACTAAAATTCCGCTTTGTTGCTTACAAATGACAGGGATTCGTGATCGGGCCGAAACATCCTCACATCGCACCGACAGGTCTGTTCTTTTGCTGGAGGACTATTCAAACAGGGTCGCTCTCTATCACGATTTCTGTCGGAAATCAACCGTGGAAATGTAATCCGCCAATATTCCTGTGAGCGGATATGGATAAAACTTGCATTTTTTCGCTGCTGTCGATAGGTAGGCGGTCATGAATCGGAACCTTCCCCGCATCATCCTCAAACCCGGCAGAGACCGGTCCATCCGTCACGGCCATCCGTGGCTCTTCTCCGGCGCGGTGGCGTCCGTAACAGGAAGCCCGGGTTCCGGCGATATTGCGCTTGCCGTCAGTCATGACGGTGAACCGCTTGCTCTGGGTTTTTTCAATGACCGGTCCGATATCCGTTTCCGGGTGCTGACCCGCCGTGTCGATGCGCCTGTGGACGCATCCTTTTGGGAGCAGCGCATCCGGTCAGCGGTGGCGCTGCGGCGGCAGATTGTCCCGCCCGGCACAACCGCCTGGCGCCTGATCAACGCCGAGGGAGACGGACTGCCGGGCCTGATCGTGGACCGGTATGGAGAGGATCTCGTCATTACCATCGCCACGGCAGGCATTGAGAAACATCGGGGCGCCATTCTCGAACAGCTCCAGCGGGTTTGTCATCCGGCGCGAATTTACGAGCGCAGCGAGGGCAGTGCGCCGCTGCGTGAGGGGTTGGAAGACCGGGTCGGTCCGGTTGTCGGTGGCCTGCCTGTGGCGCCGCTGCTGATCACGGAAAATCATCTGTGTTTTGAGGTGGATATCATCGCAGGCCAGAAAACGGGGTTTTTCCTTGATCAGCGGGACAATCGCGAACGCATGGGCAAGCTGAGCCGGGGGGCTGCGGTGCTGAACTGTTTTTCCTATACCGGCGGTTTTTCCGTGTATTGCGCCCGGGGCGGCGCAGACAGGGTCGTTTCCGTGGAAACATCGGCATCGGCCAATGATATGGCCAGGCGCAACCTGGCGTTCAACGGTTTTTCGCCGGATGCGCACCCCGTCATTCAGACCGACGTTTTTCAATACCTGCGAAAAACGGATGATTCCTTTGATGTGATCATCCTGGACCCGCCGTCCTTCGCTAAGACCGGAAAGGATGTCGTGCGGGCGTCCCGGGGCTACAAGGACATCAATCTGCAGGCAATGCGGCGCCTGCGGGAGGGCGGCCTGCTGGCCACCTTTTCCTGTTCCAATTACGTCGATGGGGAACTCTTTGAAAAAATCGTGCTGGGCGCCGCCCGCGATGCGGCCAGAGCGCCGCAACTGCTTGCACGGCTTGGCGCCGGCGCGGACCATCCCGTTTTGCTGGCCCATCGGGAAGGCCTGTATCTCAAGGGATTGCTGCTGCGGATGGAATCCTGACTTCTCCCCTGCCCCGTTTTATTTAGAACCTGAGACCTATGAAAAATGGCTTCGCCGGTTATGCAAAGCCCGCAACCTGTCACCACATGGAATCGAAGGGGATTTCCTATCGGATAAAATACGATAGAGCGCCGGTAAATGCCCAGAACATGACGGCTGTCGTCAGGAGAATACAGGCCCAGCCAAGGAACTGATGCAGCGCCGTCTCCGGGCGCCGGTCCTGATAGCCCAGCAAAAAGCCCAGCAGCAACCCGGCCAGCACGCCGCCGCCGTGGGCCCAGTTGTTGATTCCCGGTATCAACAGGCCGAAGATGACAAGCCCCACGATCCAGCCCATCGCCTGTTTGTAGATAGCCTGCCCATAGAAGCCCCCCTGGCTCTTGCCGTAATAGAGGATGGCGCCGATGAGCCCGCAGATGCTCGCGGAAGCGCCGATCGTGATGGGAATGCCTGCCACGAGGGACAGAAAAAAACCCGCGACGCCGGCCGCGATGTAAATCACGATAAAGCGCTGCGCGCCGAATTCCCGGATCACAAAAGGCCCCAACTGGGAGAGCGCCGCCATATTGAAAAAGATATGCAGAACCCCGCCGTGCAGGAAGGAAGCCGAAATGAGCGTCCACCAGCGGCCGTATTGAAGGACGGGAATCGTCCCCGACGCGCCCAGAGCGAACAAACTCCGGTTGGATGGGGCCAGCAGCCCCAGCGGATTGGCGGTAAAGCCCAATTCCGACGGGTTCAAAAAGAGCGACAGGATGAAAAAAACGCAATTGGCATAAATGATGACCTTGACGACGTCCATCGCCTCCGGGGAAAACCGTTTCAAAAGCGCCAGCCATTTCATCGTCCCCGGCCGGGTCAGACCGCAATAGGGACAGGCCGGCTCATCGATGCTGATCAGCTTCCGGCAGCCCGGACAGAGCATGGCTTTTTTTTCAGTGCCCGCCAAGAATCCACCCTAAAAAATATACTTCATCATCACCGGAATCGCCACAAAGGTCCCGACGGATGTCGTCAGATTCACGAACGCCACGAGAATCAGCAACCGAGTGATCTTGTTGCGGAAAAATCCTCTGAAGGTAACAATGTCGTCTTTCAGGTCTAAAAAATCCTTCACCTGCGGCTTGCGCAGGGACGCCTCAACGAGACCGGCCACCCATCCCGTCGCAATCAGGGGATGCAGCGTCGCGATCGGCGCCGACAGGGCCGAGGCCAGGATCGTGAGGGGATGCGCCAGCATGAGGATGGCGCCGACGGACGCGCAGGCGGCCGTAATGGCCGACCAGGAAAGCAACATATTGATGCCGGTCTGACCGCCGGAATAAAAGAAGCCGGCGCCGAACAGGGCGATAATCGCCCCGGGAAACCCCCATCCGAAAATCTTCCCCCAGATGCCGGCGGGTGGAATCCTGCTGATCGCTTCGAGATCGATTTCCTGATCGATCTGCTGCCGAATCCCGGGAACGTGACCCGCACCGACGACGGCCACGATCTTCAGGCCGCCGGCGCGGCCGATCCGGTGCGCGAGATATTGATCCCGCTCGTCAATGAGGGTGGTCTTCACTTCCGGCAATTTCTCGCCCACCGTCTTGAGGGCCAGATCGAGCACATCATGCTCCTTGAGTTTTTCAATGTCCTCTTCGGTGATGTCTTCGCTGATGAGCAGCGAAAAGATCATCTCCGTCAGAAACTTCATCTTGGTCCAGCACCGCATCATGCGCCAGGTCCTCATGAGCGTGATGCGAATTTCCCTGTCGGCCAGAACGATCCTGGCCCCGCCGGCTTCGGCCATCGCGACGGCCCGGAGCATTTCCTCGCCGGGATTGACGTTGAATTTTTCGGCGATCTTGCGCTGGAAGGAAGCCATCAGGAGCTGCGTCAGCAGCACGGATGTCCGGTTCTCCCGGATGACCTTGACGATGTCCGTCTCCTGCCACTTGTCCTTTTGTTTGAGTGCGTCGAAGCGCGCCTGGCAGAGTTCCACACAGACCACGTCGGGTTTTTCTGCGTCGATTACCTTTTCGACGAGTTCGGCGCTGTCCCTGGATACATGGGCCGTGCCGACGAGGATGATTTCCCTGCCGTCATGCGTCAGGCGATGCACATGGGGATGATCCAACAAATTCTTCCTTCCTTTACAGAGGGACCTTTAAAAATGGCTTCGTCGCTCGCGAACCATTTTTCATCGGCTATGCAAAGCTCTCACAGAGTTTAAGCGGGCACGACCCTTATCAATATTCCGTGCGGTTGTAAAGGGAAATGGTTTTGGTGGACGTCAGAGACCAAATAGACTATCTTCGAATCGGCACAGGGAAAGCATGCGGGAGGGAAAAATTGAAAACGGGAGATCGGATCGAATTGCGCATCGACAGCGTGGCCTTCGGCGGCGATGGCGTGGGACGTTTCGATCAGCAGGTCGTCTTTGTGCCGTTCACGGTGGACGGCGATGAGGCGGCGGTCCGCATTACAGACGTCAGAAAAAGATTCGTCCGGGGCTGTCTTGAACAGATCCTGAAGCCATCCCCTCAGCGGATCGAACCACGATGCCGTTATTATACCCGCTGCGGCGGATGCCAGTACCAGCACATCCGGCATGAACACCAGCTGCAAATCAAAGGCCGGCAGGTGGCAGACGCCTTTGTCCGGATCGCAAAGGTGGCTCTGCCGCCGCTTAGCCCGGTCATTCCCTCTCCCCGGATCTTTCATTATCGCGGCAAGGCCGATTATCATGTCCGGGCCTCTCCGAAAGATCCCCCCGTGATCGGCTTCATGGATGTTTCAAACATCCGCATCATTGATATTGATCGCTGTGAAATTGTGGACGAAACGATCAATGCAGCTCTTCTTTCCTTCCGGCGGGATCTCGAAACGGGCAGCATCAAGGCAGCCCCGGACAGGCAGACCCTCTGGTCGGCCGATGCAGCGGGGGAACAAGCCCAGGTGGTTACGGACTTCCGAACACCCCGATTCGTCAAGCGAACCGTCAAGGGGATGAATATCACAGCACCTTACCGGGGGTTTTTCCAGGCAAACACATCGCTTCTGCCCCATCTCGTCGATGAGGTCCTGAAGCTGTGCGCCCTCAACGGACGGGAAACCGTTGTGGACGCCTATTGCGGCTCCGGCCTGTTTTCTCTGTTTTTAGCTCCCAGTGCCCGTCAGGTTTACGGCATCGAAAGGGACGGCGAGGCGATCCATTGCGCCCGGGTGAACCACCGCCAGGCCGGACTCACGAACGCGGCCTTCCTGCGCGGCGATGCAGGGGAAATCCTGAAGGTAACGTTCATTGCCGGGAAAAAACGCGTTGATGTGCTGATCCTCGACCCGCCGCGCACCGGTTGCGATCCGGCGCTTCTGTCGGTTATCCCTGAATTGAAGCCGTCGCGTATTGTTTATATTTCATGCAATCCGGCGACGCAGGCGCGGGACATCCGACACCTGCTTGATCATGGGTTTACCCTGAAGAGCCTGACGCCCTATGACATGTTCCCGCAAACGGCGCATATCGAAACCGTCGCCCTTCTGGAATCGTAAACATCCCTGTCCTTCCACAAACAACTAATCTGTTGCATAGAGACTCGATTAGTTTCAGTAGAGTACTCAGAATGTATACGACAAATGCATTGAATATTACGAGTCGAAAGCAGCGACACCTGAGAAGGAAGACCAGTAGACATTCACGACTATGAGATTCATAGGCTGAGAACTTTGCATAGCCGATGAAAATGGTTCGCAAGCGGCGAAGTCATTTTTCAAAGGCCTCAGGCTATGAATAAGGCATAGAATATTCTTACATACGGCAGGATTCTCTGGTTATCTTCTCCAGTAGTGATCTACCGCCTCGAACTCTTTTACCGGCACGATCTCAACAACGGTACTGAATATGGGTGCGCCGCTCTCTTCTCTTATGCCGCCTATATACACCATATTGGAATTCAGATCCGATATGTCGGTATAAAGGACAACATTGTCGCCCGGAATAGCTTCCCTGATATAATTTATCTGCATGGATTTTACGTAATATTGCATGTGTTGCTCAACGGGAAAACAGTCCGTGGCAAAATCAATGTATTTCGCGTTATTGATATGACCATTGATATCCGTGTCGCTGTAACCGATCGTTTTTTTATACGCGATTTTTGTGTGTGCAAAAGGCTTGATTTTTCTCAACCTGAAATTCGTCATGGCCCGTTCTTCAAGAAACGGTGGGTACTGGACGGCAATTGATTCGGTTCTCTTCAGTAACCTTGTTTTTATATCTATTATTATCCAGATGGATACCACCCTTATGATCACATCACCGGTGACATCACGCACAATAAAGTCCCTTTCAAATTCAAAATTTTTCGGTTTTTGCTGCCAGGTCTCTATTGTAATATCTTCGTTCCAGGAAGGATATCTTGATATTTCCGCCTTGGCGCGCATTAATATCCATGTCACTCCGCACCGTTTTTCTATCGCTTCTATGCCGGTACCGAGATTTTCAACATGCAGGCTTGATATCTCCTGCATATAATTAAAAAGGGCGCTTAGTTTTAGTTTCTTGGTCAAGTCGACATCGCGCAGTTCGATACGATAATTCTTTTTAAAAATAGAGACAGGCCTCATGCAATACTTTACCTCGTAAGAATTTTATAAGAACTTGTTTTCATTGTACTAATATATATTTTTTGCGATTGCACGTCAATGAAGGGTCGCGATAGCCTTTAAGATTGCAGACGTGAACTGATCTGCGGCACCCTCTATCTTGCTCGGGTAGCGGTTGGTAAAGACGATGATCGTCGCGCCGTTTCCCCCGGCCTGGGTATATGCCGAGCTGTTGTAACCGGTGATCTCTCCGGAATGCCCGATGAATATTCCTCCGTTCATGACGCCAAGTCCGTAGCTGGATGTATTGGGAGACGCGAACGTCAACTGTTCCTTGTGCATTTCTGGGCTTAACAGCTCCCCGCTCGCAAGAGCCTGCAACCAGGTCTTTATGTCCATAAGATCGGAAATCATGCCACCGGCGGTGAAAAAAGGCGTCGGCGATTCCACAGACATATCTATTATTGCCGGCCCGCTGGTGTCACCACCCGCAGCGGTATCCGGCATGTAGCCGTGCATGAAGGGGACAGGCATCTCCGCTGTCGCGGGAAAACTTGTGTTCTGGAGGCCGAGCTTGTCGATTATCCTGCTTTTGATCTCCGCGCCAACGGTATTGCCCGTAAGCTTCTCGATGATCATGCCGAGCAGTACATAGTTGGTGTTGTTGTAATCGTAGCCTTGCCCCGGAGGCGCTACCACTCCATGGGCTATCGACATATCTACAACCTGTTTCGGTGTCCACGCTGCGGTGGGGTCGGCAAGAAATTTCACCCAGAAATTCTGGTCATTCGTATAGTTGAAAAGCCCGGAGGTCATATTCAGCAGATTGCGGATGGTTATCTTGTCTCTGTTGGGCACGGCTACGCCCAGGTCGTACATGTCAAGCGTATCTGTCAGTTTGAGTCTTTTCTCGTCGGCAAGCTGGAGGATCATCGTGGCTGTGAAAGTCTTGGTTATGCTGGCAATCCGCACGTGGTCATGAACGGCTGGCCCCGTGCCTGTCTTGATGTCACCGACGCCCTTGCACGAAATCCACTCGCCCTTGCCTGGAACCCAGACGCCTACTATCACCCCCGGCACTCCGAACTCCGTCATCTTTGCATCAACGACTTCGTTCAGTTTGTCCTGGACATTCTGGCTGAATGATTGCCCGCCGCTCTTACTCGTACCGCATGATGAAGCACCCAGTGCCATGATAGACAGCAGCAGGAACATCATGAAGACATAAAAGAGAGATGGTCTGGCAAAATTGGACAGTGACATAAGTGTTAAAGCTGCTCTATAATAATGCTAAGGGGGGGGCAGCATATGAGCAAAAAGGCCGAGTGCGATTTCAAAGGCATCGCACCGGTTGTTGTCGCTGAGTACGAAAAGCTTCCAAAATCACAGTCCACTAAAAAGAGTAGAGCTTTTCGCCGGGCAGGACGTTGATGCCGTTTTTCACGAGCACGTCGATGGCCTTGTCCTGCTCATCAAACCGGAAAAGCATGACGGCGTTTTCCCCGCTCTTTTCCACGAAGGCATACATGTAAGCGATATTGACGTTTTCTTTCGCGATGACCTCCAGAATACTGTGCAGGCCTCCCGGCCGGTCCGGCACCTCCACGGCCACCACGGTGGTCCGGCTGACGGTGAAACCGTTTTCCTTGAGCACCCTGGTTGCCGTCTCCACATTGTTGACGATCATCCGGACGATGCCGAAATCGGATGTATCGGCGACGGCCATCGTGCGGATATTGATGTTGACGTCCTTGAGAATGCTCGTTACCTTCTCCAGACCGCCGGGCTTGTTTTCCAGAAATATGGATATCTGTTCGACTTTCATGAGCAATCCTCCCTCATATCTTTCTTTTATCAATGACCCGGCTGGCCTTGCCCTCGAAACGCTGCAATGATTTCGGCTCCACGAGCTTCACCTTGGCGGAAATGCCCAGATAGTCCTTCATATCCTTGACGATGCGCCGCTCCATGTTCTGCAGAACCCGGACTTCACCCGCCGACTCGTCCATGAGCTTTTCGCTGACCTCCACCTGGACTTCAAGGGTGTCCAGTGTGTCGACCCTCTCCACGATCAACTGGTAATGCGGTTCGACGCCCTCGATATTGAGCAGCACGGCTTCGATCTGCGACGGGAAGACGTTCACGCCGCGGATGATAAGCATGTCGTCGCTGCGGCCCATGACGCGATCCATTCGGACATGGGTCCGGCCGCACCGGCACGGCGCGATATTCAGTGTCGTGATATCCCGCGAGCGGAAACGGATCAGCGGGAAGGCCTCTTTCGTGATCGTGGTGAAGACCAGTTCGCCCTTTTCGCCGTAGGGGAGGACGGCGCCGGTTTCCGGATTGATGATCTCGGTGAGAAAGTGATCCTCGAAGACATGCATGCCGCTGCGGCCCTCGATGCATTCCATTGAGACGCCCGGCCCCATGACTTCCGACAGGCCGTAGATGTTTAAGGCTTTGATGTTAAAGGCACTTTCGATATCATCCCGCATTTTGTCCGACCAGGGTTCGGCCCCGAAGATCCCGACGCGCAGCTTCAGGTTTTGCATGTCGACGCCCATGGCCCGACCCTGTTCCGCCAGGTTGAGGGCATAAGAGGGCGTGCAGCAGATCGCCGTGGGACCGAAATCCTGCAGGATCATGATCTGCCGCTTGGTGTTGCCGCCCGACATGGGGATGACGCTGGCACCCAGCCGTTCCGCCCCGTAATGGGCGCCCAGGCCTCCCGTAAACAGGCCGTAGCCGTAAGCATTGTGGATGATGTCGTTCTTGTTCAGGCCTGCGGCTGCAAAGCAGCGCGCCATGAGCTCCGACCAGACGTCGATATCGCGTTTCGTATATCCCACGACGGTGGCGCGTCCCGTTGTGCCGGATGAGGCGTGCAACCGGACGACGTTGCTCATGGGCACGGCAAACAGGCCGAAGGGGTAATTGTCGCGCAGGTCCTGTTTGGTTGTAAAGGGAAACCGGGCAAGATCGGCAAGGCTTTTAATATCATCCGGCTTCACACCTGCCTCATCAAAGGCCGCCCGGTAAAAGCCGACGGTGTGATAAACCCGCTGCACCACCTGCTGCAGCCGTTTGAGCTGCAGCGCCTCAAGCGCTTCCCTGGGCAGGGTTTCAAATTCCTCATTGTAGATCATCTGTCAGGCCTCCCGCATTGTTATTCAACCTTTCTGAATCATGACTGAGCACACTATATCAAAAGATGACGGCCTCAGCAAGAATTGTTGCTCTTGACAGAATGGCTTCGGACGGCGGCCGTTGTCACGGCCTCGACAGAAAGGTTCATCGTCTGGCCGTTTGTCAGAAAAGGTGCTACCAGCATGACCGTCGCCGTCGCCGCGCACAGCCGGAAAAGCGTGGCCTTGAGCGGATGCAGGCCCGATCTGGCCTGGATGATGCCCTCCTGGGTCATATTATGGGCCGTCAGCAGAAAAATCGCCATGAGCGTCATCTGCGCTGTCGTAAAGGGCAGCACCACTATGGCGGCAATGGCGCCGTAGATGTTGGCCGGCATGCCGCTTTGCGCTGCATTCTTATTGCGGCGTCCGTAAAAGTACGCCTCAGGGGACAGGTTTAAACCTGTCCCCTTGCGCCTTGCGGTGCTTTTTACGAAGTTGTCATATTTTTGCAGACAGTTTTTCGCCACCACCGCGTTTTCTTCTTTGCGGAAACGCCGGAGATATGGTAGTCAACACCCCATTCCGACCAAAGCAGGCGGGGATCGTGAAACTGACAATCAGCCGAAAAATGCTCCTGAGCTATCTCGTGATGGCCCTCCTGACGGTAATGGCCAGCGCTTACGCTGTCGTCAGCCTGCATCAACTCAATAATCTGGCCTATGGTATCATCAACCGGGATTTCTTTGTGATCGAAACCAGCAAGAAAATGATGGCTGCCCTGCTGGCCCAGGAAAGCGCCGAACGCAGATTCATCATTCTCAAGGACCCCGCCATTGCCGAGATCTTTCGGGAACACAACCGGGAATTTGCGCAATATCTGCAGGATCTTGCCGGTCATCCCTTCCCGGATTATGCAGACAGACATGCGCAGATAGCGGCGCTGGTGCAGCAGTATGCGGCCCATTTTGAACAGACAATGGTGCTGGTCGGGGCAAACAGGCTGCAGGAGGCCGTGGCCCTGTCTGAAGGCGATGGGAAACAAATCATCGAGAACCTGGCGTCCCAGGCGCGGACTATTCAGCATAAAGCAGAACAGAGCATCGACGCCAGGATGAATCTGATACGCACGCAGGGCGCCAATGCCGCACACATGACGATTGTCCTGGCGGTGTTGAGTCTCGCAGCGGGATTTTCACTGGCCCTGCTGATCACGTATAATATTTCCATGCCGTTGAAACAGTTGGAAAAGGCAACCAGTGAGATTGCGGAAGGGCAGTTTGACCACCATCCGCACATCGATCGGCCCGATGAAATCGGTCGTCTGGCAAACGCTTTCGGGGTGATGACAAAACGGCTTAAGGTGCTCGAGGCCTTGAATCTCGATGCCAGCCCTCTCACCGGCCTGCCTGGAAACCTGGCCATTGAGCGAATTATCGAGGAACGGTTATCGGCCCCGAGCGCTTTTTCGCTTTGTCAGATCGATCTCGACCATTTCAAGCCCTATGCCGACAAGTATGGTTACGCCTGGGCAAGTGAAATTATCAAGGAAGTCGCGAAGATACTATTGGCAGAGCGGGAACGCGCCGAGATGCGGGATATTTTTGTCGGTCATATCGGCGGGGATGACTTTGTGCTGATTGCCGACCCCGACCTGTCTGAGACACTTGGCCGCCGCCTTGTGGACGTCTTTGATGAGCATATCCGGCCGTTTTACTCGGCGGAAGATCTGCAACGGGGCTTTATCGTCGGCAAGGATCGAAAAGGGAATGAACAGACCTTTCCGCTGCTGTCCGTTTCTGTGGCAATGGTCACCGGCGACGGGAGCCGCTTTAAAAATGCCCTCGAAATGGCGGAAGTAGCGGCGGAATTGAAGGAATATGCAAAATCACTCGGGGGCAACAACTTTGTTAAAGAAAGAAGGCTTGGCTTAAGACCATCCGGAACCGAAACCGGCCAGGCGGAATCGACCGGAAAAGCGTGATTGGTTCATCGGTCTCTTATGGAGATGGAGAGTGATTCCCTTGGAGCAGGAAATAAATATCGTTGATAATGCGGGGATCCCGCTTTTTCAGGAAGGACGACATGATATTTGATAGGAACAGAGACCGGCTCTTTTTGCAGGGTCATCTGGCCCGGCTCTTTGTTGTGAGTATTGCGGTTCTATTGTTCGGCGCCTGCGCATCTTCATCTGCCGTGGTGCCGGGTCAAGGGACAGGTCCGGGCATTGCCGTGGTCCCCGCTGAGAAAGCCGGGCTTTTCACCGGACCGCCGGCCGACGCCATGATGCTCAATGAAGGTGTGTCCTGGCTGGGCCTATCGGACAAACCGGCGGATTATGCAAAGGCAAGGGAAACCCTTGCCGCTTTGACGAAGGACCATCCCAACAGCAGGTGGCGCCCGCTGGCGGAAACATTCATCCATTTGATCGACGCCATCCAGTCCCTGCAGGCGAAGGGCCTCTCCGAACAGGGCCTGTCTGACAGGCTCAAGCGGGACAACGAGCGGCTTAAAAAGGACCTCCAGGCGCTGGGCAGCAAGTTCCAGGCCGAGCGTGACAGCCTGCTGCAGGAGAACGAAAAATTAAAAGAAGATATAGAGTTACTGAAACAGCTCGAGGTTCAACTGGATAAGCGGGGAAAGATGCTGCGTTGAAAAATGGGGCATTAACTTTCCGGTTCAGGCCCTTGTTGCTTCAGCCAGGCGGTAGCGAGACAGATGCCAAGCGCCGTCTTCACGTCGACAATCCGTTTCGATCTGATCATGGCTTCGGCCTCATTGAAGGAGACCGTCAGCGTTTCAATGAATTCATCCTCGTCCGGCGGCAAATGCAGCGGGAAGAGGCCGCGAGCGAGGAAAAAATACATATATTCATTGCCGTAACCCGGGATCAGATACCCTTCGAAGAGCTTGACGAGCTGTTTTGCCTGAAAGCCGATTTCTTCGGCCAGTTCCCGTTGTGCGCAGGCTGCTGCCGACGTCTCTCCTTTATCGATGGCCCCTGCCGGAATTTCTGTAATGACCTGGCGCGTGGCATGGCGGTACTGCCGGATGAGGACCAACCTGCCCGCATCGGTTACCGGGACAACGGCGACGCAGGGTTTGTGGTCAATCCAGCTCTGCCGGCTTTTCCGGCCATTGGGAAAGCAGACCTCCCCCTCATAAACATCAAAGACCCGGCCGCGATACATTAAATGACCGTTGTCTTCGTCATTCTGTTCTGAAGTCATATAATCGCTCCCATTCACGATTAGAGACCTTTGAAAAATAGCTTCGCCGCCGCTTGCGAACCTTTTTTCACCGGTTGTGCAAAGCTCACGACTGACGCTTTAAGAGAAAATTTTTCAAAGCCTGCTTGCAGAGGTCGGCCGGACTTCTCAGGGACGGCTCATAGGGCCGGCCCTTCAAATACAGACCCATCACATTGATATCCTTCAGATGTTCCTGTTTTACCGCAAGCGGGTTTTTATCCAGCGCTACAAAATCGGCGATTTTCCCGGGTGTCAGCGTGCCGCGCTCATTCTCATCGAATGAGAGCCGGGCCGCCCAGTGGGTATGCATGCGCAGGGCATCCAGCGTGGATATGCGCTGATCCGGATCGGGGTGGTTGCAGGCGGTATGGATGCCGCGGATTGCATCGGGATAAGAACAAGGGGCGTCGGAGCCGCCCGCAATCGTCAGTCCGTAATCGATCATGCTTTTGCAGGTCATCAGGTGTTCCGCCCTTTGGCCCAGGATGTGTGTCAGATAGCTCATGGGCTCCTGGTCCCAGTGGAGCAAGGGCGGCTGGATGGAGATATGAATGCCGAGTCTTGCCGCACGTTCCAGAAGCGGAGGCGGCATCAGGCTTGCGTGGATGATCACGTGACGGTGATCCTGCCGCGGAAAGTCGGCCAGGGCCGCTTCATAGGCAATGATCGCCTGTTCGACGGCAGCGTCCCCGATGGCATGCATGGACACCTGCAGCCCCAGGCGGTTTGCACTTTTTACGAAATCGCTTACCTGTTCCTGCGAATAGGCCAGGAAGCCACGATTGGCGGCATTATTCGTGTAGGGTTCGCTCAGGGCGGCGTCTTCGGTTCCAAAGCAGCCGTCCAGGGCGGTGGCGAAGCAGCCCCCGATCCGGGGCAGGTTGCGCCGGACCACTTTCCGGACGTCCATGGTCTGGAAATAGATGCGGTATTGAAGCGGCAGGCCCCGGGCGGCAAAGCGCATCAGATCGATATCGGCGTCCAGCGGAAAACCCAGGCCTTCCACCGTGTGGCACAACCCGATACCGCGCCTGGCGAGTTCATCCGATGCGCCGAGCAGATTTTTGAGAACCTGATAGAGGGAAATCGACCGGGTCAGATGGTTGACGGCGTCATAGTAGGCCTGCTGATAAAGGCCGCCGGTTGCTTTGTCAAAGCCGGCCTGTGCCGTGATGGATCGCGGCATTTTCTCCAGCAGGGCGGTATTGGCCACGGCGGCGTGGCCGTCGTATTTGACAATGCAGAGCGGTTTTGTCGTTATCTGATCGAGGCGGCTCCGGTCCGGAAGCCGCCTTTCCTCAACCGTATGGGCAGAAACGCCGAACCCCAGCATGACCTTTTCACGGGGGTGGCTCTGTTCATATTCTTGAATGACATCGGACAGTTCCGCGAAGTTCTGCACATGTCGGACATCGAACGTGGAGCGGAAAAAAGCGAAGGATTCAAAATGCATGTGCGTATCGGCAAAGGCGGGAAGGATGCAGCACCCCTGAAGGTTGATACGTGTCGGGAAGGCCCTGTAGGCCTCCGGAAGTTGATCGCCCATAAACACGATGCGGCCGCGATCTTCCACCATCACCCGGAAGACCCGGTTCTGGTCCTCGCAGGAGATGAATTCGGCGTTTTCAAAGATTTGCATGAAGCGTCTCCTCGCTGTCAGTTTGTTCCCCGCTTCCGGAGGTGAGGGGATTCCGGGGAGATTTCAGCTTGCCGGGATCACTTCAGCCGCTTATCCATTCCCGTGAACCCGCAGTCCGGCTGATAGCAGGTCACATTCAGGAATTCGCATTTCCGGGAACAAACCGGACACGCCTGCGGGGGGATCTGGGCCTGGATGGTGTTTCCGCAGTTGCTGCACTTCCAAGTGTTATCCGGTATTTTAAGTGTATTGATCGTCGGCATCATTTGCCTCCTTTCGCTGAGCCTCGTCGAGCAATTTATTTCTTTCTTCCATGCAGGCCCGGCACCATTGCGTATATCCGCACTGGCCCTTGCAGTTTTCAAAATCGTCGTCGCATGCAGGGACAGGCGCCTGTGGCCCCGTTTCGGATGAAACACTCATCGTTGATCTTCAACTTTTCGAAAGCTTTGCATAACCGCTGAGAAATGGCTCGCAAGCGGCGTATGAAAGATTTTTCGTTGATGGGGACACGACTCCGTCAAGCCCCCTCCCCATGACTCATTTATTTATTTCAAACATATTCAAGCATTATCATATTTCAAGCGAAAAAGATTTTGAGCCGCGGCGAAGCCTTTTTTCAAGGGTCTCTTTTCATCGAAGATAAAGCGGTCAATTTGTTTTCATGATCGCCAGCAGGTGTCGCTCGATTTCTTCTTTGGGCAACGCGCCGACGAGCCTGTTGATCATTTTGCCGTCCTTGAACAGCAGCATGGTGGGAATGCTCTGGATCGTATATTGGGAAGCGATCAGGGGATTTTCATCCACGTTGAGTTTCGCAATCTTCACGCCGCCGGCGTACTTGTGGGCCAGCTCGTCGAGAATGGGGGCCACCGTCCTGCAGGGGGCGCACCAGGGCGCCCAGCAGTCCACGAGGACGGAGCTGGCAGAGGAAATAACCTCCTTGGAAAAGTTTGCATCCGTCACATCCACAGGGCGGCCCTGTGCGCTCCTGTTGGCCAGGATGGCGCCGCATTTTCCGCATTTGGGGTTGGCATTGATCCGATCCTCAGGCATGCGGTTTTTGGTCCCGCAACTGAGGCAACGCATGATCATTTCGTCCAGAGGCGCCCTGCAATGACCGCATGTCGGCTTGTCCTGAAGGCGTTGCCGGGGTATGCGATTTTTCGTCCCGCAGCTCAGGCAGCGGATAATCATTTGCTCGGAACTCATAACCACTCTTTCAATGCCTCTCGGGCCTGCTTTTCAAAACCCGCAATCCGGACACAAAATACTTCTTTTGTCTTCCCTGAAAGTATAATGATGATTAACCATAACGTCAAGAAGCCTTGCGATATTTCTTTTAAGACGCCATGCCGCATTTCACGGGAACCGGTTGCAAGACACGGATCAGTTCGGACGGCGACATCTCCGCCAGAAGCCCGCGGGCGCCCGCATTAATCAGGATGCGGGGCAGGTCGGCGATGGTTTCTTCCATATAGAGGGGCAGCGTCTTTTTCGTGCCGAAGGGCGACGTCCCCCCGACCTTGTAACCAGTATGCTTTTCTGCGGTTTTCGGATCACAGGGGTCAACGGACTTTACCCCGAGTATGCGAGCGAGCATCTTGGTGGAGACTTCCCTGTCGCCATGCATCAGAATGATCAGCGGCATCTGGTGTTCGTCTTCCATGACAAGTGTTTTGATGACTTCATGTTCGTCAACACCCAGTTCGCGCGCTGATACCCGGGTCCCGCCGTGATCTTCGTATTTGTAAGGCCGCGGGATAAATACCACCTGGTTTTTTTTCAGGGCCAGCAGGGCCGTCGTCACGGGGGTTTTCTCTCGAGACATAACGAGCCTCCTTTTGTCTGTATTCCGGACAGGGTAAAGGGGTCAACAGTCCGAACGCTGCAGCCGGAGGGGTACGGCAAATAAGTTTCTCTGTCATTTCCCTCCGGGAACATTCATAGATGATTTTCTAAGAAAAGTAAAGACGACGGCGCGATCGGCCTTTGAGAAAGTCAACCTTTCGAGATCATCCGGTGATGCCCAGCGCCATTCCTGGCAGGCGACCGTGCGGGGCCTTCCGGAGCGCCGGAAACAGCGGAATGCGGTCAAGGTTATCCGGAAATGCGTGTAGGCATGATTGACGGAAACAAGCGGTTTTCCAACCCGGATCCGGATGCCCAACTCATCCCGAACTGTGTGCGCGAGGCCTTCTTCGAGCATCTCTTTTTTCTCCACGATGCCGCCGGGGAATTTCCAGAGCGAAGCCAGCAACCCCCGGGCGGGTCGCCGGACAATTAACACCTCACCCTGCCGGTTGAAGATAACGGCGGCGGCGACGCGCTCATGCGGCGGCGACGGCCTTTTTTCAGACACCGGAAGCACATCCTGCAAGCCGCCCTGACGGGCCTTGCAGTGCATCCGCAGGGGGCAGTCCGCACAGGCGGGCGATTTTGGCATGCAGATCATGGCGCCCAGGTCCATCAGAGCCTGGTTGAACGATCCCGGCGCCGTTTCAGGGATCAGGGATATGGCCAGGGTCTGGAGGTATTGTTGCGTTTCCCGCCGGTTTGCCGGCTCACGTACCGCGTAGAGCCGGCTCAGGACGCGGCGTGCGTTGCCGTCCACAGCGGGGACAGCTTTTCCGAAGGAGATGCTCAGGATGGCGCCGGCTGTGTAATGGCCGATGCCGGGCAGCGTGGTGATCGCCTCCCATGTATCCGGAAGCTTTCCGTTGAATTTTTCGACCAAAATCTGCGCGGCCCGATGCAGGTGCCGCGCCCGGGCATAATACCCCAGATTTTCCCAGGCCTTAAGCACGTCGTCCAGCGGTGCGGCGGCCAGTGCAGCCACGTCGGGAAACCGTTTCAGAAAACGGTGGTAATAGGGGATGACCGTATCCACCTGCGTCTGCTGTAGCATGATTTCCGAGATCCAGACCCGGTAGGGATCGGAATGCTCTCGCCAGGGCAGGATGCGCCGGCGTTGGTCGTACCAGGCGAGCAGTGTTTTCGCAATGAGGGGATCCGATTTTTTCATGGGAGGATGTTTACATGGACCGCCGGAAAAGTTCAAACCACCTTGCAAAGTTGATGTGATTATGTTTTATGATGACTTCCATTACTCTCGCTCTCTGCTGTGAGGAGAGAGAGGCTTCCAAGGAGACGCAAGCATGCTGGAAAAAATGAAAGATCTGGTCAGGTCTCAGGCGGTCTGTGTTCTGGCGACGGTTTCGGACGACCAGCCCCACTGTTCGCTCATGTCCTATGCCACGGATGTTCAATGCCGCGAGATATACATGGTTACGTTCAGAAATACAAAGAAATACCGGAATCTGACGGACAACCCCACAGTCAGCCTGCTCATCGACACGCGCGAGGAAGACCGGGGAGAAAAGCGGTATCAGACCAGGGCCCTGACGGTCGATGGCGTGTTTGAGGAAGTGAAGGATCAGACAAAACGGGATATGATCAAGGCGCGGCTCCTGGAGCGTCACCCGCATCTGGTCGTCCTGACCGACAATCCCGACGCCGAATTTTTCACGGTCCGCATCAAGTCGCTGCAACTGCTGGAAGGGATCGCGGATGCCAGTTTCGAAATGATTGAATAACCGGGTAAAAATCTTCAGACCATCAATGCCCGGATTTCCTCGCCGTCTATCTTTTCTTTCTCTAAAAGCAACCGGGCGCCCTTTTCCAGGGCGTCTTTTTTTGCCCTCAGAATGTCCAGCGCCCGGTTGTATTCGCCCGTGATGATCTCCCTGATTTCCCGGTCGATCAGCTCCGCGGTCGCTTCGCTGTAATCGCCGCCCTGCTGCATGCCCAGATCCAGGAACTGGGGTCGTTTCTCCGGCGAGAGATAGACCTGCCCGAGGCTCACGCTCATCCCGTATTCCCTAATCATGCTTCTGGCAATATCCGTCGCCCGGGCCAGGTCGTTATGGGCGCCCGTGGAGATGTCGCCGAAGGTGATTGCTTCTGCCGCCCGGCCGCCTAACAACGTGGCGATCTTGTTTAGCAATTCCGATTTTTTCATGAGAAAGCGGTCTTCCGTGGGAACCTGCAGGGTATATCCGAGGGCGGAGATGCCCCGCGGGATGATCGAGATCTTCTGGACGGGATCGGTCCCCGGCAGCGACAATGCGACCAGGGCATGACCCATTTCATGATAGGCCACGGTTTCCCGCTCTTTCGGGTTGATGAGGCGGTTCTTCTTTTCGAGGCCGGCGACGATGCGCTCCACGGCCTCTTGAAATTCCGCCAGTCCCACCTCCTTCTTGTCGTGACGGACGGCCAGCAGCGCCGCCTCATTGACCAGGTTGGCCAGATCGGCGCCGACCATGCCGGGCGTCATGTTGGCCAGCAGTTCCAGGTCCACATCGGGCGCGACTTTGACTTTTTTCATATGCACTTTCAGGATCTCCTTGCGGCCGACCTTGTCGGGGCGGTCCACGAGGATGTGGCGGTCGAAGCGCCCCGGCCGCAGCAGCGCCGGATCGAGAATTTCCGGCCGGTTGGTCGCGGCCATGAGGATAACGCCCACCTTGGTGTCGAAGCCGTCCATCTCGACGAGGAGCTGATTCAGGGTCTGCTCCCGCTCGTCATGACCGCCGACGGCTCCGAATCCCCGGGCCTTGCCCAGGGCGTCCAGCTCGTCGATGAAGATGATGCAGGGGGCCTTCTGTTTGGCCTGCACGAACAGGTCGCGAACCCGCGCGGCGCCCATGCCGACGAACATTTCCACGAATTCGGAGCCGCTGATGCTGAAAAAGGGCACGCCGCTCTCACCGGCCACGGCCTTGGCCAGCATGGTCTTGCCCGTGCCCGGAGGCCCCACCAGCAGGATACCCTTGGGAATCTTGCCTCCCAGTTCGGTGAACTTGGCCGGCGTTTTCAGGAATTCGATGACTTCCACGAGCTCCTGCTTGGCCTCGTCCACGCCGGCCACGTCGTTGAAGGTTACGTTCAGTTCGTTTTCCATGTAGATTTTAGCCTTGTTCTTGCCGAGGGTCATGAAGCCGGTCTGCTGAGACCCCATGCGCTTCATCATGAAATACCAGATGCCGATGAAGAGCAGGATCGGGAAAACCCAGGAAAAAAGGTCGCGAAGAAAGGTGGATTCGATCTCTCCCTTGAAGGTGACTTTGTATTGATCGAGCAGCGTGGACAGTTCCGGATCGACACGGATCGTCCGAAAGCTTTTCATCTCACCCGCAGCCGCGCCGTCCTGCATCTTGCCCTGAATCTGATTGGCCGTGACGGCGACCTCGCTGATCTTGCCCTCTTTCAGAAGCGACAGAAACTGGCTGTAAGGGATGACCTGGTGGGCGAACATCGAGGAGAGATAGCTCTGGACGATCAGCACCACCCAGACGCCGAGCAGGACATACCAGACTGAAAACCGGTGATGTTTTTCCACGAGATCCTCCTGAATAGTCATAATTCCCCCGAAATCTAACAGAGTGTGCCATGAACCTCAAGATAATTTAAGTGTTCCGCATCATCACCCGTGAATTTTTATGGATTGACAGAAGCGCCGGGCTCTGCAAAAGTAGCGCACCCGACGACCAAGGAGAGGAAAAATCTGCATGGGACTGCTCAACCTGCTGCTCAAGGATCCGCTGACATTTGTCCTTTTGGCCATCCCGCTGATGTATTCCGTCGTCCTGCACGAGCTGGCCCACGGATGGGTGGCCTGGCGCATGGGCGACCCCACGGCCAAATGGCAGGGCCGATTGAGCCTCAATCCGATCAGACATCTCGATCCCATCGGGACGATCATGCTGTTTCTCTTCGGCTTTGGCTGGGCCAGGCCGGTTCCGGTCAACTTCAATTACATCCGGGATACGAAAAAAGGCCTCATCCTCGTTTCATCTGCGGGCATCATTACGAACTTGATCCTGGCCTTCCTGGCTGTTCTTGTTTTCAGGCTTTTATCGCCTGCTCCGGGAACGGCGGCGGCAACGCTGCTGTACTATCTGGCCCAGATCAACATCATGCTGGCCGCATTCAACATGATTCCGATTCCACCCCTGGACGGTTCGAAAATTCTAATGGGCTTTTTGCCCGAAAGATGGCAGTATGCCCTCTCCCGGATTGAACCCTACGGGTTTTTCCTGATTATCGGCCTGCTGTTTTTAGGCGCGCTGAATCCGCTGATTGCCTTTTTCCGCGGGATCATTCTGACGATCATCAGGATTATATTGCCGTGAACAAAGTTTTTCCCGTCGTAAGAAGGGAGCAGAACGGTTTTTTAGAAAGGACGATGCCCATGCAAAAATTAATCATCGCAATCGCCATGATCCTGGTGTTGACGGGGCCTGTTTCCGGCGTGGAAAAAGCGCTTGAAACCCTCGACAAGGACAAGGACGGCAGAGTCTCGCAGCAGGAATATCTCGATGCGACAGCGAGAACCTTTGACAAGCTGGATAAAGACGGCAGCGGTCATCTGGACAAGGAGGAGCTGAAGGCCTTGTCGGAAGCGGACCGGAAAGACTGGCTTGCAGAGATGGACAAGAACAAGGACGGAAGAATCCACCGGAATGAATTTCAGGAGGAAGCGCTGAAAAGATTTTCCGCCGCCGATGAGGATGAAAACCGTTACATCGATAGCCGGGAATGGTCTAAATGGCAAACCCAACAACGTCTCAGTCCTCTGATCCGATTCAGTTTTTGATTGCTTTGTCTGAGCTCTGAAAAGGGTGCAAGCAGTGAAGCCGTTTTTCAACCGGGGTCCATTTTTATAGGGACAGCTTTTTTCGGGACCAACCGTCATGAATATTTTCAAATCAGCCGCAAAACGTATCTATGAAGAAGCCCGGCGGGACAAACGCCTCATCGAGGGGCGGTCTCTGGAAGAGCTGAAGCGCATTGCCCTGAGGCAGGAGGGGGTCATTCAGACCCAGCTTGGCTCGGTGGCGGCCGACTCCGAACCGATGAACCGCTCGGCCCCGCATACCAGAAACAGCGTCGAGCACCCCTTCGGTGAGGCCGAAGAGGCCCTGGCACGCCAGGCTATTGACGTCCTCGGCGCGACGCGCGTCATCTCCCTTGATACCATCGTCGGCGACGGCCTGGACGGGGTTACGGTCCGTTTCCTGCTCCCCGAGACCTATACCCAGGTTGCCTACGGCCTGAAACTGCTCCTCGACCGGCCCGAAGCGCGCATCGTTGATGATCCGACCTATACGATCATTTATTTTACCGATGAGCACTTTGAAGCCAACAAGGCAAAGAAACTGCTGAACAAGGATGTCACTATCCGTCTCTTCATGGGGGACAAGCGGGGCGATCAGGTGAAAATCTGCCGCAATACGATCTATTTAGGCGAGGGGAAGAAGGGCGTTTTCCAGTTCGAGGACTGGCGCATCAAGGCCATCGACAAAACGGGGATCTTCCTGCACGCCGGCGCCCGGCGGGATTATCTGTGGATCTACGACGAGCATACCGAACGGCCGGAATTGCAGGAAGTCGTCACGGCCGTTTCGGGGCTCACGGCCACCGGCAAAACGACGACGCTATGCCGCAAATTTGCCAAGCTGCCGCGCGAAAGCTCCGAAATGATCGGCGACGACGGCGGCACGATCGGTTTTGACGGCAGTTACGCGGCCTTCGAGATCGGCGGGCTCTATGTCAAAACAGAGGGGCTCGATGAAAACCAGCCGGAGATCCTGCGCGCCGCCGAGTCCAGAGACGCATTCCTGGAAAACGTGGCCGTCACTAAGTATCCGTACATGCCCGATTTCAATGATCTCGTCAAAACCGGAAACGCCCGCGCCGTCGTGACGCGCGACAATCTGGAGATTGCCTCGAAAAACCTGCGGGTTAAGCGACTCCACCATATCATCATTCTGACCCGGAACCCGCTGGTGAATGTTATCAGCAGGCTGACAGCCGAGCAGGCCACGATGCTGTTCATCTACGGAGAATCCATCGAAAGCAGCGGCGGCAATCCCGAGGAGGCGGGCAAGTTCAAGCGCGAATTCTTCCTCGATCCCTTTGTGGTGGGTGACCGCCTGGAACACGCCATGATTTTCCACGACATTCTCAAACGAAACCGGATACCCTGCTATCTGGCCAATACGGGGACGATCGGCCCGCTTGACGAAAAGGTTACGCTGCGGCAGTCCCTGGCAACTTACAACGATCTTGTCCGCAAGCAGCTCCGCTTCAGCGTGGAGACGGATTGCCTGGGTCATTACTACCCCATCAAGTGCGACCGGGCGAACCTCGACCTGATGCGGGCCCACACGTTATTTACGGATCGGAACCTCATGAAAAAAAGGGTGGCGGACTTTCTGTGCGGTCGCAGGCAGTACCTGGAAAGCTTCGAGGCGAAATACGGCCGCATCCCCGAGCCGATCCGTGAGTCCCTGCCCTACCGGGAAACGGACAATGCCGTGACCGAGAAGATGAACGGCGAATAAAAAAAGGGCAGTGTTATTGATTCGCAAGACGCTGAGACAATATTTGACGAGGATGCGCAAATCCCGCCGCATCTCTGAGGAGCTTTGTTCATGACCCAGCATGAAGACCTTACGCCGAAATTCAAGGCGTCCCTGCTGACAAAAATGCAGCAGGAATCGCCTTTCTGGGAGCTGCTCGGCCTGGAACTGGCCGATGTGAAAAAAGGCTGGGCGAAGGTGAGGCTGCCCTTTGACGCGGGTGAAATGATGGCCGAGGCGCGGATCGTCCACAAGGGCGCCAAGACCGCCCTGGGCGACGTGGAGGTTCGCAACGGCGACGGAACGCTGATCGCCAAGGGGCTCGCGACTTACATGATCTTAAAGAAAGACGAATTCATTCCCATCCCGAGCCTGGAATAACACAGGGCGACGCCGGCATCCGGTCTTTTTACAAAGCCGTCAAATATACGGAAAGATCTGCTGGATCACGATCTTGAAATTTCTCTGCACGTTTTGCGCCCCTTCGACCATGCCCATATGCCCCGGAAACAGGAATTCGATGTCCAGCCCGGCAAGGCTCCGGATGCTCTCCTTGAGCTGGGCGCCGCTGCCGCCGGGGAAGTCCGTCCGCCCCACGCTTTGATCAAAGATCACGTCGCCGCAGAAAAGCGCCTTCCGGGCCGGCCAGTACAGGCCGACGGACCCCGGCGAATGACCTGGTATATGAATAATATCAAATAGTTCATCACCAAGAACGAGGTTGCCCTCCTTGAGGCTCATATTGATATCGACGGCTGGCGCACTCATACCGAACAGGCCGTACAGGCCGCCGCCCTCCCCATTGAGAAAGGCGATTTCATCGGCATGCATGGCGATTTTCACCTTGTCGGGCGCGAAAGAAGCCGAGCCCTCGAAGTGGTCCGGGTGGGAGTGGGTGTTGATGACATACCGGATGTCGGTCTCCCGGATGCCGTCGAGTTTCATGCTTTCCAAAAGCGACGGGACATGGCGCGTCAGACCCGGATCGATCAGGGCCTGCACAGAGCCCCCGATATAAAAGCTGTTGCAGTTGTTCTCATAAAAGTCCGTCCATTCATACACATAGATGTCATTTGCAAATTTCATCGCATCTCCTTTTCGTATTTAATGGTTTGTCGTATCCCATTTTAATGATAACCATTTTATCATTCCATTTTCAAGAATAATAATGGCATTTCATTACATGTTCTTGTATGAATTCTGTGCATCGCATAGATGATTTTTTCGGATGGGAAATCAGGAGCTGAATCTCCCGCCTGATCCATTGCCGGATTTTCGACACCCTTGTGTTTATAAATCTGGCTCTGCCGGCAACGATGTTCCGATGAATCCAAGCGTTTGAATAACACAGAGTCCTCCGAATATCATGGCGGCAGGGAAGGATTGTGTCAGCATGGAAAAGGTGATGGTTGCATGGAGTGGCGGAAAGGACAGCGCCCTTGCCCTATATAAGATTCAAAAAGAAGGCCTGGAAATATCCGCCCTCCTGACGACGGTCACCGAAAAATATAACAGAATCAGCATGCACGGTGTAAGGCGGATTCTGCTTGAAAGACAAAGCCACGCTCTCGGGCTTCCGCTTGAGACGGTGTTTATCCCCCCGGGAAGTTCTAATGAGATCTACGAAACAAGAATGGCAGCCACGCTTGCAGAATATGCAAAGCGAGGCGTTTCCACGGTCGTTTTCGGTGACGTTTTTCTCGAAGACATCAGAGCGTATCGTGAAAACCAGTTGTCAAAGATGGGTATGAGAGCCTGTTTCCCGCTCTGGGGACAGCATTCTCTTGAGCTTGCCCATGAATTTTTAAAACTCGGTTTCAAGGCAATCATCACCTGTGTTGATTCAAACGCCCTCGATGGCTCGTTTGTGGGAAGATCATTCGATAAAGAATTCCTATCCGATCTTCCTTCAACCGTTGACCCCTGCGGTGAGAATGGAGAATTTCATTCGTTCGTTTACAACGGACCAAATTTTATGGAGCAGATCCTGTTTACGGTCGGAAAAGCGGTGGTGCGGGACAATCGGTTTTATTTTTGTGATCTGATTCCTCGAGGGAAAAAGATTGAACATCAGCGCCTTCTTAAAGATAAAATTTGAGCAAATGCCGTTTTTGTCGAATTGATCGGTTTGTCAGGTTGAGGTTTGAAAATTTATCCAGGAATGGGGGATACAGACATAAAAGTTCTGGTGGAAAAAAGGACGGGATCTGCACGATCATCATCAATAGACCCGAAAAGGGAGCGGTCGCACTCGTCAGCCGGAGATCAATTTAATCCTTAAGATTCATCGCGTATAAGACCGGCCATGACCGCCATCTGGGCAGCGGAAAGCAGTACAAAGTAAATCATCCAGACAGGAACTCCCATAATCATCGGCTGCGTGCTTCCCCAGGCCCAGAAATCCGTTGCCAGCATAAATATTACCGTCAGCATCAGGAAATAGCGGTTGGTCAGCCACACGGGCAGGGTGATCACAAGTTTGCCTTCCTTCGCCCGCAGGAGAAGATGAGCAACCAGGTAAACGCCGAAGGTGACGAGCATCACCGGGATAACCGGCAGAAAGGGACCCGGCGCAACGAGCTTGAAGTGTATTAGAATCAGGATGATTTCACCTGCGAGGATCGATAAGATGGCCGGCGCCGCATAGACGCGTTTGAAGTACAAACCAAACAGCACCGTCGGGAACAAGACCGCCAGGCCCGTAAAGGTTTCGGTGGCAATCTCGATCATGGTCGCCGGCGGCCTGTAAGCCAGGGCCAGGCCGGCGATACTCAGGCCGATCACGAAGATGCGACCTGGAATACTGGTCTCCATTGAGCGTTTCCAAAAGACCGGGAGCAGGTCCCTGGTGAAGATGGAGCTGAGTGTCAGCAGCTGGGAGTCCATGGTGGACATGAGGGCGGCAAGGCCTCCCGCCGTGACCATGGCCGCCATGAAATCGCCCGCGACGGCGTTCACCAGCATAGGCAGAATGCGGTCAGCCTGTTTTCCGGCAAGATCCGGGAAGGTCAGGTGTCCCATCACGCCCACTGCGATCGGCGGCAGGAAGATCACCGTGCAGATCAGAGGATAGAACAACATCATGCGGGAGATCGACCAATCGCTCTTGGCGGCGAAAAAGCGCTGAAAGAGCTGCGGAAACATCGGGTCGCACAGAAACCACAAGATCATATAGCTGAACCAGATCCCCAGTGTGTAATGTCCGGTGCCGCCGGGCCGGTCGAACAGCGCCGGCTTCAGGAGCATTACTTTCTGATTGGCGGCCGCGAACCCGCCGTGGTACCCGGCGATGAGGACCATGACGGCCAGGAGCATGCATAACATCAGAAGCCCCTGAAGCAGGTCGGTCCAGGCCACAGCCCGCATGCCGCCGTGCAAGGTGTACAGAACGATAACGGCAGTCACCAGAACGCAGCCGGCGAAATACGGAAGGCCGATCAGCTCTTGCAGGGCATATCCGGCCGCCATGGGCTGGAGCGCGAGATAAGGCACGGTGAAGACGATCATCACCACGGCGACAAGGCAGCCCAGGGCCGGGCTGCTGTAGAGCGACTTCACGAACTCCGGCGGCGTAATGATTCCCCGTTCGCGGCCAATCCGCCAGGCCTTGCGGCCGATGACCCAGAAGCTCAATGCCATGAAACCGGTACCGAATGCCATGATCGGGAAAAAGCCGTACCCGTCGCGGTAGCCGGCCCCGGAGGCCCCGAACACCGTGAAAGCAGAGAAGTTGGTTGCGGTCATGGTGGCCAGCAGAACCACCGTGCCCAGTCCGCGATCGGCAAGGAAGTAATTGGCGGGAGACGACTTCCAGTGGGTACGCGTTAAATATCCGATTATCAGGACGATCAAGAAATATGCCGTTAATACGGAAATTTTTGTAAGCACAGAAAGTTCCCCACACAAATGCAAAAAAAGCCACCCCGAAAGGTCGGGATGGCTTGCGCCTGACATGACCTGATCCAGACAGGACATCGTCCAGGAGAGCGATTATCCTGTGATATGGATTAAAAACTGTTTTCAGCGTGCCGAACTTAGGAAGAATGGACCTGGATGTCAAGGAGATTCCTGCAAAAAAGCCGCATCATTTTTCGCCAGGACCATCCTTTCAGACGCTCCCTTGCCGTTCCGCCGAAACCCCGTCATTGAAGGGTGATAATTTGGCGATCCTGTGGTATGAAACAATGGCTATGGGTGCATATTTAACAGCGGTCATGGAGACTCCATGAGGGTCGATCTTTACCGCAAAGGATCGGACATGACAATCAGTATCAGGATATTGGCACGGATTGCGGCATGGATCATGATTGCCGCCTTTGCGTTGACGTTTCCTGCCGGGTGTGGCGGTGGTGGGACCGTTGGGAAAGGGTCCATCAGCGGACAGGTCTTTGCCCCCGGCGGCCTGACCGCTCCCGTATATGTGCTGGCCATAAAATACGAAAACAGGGGCATGATCCGAAAGATCGAAACCGAGAAGACTGTGTTCAATTCAAAGTATGTGGCGGCGTATGCATGCCTGAACGGACCGGGTATTTTCACCATTGCGGATCTGGATCACGGCGACTACATCCTTTGGGCCTGGATGGACATGAATGGAAACGGCGCCGTGGAGCACCTTGATTTCGCCGAGCCGGTGGGATGGCATCAAAGCGATGCGAACCTTGCCATGGACAGGCTGAGCATTGCCGGCGCTGCAGGACTTGCGGGAATAGACATCACGCTCTATCAGCCGACCCCTTTCCCCGCCGGGGACACACGGGTGGCCGTCGGTTCGGGCGGCGGCCTGCTCAAGACCGTCAAGGGGAACAAGACGCTTGTACTGTGGGGAAGCGGGCCGGAGCGGGCTCAAGCGCGCGGTGGCAATCAACTGGCCGGGCTTTATCGGCATGGATATGGGCATGAACGACTCGGGGCTGATCCTGGCGCCGCACAGCGCCATGTCCATTCCCGACTGGCGCGCGACAAACATGCTTGACAACGATCTGATCTACCGCGAGACCCTGCAGCAAACGGCGACGCCGCAGGAGGCATGGAATTACTGGAAGAATTCGGGGACGACCCGGGTTGGAGGATTCAACACGGCCGTATCGGCCCGGTATCTGGCGGCTGCGGATTATCCGTCGCTGACGTTCGAGACGGATTCCTACGGCGGCGAGACGCGCGATCCCGTGTTCATGGACCCGAAAGATCCCTTCAGCATCCTGACGACGAACACGTTCTACCGGTACAGCGGGGCGAATGCCGGGGCGGTGTCGCAGGCCAACGGCTATCAATCGTCGCTTCAGGCCGGCGATTATCGCTACTGGGCAATGATGAACCGACTTGATGATTTAGCATCAAAGGGCCGGACGATCGGTACGGCGGAGATGATCGAAATCCTGAGGGCGGCCTCCCGGACGAAGCAATACGACGGCATAACGGAATACAGCTTCATCGGTTATCCGGACGCCATGAAATTCGCCCTGGCCAGGGAGGATCTTGTAAACAAGATCCTGGAAGCGCCATACGGGACGTTTACGACCTATGATTTTAATGAGGTCTTTGCTCGGGGGCAATGATCCCGCCCAAATGGATGAATACCGGAACACTGCGGAAGCTCTTAAAAAAACTGCCGGGGCAAAAGATTTTTATTTGCCGCTTGTGAACCATTTTTCAGCGTTTTGCGCACGCATAAGAGTCCGATGATGCCTGTTTTCCGATTGACCGATGCGTTGATTTTCCCGCCGGTCCATCTGGCATCCGGGAGCGGTCTGCTGGCTGTGGGCGGGGATCTTTCGACAAGGCGGCTGCTGGAGGCCTACCGGCAGGGCATTTTCCCGTGGTATTCGGAGGCGGAACCGGTTCTCTGGTGGGCCCCCGATCCGAGATTCGTCTTGTTCCCGGAAGAACTCAAAGTTACCCGGAGTATGCGGCAATTTCTGAAAAAGGATATGATCCGGATCACCTATGACAGGAACTTTCCCGCCGTTATTGCCGCCTGTCAGAAGCCGCGGCCGCAGCAGAAAGCCGCCACCTGGATCACGCCGGAAATGCAGGCGGCTTATATCCGGCTCCACAAGCTGGGTTTTGCCCATTCGGTAGAGGTTTGGCAGGGAGACGTCCTTGCGGGCGGGCTCTACGGCGTTTCCCTTGGGCGCTGCTTTTTTGGCGAATCCATGTTTTCGGACGTCAGCAACGCCTCCAAAGCGGCCCTGATCGATCTGGTCCGCCGGTTGCAGGCCCTTGATTTTTCCCTGATCGACTGCCAGGTCTACACGGCCCATCTGGGTAGCCTCGGGGGACGCCATGTCCCGCGCAGCGAATTTATGGGCCTGCTGAAGCGGGCCCTGCAGCAGAAAACGTTGCGGGGAAACTGGGGCGTTCATGAGGCCTTTGGGGGCGTTGCGGTCTGACCGGCCTTTGCATCGCCGGGGATTGGATTGCCCCGTTGCCTGCGGATTGTTTGACAAATATTCTCCGCTTCTTTATACTGACCAGGATCGTCAGGAGGTGCATCCATGCGGTTTACGGAAAAAGATCGCCGGGAACTAATCCAGAAACTCAAGAAGATCAAAGATCCCCGGGAGCGGGACAGAATTCTCTGGGCACTCGCCGGCCAGGAGGAAAGCGTTTTTCATAGCGCCCCGTCACCCGTGCCGTCGTCCAGGGCTGAGCCGCGTCGGCCGGAGCCGGAAAAACCTGCATCCGGAAAGACGCCGGACCTGCGGAACATGCCCCAGATCAATACAGCCGCCAAACGCATGTTCAGTTTTGTCATACCCGCTTTTTTTGCCATTTTCGGCCTCATCCGCATCGGACAGGCCGTGCTGAATTATATCGCTTCCCGGGATATCGAGGCGGAAATGCAGAGCCTGGTTACGGGGGGGATCTTTCTGGTCATCGGCCTGGCGGGCATCTTCAGGGCCATGCAGCCCCTACCGGTCAAAAAGGACGAAGCATCATGATGGTTTCCCGCCCGGCAGTGCGCACGAACAATCATTCCCCCCCTTATCGGCATGAATATGTCCCTGTCAGGGGCAACCGAGGGGGGCAATGACGAAGCACTGGCGCCGCTGACCTATATCGACGCTGTTTCAGGCGCCGGCGGTATCCCGCTGTGCATCCCTCCTTTTGAAGACACCAGGGCTGTCCGGACTCTTCTTCCACTGCTTGACGGGTTTCTTTTTATCGGCGGAAGGGATTATCTGCCGCAGCGCTACGGCGGTCATGCGCAGCCGGATCACGAACTGGTCGATGCCCGGCGAGACCGTTTTGATCTTGCGCTCGCCGAAATCATTTTGGGAGAAACGGACCTGCCGGTTCTGGGCGTCTGCGGCGGCCACCAGCTTCTGGCAATCGCGCGGGGCGGGGCGCTGATTCAGGATATTCGGACGCAATGGGTCCCGCCACAGGGAAAACAGCCGCTTCCCCACACAAAAGAGGAACGCCGCGGGCGGGAGAAGTCGTCATTTCTGCATGCGCTGACGATCCGGGAAGACAGCCTTGTCGCCCGGGCAACCGGGTGCGCCCCTGCAACCGGGCTGTCTGTCAATTCCTTCCATCATCAGGCCGTCCGGCCTGAAAGCGTGGGGGAGGGCCTGTTCGCCTCGGCCTGGAGCGCCGATGGGGTCATCGAGGCGCTCGAACCGGCCCCGGGCTCCGCATGGTCGAAGTCCGGCCGTTTCCTACTGGGGGTGCAGTGGCATCCGGAACGCATGCAGGATCAGCCGTCCCAGCGCCGGCTTTTCCGGTCTTTCATTGAAGCAGCGGCAAGGCGCCGCCCATGACAGATTCCCGCCAGCCCGAGAAAAAAACACGATTATCCCTTCTGAATATCTATCTGAGCAAGAAAATGCTTATCATGCTCGTGCTGGGGTTCTCCTCCGGCATGCCGCTGGCCCTGACCGGGTCGACGCTTTCGGCGTGGATGGTGAGCGAGGGCGTGGATATCAAGACCATCGGGCTTTTTTCGCTCGTGGGGTTGCCCTATGCCTTCAAGTTTCTCTGGTCGCCCCTGATGGACCGGTATGTGCCGCCTTTTCTTGGGCGCCGGCGGGGCTGGATGATCATCACGCAGTTGATCCTGATTGTGTCCATCGCACTGCTGGGCTTTTTCCATCCGGCCTCCCACCTCGTGATGATCGCCTTTCTGGCCGTGGCCGTGGCCTTTTTCAGCGCCAGCCAGGATATTGTCCTGGACGCCTATCGCACGGAGTCCCTCGAAACGGAAGAACGCGGCGCCGGCGCCGGCATCTGGATCATGGGATACCGGATCGCCATCCTCGTGAGCGGCGCTGCAGCCCTGATCCTGTCCGACCATCTGTCCTGGCAGACCGTTTATATCATCATGGGAGGGGCGATGGCCGTCGGGTGCGTAACCACGCTGCTGTGCCGGGAGCCCTCCCGGACGGCGTCCGACGGCAAGGCGATCGAACCCCCGAAAAGCCTGACGGAGGCGGTTGTTTTTCCCTTCGTCGAATTTCTCAGGCGGCCGGGTGCGATCGAAATCCTGCTTTTCGTCGTACTCTATAAAATCGGCGACGTGGCCGCCGCCCAGATGACAACGCCCTATATCCTGAAGCATATCGGTTTTTCCCGGACGGAGCTCGGAACGATCTTCAAGGGGTTCGGCATGGTTGCTACTGTTGTCGGTTCTCTGGCCGGAGGCGCCCTCATGGCCCGCTGGACGCTGAAAAAATCGCTGTTCATCTTCGGCTTACTTCAGGGGATTTCGACGATCTCTTTTGTGTTGCTGGAGTTCACGGGCCGGCAGATCTGGGCTCTGAGTGTGGTCATCGGGGTGGAAAACTTCTGCGGCGGGCTCGGGACGGCGGCCTACATAGCGCTTTTAATGGGGCTGTGCAACACGCGATTCACGGCCACCCAGTATGCCCTGCTGAGCAGCCTGATGGCCGTGAGCCGTTATGTGACCGGGGCGCCGACCGGTTATCTGGCCGACGCCGCCGGCTGGATTCCATTTTTTACCATCTGTACGCTTCTGGCCCTGCCGGCATTGCTTCTGCTATTACGCTATGACCGCTGGGCCGTCGATGCCGGGCGCTGAGCAAACGTCAGCCGTCAGAAACTCTTCTTTTTGAGCAGGCCCCGTTCGCGGGCCCCCTTCTCCAGGTCCTCGCGGAACTTCGGGTGCGCAATCTTGATCAGCTCCACGGCACGCTCCGGTTCCGACCGTCCGTAGAGATCGGCAACGCCCCACTCGGTCACCACATACCCCGTGTAATGCCGGGGTACGGTCACACGGGCTCCCTGGGTGATATAGGGAACGATCCGCGAAACCGTGTCGTTCATGGTGGTTGAGGGCACCAGGTTGATTGCCCGGCCACCCTTGGACCAAAAAGCGCCAATCACAAAATCGAGCTGGCCGCCGGTCCCCGTTCTCATGAGATTGCCGACGGACTCCGACACGACCTGACCGGTGAGATCCACCTCGATGGACCCGTTGATGGCTACAATGTTGTCCTCCTCGGCGATCACGGGGATATAGTTGGCATAGGAGGTCGGCCGGAACTCGCACATGGGGTTGTTCCCTATCCAGTCATAGAGTTCCTTGTCGCCCAGGGTAAAGGCCAGAACGATCTTGCCGGGATTGACTTTTTTATACTTGCAGGTGACAACCCCCTTCTCAACAAGCTTGTGGGTCCCGGCCGGCATCATCTCCGTATGAATGCCAAGGTCTTTAAGGCCCGAATTTTCAAGAAGCTTGCTGATCATGGCCGGTACGGCGCCGATGCCGACCTGGATGCAGTCTCTGTCCTTCAGGAGGGCCACTACGTTTTCGGCCATTTTAATCTCGAGGTCGGTCGCCGGGGGCGTGGGAACTGCGATAATGGGGTTGGGGTTCTCGACGAAGGCGGTAAATCTCGAGACATGGAAGTTCGTCTGGCCGTACGTTCTAGGCATATTGGGATTCACTTCGCCGATGATCCACTCAGAAGCGTCCATGATTGCTTCGGTGTAGAAGGTATCCAGACCGAGATTGACAAAACCATGCTCGTCGGGCGGCGTCACCTGGGTGACGATGCCGGTGCGCCGTTTCATGATCCTCTGCCTGTGTTCGTATTTTCGCCCGGCGTCCGAACTCTGGTACGGAATAAAGTTTGACCATTCCGAGGCGGCCATCTGCTGCATGTGTGGGGTGCTGTAAAAGCCGCTGATAAAATTGAAGGTATCCCTGTATTCCGGCTTGAAAAGCTTGTACGGTCTCAAGGTCAGGCACGTGATCCAGTCCACATCCTTGAGTTCATCTTTCCTGTCCGCAATGGCGTCCGGAATGAGCATGGACGGCTGACCCATCAACAGCGGAAACCAAAAACAGTCGCCGGATTTAAGGATCTTTGCTGCTTCCTGCGCGGACATCAACTTGCTTTTGTAATCTTCTTGCCAACTCATAGAATTCCTCCTTTAAAATGTTGTTATAAAATCTTCTCCTGTTTCAGCCACCAATCAGGTCCCAAACCACATATATTGATCAACTGCTTGCAAATTCCTTGCGCATGCTGCCAGACGAAAGCAACATCTATCCCTGCATGCTTGCAGCGCCGGACAGGGGAGGACTTTACGCCGGTTCAAAGTATTTGATATCCAGGATGTGTCCCTGGCGGTCATCCTTCCAGACGGCCCTGAGCTTCATACCGTTTTTGACGATTTTCCGGGTCTGTTCAAAATCGCTCATGTCGAAGCCGCCGATCATGTGCAGGAAATCCACATCCGTGCCGTCCAGTCGCAGCAGAGCGCTGACGAAAGGCGGTTCGGTGGGCATCCCGAAGTACCGGTAACTGACATAGCTCCAGGCCGTCAATGTGCCCTGCTGTCCGGCCTCGACCCAGTCCGTTGTGTCAATGAAACAGCGGGGGCAGAAACTGCGGGCCGGAACCAGCACCCGGTTGCACTTGCCGCATTTCGTTCCATAGATCTTTTTTTCCGCCATGCCCTCAAAAAAACGCGTCCAGGTGGCGCCGTATGATATTTCATAGGGCAGCCTGATCTCCGTCATGAGTGTCTTGTATTCCTTGGCCATAATCCTTTCCTCCGTCTATATCATTCGTTGAATGTTTTTACAATTCCGAACCCACGATCATCACGCCGTTGAACTGGTCCACGCCGCCCATGGCGTGGCTGAGCGCCAGTTTGGCGCCGGGAATCTGGTGAGCGCCGGCTTTCCCTGTCACCTGCAGGGCCGTCTCGGCCACGCGGATCAGGCCAGTGGCCCCGATGGGGTTGGTGCACAGCACGCCGCCCGAGGGATCGCAGGGCAGCTCGCCCTTCCGATTAAAGGTTCCCCTCAGTACGAGATCGGGCGATTCCCCAAATCCGCAGAAACCGAAGCACTCATAAAAGAGCATTTCCTGAAACGTAAAGGGATTATAGACTTCGGCCACATCGAGCTCTTTGAGCGGGTTCGTGATGCCCGCCTGGTCATAGGCCTGTTTGGCGGCCTGCACGGCGCTCTGCCAGACGCCCTTGTCGCTGTCGCCGAAGAAATATTCCTCGCCGCGATAACCGACCCCCTTGACCCAGGCCGCTTTCTTGCCCGACTTTCTGACGAAGTCCTCGGAGGCGAAAATCAAAGCGCAGGCCCCGTCGGAGGTCGGACAGACGTCCAGCAGCCGCACGGGGTAGGTGATCAGACGGGCGTTTTTGACATCGTCCATGCTCACCCTGAGCTTGACATGGGCGTAGGGATTGTCGAAGGCGCTGTCATGGTGCGTCACGGAGATATAGGCCGCCGCGTCGCGGATCTTGTCTACCGGGATGCCGTAACGGTCCGCCCACATCTGGGACTGCATGGAAAAGACGCCCGGCGCCCCGGCAATGAAATAGCGCTGATAAAAGGGCTCCACGACCGTGGTCATGGTGGCCTGGGCGTTGCCCTCGTTCATCTTTTCATGACCCACGGCCAGCACGCAGTCCGCCATGCCCGACGCAACCCAGTAATAGGCGGTCTGGGCGATGGACACCCCCGTGGAACCACAGGTCTCCGTCTTGAGAATCGGCTTGCCGACGGCCTGCATGGCATCGGCAAAATAAAAATGGGTCAGGGCGATTCCCTCCATCATGGACGGCATCGTACCCGACACCACGCCGTCAATATCCGCAGGCGTGAGCCCCGCATCGTCAAAGACCCTGACGACCGCTTCCCGCACGAGTTCCGGATAGGACAATTCGGTCCGCCGGCCGTGATGGGTCTGCCCCACGCCGATAATGCCAACTGCTCTTCCCATATCCTCCTCCTTCTATCTGCCAAGAATCGCCACGGCGTGGCACTGCCCGGCAAATCCGTGTGTTCCGTGCGCCAATGCCGTTTTCACCTGCTTTTCCACCTGCCGCTGGCCGGCCTCGCCGCGGATCTGCAGCGTCGCTTCCACGATCCGCTGGAGCCCGCGCGAAACGTAAGGATTGTTGGCCAGAACGCCGCCCGATACATTGACGGGCAACGAACCGTTCATGGCCGTGGCACCGCTGTCGAGAAATTTACCGCCTTCGCCCCTGCCGCAAAACCCCAGGTCCTCGTACCACATGAGTTCCTGGAAGGCATAGGGCTCGGTCACCTCGGCCAGATCGATCTGCTTGCCGGGATTGCTGATGCCCGCCATCTTGTAAGCCCGTGCCGCCGCATTTCCCAATTGTCCGTTCAGCAGGTCGCGGTCGCCCAGGAAAAAGGCGTCCAGGGAACTGCCGTAGCCCTTGAACCACACCGGCTTGTCGGTCAGCTTTTTTGCCTTTTCCTCCGTAGCCAGGACGAGGGCCACCATGCCTTCAGACTTCGGCGCCGCCTCCAGCTCCGTGAGCGGTTCGGCCAGCATGCCCGAATTCAATACGGCCTCGACCGAGTATTGACCTTTCCGGTGGGCATAGGGATTGCGCCGGGCATTGTCGAGGTTCTTGACGGCGACCTTCGCGCACTGTTCGCGCGTGATCCCGTATTTTTCCATGTAAAGCTGCATCTGCAGCGCCGCCGCCATCGTTTCCGTCAGTCCGACCGGCCGCTGATAAAAAGGCTCTCCGAACATCAGCGTGCAGGCGTCGTTCGGGGGATTTTCCGAGCCCTTGCAGAGGGCCATCACGAGCGCGGTGTCGTACTGCCCGCTCAGGATGCGCATGACGCCGTAAAAAAAGGCGAACAGCGATTCGCCGTCCTGCCGTGAGGCGTTCTTGAGAAAGGCCCCTGTGGTCTCCCAGTAATAGGAGTTGGCGCAGGAGATGCCGCCGTGAAAAATGTCCGACGAGGCCGTCACCACCGTTCCGAGCTCCTCCCGCGTCAGTCCGGCCTTCTCCAGCGCCTCGCGCGCGACGTGGTAGGCCTGGTCGTAGAAGTTGTCCGCCGATTCGGCCCCGGCATTCTGCGCGACCGATACAATCGCAACCCTTTTTGACATACCGTCACTCCCTTTCTGTAAAATGAATTGAAATCGTTGATGTTACATCCTACAAATCACCATGTGTTACGCACAAACAGTTCCAAGGCGCCGATGAAATAAATCATCAGTGAGGTCAATTGTCAATAGTGGACACCAAATATGTATTTGCATCATTGTTTGCTTCATGAATCAATCAAAAGTGCAAACCAAACGGGGACAGGCGCAGGGTGGCGCCTACGCTGCGCGAACGGCGGGGGGAATTCCACTTCTGGCCATGCATTTTCTAAGCAGTTCTGCCCGGTACAGCAAGCGCTATTCCGGAATCACCGAGACGGAGAGGGAAATGCTCAAGGCTTATTGCTGGCCCGGAAACATCCGGAACTGGCCAACATGGTTGAGCGGGCCGTGATCCTCGGAGGCCCGAGAATCCGGTTCGTCAATATTGAGAAGTTAGATAGCTTCCTTATCTTTTGGTCTGGGAAATGCTTTACATTGAGTTAAACGAAATGAAATTGAAAGGAGGCAAAGATCATGAAAAAATTAGCGACAATATTAATCACCGTTATGATGGTGGCGACCTTGTCAACTCCTGTTTTTGCATTAGGTGCAGATTCGAAGCAGCGTGGATATGTGCATAGAGGGTATGGTTATCAACGTGTATATGTGCCTGTACGGCGTGTTGATCATCAGACCTACAATCGCTATGCATATTCCCCCAATCCCGGGTTGGTGCTCTCTCTCCCGCTTGTTCCATTGCCGGGCATCAGCCACATGTTCCCTAACATAAATATCAGGATTCGCTAGGACGGAGGAAACAGGTGCAGATGGAAAGTCTAAAGATCAGGCCGATCGTTACCCTTGTCCTTCTGATGATGGTGACCTTCTTCTGCCGGCCAAGCCCTGTTGAGGGGGTATCGGTTGTGCGTACGGACAAGGACATCTATCACCAGAGTGAAGCAATAAGGGTACATTTTACGAATGCGCCAGGCAACGACAGAGATTGGATGTGTATCGTACCGGCAGGCTCTCCAGATACTGAAGCAGGGGACTATAAATACATGCCCAGGGGATTAGGTCAGGGGTTCCTCATCTTTAACCCTCGCCTACCAGGAGAATATGAGGCAAGGGCTTATTACAACTATAGCCGCATCGGATACGTGGTATCCGGCCGTTATACTTTTTCAGTGGTGAGCGATCCTGCCCAAGCAAAGGCATTGACCCCGTATGTGGAACCGGTTGACCCCGGCAACTCCTCAGAGGCCAACCTCCCTCCGCCCATTCCGTTTGCCGCACCTCCGGCGTTGATCGTGCTGCCCGAGACGTATGTTTACGTTGCCCCTGATATTGATGCAGATCTCTTCTTCTGGAACGGCTGGTGGTGGCGTCCTTGGGAAGGACGTTGGTACCGCTCTCGTTACTATAACCGGGGTTGGGGTTATTATAACGATGTTCCAAGCTTTTATTTTGATATAGATCCAGGTTGGAGAGGGTACTACCGAGACCGTAATTGGTACGGGCACCGTTGGAACTATGAACGGATTCCCAACCAGCGAGTTCAGCAGAATTGGAAGAGCTGGCAAAATAATCGACATTGGGAAAGGCAAGGAACCTGGGGCGTCCGGAACTTTCAACCTCGGCCACAACAGAGGCAGGAACTAAGACAACAGAGGCAGCAGCAATATCAAAAGAGGCCTCCGGTTCAGCAACAGAGACCGCCCCAGGCACAGAAACCTCAGGTTCAGCGGCCACAGAGAGAGCCCCAGGTTCAGCAACCGCAGAGACAGGCTCAGGAGAAAGTTCAACAAACACAAGACTTTCAGCCTCAAGGAAGATCTGAAAGAGGGAGGGTAGAACATAGAAAGTAGGATGACCAATAATTTAAAAAATTTGTTCACTGACGTTCACCTGCAAGCGCCGCTGCTTTCAATTGGTCATATTCGATACTTTTCTCTCCTCCGTTTTGAGTGGGTGGCATCAAGATCCTGCGCATTCCATTTTTTCTGCCATCGCGCTCGAGCATTACGGGTCGACCATTACCAGACATGGTCGGTATCGACGCTAAGTAGATATCGGCGGTTTCCGGCTCGACGCCATGACGAAATGCTTCCTTTCGAGATGCATGACGACCTGATCAAAAACGTAGACAGGGAGTCGTGCAGACGGGTCCTGGACTCGGCCAGCCAGGTGGAAGCATGGCGAAAAGCTGGTTAACCGCTAAAATATCCAGTGAAGGACGTGACTCTAAATCACGTTGACATCCAATAAAATTTCTCCTATATTGCCAACATAAAAGGGAAATCGTGCTCAAGGCTGATGAGCGGCGCATCCTTTTTACAGCCCGATTCGCACAGGAGGAATTATGGTACCGATTCTCATCGTTTTAGGTCTCGCCGTTGTGTTGGGCGTATTTGTCGTCAGTCTTTACAATGGTCTCGTTGGCGCCCGCAATGAGGTGAAAAATGCCTGGAGCTCCATCGATGTGCAGCTCAAGCGTCGCCATGATCTGATCCCGAACGTCATCGAGGCCGTCAAAGGCTACGCCGCTCACGAACGCCAGACGCTGGACACCGTCATCAAGGCGCGTCAGGATGCGGCTGCATCCCAGGGAAGTGTTGAAGAGCGGGCGAAGGCGGAAAACGCCCTGACACGGTCGTTGCGGTCCCTTTTCGCCCTGGCTGAGGCATACCCGAATCTGAAAGCCAACGAGAACTTCATTGCCCTGCAGGAAGAACTGGCCTCCACGGAAAATAAAATCGGATTTTCCCGCCAGTACTACAACGATGCAGCCATGCGGTATAAGAATAAGGTGGAGATGTTTCCCGGCAGCATTATCGCCGGCATGTTTAACTTTCAGGCGGAACCCTTCTTCCAATTGGAAGCAGCAGGCGACCGCGAGGTTCCGCAGGTAAAATTTTAATGGATGCATGCGAGAGATGACAGCGATGGGGTAAGCCCATCCGGGGAGAGAAAGGGGGTTCTATGATAGAAACGGTGTGGAACATCGGATGGTCAATGCTCTTTTCACTGGTTGGCGGCCTGGTCGGCATAGCGCTGGTGCTGATGGCTTCCGCCATCGTGCCGAAAATGGTGGCCCGGTTGACACCGAATATCGATGAGGAGAAGGAAATCGCCCGCGGAAATGTTGCCGTGGCGGAATACTACGGAAGAGTGGTGGGGGGCTGCATCATCGGGGTGAGTATTGTTATCGCTGCCGCAGTTTTGGGCGGCATTATCTCCGCGCTTCATTAAACATCCGTCGCACTGATGCAGGCCGGTCCTTTCGGATCAGTAACTTTATGGCCCGGATAGGCGCCTCTCGACAAAACGGGACATTACCCCGGATTTATATTGGTAAAAAATCTATGAAAAGATGGGCTGTCCTGGCAGCGATGCTGTTTGCTCTTTTTGGCCCCTCCCAGGCACTGGCGCGGGGCGGCGGCGGTTGTCTCGCAGAGGGCACGCCGATCCTTACACCATCGGGCGACGTCGCGATTGAGAGGCTGCGAGTGGGCGACCCGGTCTGGAGTATCACGGGGGGAAAGCTTCAGACCGGAACAGTGCAGGCGTTGAACGACATCCAAACCGATCATTATCTGGAAATCGCCGCGGGGGAGAACAAGATTCTGGTCACTTCCGACCATCCGATCATGGTCGGACCCGGCGAATACCGCATTGCCCGGCTGCTCAAGGCCGGTGAAAATGTTTACCGGGTCCGCAACGGGAGTCTTCACGCTGTCCCCGTTACCTCTGTACGACACATCCCGTCCAATCAGCCGGCCTACAACTTGCTGGTCATCCCGGGCGGAACATTCATGCCTGCCGGTATTGTGGTCCACAATAAGGGGTGCTTTCTCCCGGACAGCACGATCCTGAAATCCGACGGGACGAAAAAGCGGATCAGTGACGTTCGACCCGGGGATCAATTATTGGCCTACTCACCGGAGGGAAGCATTGTCCACACAAAGGTGAGAAACATCCTTCGTCACAAAGTGAAGGAGTATTTCCTGCTCAAGACCGACCGTCATGAGCTCAGGGTCACGGCGGAGCATCCCTTCTATGTCGGACAGGGCACGTTCAAGACGCTCGACGCTCTCAAAATCGGTGACGCCATTTTCGCCTGGGATGGTCAATCTCTGTCGGAACAGCGTATTGTCTCACTGGAGAGGGTTCACGAGCAGACCCGGGTTTTCAACCTGCAAACGGATCATCCCAACACATTCTTTGCCGGCGGCATCGCGGTCCATAACAAGGGCGGCGGGGGTGGCTGCTTCCCCGCCGGTACCCTGATCCGCACGCCCTCTGGACAGGCGCCTGTTGAGAGCCTTTCCCTCCATGACAAGGTGCGGGCCATTGATCCGGAAGGGCGCATCATCAACAGCAGCGTGGAGAAACTCTTCACAACGCTTGCTCGCGTATTGCTGGTGAAAACGAACCGAGGCGCGCTTCGCACGACCATCGATCATCCGGTCGGATTACCCGACGGGACCTTTCTTGAGGCGGGAAACCTTCGGCCGGGGAATGACGTGCTTGTCTGGGACAGGGGCGCTTTGATACCGGCCACAGTCCTCGGAACATCGACAGGCGAAGGGAAAGAATGGGTCTATAACCTCAGTGTGGGCAAACCGCACACCTTCCTGGCGGCGGATTTTCTGGTACACAACAAGGGAGGGAGTTCCAGCCGCTCCAGCTCCAGCAGCTCAGGATCGAGGTCCGGCTCCGGCAGCGGGGAGTGCGGCGTCGTGTGCATCATCGTCGTTATTTTCTTCTTTTCCGCCTTCATCCTGATCTTTGTCGCAGTGATCTGGGGGCTTGCGACAGGTGCAAAAAGCGGCAAGAGCGAGAATTTGGACTATACGTACAAGCAATCGGAAGTGGACAAAAAGGCGAAAAAAACGGAGAAGCTGCTGGCGTTCCTGAGCAGGCAGGATCCTTCAGTCTCGACGAAAGAATTACACACACTGGCCGAATCGACCTTCCGCAAACTCCAGGATTGCTGGCAGAAGCGCGATTTCAGCCCCATGCAGCCGCTTCTCATGCCCGACCTGTTCCGCCAGCACTCGGCACAGCTGCAGGGGCTGGTCCGGAACCACGAGATCAACCGGCTCGATGACCTCAAGGTTGAGCGGATCGACCTTGTCAACGTCCGATACACAAACAAACCCGACCAGCGTGAATTTACCGCCCTGATCACGGCTTCCGCCCGCGATTACTATCTTGATGACCGTACATCCCGGTTTCTGCGGGGGGACAGCAGCCCTGCCCGCTTCCAGGAATTCTGGACCTTTCATCGCTCCGGAGATCACTGGCTGCTTCGCGAGATCGAACAGGCCGGCGAGTCCGATATGCTCAAGGACGAGAATTTTGTTGAAATGCTGACCGATCAGACGATCCAGGGAATTTACGAAGAGACCGGCGCGAAGGAAGGAAAGGCCGGGCCCTGGGTCGAAAAAGCAACAGAGGAAAAGGCCACGCGCATCGATCGTCTTTTGAATTTCCTTGTGCAGACGGATAAAATCTGGGATCGAAACCAGATGCTGCAGCGAGCGCGACAGATATTCATGAACATATATCTGGCCCGGGAGTCCGGCGACCCGTCGCAGATGCCGCAAGCCGACATGTTCCCGAACGTCGCTGAAAGCTTACGCAAACAGCTTCAGCAGTGGCAGATGGAGGGCAGGACCGTGGAGTACCGGAATATTTGCGTGCGCAAAGCAGAGTTGATCCTCGTCCGGAACTATACGGATCCGCTGAAAGACGAGTTTACCGTGCGCATCGGCGCCCACGCCCAGAAAATCGAGCGCAAAGGTCAAATGATCCTGAGCGAGCAGCAGTATGTTACCCCCTTTGAAGAGTACTGGACCTTCGGCCGCTTGGAAAAGGTATGGAAGCTGAAGGAAGTGCTGCCGCCTGCCCGGGGAGAGAAGATGATGACCGAGGAGAATGTGGATGAGGACAGCAGCGCCGGACAGATGCAGTGGTACTACCGGGAGAAGCGTGCCGTCTGAGGCTCTTTCTTGATCAGCGAGCCTCATTGATTTGGGGACAACCGATATTATATCGAGTATGAGAGCTTAGAAAAATGGCTTCGCCGCCGCTCAAAATCCTTGATTCACCGCTTGCGAACCTTTTTTCAGCAGTTAAGCAAACCTCTCGGTACATGAGTCGGTCTCTAAAACAGCGAAATGTGATGGGCAGGACAATCTGGTTTGCCCTGCTCCTGTCATGCATCCTGTTCTTTTCATGCTCACCCTTGCTGGGGCAAGCGCAACGTCCCCAACCCGCATGCCTCCCCAGTTTTCCCGATCAGGATGGATGGTATGGCGGGGATGGCGCCTACTCCATCAGGCTGGATGACAAGCGCATCCTGTGGCTTTTTGGAGACACCTTCGTTTCCGATGAAACCGGCAGGCAGGACCGGGTGGATATGAAGGTTGTTCTGGGAACCACGCTGGCCATTTCTACCTGCATCCCCGATGCCGGATTTCAAATTCAATATTATCTGAAAAAGAAAAACGGGGAATTTGTCTCGTCCTTTGGCGTCAACGACTGGCTATGGCCGCAGGACCCCTTCATGGTTGATGGGACATTGTATGTTCCCCTCGTAGCCATTAAAGCAAATCCGGACATGCAGGGCCCATTCAAATTTGAGATTGCAGGGCATAAAATTGCCAGGATAAAAAATATCGGGGCGGCCCATCCGGATCAATGGATCATCGATTACATTGATTTGACGCCCGCGCTCCCGAAGGGCATGATGGCCTTTGCGACGACTTCCGTCGTTCATGGTGAGTATGTTTATTTCTATCCTTTCTACGCTGTGACCGATGCCCCGCCCGGCGCTTATGGGAATATCGTAGCCCGTATTCCCATCAGCGGGCTGGGTGATCCGGTGAACGCCATCCAGTATTTGACCAAACAGGGGCGATGGGAAAAAGATCTGACTCCTGCGACGGCGAAGATTGTTCTGGACGCCGGAGTTTCCGAACTCAGTGTCAGATACCATGCCGATGCCCGGAAATGGATGGCCGTGTACATGTCGACGAGAAACAACGGCGATCAGCTCTTGTATCAGGCCGCGGACGGGCCTGAAGGGCCGTGGACCAAACCGAAAGCCCTGATCGAGGCAATACCGGAAGTCGACCCGAAAAGCCCCCGATACGACAAAAGCAATTTTTGCTATGCCGGCAAAGAGCACATTGATTTTGCCCGGGATAGAAGTCTGGTTGTAACGTACGTCTGCAATTCCTTCGAGGATCCTGAAAATAACACGAGCTTCATCCGGAAGAACCTTTTTCTCTACCGTCCCGTTGTAAAGATTCTGACGCGCTGATTTCTCTTGAGCATGGCCTCCCCCGATATCAAGGAGAGGGTCGCCGCGCTCTCAACGCCGAAGGCAGTGGGTGAGGGCCTGGTCAGCGACCCTCAGTAATTGACCTGGGCGATGCCTTTCAGGCCGAGTATATTCCTTGCCTCGTCGGGCGTGGCCGGTTCGATGCCGAGTTCGCGGGCAATCCGCACTATCTTCGCCACCTGCTCGCCGTTGCTTTTCGCCATCTGTCCCTTGTCCAGATAAAGGTTGTCCTCCAGGCCCACGCGACAGTTTCCGCCGATGAGCAGCGACTGCGTGCAGAGGGGGAACTGGGCCCGCCCGGCCACACAGACGGAAAATTCAAAATCGCCGATGAGCTCTCTTGCATAGTCCACGAGAAACAGCAGGTTTTTGCTGCTCGGCGTGATGCCGCCCAAAACGCCCATGACAAACTGGATGTAAACGGGCTTTTGGACGTGGCCCGCCTGGATCAGATACGCCACGTTGTTGACCATGCCCGAATCGTAGATCTCGAACTCCGGTTTCGTCCCGTTCTGCCCGAAGAATCCGCAGAACTCGCGCATCGTCTTGAAGGTATTGGGGAAAATAAAATCCTCAGTCATCCCCAGGTATGTTTTTTCCCACTCGAACTTCCATTCGTTGTATCTGCCGATGACGGGAAACAGGGCGAAATTGACGGACCCGGCGTTGAAGGAGGCCAGCTCCGGCTTGAAAAGCGTGACCGGGGCCACGCGCTGTTCCGCTGTCATGCCCAGGCCGCCGCCCGTGGTGATGCAGACGACGATGTCGCAGCGGCTCTTGATGCTCGTGATGATCTGCTGCATCAGGCTGGTGTCGGGAACGGGCATGCCCGTTTCAGGGTTGCGGGCGTGGACGTGGCAGACTGCCGCGCCGGCTTCGTAGGCCCTCACGGCCTCATCGGCGATTTGCTGGGGCGTGATGGGCAGATAGGGGGACATGGTCGGCGTGTGAATGCTTCCCGTGATGGCTGCGGTGATGACGGCTTTATCTTTCATTTTATTCTCCTTTCGTGAATGTTCATATGGATGCCCTCGTAAAAAGTCACGAATTCCCTCCCTCTCAACGGGGAAGGGTTAAGGTGGGGGTGCAAATGGATGGATTTATTCATGTCTTTTCCCTCTGCAGCACCCTCCCGTCTTCAGGCAGGCAAAGGGAACGAGGATATCGTATTTGACGCCCTCGATCTTTGTAAACAGGCTTTGCACAATGTCTATTATTATTTCAAATGATGACCGGCCATTCTCGCCTTTAACAAGCGCTTTTGGCTTTCACGCCCGTGTCGTTGAGCTCATGTAAAAAGTTTCATGATCGCTTCGGCCATGAGCCGGTAACCCGCCACCGTGGGATGGACAAGATCGTATTGCACCAGCGACCGGAAATCGATGCCGGCCGCGATCTGTTCCCTCCAGTAGGCATGGACGCGGGCAACGGGCAGACCGTTTATTTTGCCCAGCTTTTCGATTTGTTCATAATATTCTTCTGCAAAGTGATTTTCCCCATGATCCCCGATATGGCCGGACGTTACGAGGACAATGTCGGCGTCTCCGGCCTTGCGGATCTTGTCGATGATCCCCTGAATATTATTTCTGAACTGGGAGACCGTGAAACCATAGCCGGCGTCGTTGATGGCGTATTGAATGAAAACGCAATCGGGCGCCTGGTGCAGTACATCGGTATCCACGCGGTAGAGGCCGAAATCCGCCGTATCCCCGGGGACGCCTTTTGCGATGATGGAAAACCGGCTGTCCGGATATTTTCCCCGCAGCATCTCCTCCAGGAAATCAATATAGCCTTTACGGGCCATCCAGCCGCACGTGAGCGAATCGCCGATCGCAGCAATCGTCACGGGGGCGCCGGATTGCAGTTTCGCAATGGTTTTAAGGGGTTTTAACGTCACGTGGTACGCGGTCAATGAATGCTTGCCGACGCCTTTTTGATCTGAAGCAACTGCCAGATGTCCGTTTTATACTTCCTGAAAATATCAGAGAGGGTGTCGCCTTTTTTAGCATCTCCACTGACCTCCCTGATGTTTGACGTAAGCGGCCGCATCGCAGCCGTTTTCAGCCCGGCAGGGGTGTACAGGTAGCTTCCTATCAGGATCATGGACACAAGTGATGCCACAACGGCAACATATAACAGGCGCATAAAGACTCCCTTCAGTGACTCATAATGCTTATCCGCCATTCCCATGATCCGGGCTCATGGGTCATACCTCTAAATGGTTAAGCCGATTCGCATGGGAAAAGCGATGCATCCTCGCAAATATGCCCCTGCATGTCAAGCGCAAACCTTCGGCGGTTTTATTCCCAGATGAACGCGTCGTGGTTTTTCTTCTCATGCTGTGCTATAAGAGGGCGCCCAGGGAGTTCATAGGCGCCCGCCGGAGCTGTTCATAAACGATTGGGGAAGGAGCATAAACTTGCGTAAAATCAAGAGGGTGTTAATCGCAAACCGCGGAGAGATCGCCCTGCGGATCATCAGATCCCTGATCAGTCTCGATATTGAAGCCGTTGTTGTCTATGAAGAAGCCGACAGCGAGGCTTATTATCTGAAATTTGCTGATGAAGCCATCCTTCTCGGAGAAGAAACCGGGAAAAATTATCTCGATATCGATAAAATCATAGCCGCCGCCCGTCAATGCGGCGCCGACGCCATTCATCCCGGCTATGGCTTTTTATCGGAAAACGCCGACTTTGCCGCAGCCTGCGAAGAGGCCGGCATCATTTTTATCGGCCCGCCGCCCCAAGTCATTCGCGATCTGGGGAATAAAGTGATCGCCCGCGATATTGCGACAAAAGCCCATGTTCCCTTAATCCCCGGAACGCAGAGTCTGCCCACCGGCGACGCAGGACTGAAGGAAGCACATGAATTTACTCGTAAATACGGATACCCTGTTATTCTGAAAGCGCTGGCGGGCGGGGGAGGCCGGGGCATGCGAAGAGCCGAGAATGATCAGGAGTTAAGGGAGCAGATGGCCAGCTCGCGCGCCGAGGCCCAGGCGGCGTTCAACGATGACCGCATTTATGCGGAAAAGTTTGTTACGTCTCCCCGGCATGTGGAAGTCCAGATCCTGGCGGACGTTCACGGCAGCGTGATTCACTTAGGCACCCGGGATTGCTCGATCCAGCGCCGTTACCAGAAGCTTGTGGAAATTGCCCCGGCGGCTCTGCCCCAGAAGGTGGCTGAAGCCATCCATCAGGCCGCTGTTGCCGTGGCCCGGGAGGCCGGATACGTGAATGCGGGAACCGTGGAATTTCTCATGGATCCACAGACTCATGAATTCTGGTTCATGGAGGTCAACACCCGGCTGCAGGTGGAACACACCGTGACGGAAATGATTACCGGTGTGGATATCGTCCGGCAGCAGATCCTGATTGCCGAGGGAAGGCGCATGGAATTGCAGCAGCACCATATCCGTCTCGCGGGCGATATTGCCATCGAGGTGAGGGTCAATGCGGAAGACCCCAAGAATCATTTCCTGCCGGAAGGGGGCAAGTATTTGGAGATCTACCAGACGCCGGGAGGACCCGGCATCCGCCTGGACGGGATTATCTACAAAGGCTACCGCATCCCTGTCGCCTATGACTCGCTGCTGGTTAAACTGATCGTAAAGGGCTACGAATGGGAACAGACGGTGCATCGCCTGAAGCGCGCCCTGAACGATTTGACCATTGTCGGACCCAAAACCACCATTCCGCTTTATCTGGCGATTTGCGACGAGCCGGATTTCCGGGCCAGAAAATTCAACACCGGTTATCTGGAAACGCATCCCGCCATTTTTGATTATCCCGAACCCAGCTATTACGTCATTGACGATCTCGTGTTCAAAACCTTCCAGACCGGTGATGACAAGGCGGAGGCCGTCCCGTTTTTACCCAGAGAAAAAAAGGACTGGGACGAATGGAAAAAGAGCAAGCGCGCGCTCACCCGATCGGATATTGAAGCTCTGAAACGGGAGGGTTTCATCATTTCACCCATCAAGGGAAAGGTCAGCCGCGTGCCGGTGGCGGTCGGCGATGTGGTCCTTGCGGGCGACGTGCTGATCGACCTCGAAGCCATGAAAATGCATACTCCGATCATTTCTGAAGTGGACGGAAAGGTGGCTGATATCATTGCCGAACCCGGCGACAGCGTCGATGTGGGCGACCGCCTGATGCTCATTTCTGTCGCGACACGCGCAGCGTAGCGGGTTCTGTTATTATCCCCTATGTTATGGAGTGCGATTCGGGAAGATGACCAGCCGGTCTCCCGGCTTGACAGGTTCTTTTGCGGAGATGCGGTTCCAGATCAGCAGGGCCTTCAGCGGCACGCCGAAATGTTCGGCAAGGGAAGAAAGATTATCGCCCTTCTTGACCGTATAGACATGGATTTGCCGGTCCGCCAGCCATTGACTGGAAAGGGTTGCAAGGCGGATCTGAAAGCCGTCGGCGCTGCCTGCGGGAAGCAAAAGCCGGTGGGTCCCTGCGGAGAGATAATATCCCCTGATTTCCGGATTCAGATCCTTGATGACTTTGAAGTCGGTCTTTGCCGCCTCGGCGATCAACTGAATGGGAATATCCCGGGGGCAGGCGATTTCAACCGGATCAGACGGTTCTGGGGCATAGAGGTCCTCCGCCTTCAGGTGAAAACCATACCGCTCCGGGTTCGACAGGATCAGCTTTACCGAAAGGATTCTGAAAAGATACCGCTGGGTCTCCAGCGGCAGATAGAGACGGTAGTAGTTGTCGACTTTCTGGACCAGCATTTCCGCTTTCAGTCCGGATTCCCCCATATTGTAGGCCGCCGCCGCCAGAGTCCATGATCCGAACAGGGCGTAAAGCTCCTTGAAATAATTCAGGGCGGCTGCCGTCGCGGCAATAAAACTCAAACGCTCATCCTTATCATCAGCGACTTTCAACCGATATCGCACGCCCGTTCCTTCCATAAACTGCCAGAGTCCCGTTGCGCCCTTGACCGAACGGGCATGTATCCTCAAGGCACTCTCGGCAATCGCCACATACTTGAGGTCGTCAGGCATGCCGTTTTCTTTGAGGGCCTTCTCAATGTGCGGCAGATACCGGCCGGCGCGCTTGAGCCAGAGGATGACCTGCGGCCGGTTCCCAAGAGAGATGAGCAGCTCACGCTCCAGGCGCTCCCTGACTTCAGAGGTCTGCAGCGGCACGGGCTCGCCGCAGAAATCCAAAGGGGCGCCGACACGGATCAGCTCCGGAAGATCATGCGCCTCAGGGGGGTCTGCCGCCCGGGCGAACCGGGTCGAGCCTATCAGGGAAATAAGCAAAAATGGGATTGCAATCAACAGGATGGGTTTTATTTTTACCATGGGATCACACCCGGTTCAGGCGCAGCATCCAGGACGAGAGTTTATCCGGGCCGCAGAAGACCGTCCCCCAGTTGTGGTAAACGATATCGCTGATGCGCAGCAGATATTCCGTCCCGGTGTATTCTGCATTTTCCGACCGGTACAAAGACAGAATGGTATCACCCACCAGGACAAATTGACCGGATAATTTACCCAGGGCGTCATTTTCGGAAGTCCAGAAGGTAACGTCCCGACCTTCGTGAAAGGGCACGATTTCGTAGTAGTTGCAGAAAGCTATATCCTGGCTTCCGAAAATTTTCATTTCGCTCTCATTATACCAAAGGGCGTTCCGGTGCGTGATGCGTGATTCTCCCTCCACGGGATATTCGCGGCCGCTTTCATCAAAGTACTTCCCGTCGGCGCGCCACAACCCCGATTTGAACAGGTAGGTGTGGATCACTTTGTCTGACATGTGAACTCCTTTCTGTTTAATAGGGACAGATACCTATTTTTCGTACGAAAAATAGGTATCTGTCCCTATTAAACGAGCGCCCTTTTTTATACATGGTTCCGCATCTGCAGGTCCAGGGGATGCGGATTCAGGTAAACCTGCATCTTGAGGTACGGCTGATCGTATTTCCGGACGTAATGGTTGATCAGTGTGACCGGTACGACCAGCGGAAGATATCCCCTGCGGAATTGATCGATGATCTCCTGGAGCTCTTTTTTTTCATCGGCCGACAACTGCTGCTTGAAATACCCCATCATGTGCTGCAGCACATTGGCATTTTTCTTCGGTGTGGCTTTGAGGTGCAGGGCCTCCATGAGCAGCGTCTGGTACTGCTGATAGACATCGTCGAGGGACGACCGGTCACCGCCCTGCGCGACCATCCGCCCCATGATCCGCTCGTGCTTCTCGCTGTGCGCCAGAATCAGCAGTTTATGCCGCGTATGGAAATCAACGAGACGCCCCCTGTTTCTGCCGGCTCTGACGCTCTCCACCCATCGCTTGAGCGTGAATATCCGTTCAACGAAATTTTCGCGGATCAGCGGATCATGTAGCCGGCCTTCCTCTTCCACGGGAATCAGGGGAAAATGTTCCATGAAAATCCGCGCAAAGACGCCGATGCCTTTCTTTTCCGGCATTCCCCCCTCTTTATAGACCTTTACCCGCTCCATGCCGCTGCTCGGCGAGTCGCTCTTGAAGATGAATCCGCAAAGGTTTTCCTTTTCCAGATCCGCGACGCGCTGCCGCGCCCAGCGGACCATGCGCTCGGTATGATCCTGACGCGTGCGGATGGTGACCAGATGCGGAGATTCGGGATCGCCCACCAGACGCATGGACTCACGGGGCACGCCAAGGCCGCACTCCACTTCCGGACAGACGGGACGATACGTCACATATTTCCCGAGGGTGTCTGTCAGAAAGCGGTCATGCCTATGGCCGCCGTCATAGCGGACATTTTCACCGAGCAGACAGGTGCTGATGCCAAGCGTGATTTTTTCCATTTTCTATTTTATCAGATCGATTTTCGTCAGGACCACCTTTGCGGACACCCTGGGCGCGTTTGTCAGATGCCATGCCGTGTATTGCTCGGCATAGGTGTTTTCGGCCGACATGCCATCGACCGGCAAAATAACCTGCATCCCCCTCAGGGCTGCGCCGCTTGCCGTATACAGGACAGCGCCATGGGCAGCCGTTCCCGTCACGATCACGGTCTGGACGCCCTTGTCTTTTAGGATTTTTTCAAGGTCCGTGCCCATGAATTTATCCGGCCCGGAGGTAACAACCGAATCTCCTGCACCTGGAGCCAGGTCACCGGCAATGTCCGCCGGCGTAGCGCCCGCCGACAGGCTGTAGATCACGGCGATGCCTTTCATGCGGGCGTCCGCGAGCAGCTTCTTGACTTTCGGAATAGAAGCAATACAGCGGGGACGGCGCTCCGCATTGCAGGTTTGTTTGTTGAAATCGAGCAGCAGCAGGGCGGTCGTTTTCGGATCAATGGCCGCCGGTTTGAGTTCCGGCGCCGGGGGGACGGCAACGCGCTGCCATTCGTCCACAATCGTCTGGGCCGCCACGGGGCTTTGAAGCAGCAAGACAGCCATGCCCGCCGCCATGATATGGACAAACAATCCCGCCTTCCATCGTTTGTGTGCGGTTTTCATTTCTCTCCTCCTTATCGTGTTTAATCAGTCTGGAATTTCCGGCCGTTCGGGACGACTGCTGCCGCCTTTCGTAGTAGGAGTTCTTATACCATTGATCGACCCATGGATCAAAATCAATTAAACTGTTTTAAGGCGCATGGGGACAGGTTTAAACCTGTCCCCATGAGGCGTACTCGGACGTACGCCGCAACGACGAAGGATGCAGCGCAACGCAGTATCCGGACTTTTTGCGAAGCCGTCACCGTCTATGCACGCGGATGGGAATGGGTTGCAGCCAGCGGTTCTGGTTCCCATCGTAAAGCCATTTATCGGGAAATCCGCGACGCGTGACGTAAACAGGGTTTTCCGCCCAATGGAGCATGTCTTCATAGGCCTGATGGATTTTCAGAAATGCCGGGGCGTCGCCCCCGACGTCCGGATGGAAGAGCTTCGCCTGACGGCGATAGGCGTTCCGGACGAGCGTCTTGAGTTCGGGATCTCTCAAATCCGTTTTCGTCAGATTCAGATGCTTCAGGGAAGTGTCCCGGATCGCCGGCATATTGAGCAATAAGGGACGGACGGACAGCAGGGGCGTCTGGTTGAGGACGGCTTCCTCCATGACCCTCCGGGAAGCCATGTATCTCTTCCGGGTCCTGTGTTTTTCTTCCCACCAGGCTGTTCCCAGCATGTCCGCCATGTTACTGAAATCCTCCGCCGGCTTTTTCCCGGGAGAGCGGGGATAAAGGAAGCTGTAAATTTCACGGGACCCGTAGGGGAGCATGTCCATCATGATGGTCAGATCGGAAAAATAAAAGGTGGCAAAACGGGCGTTGAGCGCCTGAATCAAACCGGTGCGCATGTCCAGTTTCAGCCGCAGCCGCTGCCGGCAGTCCATTGAACAGTAACGCCGCCTCCCCATGTTTTCCGTTGCGCCGCAGGAGAGGCACCTGTATATTTTCCCGCCTTGCGGCGCCGTCAGGCTTTTTTCCATCATTCTTTTAATCCGTGAACAATTTTGGTCTTTCGCCGGTGAATATGGCAGCCGTTAACTCTTATAGGATTTTATGCCATCTTTCAACCGGTTTCATTTGTAAATAAAGAATAGACCGCTTATCGGAACAAAAACGTTCAGGTGGACAGGAACAGAAAGACCGGAAATAAAATATCTCAAGAAAAGACTTGACTTCTTATATTTTTAGTTATAGAAGCCACATGTCCCCTGAATTATCGTCGACAGCGACTGGCGGATCAGAGGAAATAGAGAAAGTTGGTAAAGGCATTTTGAAGCGTAAAGGTAAACCACCATATTCTTTAGAGTCTTGGTGGTTTTTTCTTTCCGGCATAGTGACGATCCGACTTTTGGAAAATTTATGAAAGGAGGAAGCGACTATGTCAGAAGGTAAAGTTAAATGGTTCAATGAGTCAAAAGGCTTTGGCTTCATCGAAGCGGATGAGGGCAAGGACGTATTTGTTCATTTCAGCGCCATTCAAAGCGCCGGTTTCAAGACCCTGCAAGAGGGTCAGCGGGTGAGCTTTGACATCGAAAAGGGTCAGAAGGGCCCTTCGGCGACCAACGTGAAAGTACTGTAAGAAAGTCTCTGCAGTAGCGAGAGGCACTCCGGCGTACCCTGAGCGGAGTGCCTTTTTTGTTTTTTATCACGGTTTATAAGAATTATGAAAGGAGCTGAGCATGAATAAAAATCTATATGTCGGTAATTTATCCACAGGTGTCTCCGATGAAGACCTGAAAGCAAATTTTGCCAAAGCAGGGGAGGTCGCAACCGTAAACGTCATTAAGGACAAATTTTCAGGCCAATCCCGGGGTTTCGGTTTCGTGGAAATGGCTACGGAGGAAGGGGCAAAAGCGGCCATTGAAATGTTCAATGGCGGAACACTCGACGGCAATACCATCAGCGTTAACGAAGCCCGGCCGAAGAAAGAGGGCGGCGGCGGTGGTGGTGGTCGCAGCGGCGGCGGCGGATTCAGGGGTGGCGGTGGTGGTCGCAGCGGCGGCGGATTCGGTGGTGGTCGCAGCGGCGGCGGCAGCAGATATTAGGCAGAATATAAAATTTCTATAAAGGATGATCCGGTGCCAACCGGATCATCCTGATCGTTTCCGGTCGTTTCCGTAGTCATTCCAAAACATCCTTCCTTTTCAGCAGATGCTGTCCCTGGAAGATATCTCTCAAGTGCAAGTGATTTCTTGACACTTCCCTTTTTTCAATTAATAAAGCCATGGTCACTAAAGATGTTTTCTTATTCAACATCATCTCTGGATTCGGATTCGCTCTAAAAGCCTTATGCGCCAGAAAATCCCTATTCGCCATCAGATTGAAGCGAATGGCCTGATTCTGATTGCCATCGCCATGGTCGTGATCTTCTGGGTTTTCGATTCTCTTGCATCAGAGCAGCTTTTTACCCGGACATTGATCGTTTCGCTGGTGATGGTGTACGGCGTGATGACGCAATATCTCATCAACGGGCGGAAAGCGGCGCTGCTTGAGAAGGAGAGGACGCAAGAACAGCTGATTCAATCGGAGAGTCTGGCCGCTATCGGGCAACTCGTTGCCGGGATCGCACACGAGCTGAATAACCCTCTGGCCAGCGCTTCGAGTCTCATTCAAACCAATATTGAAATAATTGAGGAACAGCAGGGCAAGCGAGAGCTCGATGAAGAGATCCTGCAGGATCTGGCCTATTCCCTGAAGGAGATCAACAGGACAAAGGAAATCGTCAGAAGCATACTGGATCTGTCCCGGCAGACACAGACCTATCGGGAAGACGTAGATATGAACGCCGTCATCGATGATGCCCTGCGGGTTCTGTATAATCAATATAAAGGTCTTGATATTGCGATTGAGAAAAAATATGATCCTGCCCTTCCGATGCTCAAGGGAAATTTTGCGAATCTCGGGCAGGTGTTTATCAATATTATCAATAATGCGATTCAGGCATTGCCTGCATGGCGGCGGCAAAATAACGCTTTCGACCTCCTATGATCGTGAAAAAGATTGCGTTGTCGCAGAATGTCGTGACGAAGGATCAGGCATCCCTGCCGACATGGTGAAGGACATCTTTAAGCCTTTCTTTACCACCAAGGAAGCCGGCAAGGGTACAGGCCTGGGGCTCTATATTTCACATCAGATCATCATGAAGCACAGGGGGGATATTCGTGTTCGGAGCGAAGTGGGGAAAGGAACGTCCTTTACCATCGAACTTCCATGTAAAAGGAGTGGGGAGTCATGAAAATTCTGATCATCGATGATGAAGAGGGTGTTAGAATCTCGCTTCAGAAGCTTTTGACGCGCGGTGGCTATGAAGTCCTGTTGGCCGAGAGGGGCGCGACAGGCATTGAAGTCGTCCGGATGTTTCCTGAAGATATAGATGTGGTCATTTCGGATTTCAAGATGCCCGGAATGGACGGCCTGGAAACGTTGGCCGAAATCGCGAGGATCAATCCGGACATCGTCCGCATCATCCTGACGGGCTATGCGACACTGGACCGCGCGATTGACGCGGTTAATATGGGCATTGACGGTTTCCTGACAAAGCCATTTGACAACAAGGAGTTAAGGACGAAAATCCGGGAATTCGGGACCAGGAAAAGGCTCAAGCAGCTTGTTTCGGAGCAGGTTTTCCAGGAGCTGCAGAAAAGCGATAAAGGCCTGATCCCGAGAATCCAGAGAGTCAGCGTGTTGTTTACAGACATTCGGGGCTTCACGGAAATGACGGAAAAAATGACGCCGCAGGAAATCACCGATATTCTGAACACGCACTATTTCCTGCCCCTGGATCGGATTGTTTTCGAATATAACGGCACGCTGGACAAGCATATCGGCGACGGCGTCATGGCCATTTTCGGGGCGCCCGTCTCTTATGCGGACGATACCTTCCGTGCCGTTTCCTGTGCCGTCAGAATGCGGGAAAAGATGGCCGAAATCAATCGCAGCCTCAGCGAGCGGAACATTAAAATACCTGTCGGGATCGGAATCGGAACGGGCGAGGCCATGGCGGGCATGTTGGGATCGCCCATTAAAAAAGAATATACCGTTCTGGGAGCGCCGGTCAATCTGGCGTCAAGACTGGAGCGCATTGCAATGGAGGATCAGATTCTGATTTGCCGCGAAACGTATCTTCATGTCCGGGATGCCTTCAAGATCGCAACGATCGATCACGTGAGCCTCAAAGGGATCGAAGGCGAAAAATCGATCTTCAACGTCATTGGAAAGATCTAAGATACGGGCAGATTCAAGTTTTATAAAGACGAAGCGTTCAATATTTCATTTCAGTTGAGAGCTGATTTCGGCAATCAGATCATCAAACTTGACGGGCTTGAACATAAACAGCCGTCCCCCGATTTTTTCATCCTTGCGGCCGACTTCCGATCTCTTGGCAATGGCGGTCACAAAGATAATGGGAATGCTCTTGGTGGATTTATTGTTCAGCAATTCTTCGGCCACCTGCGTGCCGGTCATACCCGGCATGATGATATCCAGCAGAATAATATCCGGCTGATGCTGGTGGCCTTTTTGATGCCCTCGGCGCCGCTGGTGGCGGTGATCACTTCATACTGTCCGGTTTCCTCCAGATTGAGTCTGACGAAGTAGCAGAAATCCTCCTCGTCGTCGATAATCAAGACTGTTTTCTTTGCGGCAGAAGGTTTGCTCTTAAATAGATCCATTATCATCGCCTCCTTTTATTGGTTAGAACCGGCAGATTTTTTGATCCGGCCCGCGGGCAGGCCCATGGCTATTCGCGTTCCCCGGCCGACCTCGCTTTCTATTACAATGGTTCCCTGGTGTCTGTCAATGATACCTTTGGATATGGATAACCCTAACCCGGTGTTGCCCACTGCGTTCTTCGTGGTAAAAAACGGATCAAAGACCTTCTGCAGCCTGTCTTCCGGAATTCCTTCCCCGGTATCGGAAACAACAACCTGCACGAGGGGCTGGCCGTCTTCATCCTTGGCCGGCTCCGCGCGAATGCCCAGCACGCCCCCATCGGACATGGCCTCGCTGGCGTTCATGAAGAGGTTGATCAGCACCTGTCTTATCTGGCTGCTGTCCACCACAACCTGCGGCAGACCATGGCGCATAATGCTTTTCCACCCGGATGTGCTTCCGATTGACCTGGTGATCGACCAGCAATAAAGTCTCATCAATGAGCGGGGCAATATCCGTTTCTTCCGTCTTGATGGCAATTTGTCGGGCGAAACCGAGCAACGCTTTTATAATATTGTCGGCCCGAATAGTGGATTTTTCAATCCGTTCGGCCACATCTAACAGCCGTGCGTCGTCACGCAGGGCCTTCTTCAGGTATTCCACACCCTGAACAATAATCGCCAGCGGATTTTTCACTTCATGGGCCACGCCTGCGGCCACAGAGCCCAGAGCCGCCAGCTTCTCGGTCTGAATCAGTTGCTGCTGGGTTCGCTCCTTTTCCTCCAGAGCCTCCTTGCGCGAATTGATCAATACCTGGGTAAAAATCCCGTAAATAATGACAAGCGTGGCGATGGCCGTGCGCGTCAGGAATGGTCCCGATGAAAGCGTGTCAAACACCCAGAAGATGAGCACCATCATCAGGGCAATCAGGAACAGGCCATTATTTTCAATGTGCTTGCGCAGCGTAATGTTCTTTGTCATCTTGACCGGTGAAAATTTCTGTCCTGTTCACAAAGATCAGGAGTCCACCTTCTGCAAACTGATATTAGTATACATTTTTTGCGTGATAAAATAAACAAAAATATCTATAATTGAAAGCGGTTAATTTGCTTTGTGATTGACGCTTCGCTTAAGTGTGAAATGGATATGCCCCTTACACCGCTCAAACGAAAACCAGCAATCAAAAGAACTCAAAAGAAAAACGGCACAAAAAATAGGTGGCTGTCCCCTTATTTGCCGTCCCTATTATGACGTTGCTTTTCTAATTGACATAAAAACAGCCTTGACACATAATCCCACCACATTCAGTTATTAGGGAGGTGAATCACATGAATGTGAAATACGTAACCGATGATTCCGGAAAACGGTCCGCCGTCATTGTGCCATTGGAAGAGTGGGAATCCATCATGGCGAAAATTAGTGCCCTGCAGGAGGACCTCGAAACCCTTTCACCGGAAGATGAAATCGAACGCCGGGAAGCTTATGCCGAGCTGAAACGAGGCAAGACGCTGAACCTCCAGGAGGCGATCAAGAATTGGTGAATTTTCATAAAGAACGCCGATTCGAGATCAGTCGTAAAGCAGGCCAATTCATTCAGAGTCTTCCCGCAAAGTTCCGGCTTCGCATCAAAGAAGCCATCACCTGCCTGATCAGGGGAGACGTCCATCAGCTGGACATCAAGCCACTCTCCCCCTATCCACACGAATACAGGCTGAGGGTCGGCAAGATTCGAATCCTTTTCAGAGCTGATAAAGAACTCCTGTTCATCTTCAAGGCCGGCTTCAGGGGCGATATCTATAAGTAATGGAAAAAGGGGGAAACAGAGGCGCTGTCCCGCTATTTATAAAATGAAGATTATCTCCACTTACGACTCTCAGCGCGTTAATCAAGCTCGTTCCTTTCAAATGAAGACCAGCAATCAAGAGAACTCAAAAGAAAAACGGCACAAAAAATAGGTGGCTGTCCACTATTTTCTCCCCATATAAATAGGTTTCTGTCCCTATTTTTTCCTGTTTTTGCTTAATTATTTCAAGAAGTTCATTTTGAACCTGTTGATGTTGACACTCTGTGTCGCAGCGCCTGTGGCGGTTGTCCATCCGAAGAGCATCTTTTCGAATCTCGCATGATAGGCGGGGCTGATTTCAATGGTTCTTTCAATGCGTATGCATTGTCGGCCGTATAATCCTTTTTTGTGTATTCAGGTAGTCTGCATCCTCGGCATAGTCAGACGCGCAGGTGGGTCTGTTGGAGCTACATCGCTTAATCCATACCTTGATCCGGTATTGATAATTGCCGCTGGCCTCAGGCGTGAGTTTCTCTTCACCTCCGTGCGAAAAGCATAAACATTGGATGGATAATTTAGTAGCCAGTTGCTCGGCCAGGATAATGTGCTTCCATCACATAAGGTAACACCATTAAAATATCTGCACGCGTTTCCTCCGGCGCTGACTCTTAACCCATTGATAGGGTCTTCGGCGCCACCGTTCCCGCGCCGTGGATGTTGTCGTCGAACGTCAGTGCACCGGGACTACGACAACGCCAGGGTATTGGTGGTGTGTATCCCCCAGAACATCAGGGCCATATGGTTGAAACTGCCGTCGTTTCTGACCCGAAAAGCATCCGGTGTCGGGATTCTGATAGACGTCGAATTCCACGGCGACCTTGGGGGGCTGAATGCCGCGGCCTCCCCGCCCATCGAGATAATAGGACCCGGTCCAAGGAATTACCCGCGTATCCCAACATTTCTCCCGATGTCGAATACCCCCCCACGGAACTTGCCGTGTTATTGTCGCCATTGAAGAAAGCAAATGTAAATCCGTCTCCTGTTGAACCCGAAGCAAACTGAAAAACGAAAAAGGCGTTGAATCCGGTCCCGAAGTCGCACTTTCCTTGAACGCAGTTGCCCTCGGTGGCGTTGCCGCCATAGATTGCGGCGCCGAAGAGGCTCCCGTAGGCCGACCCGATCTTGCCCAGCGACAGCGAGGTTTCGGTTTTGCTGATGAAGTCGCTCGGAGCGCCCGCGGGTTGAATAACGCCTATGGCAGCTATATCCCGAGCGAAGCTGATGTCTGCCTGGCTGCCGAAGCCGGTTTTGGTGATCTGGATCGTCCGTCTGGCCTCATAGGGCGTGCCTTCGTTGACGATGCCCGTGGAGGTGATCTGTATCGCCGGCGATGACCAGATAGAATTTGTCTCCGTTGGCCATTGTGAAATATCGGGCTATATTGCCCGGATTCGTCGCCAGCGCGTAGTCACGGCCGGCCACGGCCAGTTGATAGGCCCTGTTCTGCGCGTTGGCTTCGAGGCCGCTGAAGGTGGAGGTGGTGGTCATGAAGTAGATCCCCGTCCCCAGGACTGATATGGCCGTCATGGCGACAATGGCGAAGAGCAGGACGTTTCCTTTCTGGTTGAATGGTTTCATTTGTTCTTTCCTGTTCAGATGGCCGCCCGTTTGACAAAGATAAGCGGTATATCGCCGTACCCCTTCAGTCGAAATGTCAATTCGATCATGGCAGTTCCTGAAGAATAGGAACCGGCCGTAAAAGTCCGGTTCGTGTAGTTATAGGTGTAGTAGATTAAACTAAAGGCTTGAACCTTGTCAATCAGCGTATCGCCGTCGAGCGTCAGCGGCTGATCGGCAGCCGTCCAGGTGAGGGTGTGCGATTGCTCCAGCGGTCCGCTGCCTATATAGATGCGTTTATAGGTAATAGACGTCAGCGTGGCCGATGAGATGGTTTCAAGACCGCTTAACTCCTTGCCCAGCCTGGTCAGGGCGATCTGCGCCTGTTGCGCCGCGACGGTGCTTTTTTTTGCCAGCAGGTACGCATTGGCAATTTGCACGAGCCCTGTTCCGGCCAGGGCACCGACGATCGAGATGATTACGATGGCCGTAACCAGTTCGATCATGGTAAAGCCCTTTTTATTGAGCCCTTTTCTCTTCATCAGCTATGATCCTTGAAGACCCCGCAAGAAGTCTGAAAATCCCATACTCTGTCATTCCCGTGAAAACGGGAATCCAGTATTTTTAATTATCTCCGCCCTCTCTGGATTCCCGCCTACGCGGGAATGACGGCATTTTACGACCCCATCCTTCTTAATCTGAAACAAAAAGCGCCGTTTGCGTTTCTCCATTTTCATTCTTCAGGGTCACCTTCAAGATTTTATTGGCGCCGCCGGCATCTGCGTCCTGATCGATGTCGCTCACAAAGCGTGTGAATCTGTTGCGCACGACATGATATTTTCCGTAACTGTTGTCCTGGTCGGTACCCTCATCGCCAATTCTGGTCTTCAAAGTTGCCAAAGACAGAAGGACTCTCAGGCGTACACTTTCTGTCAACGTCCATGTGACCGTATTATCTGCCTTGGTGGCGCCACTGTTCAGTGGCCAGTCCGGCTCTATAGCGCCACTGGTTCCGGCAACGGTGCATTTGTAGTAACGACCATTGAAACTCGCGGGGATCACATAATTGGTATTGGTATAAACCGTCCCGCTTCGCCATTTCGGATGGACGTTGTAGTCTGCCGTGATGTTTTCCATCACCCGTTGCAAGGCCGCTGCGTTCTTGAGCCGTGTTACGGGAGTAACGCTTTGCAAAAAGGCCTCGCCGAAATAAGTAAAGATCATGGTTGCCAGCACGGCGATGACCGTCAGTGTAATGATGGTTTCGATGAGCGTGAAACCGCGTGCGTGTTGGCGTGATTCCAATCTCATGGGATGTATCCCGTGTTTCTTGTGATCGTGATGGTGCTCGTTTGTGTTCCCTGGGTCAGCGTGATGGTCTGCGCCGACGCAATCGCAGCGCCGCCGGCGTCAACCGGCGTGCCCAGATGATTGAAATTATAGGTCATCACCCGCTCCGCCGGTAATGGTGACCGTGGTTGGCAGTGTATGCGTCTGCGGCGCCGGCGCCCCCGGCTTTTCCCCGGGAAGCATATCAGTGGCTACGGCGTTATTCCTGTATAAAATATAGGAGCCGGCATTGGGAATGCGAATTCCCCAAGGCACGGTGGTCTCATTCATGGCCTTGATCTGGGCATGGCGCAGGTGGGATTTCAATATTTCCGCCTGGTTAATAAGCTCATTGTCGATGGTCGTCGCCCGGCTCATAATAAAAGTGCCCACGATCGCCATGACGATCAGCACCATGACCATCTCGATCATGGTGAAGCCGCGGTCATTTATGTGGGTTTTACAGGCTCGTTTCATGTTTCCAAGGGCGTCTACTTTCCGCCTTGAAATTCCCGTATGTCAAGGGGGATTTTCGAGGTATAAAAATAGGTTTCTGTCCCTATTATTTAAACGAGGGCGGCCAGCATCTCGTGGATTTTTGTCAATGGATAGATCCTGACATCCGAACGAACCTGCACGTCACCGCCCCCATAGAGCAATCCTGAGCCCCAGCGCAATTCAGGCATCTCCCCGGCGAATTTCTTTAAACCTTTAAGGCTGCCGGGCGTGACCGTCTCTGCGGCCTTTATTTCCACGGGAAAAATATCCGGCCCAATCTCCATAATCAGATCCACTTCATTTCCCCCGCTGTCTCTGTAAAAGGACAGATTGCTTCGCAGCCCCCTGTTGAAACGATATTTCATCGCTTCGATCACGGCGATATTTTCAAACAGGTGACCCCGGAGAGGATCCCGGCTGACATGAAGCTCATTTTCCTGGCCCAGCAGATAGCTGGCCAGACCCACATCGCAGAAATAGAGTTTTGGCGATTTGATCAATCGTTTTGAAATATTTCCGAACCAGGGCGGAAGCAGAAAAATGATAAAGCCGGCTTCCAGGATGGAAATCCATGAGCGCGCCGTGGTGTGCGAAACGCCGACATCATTGGCAAGGCTCTGGAGATTCAGGATCTGTCCCACCCTCCCGGCACAGAGCTTCACGAACTTTTCAAAAAGGCTCAGATCCTTGATCGCGGCAAGCTGCCTGACGTCCCGTTCCACATAAGTGGCCATATAGTCTCCCAGCGCCTGTGTAGGGTTCAAATGCTGATCATGGATGCGTGGATAAAAACCGCTCAGGATCAGGCGGTCAACGGACGCCGGCGTGTTTTCCACCTGAATTTCGGCCAGACTGAACGGCAGGAGCTTGAGCAGCGCTGTTCTCCCTGCCAGAGATTGGCTGACCTTGTTCAAGACTTCGAATTGCTGGCTTCCCGTCAGGATAAACTGGCCCGTGATTTGCTTCTCATCAACGATCCCCTGTATATAAGATAACAGATGCGGCGCCCGTTGAATCTCATCCAGAATAACGCCATTGGAATAACGGTTCAGAAAGCCCCGCGGATCATCCAGTGCATATTGCCGAACGTCCGGAATTTCCAGATTTTCATAGGGCAGTTCCGGAAAGACCTTACGGCAAAGCGTGGTTTTACCGCTCTGACGCGGTCCCGTGATGGTTACCACCGGGTACTTCGTAACAAGATTTTTAAAAACGGGCTCTATCGTGCGATCGATCATGGATAACTGCTTAGAACAATTTCATGCAAAATGCAAGTTGAAAATTCATATTACATGGAAAATGATTATTTATGAGGCGCAACATGGTAACAATTCCCCCATTTTTCATCTGCCTTGCTCTGAATACATGAACCATAGTCCCCCATCCTGATGATTGACAGGCATCCGGTGTATCCCCGAAAATGTCATTGACTCAACGGATGTCATGTGTTATGTGTAACACACTAAATACATGGCGAGGTCAAACATGGCAAAAGTTTTAAATATCAGGCTGCCGGACGATATGGCTACCCGGCTTGACGCCCTGGCGGAAAAAACGCAAAGGCCAAAAAGCTTCTATGTCAAGGAAATCCTGACCCGCTACCTGGGAGAATATGAGGACGCCTATCTTGCCCTTGACCGGCTGAACGATAAGAACGCCCGCTATCACTCGACGGAAGACGTGGAGAAGGCACTTAGGTTTCTGTCCCTCTTCTTTCATTGCTTTATTCCGACATGATGTGATAGCGGTCAATAATCACATCATTTATTGAGGTGATTATGACATGAAATCCATTCAATACATCTGGCAACGACAGAATTGGCCGCAATTGACATGGGATGCAGAGAAGTTCCTGTGTCTCCTCGGGGAATGCCGGCAGTTACAGGGCGGGCTTCTCGGCGCCGTTGCCGCACTCGGGTTTGATCTGGAAAATCAGGCTCAAGCTGAATTTTTCACGGAAGAGATATTGCAGACCTCCGCCATTGAAGGCGAACAGCTCGATGTCCGCTCGGTGCGTTCATCCGTAGCCCGGAAACTGGGTCTCTCTGCAGCAGGCCTCCCTGTTGACCAGCGCATCGACAATTTGATGGCCGTGCTTCTGGACGCTACCCGGAACCATTCGGCGCCTCTGACGCCCGAACGCCTCTGTGGCTGGCATGCCGCTCTGTTTCCGACAGGTTATTCGGGGTTTCATAAGATTCAGGTCGGAGCATGGCGAAAAAGTCCGGAACCGATGCGGGTTGTTTCCGGACCCGTCGGAAAAGAAAGAATACACTATGAGGCCCCGCCGGCAGCAAGCCTCGATGATGAGATGAACCGCTTTTTCTTCTGGTGGAACGAAAGTCAGGGGACGATTGAGGGAATCATCAGAGCAGCAATCGCCCATTTCCGGTTCGTTGCAATTCATCCATTTGACGATGGAAAGAATATAGGGACAGAAACCTATTTTTTCCGGGGGCGGCCCCGCGGCTGGGGTGTCAATTTGCGACCAAGGCGTTCTTCCACGCCCTTGATGAAATCCTCACCGCCGCAAGGGCGGCCGGTTAGCGTCGCTTTGATGACAGTGGTTTCCTCCGCCGAATCAGGCCCCATCCCCAGATATTGCCGCCAGTCCGTCACGGTTTCCATAAGAAAACAGCTACCCGACAGGACAGGATTCTTCTCGCCCGCGATATGGGCCTTCGCGCTCGACCAGGGGTAATCATCCGGCGAAGAAACGAGGCCGCCGCGAATCGGGTTTCGTTCCACATACCGAACTGCCGCATACACATGGCGCTCATCCAAAGCGCAGGAAAAGAAGCGTCCCTGCCAGAGATGGCCGACGGCGCTCCTCTTGTTGTTGAAGTACCGGGCATATTTCATGTGGACGGTGTGCAAAGTTCGGGAGAGCGAATCCGGCTGCTTGGGAACGCACACCATGTGGACATGGTTCGGCATGAGGCAATATGCCCAGATGTCCAGATCGCATTGGGGGGCATATTGGGCGAGAAAATCCAGGTACTGAGCGTAATCAGCCGTTCCTGCGAAGACCGTTTGCCGGTAATTCCCCCGTTGTGTGACGTGGTGTGGGTATCCGATGGCTATGGCACGGGATATTCTAGGCATGGGAGGCAATTGCAAAAGCCGCATAAATGCACGGTATGTCATTCCGGCGGAAGCCGGAATCCAGAAATTTCAATGCGTTACAAAAACACTGGACACCGGTTTTCACCGGTGTGACGACTTTTGCAATTACCGCGTGGAAAATCTATGAACCGGTGAAGGCTCGCATGTCAATAAAAAATAGGTTTCTGTCCCTATTATTAGTTATTAAAAAGGGGGAATCATGTACGATTCCCCCGGTCTGAATCTAAAATATATTTCTGATTACACTCTAACTCATTACACAAACCCAGGTTGCAGGGGTATTATCATCCACCTGGCCCGTCTTCGTACATGTTACAGTCTTACCCGAATGGGTAAAACCAGTGCCGCTTTGCTATCGCAGCGCCACCATTCCAATCAGGCCCCAAAATATAATCAACCAAGGTATTGGGGTTGTGATGGTGTTATCGATTACTTTACCATGAGCACCCTCATATTTACCGCTTTTTTCCAACAATTTCCACTTGGCCAGCCAGAGCCTTTCCCGAACATTCAATTCCGCCTGTGCTGTTTTGACGGTTTTAATGACTGCCTCATCCCGCATCTCAATGTACTTTGGAATGGCAACCGCCGCCAGGATCCCCAGGATGACGAGAACGGCGATGATCTCGATGAGCGTGAACCCTTTCTGATTATTTCTTAACAGGATTTTTTCATTTTCCTGTCCTCCTCTTCTGATGACCCTTCCGGGATATTTTTTCTGATATATCTTTATTTTTTGCGTTCTGTTTGCCCTTATTCTATGCATCGGCCGTGCCAGCCCTGCCGCAAATATCCGAAAAAATCAGCCATGTAGCAGGACCTAATATTTGCAAGTACATGTATTTATTCATTATTTATTGGAAAGCATCTATGAATTAATTAATTTCCCCTGACGGATTTGCAAGTGATTGAATTGAAATGATTTTGTGAATATTTCAGGATTTGATGCAGTATCTACATTTTTTGTTGGTTTTTCAGGGAGTCCACATCAATGCCGAGTTTCTTGATACGGTGCCATAAACTGCGCTGGTTGATGCCGAGAATTTCCGCCGCCTTGACCTGGACACCGCCCGAACGGCTCAGCGCTTCGATGATAATCCCCTTCTCAACCTCGTCGATGCGTTCATCGATGGATTTCGTTTGAGTCGAGTCCGGAATTTGGTACACTTGGGCCGGCACGGCGCCGTTGATCTGCACGGCAAGATGCGGGGGTTCGATGATGCCCGAATCGGTCAGGACGGCGGCCCGCTCCAGCATGTTCTGCAATTCCCTTACATTTCCCGGCCAGGAGTAGGCCGTCAGGACCTGGAGGCTCTCCGCTGGACAGTTTAACGGGATTTTCCATCCGCTCCGAGGAAGTGTGCGGATAAAAGAGGGATGTCCTCTTTGCGTTCCCTCAGTGGGGGGAGCTGAACTGAAAAAACATTCAGGCGGTAATAGAGGTCCTCCCGGAAGGTCCCCTGCCTGACCATTTCCATCAGGTTTTTGTTGGTGGCGGCGATGAAACGCACATCAACGCGGATGGTCTGATTGCCGCCTACCCGCTCGAACTCCTTTTCCTGAAGGACGCGCAGGAGCTTGGCCTGGGTGGCCAGCGGCATGTCGCCGATCTCGTCCAGAAAGATCGTACCCCCGTTGGCCAGCTCGAACTTGCCTATTTTCTGGACGGTCTGCCCCGGTGAAAGCCCCTTTTTCATGACCGAAGAGTTCACTCTCCAGCAGGCCCTCCGGAATGGCGACACAGTTGAGTTTGATGAACGGCTTGCCCCGGCGGAAACTGTGCTCGTAGAGGCTCGACGCCACCAGTTCCTTCCCTGTCCCGCTCTCGCCGGAGATGAGCACCGTGGAATCCGTCCGGGCCACTTTCAGGATCTGGGTGAAGATCCCGCGGATGAGCGCACTCTGGCCGATCATGCCGGGAAAGAGCTCCTTCGCTTCCACTTTGCTCAGAATGGAGGTGATCTGGTCAAAGACCTTGGAATAATGGGCAATGTTGTCCGTGGCTTGCGATTCTTCTTTATCCTCAGGCGGCCGCGGATAAACGGGCAGGCTTTCCGCCTTCTTGATAAACTTGCTGACCGGTTCCAGGATCAGCCAGGTGATGAGCAGGCTCAAGATGTAGGTGCTGACAAACACCGCCATGTTCCAGGCGAAGAACGACCATGCCGACGTCTGCTGGTCCCTATACGATTGGACCACCCGCTCCGTCAGCAGCACCCAGAGCAAAGCGATGCCGCTGGAAATGAAAGGAACGAGGATAGTAGAGGCTGATCTGGAACTGTTTTCTCTTTTTAGTCATGAGTCTTACCTTGCCATTTTGGTCATGTCCCACATGGGCAGGAAAATCGCCAGGGCGAAAAAACCGACGACGGCGGCCAGCCCCACGATGAGAATCGGGCCGAGGGCGTCGGACATTCCCTTGACGGCATAGGCCACCTCATCGTCGTAATGGACGGAGACCTGATTGAGCATCTCCTCGATTGTTCCCGATTCTTCCCCGATTGCGATCATATCGATGACCATCGGGGTGAAATATTTTGCCCGGCTGAGGGGTACGGCAATCCCCTTTCCCTCCTGCATCTGTTCGCGCACCTGATCAAACTCGACGGAGATGGCCTTGTTGCCGATGGCGCCGGAGAGCACCTTCATGGATACCATGATGGGCACACCGCTGGACTGCAAAATTGCGAATATGCTGGCAAAGCGGGACATGATGGCCTTGACGAACAGGGGGCCGGCAATCGGAAGCCGCAGGAGCAGGGTGTCCTTTAAATACTGCCCCTGCTCCGTCTTGAGAAAATAACGCAGCCCCGCGATAATCAGGATCAGCCCGCCGAGCCCCAGATACCAGTAAACGGAGATAAATTTATACATCTCCATGGCGATCTTCGTGGGCAGCGGCAGCGTCAGCCCCGCCCGGCTGAACATGGTAACAAACTGGGGGATGACAAAGGTCAAAAGAACAAAAAAGGCGATGCCCAGGGCGATGGTGACCATGAACGGATACTGCAGGGCGGACTTGATGTCCGCTTTGATCTTGGCCTCATGCTCGATGATGTAAACCAGCCTGGCCAGGACTTCCGGGAGGCTGCCGCTCACCTCGCCGGCCTTGACCAGGTTGGAATAGAGCGGTGAAAAGATATGGCTGTTTCTCTCCATCGCCAGGCTGAGAGTCGATCCCTCCCGGATGCTCCTCGAAATATCGGCGACGGCCTTTTTCAAAACGGTATTCGGCGTCTGGGCCTCCAGGACCTGGAAAATGCGCATCAGGGGAACCCCGGCGTGAAGCATGGACCGGAACTGCTTGGTGAAAAGAATGAGGTCCTTCGACGGCACCCGGCTCGTCATTTTGCGCAGCCTGGCCCCCCATCCCGATTCGGAGGCGGCCTTTTGCGCCGTGACTTGCGAAGGAACATATCCTTTCGAAAACAGAAGATCTGCCGCCATGTCAGCGGAATCGGCCTCGATGACGCCGGAGACGGCGCCGCCGCTTGCATTGAAGGCCTTGTAGGAGAAACTGGGCATGGCAATCTCACATCATGACGGCGGTGGCGGCTTCTTCGAGGGTCGTGATCCCCAGCAGGACCTTGGCGGCGGCGTCTTCCTTCAGGGTGCGCAACTTGCCGTTCATTCTCGCTTCGGCGGCGATCTCCTGGGCCGATCGTTTGTCCAGGATCATGCGCTGAATCGACTCGTCGTTGATTAAAACTTCAAAAATGCCGCTCCGGCCCTTGTATCCCGTATTCAGGCACTGGTTGCAGCCCTTCCCGCGCATGAAGTTGGCGCCTTCGGCGCCGTCGAGCCCGACAGCGGCCAGCGCCGCTTTCGGCGGCTGGTATCGCTCCCTGCAGTACGGGCAGATGGTCCGGACCAGGCGCTGGGCAAAAGAGGCCAGCAGGACCGAAGAAATCAGAAAGGGTTCGATCTCCATATCGAGAAGGCGGCTGATCGCGCCCGCCGCGTCGTTGGTATGCACGGTGCTGAGCAAACGATGCCCGGTCTGCGCGGCCTGAACGGCAACGGCCGCCGTTTCCGGGTCGCGGATCTCGCCCAGCATGATGATGTCCGGGTCCTGCCGGAGAATCGACCGCAGGCCGCTGGCGAAGGTCATGCCCGCCTTGCGGTTGAGCTGGACCTGCCGGATGTTGTCAATCCGGTATTCCACTGGGTCTTCGAGCGTCATGATATTGCTGTCCGGCTTGTTGAGCTCGTTCAGTATGGCATAAATACTTGTACTTTTGCCGCTGCCCGTCGGGCCGGTGCTCAGGATCATTCCGTAGGGCTTGCTGATGATGTTCTGGATCTTTTCAATATCCGACTTGACCATGCCCAGCCCGTCCAGCGAATAGATGCCGCCGCCGGTGTCCAGCAGCCTCAGCACCATGTTTTCTCCGTAGATCGTGGGAATGGAGGAAACGCGGACGTTGATTTCCTTCCGATCCATTTTCAGCGTGAACCGCCCGTCCTGCGTCGTCCTGGATACGGTGATGTCCATGTTGGCCAGAATTTTGATCCGGGCGACGATGGGCAGGAAAATGGATTTGGGCGGCGCCGGCACTTCGTGGAGTTTGCCGTCAATACGAAACCGGATCTGCACGCTGTTCTGCTGCGGGCTGATGTGGATATCGCTTCCCCCTTCCCGGACCGCCTGGGCGAAAATCGTGTTGACCAGGCGGATCACGGGCGCCTCTCCGGCCATATCCTGGAGGGATGCCACCTGAACGTCCGCCTCCTGCTCGCCATCCTTTGCCGCCTCCGCGTTACGTCGATCTCCATCGTTTCCAGCATAGCTGCCAAGGCCCGACTGAACCCCGTAGAGACTGCTGATCAACTGGGTGACTTCGCGCTCCGTGCACACGGACGGCTCCACCTCGCTGTTGGTCAGCATTTCAATCGCGTCCAGGGCATTGATATCCAGGGGGTCCGTCGTGCAGATGGTGAGCAGGCGCCCTTTTTTCCTTACCGGGGCAATCTGATATTTCTGTGCGAAGTCCAGCGGAATGACCTGGGTCAGGCTGCTGTCAAGGGGATACTTGCCGGGATGATATTTTTCGATTTTCAACTGTTTGCTGAGCGTTTCCACCAGCTGCTGTTCGCCCACCAGGCCCTTGCGGATCAGGAACTGCCCCAGTTTCGTGCCGGTTCTTCCCTTGTCGAGCAGTGCCTGCTTGAGCTGCTCTTCCGTCAGCAGGCCGGCCTCTGTCAGCATCTGACCCAATTTCTTTTTTACTTTCATCGCGTGTAAAATACCGTTTCCTTGTCCAGATCCTTCAGCACTCTTGCCCCGGCGGTCAGCGCGACGGGCAGGGCGGCCGTCGCCTGTCCGGCAGACGCCGCATCCGGATAGCCGTTTCTCATGAAAATACTGAATACCACACCCTCACCCGGATTCCAATAGACAAGAAACCGGATGTCCGGCACGGACGGTTTATAGGTCCGGTAGCGCTCGTAGATCTCTTCGATATTTCCGGAAGCCACAGTTGCACAAGGTGCTGTCCTGCGGGCAGAGGATTTCCCTTCGCCGGCATCGCCGGCAGCCTGATCGTCGCTCCCGCGTTGACGCGGTTCAGATTTTTGATCTGCGGATTGGCGAGCGCAACGGACCTGAAGATCTCCTGATCAGATTGTCCGTAAAAATCGTTCAGCAGCCACCAGACCGTTCGGCCGTCCTTCAGGACCACTTTACCCAGAAAATCCGGTCGCGGATAACGGACCGCTTCCGGAGGCTTGACGGCTTGCGGCGGCGCCGGTTTGTCCAGGCATTGCCGTCTCGCCGGCGTGGTCTCCTGTGCGGCTGCGGCCTGTTGATTCCTGTGGAGCGGCTGCCGGTTTTTTCACGGGATCCGTCTGCACCGGCATGACAAAGACAAGCATCAGGCCGGCCAACAAAGCGATCAAAATGACGGAAATCCAGCGAAGCTGCCAGGTCGTCCATAATTTGCCTGTTTCCGGAAAACGGGCGGCGCAGGAACGCACGAGCAGCCAGCCGGCCCGGGACCGATTCCTGATGATCAGGGCCAGCATGGCTCTGATGGCACAGGGTGATGATTTTCCGGGGATAGCCGCGCGTCGCCAGATAGACCGCCAGCAGGCCGGGCCAGGTGAAGAGCGTCGGGACCTGTCCCGGCTCCGCGGCCCGGGCGATGCGGAACCGGATCATATCACGGGTCTCCTTGTAATTCAGGGGTTCCAGCAGGTAATGCAGATTGACGCGGTCCGCGAGGTTCGGCAACCGATTCAGCGTGAGCTGCAACTCTTCCTGGCCAAAAATGATAATCTGAAGCAGCTTGTTTTCATTGGTTTCGTAATTGAGAAATTCCCGCAGGATCTCGAGACAGAAATCGGGCAGTTTCTGGCCTTCATCGATGATGAGCGCAACGACCTTCTTTTCATCCACGCCTTTTTTGAAAAGATAGGTCTTGATGTGCTCCTTGAGCTGCCATTCGCTCGGATCCGTGTCGGCCTCGCTCTCTCGCTTGCGTTTTCCGGCAATGCCGAATTCGATGGCAATGGTGGACAGGAATTCCTGCGGGGTGCTGAAGGCCGGGTCCATCAGCAGGTATGTTTCCACGGCGTCGGCTTCTTCATTGGCGGTTGCGAATTGCCGGATCAGATGACGGCAAAGGGTGGTTTTCCCCGTGCCCACATGACCCATCACTACGCTGAGTCCCCGGCGCAGGCGGATGGCCAGCTCCAGCTTCTGCAGGCAGCTTACGTGCTTGGGGGATTGAAAGAAAAACTCCGGCTCGGGAGAATTGGAAAAAGGCTCTCTAACAAGATTTAGTATCCGGTAATATTCCATGACATCGAGACCTTTGAAAAATGGCTCCGCCGCGGCTCAAAATCTTTTTCGCTTTTTCACCCCGTCCAAACCCCTATTGTGTCGCCGCGTTTGCCGGCGCTGCCGGGGTGTCTGAAGGCGCTTTTTCCAACGGCTTCTCTGTCGCTGCCGGCGCGGCGGCCGCTGCGCCCTGCGGCGGCAGGATCGTCGGCGTGATGAAGATGAGCACCTCTTCCATGGTCTCCGCTTTTCCCGTCGACTTGAAAAGCCACCCCAGTACGGGAATGTTCTTGATCCAGGGAATGCCGCCTTCCGCATCTGTTAACCGCTGCTTCGTCAATCCTGAAATCACGATGGTCTCGCCGTCCTTGATGATCAGGTTCGTTTTTGTTTCCTTCTTGAAGATATAAGGGTTCCCGAGGACATTGCGCCCGGTGGGGTCCACCTCATTTTTCTTCACCAGAATCCCCATTTTCAGATTATTGCCGCCGATCACATGGGGCGTGATCTCGAGCCGCAGGACGGCGTCTTCAAACTTGACGTCCTGCGTGGTGACGCCGCCGGACGTGCTCGTCGAGACATAGGGAACCTTTTCGCCGTTTTCCGTATAGGCCATCTGATTGTCCATCGTGGTGATGGAGGGGCTGGACAGGATATTGACCTTGCCGTCCTGCTGGAGGGCCTGTAACTGCACATCGAGAATGTTCCCGCCGATGGTCCCGATGAGCAGACCCAGCGAACCCATGCCGCCGCTGGCCGCCGCGGCCAGCGCCGACGAGGCGCCGGGGAAATTGACGCCGTATCCATGGCCGGAAAGCCCCGGTGCACCGGATGCGGGTGTGTATGTGCCGCCTAACGGATCAGTCGGCGCGCTGCCGGTTGTTGTCGTCCCGCCGGGCGTAACATAAACATTTTGATCACCAACCTTTCGTGCATACATGCCGCCCCACTGGATGCCCAGAGCGCGCGCCGTATCCTTGGTCGCCTCCACGATATTGGCCTTGATCAGGATCTGGCTGGTGGGTTTGTCGATCTTCTCGATGATGGACAGCATTTCGTCCAGATCCTGACGGATGGCGGCAATGATCAAGGAATTGGTGTGTTCGTCCACCTTGATCGACCCCTTGGTCTTGCCATCCTTGTCCTTGGTCAGCATATCTTTGAGGTTATCCATCATTTTTTTCGCATCGGCATACTCAATCGGTATAACCACCGGCGGCAGCGGAACCTCCATCCACTTGGTGTTCATCTCCAGTGTTTTTCGCTTCAGATCCCGGTCCTGATCTTCTAAAGACATGACTCGGATGATATCGCCCTCCCAGGCATAAGTTAAACCCTGGGTATTCAGAATGCTGTTAAATGCCTGGTCCCAGGGCACGGCCCTGAAATCAACACTGACCTCCCCTTTGATATCATTTTTTATCACGATGTTGAGATCAGCAATCTGCGCCATGGAGCGTAATACTGGTTTTACATCTTCTCTGATCATCCTTAGCGCAATCTTCTTGGTCGGCAGGCTTTTCTCCGGAGCTGCCGCTTTCCCCTCAACCTGGGTCGGGGTACCCTTCAAGTTCATGTCATTAATGCGTGGCGTGCGGACAGGGGAATGGCCCCTTGAGGATTCTTCCATGGTCTGCCACTTTTCAAAGAAAGCGTCTTTTTTGAGGCCCTGGTCGCCGGCGCAGCCGGCGACCATCAGCATCCCCGCCAGAAGGCAGATCAGATACAGGCAGCTTGTCGTCATTTTTGCGTGATTCAAGGCATTTCCTCCTTAAACTCCTATTCCTGCAAGGGAATGTCAATCGTCCGCCGGGTTTCCCGGTTGTAGATGGTGACCCGCGCGGGATCGATCGCTTTCAGGACGTAGCCATCAACGTCGAGTGCATCACCTGCGCCGTATCCATTTCCGTTAATTACGGCAATTGTTTTATTGCCGGCCTCCACATAACCCGTATAGCTGAAGGGACTTTTCGGCGCGGCGGCCATTCCCCCGGTCTGCGCCTGCCCTTTGGCCACAGCCCAGGCTTTTTCGGTTTTCCGGTTATAGAAAGGATCGTGCGCCCATCCGGCTTCCGCCCGTCTGATGATATGGGCGTCAACCGGCGAGGGGGTGTCCTTTCCCAGCGCAACGGTCATTTCTGTCATAAACGTATTGAGTTCCTCGACCTTTTTCCCCGTATCGACCACGGCGGCCTTCTTGCTTTTGGCGAAGAAAAAGTCATAGCCGCCATAGAGTACGGCGATGACGGCGATGCCTAAAATGATGATCTGTCTGGTGGTCAGTTTCGGCATGATCTATGAACTCAACGCAAGCCAGATTTTCATTTTAAATTCCATGACATCGGGATTCTGCTGAATCTCGATCGTTTCAATGCGCTCCAGATAGGGCAGTTGTCCCAGTCCGGTCAGATACCTGCGAAAATCAGCAAATTCGCCTCTTACCACGTTGTCCACGAGCAGATAGCGCTGCTGGCCGGCCAGTGCACTCACATCCGGTGTGACGGACAGGGGATCCATGTTCGCGTCGGCGGCGATTTTCCTGATGGTGGGCGGCACCGTGGCGATCAACTCACGGGGAAGTCTGCTTCTTTCCGGGGTGGGCAGAACACGGCCCGTACCGGCCTGGCTTTTCGCTTTCAGCGACTGATAGATCGGCTGGAGATTCTTCTGTTCCTCCACCTGAAACCGGATGTCCTTGATCTCGCGGTCCAGGCCTGCGGAATACCGATGCACCGGATAGATCACGGCCAGGGCGAAGAACAGCAACCCCCCCCAGCAGGACAGGTGGAAGATGACCGTCCGCCGGGGAATCTTCAAATTTTTCAGTTTATCGAACATATGTCAGTCACTCAAACGATGGTTACTTATTCGTGACCACCACGGAAGCGGCATACTCATTGCCGTCTGCCGTGATGCTGGCGGTGACAACACCTGCCGTGTCCCCGGCTGCTGCTCCGGCTGGACTCGTAAATGTGGTCTCTGCGTTTCCATTTGCGTCCGTTGTCCGTGACGAAGGCGAAACGCTGCCGGCGGTAGTGGCAAAATTGACCGTCACACCGCTGATGTTTGCTCCCGTGTTTTTCACGTTTGCCTTGATGACACAGCTGCCGCCAGTAATCGGTACGGTCGGGGCAGCCGGAGTGACGGTAATGCTATAGCCCGTCGTTGTCCCGGCACTCCTTGTGATCACGACGGCCCGGCTCGAACCGTCGGCAAGGCTTGCCTGTACCGTATCATTGACCGTATCGGCGGGCGATGCGTTTCCGGGCGAGTAAACCGTGGTGACAACGCCATCGCCGTCGCTGACGCCGCTGTACGTGGATAAGGCCGGCCATCCCGTATTCCTCGCGGGGATGGAAAAGAACACCGTTACGCCACTGACGGGAATGTCGACGGTTAGGCCTGTCACTTGATCGATGGTTGCTTCCTTGACAACCGCCGTGATCACGCTGCTCTGATTTGCAGTTACGGTTGGAGGCAAAGCCGTCACTTCCGCGATATAGGGCTTTGTTCTGACCTTGGATCTGGCAATCGTCACAGAAGCGGCGGCGCCGTTTGTTATGCTTGCCTGAATCGTATCCTCGGCATACTTTTCCGGATCTTTTGTCCCGGCCGTGTAAACCGCGACGGCTTTGCCCTGCCCACTGACTTTATCGTTTACGACCCTGAACGTGCCGCCCGAGTTGTTCGTGATAATCCTGGAAGGAAACCAGGCGATCCGTTGCCGGTTGCTTGTTCAGGCGCTCCACCGTTGCCGTGATGACGCTGTCGTCGCCTGCACCGAGGGATGTCACGGAAGCCTCTACCTTGATGCTGTCCGTGCCCAGCGGGTCGCCGCTTGTCGACCCTTCACCGCCACCGCATCCGGAAAATGCAAATATTAACAATAAAATCAAGAATCCGTGGAGATACCTGCTCATAAAACCCCTCCCGTCAGCGGAAAGATGGACAATCATGTTTCGCTTCAAAATCAGACTGAATGCGTTCAAGGGCATCATCAAGTCCTAAGCCAGTTTCATATTGATCGTAAACCGCAGGATATCTTTCTGCTGGAGCCGTTCAATCGTGTTTTTCTGGATGGTCACCTGCCGGAAGACCGGCGAAGACTGCAATTGAATGATGTAGCCGGCCAGCGAGGATTCGAGGGTCAGGCGGTTTCCGGAGATAAAGCCCTCCAGAACGACATGGCCCGTTTTTCCGGCGGCCGCCGTATCCTTCGGCGGTTCTTTGACCGCGTCCTTCTTTTCCGCCGTTGCCGGTGTCTGTGCAGTCGCTGTTGCAGATGCCGCTGCAGGCGCCCTGGCCGGTTCCCTGTCTTTATCCGGCAGAACCGCGCCAAAGTCGGTTTGGAGGCTGATCAGGCGAACATTCGCAGGTGTGAGGGCCGACAGTTCGCCGATCACGGCCATGCCCCGGTAACGTTCACTATAGGCGCCCGACGATAATTTCTGCGCCCTTGCCGTGGACAACATCTGCTGGATAGTTTGTTTCTCGATGCGCGGCTGATACTGGATGAGTTGTTGCTGCAGACCGGCTATCTCCGATTTCTTTTTTTCGATGGCGGCGAATTCATAAAGAAAGACGCCCACAGACGCCAGGGCCGCCGCCGCCGAAATCGCAATCAGGATGCGGTTGACGCGGGCCATTTTCACCACCTGCTGTTTGTCCCTGGCGGTAAACAGCAGGTTCGGCGTATGGGCGTTATCGGAAAGCGCCATGCCGAGGGCCGGCAGGAGCGAAACTCTCTCGGAGAGGCTGATCATGTGGCAGTCGGCAGCGGACGGCGATGAAGCCATGCAGAAGGGATCCAGAACATCGGTTTCAACGCCAAGATGTTCACCCACATAGGCGATCAGAGGCGGATACACATTCATGGCGCTGGTGACAAACAGCCGGCTCACCTTGTCCGCGCCGACATTGGTCTTGAAGTGTTCAAAGGTCCGCTCCACCTGACGGACCAGCCTTTCCAGGGCGGGCGCGATAATTTCGAATTTCATTTCTTCCGTCAGGTCGAATCCGGCGTCCTGGGCCTTCAGGGGCTCGGAATCGGGACTCAGGCTGAAAAGAACCTTCCGGGCCTGCGCCATGGTCATGGCGGGCGTCTTTCCCGGTTCCCCGCCGGGCGCATCCCGGTCGCGGCCCTGCAGCGCCTCCAGCAGGGATTCAACCATGCTGTTGATCCCGGCCTTGATCCCGCGGGTCATGATCATATTCCTTTTGGAATAGATGTCAATTCGGGAAAAATCATTGCCGATGAACAGGCTGGCCACATCACCCTCCATCGCCGGGATCCATCCCGTGCGGAAGACATTCTGGATGGCAAAGGGGACGATGGAAATCCCGGCTAAAGGCAGGCCGGCCTTTGAAAAAAGTCCCCTGAGCTCCTGGACTTCCCGGCTGGGCGCCGTGTAAGCCATGACCATCCACTTGGGAGCGCCCTCCTCCACGACTTCTTCAAGAATTTCAAAGTCCAGAAGGGTCTCTTTTTCATTGAAGGGCGTTTCTTTTTTGACGCTCCAGAATACGGCATTTTCAACCTGGCTTCTGGCGATCTTCGGGATCCGGATATGGCGGATGCTGACATTGGCCGCCGACATGATCGCCCAGATATTGATGTTTTTCTCTGATCCGCAAAAGCGCGTCAATGCGCTTTTCATCAGACTGATGAATTCCGGGGTTCCCCGGCGGATCTGGCGGTCCAGGGGCGCCGTCTCATAACCGGTCAACGCCCATTGATCGGGAGAAGTTTTTGCCATCCCGACCATTCTGAGCGCCTCATGGCCGATATCGACGCCGATGTTGATCGCATTCCGGGAGGATGCGATCTTGAAGGCAAAGGGCCGTTGGACGCTTTTTTTCAGCGGGGGCAGAGGAAGGGGTTTTTTCCCCGGCTGCGTCGCTGCCGGACGGGCGTCATGACCTTTTTTCCGAATCAGATCAAGGAGTTTTTCTGTTGACGAGATGTCATTTACACGGGCCAATGCGGGGCTCCTCACCTTTTTTTCGCATGTGCAGACAAATCCCACTGTAAATATAAGCGCTTATACATGTAATTTTCTCTTGATGCAAATAATTTTATTTTCAGTCATTTCTGGAAAAAATCATGCCCTTTTTGATGCCCTGGTAGAAAGTCCAGAATGCCGTCCCCCTCGACGGGGGAGGGTTCGGGTGGGGGTGGTAAGGGGAGGGAAAAGGGAGGTGGAGGATCGGCAGGTTCAGGTGCTTGCGACGGGTTTCGCCGTAAAGGCAGGTCTGTTCCCGCACCGTGGGCCGGCCGCGCCTGCCCTTGCCGCAGACTTCGATGGGGTGGGAGGCGCCGAGATGGACGGTGTGCTTGCCGTACTTTTCGCTCAGGGTGTCCATGGCCTCATAGAGGTCCCGCACCTTTTCCGCCCGCAGGGGGTCTTCAAAGAGGGAGTACTGGGTCTGCGTGTCCCTGACCAGATCCGCCAGGACGATGCCCGTGGCGCGGAAGAGGTCATGCCGGCCGAACATATCGGCGAACAGGGCCTTCAAAAGATGGGATACTTCAACCGGATGAGCGCAGGGGCGGCTGAGCCGGGCCTCCCGGCCCACCGTGTCAAAGTTCTGCTTCTTGAGAAAGGCAACGATCCGCCGGGGCGCCAGATGGTAGCGTCGGGCCTTGATGCAGGCGGATTCGAGGTTCCGCAGCAGGTGGGCGTACAGATAGTCCGGATCGGCCGTCGGCGGGGCGAAGGTTTTGGTCTTGCTGATGGACGCGTAGCGGCTCTTTTCTTCGGGAGAGACCGGATACACCGACTCCCCCCGCAGCTCCTGCCAGATCTCCACACCGGGCTTGGTGAAGCGTTCCCGGACGGTCTTTTCCGGGAGCCGGGCGAACGCCAGGGCCGTGCGGACGCCCATCTTGTTGAGATAATTCGTCGTGGCGGGGCCGATGCCCCAGATCTTCTCCACGGGCAGGTGTTCGAGATACCGGGCGATCGCCCGGCCGGGAATGACGGTCAGCCCGTCCGGTTTCTGATGTTTCGAGGCTGCCTTGGCCAGGACTTTCGTGAGGCTTAGCCCCACGGAGACGGTGATCCCGAGTTCCCTGGCGATTTCGTTTTTGATGGAAAGGGCGATCTGTTCATAGGAGGCCCGAAGCGCCCGGCGCATCCCCGTGATGTCGGCGAAGGCCTCGTCGATGGAATATTCCTCCACCTGTGGCGTGAAGCGACGCATGATGTTGAACATCCGCCGGGAAAAGAGGCTGTAGGTTTCGTAGTCGGAGGGCAGCACAACGAGGTCCGGACAGATTTTTTTCGCTTCATGCAGCGGCACGCCCCGCTTGACGCCCAGCCTTTTGGCGGCGTAGCTCGCGCAGGCGACGATCCCCCGCTCGCCCCCCGTGATGATGGGCTTCCCGCGCAGCTCGGGATGAATGGCCTCTTCACAGGAGGTGAAGAAGGCGTCCCCGTCGATGTGCAGGATCGCCTGCGGCCAGGAATGCAGGCTGAAAAGGAGATTGTCGGTCATGTTTACTTTCCAAACATGCGTCATGGGGACATGACGGAGTCGTGTCCCCATCAACGAAAAATCTTTGATTCGCCGCTTGCGAACCATTTTTCAGCGCCTAAGATAAAGCCCTGTTCAATTTTAGGGTTGACTTTATAGAACGGATGTTCTACTGTCAAGCAGATTCTGCGGCCCCGGCAATGCGGCGGAACGGCCGATCAAAATCATTGACAGGGAAAAGGAAACTATGTAGTTTGGCCGGGGTTAAGGGATCATGCCTGCCTTATCTGTCTGAAAAGAGGTGTCTCCTGGGCGACAAATTCATCAAGGTCGTGGCCACCGGTTTCGGCAGCGGCTTCGCACCCTTTGCTCCGGGAACAGCGGGAACGATTGTCGCCATCCCCGTTTATCTGATCTTTTCCCCTTTGTCCTGGCCCCTTTACCTGCTGTCGGCGCTGGCCATGACGTTCCTGGCGGTTTATGTATCGCAGGAAGCGGAAAAGGTCTTTCATAAGAAAGACGCATCCCAGATCGTCATCGACGAGATCGCCGGCTTTCTGTGGACCATGTTTCTGGTGAGCCCGACACTTTTGCACGTGCTGCTGGGCTTTATCCTTTTCCGGGTTTTCGATATCGTAAAGCCCTTTCCGGCCCGCCTCTGCGAGGAGCGGCTGCCGGCCGGCTACGGTGTTGTTTTTGACGATGTCGTGGCAGGGATATACGCGAATATTGTCCTGCTGTGCCTGATCGCGTTTTTTGGAACATAAAAGAAATAAGGCCGCTTATGAAAATAGGCATATTGACCATCGGCAATGAACTGACCGGCGGCCGGACGCAGGACACCAATTCATCCTTCCTGGCCCGCGCTTTCAGCACGCAGGGATGGCCGGTGACGCTGATGATGTCCGTCGGCGACGAGGAACGGGCCATCAAGCAGGCGCTGGGATTTATCCTGGCCCAGAGCGATGCCGTCGTGGTGACCGGCGGCCTGGGGCCGACGGCCGACGACATCACGACCGAGGCGATTGCCCGGGCGTTCGGGCTGGGGCTCTATACGGATAAGGCGGTTCTCAGGCATATCCGGGAGATCTTTGAAACATTCCGACTGAACTGGACGGAAAACAACGCCAAGCAGGCCGTCTTTCCGGAGGGCGCGGAGGTCATCGCCAATCCCGTGGGGACGGCCGCCGGTTTTTCCCTGAAGCAGAAGGGCAAGCTGATTGCCGTCATTCCCGGCGTCCCGAGGGAGATCGCGCGCATGCTGCCCGAAGGCGTCCTGCCGCTCCTGCGGCGGGAATTTCCGGAAGCGGTGCAACATGTGGCCGTCCGGACCATCAAGAGCTTCGGCCTCTCGGAAGCCGCGGTGGACAAGGCCCTGGCGGATCTGGATTTTGAGCGTCTCGGCATTCGCGTCGGCTTCTATCCGAACTTTCCGGAAAATCATATTGTGCTGACGGCCACAGGCGGTGTAGAGGGCGAGACGGCGGCCAGGATCAGCGCGGCGGAAGCGGGCGTCGTCAGCCGGTTGCAGAAATATATTTTTGCCTATGACGGCGACACACTCGAAGGTCTTGTGGCCGGGGGGCTGACAGAAAAGGGATGGACGCTGGCGGTGGCGGAATCGTGCACAGGCGGCCTCGTGACAGATCGCCTGACGGATATCCCGGGCAGTTCCGCCTTTCTGGAGCGCACCGTGGTGACGTACAGCAACGCCGCGAAGACAGAACTTCTTGGGGTTCCCGCGGACGTGATCGAGGAACACGGGGCGGTGAGCGAACAGACAGCGCGGCTCATGGCCCAGGGGGTCAGAAAGCTGGCCCGCACGGACCTGGGTCTGGCGATCACCGGCATTGCCGGACCGGCGGGCGGCACGGACCTCAAACCCGTCGGCACGGTCTATATCGCCCTGGCCGATGGAAAGGAATGCCTCTGCCGTCAGTATGCCTTCCGCTGGGACAGGCGGCGCAATAAAATCATTTCCTCCCAGGCGGCGCTCATGATGCTCAGACGTTATCTGAGCGGGAGAACGGGAAGATGCCTGATCCGGAAACCATCCGGGCTTTCCTGGCCCTCGACCCCCCGCCGGAGGTTCTGCGCAGAATCGCCGATATCCAGACGGTGCTCAGAGGGAATATCCAGGGGGCCTTCAGCTGGGTCCGGCCGGAAGGCATCCACCTGACGCTGAAATTTTTCGGCGCAATTGCGGCGGCCGGTGTCGGCGCCATATCGGAGGTTATCACCGGCCAGACCGCAGGCGCCCGGCCCTTGAATCTGGAGGCAAAGGGTCTGGGTGTGTTCCCCGATACCAGGCGGCCGCGCGTCCTGTGGCTCGGCATCGGCGGGGAGGTGGAACGACTGATCGCCCTGCAGCAGGCCATCGACCGGGGGCTTGAGGCATTCGGATTCGCAAGGGAACAGAGGCCTTTCCGGGCGCATCTCACGCTGGCGAGGATCAAATCGCCGCAGGGCCTCGAAGGACTCAACAGCGTCCTTGCCGGGAAAAAGTCGGAATCCGCAGGAAAATTTATGGCGACGGGCCTGACGCTGTTCAAAAGCGAGCTGACGCCGAAAGGCGCCATATATACGGTGTTGGATCATTTTCCGTTCCAAGGTTGATTTGAAAGCATAACTGCTGAAAAATGGTTCGCAAGCGACGAATGAAAGCTTTTTCGCATTTCCATAAATTAGACCAACCTATTGATTTTAAAAATATTTAGGCCTTATAATATTTTATGCGAAAAAGATTTTGAGGCGCGGCGAAGCCATTTTTTAAAAGGTCTCGATTTAAGGAATCAATAAAACTGCAGGGAGGGCATTATGGCATCGGATATGGATAGAGCAAAGGCGGTGGATCTGGCCATCACCCAGATCGAGCGGCAGTTCGGAAAAGGGTCCATCATGCGGCTGGGCGGCAGCGAAAAGATCAGCGATGTCCCCGTCATCCCCACCGGTTCTCTGGGGCTCGATCTGGCCCTGGGCATCGGCGGCGTTCCCCGGGGGCGGGTAATCGAGATTTACGGTCCCGAATCAGGCGGCAAGACAACGCTGGCCCTGCATATCGTGGCGGAAGCCCAGAAGCAGGGAGGTCTGGCCGCTTTTATCGACGCCGAACATGCCCTGGACGTGACCTATGCGAGAAAGATCGGGGTCAATACGGACGACCTGCTCATCTCTCAGCCGGATTCAGGCGAGCAGGCGCTGGAGATTGCCGAAACCCTCGTGCGCAGCGGCGCGCTGGATGTGCTCGTGGTCGACTCCGTGGCGGCCCTTGTCCCCAAGGCCGAGCTCGAAGGTGAAATGGGAGACGCCCAGATGGGGCTCCAGGCGAGGCTCATGTCCCAGGCCCTGCGCAAGTTGACGGGAAGCATCAGCCGCTCCAAAACCACGGTGGTGTTCATCAACCAGCTCCGCATGAAAATCGGCGTTTTCTTCGGCAGCCCAGAAACAACAACGGGCGGTAATGCCCTGAAATTCTATGCCTCCCTGCGCATGGACATTCGCAAGGTAAACACCATCAAGCAGGGACAGGATGTCATCGGCATGCGGACCCGCGTCAAGGTGGTCAAGAACAAGATGGCGCCCCCCTTCCGCGAAACGGAGTTCGATATCATTTTCGGCGAGGGGATTTCCAGAGAGGGCGACATCCTGGACCTGGCAGCGGATAACAGCATCATTGAAAAGAGCGGCGCCTGGTATTCCTTCAAGGGCGAGCGGCTCGGCCAGGGCCGGGACAACACCAAAAATTTCCTCAAGGATAATCCGGATATTCTCAAGGAAATCGAAATGGGCGTCCGCGAAAAAATGGGTCTGATCCCGGCAGAGCAGAAGGAATCGAAATCCTGATGTCAGATCCGGCATATGAAAAGGGTCTGCAGAAGGCCTTCCGCATGCTGGCCCTTCGGGCAAGATCTGAAAGGGAGTTGCGCACAAAGTTAAAGGAAAAAAAATTTGATGGTCAGGCGGTCGACAGGGTCATTGCGCGGCTTTACGAGTTAAGCTATCTGGACGATGAGGCTTTTGCCCGGCAATGGGCCCGTCGCATGGCTGTGGACAAGCTGTCGGGCAACCGGCGCATTGAAATCAGCCTGCGGGAGAAGGGCGTCGACAGGGCAACATGCGAGCGGGTTCTTGCGGAAATCCGGCAGGAGGCGCCGGAGAAAGAGGCGATCCGTCAACTCATCCGAAAAAAGTTGAAAGGGGCCGGACTTCAGAAACAGGATGGACGGGAAAAGCGCAGCCTGGTGCAGCATCTTCTGGGCAGGGGGTTTGCGCCGGGTTTGATATATGAAATGATTCAAGAAGCACAGGGGGGATATCAGGATGATGACGGGCAGTCAGATTAGGGAACAATTTCTGAAGTATTTTGAAGAACACGGGCATACCATTGTCGCCAGTTCGGGGCTCATTCCGAAGGACGACCCCTCGCTCCTGTTCACCAATTCCGGCATGGTGCAGTTCAAAAACTGCTTTCTCGGTCTCGAGGATAAAGGGTACACCCGGGCGGCCAGCTCCCAGAAATCCGTCCGGGCCGGCGGAAAGCACAACGATCTGGAAAATGTCGGTTTCACGGCCCGTCATCACACCTTCTTCGAAATGCTGGGCAACTTCTCCTTCGGAGACTATTTCAAAAAAGAATCCATCTCGTGGGGATGGGAATTTTTGACCGATAAAATGGGCCTTCCCAAAGAGAAGTTATGGATCACGATCTATCAGGATGACGATGAAGCCTTCGAAATCTGGAACAAGACGATGGGCGTCCCGGCGGAGCGCATCGTGCGCATGGGCATGGACAGCAATTTCTGGATGATGGGCGAGACCGGCCCCTGCGGCCCCTGCTCGGAGATTCTCTACGACCAGGGACCCGACGTCGGCTGCGGGCGATCCGAATGCAGCGTCCAGTGCGATTGCGACCGCCACCTCGAACTCTGGAATCATGTGTTCACGCAGTTTGACCGCGACAAGGACGGCAACTTCAACCCGCTCCCGAAACCCAACATCGATACCGGCATGGGTCTGGAAAGACTGACGGCCGTCATCCAGGGCGTCCGCAGCAACTACGACAGCGACCTGTTCATGCCGATCATCCGGTTCATGGAAAGAATCAGCGGGAAAACCTACGGGGTGAGTCCCGACAGCGATGTTTCCATCCGGGTCATTGCCGACCACAGCCGGGCCGTGACCTTTCTGATCGGCGACGGCTGCCTGCCCAGCAACGAGGGCCGCGGCTACGTCTTAAGGCGGATCCTGCGCCGGGCGGCCCGTCACGGCAAGCTGCTGGGACTCGACAAGCCTTTCCTGAATGAAGTGGTTTCCGTGGTCGTTGGAATCATGAAAGACGCCTACCCGGACCTGATCGATAAGGAATCCTTCATCCGGAAGGTCGTCGTCAACGAGGAGCAGCGCTTTATCGAAACCCTCGATTCAGGCCTGAAAATCCTGAGCGAAGAAGTGTCGACCCTGAAAAAAACAGGCCTGACGGTCGTTCCGGGCGAGGTCGTCTTCAAACTGTACGACACCTTCGGCTTTCCGGTGGACCTGACGGCGGACATCGTCAAAAAAGACGGATTGACGCTCGATCATGATGGCTTTGAAAAGGCCATGGAAGCCCAGCGCGAACGGGCCCGGGAATCCTGGAAGGGAAGCGGCGGGCAGGCCGTCGCCGACAGTTATCTGAAACTGGCGGCCGGGGGGATTTCCACGGAATTTATCGGATATCGCGGCGTGACTGAATCCGCATCCCGCATTACAGCGATTCTCAAGAAGGACAAGGAAGTGGAGGGCCTTCAGGAAGGCGAGAATGCGGAGATCATCGTGGAACAAACGCCCTTCTACGGGGAAAAGGGCGGACAGGTGGGCGATACGGGCGTGATTGAAGGGGACGGATTCCGTTTCGAAGTCTGGGAGACGCAGTGGCCCCTGGACAACCTGATCACCCATATCGGCAAATTGAAGCAGGGCGTCCTCAAGGTCGGCGATCCGGTGGAGCTGAAGGTGGACCGCGATGTCCGTCAGGCGATCGAAGCCCACCACTCCGGGACCCACGTCCTCAACGCGGCCTTGCGCAAAACCCTCGGGGATCATGTCAAGCAGTCCGGTTCTTTTGTCAATCCCGAGCGGCTCCGCTTTGACTTTACCCATTTTTCGCGCATCGAAGCGTCCGAAATGGACGCGATCGAAACCATCGCCAACGAATATATCCGCCGGAACGCCGAGGTTGATACGCGTGTACTGGCCCGGGAAGAGGCCATGAAAACGGGCGCCTGCGCCGTTTTTGATGAAAAATACGGGGAAAGCGTCCGGGTCGTCAAAATGGGCGATTTCAGCATGGAACTCTGCGGCGGGACCCACGTGAACAAGACCGGTGATATCGGCCTGCTCAAGGTGATCGGCGAATCCTCCGTTGCGGCCGGGGTCCGCCGGATTGAAGCGGTCACGGGACAGGAAGCCCTCAAATATGTCAAGGCTGTCGAATCGGAGCTCAGGAAAGCCGCTTCCATGCTGAAGGTCAGTCCCATGGAAGTCTCCGACCGGCTTGAGAAAATGCAGAAACACCAGCGCGACCTGGAAAAGGAAATCGAGGCCCTGAAGGCGAGACTGGCGTCAAAGGACCTGTCTCAGCTATATGAAAAGATCAAGGAAATAAATGGGGTACGTGTGCTGGCGGTATCGGTGGACACGGATGATATCAAGACGCTCAGGGATGTGGGAGACAAACTGCGTGACAGGATCCAGTCGGGGATCATTCTGATCGGAAGCCGTGCCGGCGACAAGGCGATGCTGCTATGCCTGGTCACGAAGGATCTGACAAAGAAGTATCACGCCGGCAATATCATCAAGGAAATCGCCCCGATCGTCGGCGGCAGCGGCGGCGGCAGGCCCGACATGGCCCAGGCCGGGGGAACGAAACCGGAAAATCTGCAGCAGGCGCTGGAGAAGCTTGAACAGATCATTTAGAAAGGACGCTTCATCTCCTCATTTTTTTGATGCAGGGCGGGCATCAAGTCCGCCCGTATGCAGGGATGATCAGCGCGAGCTACCCCTATTATCCCCATCAAATTTCTCGTAAGTAGTCAACGACGGCTGATAAATCACCACGGTCCCGTCGTCTTTCACCGTCAATGACGACGTTGCTGCGAGGAGTATGGAATACCAGACCCCGATCGGTCGCCCCTGGTCATCGAGAATGGAAAAGCCGTGCTGAATCTGGCCCATTCTCAAGGCTTTGGACTGCATCTGTGAAATCATGTCTTTGAAGTCTTTGGGTACGGGCTCTAATTTTTTCCAGAGATCCGGCTCAATCTTGAATTTTTTATCAAGCCCGATCAGCGCAATGGGATATACGTCGGAGCCGGTGTAATAATAATTGTAATTCGGATTTATCTGAAAAGTTTCAAATGCTTTGGTTACGGATCGATCCGGACGGATGGTGCCGGACCCCTTGAAAAAGCCGGCGCAACCCCATAAAGAAAACACCATGACAAACATGATGATAAATAATGAAGCTGACTTTTGCATAATCCCCCTCCTTCCATATCTTTCGTAGAGATCGTTTAAAAAGAGCCTCGCTGCAACCCAGGCTCCCTGTTTGCAAGTGCATTATATAACAACAGGCGCGCTCGACAAGCATTTTTTCAATTTTCAATTTTTTTCACAACCGGATCCATCCCCTCCCGCGATCCGAGTGGATGCATTTTCATAACTATTGGTATTAACTAAATGGAATAAAAGATGCTTATCCGGCAGTTTCATTCAGAAACGCTCTCCGTAAGGATTGGGAATCTCTTTCGGCTTTCTGATGTCGTCCGGATAAAGGGTGCGGGGTTTTTCGCTCAGGGTGCGCAGCAGGGTTTCGTCCCCTTCATAGACATCGTTGCGGAGCTGAACAATGCCGTGAAGGTCTGTCCAGGCTGTCAGATAGAGAATGTGAATATCAATCGGGTGCGATAGTTTCAGAATCTGTCTTTTTCCGTTGCCGATTTCCGCCAGAATCTTCCTTCGATCCCAGCCGTTTTCATTTTTCAGGAGATATTCGGCCAGGTCAATCGGTCTGGCGATCCGGATGCAGCCGTGACTGAAGGTCCGCCGGCTCCTTTTGAAGAGGTGGCGCTCCGGGGTGTCATGCAGATAGATGTCGAATTTATTGGGAAACATGAATTTTATCCGGCCCAGGGCATTGCCCGGGCCGTAATCCTGCCGGAAACTGTATCTCAGTTTATCCGGACGGATCTTTGACCAGTCGATGGTTGCGGGGTCGATTTCCTTGTCCTGATCCCGGCGGTATTCGATGACCCTTATTTTCTTTTTCGTCAGATAGGCCGGGTCTTTCTGCACCTGGGGCAATATTTCTTTCTCTGCGATCGCTTTCGGAATGTTCCAGTAGGGATTCAGCTCGAGGTAGGTCATTTTCCCGCTGAAAACGGACGTTCGCTGATTCTGCTTTCCGACCACGATGGGCATCTCCATGACGATGCGGCTGTCTTCGGACACAATCAGCTCAAAATCTGCAATGTTCACAAGAATATAACGATTGCCGACGTCCTCCGGAAGCCACCGGAGCCGTTCCATGTTCAGCGTCATCTGCCGGATGCGGTCTTCCACGGGGACATTCAAAGCTTTCAGGGCTGCCGGACTGATCGTTCCATCGGCTTTGATTCCATGTCTTTTTTGAAATCGGCGCAGCGCTTTTTTCACGTTTTCATCTTCATTGCGGCCGGACGATTCTGCCGGGGGCAGATCGCCCGTCAGCAGCAACCGCTGTTTCAACAACAATGAATAACGCCGGTGGTCCGCTTTATTCCTCAGATTGCGGGATTGCGGAAGCTCAGGCCAGCCGCCTTTCTTAGCGATGTTCGTATAAACCGCAAGCGCTTGTTTGAGCCCCCGGTAGAGAGGCTCCTGCGGCGTCAGACGCCGGAGACCGGCTTCGACATGACCGTTGTTCATGACATTTTCAATCACATCGGGCAGAGAGACATCCTTCTGATAGGAAAACCAGTCGGGGAAAAATCGTTCGGGATCGACCCGGCCGTTGAGCAGATGAAAACCAAAAGCGACCAGGGCATCGGTCAGCAGCAACTCGAGGTCGATCTGCCTGGCGATTGGAAACGGGAGATTGTGTTCCCTGCTGGTGCGCCACGCTGAGACCAGCGCGGTCATTGCAGCGAGATGGTATTCCTCCGGCTTCAGACCATCCTGCCCGGCCTGGCCGATGGCATTCATAAGCGCTTCCGCGGGTGCAAGGGGTCCCTGACTGTTGATCCAGGCCGGACGAAACGATCGCGCCGAGTAAATCTCCTGAAGAACGCCCGGTGCATGAGCGGTTACGCCTTCACGAAGAATTAACGGACTTTCCACCGCTGCCTCAAATCGCCTTTGCATCTGTTCGCTGAGGGCGTTCGTGACCGTATCCGCCATTCCCATCGCGGGCCGCAGGAAGATGAAAAACGCTGCAGAGATCGTCGCGGCGACACGGATTTTATTTACAAAAGGTTTCATAGGGGATTTTTGCATACGGTCCTGTCCATGCCCAAAAAGCTGCCACAATCCACGGCCAAAAAGCAAATCATTTTACCGGGACTTCCCTGAAAATATGGGGGAAAGGGCTTGACGCAGTCGCGTCCCCATACACACTTGCCTTCGGCGGGATGCTTTTCCTGATCGCGTCAATTCATCTTGAATATCAAAGCGTATCGTGGTACGCAACAAATCACTTTCGATCGTTACAAATATGAGACCTTTGAAAAATGGCTTCGCCGCGGCTCAAAATCTTTGATTCGCCGCTTGCGAACCATTTTTTGCCGGTTATGCTAAGCTCTCAATATGAAAGGGGCGACGACGTGAGCCGTTTCAAAATTGCAACCTACAACGTCAACTCCATCCGGTCACGGCTGCCGATCGTCATCGGCTGGCTGAAAGAAAATCGGCCCGATGTCCTGTGCATGCAGGAAACCAAAGTGGACGATGTGCGGTTTCCGGTCGCCGAATTTGCAGAGGCCGGCTATCATGTCGTCTTCAAGGGAGAAAAACAATATAATGGCGTGGCCGTTGCGTCCTTGAAAGAGCCGCAGGACGTTTTTTATGGTCTGGCGGACGACGGCCCGGCGGATGAGGCGCGTCTGATCCGGGCGGACTTCTCCGGCGTTTCCGTCATCAATGCCTATGTGCCGCAGGGCCGCGACCACGACACGACTCATTTTGCTTACAAGCTCGAATGGTTCAGGCGTCTGCGGAATTATCTGGAACGATTCCATACACCCGACAAGCCTTTGATCTGGCTCGGCGATCTCAATGTGGCGCCGGAAGACATCGACGTCCATGATCCGAAGAGGCTGCTTGGGCATGTCTGCTTTACGCCGGAAGTCTGGGAGGCCTTCACCGCCGTCAAGTCCTGGGGCTTGGAGGATATATTCCGCCGGCATCATCCGGGCGAGTCCGGGCAATACACCTTTTTCGATTACCGTGTTCCCAAATCCGTGGACAGGGGACTGGGCTGGCGGATCGATCATATCCTGGCGACGGCACCGCTGGCGCAGCGGTCCGTGGACTGCCGCATCGACCTGCGTCCCCGACTCATGGAAAAGCCGTCGGACCATACAGTTCTAATGGCCGAATTCGACATCTGACGCTGCGAGGTCATCAATATGGAAGAAACATCTGAGACCATTAAGAAAAATAAAGAGATTGCGGAAAAATTCGCCCGGATCGAGGCAGAGCTGCCTTTGTTTTCGGAACCGGGAGAACTCTTTGAAAAACTGCTGCTGCGGCTGCACGAAGAGTTTGCCGTTCCCTTTGTCTGGCTGTCCGTCGTAAACCGGCCCGACGTCAGCACACTTGTCCAGGCCCTGAAAGCCTCCGGAATTCTGGCGGATCGCCTGAACCTCATCGACGAGGCGCCCTTTCTCGAACTGGCCTCCCAGGGCGAGAAGCCGGTTCTGGCCAACAAGGAGCTCAATCCTTTCTACCGGCTCTTTCCCAAAAACAAGAAGTTCTTCATCAAGTCCATTGCCGTCGCCCCGATTACGCTCGCGGGGCAAATTATCGGCAGCATCAATTACGGGGATGCGGAACACAGGCGTTATGAGCCGGGCATGGACACGAGCCTGCTCCAGCATCTGACCGGGGAGGTTTCAACATGCCTGACCCGTCTGCTTAAAGCGAATCCCTCCGACACCTGAACCGGGCGACGGGCGCAACGTCATTGTGTTCTGAAATGGATGGCGGCAGTGGTGAAAAAGAAAATTCTCATCGTCGATGACGAAAAAGACATCGTCGAGCTGATCGCTTATAACCTTGAACAGGAAGGATTTACAGTTTTGCGGGCTTATGACGGGCGGGCCGCCTGGGAAACCATCAGGACGGAGAAACCGCACCTGGCCGTGCTCGACCTCATGCTGCCGGGCATATCGGGGCTGGAGGTCTGTAAGTTGATCCGTCGCCATCGTGAAACCGAATCGCTGCCGGTGATCATGCTGACGGCGAAATCGGATCAAGTTGATAAAATCCTCGGTCTGGAGCTGGGCGCCGACGACTATATGACCAAGCCCTTCAGCGTGCGTGAACTCGTTGCGCGGATCCGCGCCGTCCTGCGCCGTTCACAGGCGTCAAAGGACCAGACAATCCCTGCGGAAACATTCAGCCATCTCGGACTCGAGATTGACTTTCCGTCCTGTACGGTCAGCGTCGACAGCAAAAAGGTCTCCCTGAGTTCACGCGAATTCAAACTGCTGCAGTTTCTGACACGTCGTCCGGGCCGGGTTTACAGCCGGGAGCAACTGCTGGAGCAGGTCTGGGGCGACGAGACATTCGTGGAGCCGCGCACCGTGGATGTCCATATCAGCCGGCTGCGGGCGGCCATCGAAAAAGACACGGAGCATCCGAAATATATTCTCACCGTGCGGGGGCTTGGCTACAAGTTTACCGAAGTCAGCTCTTTGTCAATTCGCTGATAACACCTTCTTCGGTTTCCAGACAGATCTTGTGGCTGTTTTCTATCGCGGATGCATCTTCCCGACGCAGGGGGCGTCTCAAAGATAAATCCCTCATGCTTATTTTGTTATTATTGTTCCCACTGGTTCGCCGTCGAGCGCTCTTGTCAGGGTTCCTTCCTCCAGACCATTGATGATCTGGATTTTATCTATGACTTCACTGGCCTGAAGGATATCAAGACAGGGTCTTTCAATAATCAGATCATCAAGATTTTTTGATAAGAGTTCAGCGGCGCTGATTTCGGGGATGAACTCGACCTTTGTGTTCTTTTTTGGATCATTCGTATAAAGACCCTGTTCATCCTTGACAAAAATACAGCGCTTGGCGCCGATCAAATCTGCCAGGATCATGGTGCCGACGTCGGTCCTGTGGATGGGCACGCGCCAACCCGGCGAGGGGATGGCAAAAAAATCATAAGGCGGCATTCCGTGCAATACAGGGATACAATCCTGGGCGAAATAGGTGGGGAGTTTCATGATTTCGTCATGTCCGATTTTGATGCCGCCCCATGGCGACAGCAAGGTGGAAACCAGCAAGGCGTTTTGTTCAGAAACGGAACTCCCGAACTTGGCAATGATCCCCGTCGGCATGCCCAGTTCGAGGCCGATGGCATAGATATGCCGGCTACGGGTACCGCCGCCCGTTGTGATGAGCATTTTATGCCGGGTCTTGTTGTTTACGATTTCACGAATAATGCGGGGAAGGGCCTTTTTCCCGCGGTCGCAGATGGACTGGCCGCCTATCTTGATGACATTGACATCAGGGAAAAGTCGCTGCTGGGATGCAACCTTAAAGTCTTTGATAAAAGACTTGCTGATCAGGCTCTCTCCCATCAGTTTGCTTTTTACATGCAGCCGCCGTCCGTCGCGTTCCCGCATCAGTGCCATCTTTTGTTCCTTTCATAACGACTTAATCTTCAATTTCTACATCTTCGTCCTTATCCCTTTTGCCATGTTTCAACAAGACCAGCTCCGCACCGACCGCTTCCGCGATTTGTTCCAATTCTGTTTTACGGAGGTGTTTGCCGTAAACTTTCACATCCACTCCGGCAACGGCAACCAGTTTGAACCGAGGTTTTTTTTCACCCTCTCCGACTTTCCTGCGCTCCCGATAAAAAATCTTGCCTGCCATGTTCATCCCTCCCTAGTCTTTTACGATTTTTTTCTCTTTGTTCCCATGCTTTCCCAAACGCCTTTCCCCCGCGGCAGAACGGGTAAGATCGCTCTGTTCCCCCAGAGCCTGGGACGCAGCCACCCCGCTGTATAGACCATATCTTCAGGGGCAGGAATCATGGCATCCCTTTCGAGGGATACCACACAGATTCCATTTCGCTCAAGTTCAGAGACAGGAACCCTGTCGGGAAAACGACGCAACCCCGCAAACTCGATGAATCGGCCGGACAAACCGGATGCCGTCAAGCCGACAGCCGCGGCGGCGCCAATGATACCGTCGTTGGATCCTCCATGACCGGAAAGGTGAATGCCGGAAGCGGCCTGAAGCGCATTTTTTTGTGTCACAATGCGCGTCGCACACAGACGCCCAAAGACAGCCAGTTCCATGAGCGCAGGGTCATCTTCACGGGCAACACAAAGACCGGGATCGCTTCCCTCTGCGGCCTGACGCTCAATGTGATCGACGGCCAGGGGGAGAAGAGCCTTTTCTATGGCCGGGTCCGAGATATCAATAACGACACACGCCGAACTGTTGTGCGAGGTATATGGGATTCTCTCATCAACGAGAAGTTGCTGCCGGACAACCCCCCACAGAAGACATCCTTCCGGCAACTTTTTTTCAAAGCGGCGGGCAACCTTGCCCGTGCCGAAGTCCGAATCATGGGTATCTGTATCGTCAAAACCGATGTATATTCTTATTGCTCTGATATAATGGAACCTTAATGAAATATTTTCAAATTCATGCTGATGCTTGCAACCCTGTCATCATCTGTTATGATTCAACATTTCGCATAAACAGGCAATCCTGTCCACATTATTCTTTCCGAACCACATGAACGGCTGTCGCCTTAAAGGAGGCAAAGATAGAATCCCCTTCCTTCAGCAATAAATTTTCTAGGGATTGGTTCGTGATATACGCTACAAGAGGAAAACCGCAATCAAGCTGAACCCTATGAAAAAAGCCCATGGGAACAATCCTGACGATTTTACATGCGAAAACGTTCCTCGCGCTGGTTTTCGCTTCTGCAGAATTTGTCGAAAGGACCACATTTTCAGGACGGATGAAGCAGACAATCTTTTCTCCGGGTTTGAGGGCCCCGACGGCTTCAACTTCCCGGCCGGAAACGGATGTGATGAACGTCCCGTTATGCGTCTTCGTCACACGACCAGAAAAAACCGTTTCCATGCCCACAAACGACGCCACAAATTCATCAACAGGCTGGTTCATCACCTGTTCAGGCGTGCCGATCTGGGCGATTTTCCCCTGATTCATCACGGCAATCTGATCCGACAGGCGCAGAGCCTCTATTTGATCGTGCGTTGCCATAATGGTCGTTGTCCCCGTCTCTCGCAGGATGCGCTCAAGATCTTCTGTGAGGGACTCGCGCGTCGGCGGATCGAGGGATGAAAACGGTTCATCAAGGAAAACGATTTCCGGTTTTGTCGCAAAGGCCCGGGCAAGGCTTGTGCGCTGGGCCTCGCCGCCTGAGAGTTTTCTGGCGGAACGGCCGGCGAGATGGCCGATGCCGAAACGTTCCAGACAATCTGCCACCACCTGCCTTATCTCATCATGCTGCGTGCCTCGAATATTCAGACCTGACGCAACATTTTCAAAAACAGTGGTATCGAACAGAAGCGGTTCCTGAAAAACCATGGCGATTTTCCTGCGATAGGCAAACAGGCTATGATTTTTATCAATGGTTTGTCCTCTGAAGACAATGTCACCTTGAACCGATTTCAGCAATCTGGATAATGCCAGCAATAACGTTGATTTCCCCGCACCATTCGGTCCTATGAGGGACATGACTTTCCCCTCGGGGATATCGAGGTGCGGAATATTCAGAACCGATACGCCTCCTCTTTTAACCTGAAGATTTCTGATCTCCAGTATGGATTTTTCAGCATTCACCGGGGTCTTTCCCTCTGCTGGATGTGTGTCAGGATGGCATTGACGATGAAGGAAAGCAGCAGCAGGATGATTCCGAGGGCCATGGCGATATCGAAATTCCCCTTGCCCGTTTCCATAACGGTTGCCGTCGTGAGGACACGGGAATATCCTTTGATGTTCCCGCCGACCATGATGGACGCGCCAACCTCGGAAATGACGCCGCCAAAGCCTGCCATGACGGCAGCAAGCAGAGGGAGCTTTGCTTCCTTGACCAGTATCCACACCATCTGAAAACGGGTTGCGCCAAGGGCCAGGATCTGCAATCTGAGATTGGCAGGCAGGTTCTGGATGGCGGCCAGACTGATCCCCATGACAATGGGTGTTGCAATCACGGCCTGGGCAATGATGATGGCCGTGGGCGTGTACAGAATCTCCAGGAAACCCAAAGGTCCGTTTCTCCAGAGGAAAATGGTTACAAAAAGGCCCACCACCACGGGCGGCAGGCCCATGCCCGTATTGATAAGACTCACCACAAACTTCCTCCCGGGAAACTGGGTCAGGGCAACGACCGTTCCCACGGAGACGCCGATGAAAAGGCTGATGAGGGTTGCCGTCCCCGAAACCTTCAGGGAAAGCCAGGTGATGCCCAGCACCTCCCGGTCAAAGGTGAACAGGAGAATAAATGCCTGTTTTATCCCTTCAACAATGATATCCAAAGGACGCTGATCCTCCTTATTGACCCAGTGCTTCTTCTTTCTTGCCCGCATCGGGGAAGAACAGGGGCGAGCCGAACTTGTCCACACCGAAAGTTTTAATAATCTCCTGTGTCTGCTTTGAAACCATGAAATCCGCAAAGGCTTTTGCTCCCGCGGTATTCACCTTGGGCCATTTCGCCGGATTGACCTCGATGACATGGTAGATATTCAGAAGAATGCCATCACCTTCCGCCAGGATATCGAGACCAAGATTCTTCCTCAGGGCGAGATAGGTGCCGCGATCAGCAAGGGTATAGGCTTTTTTCTCAGCGGCGACGCTCAGCGTCTGCCCCATGCCGAGCCCTGTCTGCTGATACCATTTCTGTCCTTCAGCCTTTATCTCGGCAGTCTTCCAGATATCTCTTTCCTTCGAATGGGTTCCCGAATTATCCCCACGGGACATGAAAATGGCATTGGCTGCAGCAATTTTTTTAAAGGTGTCAACAGCCGACTTTGTCCCTTTTATATTTGCCGGATCCGATTTCGGACCAACGATAATATAATCGTTATGCATGACGAGCCTTCTGTTGATCCCGTATCCTTCGGCGATAAACTTCTTTTCTGCCGCAGGCGAATGAACCAGAAGCACATCCGCCTCTCCTTTCTGCCCCATGGCCATGGCCTGGCCGGATCCGACCGCAATGGTTTTCACGAAATAGCCCGTCTTCTTTTCGAAGATGGGGATCAGCACATCCAGCAGGCCCGAGTCCTGCGTGCTGGTCGTGGTGGATAGGATAATATTTTTCTGTATGTGCGATGCAGCCGAGGCAGGCGTTATGCTGAAAACAAGAGCCAAACCCGCCATTAAGCAGACAATAATACCGATTTTTTTAAACTGTTTCATTATTTACCTCCTGACACATAAAGTACAAACATTGAAAAACATATTTATTTGCCGCGCTGTGATTGTATCCACTCCCTGGAATTCGGGAAAAAGAGCGGCGATCCGTATTTGTCCTTGCCGAAATCGCGGATGATTGCTTGCCCCTTTTCCGGAGCCGTCAGCCATGCGACGAAAATTTTCACGTCCTTCGCGTTGACGCGCGGGAATTTCTTCGCATTGACCGGAATCACAGAAATATAATTGAGGAGGGCCTCATCCCCTTCGACCAGAACGGCAAGCTTGACCTGATCCTTGAGGGACAGATAGGTTGCCCTGTCGATGACCGTGTAGGCCCCCCTCTGATCGGTGTAACGAAGGGTTGGGACATTTCCCTCGGCCCCCTTTTCATAGACGACATACCAGGTACCGGCAGGTTTGATCCCCGCCTTCGCCCAGAGTTCCATTTCCGCCACGTGGGTTCCCGATTTGTCACCGCGACTGATAAACAGGGTGCCTGTACCGGATATCTTCTTGAGGGCCTCTCCCGCCGTCTTCAGCCCTTTGATGCCCGCGGGATCGCTCACAGGTCCGACCACGACGAAGTCGTTATACATGAGGGGAATTCTTTCCGTACCAAAACCGTCCTGAATGAATTTTTCCTCAAGAGATTTTGCATGGGCCATAACAACGTCAATATTTCCATTCTCCGAAATCTTCAAAGCCGCTCCCGTCCCGGCGCCCACATGCCGCACACGGATGCCCGTCTCCTTTTCGAACTGGTTCTCCAAAACACCGACAATGCCCGAATCGATAGGACCGATCGTGCTGGCCAGAAGAATAAATTTACCTTCCTGGGCCGCTGACAAACCGGGGATTAACAGCATCAGGCACAATAAAACAATCCTCAACCACTTTTTCATATCCGATCTCCTTTCTGTATGTATTTTCAAGGCAAATCAAGCCGCCGAATACAAAATCCGCCCGGAATGGTTAAAGTCGTAATTTCCTAATTTCTCTACCCCCTTTCGAAACTCCCTTGAATCAAGAATATTTATAAAGGCCTGTACGCCTTTCTGAAAAAATGTTGATTGATCGAGCACCATATCGAAACTCTCCCTTGTGATCGGCGTGAAGGCCAGGCCCAGCAATTTTGATACCGCCGCTGTGGCGATCCCCGCATCCGTTTCACCGGACAGAATGGAAAGACCTACTTCAAAATGAGTGTAGGCCTCTCTGTCATAACCGTTGATTTGTTCGGACGACACGCCCAGTTGCCCCAGATGGTAATCCAGAAGAACCCTCGTCCCCGAACCTTTCTGGCGGTTAATGAATCTCAGCCCCTCCTTTGCCAGATCATCAAACCATTTGATGTGATACGGATTATCCGTCGCCGTGATAAACCCGATTTCCCTATGGAACAGGTTGACCACGACGGGCTTGATTTTGGGCAGAAGCGTGGATAGAAAAGGAATGTTGTATTGGCCGCTTGCAGGATCCAGCAGATGTGACCAGGCGATATCCGTATGGCCGTTGTCCAGGGCGGCAAGCCCGTTGACGCTCCCCATGTTGGCGGAAAACAAATAAAGATCGGGATAGGCTCGTCGCACCCAGGTTTGCAGGATGTCCAGGACAGGATCATTGCTGCCCGCTGCCAGAAGCGCACCGGCTATTTTATTGCTCTTCTGTTTCGCCAGCGTGATCCCCTCACCGGACCTGGATTCGACCCATGCATCGATCAGTTTTTTCGGAAAAATCCATTTGCCTGTGATCCTGGTTGCAGGGATGCGTTTTGCTTTTATGAGCGCGTACACCTGCTTTTCATGAATATCCAGGTATTTTGCCACTTCCTTCGTGTTCATGAGCTCGACGGACATACCGGCGCCTCCTCAATTTTACTCGCTTACATACAGGATCTTTAAACCCTTATCAAGGCAAATATCTACCTATAATTACTTAATAATACTTATAACGACCTCATAAAAAGGCGGCCTGCGCAAATAGGATTGTTCAACCAAGAGAAAGGCAGCCCTGATAAATGCGCTTTCATGATCACCCATGCCGCACCTTATATCCGGGGGAGAAGGCAACGTATTCAGGACTTGATGTCATATTCCGCACAAACAAGCCCTGTCCGTAGCGGCTGATTTAAATTCACCTTTGTCTGAGGGACGAGGGATCATATAAAAAGCCCCGGGCATCACTCCCGGGGCTTTCGGGAATTGCGCGCATCGCGGTCGCTGCCGTTTTAGAAGCTCAGGGTCAGTTTGTGGATCAGCATGTAGTTGCTGTCGATCTGTTTGGCTGAACTGGCGCCCTTGAAGTAATCGCCCGCAGCCAGATAGCCCGCGCCGATCATGTACTCGAGGTTGTCAAAAATCTTGTATTTTGCAACGAGGTCGATTTCATACCCGATATCGTCGCTGACGTACTGAGTCGCGGGGTTGCCAAAGGTTGCGTACGGCTTCTGGGCCGCCTTCGCCCAGCTCACGCTCAGCATGATGTCGGCCTCCTTGACGGGCTTGAAACCGCCGTAGACCTGCACCAGATAGGCGTTGTCGAAAAAGACACCCAGGGCTGTCCCTATCTGCCTGTGCGAACCGGCATAGAGGGCGTTATTCCAGAGGATCAGCATGGGATCCCATGCCCTTCCCACCACCAGCTGTGCTGCAAAGGTGCCTTCCTTCTTATCGGTCGTTCCCATATCGTCACCCTGCATGTAGGCGAAGATACCGCCCACATAGGCCGGCCCGAAGTCGCCTCTGCCGTGCAGATAAATTCCCATGGCCTGGGCATCAGCATCGGAGTATTGAGCGTCAGACCATTTGCCCCAGCCGTAGGCGGCCTCGGCCTCAAAGAAAAATCCGCCGAACTTCATCTTGACGTAGGGGTTCAACAGGTAAATCTGAGAGTTTCTTCTGTTTGGCAAAGGCAACTGCGCCGTAGCACCCAGGTCGCCGTACTGGAACAGAAGTACCCGCATCGCCCCCTTTGAATTTATAGATGGCGGCCAAATCGTAGATGTTGCTGTCCCCGGTGGTATAGCGCGCCGTGGTTGGTGTATCCTGAAGACTCGACTCGGCGGTCTTTTCAAGGGCCGCAACGATGGTCAGGTCACCGATCGGGATAAACCACTTGATACCGGGACGTGTCTCGTCCGTGTCGAGGAACATCGTGCCGAACGCGATGAAATTCTGGTAGCCGACCATGAACCGGCCGATCTTTGTCGTGAAATCGATGTAGGCGCGCTCCCATTCGATGTTCTCCTGGGTTCTGGCGCCGCTGTCGCCCGTGCTTGGACGGTTCGTCACATCGTAGCCGACATTAAAGCCGCTGCTTTTTTGTCTCCAGCCGTTTGCCGCGCCGCCGTATGCCCAGGGTTTTTCGAGGGCGTCAAAACGCGTCACGAGCGACAGCCCCTCGGCGATCTTGAACTCGGTCTGCACTCTCAAACGCTGATGAAAGTATGCCTGCGCCTGTTTGCCGTCTTTTTTAAATTCGGGATTGTCAACATAGATCCCGTAAACATAGTAGCTTCCGCTGAACTTTACATCCGCTGCCGAGGCGGACATCGCAAAGCCTGCGACGAGCCCCAAAGCGAGCAGAACAATCCAAAACTTCTTCATAAGTTTCCTCCTTTCAATTTTTGAATTTTATTCTCTTGCAGTAAAAAAAGCCTCACTATTAGTGCTGTAACTTGTTGATACGCTGGCAAAGCTGTGTTTCATTCATATTTTTTATTGATCGAGGACCATGGCAAAGCTCTCTCCCCGAAAACCTGTTTTTCATGAACATCCAGATATTTTGCCACTTCCTTCGTATTCATGAGTTCGATGGACATACCGGCGCCTCCTTAATTTCCCTTGTCCTTATACAGGATCAAAAGTTACTTTTCAAGACAAAAATATACTTATTATTACTAATTATTACTTACAACAACTTCATAAGAAAAGATCCTAACCGCTGAAAAGTGGTTCGTAAGCGGCGAATCAAATATTTTATGTCGCTCCGGAGATTACGTTAATGGTTTGTGGGGAAAATGGGGGCAAATCAGGATTATGTCTGGTCGTCTACCTGGCGGAAGAGATTATTAAGCTGCGGCGGAGCCCTTTTTCAGCGGTCTCCTGCCATAAAGGCCGGTTGCAGAACGGCCCGCAGATGCCGGCCGGTAAAGGAGGCATCCGCCGCCGCAATGCTTTCCGGCGTTCCCGACGCAACGATGAATCCGCCCCCGGGCCCGCCTTCCGGGCCGAGATCAATAACATGATCGGCGCACTTGATGATATCGAGGTTATGCTCGATAACGACAACGGTGCTGCCCATCTCCACCAGCCTCGCGAGGACATCAAGCAGTTTCTGAATATCGGCAAAATGGAGGCCGATCGTCGGCTCATCGAGGATGTAAAGGGTATTGCTGTTCGTCCGCTTGGCCAGTTCCCGGGACAGTTTGATCCGCTGCGCCTCGCCGCCGGACAGCGTCGTCGCCGATTGGCCGAGGCGGAGATAGCCCAGACCCACATCAAACAGCAGTTGAAGCTTGCCGTGGATGGCAGGGATGTTTTCAAAAAAAACGAGGGCCTGACTCACGGTCATATTCAGGACCTCGGCAATGTTTTTTTCCTTGTAACGGATTTCCAGCGTATCGGCGTTGAAACGACTGCCGCGGCAGGCGTCGCAGGTCACATACACATCCGGCAGGAAATGCATCTCAATTTTTATCAGACCGTTGCCTTCGCAGCTTTCACAGCGCCCGCCCTTGACATTGAAACTGAACCGGCCGGGTTTGTAACCCCTGATCCTTGCTTCCGGCAAACCCGTGAAGAGATCGCGGATCGGGGCAAACGCCCCCGTGTATGTGATGGGATTGGACCGGGGGGTCCGGCCAATCGGTTGCTGACTCATGAGGATGACCCGTTCGATCCCGCCGAGATCCACGACCCGTTTGACCCGTCCCGATACGCTCTTCTTCCGGTCGAGCCGCCGCATCATGACCTTGTAGAGCGTTTCAATAACCATGGTGCTTTTTCCCGAACCGGACACGCCGGTTACGGCGGTAAAAACGCCTACCGGAATCCGGATGTCGATCCCCTTGAGATTGTGCTCGTGGGCCCCCTCAAGGTGAATGAACTTTCTTGAAAGGGGCCGGCGCCGGCGCGAAACAGGGATGGCCAATTTCCCGGACAGGTATTTCCCGGTCAGCGATTCATCCGACCGGCAGATGGCTTCCGGGGTGCCCTGAAAAACCACTTCGCCGCCCTGCATGCCCGCTCCCGGCCCCATGTCGATGATCTGATCGGAATTCATCATCATATCCGGGTCGTGTTCCACGACCAGGACGGTGTTGCCCATGTCGCGCAGTCGTTTCAGCGTCGCAATCAGGCGGGCGTTGTCCCGTTGATGCAGACCCACGGTCGGCTCGTCCAGGACATAGAGGACGCCGACGAGCCCCGAGCCGATCTGCGTGGCCAGGCGAATACGCTGGCCTTCCCCTCCGGAGAGGCTGCCGGCTGAGCGGTCCAGGCTGATGTATTCCATCCCCACATCCAGCAGAAAGCGCAGGCGCTCCCTGATTTCCTTGAGGATTCTTTCTGAAATCCGGGTTTCCTGGGGCGTCAGGCGCAGGGCCGTAAAGAACGCCAGGCACTCCCCGATGGACAGCCGGCAGAGATCGTAGATATTCCGACCGGCAATTTTGATGGAAAGACTCTCCTTTTTCAGCCTTGCCCCATGACAGGTGGGACATTCCCGGAGATTGATGTAACGCGACAGGTCCATTCTGACGGCATTGGAGAGGGTTTCCCGGTACCGCCGGTCCAATTGATTCAGGATGCCCTCAAAAGGTTTTTCGAAGAAAAAACGCCGCCCGCCCCGGTCGAGATGAAAACGGATCTTTTCCGATCCGGACCCGTTGAGAAGAACCGCCTGAATGCGTTCGGGCAACTGATGAAAAGGCGTGTTGATATCGAATTGATAATGCTGACACAGGGCTTCCAGCATCTGAAAATAGGGCATGGAATTCCGTCCCGCCCAGGGAAGAATGGCGCCTTCCCGAATGGACAAACCGAAATCGGGGATGACCAGTTCCTCATCAAAGTACATGCGCGTTCCGAGGCCGCCGCAGTCCGGGCAGGCGCCATAGGGGCTGTTGAAGGAAAACATCCGTGGCGCCAGTTCGGACACGCTGACGCCGCAATCGGGACAGGCGTATTTCTCGCTGAACAACATCTCTTCGCCGCCGGCGATATCGACGCGCACGAGCCCGCCCGCGAGATTGGCTGCCGTCTCCAGGGAATCCGCGCAGTCTTTTCCGGATTCCGTCTTTAACGATCAGTCGATCAACCACCACGTCAATATCATGACGCCTGTTTTTATCCAGGTGCAACGTTTCCGTCAGCTCTTTGATCTGGCCGTCGATGCGCACGCGGACATAGCCATCCTTGATCAACTTTTTGAATTCTTTATGGTATTCGCCTTTCTTGCCCCTGATGATCGGGGCCATCAAGTGGATCTTTGTGTTTTCCGGAAAAGCGAGAATGGTTTCCACCATCATTTCGATCGTCTGGGACCGGATCTCCCGGCCGCACTGATGGCAGTGCGGGATGCCGATTCTGGCAAAAAGAAGCCGCAGATAATCATAGATTTCCGTGACGGTTCCCACCGTGGAACGGGGATTCTGGCCGGATGTCCGCTGTTCGATGGCAATGGCGGGAGACAGACCCTCGATGGACTCGACGTCGGGTTTGTCCATCTGGCCGATAAATTGCCGGGCGTATGTGGAAAGCGATTCCACATACCGTCTCTGCCCTTCCGCATAAATCGTATCGAAGGCCAGGGAAGATTTCCCGGAACCGCTCAGGCCCGTGATCACGACAAGCTTGTCGCGGGGAATATCAAGGTTGATGTGTTTCAGGTTGTGCTGGGAGGCGCCCTTGATTCTGATGTAACTCAAAGTCTGATCTCAACGTGGGATCTCTTGCGGAGATCAACAATCCATTCTTCGTAGCTTTTTTCCATTTTTTCTTCTTCCAGCTTTGCCTTGATCTCCTCGCGAATGATTGCGATGGGCTTGACCCCGGACCCCCTTCTATCCATGACCTTGATGATGTGAAAACCCACCGGAGAGACAATGATCCCGCTGATTTCATCTTTGGCCAGGCGGAAGGCGACGGCATCCACTTCCGGCAGCATGGTTCCTTTTTCCAAAAAGCCGATATCGCCGCCCGTGGCAGCCGATGGCCCCTGCGAGAATTGCGCCGCCAGCAGATCGAAAGACTCTCCGTCGATCAGCCGCTTGTGTATGCTTTCGGCATCCGTCCGGAGCCTGGCCGTGACAGTGCGGTCGGCGCTCTGGGGCAGAAGAATCAGGATCTGCTTGATCCGAACGGCTTCCGTGCCTTCATATTCGTCACGGTGCTTCACGTAATGTTCGCCGATTTCATCATCGCTGACAATGATTTTCGCTCTAAGTTCCCGCCGCAACAACCGCATCCGGGTCATCTGCTCTTTCATGTCCCGCCGATAGGATTCGAGGCTGGAGCCCTCCTGTTCCAGGGCTTGCGTGAATTGCTCCATGGAAATATTCCGCCGGCGAAGCAGCTCCTTGATCGTCCCCATGATCTCATCGTCCTTGACGACGATCCCCGCTTTTTTGGAAACCTGTTCGATCAGCCTGCTGTCAATCATCCTGTTTAAAACCATGATGCGGCCTTCGGCAACGACCTTTTCCTTGTCCGCGCCCCTGTAGGTGGCGTCAATCCTTTTCTGATAAGGCAGAAAAGTATTTTCCAGCTCCGACAGCGTGATGATGTCATCATTGACGACGGCAACAATCCGGTCAACCACCGTGCTCAATCCGGTTGCCGGCGCAAGGATGCCCATGAGAAAAATCCCTAACAGCAATCTTCTTCCTCTCAAAATTCCCCTCCTCGTAACAATATCGTTTTATTTTGCCTGCTTTTCACTCCCGTCGTCAAGTGAAAAGATGGTCCGCGGCAATGTATCAGATAAAATAATATCTTGACTTGTTTTCCAAAGCAGATATAGACGTGCATCGCTGAAAGCAATTCATATCAACGGGAGAACAAAGCAGATGCTGACAATACTTAAAGAATCTTTAATGACCATAGAAGCTTACAAAACAACCAACCCGCATTATGTGGAACTTTTAGATATTCTTTCGGATATATTGATCCTCAGGGAGGAATACCGCAAAGACATGGCTGACGTATTTGCGGCCGTGGATGAAAGCCTGATCGCCAAAAAGATGGCCGGCGGGTTGCCGCTGATCGACTTTTCTTGCGGTCGCTTCGACCTGGGCAAGCCCAGAGAATATTTTCTGGCTCTTTTGGACATTGCGGAAAAAAGGGCCCCCGGAGAAACCACGGAACTGGCTGAAAAAATCAGGAATGGCTCCTATGATTTTGAAAAAATGGTCCTTAACTCCCTTTCCACACAGGAAAATGAGCCGCCCGCAGAGATGGAGGAAGATTATTTTGACCTCATCGAACTGTTTCTTGAGGAGAGTCTCCGGCCGTCCCTCGAAATTGTGGCGCAAAAATATGTCGATGTGATTGCCCGCTCCGAATGGTCCGAAGGCTATTGCCCGGTTTGCGGCAAGGAACCGAAAATCGGGCAGATTCGGGGAGAAGAAGGGCGCTTCCTGTTCTGCAATCAATGCGGGTTCGAGTGGCATTTTCTCAGAATCAAGTGCCCTTTCTGCAGCAATGAAGAGCAGCAGTCCCTGGCCTACTTTACCGTGGAGGGGGATGAACAATACCGGGTCGATGTCTGTAACGAGTGCAAGCGATACATCAAGATCGTTGATTTCCGCCAGTCCAAGCGGGAACCCAATCTCGACGTTGAAGACATCGCCACCCTGCACCTGGATATACTGGCCAACGAAGAGGGCTATGAATGACGGCTTCGTAAAAAGTCCGGATGCCGCGTTGCGCTGCATCCTTTGTCGTTGCGGCGTACGCCTATGTACGCCTCAGGGGACAGGTTTAAACCTGTCCCCTTCGATTTGCGCGCCTTGCCTGCGGAGCTTTTTACAAAGCCGTCGTTTTCGGTTCATTTCTCGATTTTTTGCGAGTTCGTCATGAATGACGAACAGATCCATCAGATCGTGGCGCTGCTTCAGGAAAACCTTACAAATTGGAACATGCCCGTTGTTTCTCACCTGGCGGAAATGGGTGAGAATCCCTTCAAAATCCTCATTTCCACGCTGCTGAGTCTCAGGACAAAGGATGAAACGACGACTGCCGCCACCGCCAGGCTGTTCCGCATGGCCCGGTCTCCGGCGGAGATGCTCCAACTTCCGGAGGCCGTCATCATCGAGGCCATCTATCCCGTCGGCTTCTATCGCAACAAGGCCAGAACCATTCATGGTGTCTGCCGGGAATTGATTGACCGGCATCACGCGCATGTTCCCGATACACTCGAAGAACTGCTCGCCCTGAAGGGGGTGGGCCGGAAAACCGCCAATCTGGTCGTTTCTCTGGGGTACGGCAGGCCCGCCATTTGCGTTGACACACACGTCCACCGGATTTCCAATCGCCTGGGATATGTTGCCACAAACACCCCGGAAAAAACAGAGCAAGCCCTGAGATCAAAGCTGCCCGCGCCTTATTGGACCATTTACAACACCCTGCTGGTGGCATTCGGACAGCAGATCTGCCGACCCGTCTCTCCTTTTTGCAGCCACTGCCCGGTGCGCAGTTATTGCGATCGGATAAATGTCGGCAAAAGCCGTTAGTAAACACTCTGAGCGTTGCGAAATGGCTCCTGTTGAGAAGCTCATAATGGGATAGAGGCTTTTTTGAAAAAGGTATTGACTTCACCCTTTTTCTGTGGCTATGATCCGCCCGCTTTCAGCATCGTGACTTTTTACAAAGTCGTCGTTTTCGGCTCATTTATTGACTTTGTATGAGTCCAGTAACTTTTAGGGGCAGATATGATTAAGCCGATTATCGTTGCGAACTGGAAAATGAACAAGACGGTGGGTGAATCATTGGATTTCGTGGGCCGTCTGAAGCAGCTTGTCGTCGGTATGAGCGACAGGCAGGTGGTGCTGGCGCCCCCCTTCACGGCACTTTCCGCTGTCGGCGTAGCGCTGAAAGATTCGAGCATCGGGCTGTCGGCGCAGAATCTCAGTGAAAACCAGGACGGCGCCTTCACGGGCGAGATATCGGCGCGGATGCTTGTCGATGTGGGCTGCACGCACGCGCTTGCAGGACATTCCGAACGCCGGACCATTTTTGGTGAAAGCAATGCCGTTGTCCATGCCAAAATCGTCATGGCCCTTCAGTGCGGGATCCAGCCAATTTTCTGTGTCGGGGAAACCCTTCAGGAACGGGAAGCAGGCAGGACTTTTAGCGTCATCGAAAAACAGATCGAAGAAGGATTGAATCAAATCACGGCATCTGATATAGATCGTATGACCGTCGCCTACGAGCCGGTCTGGGCCATCGGCACCGGGAAAACGGCGACGCCCGAACAGGCCCAGGAAATTCATGATTATATTCGTAAACTAATGAAAAAGCACTACGGGGAAGAAGCCGTCCATCGCCTTCCCGTCATTTACGGCGGGAGCGTCAACCCGGATAATATCGGTAAGCTCATGGCCCAGCCGGATATCAACGGGGCTCTGGTGGGTGGGGCCAGCCTGGATGTCAATACATTCGGCAAAATTGTCGCATTTTGATTTTAAAAGAGAGGTTTATTAACGTGCAGATTTTTGTTACCGCATTACATGTCATTGTTTGCATTATCCTGATCCTTGTCATCCTGCTCCAGGCGGGGAAGGGTGCCAACATGGGGGCGGCATTCGGCGGCTCGAGCCAGACCGTCTTCGGCAGCAGTGGCCCGGCCAGTTTTCTGGGAAAAATGACAACCGTCGTTGCCATTCTCTTTATGATTACGTCGCTGACCCTGTCTTACTCCGCGGTCCATAAAGGAAAATCGGTGATGGGGGGCGCATCCAAGGCCGGAGTCGAACAAAAAGCCACGCCCGTGCAACCTGAGCAACCGGCGGTTCCGCCTCCGACGCCCGCACCGACGGGTGCGACCGGACAACCTGCACAGGCCGTTCCGCAGCAGGCCAGATAGCGCCGGTATTAAGCCTCTGTTTGTTTTCATTTGACAAATCTTCCCGCCGGGTATTAACAAAGCTGTAAAGGCGGCAACAGGCATGCGGGTCAATCACCGCATGATACAAAAATGCCGAAGTGGTGGAAATGGTAGACACGCTATCTTGAGGGGGTAGTGAGTTACGCTCGTCCGGGTTCAAATCCCGGCTTCGGCACCATGAATAAAAACTGGGGGTTAGCTTCCACCCATGCATCGAAAGCAATACCCCATCAGAAAATAACATCACGAAGGAGAATTATTCCATGAGCATCAAAGTGGGAATCAACGGTTTCGGGCGCATTGGACGCCTGGTTTATAAAGCCGGCTTTAAAAGATCTGATATTGAATTTGTCTGCTTCAATGATATCACCAATGCGAAAACGTTGGCCCATCTGTTGAAATACGACTCAACCCACGGGCGGTTCCCCGGCAAAGTGGAAGCGACGGCGGACAGTATTGTTGTCGATGGCAAATCCGTCAAGATAACGGCGGAAAGAGACCCCGCCCAGATTCCCTGGGGTGCTTTGGGTGTTGATATTGTGATCGAATCGACAGGCATTTTCACGTCCAAAGAGAAGATCGAGAATCACTTCAAAGCCGGCGCGAAAAAAGTGATCCTGACCGTGCCTGCAAAAGGAGAAATTGACGCCACCATCGTTCTGGGTGTGAATGACAATCAGTTGAAGCCGGAACACCGCATTGTTTCCAATGCCTCCTGCACGACCAACTGCCTGGCGCCTATGGCCAAGGTGTTGCATGAGCAGTTTGGCATCGTCCGCGGCTGGATGACAACCATCCATGCCTATACCAACGATCAGAACATCCTGGATCAGCCGCACAGCGACCTGCGCCGGGCCCGTTCCGCCGCACTGTCCCTCATTCCAACGACGACGGGTGCTGCCCGCGCCGTTGGCCAGGTCATTCCCGAACTGAAAGGGAAGCTGGACGGCATCGCCATACGCGCCCCCGTGCATGATGGATCTGTTGTAGATCTTGTTGCTGAACTGAAGAAGAATGTCACCGTGCAGGAAATCAATGAAGCGATGAAGGCCGCTGCGGCCGGACCGCTCAAGGGTTACCTGGAATACTGTGAAGACGAGATCGTTTCCGCCGATGTTATCGGCAACCCGGCGTCGTCCGTTTTCGACGCCAAGTCCACCATGGTCATGGACGGGAATTTCATTAAAGTCCTGAGCTGGTACGATAACGAATGGGGTTATTCAAATCGCGTCATCGACCTGATTCCCCTGATGATGAAATAGCTTTCCCGATACCTCAAAATAAAAATCCCGGGCCCTCACTTGGTCCCGGGATTTTTATTGATGTTTATTGATAAACATTAAGCTACGCTTTCAGTGCCTCCGGTATCTTCACCGGTACATCCACAGACTTCACATGCTGCCGCACAACATCCATGGTGTTCTTTGCATTGAGTTTGCCGAAGAGGAAGGCAAACTGATTCTCCAGCTCCTGGCCGATCGCCTGACGGGTTTCTGCCGGAAGGGTCCAGATATCCTTCTTGAAGTGGCCGAAGCCTTTTTTCCGGGTCTTGTAGATGAACTGCTCTTGTGTGTCCGTCTCCTTTTTCTCGCCGGCAAACTCAAGGCTCAGATATTGGTAAATCTGGTCCTTCAACCCTGCCGGGAAATGGGCGCTGTCATAAATGATGTTCTGGAAACCCGTTGCCAGATGGATCTCCGCTGTCCTGACGGCGGGGAACCGATCGAAGGCCTCGTTGGGCAGGGTGGAAGCCCCATGCTGGACGGCCCCGCCCAGCCCATAGTCTTTGCGGGCGGCATCGGAGAGCTTCTCCAGGGTTTCGAAATCCAGTTTCACCTTGGCAACGGATCCATCGGGCATGGGAATGCCGCCGTGGGTCGTCCCTGTCTGGACGCTGATCTTGCTGATTCCCCTGAGATCTTTTCCCCGGCTCTTTAACGCATCGAGGTAGCCATCCATAAAGGCCCGCAACTCTTCCACCGTGCTGTTCTTGCCGCCCACCTCGCCGATCTCGCCGCCCACGGAAACGGTCAAACCCTTGGGCTCGATCTCCCGGATCATCGCCGTCAGTTCCGCCGCCAGGGAATAGTTCTTTTCCTGCTGCTCCTTCACCGTCGGATGCTCCAGTTCTACGAGGGTGGAGGTATCGATATCGATATTGAAAAATCCCGCCTCAATCCCTTCCCGAATGAGATCTTTCACGGCCTTGACCTCTCCCGCAGGATCCTTGGCGAACTTCTTCGCATTAACCTGAAAATGGTCACCCTGAATAAACAAGGGGCCGTTGAATCCTGCCTTGATGGCCGCCGCGGTCACGGCACAGGTGTATTCCTCGGGGCGCTGGATGGTATAGTCGACTTCCGACCGGGCGATCTCGAAGATGACGGCGCCCACACTGCCTTTCAGAGCGGCACGAAAGACCGCCTGGGCCGTATCATAGGTCATGGCCCGGATGTTAATGGCCGGAACGGTAATGCCGGAAACCTTGCCCTGGCCCATGGCATCGTACAAGCCCTGTATGGACGCGGATACGGCGCCCACTGCGGCTCCGGCCCGGCGTATCAGCCACCGCGCCGCCTTCATCGTTGCGGGATCGGGGCTGAAAGTCGCAGTAAAGATCAGGTCGTCAATCAAAGAAGTCCTTAAAGCTTTCTCATCGAGAACCTTAACGCCTCCCATTTCAATCTCCAGGATACCCGCGATTCCCTTTTTCAATTGATCCATTGTCTCATAAATCATTCCAGCCACCTCTTCATTCTATAGTCATTGCTGTATCATTGTGCTGCTGTCAGAAATTCTTTTGCCTTTTCGACCTCAGAACGACTCCCGATATAGATGGGGCTGCGCTGATGAAGCTCTTCGACCTTGATGGACAGGATATCTTCTCTGCCATTTGTCGCCATCCCGCCTGCCTGCTCGATAATGTAGGCCATGGGCTGGAGTTCGAAAAGAAGTCTCAGTTTCCCCTTGGGGCTTTTTTTCAACGCTGGATAGGTGAAAACCCCGCCCTTTTTAATGAGAACCTGATTGATGTCGGGGACGAAACCTCCGCTGTAGCGGAGCTTGTAACCTTCGCCCTCCAGATGTTCCACAAACTTCATGTGCTCCGGCGTCCAGTCCAGCCTCAGACCACCCACGCTATAGATGGAGCCTCGTGTCCTTCATTTTTATATTTTCCTGGGACAGGACGTACTCTCCTTCCCGGTTCAAGACAAATTCATGGGTGCCCTTCCCTGCGGAATAGGCCATGGTGATCAGGGGTCCATAGGTAATATAGAGGGCGGCCACCATGGATTTTCGACCTTCCGTAAACACCGATTCCTTGTGGATGCCGATGATCGTGCCAATAGCCAGGTTCGTATCAACGAGGGATGATCCGTCAAGGGGATCGGCGGTGACAATGTATGTTTCTGTGCCCTTACCGATGGGGATGATCTCATCTTGTTCCTCGGAGGCATATTCACTCACGAACCCGGAAAAACGGAGCTGGTTCATGAGAATCTCGTCGGCGCTCCGATCCAGGGCCAGCTGTTCTTCTCCGGAGACGTTTTTAGATCCCGCCAGCTTCCGGTTCGATTCATTGATCTTGGCAGAAATATACTTCCCCGTCACGGCGATCTGCCAGATCAGCCGCCGCAATTCCGGCTCCACTCCGGCCATCCACATGTGCCGGCGAAGGTCAACGGTAAATCTTGTATAGTCCAATATCCCTTCTCCCATAACTCACCTCTTCAAATGCGTAGATATTTTACTGAAACCATCATAGACTGGAGGATATTTGATGGTTATCTTGGAAAAGCATCTCTTCCAAACAGCCGTTACAACGCCGCCAGCTGGCCATTTCCAGCAAGAGCCCGTTTTCGATGTTGACCAAAAATGCGCCCTTAGGCTATAGATGAGCCTTATAACCTATTTTGTGGTAAGTGGCAAGGAGGAAAGCGGGGAAGTTTATCGACGAAATCAATTTGACAAATCTTCCCGCCGTGTGTTAACAGAATTGTGAAAGCGGTAGCAGGCGTGCGAGTCAATCACCTGATGATACAATAAAGCCGAAGTGGTGGAAATGGCAGGCACGCTATCTTGAGGGGGTAGTGAGTTACGCTTGTCCGGGTTCAAATCCCGGGTTCGGCACCATTTTTATTTCGCGCGGGGATTGTTTTCGAGGCGTAATCCATACTGTTCGGGCGTTTCATCCACCTGCGGCCGCAGGGAGGATCTCGGCCCGCACAAAAGAAAGCGAGGGGACAGACATGAAAAAATTACTGCTTATCGTCATGGCGTGCTTCTTTATTGCCGGTTGCGGGGCGGCAGCCCGGCAGTCCGAATTCTGGAACCACTCATCGGTGTATGAAAACGTGAGTCATCTGAGCTTCAGCTGGTGCGGATATAAGAAAGTGAGCACCGAGGATGTTCGAAAAAGCCGGGACCAGAAATGGTGGGGCATCCCGGTATCGGCTGATCAGTCAAAATAATTATCCATGAGGCAGGCATCCCTCAACAGGTCGGAGAGGCCTGTTGAGGGACGGCTTTTGTCAATCTTAAAAAATTCCGGCCAACCACGTTTTCCAGATCTTCCGGGCCGAGCGCAAGACGGGTGAGTTTTTGCAGCTCCTGCCCGGGTGATCCAAAAGGAAAGTCGCTGCCGAAGAGCAGCCGCCCGCTGCCGTACTTTTCCAGAAATCGTGCAATTTCCACGCTCGACGCCAGCGCCGTATCAGCGTAGATGGTTTCATCATCCCAGACGCCGGAACGAAACAGCGCCTCAAAGCCGCCGTTCAGCATCCCGAGGTGAGGAACAATAACCGGCGTTCGCCCTTTTATCCGCTCAATCAGATAGCGCGTATTTTCGTAAGATTCCTCTAAAAGAATGGGAAGTTGCAGGTTGTAAACCTCCTGCAGGAAGGCCTCGCACAGGGGGTCATCGTAATGATAGACGGGCTCGTCCTCATGCCGGTGCCATTTTACGCCCCTGTATCCCTTCCTGAGCTCCTCTTTCTTGAAATTGTTCCAGACAAAATAGTAGGCAAAAAGGTCCGCCTGTGACTGCTGGAGATTCAACAGATACTCATTGGCCTTCTGCCGGCAGTTTATCCAGATGACGCTGTCCTGAAAATGATAGTCATAGCGGTCATAGATGTCTTCGACCGGCGCAAAAAGACAGGCGCCGCTGATGCCGCCTTCCCGCAGACAGCCCTGAACCGTCTCATACGGAAGCCGGACATTCTGAACGCCGCAATGCATGTGGGAGTCGATAATTTTCATGATCTCAAGGACACTCGCCGTGAGCCGTTCCCGCCTGGAAGAGGCAAAATAATCCGATGCGGGTATAAATTGCTTGCTTTAGTGTTTCATCTCTCCAGATAAATTCTCCGCTGCATGCGGGAGGGAGCTTCGTTCAGCAGTCGTCACAATGATTCCATGGTTTTCTGAACGGTTGACAAATAGCCCTTTCGTGTTGCGTCGTCGACATAAGGCACCGCTCCGAAGAAGTGATGGGACAGAACCTCTATCCCGCAAAAACCATAGATTCCCGTATCCGACGTTTTTTTCAGAGCATCAAACATGCCTGCCTGTTCATAGATCTTCTGAGGCGTCCCCTGTGTGTTGAAAACAATCGCCTTCTTACCCGTCAGAAGCTTGACGATCCCGCTGGTGTCGGCGCTGTAGGCAAAGCCGTAACTGAAAACCCGATCGAAATAGCCTTTAATCATGGCCGGCAATCCGGTCCACCAGACGGGATGGATCACGATAATCCTGTCCGCTGCCGCGATATGGTCCTGTTCGGTTTTGATGTCCGCCGGAATGTTTCCCGATTGAAGAGCCTCCAAGTCACTGGCCTTAAGAACGGGATCAAACCCGAGGGCGTAGAGGTCCCTGACCGTGAAATCTCGTTTCTTCGCTGTCAGGGTGCTTGTAATGGTTTCCAGAATGGCATGGCAAAAGCTTTTTTGGTTTGGATGGGAATAAACGATAAGATACTTCATGGCGGATTCCTCCTTTTGTTATGACTTGAGCGCTTTGCATAACCGGTGAAAAATGGTTCGCAAGCGGTGAATCAAAGATTTTTCGTTGATGGGGACACGACTCCGTCAAGCCCCCTCCCCATGACTCATTAATTGATTTCATACATATTTAAGAAATATCATATTTTAAGCGAAAAAGATTTTGAGTGGCGGCGAAGCCATTTTTCAAAGGTCTCGACTTATGTAGATGGAATGCACGCGCGAAGGATGTTCTACGAAACCGATTTTTTTGCGGGCGCACTCGCAGGCATTACCACGCATAAGGTTCGCTGCATCAAGGCGCCGGCGTGTCTCACGCAAGCGACCTGAACGTCCATGACCTTATCAGCTATGGTCACGATCACAGGCTCCGATAGCGGCATCTCCAGTCTGTTGAGGAAATCATCAAACCTGTCCGACATGCTGCATTACCCCCTTCCGTAACAAGTTTCTCAAATCGTCGGTCCCGTCAAAAATTATGGATGCCGTCCCGTACAACAAAAAAGCCGTACGGTAAAGAAACTTTTTTATAGGGAAAGCGCATGGACTTGCGGGCGAAAATAGGGTATGAGAACGCTCGGCGTCCATCAGAACAGGACCGCTTAAGGTTTCTGCACTTTCCGGAGAATGAAATCATGACACAAACCCCAAAATGTCCGGCCATCACAATTACACCGGGAGAAAATCGACACGGATTTATGATCCGGCGCGTCGAGCCGATCCCCGAGATTCGCGTCACGGCCTACGAGATGGAACACGAACGGACTGGCGCCAGAGTCCTGCACCTTCATTGCGAAGACCGCGAAAACCTCTATGCCATTGCTTTCCGCACCCCGCCGCCGGATTCCACGGGTCTGCCGCATATCCTCGAACACAGCGTCCTGGCCGGTTCGGAACGTTATCCGCTCAAGGACGCCTTCAACGAACTGCTCAAGGGAACGCTGCAGACCTTCCTCAATGCCTTTACCTATCCCGACAAGACCATTTACCCCGTGGCCAGCCAGGTCCGGGCGGATTATTTCAACCTGGCCCGCGTCTATACCGACCTGGTCCTGCGCCCCCGGCTGCTCTGGCAGACCTTTGCCCAGGAAGGACACCATTTTGAGCTGGCCGATCCGGAGGATCCGGGCAGCGACCTGATCGTTTCGGGGATTGTTTATAATGAAATGAAAGGGGCGTATTCTTCGCAGGACAGCCTGATGTACAAGGCGCTGCAGGAGAACCTCTATCCCGATACGCCCTACGCCTGCGATTCCGGCGGCAGCCCGGAGGCGATTCCCTCGCTGACCTACGAGCAATTCAAAGCGTTTCACCGGGCCTATTATTCCCCGTCAAACGCCTACTGGTTCCTATATGGAGATATTCCCACGGCGGATCATCTGATCTTTCTCGAAGAAATCTTGTCCGGTTTTGAGCGGGTTCAGGTCGATTCGGAAATTCCGAGCCAGCCCCGGTGGGACGCACCATCGGCAGTGCGCGGTTATTATCCCGTGGAAAAAGCGGAAAGCATGCAGAAAAAGACCACCGTCAATGTGGGCTGGATGCTGTCGGAAAACACCGACCATGACACGGCCCTGCTGCTTCAGATCACGGCCGGCGCCCTCGTGGGCAGCGCGGCCGGCCCCCTGCGCAAGGCCCTGATCGATTCGGGCCTGGGCGAGGATCTGTCGCCCGTCACGGGCCTGGAGCGCGACCTCAAACAGATCGTGTTCGCCGTCGGGCTGCGCGGCACGGAGCCGCAAAAAGCTCAACAAATTGAAAGACTTATCATCGATACGTTGCGGCGCGTGGCCGGGGACGGCTTCGACCGGGAGCTTATCGAAGGGACGCTCCACCAGGTGGAATTTCAGGGAAAGGAAATCCAGCGCGGGACCTTTCCCTATGGGATCACGCTCATGGGACGGGTCTTTCACACCTGGCTCTACGACGGAGACCCGCTGGCCGGCCTCAATTTCCCGCGGCTCATCGAAGCGGTGCGCTGCCGCTGGGCAGAACATCCGGCGCTCTTTGAGGATGTGGTCCGGAAATGGTTCCTGGAAAACCCGCACAGGCTGCTGTCCGTCATGGAGCCGTCTCCGGGCTATCTCGACGAGCAGGAAGCCTCCTTCAGAAACAGGATGTCCGGGATCAAGGCGACCCTCCCGGCGGACGCCATCGAGAAGATTCGCAGAGACGCCGAGGCCCTGAAATCGTTCCAGGCGAAGGCGGATGGGCCGGAAGCGCTGGACTGCCTGCCCAGGCTCAACGTCCGGGATCTCGAAAGGGCGGTGGAGACGATTCCCACGGAGCGGCTCAACCTCGGTGGTGTTCCCGCCTTGAGCCATGAGCTCTTCACCAACGGGATCGCCTATCTGGATCTGGCCTTCGACATTGCCGATATCCCGGAGGATATGCAGCCGTATCTGCCTTTGCTGGGAAAGTTCATGACCAACATGGGAGCTGCCGGCCTCGATTACGAACAGTTGGCCAAGCGGATTGCCCTGAAAACCGGCGGGCTCGGCAGCAGCCTCTCTGCCGGGCTTCTCGCCGACGCTCACACGCGAAATGTCCGGGAAGAAACCGCCGGCCCGTCTTTGTCCGCCCCATCGCGGGATGCCGTTTCAGATGAAAAACACTGGCAGAAGATGATCTTCCGCGTGCGCGCCCTGCATCGTCATATCGGCGAGGCGGTGGATATTCTGGCCGATGTGCTCACCGCGGGCGACCTGTCCGATGAGACCCGCATGCGGGATCTGCTGGCGGAAAAGAAAAACAGACTGCACGCCGCCGTGATTCCCTCCGGCCACCTCTTTGCCAGGCGCTCGGCAGGCGCGTCGCTGTCCGTGGCCGCGTTCCGTGATGAGCAGTGGACCGGCAAGACCCAGCTTGAACTGCTCACAAATATGATGCAGGCATTCAATGACCCGAAGGAGGCCTTCCAGGGCAAGCTGCTACGCCTGAAGGACTTGATTTTTCAACGCGAACGGCTCACGCTCAATCTGACCGGTGACGCCGAGGGGCTTCGCCTGCTCGGCAAAGCGACAGAAAGTCTGCTGTCACGCCTGCCGGGTGGAGGACCGGCGGGGCGGGCTTCCATACCGGAATTGCAAGCGCGGGATGCCGGCGTTGCGATCCCCGCACAGGTCTGCTATGTGGCCCGGGTCATGAAAGCGCCCACCTACACCGATCCGATGGCCGCGCCCCTGTGGGTGCTTTCCCGGCAGCTCTCCAGCGGCTATCTGTATAAGCATATCCGCGTGCAGGGCGGCGCTTACGGCGGCATGTGCCAGTATGACCCCATGAACGGCCTGTTCGCCTTCCTGTCCTATCGGGACCCGCATCTGCTTGAAACCCTTGATGTTTACCGCAGAGCCGTCGATACCATGATCAATGAACGCATCACGGCGGAGGATCTCGAAAAGGCTGTTGTCGGCGCCATCGGCGCCCTGGACCGGCCCATGGATCCGGCCGGACGGGGGTTCACGGCCCTGATCCGCACCTTTGCCGGTCTGACCGACGCAGATCGCCAGGCCTTCCGCGACGGGGTTCTCACCGTGACGTCAGAGCAGTTGCAGGAGACAGCGGCCCGTTATTTTCTGCCGGCCGCGGTGTCGGCTGTCGTGGCCGTTTACGCCTCCGAGGAGCGGTTGATCCGGGCCAATGAAACCCTGCCTTCGAAACTGACGATCGAGAGGTTGCCGTGACGCATAAATTCCATGTTTTTTTTCAGCAATACCGGATCATAGCGGCACTGGTCCTGCTGATCGCCGTGGCCGTGTTTGCGAATCTTAACCTGCTTTTTTCAAGGGTCCAGCACTATCCGAATTTGCCGCAGGCGGACCCTGTTTCCATTCATGAGCAGCGCATTGAGCAAATCAGGAAAATCATGCCGCCGACGCAGGTGCTGGGTTACGTCACCACGGTCGAGAATGAAAAACTGTTTCTCGATGAGCGCAATCTCCTCAATGTCGAGTTCCTGGCGCAGTACTATCTGACGCAATATACACTGGCGCCGGTTTTTGTCTATAACAGCCCCGATTATCCGCTGGTCGTCGGCAATTTTCTCGATGGGCCGGCAGACCCGGCGTGGATCAGAAAAAAGGGATTGACGCCGCTGCATGATTTCGGCGACGGCGTGATGCTGTATCGCAGAGAGGGACGCCGATGACTTTTCTGTTGTTGTTCCTGTCCATCCTGATCCCCCTGCTTGCCGGCCTGATGCTGACCCTCCTGTGTTTTCCGCCGCGTCGTTTCGACGCCGCAACCGGGCTTTTTCATCTGAGCCTGGCCGCCGGCGTCGGCCTGGGCGTCCTGTCCTGTCTCTATTTTGTAGCGATGCTGCCCGCCCATGCGGGCGTGCTCGTCTATTTGGATGCGGCGCTCGCCGTTGTTTTGATTGCCCTGACGATATTTCTGTATCAAAAAGGGTTCTTGCGCCGGGAAGGGCTCCTGCGGCCGGAGGAAAACATCCCCCTGAAATACCGTCTGATCTTTCCGGTCCTGTTCGGTGGAACGCTGATTTCCGGCTTGATTGCCATCGCCATCGCTTTTTTGAAGGAACCTCACGGCAAATGGGACGCCTGGGTGATCTGGAACCTGCACGCGAGATTCATCCTGCGGGGCGGCGACCGCTGGCTTGATTTCCTGTCCAGCGGGCTGGACTGGACGCACCCGGATTATCCGCTGCTGGTGCCGCTGTCCGTCGTGCGCATGTGGAAATACACGGGCATTGAAACCCTTTACGGGCCGATTCTCCTGTCCGTTGTGTTCACGCTCGCTGTCACCGGCCTGATGGTTTTCTCGCTGGCAATCCTGCGCAGCCGGCCTCAAGGGTATCTGGCCGGACTGGTCCTGATGGGCAGTCCTTACTTCCTGGACATGGGCGCCTATCAGTTCGCCGATCTTCCGCTGGCTTTTTTCTTTCTGGCCACGCTGGTGGCGTTCTTTCTCCATGACCGGTTTTCCGAACGGCATGACTGTACCCTGATGCTCGCCGGATTAACCGCCGCGCTGGCCGCCTGGACGAAGAATGAAGGGCTCCTGTTTTTGCTTTGCGTACCGCCGGTCCGTTTCGCATGGATCATCCGCAGCATCGGCTGGCGCCGGGCATTGCGCCAGACCGCATGGTTTGTGGCCGGCGCCCTGCCAGTTTTGATCGTCATAGCCGTCTTCAAGCTGCACCTGGCTCCGGCTTCCGATATTTTTACAGGCCAGGGCCTGCAACCGGTAATCGAAAGACTGATGCATTGGCCAAGATACGGACAGATTCTTGCCGCTTATGTTCAGACGGCCCTGACCTTTACCCAGGGCATTGTCAACATCCGTGAGGGCTTCCGTTTCAATCCCGGTGTCGCCGGTATTGCGCTGCTGGGGCTGTATCTGATCCTCATGGGCGTCCGGACGCATGGGCAGGACCGGCCCGCCTTGCTGACCGCCGCCACTGTTTTAATCCTCATGCTGGCCGGTTATTTCGGGATCTACCTGATTACGCCGCACGACCTGCGCTGGCACCTGCTGACCTCCCTGAACCGCCTTTTCATCCAGTTATGGCCCAGCGCCGTTTTCCTGTGCTTCATGGTCGTGCGCACCCCCGAACAGGCCGTGGTGCGCGGCGTCATCCGGAAGGTGGATCAGTTTTTGTCCCGGCCGGATGTTCCTGCGGGACCGAAAAAGCAAAGCAACCGAAAACAGAAACGGCGCCGCACATCATTGCCCCGTTCGTAAACTCGAAAAATGAGCCGTTATAATTATCTTGACTTATCCTTGTATCAGGCGTAGCCTGACATTCAATGTAATCGACATCACTGATAAAAGTTGATGACTCCTCTTCCCAAATAGGGAAACCGCGGAAATGATTGAAGCCCTGTCCATTACAAAGAGACAGGGCTTGTTTATTTTCACGAAGGATAAAACTTGAACTTAAAAGGGGAACCAAGATGAAAATACATGTAATAGAAAAGATGAATAATTTCAAGAAGTTGCGAGACAATATCTGGGAAAGCGGCGGTTGGAAACTCAAAGAAAGCAAGGCCAAAGAGCTTGTCGGCGGCAAAATATTTTTTCATAAAGAGCGACAGGAAGCTTCTTTTTACGGGGGGACCGTAAAAGGATTCAGGGTCGAGCAGGATGGTGTGAATCAGGGGAAAATTGCTTTCGAGTTCCAGTATCATCTGGACTGCAGAAATATCAGGACGGATCGCACCGGGTGGTCGATGAAGATGAAGATCATAGCAGAGCCGGAAGCTGGAATGTGATGGGGTAAAGGGATCAAGACCCTCACAGCCTGCCTGAGCGACGGATCCACACCAGCAGCCAGAGGCCTAAAACGCCGGCAAACGCGTATCCCAGCAGTCCAAGCAATGGAAGGCCAAAAAGACTGGGGCCCGAACGCGCCATCATGATTAATGACGATCCGATTATCAGCGCCGCAATGATCAGGGCAAAGGAGATCCTGTTCGATGACCGCTCCATCCCGAAAATCAGCGGTTCAAAGCCCTGATGGTCCACGCCGAATCTCGCTTTTCCACTCTTGAGTTGCTTCAGAAGGTCGTAAAGCTCAAACGGAACACCCTTCAACATGTTGCTGGATGCCAGAAAGTCGCCCATGAGTTTTTTCGGGTGGATGCGCTGCATCTGGAGGTCTTTGATGAAGGGTTCGACTTTCTCGACCATATTGAAATCCGGATCTAACATCAGGCCGAGCCCCTCGACCTCGGTCATCGCCTTGATCATGAAGAAGATGTCCGGCGGCAGCCGCAGCCGGTGCCGCGCAAACAGATCAAGGAATTCCTGCAGTATTTCACCCATGTGCATATCCTTCAAGGGCTTGTACAGATAGAGGTCGACAAAGCTGGCAATGTCGCTTTCCAGGGCGCGGCGGTCCGGCGGATCGTCCCATTCGACGATCCGCATGACGGCGTCGGCGATGGCTGCCTCATCGCGGCGGACGTAGCCGATGATGATATCGGCGAAAGTTTCCATGGAGCGTTTGTCGATGTAGCCCATCATGCCGAAATCGAGGTAGCAGATGACGTTTCCGGGCAGGATACAGATGTTTCCGGGATGCGGATCGGCATGAAAGAAACCGTGCTTGAAGATCTGCTCGAAGGTGACGTCCGCGCCTCTGGCGGCAATGAGCTTGCGATCCAGGCCGGCCTTGTCCAGCAGCTCGATGTCGGACGCCTTGATGCCGTCCACATACTCCATGGTCAGAATCCGGCCCGTGGTGGTTTCATTGAAGATGCGCGGAACGTAAATCGCTTCATTTCCGGCGAATTGCCGGGCGAAACGTTCGGCGTACTGGGCTTCAATCTTGTAATTGACTTCCTTTTCGATGCTGCGGGCAAATTCATCGACGACCCTGGTAGGACGGTAGATTTCCGCCTCTTCGATGTTTTTTTCCATCAACGTGGCCAGGTGAAAGAGGATTTCCAGATCCACTTCAATAATTTTGCGGATGCCGGGCCGCTGAACCTTGATGATCACGTCCTCGCCCGTGACGAGCCGCGCCCGGTGCACCTGACCGATGGAGGCCGCGGCCAGCGGCTGCTCGTCGAAATGCGCAAACAGGACATCGAGGGACGCGCAGAGCTCCTGTTCGACGATTTCCCTGACTTGCACGAAAGGGAACGGGGGGACGTTGTCCTGGAGTTTCGTCAGTTCCCGGACAAGATCGCCGGGGATGAGATCGGACCGCGTTGACAGGATCTGCCCCATCTTGATAAATGTCGGTCCCAGTTCCTCGCAGGCCATGCGCAGACGTTCATAGTCGGTCAGCCCTTCGACGCGTTCGCGGCGATTCCGGGAGATCATCTGCATGCCCGATTCAAAATAGGAACCCAGATTTAGCCGGTTGAGCATGCTGTCAAATCCGTATTTGAACAGGATCGTCAGAATCTGCCGGTAACGGTCCAGGTTGCGGTATGTCCTCGGGATGAATCCCATCTTGCGAATGCGCATCTATGACTCCTTCGGGTTCATGGATCTGAGACGAATGAAAAATGGCTCGCCGCGGCTCAAAAATCTTTTCCGCTAAGAAGACAACCAGTCTTAATCATGACATATTGCGAGCGGTTAACGCCCTCTCTGGAAAGGCGGAAAACCTTTGATTTGCCGCTTGCGAACCATTTTTCATCGGTTATGCAATAATTGAATCTGAGCGGCCCTTCAGGTGCTTCTTCGCTTTTCTGCCTTGCGTGTCATGGCTTTCCGGGGTCTGCGGCTGCAACGAAAAATGCAGGGCCATTTCAAAGGCAGCCCGCGTGAAATGCAATACACGCGCAAAGCCCTCGTCAGACAATTTCCGGGCTGCATCATGGCTGCGGTAGATGTTTATGAACTGTCGCTCTCTTTCCAGATGCACGGGAATCCGGCCGATGCCCCACTTTTCGAGCATGCCCCAGATTTCGGGATTATAGGTTCGCGTGAACCGGATAATAAAGGGAACGGGATCATGCCGGGCCAGCACGGCGGCCAGGCGCAGGATCAATTCAAAAGAAAGCGTAGCCGTGCCGTTTTCGACGGCTTCCAGCAGAGACTGATCGGACAGATCCAAGGCCTCGGACAGTTCAGAACGGGTCAGTCCGGCCAGTTCTCTGAGATCCTTCAGACCGGCCCCGGTTTCCTGCATCATCTTCGCATTTTCGGGAGAGGTCGCCAGCAGGATCGCCTTGCCGACCTGCCATGAGGCGTCGCCTGCCTTCGCGGCAAGCTTCAAGGCGTGTGTCGCCAGCGATGCGACTTGCAGCAGGAGGGAAGGTTCTGTGTCAGGCGGTGTGCCGGGCCTTATTTTCTTATTCGTCTTATGTTTGCGGGAAAGCTCTCCTGTCCGTTTTGCCCTGCTGTCCCGAGGCACGGTCGTTTTTTTGGCAGGCATATGGCCTCTCCTTTCTCCAGGGTTCCCCTTCGGTATGACTGATCGCGAGACCTTGAAATATGGCTTCGCCGCGGCTCAAAATTTTTTCATATGAAATATGATAATATCCTAATATGGATAAAATCAATAAATTAGTTTAATCTCCGGAAAATCGAAAAATCTTTGATGCGACGCCTGCAAACCATTTTTCACCGATTTGTGCAAAACGCTCACTGGATGATGTTTTCCAACGGCACGGCCGCAATGAACTCCGCCATGAGTTTTGCCGTCACATCCGGATATTCCTCTTGAGGGATATGGCCGCATGACGCGATCACCGCGAGCGTGGAGGCCGGCAGTTCTTTGTTGAGCCGCTGGCCGACGTGCAGGGGAATCCACCGGTCATTCTCTCCCCAGATGATGAGAGCCCTGGTTTTAATTTCCGGAATTCTCCCGATGTATTTTTCGTATTTTGTGAGATCCAGGGCCTTCACCACGGAGATCTGGGCATTCAGGGCATTTTTCGTACGCAGCCGGTCATAATAGGCGCCCACCTGTTCGTTCGTGATTCGGTCCTTGTCATGGTAGACCTCCAGCAGCCCCCGGCGAACGATCCATGGGCTGAAGCACAGCTTTGTCACACCGGCGGACAGCGGCAGACCGGACAGCCGCATGATAAGCGGCATTTTGATGGGATAGGCAGCCGCGTCCACCAGAATCAGGCTCTGGACTTTGTCGGGATGCAGCAGGGCCATGAGCCATGCCACGCCGCCCCCCAGGGAATTGCCGGCAAGTACCGCATTCTTCAGGCCCACGGCGTCCATCCATTTGCGGACCTCTTCCGTCAGTGTTACAGGATCATAGGCGGCGCCCCCCGGCTTGTCCGACCAGCCGAAGCCTTTCATATCCAGAGCCCAGACATGATACCCCCGCTGCTGGAGCGAGGGAGCCACCTTCTCCCAGGTATAGGTCGAAGAGGCGAAGCCGTGGATGAGCAGCACATCCCTGCCGGGCGCCGGATATTCGGTGTAGTGATAGCGGACCCCATCAATTGTTGTGAAACGATCCCTCGCTGTTTGTCCGAGCATCTGCCCTTCGGGAATCACGTCCACGAACAGGCCGCAACCCAGGAAGATCGCACAAAACAGCACACATGCAATCAGATACAGGCATTTTCGAAGACAGCGCATCAAACAGAATTCTCCACGACAGGATGACGTCTGTGCATATGATATTTTAAGCCGTTCGGCGGATCTCAACCGGCGTTGTTTATCGGATCATATGTATGAACAGCCTGACGGCCGCTTGTAGCTTAACCGCTGTGCGGTAACCCCCGCTTATCATTCTTTGGTGGTGCAAGATAAACCAATCCCTCCGAATATTCAACATACACTTTTTGTTGTCGCTTGCCGATCAAGTCGAATCTCCATGCCGTTTCTTTTTTCATCCCGTCGGCATGAGCCGGCGGGAATCTATGGACAAAAGAGATTGTACGATGGGAAAGTTGAGAGATCAGATGCCGGCAGACCTGCCGTTGAGAGGAGCCACAATACGGACGCTAACGACATACCTGAAAGAAGCCGGCAACTCGGCAAAATGCCTTAACAGATCGCCGGCGGTGTTGGGAGAAGAGGTGGAATCCATCTTTTCGGTCATCAAGAACCTCAGCACAAGACGCTGATGATGATTCGGGTAGCCGCCCGTCAGACCCAGCCTATTTGCCGGTACCCGGCGCCACCTGCTTGCGGGCCTCCTTGGTCGCTTCCACTGCGTCGAGCTGGAGTCTGTAGGCGACGTAGTACTTGTAGATGTTTCGCACGTACGTCGTGGTCTCCATCCCGATTTTTTGAGCGGTCACGATCTCCACATTGTCGAACCACTTGTCCGGGTCGAACCCGCGCCTCGCAGCCTCCTTGCGCATCTTCGATATGTTCCCCGGGCCTGCGTTGTAGCTGGCGAAGGCGAAGAGTGGGCGGGCGGCCTCGGTGAATTTCGCATCGGGGAAGTACTTTGTCATGAGCTGGTCCATGTACTTCGCGCCGGCGTGGATGTTGGGTTCCATAACCTTGATATCGCCCACCTTCAACTCCTTGCCGGTTGCCGGCATGATCTGCATGACGCCGATGGCGCCCGCGCGGCTTTTCGCATTCTGGTTGAGCTGTGATTCCTGGTAGCCCTGCGCGGCCAGCATGAGCGGATCGAAATTGTACTGTTTCCCGTACTTGTTGAAAAGCGCGAGGGTCTCTTCGAAGCGCTTCCATTCCGACGTGCCTGTGGAATCACTGATCGTCTTGACCCGCGACATGTACTGCTTCAGGCGGTAGGCTACAACACCCTGCTTCTTGAGGTAGCTTTGGTGAAAATCAAGGATCTCCGCCTTCAGTTTCGGGCTTCCCTTCCGGATCGCCCAGCCGATCTTGCCGCTTTCCCTGACGACCGCCTGCTCGTTCACCCTGATCTTGGGCAGGATCTGCGCCCACATCTTCGCTTTCCAGTCATCCACGACGACGGCATGCAGAAGACCGGCGTTGAGCATCTCCATCATGTCCTCGTCTTCCAGCGCGTCGGGCACGAGCACCAGTTTCACGGCGGGCCTGCCTTCCTTCTTGAAGCGCCCGTTGAGCGCCTCCAGGCTCTCAAAATAGCTCGATGACTTGCGGACGTGAACGGTCTTGCCGGCGAGGTCTTCCGTGGAGGCGACCGCCGGCGATTTCGGCCCGGTGACGACCAGTTCTTTCACGTCGGGCAGAGCAGCCGGCGAGGCGAAATCCACGGTCTTCAGACGTTCTTGGGTGATGGTGAGGTTGGCCGCGGCGATGTCGCCCCGGCCCTGTGCGACCTCCGGGAGCAGCTTGTCGCGGGTGGTGGGGATGATGTAGATGGTGAGCGGGCGCTTGCCGAGCTTCTTCGCGTATTTCTTGTTGATCCATCGTTCAAAGTCGCGCACATTGTCGGCGGTGATGCCGCGCTCGCGTCCCTTGTCGTTGAAGTACAGGGAGCGGCTGTAGGGCACCAGCACGCGGATCACGCGGCGCTTGAGCATCTGGTCAAAATCGCCCTTCCTGGGCTTATTGGAAATATCCAGTTGACGAACCTTCTGCTTCGCTGCCGGGCCGGACGGGGCCGGCTTCGACGGCTGTCCGAAGGCACTGGCAACCAGAACCAAAGAAACGGCAATTCCAAATGTCAGCCTGCCGATTGTGAGTATTGTCTTCATGTGTTTATCCGCTTTCTTGATACCAGAGGGGGCAACATCCCTTGATGTTCTGCCCTCGGCGGCGGTGGTAACGATCTTCCGGGTTGCTGCAAGCTGCTTGTCGTCGGTAAGTTTTGCGAGGGGGGTCCGCCCCCCCCGCATGTCGCTTGACTACTTCTTCAGCGTCAGCTTCACGCCGCTTGCGGCGAGTTTCACATTGATGCCCTTGGTCGTCGAGAGCAGGTTGATCACAACGCGGTGCTGGTTCTTCATCGAGATGGCTCCGGCGCCTCCGCCAACCGTGCCTTCCGCGGTGACAGAGGTGTAGTTGCCGTTGAAGTCTTCGAGCTTCTTGAGGCCATACACCTGGCCGACAGCTTCTGCTTTAGCAATCCCGACTTCACCCACAGAAAGCCCCTCGACCTTCACGGGGTACTTCTTGCCCTGGTAGGTCAGGGTGCCCGATCCCCAGCTGAACCCGATGCCGACGCCTACCTGCCCTTGAGAAAGTTCGAGGGTGGCATCAGGCTTTACGTCCTGTGCAACAGCCGGACCGGATAGGCATACAAACAGGGCCATCATCACAACGGTTAACAACGCAAAACGCTTCATGGGAAAACCTCCTTCTTCATAATGGGTTATGCATCTTTTGATTTTCTTCTTGCACTCCGTTACCGCGCCTTCTTCTACTACAGACAAATTCCAAGTACTGTTAAACGTCAGCCTAACATACCTATACATCTTTTCAAGCCGAAGAACAATTGGACTTTGGTCCTAACCGCATCGGACCTTGGTCCAGCCTGGCTAAGAAAAAGGGGAATCAATTCAAATGAAGGGGTTACGGAAGACACTTTGCTACGTTGCCGGAAGGGGGCATATGCACGCCTTTTCATTGCGAATTTCATGGTTGTTCTTTGGACCTTTTTTGTGTATATTTCTGCGGGCGGGAAGAGGGAGTCGTCATAGAGGAAGCAGCATTAACGAGCGATATCGCTGCTCAGCGCCCGACGGGCAGGAAGAATCCGAGCCCGCACATGGCCGACCCGCCGCATTGCAAGGGGCATCTGGGACCTGAATATATGGGAGGAGTCATGACACGCAGGAGGGACCCTCGTTGATCTCTGTTGCGACGCAAGCCAGAGGAATGGTGTTCTGTCTTACCCTATTATTCCTGATCTTGGGGTCTTGCAGTTCCATTCTTGCCGGGTCACGGCCGCAGGGTTCGTCCGTTTCTGCACCCAAGAGCATTGTCCTCCTTTATTCTTATGGAGACGGGCTGCTGGCATATCAACAGGCTACCCGCGCCTTTTTATCCATCATGGAAAAGGGCATCAAGGAGGGCATCACAAGCGAAACGAGCTTGTTCTTCGAATATCTCGACCTGGGGCGCAAGAAGGATAAAGATCATTACAAGAATTTGACCACGCTGTTACGCCATAAATATGCGACGCAGAAAATCGACCTCATTGTTACGGTGCATGGACCGGCCCTGAAATTTCTTTTGAATGAAGGCAGGGACCTTTCCCCCGGGACCCCCGTCCTGTCGTACCTGGGACCGGACACAATTGAAACGACCGGCATAGCGCGCCGGTTCGTGCTCCTGCCGATGAGTATGGATTTTCGGGGAACCCTGCAACTGGCGCAGAAGCTGTTTCCCCGAACGATGCGGGTTGTTTTCGTAAATGGAACCGGCGAAGGCGAGAAGAGACTGGAACGCGAGGCCAAGAGCGTTTTTACACAGTGGCCCGACCAGTTGGAATTCGAGTACACCAGCGATCTAAACGTGGAAGAGATGCTGCAGCGGATGGCCACCCTGACCCCCGGGACCATCGTGATGTACTCCAATGTCTTCACCGACAAAACCGGCAGGAACTTCGTCGCCAGAGATGTGGCGGAGAGGGTCGCGAAAGCTGCCAGTGTACCGGTTTTCGGAATGTATAATACCGTAATAGGAAAGGGCATCCTCGGTGGCTCGGTGTTCCATTTCGAAGCGGAGGGAACCCGGGCCGGATTGCTGGCGCTTGACATCTTGAGAGGAAAACTTCCTCTTTCGGAACCAACGACGATCCTGGCAAAAAGCAGAACACCCATGTTCGACTGGCAACAGCTTAAACGGTGGGGGGTGGACACAAGCGGGCTTCCTGAGGGGAGTATGATCGTGAATCGTCCCCCCACGGTGTGGGGCCAGTACAAAGCATACATCATCGCAGCCATTGGCTTCTGCCTGGTGCAGTTGCTCCTGATCGTCTGGCTATTGGTGCAGGGACACCGCAGGCGATCGGCTGAGAAGTTCTCCAGAAAATCAGAGGCGAAGTACCGCAACCTGTTCGAAAGCATGATGGACGGCTACGTATTGGTCGGCATGGACGGGAGGATCCTGGAAGCCAACGATTCCTACCGGGAAATGACGGGCTACTCGTTGGACGAATTGCTCAAGCTGACCTACCAAGACATTACACCGGATAAATGGCACGCTGTCGAGAATGAGATCATCGAGCAGCAGGTGCTGGTCCACGGGTACTCCGAGATCTATGAAAAAGAATATCGGACAAAAGACGGGAGCCTATTGCCGATCGAACTTCGCACCTTTCTTCTTAAGAATGAAACAGGGAACAGCACCGGGTTGTGGGCGATCGTCCGCGACATCTCGGGCCGGAAGCGGGTCGAGTCGGAGACCCGCAGGCTCAAGGACGATATGGCCCACATCACCCGTGTGTCAACACTGAGCGAATTCACGAGCACCCTGGCCCACGAGATCAATCAACCCCTGGCTGCGATTCTCAGCAACGCCCAGGCGGCACAGCGTTTCCTCTCGCAGGACAAGCCGGACATGCGGGAGATCGGCGAGATTCTGGGAGACATCGTCCGGGACAGCAACCGGGCTGCGGGGGTGATCCGAAAAGTCCAGCCTATGCTGAAGAAGGAAGCAATCCGGCACGAGTCGCTGAGCCTGAACGAGACCATCGAAGAGGTTCTGCATATCCTCGGCAACGACGGTGCTTTTGCGGGCGTGTCGATCGCAAGAGAATTCGACACGTCACTGCCGGTAATATGGGGCGACCGGATCCAGTTGCAGCAGGTCGTCATGAACCTGGTCCTGAATGCGGCAGATGCCATGGGGGAAAAAGACCCCGATCTCCGCAGGCTGATCCTAAGGACGTCGAGGCAGGATGACCGGTTCGCGCTGGTGTCCGTAAGGGACTTCGGGCCCGGTATTCAAAAGGATGTCATGGACAGGATTTTTGATCCTTTTTTCACCACCAAATCCAGTGGGTTGGGCGTGGGCCTCGCCATCAGCAAAGATATCGTCAAGTTCCACAACGGTGAAATCCGGGCGGTGAACAACCCGGATACAGGGGTCACTGTTTCCTTCACCGTGCCGTTTGAAAGCGGGGTGATGCCATGAAGGATACCCAGCCGGTCGTCTTCATCGTCGATGATGATGCTTCCGTCCGGCGGTCCCTGGAAAGGCTCATTCTATCCATGGGCCTCGCGGCACAATCATTTGCTTCCGCCGCGCAGTTTCTGCAATCCGGCCATCGGGAGGAAACGGGATGCCTGATTCTCGATGTGCGGATGCCTGAAGTCAGCGGCCTCGACCTGCAGGAGAAACTGGCCGGGGCGGGTATCCTTTTACCCATTGTCTTTATTTCCGGTCACGGCACGGTCCCGATGAGTGTACGAGCCATGAAAGCCGGCGCCGTGGACTTTCTCCAGAAGCCCTTCGACGAGCAGGAGCTGATCGACGCCGTCTACAGAGCCATCGATCGATGCAGGCAGGGAAAGGCGGAACGCGATGAATTGAAGGAAATCCAGGCGCGGGTCCGTTCCCTGACACCGAGAGAATATGAGGTCCTGGCCTGTGTCATCACGGGTATGCTGAACAAGAATGTCGCAGACAGGCTCGCCATGGCGGAAAAAACCGTCAAGGCCCACCGGGCATCCGCCATGAAGAAAATGGGCGCCCGGTCGGTAGCCGATCTCGTCCGGATGGCCGAAAAGGCGGGCATACACCCCCTTCCAGCGAAGTAGCCGACCGCATTTATTTCCCTTCTCTCCGAATCGCGCTTTCCCCCTTCCTGATCCGTTCTGGACCAAAGTCCAGTGCAGATAGGACCAAGGTCCAATTGCCCTCCGTCATCGGATGGTGTATCGGGTTCCAAACAGGGCCGGGCAGGCAGACAGGCGTGAACCCATAGCCAAACCGGACCGGAGAGACAGTCAGACAGAGAAATATTCCAAAGGTCATCCAAAGGGAGGCAAACGTTATGAAAAGAACAGGGTTGCTTAAATCGGTCCTTGCAGCTGTGATGGTTTGTTTTCTGGTGCGGACGGCAAATGCCGCCGAGGCGCCGGTTTTGCAGGTCCAGGCCGCCAAACCCGGGGCCGCTGTGGAGGTTGAACGGGTCATCGGGGACGACAAAGTGATCGTGAGCGCTGTCGATGCCGATCAAAAACCGCTGTTAGGGTTGGGTGTCCCCGATTTTGCGGTATCGCTCGCAGGCCGGGCGGCGAAGATCATCTCGGTTCAGCCGCTTGCCGAAAGCATGGAGATGCCGCGTCACATCGTCCTGGTGCTTGACAATTCATATTCGATGCGTCAGCGGGAGGCAACCAAGGCGCTGCTTGCGGGCCTCGGCGAGGTGCTGAAGATCATCCGGCCGATTGATGACGTGCAGCTTGTCGCCTTCACCGACAAACAGAAGATGACCATGGGCGGACGCACCCTGCGTGTGCAGACGTTCAAGTCGAACAATGCCGCTGCGTTGCAGGCCTTTGCGGACAGGATCTACCGCGAGGAGATCATTGACCAAACCTTCCTGTACGAAGGGATGCTGGCCGGCCTTGAGATCGTCCGGGCGATGCCGGCCACAGAACCCCGGATCCTGGTGGTCTTCTCTGATGGGGAAGACATGGGCAGCGCCTTCAAGCAAAAGGATGTCCTCGATGCGGTACAGGGGGTTGGGCGTTTCAATGCCTATGCGATAGATTACATGCCGGGACCCCAGACAGACAAGTTTCTGACCGAGTTCGCCGCCCGCAATCGGGGACAAATCTTCAAGGCAACGTCGGAACAGAGCCTTGTCCCCATCTTCCAGAGCGTAGCCTCGAAAATGGAATATTACTACATCCTTAGCTACGTGTTTCCCCTCACGGGGAAACTGGCGATTGTCCCGGACAGCCTGACCATCGAAGAAATCAAGACCTTCGATTCCTCGCCCTTGCTCGGGCATATCTATTTTGCCGAGGGGTCGAGCGGGATACCCTCTCAGTATGTCCGATTCGCCGGGCCGGGAGAAACGGCCGGTTTCGATGAGCAGAAGTTCCGCGATGCGATGGCAAAATACTACCAGGTGCTGAATATCGTCGGACGACGGCTGGTCGACAAGCCCGAGGCTACGCTCACGCTGGTTGGGTGCAATTCCAATATAGGCAAGGAAAAGGGACAGAAGAAGCTCTCCGCAAAGCGCGCCGAGGCGGTCAGGGATTACCTGCAGGCGGGCTGGAATATAAAGCCCGAGCGCCTGTCGATCGTGGCGCGCAACCTGCCGGAGAAGCCGAGTGCCAGCCGGCTCAAGGAGGGGCAGTGGGAGAACCGGCGGGTGGAAATCCGCGCCTCGGACCCGGCGATTCTTGCCCCGGTCCGCAGTACGTATTTCACGACCCGGATTAATAAGTCGGCACTGACGGTACATGCGAAGGAAATCACGCCGGGAGACGTCGCAAGCTGGAAGATGACCGCAGCCAATACCGCCGGCAAACTTGCCGAACTGGCCGGCAGCGGCGCGCCTGCGCCGGAGCTGCATGTCTCTCTGCCGACGAATAATCTCGTGGCCCTGGGCACCGGGGGTGATATCGCGGTGAAAATGGAGCTGCAGGGCAACAAGGGGCAGAGCCTGGTGCTTTCCGCGGACCCTGTGAAAGTCAAGTTCATCCAGACCAGCCAGCGTCTCGCAGAAAAGCAGGACGTGAAGGTTCAGGAGAAATACGCCCTGATCCTGTTCGATTTTAACAAGGACACGATCGAAGGGCTCAACCAGATCATTGTCGAGAGGATAGCGGCCCGCATCCGGGATCTGCCCAATGCCACCGTTGAGATTATCGGTCACACCGACGACATCGGCAAGGAGGCCTACAATATAAAACTTTCCGAGCGCCGCGCAATGTCCGTATACAAGCTGCTGGCGGCCGCCTTCGGCCAGGATCCCGGTGATCGCATCCGCCATAAGGGCGTCGGTCCGAACACCCCGCTGTACGTCAATACGCTTCCGGAAGCACGGGCGTACAACCGCACGGTGACCATCACGCTGGAATATCTCAGTGCGGAGTAGCGGGAAATCGCAATGCATCGTGCTCAGCGGCTACCGGAAACTGCAGTTCCGGTGCTCCGGACGAGAAAGAGAATGGCAGGGGAAACCGTGATCCAGATGGCAGGTACCGTTTACGTGGTTGACGACGATCTATCCGTGCGCACCGCCTTGCAACGGTTGTTGAGGTCCTCACAATACCGGGTTCATACATTCGCGTCGGCAGAGGAGCTTCGCCGATCGAATTTCAAAAGCAGCCCGGGCTGTCTGCTGCTTGACATCAAACTGCCGGGGATCGGTGGATTTGAATTTCAAGAGGAGCTCATTGCCTCAGGCGTGCAATTGCCCGTGATATTCATCACCGGACAGGATCGTACCGGAATGGAAGAGCGGGCGATGCGGCTGGGCGCTACCGCCTATTTGCGGAAGCCCTTTGATGAAAGGGTCCTGCTTGACGCTGTTCGTGTTGCCATGAAAACTCTATGCAGCGAAGGAGACAAAGTAATGCAATGACGGGGACGGAATGCGCAGGGATGGCACAGGGTCCCGTCATACTCAAATAATTAAATAATAAGGAGAAAAACCATGGAACTTTCGAATTTCTTTTCAGCAGCAGAGGGACGTTTGGACCGCTGGAGAACGCTTCACCGCATCGCCAAGACGCTGGTCGGGGTTGCCGAGCGAGACGCGGAGGCGCTGCGACAAGAAGCGCAGAAGCTCCTGGCTGACATGGGACCGATCGAGGATTTCTGCGGCTACCCCGGGCCGAGGCTGATGGCGCAGCTGCACGAGCGCCTGCAGACCGGCGATTGGACCGGCTTCGCCCGCCTGGTGCAGCGGATCAGCAACGGGCTGATGACCAACAGCTACCGCGACAACTCCGAGGCGTGGAAGGCGGAGGAGGAGACCGAGGCGCGCCCCACCGACATCCTGCCGCCGTCGATCGGCCGCGGTCAAAGCCGAAAACCTTATTTCGAGGTGCTGATGGTTTCGCCCGGCGAGCGTTCGATGTGGCCGGAGATCCGGGAGGTCTTCCGGCGGCTGCGCCGCGTCGAGGACCCGTTCATCTACGAACCGGTCATCGTCGGCAGCTTCGAGGACGCGGTCCTCGCAATGGTGTTCAACTACAACCTGCAGGCAGTCGTGATCAGCGACGGATTCGGGTTCCCCTCTCAGTACAACGTGCCGGCTCTGCGTGAGATCCTCCTGAAGCAAGTTCAGATCGGAGAGGGGCCGCGAGCAGCGACGCGCGACCTGGGCACAACGCTTGCGCGGATGATCCGTCGGTGGCGGCCCGAGGTCGACGTCTACCTGACCACGGACCGCGATGTCGGCGCCCTTGCCGGCTCCGATGAGGCGGCGCCGATCCGGCGGGTCTTCTACGGCGCCGAGGAGCCGATGGAGATCCATCTGGCGATCCTCGACGGCATCAAGGACCGCTACGAGACGCCTTACTTTGACAACCTGAAGAACTACGCCAGCCGGCCCATCGGCACCTTCCACGCCCTGCCGATCGCCCGCGGGAAGTCGATCTTCAAGTCAAACTGGATCCGCGACATGGGCGAGTTCTATGGCGTAAACCTGTTCCTGGCGGAGTCGTCGGCAACCACCGGCGGCCTCGACAGCCTGCTCGAGCCGACCGGCAACATCAAGGTGGCCCAGGACAAGGCGGCGCGCGCCTTAGGCGGCGACCGCAGCTTCTTCGTCACCAACGGCACGTCCACGTCCAACAAGATCGTGCACCAGGCGTTGCTCGTGCCCGGCGATATCGTGCTGATCGACCGCGACTGCCACAAGTCGCACCACTACGGGCTCGTGCTGGCAGGCGCCCAGCCGCTCTACATCGACGCCTTCCCGCTGCCCCAGTACTCGATGTACGGCAGCCTCGCGATCAAGCCGATCAAGAAGGCGCTGTTGCAGCTGAAGGCAGAGGGGAAGCTCGACCGGGCGAAGCTGGTCGTCCTGACCAACTGCACCTTCGACGGCCACGTCGCCAACGTCAAGACAGACCATGCTGGAGTGCCTCGCGATCAAGCCGGACATCTGCTTCCTCTGGGACGAGGCGTGGTTCGGCTTTGCCCGCTTCTCGCCGTTCTTGCGCCGGCGCACGGCCATGGGCGCGGCCTCGGCGATCCGGGAGATGATGCGTGACCCGGAGTACCGCAAACGCTATGAAAAATTCAAATCCGAGATGGGCGAGCTGGATCCCAAGAACCCCCGCCTGCTCGACATCCACCTGCTCCCGGACCCGGACAAAGTGCGGGTGCGCGTCTACGAGAGCGACTCCGTGCACAAGTCCATGTCGGCGCTGCGGCAGGGATCGATCATCGTCGTCGCCGATCAGGACTTCCACAAGGTGGAGGCATCGTTCAAGGAGGCCTTCTTCACCCATACCTCGACCTCTCCCAACCTGCAGATCATCGCCTCCCTCGACGTGGCACGGCGGCAGATGGAATTGGAGGGGTATGAGCTCGTGAGCCGGGCGACCCAGCTCGCGATCGAGATCCGGCGGGAGATCAATAACCACCCGCTGATCTCGAAGTACTTCCGTGCCGCCACGCCGGCTGAGATGATCCCGGCGGAATACCGCAAGTCAGGCTTTACCGACTGGGGTGCGCCGGGCTGGAAGATGAGCGACACGATCGGGGCGCTGGACAACGACGAGTTCTACCTCGATCCGACACGGATCACGCTGCTCTGCGGCAACGCGGGGTACGACGGCACCCAGTTCAAGGCCCTCCTCGCGAACGACTACGACATCCAGATCAACAAGACCTCGCGCAACAGCGTGCTGGTGCAGATCAACATCAACAACACCCGGAGCGACCTGGCCCACCTGATCAAGGCGCTGGCCGACATGGCCCGCGCGATTGACAAGCGGCTGGAGGAGGGAGGCGAAGCGGAGCAGGCGGCCTTCAAGGCGCGGGTGAAGTCGCTGGTCGAGGACGTGCCGGATCTGCCGGACTTCCAGCGCTTCCACGACGCATTCCGCGACAATCCTGCGAGCGCCACGCAGGAAGGCCACATGCGGGAGGCCTATTTCATGGCCTACGACGCGGCGAACCGCGAATACATCAAGCTTTTCAGCAAGGAGATCGATGACCGGCTCGCCAAAGGGCCCGGAACTGGTGTCGGCCAAATTCGTGATTCCCTACCCGCCGGGCTTCCCCATCATGGTCCCGGGACAGGTCATCACCAAGGAGATCATCACCTTCATGCGCAAGCTCGACGTGAAGGAGATCCACGGCTACAATGCGGCAGCAGGACTGGAGCTGTTGAAACCCGATGTGCTGGGTGCCAAGAAAGGCAACAGGAAAGGCAAATAGAACATCGTCTAAAAAGCGTCAATCGCATCCGCCTCCATCCTCGCAAAAAGAGGGTGGAGGCGGGTGGTACCGGCAGAACATCAGGAATGATAGAAGGAGGTTGCTCATGGAAGCATTTTTTCAATTTCTTGCAGCAAATCCGTTTCTTCTCCTGTTTCTCACCGTAGGGCTGGCAGTCTGGGTGGGCAAGTTCTCGGTCAAGGGCTACGGGCTTGGCATGGTGGCAGCGGCGATCGTTGTCGGAGTCGCTCTTGCCACCTGGGCCTCGACCTACGGGGTCAAGCTGCAGCTCGACAACTTTGCCAAGTCGCTGATGTACTACCTCTTCATGTACGGGGTGGGGTTGCGGGTGGGCCCGTCCTTCTTCAACAGTCTGAAGAAGGACGGCCTGACCTTCACCATCCTCGCCGTGGTCTGCGCCTGTTCTCGGCCTGGGCCTGGTGGTGGTCTGCAGCCGGCTGTTCGGGCTGCCCGCCGGCGCGGTGGGCGGAGTCCTCGCCGGCTCCCAGACCATGTCGGCGGCCATCGGCACGGCCGAGATGGCCGTCACCCAGGGCGCCTACAAGATCCCGGCAGGGATCCACCGCCGAAGCGGTGTCGGCGATGATCGCCCTTGGCTACGGCATCACCTACATCTGGGGAACGGTCGGCATCATCCTGATCTGCAAGTACCTGCCGAAGTGGTGGGGCGTCGATGCCAGGAAGGCCGCGAAGGAGTATGAAGAGCAATTCGGGGTGCCGAACCTCGACGATGTCGGGCTGAGCGGTTACCGGCCCGGCGGGCTCCGCGCCTACCGTCTGGAGAACAAGCAGACCGCCGGCAAGACGATCGCCCAGCTTCGCCAGACCTACCCGCAGTACCGCATCCTGAACATCGTGCGTGGCGGGGAGGCGCTCGGGGCGAGCGCTGACCTGGTGATGCAGGTGGGCGACGTCGTGGCCCTCGGCGGCCGCCTGGAGGACCTTACGGCCAACATGGGGCTGCTGGGCCCCGAGGTTCCCGACGCCAAGGCCCTGGCCATCCCCCTCGACCAGGCGGAGATCCTGGTCACCGAAAAGGGCGTGGAAGGCAGAGAGCTCAAGGAGTTCCGGCACGAGGATTTCGCCGGCCAGCTGCAGGTGCATCCGCATGGAACGCGGCGGCGTGCCGTTTCCCGTGGGGGCCGAGACCAAACTGCAGCGGTTCGACGTGCTCTTCGTGGCGGGGCTCAAGAGCGCGGTGGAGAAGGTGGCCGCGCGTTGGGCAAGGTGGCCCGGCCGAGCACGGGGACCGACCTGCTGACGCTTTCGGTGGGCATGATTCTGGGCCTCCTGATCGGCGGGATCAACGTGCCGGTGGGCAGCTTCTCAGGTCGGTCTGGGCAACGCGGGCGGCCTGCTGCTCTCGGGCATCTTCGTCTCGTCGGCGGTCTCGCGCCTGCGCTTCTTCGGCAGCACGCCCAACGCGGCGCGGAACATCCTCGAGGACCTGGGCCTGGTCACCTTTGTCGGGATCGTGGGCATCAATGCCGGCGCCTCGCTCCTGGCGCAGCTCACCGGGGCGATGGCGCTCAAGATCTTCCTCGTCGGCTTCATCGCCTGCACCATCCCGCCGTTCGTCACCTGGGCGCATCGGCTATCACCTGTTCAAGATCAACCCGGCGGTGCTGATGGGCGGCGTCGCGGGCGCCCGCTCGCACTCCGGACCCTGCCGGGAGGCCGCCAAGGAGATCGGCAGCTCGGTGCCGTGGGTCGGCTTCCCGGTGGGCTACGCCGTCTCGGGCGTCCTGCTCACGGTCTTCGGCTATTTTGCCATGATTCTCTAACGAAAGTGAGTGACAGCCGGACCGTGCAGGGCCCGGCTGTCCGTGACAGTCAGGAAATGGAGTAGCTGACATGCATTAAGAGGAGGAGGTAACGACATGGATTATTTTGTGAAGGCCCTTCAGGAGCATCCGGAGCTCGCCATCTTTCTTGCGCTGGCCATGGGATTTCTTGATCGGGCGGATCAAAATCGGATCGTTCAGTCTCGGGACCGTTGTGGGCACGCTGCTGGCGGGCGTGCTCATCGGGCAGCTCGACATCAAGGTTCCCGCGGTCGTGAAGAACATCTTCTTCGACCTCTTCCTCTTCACCACCGGGTACAAGGTCGGCCCCCAGTTCTTCCGGGGGTTGAAAAAGGACGCCCTGCCGCAACTGGCGGTGACGGTCGTTTTATGCGTCACGTGCCTGCTCTGCTGCCTTCTTCGCCGCGAAAATCCTGGGGTATGACATGGGGACGACGGCGGGTCTGCTGGCCGGGGCCTTTACGGAATCCACGGTCATCGGCACGGCCGGCGATGCCATCAACCGCCTCAGCATCCCGGCCGCGGAGAAGACCATGCTGATCAATAACATTCCGGTCGCCTATGCGGTGACGTACCTGATCGGCACCGCCTTCATCGTCTGGTTCCTTCCGAACATCGGGCCGAAATTGATGGGGGTGAACCTGAAGGAGGAAGGGAAGAAGCTGCAGGCCAAGATCTCGGGCGGGGAAGAGCCGGAGGCCGGCGTGCAGTCCGCCTTTCAGAACTTCGGGGTCCGGGCATACCGCGTGACCAATGAAAAGCTGGTGAACAAGACCGTCGGCAGAGCTCGAGGCCATGCCCAAGGAGATGCGCGTGTCTTCATCTCCGCGGATCCGTCACGAAGGCAAGATCATCGAACCCGAGCCCGCCACGGTCATTCATCAGGGGGATGTGGTCGCGGTGGTGACCCGCACCGAGGTTCTCGATGGCGCGGGGCACCGAGATCGGCCCCGAAGTGGACGACAAGGCCCTCCTCGACTTTCCCGCGGAGATCCTGGATGTGGTGATCACGAACAAGGCCCTGGCCGGGAAGACCCTCAGGGAGCTGGCGGCCTTCGAGTTTGCCCGCGGGGTCTTCCTGCGGAAGCTCCTGCGGGTCGGGAGAGCCGATGCCCTTCACCGCCGAGACCCGCCTCGACCGGGGCGACGTGATGAGCCTTGTCGGCGCCAAGCGCGATGTCGAACGGGCGGCGAAGGAGCTGGGGTACGCGGACCGGCCGACGATCGCCACCGACATGATCTTCGTGGGCCTGGGCATCTTTTTCGGGGGACTCGTCGGCCTGCTCACGGTCACGATCGGCGGACTGCCGATCACCCTGACGGCCAGCGGCGGCGCCCTGGTCATGGGCCTGGTTTTCGGCTGGCTCCGGTCCGTGCGCCCGACCTTCGGCCGGATTCCCGAGCCGGCCATGTGGGTCTTCGATACGGTCGGGCTGACGACCTTCATGGCCGTTGTGGGTCTGGGGGCGGGCCCCAGCTTCATCGCGGGGATTCAGAAATCAGGGCTCAGTCTGGTCTTCGTGGGCCTGGTGGTGGCCGTGCTGCCTCACATCACGGCGATTCTCTTCGGGCGATATGTCTTGAAGATGAATCCCCTGATCCTGCTGGGCGCCTGCTCCGGAGCAGGGACGATCACCGCAGCGCTTCGCGCCGTCCAGGAGGAGGCGCAAAGCAAGCTTCCGGCCCTGGGCTATACCGTGCCCTATGCCATCGGAAACATCCTGCTGACGGCATGGGGGCCGGTCATCGTGGCCATGATGGCATGAGGGGGTAATAATAATCAGGCTTGGTGAAGGACCTCGATAAGGGAGCTTTCTATGACAAACGGAATGCCCATTTCACCGCTGCTTCGCATATTGATGGGAGGGGCCTGCGCCGTCGTCGTCCTGGCCGGAATGAAGGCCGCTGCACCGGTCCTGAACATCATCCTGCTGGCCTTTCTTCTGGCCCAGAGCGTGATCCCCTTCCCTGCCTGGTTGATCCGAAAAGGGGTCAAGCCGGGCCTCTCTGTGCTTATAGCCATCCTCATTGTCATCATCGTGGGATCTGCGATTCTTTCTGTGTTGGGAGCGTCGATTGCAGACCTGATCCATAAACTTCCCGTTTACCAGGAAAAACTGGCCGGTCTTCGCGACAGTATCGCGGCTTCCCTGACGGCAAGAGGGTTCGATGCCGCGAAACTGGTCCCCCTCGACGCAATTCCCCCCAAACGCATCATCGAACTTGCCGCCGGCATCCTGGGCACCGTGGCCGGTACGATGGGTAACGGGCTGCTTCTTCTCATCGTCACGATTTTCATGTTGATTGAATTAGTGACAGTGCAGCAAAAGCTCATCGCCGGGGAGTATCCCGAGGGGTCTTTCATGCACCGATTCGAGGATATCAACCTGGATACCAGGAAATACGTTGCCATCACGGGCATTGCCGGCCTCGTACAGGCGGTGATCAATACAGTCGTGCTCTTGGCGCTCGGGGTCGACTATGCCGTTACCTTCGGCGTGTTTTTCTTCTTCTGCAATTTCATCCCCGCCGTCGGATTTTTCTTCGCCCTCATCCCGCCTTTGTTAATTGCCCTGCTCGACAGCGGTTGGATACAGGCCCTTTATGTTCTTGTCGGCTGGTGGTTTGTCAATATCATCTTTGACAATGTCATCAAGCCGAAGTTCATGAAGAAGGGTCTCGACATATCGTTGATTCTCATTATTGTGGGGGTGATTGGCTGGACCTGGGTGCTGGGGCCTGTGGGGGCCATCCTGGCGATACCGCTGACGATGGCGGTCGTCCGTGTCGTCCATTTTACGGGAAAAGTTATGTAGAGAGGGAAACGCTGCTTTGGATGCTCTTTTTCCACCGGTAAAAAAATGTGGACAGCTCAGCAATAAACCTATAAAAATTCGTGACATTATTGTGAAAGGGGTCAGTCATGGAGATCATATTGGCACGGCGTCGCAAGAATTTCCTGCCGTGGATTATTCCCCGGGTGGTATTGCACCGGGCGGCAGTTATTCTATTGCTTGTCATCCTGTTCATTTTCACGGCGGGCGGTTGCTCAAAAGAGCCACAGCAGGCCCCTCCGCCGCCGACCGTGGAGGTGACGACCGTCATCCAGAGGGATGTTCCCGTCTACCATGAATGGATCGGAACTCTAGACGGGATGGTGAACGCCACCATCCGGGCCCAGGTCCAGGGCTATCTCATCAAGCAGAACTACCGCGAAGGCGATCTCGTGAAGAGGGGTCAGATCCTCTTCGAGATCGACCCGCGCACCTTCCAGGCGGCCCTGGAGCAGGCGAAGGGTCAGTTGGAAGCCCAGCAGGCGCGGTGGACACAGGCCAAGGCGAACCTGGCCCGCGTCAAACCACTGGCAGAGCAGAACGCCGTCAGCAAAAAGGACCTCGACGACTCCATCGGCACGGAACAGTCTGCCCGCGCGGCGGTGATCTCCGCCCAGGCTGCCGTTGACAAGGCCCAGCTCGATCTGGCTTTCACGCAGATCACCTCGCCCGTGGACGGCATCGCCGGCCTTGCCAAGGCCCAGATCGGAAACCTCGTGGGGCCGGGGGGAATGGAAGAGCTGACGACGGTCTCGACGGTAGACCCGATCAAGGCCTACATGCAGGTGAGCGAGCAGGAATACATCCAGGCTGCGCAGCGTTCAACCTCATCGAGAGAGAAAATAGAGGGCGAACTCATCCTTGCTGAAGGAAGCAGTTACCCTCATCGGGGAAGCTTCGGCTTCGCCGACCGCCAGATCGATGTGAAGACGGGGACCATGAAAGTGGCAGTGGTCTTCCCCAACCCGGGTAATTTCCTGCGGCCCGGCCAGTACGGAAAGATTCGGGTTGCAACATCGGTCAGGAAGGATGCCCTTCTCGTACCCCAGCGGTCCGTGTCTGAAGTCCAGGGAAAATACATGGTGGCCGTGGTGGGGGCAGACAGCAAGGTGGACATCCGGCCTGTAACGCCCGCCGAGCGCGTCGGCAACCTCTGGATCATCCTCGAGGGCCTCAAACCCGGCGAGCGGGTCATCGTCGAGGGGATCCAGAAGGTCCGCCCGGGCATGCCGGTGACGCCGAAGGCGCTTGCGGAGGCGCCGGCAAAGCCCGAAGCGAAGCCTGCGGCCAAACCTGAAGCGAAAGCAGAAGAGAAGGCCCCCGCCCCCCAGAAATCCGCCGAGCCGGCCAGGGCCGAGAAGAGGTAAGCCGATATGTCGAAATTCTTCATCAACCGCCCCATCGTGGCCATGGTCATCTCCATCCTCATGGTCATCGTCGGCATCGTGGCCATGTCGGGCCTGCCCACGGCCCAGTTCCCCAACATCGTACCGCCGGAAATGAAGGTCACCGGCACCTACCCCGGAGCCGACGCGCTGACGGTGGAGCAGTCGGTGGCCACGCCCATCGAGCAGCAGATGTCGGGCGTGGACAACATGAACTACATGTACTCGCTCAACTCCAACGACGGCAAGATGTCCCTGACGGTGAACTTCGACATCAAAACGGACCCCAGCACCGACCAGATCCTCGCCCAGATGCGGAGCAATCAGGCCAACTCGCAGCTGCCCGCCGACGTGATCAACCAGGGCGTCACGGTGCAGAAATCGACGTCGGCGCCGCTGATCATGTTCGCCCTCTTTTCCCCCAACGGGACCTACGACAACGTCTTCCTGGCCAACTACAGCTACATCAACATCAACGACCAGATGACCCGCGTTCCCGGAATCGCGAGCGTCACCGTTTTCGGAGCCGGCCAGTACGCCATGCGCCTCTGGGTGAGGCCAGACCGGCTCGCCTCGCTGGGGATCACCATCCCCGAGATCGTCACCGCCGTCCAGCAGCAAAACGCCGTGAACCCCGCCGGCCAGATCGGCGGCGAGCCCGTGCCGACGGGCCAGGAATTCACCTATGCCGTTCGCTCCCAGGGCCGCCTCGAGAACGAACAGGAGTTCGGAAACATCGTGATCCGGTCAAACCCGGACGGATCGTTCGTCCGCCTCAAGGACGTGGGAAGCATCGAGCTGGGAGCCCAGTCGTACAACATGATCGGACGTCTCAACGGCAAGCCCGCGGCCGTCATCGCCCTGTACCAGATGCCGGGATCGAACGCCATCGAGGCCGCCGCCGGCGCCAAGAAACTCATGGCGCAACTCAAGCAACGATTCCCCGCTGATCTGGACTACGTCGTTGCCCTCGACACAACGCTTGCCGTCACGGAAGGCATCAAGGAGATCGTAAAAACCCTCTTCGAGGCCCTGATCCTCGTCATCATCGTCGTTTTCATCTTCCTGCAGGGCTGGCGGGCAACACTGATCCCCCTTCTGGCCGTGCCCGTCTCGCTGGTGGGCACCTTCATGCTCTTCCCGATCTTCGGGTTTTCCATCAACACGCTCTCGCTCTTCGGACTGGTCCTGGCCATCGGGCTTGTCGTCGACGACGCCATCGTCGTTGTTGAGGCCGTGGAACACCACATCGAAAAAGGGATGAGCCCGAAGGACGCGACCCTCAAGGCCATGGAGGAAGTATCGGGACCCGTCATCGCCATCGCCGTCATCCTGGCGGCCGTCTTTGTCCCCACGGCTTTTATTCCGGGTATCACGGGACGCCTCTACCAGCAGTTCGCCGTGACGATCGCCGTCTCTGTCATCATCTCGGCCTTCAACGCGCTCTCGCTCTCGCCGGCCCTGTCGGCCCTCCTGCTGCGACCGAAAACGAAAGCCTGGGGACCGCTGCAGAAATTCTACGACGGCTTCAACCGCATTTTCGGCCGGTCGACGGACGGGTACGTGAACTGGTGCGACCATCTCATCCGCAAGAGCAAGTTGAGCCTCCTCTTCCTTCTGGGAACCGCGATCCTGGCGGGCTTCTTCGGGAAGCTCCTGCCGGCCTCCTTCCTCCCGGACGAGGACCAGGGGTACGTCTACGCGGGGCTTCAGCTTCCCGACGCGGCATCGCTGCAGAGGACCGACGCCGCGACCAGGAAGGCCGAAGAGATCATCCAGAAGACGCCGGGCGTGAAATACTGCACCAGCGTCATCGGCTACAGCATGTTGAGCGGCGTTGCAAACACATACAGCTCCTTCTTCTTCATCACGCTCGAGGACTGGGCCGCCAGGAAAAAGCCGGAGGAGCAGTACGAGGCCATCAAGGCCAACCTGAACCGGGAACTGAGCGGATTGACGGAGGCCATCGCCTTCTCCTTCCCGCCGCCGGCCATCCCCGGCATCGGAACCTCGGGAGGCGCCACGTTCATCCTCGAGGACCGGGCCGGAAAGGACCTTGCGTTCCTTGCCGAGCAGACCAATAAATTCCTCGATGCGGCCCGCAAGCGGCCCGAGCTGGCCGGCGTCAGCTCGACCTTCCGTCCCACGGTGCCCCAGGTGTTTGTAGGGGTGGATCGCGACAAGGTGCTCAAGCAGGGGGTGGCCCTCTCGGACGTCTACAAGACCCTCCAGTGCTTCATGGGCGGCGCTTTCGTGAACTACTTCAACCGGTTCGGCCGCCAGTGGCAGATCTATGTCCAGGCCGAGGGCGAGTACAGGACCAATGCGAAATATCTCGGGCAGTTCCACGTGCGGAACGGCTCGGGCGAGATGGTTCCCCTCTCGGCCGTCACCCGGGTGCAAGCCACATCAGGGCCCGAGTTCACCATGCGCTATAACCTGTACCGCGCTGCCCAGATCAACGCATCGGCGGCGCAGGGCTACAGCTCGGCCCAGGCCATGGAAGCCCTCGAGCAGGTCTTTGCCGAAACGATGCCCAGCGAGATGGGCTATGACTACATGGGCATGAGCTTCCAGGAGAAGAAGGCCCAGGAGGGGGTGTCGCCCGCCGCCATCTTCGGGTTCTCGCTGCTGTGCGTCTTTTTGATCCTGGCAGCCCAGTACGAAAGCTGGTCGCTTCCCTTCAGCGTGCTCCTCGGGACGCCGATCGCCGTCATGGGGGCCTTCGGCGCCCTGTGGCTGTTACGGTACGAGAACAACGTCTATGCACAGATCGGCCTCGTCATGCTCATCGGTCTGGCGGCGAAAAACGCGATCCTCATCGTCGAATTCGCCAAGATGGAATACGACAAGGGCAAACCCGTCCTGGAGGCGGCCCTGACAGGAGCAAAACTCAGACTGCGGCCGATCCTCATGACGTCCTTTGCCTTCATCCTGGGCTGCGTGCCCCTTGCCCTTGCAACGGGAGCCGGGGCCATCTCGCGGCGGGTCATGGGCATGACCGTCATCGGCGGGATGCTGGCGGCCAGCTTCATCGCCATCTTCCTCATCCCCGTCACATTCTACGTGATGGAGAGGTTGGTACACAAAGAGAAGCCGGGCGGGCATGGAGTCATTGAGCGAATTGAAAAGGAGGGGGCAGGCCATGAATAAAGCGATCCTCTCCCTGGTAGTTGCGATGCTTTTGGTCGGCTGCGCCCTCGGCCCCGACTACAAGCGGCCGGCCATTGATGCCCCCCAGGCGTGGCGCGTCGAGCAAAATGAGGCGCAGGAAACAGCCAACACGGCGTGGTGGCATCAATTCGATGATCCCGTTCTCGACGGGCTGATCGACGCGGCCCTGAAGCAGAACTACGATCTGAGGATTGCCACCGCCCGTGTCGACGAGTTCGTGGGCCGCTACTGGGTGGGGCGCTCGGGCCTCTTTCCGCAGATCGGGGCAAACGCCCTTGCCGGGCAGAATCGGGTCTCCGAGGAGGGGATGTCCCCGCTTTTGTCTTCCGCTTTGAAGAACCCGGCCGACAGCTACCGGGCCAACTTCACCGGAAGCTGGGAGATCGACATCTGGGGGAAGCTCCGGAGGGCCACGGAGGCGTCGAAAGCCGATCTTCTCAGCACCGAAGAAGCGCGGCAGGCCGTCATCCTGTCCCTGGTCAGCGCCGTTGCCAACAGCTACATCAACCTGCGCGATCTTGACAAGCAGCTCGAAGTCACACGGCGCACGGCAAAGGTCCGGGAGGATTCCTACAAGCTCTTCAAGCTCCGATACGAGGGCGGGGTTATCTCGGAGCTGGAACTCAACCAGGTCAAGTCCGAGTACGAGCAGGCCCTGGCCACGATCCCGCAGATCGAAAAGCAGATTGCCTTCCAGGAAAACGCGCTGAGCCTCCTTATTGGTAGAAACCCGGGACCGATCACGCGGGGCAAGGGACTGGACGCGCTGGTTCTGCCAGCGGTGCCCGCGGGGCTTCCCTCCGATCTCCTGGCCAAACGCCCCGATATCCGGCAGGCGGAACAGGCCCTTGTTGCCGCAAACGCCCGGATCGGTGTGGCGAAAGCGCAATTTTTCCCCACCATCTCGCTCACGGGCCTCTTCGGGTGGGCCAGTGCGGATCTCTCCAGCCTGTTCACAGGGCCTGCACAGGTCTGGAGCTGGGGCGGGGCCCTGGCAGCCCCGATCTTTACGGGCGGCTCCCTCACGGGTCAGTTGAGGGCAACCGAAGCAATCCAGCAGCAGGCGCTTTTCAACTACCAGGCCGTCATCCAGACGGCATTCCGGGAGGTGGAGGACTCGCTGGCGGATCAGAAGCGCACCCGCGAACAGATGGAGGCGCAGAAGCGTCAGGTCGATTCCTTGAAGGAATACGCCCGCATCGCAAATCTTCGTTACGAAAACGGCTACACGAGCTACATCGAGGTGCTCGACGCCGAGCGGAGCCTCTTTTCCGCAGAACTGGGGTACGCCCAGACCCAGGGGGTTCTTTTCCAGGCCTTGGTCAACCTTTACAAGACGATGGGCGGCGGATGGGTCGTCGAAGCGGACAATCTGACGGCAGCGGCAACCCCGCCTGAGGGCGCCGCAGAAAAATCAGAGGGCCGTTAAGGGCAGTTGCCGCATGGCCCGTATATCGTATTTCGCGAGGTCATTCGCAAAACCCTGTCACCGGATGCTTTCTCAAATGGCCTGAAGTTATGATGCAGGCCGGGAGAAAACGAATGTCATCTCTGATCGAAAAGATCATTGCGTGCCCCGATTGCGACCTGTTGCAACACATCCCCGCACTCCCGCCGGGTGGCAGGGCGCGTTGTCCCCGCTGCGGCTGCACGACAGCCTCCAGCAAACCCGGTTCGCTGGATCGGACACTGGCCCTTACGGTTGCTGCGGCGGTTGTCTTTGTCATCGCCAATGTTGAGCCTCTCATGGGGCTTTCCGCCGTTGGGCGCCAGTCGAGCACGACCATTCTTGGCGGCGTACTGGAAATGTGGATGCAGGGGCATGAAATCACGGCCATGCTGGTGGCCTTCTGTATCATCGTCGCACCAGCGGTTCATATCACTTTCATGCTGTCGGTCCTTCTCGCCGTGAGGCAACCCCCGGCGCCCTCATGGGCCGGCACGCTGATGCGGGTGCTGGCGTTTAACCAGCCCTGGGCCATGGTCGAGGTGATGCTGCTCGGCATTCTGGTTGCCCTGGTAAAGATCGCCGATCTGGCAACGGTGAGTCCCGGTATCGGGATGTTTGCCGCAGGCGTGCTCATCTCTCTCATTGCTGCCATGACGGTCAGCTTCAACGCGCATGAGGCGTGGATACGCATCAGGTGGGCTGATGAGGAAATGATGCGATCGGCGGCAGTCCCTGATTCACTTTATCCGGGGAGGACGGGACCATGAGCACCGGCGCCATGACAGGCATTAAGCTGGGATTGGTGTCATGCGAAGACTGCGGCCTCCTGACGCGGCCGGCCGACGTTCATGAGCCGGGGTATTGCCCGCGCTGCGGCGAGGAGCTTGTGCTTCGCCGGCACAATGCGATCCAGCGGACCTGGGCCCTCATCATCGCTGCCGCGGTTTGCTACATCCCGGCAAACCTGATGCCCGTGATGATCACGAACACGGTGACATCCGTCGAGGTGGACACGATTATCAGCGGCACCGTCCTGCTCTACATGACCGGATCGTGGCATCTGGCGCTGATTGTGCTGATCGCGAGCGTGATGATCCCGCTTGCCAAGCTCGCCGCCCTGGCCTATCTGCTGGTCGCCGTTCAACGCCGCTCGAGCGGGGATCGGTACGATCGGGCCCGTCTCTACCGGCTGGTCAAGTTCGTGGGACGATGGTCGATGCTCGACGTCTTTGTCATCACCTTCACCGTCGCCCTCATCCAACTCAAGCCGCTCATGTCGATCAAGCCGGGGGCCGGCGTGCTGTTTTTTGCGGCGGTCGTCGTACTGACGATGATCGCGGCTGAAACATTCGACCCCCGTCTGATCTGGGATTCCAACAACAAGGAGGACAAAAATGACGGACCATGACGATCTCGATAACGTTCCGCAGGCCATCGCTGTGCCGAAGAAGCGAAAGCGATTTTCCGTGGTCTGGATCATTCCTGTCGTGGCGGTCCTGGTGGCCCTCGGGATCTGGGTCCAGCGGATAATGAGCGAAGGCCCGACGATTACCATCGTCTTCAAGGAGGCCACGGGCATAGAGGCCGGGAAGACCTTTGTCAGATACAAGGACGTCCATATCGGTCTGGTGAAGACGATGAAACTCTCGGAGGATTTCACAAAAGTTGTGGTGACGGCGAAGATCGACAAAAGCGCCAAGGGCTTGATCGTCGAGGACACAAAATTCTGGATCGAACAACCGCGCGCCAGCCTGAGTGGAATCTCCGGCATCGGTACACTGCTGTCCGGCAACTATATCGGGCTGGAACCCGGAAAGTCCAAGCGGGAACGGCGAGAGTTTACCGGCCTCGATGTGCCACCGGCGATCACCCTTGATCAGCCGGGCAGACGGTTTGTGCTGCAGACCAACAGCCTCGGGTCGATCGGGAGCGGCGCCCCCCTGTATTACCGGCAGTTGAACGTGGGACAGGTGATCGGCTATGATCTCGCGGAGGACGGCGGGTCAGTCAAAATCGAGGTCTTCGTGCGTGCGCCTTACGACAAATACGTCACAGATCAGACCCGTTTCTGGCATGCGAGCGGAATCGACGTGTCCATGGGGGCCGAAGGTTTTTCCGTGCGTACCCAGTCGGTACTGTCGATGTTGATCGGCGGGATCGCCTTTGAAACGTTCACCTCGGCTGCGGATGTAAAGCCGGCCGCCGATAAAGCGGTTTTTACACTCTACAACGACAGGAAGACGGCAATGGCTCACCCCGAGACGATTGTTACACCCTACGTCCTCTATCCCGGCGAGTCGCTGCGGGGACTTCTTGTCGGTGCACCCGTCACCTACCTCGGGCTGCCGGTGGGCGAGGTTACCGCCGTTGGTCTCGAATACAAGCCGGAAACGGAAGAGATTCATCCGCGCGTGGACTTCGTCGTCTACCAGCGCCGTTTCCTGACACATCTGAAAGATCCGTCTTCCGCCGAGGAAAGGATCTCAAGCCAAAAGGAGCGTCGTGGCTTCATGCAGGACCTGGTCAACCGGGGACTTAGAGCGCAACTGCGCAGCGGGAGCCTCATAACGGGACAGCTCTATGTGGCCTTTGATATGTTTCCGAATGCTCCCAAAGCGAAGATTGACTGGACAAAGACCCCACAGGAGCTACCGGTGGTGCCGAGTGGCCTGCAGGATATTCAGAATAAGGTAAACAACATCCTGGCCAAGATCGAAAAAATGCCTATCGATGCCATTGGCGAGGACCTGAGGACTCTGCTCGCAAGGCTCGACGGGCTTGTGAAGCGTGCCGAAGGGGAAATCCTGCCTGACGTGAGGAAGACGCTGGAAGACCTTCAGCGCGTCCTGAAGAGTACCGATGCCACGCTGGTCGGCAAGGACGCGCAGGCGCAGCAGGATTTGCGGGAGGCCCTGCAGGAGATCAGCCGGGCTGCAAAGGCCATCAGCGGCCTCGTCGATTATCTCGAGCGAAACCCCGATGCCCTCATCCGAGGAAAAACACAGGAGAAATCAAAATGAACAGACTTGCCATCATTATTATTTCCTGCGCAGTCGCTGCCATAATCGCAGGATGCGCTTCTTCGCCGTCGCGTTTTTACACGCTGAGCCCAACGGCGGCGCCGGCATCGGTGCCGGCGGCGGACTATGCCGTCTCGGTGGGCCCCGTCTCGGTGCCTGCTGCCGTTGACCGGCTGCAGATCGTTGTACGGACGGGTCCGAACCAGGTTTTCATCGAAGAGTTCGACCGTTGGGCCTCGCCGCTTAAAGTCGATATTGCGCGGGTTGTCGCCGGGAACCTCGTCTCGATGCTTGGCACACCGCGGGTAACGGTGTTCCCGGCATCATCAGCGGCAGACGCATCCTATCGCGTCGTGATCGACGTCCTGCGTTTCGAATCGGAGCCGGATAGAGCGGCAACCCTGGACGCACTGTGGACGATCAGTGCCGCGAAGGGCGGGCAGGTCCGCAGAAGTCGCACGACGCTCATAGAGTCGACGCAAGGCGCAGGCTATGCCGCCCTTGTCGCGGCGCACAGCCGCGCCCTCGGGCGATTAAGCTTGGAAATCACCGCAGCGATCCTGGAGATGGAAACCAAAATCCGTTGAGAAAGAGAACCACTGCGGATTTGACGTCGACATTGTCGTGTCCAATAGGGCTTGAGGGCTTCTCGGGAGAATGCCGTTTCGTTCTATGGCTGCTTGAGAATAGCAGCGGCCTTCGCGGCGTCCTGGGCGGTGTCCAGACCAATGTATAGGATGAATCTTGCCCCGATAACAGCCGCAGAGAATCCATGAAGGTTGATCCCCGCCGCCGCAAGTTTTTCCGTCACTTTCGCAGCAACTCCCGGTTTGTTATCTCCCTCGACACGCAGCGACTTGAGACTACTCGTTACGTTGAAGCCCAAGGTAGCGGCTGCAGCGACCTCGGCATCGCCGCGTAGCGGGGTAACAAACACGACTCCGGTTCCGGGTTTATCCGGCGCTCGTCTGGCAACGATGAAGTCGAGATCCGCACCGGCATCCCGCAGGCCGGAGAGTATCTTAGCCAAGCCGCCGGGCTCGTCCTTGATGACGGCAGCCCACACATCAACACGTTCGACGATGTTCATCATGGGGTCCTCCTTTTGTTTGTTGTCGTTCATCCTCGATTTATTACTTTTTACCCTTGCCATCCTTGCATCTCCGCTCTTTTCGCCGCATTCTTCATCTTCAGGAAATGTTAGCCTGATCGTTGCTCTTCCTCAACCATCTTGGTTCTTTCGACGACTCGCCCTGGGGGTTCATTGGTCTTCGTCCCACGCAAAAGGCCGGGGGCGTGAAGCGTAGATGCGGTCCAGGATCCGCGTTTCGCGACCGCTGATCGTGCCGATGAATTCATCGGCGCCCTGCATATGGTGGAAGGCCTTGAAGCCCCTCTCTAAAAAATCCTGCAATGCGGAAAACCCTGCTAAAAGGGCCGGAATTTTCAGCATCCGTACGGTATTATAAACAAGGGGTTTGAATACAATCGCATCGAGATCTTCGCCCAGCATCTTAAGAAGCTCGATCTGATGCCTCCTGGGGCCGTAATTGTTGCAGCGCCGGTAGGCTTCGGCATAGGCCTCTTGCGTGATCGTTTCGGTGATATTCAGTTCTTTGACCAGCACGTACAGCAATGCGAAATCAAGCTCCGCGCTCAATGCATTGAGTTCAGCGGCATAGGCGGCGGTATGAATCAAATAATCGGGAAGAACCCTGACCAGTGTCGAGAAGAGGTGTTCAATATCGTCATCGCGCTGGCTGAAATCACTCGGCCCGTAGAGGTCGCTTAAGAAAAACGCCGTGGCCGGCCGGTAGCGTTTATCGGCAAGCAGGTCTTCATAGGTTGCGCTCAGGCGATCCGACTGCCATTTTCTGAGCAGCGGCATTCTTGATGCCAGCCCCGCGTCGGCTTCCTGCTTCAGGCGCTGCGCCTTCCCTCGCTGGATCTGCTCAAGCAGCATGGTTGCATGTTTTTTCTGCATGATTATATTTTTTTCGAAGCCGCCAAAGATAAAAAAGTGACACACACAGACCATGTCACTTTTTTATTCTTCTGAGGCCAAATTTGAAATTATTTAGATGCTTTTGACCTTGCTTTCGGAGCCGCTTTCTTTGCGGGTGCTTTTTTTGGCGGCGCCTTCATCTCATTGACGGCTTTGGAGAGCGAGTCGATCTTCCTGGTCAGGCCGTCGATTTCCTTTTTGGTGACGACACCGAACGTCTTCATGACAGAGGCAAAAGTCTGTTCGACTTTGAGTTTATCCCACATGCCCTCTCTCTGCTGTGTAATATCGTCGATCTTTCCCTTAACGGACCCGACGCCGCCCTTTACGATGCTGCCGATTTTGTCAAGCTGCTTCTGGCTGATTTCCCTGCGCATGGACTGAAAATCGACGCCTTTGTCAACCAGAGTCTTGAACAGCTTGGATCCCTCCTTTTCTGCCGTCTGCACGGCCCCCAGACCGGCCATCCAGATTTTGTTCGCCACATCCAGAACCGACGCGTCAACCTTCGCTTTGCCCTTCTCTTTCTTTTCCGTCATAAGACCCCCCTTTACGTTTATTGAGTAAAATAAAATTGTTATATCTATCGCCTCGCGGCCGCACGCCGGCTTGCGGGCGCCCGCTGCAGAACGTCCATGCGCGCCAGTTTCAAAAGCTCGTCAAATTCTCTGGCAAAATATTCCGTGATCTTATCAGGATCCGGTGCGACACTGCGATCCGTGGCAATGCCCAGGGTCACAGAACCGGCATAGCTGATAATACTGACGCCGAGGGCGACCTCGCCCGAGCGAGGAACCCAGAACATAATGTTTTTAATCTTCTTGTCTGTAAAATAGAGGTGCTGCCTGGGTCCGGGCACATTTGAGAGGACGCCGGTGAATTTACTCGAGAAAAAATCCGCGCCCCGCTTCGTGATCTTTGCCGGAGGGATGCCCATGACTTGCATCATCTGGAATCCGACAAAGGCGTCGGCGGATTCCTTGAGAGTGCGCATGCGTTTTCTCGTTTCACGCAACCGGCGGACGGGATCATCCAGATTCACCGGAAGTGACAGCAGCACCAGGCTGAACTGGTTTCCGAGTTCTATTTCGGGAGTGTCCGGCCGGACATTCACCGGGATGGCCACGCGCAATTCCGCATCCTCCAAATCGTCTCCCCTGCCCAGAAGATACTTGCGAAGGGCGCCCGCCACGGCGGCCATCAGCACATCGTTGATGGTGCACCTGAAATACAGGCAGGTCTCCTTGACACGGTCCAGCGGTATGGGCGATGACCAGCAGGCGCTTTTCCGGACGCCGAGCTTCCCTTTGAGCGAGGTCTTCGAGTCCGAGGGCATCAGGGCCAGCTTCGCGAGGACGGTTGAACTTTCAAGGCCGATCTTGCCGTAAAGCTCGATCAGGCGGGCCAGGTGCGGCGGATAAGCCGCGGTCTTCATGACTTCATCATAGACCGCGCCGGTCGTTTTGATAACCGTTTTCAGCGTCGTTTTGGCCGCCCGCATCAAAAGGTTCATGGGTCCGACAACGGGTGCAAGCTTCCCCTTTGTCCGGATCCGCTTTGCTTTTTCTGCTTCGGCAGATTTCCCGTCGCGAGGGAAGGAGAGGTTCGGCTCCACGTCGGCCATCGACAGCAGCAGGCGGATGAGTGCGATTCCGTCGGCGATGGCGTGATGGATGCGGATGAAAAGCACACAGCCTTTGCCGTGGTTTTCGATGATATGGAGCTGCCAGAGCGGCTTGTTCTTGTCCAGGGGGAGGATGGTAAGGTCGCTGATCATGCGCTGCAGTGCCGCTTTATTCCTCGGTGTCGGCAGGGCCATGCGGATGACATGATTCTGTATGTCGAAATTATAGTCTTCATCCCAGAAGGGTCTTCCCAGAGTCGATGTCGGCCATACCACTTTCTGCCGGAACCGGTTGTAGCAGAGCAGGCGCTCTTTCAGCAGATCGCAGATCGCATCGTAATCGAGCAGTTCATCGAACTCCATGAGCCCCGTAATGATCATCAAATTGGTAGGCTCGTCCATGCTCAGCCAGAAGCTGTCGATGCTCGACATGGGTTCCAGCATTTTGCCCTGTTGCATAATCACGCCCCTGTTTTTTAAAAAATGCCTGCTTAATGATAAATCAAAATCCCAACATGTCAAGAATATTGTGCCTTGACATCATTATCTTATGCGTTACTCCCAAGGCTGCCGATCCATCGATCGGCGTTTGCGGCAATGTCGCGCACCGTTTCCGGATGCAGGATGATTCCGAGGTGTCCCTGCCGGTATTCCTGGATCTGCTTGTTTGTGGATTTGATTATGTCGTAGCCCGACCGGATCGTAGCGGCGGGGGCAATGACATCGAGGTCGCCCAGGATATGAAAGATCGGCAGGGTGATATTTTTCAGATCTTCCGTATAGTTGATCCGACCGTCAAAGGACAGGATGCTGTTGCCGAAAAACTGTGAGCGGAAAAACTGGATCATGACTTTCGTCGATTCCTCGCAGATGATATCCTCCATGAGCAGATAGACCTCCGGGGGCGTCACCTGCGGAAACCCGATGAAGTCCTGCAGGGAAAGGATGCGTGTGCTCACATCAAATGTGAACTGCCGCATCGAGTCGTGGATGTCGTGCAAAAACGTGAAAAACGTCTTCGGGTTCACGGTGGGAATCACGGTCGAAATGGACCCGGAAAGAACTCGGTTGAATACATTGCCGCTGATCGTGTTCAGATCGAATGCATCGGGGATGAGGCGAGCGCCAAGTTTCAGCAGATCGGCGCCCGGAATGCCGGGCTTTATGTCCAGATAGTCCGGGGAGGCGATGGAGACGATGCCGGCGATATGTGACGCCGGCTCCGGCAGATCGTCGTGCCCGGCCCGAGTCCGGATTTTTTCGAAGGAACCCGCATAGAATCGGGCGATAATGCCTCCCATGCTGTGACCGAACACAACCACGCGATCGTCGGGATATTGCTCCCTGATCCAGGACAGCGCCCTTGGAAAATCCTCCCGGATAAAATCGTCGATAGACCAGGCATCGTAGAACCTGCCTTCCGGCAGCGTATGTCTGTCCCGGCCGCGGCAATCGAGAGAGATGACCTTGTATCCGTAGCAGAAAGCCATTTCCCTCGCGAGAAGGTCAAAGACGGAGCGCCTGCAAAAGAATCCGGGAATCATCAGCAGGGTCTTGCCGGTGTCGTTTTCATCCTCGGGCAGAAACCGCTTGAGACTGATCGAGAATCCCTTTGAGATCGGGACAATGTAGCTCGCGTCGAGCCGGAAATTGCTTTGATAGCGCGTTGATCTGCCGATGATCGACCGTACCGGCGTTGTTTGCCCGTCTTGCCGTGAGTAAAATAACTTGACAATGACCGTGTTGGTATCGAGCTTCTCGATGTTCTTCCGGGCGGAACGGTGGTCGTGGCGTCCTCCGTTGAATTCCAGAGCCATGATGGTCGATATCCCGTTGCTCAGCGAATGCAACTGGGGAAACAGAAGCGTACGCTGTTTCGGGCTCAAGGGTTCGGAGCGTACTCCCCAGAGAACGCCGATCGGGTGTTCCCCGAAAAACAACGGAACCCCCACGGCAAAATTCATATCATCGGCAATGATCTCCTTGAGTCGGGGGTGAATGCGCTTGTCTTTCTTCAGATTGATCGAAACGACAGGCGGTTTTTCGCCGTTGCCCTTCCTGATGATGGCATCGCGTAAAATGCCGGCTGTGTAATTGGAGTGATAGCCGATCGGCGTCGGACGTGTCCTCTTTTTGAACTCGTCAAATTCCTTGGGAATTTTCCTTTTCGCGATATCGTCAAGACGGATCTGGCTCGAAACGGCAGCGATCCGTATAAACCTGCCGTCGATGACTTCAAACAAACCGTATTCAAAACAGTAGTCTCGTTCGGTAAAGGTCAGGGAAACCATCTTGTTGACAAACGAGTGCCAGATCTTGCGGACAAATTCAAAAATATGCCCCTCGATGGCCGGAATGTATATATGCGCTTCCTCAGGATGAAAGGCCTGCCTGGACAGCGCCACGGGGTTTGCGTCAAACAATTCGGTTTCCTCTCAGGAACGAATCTTTTTTCGCGTGCGCGGCGCCGTTTTACCGGCCGCCCCTGCTTTGGCGGCCGGTTTTTCCCCAATACCGGCATCCGTTTTGGCCGCTTTCTTTTTATAAACATTAAGCTTCGATTGATAAACATTAATCTTCGATTTCGTGGCCTTGAGCTTTTCCTTTTCTGCCTTGGCCCTCGCTTCGAGGGCCAGTTTCACGACCCGCTTGATGTCTTCATCCGTATAGACGCCGTTGACGCCCGATATGGCCGCGAGCTTCATGCCGTGCCTGAGGCCCATCGTGTAAATCTCCTTGACCTTCTTCCATTCAATCTCGCGGCCGATTGTGAAAACCTCAAAACGCCCCTCAAGGGCCAGCACGATGGTCTCGGCCAGGCAGGCAAAAGCCACTTTCGGCGGGAGCCCGATGTCCTTGAACCGGGGTTCCCCGGGCAGCAGGATTTCGCCGGACTCGATGACGAGAACATCCGGCCGTTTGGCCACATCCTCAGGCGACAGGTCCAGCGGGCGTGCCACATCGGTGATGACGCAGCCCGGCTTGACTTTCGTGATATCCAGGATGGTCTTGCCTGCGGCGGATGTCGCCGTGACGATCACATCCATATCCGCCAGGTACTTGTCGGGTCTTGTGGCGATTGTGATTTTTACGTCCGGCGTCTCTTTCAGGATCGATTCCTTCAGGGCAAGCAGCCGCGCATCCTGGAGGCCGATCAGGTAAACCTCCTCGAAGGCAAGGGCCAGCAGTCGGCAGCAGACGGCGCCGATGGCCCCGTATGCCCCGATGACCATCGTCTTGGCTTTGATCTTTTTGCCTTGCTCGATCTTGATGAGTCCCATGCGGCGCACGGCGTCGGCCGCAGCCCACAGGGCACCGGACGCGCTGTAGCTGTTGCCGGTCGTGATCGGGATATCCGCGAGCTTGGCGACGGTTACGCCCGCGTCGCCGACGACCTTGGTAAAGGCCCCCAGCCCCATGATCTGCGCGCCAAGCCTTTTGGCCATGGCGGCCGCTTCGAGCAGCCGTTTGTAGGTGAACTCGGCGGGATGTGAGAGCATCTGCTTCGGCGTCCCCCCGACGGTGATCAGCCATCCCTCGGCTTCCACGCCCGTGGGAGACTTGATGCCGGTCACCTTGGAATAGACAAAGGGCGGCGCATAGGCCATGATCTTCTCGACGGCATCCATGGCGCCGGCAGGAGCGATATTCGCGATCAACTCGATAGCCTTCTCCTTTTTCAGATACTCCTGGGACAGCGGGTGAATGACGAATGCAAAACGGTTGACGCGTCGCGGTTCTCCGGATGGGTAGATAATCCTGGGGCGGATTTGTTGTTCGCTGATGATCTCGAGCAGTTCATCGCCGCTGAGTTCCCCTTTTTTCTTGCCGAGGGCGACCATGATCATGGCCTCCAGGACATCCACCTGGACAACCCTATCCAGGATCTTGGGCGTTGCGTCGATGATCACATCCACGCCGCGTTTCTGCAGAAACTCCACACGATCGTCATAGGCCGTCGATGTAATCACGGTTTTGCCGCCCAGCTCTTCGAGCGTGCAGGAATCCAGATACTCATAGAAGCCCTCATAGGGAACGATAATCACCGTGGCTTTCTGCATGGCCTTGCGCAGGACGTATTTGTTCCACTCATCCAGCAGGGGTAAAGAGGTGGCGATCACCTTGGTGGGCGACAACGACAACACATCATGAACCCCGCCGGCGTAACGCTCCATATCCTTCAGGGAGTTCAGGAATTTCGGGATCCCGTGCTCGAGGATCGGGTCGGCAAACTGTATATTGTCGGTATGCTCCGCAAGCACAGCGGCGATGCTGTAGTCGGTCATGCCCGACAGGACCAGCACGCGCGCATTGGTGAAATAATCCTTCTGGGTTTCCTGGACATAACGGGCAACCCACGCCTGTGCGACATTCCGGAATGCCTCGCCGGTGGTCACGGGAATTTTCAGGTCAGCGCTCAATTCCTTGAGCCTCGTGTCGCGCTTTTCCGCAGCTTGCTTAAGTCCGATCTTGCTCGGGAACTTCACGCCGGAAAGGCCGATGGCGTCGGCGCTGGTTTCCCAGTCATAGAGCAGTTCGACGATTTCCCGTGTATCTCCGTCCGTGCCGATGCGCCTGATGAAAAAGTTCTGCCCCAAAAATTTTGCCTTGATCTGATAGTCCCGCTGGCTCGTCCCCAGGCTGATGCTGACAATCCTTTTCATACGGCCCCCTTTATGGATTCAATAATTCCAGTCCGTCGTCCCGAATGGCGTCCATCGGACATGTTTTTTTTGTCTCGGAGCACAACCTTTCTTCTTCCGGTGTTTCCGGCTGTTTGAAAATGTAGCAATACCCCTCCTGATCATTTGCCCGGAAATGACCGGGCGCTGTTTCGTGGCATAGCGTGCAGCCGATACATAATTCCGTGATATAAAACTTTCCGGGCACATTTCCGGCCACTTTAGTGTTATTTGCAGACATCGGACGCCGCCCTCTGCCGGATGCTATGACAGGTCGAGATGTCCCAGTCCCTTTGCTTTCAGGAACTGGGGATACTTCGCATAGGCCGGCTTCAGGATCGGCAGCAGCTTGACGGTCTTCGGCACGTTTCCCCTGGCCACGACCTGCCTGCGGGTCAGTGCTGTGATCAGATTTGCCTTGCCGTGCCAGAATTTATGTGCAAAATCCGCATTCATGGTCATGGTAACTTCTGGCGTTCCGGCAAAAACGCCCCGGTGAACGACAATTTCGTCCCCCGTCGCATCGATCGTAATCGTGGCCGAAGGATTTTTATAGATGAACTGAATGCACAGATCCGTATCCGACAATGCAGGGCCGATCTCCGGGTCGTCTTTAAGCTGCTCGTAAAATCCGGCCAGGACATCGTAGCACATCTCGGAGTCTTTGAATACATTCGTCATTTCACCATCTCCAAGCCTTGTGTCCTGGGGGCGAAGGTCTTCCTCCGCAACGGGAAGCGGTTTTGAGTCCGCATCGTATATTTTCCTGACAATCCCGGCGACCATCTCGCGCGTCGGCTCCACGGGATTGTAAAGCATGGCGCCGTCTTCCATGGCCGTCGTGACGACCTGATCGAGTTTTGCAAGCTCGTCCTTAACGCCCGCCTGCACCAGGTTCAGCGGCATTTTGGTCAAATAGGCCAGTTGCCGGTTAAGGATGCGGATCTTCTCGACACCTGCCTTGGCAGCCTGGAGCCGGAACCACTGGTCAATGAATCCGAGATTTCCGAAAGCGTCCGCCGCCGTTGTTCGCAGCCAGGACGAGGCGTCGACAAACTTGTCGCGCAGATAGGTAAAATCCATTTTTTTAAACAGCCTTGAAGCGATGTCCATCGAATCCGATTTCAGCAGGTTCTGGCTTTCCGTTACGATTTGGGGGAAAGTGACGCCAAGGGCGACGGCAATGTCGGCAAATCGGTCCGGCCGGGATTCGAGGTTGCACTCCATGACCTCCGGAAGGACGATGGCATTGGCAAGTCCGTGCGGTATATGATAGACGCCGCCCAGGGCATGGGAAATCCCGTGCGCCATGCCCACCATGGAATGAGAAAAAGCGACGCCTGCCAGGAAGCTTCCGATCAGCATGGCCCCCCGGGCCTGCAGGTTGTCCGGGCGCGCGCACGCCAGCAGGATATTGTTGCTGATGAGTTTGATGGCATGCAGGGCCAGTGCATCGGCAGCCGGTGACCATTCCTTATCCACATAGGCCTCAATCGCATGCGTCAGGGCATCCATGCCGGTCGCAGCGGTCAGCCTGGGCGGCATGGACAGCGTCACCTCTGGGTCGAGAATGGCCAGATTCGGCAGGAACTGATCTTCGGCAAAGGGAAGCTTCACGTCATGATCGGGATCGGCAATGACGGCAACCTTGGTCACCTCGGAGCCCGTGCCGGCCGTCGTGGGGATGAAGATGGTCGGCAGCAGCGATTCGCCCTTGTCCAGAAGGTAGGCGCCCATATGGTCATGGACGCGGCCGCCTTTCACGATCAGGATGTTGGCGACTTTGGCCGTATCAATGACGCTGCCGCCGCCGACCGCGATGATCATGTTGCAGCCGTTTTTCCTGGCAAGACGGGCGCAGCCCTCCACGGTCTTGATCGTCGAATTGGGTGGGACCTTATCATAGACGCAGACAATGGAAATGTTGCTGCCCTGAAAGCCCTCCCTGACTTTATCCACAGGCCCTGCCTTCACGAGGATTGCATCGGTTACGAGAATGGCCCTGCGCTTACCGAAGGGTTTGAGGGCATTCTCAAGCTTGCCGAGAATTCCGATTCCGTAAATCAGTTTGGTGGGAAGGGTAAATTCAAAATATTCCGGAAGCATGGTCTGTGTTCCTCCTTGGACGGTTGAAATCAAACGGAGGGCGCATTATACATCCTTTTGCGCATAAATAAACAAAATTGTGCTGGGGCGTGTGTATGATCATGATGATGATAACAAAGACCCTATGCCGAACGGATGCGGGGCGGTCCCTTATCGCGGCCGTTCGCCGAAAATGCTCCGTCCGATGCGCACGATCGTGGCCCCTTCTTCCACGGCCACCTCGAAGTCCTGGGACATGCCCATGGAAAGCTCCCGCATCTGGACGCGCGGAAGATTTTCCGCCGCAACTCGCTCTCCAAGCTGCCGAAGGGTTCTGAAGAATGGCCGGGCGTCCTGCGGGTCGTCAAACCACGGGGGCATTGTCATGAGCCCCTGAACGGAGATATTTCCCAGAGTGGAAACCTCGCGGATCAGCGGCAACGCGTACTCAAGAGGAATGCCGCGCTTGGTCTGCTCTCCGCTGATATTGACCTCTACGAGCGTCTTCGTGACGACGCCCGCCATGCGGGAGCGCCGGTCCAGTTCGCGGGCGAGCTCGATGCGGTCCAGCGAATGGATCATGTCGAACAGGCGGACGGCATACTTGGCCTTGTTGGTCTGCAGATGGCCGATCAGGTGCCACGCCACGGATTTTCCCATCAGCTCGATCTTGCGCCGGGCTTCCTGGACATAATTTTCCCCGATCATGTCCACGCCGGCGTCAATGGCCTGCAGGATCCGCCGGTCGTCCACGCTCTTGGTCACCGCCATGAGCCGCACGGCCGACGCCGGTCTTCCTGACCTTCGCGCTGCTTCGGCAATGCGCTGCCGGACCATATCAATCTGTTCCTTGATGAGAGCGCTCATGGCCCGAAATTACCCTCTGTCTCTTTTCTCATGCCGTGAATTTAACCGCCCCGACATTTTTAAGCACATCCACGACTTCGCAAAGCGGAAGTCCCATCACATTTGTATAGGATCCCCGGATTTCCTTGATGAAAAAGGCGCCCATGCCCTGCACGGCATAAGCTCCGGCCTTGTCATAAGGCTCGGGGAAATTCACATACCAGGCCATTTCGTCCGGGGTAATCGCCCTGAAAATGACCGTTGAGGCAATACCCTCGCTGACGGCGATCTGCGCTGCCTGCCGGACAAGGGTAAAGCCCGTATAGACCGTGTGGGCGCGGGCGCTGAGCTTGCCCAGCATCTGCCGCGCCTCTTGCGGGTCCGCCGGCTTGCCGAGCACCACTCCGTCGATCACGACGATCGTGTCGGCCCCCAGGACCCAACTGCCGGGATGCCTGGCCGCAATGAGACCCGCTTTGTCCGCCGACAACCTCAAGACGTGCGCCGCCGGCGCTTCGTCCGGCCGGAAGGTTTCATCGGCCCCGCTGGGCATAATCGCAAAATCAAGCCCCAGCAGTCGTAGGAGTTCAACGCGTCTCGGGGAAGCGGAAGCCAGGATGAGCGGCGCGGATAGCTCAAGTCCCATGCAAACACAAAACCTTTCTTTTATTGGGCCTTAGGGTCTTTATCGCAATCATTATTCCGTTAAAGGCACTTATAAAATTTTATCTGGATTTTTGCAACGTTTGTGCTTAAATCATGGCAATAATTCGAAACATGAAGGAGTGGGTCATGAAAAAAATGACGATCGTTTTGAGCATCCTGTTTTTTAGCCTTCTTGTGTGGTTCCCGAGTGCTCAGCAAACGTTACTGGCTGCGGAAAAGGCCGTGCAGTTGACCGTTTCCGAATGCAATGCCTGAAATACACGGGCGAGGATAGGTTCTATCCTCAAAAAGACAGAAGGCGTTTTTAAGTTCGATACGCCAAAGGCGGACGTCCTGGTTGTAACCTACGATGACGAAAAAACGACCCCGTTGAAAATCATACAGGCCTTGACGAAAGGCGGCATTAACCCCTCGGGAAAGCCTGTGAATCTTAACTGAAATGTTCAAGGCCTGTCTCTTCCCTTGATCTGCAAAAGCACAACCGAGGCGATGACGAGGACGGCGCCGAAGAGTTGCCAGACTTCCATCGTCTCCGCCAGCAGAAGCCAGGCAATAAATCCGGCTGTGATCGGCTCCAGTGTGGCCGTGATACTGGCCCGCGCGGCGCCGATGCGGTTGATGCCCTCGCTGTAGCAGACAAACGCCAGCACTGTGCCGAAGAAGGCAATGAACAGGACCCACCACCACTGCGCGAATCCCGACGGGCGCAGGAATGCAGCAAGCGGCGGGTGAAGGATATTCCAGATGATGGCGGCAAACAGCAGGCCGTAAAAGACCACGGTCCAGGGGGCGTAGCGCCTCATGCCGTACTCACACCGCACGGTGTACCAGGCAAAGGTGACGGCCGAACTGAAGGCCACAAGCACCCCTGCGCGGTTCATGTGCAGCAGGTCCAAACTGTATCCCCCTACGACAAGATAGCAGCCGAAAAGCGAGCCGGCCATGGCGGCAAATACAACGGGGGGAGCTTCACGCGCAAGACGAGAAGCGTATGCAGGGCGACAAAAATGGGCGCCTGATACTGGATCAGGATGGCCGCAGCCACCTGGATCTTGCTGATGGCAAATAAATAGGTGAACTGGACCGTGGCAAGCCCGATACCGAGCGTGACGAAGTAGGGCAGGTCGCGCCGTTCAATGGCCAGCAGCGAACGGTTGCGCAGCACGAGCCAGCAAAAAAGGATGCCGGTCGCCAGCGTTGTCCGCATCTGCACCAGTTCGAAGGCAGTCAGGCCGCTGTTGAAGAGGAATTTTGCCGCCGTGCCGGATGAGGCCCAGAGGACGGCTGCCAGGGCGGCAAACAGGTAGCCGGACCCTGAGATACGTTGCTGATTCACAAATCCGGCTCCCTTCTTTTCTTTGCAGAAGCATCAGAGGTACTCGTTCTTCTGTTCTCTTTCGAGCCGGTCCACCACTTTTCGGACATCCTGGGAACAGCCCCGCTTGCAGACCAGCAGTGCGTCGCCGCTTTCAACGATGATCAGGTCCTCGACACCCACCAGGGCCACTGTTTTTCCGGGGCTGTGGACGAGGCAGTTGCGGCTGTCGATGGCGAGAGCCTCGCCGCGAACGGCGTTTCCCTGTTCATCGTGTGGTGAGACCTCCCACAGCGTGTCCCAGCTTCCCACGTCGGACCAGCCGAAATCGCCGGGAATTACAAGGGTGTTGCGCGCCTTCTCCATGACGCCGTAATCGATGGAAACGGATCGGGCCTGTCGATAAACCTGCTCGACCACGGCGGCTTCGCGCACCGTTCCCAGGGCCGCTTCGATCTGCAGCAGGCCTTCGTACAAATCGGGCAACCACTGCGCCAGGGCCTTCAGGATTGCGGAAACCCTCCAGATAAACATGCCGCTGTTCCAGGAAAAACCGCCCTGATCCAGCAGCGTCCGCGCCTGCGCCAGGTCCGGCTTTTCGCGGACGGAGCGGACATTATAGACCTTCTCACCCTCAATGGCGTCCCGTTCGCGCCCCTGTTCAATGTAGCCATAGCCGGTCTCCGGTCCCGTCGGCCGGATGCCGACGGTCACAAGATAATCCCCGCGCCGCGCCACGGTCGCTGCTGTATTCAGGATCTTACGGAACTGATTTTCATCGCGGATCAGATGATCCGAAGGCAACACCAACATCACGGCGTCCGGCGCTTTCCTTTTAATATGCAGAGCGGCCAGACCGATGCAGGGAGCTGTGTTTCGCCCCACCGGTTCGACAATGATGTTTTCCTGCGGAATCTCCGGCAGTTGCCGGATCAGTTCCTGCTCATGGCTCTCACCGGTGACGACAATCATTTTTTCCGGCGGGATCATGGGCTTGATGCGGTCCACCGTTTCGCGGATGATGGTTTTGTCGCTGACGATGTCCAGCAGGTGCTTGGGCTTCTTTTCTCGGCTCCGCGGCCAGAACCGGGCGCCTCTGCCCCCGGCCATGATGACGGCATACATCGGGATACGCTCCTTTGTCGGTGATGTTTATCGCAGACCTTACCAAAGGGTTTGTAAACGCAACGGTTATTCCGTTGCTGACCCTAACAGAAGGCCCGACGATTGGCAATAAAATTCATTTGTTTGGCAACCCGTACCCAATGACATCAGTGAAACTTATGATCATTCGGTTCAATCAGCTTGACCGGTCCGAATTTATCCTCATACTGTTTCAGGTTGGCCGTCAGCGCCTCGATGATTCTCTTTGCATGAGCCGGACTCACGACGATTCTCGAAACCAGGTGGGAACCATTGGGCGAGTTCAGGATCCAATCCAGCAGGAACTCATCCGTACTATGGGTGATCAGCAGCAAATTGCTGTACCGTCCTCGCGACATGTCATCCACCGTATGGATCTGAATGGACGGGGGTTGCGTGGGATCGACTTTATCGGCCATCCTTGCCTCCTTTCTATAAACGGTATGGCTGTATTGTAACATGACTTTAGATGAACGCCAGAAAATATACAAAGGCTCGCTGATGTCCTCGTCTCAAGTTAACTCAGAAACAACGGAATGATGATGTCAAAATGTGGCATAAAGCAGCCAGAGGCCAAAAAGCTTCACGGCGGCAGGAGGGGAGGCATTTCGGGTATGCGGGCATTGATGAGAAAAGAACGCCTTGTGGAAATTATTGCTATTTATTGTTTCGCCATGATCCTGGGTTCCTGCGCCGGCCTGTGGCCGGAACGCATCGGCGGGATCGTTCCGGACCGAGGGGCAATGCTGATCTTTGAAAGAAAGCAATGCAGCGCCGACTATCAGTACTATTACAGCGGATCGGTTCTTTTCGTTCCGACAAATATGGTATGATTTGAAACAAGCCGCCAAAAAGCGCCATGACTTCAGCCAGACACATTAGTTACAACTTGCCCAAAAAAGCAGCAAAGGGGCCGATACTAAAGCTCGCAAGTGGTTGATTTAATTGGTGGGCCGTGCGGGAATCGAACCCGCGACCAACGGATTAAAAGTCCGCTGCTCTACCACCTGAGCTAACGGCCCGGAAATGGCTGCGCAGGCGCAGCGCCCTGCGACGGCGACATGTCAAGATAATAGGCTTGAAAGGATCGACCACTTAAAACATGTGCCCATCCTTGTCAAGTAGAATATAAAACAGGACCAGCCTCAATCACTGAAGGGATTTTTCAGAACGATGGTGCTCTCCCGTCCCGCCCCGACGGAAACCAGCGTCAGCGGCACGTCGGTCAGCATTTCCAGCCTTTCAATATATTTGCGTGTGTTTTTGGGAAGGTCATCGATCTGTCTGGCATGGCGGATATCCTCCATCCATCCGTCCAGCTCCTGATAAACAGGTCGACATCCCGCAAGCACTTTGAGGTTTGCCGGAACGGATTCCGTATATTCCTCATCCGCCGCTGTCCGGTATCCCACGCAAATTTTCAGCTTCTCCATCCCTGTCAGAACGTCCAGTTTGGTGAGGGCGATGCCTCTGATCCCGCAAACACGGATGGCCTGCCGGACGAGGACCATGTCGAGCCAGCCGCAACGCCGTTTCCGCCCCGTGGTAGCCCCGAATTCCTTACCCACCGTCTGCATGTGTTGGCCGACTGCGTCCGTCAGTTCAGTCACGAATGGGCCCTCCCCCACGCGGGTCGTGTAGGCCTTGCAGATGCCGACGACGCGGTCAATGGTATGCGGACCGACGCCGCTGCCGCAACTGGCATTGCCGGCCACCGTGTTGGAAGACGTCACATAGGGATAGGTCCCGTGATCGATGTCCAGGTGGCAACCCTGGGCGCCTTCAAAAAGAATCTTTTTCCCATGTCGTATTTCCTGCTCGATGATCAGGGAGGTGTCCGCCACAAAAGGTTTCAGGCACTCGGCATAACCCCGGTATTCGTCAAAAATCTGCTGCACGTCCAGAGGCGCTTCCTCAAAGCGCCGGGTCAGGTAAAAATTCTTCTCTTCGATATTGTCCCTTAATTTTTCCATAAAGGTCGTTTCATCCAGTAAATCACAGAAGCGAATCCCCACGCGGGCTGCCTTATCCTCGTAGGCCAGTCCGATTCCCCGGCCGGTTGTCCCGATTTTCTTGTCGCTTCGGGATTCCCGCGCCACATCCAGCCGGCGGTGATAGGGCATGATCAGGTGCGCTTTTTCACTTACAAACAGCCGCGTATGCTCGGGAAAGAGGTTCCGTTTCTTGAGGTTCTCGATTTCCTGCATCATGACGGCCGGATCGACCACCACGCCATTTCCGATAATACAGGTTTTATGATCATGCAGAATACCCGAAGGGATCAGGTGCAGAATCGTCTGCACGCCCTTGACGACAAGGGTATGCCCAGCATTGTTGCCCCCCTGAAATCTGACGATGACATCCGCGTCCTCGGCATAGAGATCCACCACCTTGCCCTTGCCTTCATCGCCCCACTGGGTTCCTACAACTGCGACATTTGCCATGAAACGGTCCTCCCCATTCTCCCTACATCTCGATCTTGATAAAAAGAAGAAACCTTATCTTGGACGGCTTCGTAAAAAGCGACAGAGGCAAGGCGCGCGAGTCGCGAAGGAGTGAGGCGTACCGGGTTGTACGCCGCAACGACGACGGACGAAGCGCAACACAGCCTATGGACTTTTTACGGAGTCGTCACATCTCCAATTGAATCACGGAAATGACGTGCGGCAGTTTCCTGAGTTTGTCCAGCGCCGCTTCTGGCACGACACTGTCCGTGCTAAGCACGACGAGGGCCTGATTTTCGACCTGGTCCCTGCTCAAATGCAGCCGGGCAATATTCACATTGTTCTCGCCCAGCGTGGCACCGATGTTCCCGATCACCCCGGGGCGGTCATAGTTGGACAGGACCAGCATGTAGCCTTCCGGCACCACTTCCAGTGAAAATTTATCAATCCGGACAATGCGTGGATCCTGACGGCCGAAAAGGGCGCCCGCCGCATAATAGCTTCCCTTCGATGTCTTCAGGGTCAGGGCAATCATACTTGTATAGTCGCCGATCTCGCTGCTTTTCGATTCGACGACCTTGATGCCGCGTTCCTTGGCCACCACGGGGGCGTTTATGTAATTGATGCTGTCCTTGAGAACAGGCGTCAGCAAACCCTTCAGGAGGGAGATCGTCAGGGGGGCGACATTGTAGTCCAGGATTTTACCGCTGTACTCGACGATCAGCTCCTTGATGCCGCCGGCAACGACCTGGGCCTGAAACTTGCCCAGCTTTTCGGCCAGATCCAGATAGGGCTGGATGACCTGCAGCAATTCGGCGCTGACGGATGGAAAATTCACGGCATTGCGGATTTCTCCCGTGGTCAGATAGGCGGCGATCTGCTCGGAGATCGCAATGGCCACGTTAATCTGGGCTTCGTCGGTCGAGGCGCCCAGATGCGGGGTACAGATCACGGCTTCCAGGGCGACTAGTTCCTTATTTTTTGTCGGCTCCTCCTCGAATACATCCAGGGCTGCTCCGGCAACCTTTCCGGATACGAGAGCCTCATAGAGGTCCTGTTCATGGACAATCCCGCCGCGGGCACAGTTGATGATAAAGACGCCTCTTTTCATTTTGGCAAAGGCATTGGCATTGATAATTCCCCGTGTTTCCTTGGTCATGGGCGTGTGCACGGAGATAAAATCGGAATGCTTCAAAAGATCCTCAAAGCTCACCAAGCTGATGCCGATCTTTGCGGCTGCCTCCGGTGACATGAAAGGGTCATAGGCGATGACGTTCATTTTGAGGCCCTGCGCCCGGTCGGCGACAATGCCTCCGACCCGGCCGATGCCGATGATGCCCAGGGTTTTGTTGAATATCTCGTTTCCCATGAATTTGTTCTTTTCCCATTTCCCGTTTTTCATGGACGCGGTTGCCTGTGGGATTTTCCGCGCGAGTGACAACATCATGGAGATGGCGTGTTCTCCCGTCGTGATGGTATTGCCGCCCGGAGTGTTCATGACGACGATCCCCCGCTTGCTGGCCGCAATGATGTCCACGTTGTCGAGACCGACCCCGGCCCGTCCGATGACCTTGAGGTTCTCGGCGCTGTCAATGACGGCCTGCGTGACCTTCGTGGCACTGCGGATCACGAGACCGTCATATTCCTTGATGACGCCCCTGAGCTCATCGGGCGTGAGGTTGGTCATCACATCGACTTCAATATCCGGCGTCTGTTTCAGCACCCTGATCCCTTCGGCCGAAAGGGTATCGCTGACTAATACTCTTTTCATGAAACACATCTCCTTATTGTTGTTTTATGACGGCTTCGTAAAAAATCTGGATGCTGCGTTGCTTTGCATCCTGCGTCATTCATTCTTCCGCGATTTTTTGCCGATAGATCTTTTCGAGCTCGGCAAGCGCCGTGCGGACGTCGCCAGGTTCGATCGTGGGACCGCACCAGAACCTGAAGCCCGGAGGGGCGTCCTTGTAGGAATTGATGTCATGGGCGATATTGCTTTTATCGAGCGCACCGGCAATCGTCTTGAGAAATTTTGCCCGGTCCTCTTTGGCCATGGCTTTGACCTTTGCGCTGGTCACGGTGAGGCAGACGGACGTATTGGACCGGATGGCCTCCGATGCGGCCAGGAACTCGATCCAGTCCGTCTTTTCGACCCAGTTTTTAATCACCTTCAGATTGGCCAGGCTTCTGTCGAACAGGCCTTCGAGGCCGATTTCACCTGCCCATCGGAGCGCATCGAGGTAATCCTCCACACAGAGCATGGAGGGGGTGTTGATCGTGTCGCCGTCAAATATGCTTTTATCGACCGTGCCGCCTTTCTTCATGCGGAAGACCTTGGGCAGCGGCCAGGGCGGGTCGTAGGATTCCATGCGGGCGACGGCTCTTGGACTCAGGACGAGCATACCGTGTGCCGCTTCCCCGCCCAGGCATTTTTGCCAGGAGAAGGTCAGAATATCCACTTTTGACCAGTCAATGGGCATCGCAAATGCGGCGCTGGTCGCATCGCAGACGGACAAGCCGGCACGGTCTGCGGGAATCCATTCCCAGTGAGGAATCTTGACGCCGCTCGTGGTTCCGTTCGCCACAAAGATTACATCGCTGTTCCAGTCGACGGCGTCGAGGTCGGGGATCATGCCGTAATCGGCTCTTAGAATGGTGGGGTTCAGCTTGAGCTGCTTCGTCACATCGGTTGCCCACCCCTCGGAAAAACTTTCCCAGACCAGGACAGTCACCGGCCTCGGCCCCAGGAAAGACCACAGGGCCGCTTCAAAAGCCCCCGTATCCGATCCCGGAAAGATACCAACAAGATAATCATCTGGAATTTCAAGTATTTTCTTTGTTTCAGTGATGGCCTTTGCGAGTTTTTGCTTCCCGATGGCGGATCGGTGGGATCGCCCGACGGCTGCTTCCTGCAGGGCATCAAGGCGCCATTGAGGTCTTTTGCTGCAGGGGCCGGAGCTGAAATTTGGATTATGCATCATGTTATCCCTTTTCTGTTATTGGACAGGTCGGTTCGCCGGCCAATGCAATACGCTCAAAAGCAAGACATACGCATCCTGAACACAGGTGTACGGGTATTTTCAGCCCCCGAATATGCCAACAGATGCCGCACAGACACGCCCAGGGACACAGCGCGGTAGGCCGACGATGGATCTTTGACCTTATAAATCAACTTTTCCCAGACAGGGTTTGAGTTTATCAGCAATAACATCAATATTCAAGAAATTTTGCATTCCATGCCGCTGCGCGGGCTATTTGGACGGATTCTTTAAATTGACGGGTCGGGAAAAAAGACGTATGATCACCGTCAGACATCCCGAAGAGGGCCTTCCATTGAAAAAAGTGAAAATTTCCTTTTTTTGTCAGAGCTGCGGCCATCAATCCCCGAAATGGCTCGGCAAATGTCCATCCTGCAATCAATGGAACCCTTTCGTCGAAGAGGAAATCAGGTCCGATCCGCGCACAGATCGCGCTGAATACGCCATGAGCGAAGCCCCGCTGTCCATCGATGCGATCGTGACCGATGAAAAGGAACGAATCTCGACGGGTATGGCGGAAATGGACCGCGTGCTCGGGGGCGGCCTGGTCGGCGGTTCCGTCGTTCTCGTCGGCGGCGATCCGGGCATCGGCAAATCGACCCTGCTGCTTCAGGTCCTCAGCGGGATGGCCCGCAATAACCTCAAAGTCCTGTACATCTCCGGCGAGGAATCGGCCAAACAGATAAAACTCCGGGGCCGTCGGATCGGCGCGTCGTCGGACAACCTTATGATTCTGATCGAAATTTCCATCGATCTTATCCTGCAGCAGATCAAAGCCATTGGCCCTGCCGTGGTTGTGATCGATTCCATCCAGACGGTTTATTCGCCCGTCCTGTCCTCCGCACCGGGAAGCGTGGGGCAGGTGCGCGAAACGGCCGAACAACTGATCCTGATGTCGAAAAAAAGCGGCATTCCCGTTTTTATGATCGGTCACGTCACAAAGGACGGCTCCATTGCCGGGCCCAAGGTCCTCGAACACATGGTGGATACGGTCCTCTACTTTGAAGGGGACTCCGGCCACGCCTACCGGATCATCCGGGGCATCAAGAACCGGTTCGGACCGACCCATGAGATCGGCGTGTTTGAAATGCGCGACAACGGCCTTAACGAGGTCTCAAACCCCTCGGCCTTTTTCCTGGCAGAAAGGCCGGAAGGGGCACCCGGTTCCGTGGTGGCGCCGAGCCTTGAAGGCACCCGGCCCATTCTCATCGAAATCCAGTCCCTAGTCCATCCCACAAATTTCGGGCTTCCGCGCAGGACGGCCATCGGCGTCGATCACAACCGGGTGGCCCTGCTCGTCGCGGTCATGGATAAAATCTGCGGCCTGCATCTGAGCAATCACGACATCTACCTCAACGTCGTCGGGGGCGTGAGGGTGGATGAGCCGGCCATTGATCTGGGTATCGTTTCTTCCATGGCCTCCAGTTTTCTCGACCGGCCCATCGACACCGGGACGGTCGTGCTCGGAGAGGTCGGACTGACGGGCGAAATCCGGGGCGTCTCCCAGATGGACGCCCGCATCCGGGAGGCGGCCCGCATGGGCTTCAACCGCTGCATTCTCCCGAAGACCCAAACGCATGCCATTTCCGGAGAAAAAAGAATAAAGCTTCATAAAATCAGCAATATTAAAGAACTGATCGAACATCTTTTTTAATATGCGAGTCCTTTGAAAAATGGCTTCGCCACGGCTCCAAATCTTTTTCGCTAAAAAATGAGAATGCGTAAATATGTTGGAAATCAATAAATTAGTCTAATTTCTGGAAAGTCGAAAAATCTTTGATTCGCCGCTTGCGAACCATTTTTTCACCAGTTATGCAAATCTCTCTATTCAAGGATGTTGCGGATGCAGGATACCGCCCCGCTCTCAAAACGCGCCTTTGGCGAGATCAATCAAAACCGGCGCAGGTTGCTGTGCGCCGCCTATGAAATCTATCCGGAATTTGTTTATTGTGAGCCGGAGCAGTTCAACTGGTCAGACAGCGATGCGCGAACAAACGTCTTTGATCTTTATTACCTCTGCGATTCCGGCTACATTGATCTGGTCAAGAGCGTCACGGAAGGTCATCGCCGGCCGGATTTTTACATGCTGACACCCAAAGGCGCCGATCTCATGGAAGTTCCGGGAAGGCTCGACGAACGCTTTCCTGTCAGCTAACGGTCAGCAGAAGGATCGTTTATGATGGAATATCAGGTTATCAATGAGGAGGGTTTATGCCGGGAGCACTGAAAGATCTGAAAGTACTCGATTTTACAACGCTGTTGCCGGGGCCTTATGCCACGATGTGCCTGGCCGACATGGGGGCCGATGTCCTGAGGATCGTATCCGGCTCCCGGCCCGATCTCGTGGATTTTTTCCCGCCCTTCGTGCCGGGGACAAAGCTGTCCGCCGCCGCCACGCAACTGGGGCGCGGTAAACGCTGCATGGCCCTGAATCTCAAGGATCCGAGGGCGATCCGAATCATCCATCAGTTGATCGCGGACTACGACATCGTGATCGAGCAGTTCCGGCCCGGCGTCATGGCAAAGTTCGGCCTGGCCTATGAAGACCTCAAGAAAATCAACCCCGCCGTCATCTACTGCTCCCTCACGGGCTACGGCCAGACAGGCCCCCTGCGCGAACGCGCCGGCCATGACATCAACTATATCGCCCGTTCCGGCGTCATGTCCTATACCGGGAAAAAAGAATCCGGGCCGGGCCTGCTGGGCATTCAGATTGCCGATGTCGCCTCCGGCTCGAACAACGCCGTCATCGGCCTCCTGGCAGCGGTGGTCAACCGCCACAGTACCGGCCGGGGCCAGTATATCGACATCTCCATGACGGACGGCATGATCGCATTTAACGCCATGTTCGGCGCGGCGTTCCTCGTGGACGGCCGGGAGCCCGTGCGGGATGAGGATTATCTCAACGGCGGCTCCCTTTACGATTACTATGAAACGAAAGACGGCAAATACGTCAGTTTCGGCGGGCTGGAGCCGCAGTTCTTCACCAATTTCTGCAACACCGTCAACCGCCCGGATCTGATTTCCGGGGGCGTATTACCCAAAGGGATCGAGAAGATCAAAAAGGAAATCCGTGCGATTTTTATGACGAAAACCCGGGATGCATGGGTGGAAATTTTCAACCGGACCGACGCCTGTTTTGAGCCTGTCATGACCCTCGCGGAGGTCTTCAGCGATGCCCTGACGCTCGAGCGCGAAATGGTTGTGGACGTGCCGTTGCCCGGAGGCGGCAGCGTCAGGCAGATCGGCCATCCCATCAAATTCTCCGAAACCCCGCCGGAATACCGGCAAGCCGGGGTTTCCGGAGGGGTGCACACCCGTGAGGTCCTGACAGGACTGGGCTATACGGATCAGGAGATCGAGGAGTTTGAAAAGACAGGCTTATTTAGATGATTCATCCTCTCGTGTCGAGGGGAAGGCTGTGGTCCTGATAATTTATAAAAGAGGATGGACGAAAAGGAAAGGTGTAAGGATCCATTTTCCAATAATTATTTATTGAGGAGGGAACCATGATTTTAGCATCGCAGGAAAACATCAGAAAGTGGTCGGAGGCCGGGGCCTGGGGTAAAAGGACACTGATCGATTATTTCCATTTTCACGTCCGGAAGAATCCGGAAAAGGTCTGCCTGGTTGATCCCATGAACAAAGAGGCCCTTCTGGGCCTGAAACCGGAACGGCTGACCTATAAGGAATTAAGCCGGGCGGTTGATGCCGCGGCGGAAGCCCTGCTGGCGAGAGGAATCAAAAAAGACGACATCATCCTCGTGCAGCTTCCCAACTGCTGGGAACTGGCGATGCTGTATCTGGCCATTACCCGGACGGGGGCGCTCATCTCTCCCGTGCCCATGCAGTGGCGCCAATCCGAACTGGACTACATCACGAAGCTGACGGAGGCCCGGGCTTTTATTACCGTGGATGAATTCAACAACTTCAAACACCGGGAAATGGTGGAGAAACTTCAGGGGAAGTATCCGTCCCTGAAGCAGATCATCACGCTGCCGGAAATCAGGAAAATGTCCGGCGGGAAAGTCACGGGACAACTGGACGGCATTGCCATCGACGCCAATGACGTATTCACGCTCTCCTGGTCGTCGGGAACGGAGGCGGAACCCAAGGGCTGCCCGCTGAGCCATAACAACTGGATTTTCCAGTCCACGGTCTGCTTCGAAAACGCGCCCATCCACTGGGGAGACAACCTCATTACCGCCGGCCCCCTCGTGAACATGGCCTCGATCGGTACCGTTTATGTGCCCTGGCTCGTCGGCGGGGGAAAGATGGTGTTGCATCACCCATTCGACGGGGCCAGCTTTGTCATGCAGCTTATGTCGGAGGAGATTCACTACACGCTGCTGGTGCCGGCCGTGGTGAATGCCCTGCTGAAGCATCCCATGGTGGACAAGTTCGACTTCAGCAAGATGCGGGCCATCACCATCGGCGCGGCGCCGCCGTCCCTGTGGTCCGTCCAGGAGCTCAAGCGGCGCTGGGGGATTGAATTCGCCAATATCTGGGGCCAGAATGAAGGAACGGCCAATGTGGCGGGGCAGTACGATATTCCCGATATGGAGATGCGCCTGGATCACTTCCTGTTCGTTTCTCCGGGAAATCCATGGGCAAAAAAGGCCACATGGTTTTCACGGTTTGTCACCATGAAGCTCATAAACGCGGCCATCCCCGGCGGTCCCAAAAAGGAAGGCGACGTGGGCGAGCTCTGGTACCGCGGGCCGAATGTCATCCCCTGCTACTTCCGGCGGCCGGATCTGACGGCAAAGTCCTTTGATCCGGAAGGTTATTTCAATACGGGCGATCTCTTCCAGTTCAAGGACAACGACTGCATCGGCTTCTTCGAACGCGCCAAGGACATCATCATCCGGGGGGGCTACAACATCAGCGCCCAGGAGGTGGAAAACATGGTGCTGGGCTTCCCGAAGGTCCTGGACGCGGCGGCCGTGGCCATGCCCGACGAAAGCCTCGGAGAGCGGACCTGCATTTACGTGGTGCCGAAGCCCGGTGAAACCGTCATCCTGGAGGAGATCAAGACCTTCATGCAGGAGAAAGGCATCGCCGCCTACAAACTGCCGGAACGGCTGGAGATGATCGAGGCCATTCCACGCAATCCCGTCGGCAAGATCATGAAAAAGGTCCTGCGGGAAGATATCAAGAAGAAACTGGGCATTGCCTGAGATGATGCAACACCCCTATTGTACCAAATAGGAGGTGTGCTATGAAAGGGACTGAAGGGATAAAGGAAATATGCCTGTACGGATTCTGGTCATTGACGACGACGCCATCGCCTGCGAGTTTTTACAGGAGGCCCTCTCCTTGGCCGGCTATGAGGTGGACGCCTTCACGTCGGCCCAAAAAGCCCTCCGGGAAGATTTACCGGCCTATGATCTGCTGATGTCCGACATCCGCATGCCGGATATGGACGGGCTCCAGTTTCTGCGGCAGGTTCATGAGAAATGGCCGGATCTGCCCGTCATCCTCATGACGGCTTATGGTTCTCTGGAAACCACCATGGACGCCCTGCGTCTGGGGGCCTGGGACTACATCAGCAAGCCCTTTTCTCCCGACCAGATCCGGGCCATGGTCAAAAAAGTTTTGGAAGTCCGGGAGCTTCATCAAAGACGAATGCGGGGCCAACCAAAAACGCCCACGGCGCCGGAATTCATCGGCTCATCGGCGACGATGGTGGACCTCTATAAACAACTCGCGCGTGTCGCCGATTCATCAGCCAGCGTCCTCATCGAGGGGGAGAGCGGGACGGGGAAGGAACTTACGGCGCGTTCCCTGCATCAGTTGAGCAGCCGCCGCGAAAAACCTTTTGTGGTCGTTCACTGCGGGGCCATTCCCGAAACCCTGCTGGAATCGGAGCTGTTCGGCTATGAAAGGGGCGCCTTTACGGGCGCCGACCGGCCTCATCCCGGTTTGATCGAATCGGCTCAGGACGGCACGATCTTCCTGGACGAAATCACGGAGATGTCATCCGGCCTCCAGTCCAAACTCCTGCGCTTCATGCAGGACGGTGAAATCCGCCGACTCGGTGGACACGAGGTCCGTCATGCGGCGGTCCGCGTCGTTGCCGCCGCAAACCGGGATATTGACGACGAAATTAAAAAAGAGAAATTCCGTGCGGATCTGCTTTATCGCTTTGTGGTCCGCCTGCACATTCCACCGCTCAGAAATCACAGGGAAGATCTGCCCCTGCTGGTCGAGTCGCTGTTGAAAAAACTCGGATATGCCAATGTCCGTATGTCCGATGAAGCCATGGAACTCCTGATCGCCTACGACTGGCCCGGCAATGTCCGGGAATTGCAGAACGTTTTGCAGCAGACGATGTTGATGTCGCCCTTTCTTTTGATCCTTCCGGAAAATCTGCCGGAGCGGTTCCGACAGAAACGGGAAGCTTCGCTGCCTCAGTTGATGCCGCTTGAAGGGGCAGAGCGGGAACAGATTCTCCGGGCCCTGAAAAACACCTCCTGGAACCAGAGCCGGACGGCGCAACTTCTGGGTATCGACCGCAAAACGTTGCGCAGCAAGATTCAGCGCTATGGATTGGCGAAGGATGGCTAAATACAAGCTGACACTGGAGTATGAAGGCACAAGCTACAGCGGCTGGCAGACCCAGAAGAACGCCAGAAGCATCCAGGAAACGCTCACCGAGGCGGCCCGGAAGCTACTAGGCCAGGAGGTCGACGTACAGGGCGCCGGGCGCACGGATGCGGGCGTGCACGCCCTGGCCCAGGTGGCCCACCTGGAGACAGACAAGGCCCTGCCGCCGAAGAAACTCCTGGAGGGGCTCAACGACCGCCTTCCGTCTAACATCAACGTGCTGACCGTGGAGAAGGCCCCTGCCCGCTTTCATGCCCGGCATCACGCCCTGTCCAGAACCTATGTCTATCTTGTCTCACGACACCGGACGGCCTTTGGAAAACGTTATATCTGGTGGGTGCGGGACCCGTTGGATGTCGAGAAAATGCAGGCGGGCGGGCGGCTTTTCGAGGGTCTGTATGATTTTGTCTCCTTTGCCGACAAGCGATTCGACAAGGACTCCTCGACACAGGTGAAGATCGACCGGGTCGAAATCGTCCCGCTGGGCGGCCTGATCGCTTTCCGGATCACGGGTTCCCATTTTCTCTGGAAGATGGTCCGCCGCATGGTGGGCGTCCTCGTGGAGGTGGGCAGGGGAAAGCTGACGGCCATGGATGTGAAGGGTATGCTGACGGCTTTCTCAGAAACGCCTGCGCAATACACGGCGCCACCTTCGGGACTGTTTCTCATGCAGGTTCGATATGAAGGCGACCGTGAGGAGCCTTTGCGCCTGCCCTTTCTGCTGGCCCCTTTGATCCATGCAAACTCGTCGCGAATGAAACCATCTCAAGCAACTTAAATGGCATTAATGGAAACCGCGTGCAACGGACGAGGAAAGGGATAGGGTGAAAGGAGTCGTTATGAATGAATCGTTTTGGGCTTACCAGGTCATCCGCGAAGGAGAGGGCTATCAGGGGCGAATCGTGAATCTGCCGCTCGGCGGGCTGCCTCCCGGAGACGTTCTCATCAAAGTGGCGTGTTCGTCGCTTAACTACAAGGATGCGCTTTCGGCTATAGGAAATCCCGGTGTGACCCGGAAATATCCCCATATCCCGGGGGTTGACGTCGCCGGAACCGTCGAGACATGCACGGTGGGGCCGCTCCGGCCCGGCGACAAGGTCCTCGTAACGGGCTATGACCTCGGCATGGAGACGGACGGCGGTTACGCAGAGTACTGCCGGGTCCCCGCAGGCTGGGTGGTGCCGCTGCCCGCCGGGCTGACCTTGCAGGAGGCCATGACCCTCGGAACAGCGGGCTTCACGGCAGCGCTCGGCATCCGGCACATGCTGCACAATGGTCTGACGCCTGAAAAAGGACCGGTGCTCGTCACAGGCGCATCGGGCGGTGTGGGAAGCGTGGCGGTTTCGATTCTGGCGAAGCTCGGCTTCCAGGTCACGGCGGCGGGCGATCCCGCGCAGGCGGACTACCTCAAAGAAATCGGCGCCACCGAAGTCATCGATCGGAACACCCTCAATGCGGATTCCCCCCGTGCGATGCTCAGCGAACAGTGGGCGGGCGCCTACGACACCGTGGGAGGCAAGACGCTGGAGAATGTCATCAAATCGATGCGCTACCTCGGCGTCATCGCCAATTGCGGCATGGTCGGCGGCGGCGTCCTCTCGACAACGGTCTTTCCATTCATCCTTCGCGGCGTCAGCCTGCTCGGAACCGATTCGGTCCAGTGCCCGATGGATATTCGCACCGAGGTCTGGAACAAGCTTGCTGGAGAGTGGAAGCCGCCCCGGCTCGAACGGCTCGTCCGGACGATCACGCTCGACGATCTGGGGGAATCGATCCAGGCCATCCTGCAGGGAAAGATCTCTGGCCGGACGCTCGTCGTCCCGGAAACCCGCCTGAAAGGCTGATATTGAGAAGGCTGAAAAGGCGCTTTCAACGCTGTATTGGACAAATTTCTCATATTTTGCGCAGTGCGTTTTTATCCCGTATTATCATCATATACGGAACGAGGTGAATCGTATGCATTCGTAAACGTGGATTATTTTTCTTGGAACCGAAGATAATTTTGTTATGACGATATACAAAAAATCGGGAAATGCCATGCTGGTAAATTACTTGATGGGGCGGGGACTATAAAGGAAGAATATATTTATCCGTCCCCGCCGTTGTGGTTCAAGACAAATATAATGATTCATGATCGTAGAAGGAAAAGGATTAAGCAATGCCTACTGTGACAGCCAATGGAATTCAGATTGAGTATGATACTTTTGGCGATAGTTCTTGCCCCGCATTATTATTAGTTGCAGGCAATGGTGCTCAGATGATCTTTTGGGATGTTGAGTTCTGCGAGTTATTAGCAAAAAAAGGTTACTTTGTGATTCGGTTTGACAACCGAGATGCAGGTCTTTCGACAAAATTTGAAGAAGCAGGAATTCCTGACTTTTTGGCTGCAATCAAAGCTGCCATGGAAGGGAATACTGTGGAATCAGCATATTCTCTTGGCGATATGGCAGATGACGCCGTTGGTTTACTTGATGCTTTGGGCATTGAGAAGGCACATATCTGCGGCGCTTCAATGGGCGGTATGATAGCCCAGGTTATCTCCTATCGACATCCAAAACATGTCCTGAGTCTGACTTCAATAATGTCGACCACAGGAAATCCTGATCTTCCGCAGGGGAAACCGGAAGCAATAGCTGCTGTTGTCGCGCCTGCACCAGAGGGACGCGGAGCATATATTGAACACAATATGAATATATGGCGGACGATTTGGAGTCCCGGATTTCCATTTGAGGAAAAGAGAGCTCGAACGTTCATAGAGAAGAGCTATGATCGTTCATACTACCCGCAGGGAATGGCACGTCAAAACACAGCTATTCTTGCCAGTGGCGATCGAAGATCGTTGCTTTCATCTATTAAGGTTCCGACACTTGTAATTCATGGGGCTGATGATCCGCTGATACCAGTCGAAGGAGGAAAAGATACAGCTCGGGTGATACCGGGAGCAAGATTATTGATCATTAATGGAATGGGGCATGACATGCCAAAAGGGGTTTGGGCAGAAATAGTAGACGCCATTTCTAAGCATGCTGTGCAAGCCAATGTTTGAAATAAATAGAAATAAATGAGTCGGTGCTATTTAATGATTGCACAACCAGTCAATCCAGCCGATCGCTATGCTCCGGCTGATTTCTACGTTGGACATAAATAACTTGACTTTCGGTCCGATTTTGGTACCATTTTCAAACCGGAGGTAAATACCATGAATATCGTAAATGATATCAAACCAGTCACTTATTTAAAATCGAGGGCCGCAGATTTACTCAACCAAATAAATGAAACACGACGACCTGTAATTATTACCCAAAACGGCGAACCACGAGCTGTACTGCAAGATCCCAAGAGTTATGAAAATATGCGTAACGCAATCGGCATGTTGAAACTTATTTCACAAGGGGAATCTGATATTCGATGCGGCCGGACCAAGCCGCAGGAGGATATGTTCAATGAAATCGAAGGCGCATTAAATGAAAGGCTTAAATGAATAAGAAGTACAAAGTTGCATGGGCGGCTGTTGCAGAAATAGATTTAATACAAATTATCGATTACATGGCGGCTGACAGCCCAGGCAATGCTTTACAAGTACTTAAGAAAATTAGGCAAAAAGCATCAAGCCTTTACAGTTTTCCTGAACGCGGCAGGATTGTTCCCGAACTACAAGATCAGGGAATACAGACCTACCGGGAATTAATTGTACCTCCTTGGCGGATTATCTATCGAATAACAGACGTAACCGTATTTGTTTTGTCGGTTATCGATTCAAGGCAGAATGTCGAAGATATCCTCCTGAATAGATTGTTAAAATAAATCTCACCAAATCGATTCAGCGGACTCGCTGCGCTCACCGCTGATTTTCATTGAAATTATACAGGAATAATCATGAAAAAAATGCGGTGATGCCAGGGATTTGCCGTTCCGGTTCAGCGGCGGCGGTGAGCCGTCCGCTGAACCGGTTGTTATCTGATTGTTTTTCACCGCACTGCAGCAGCGCTCAAAGACGTTTATGCTGCGATCAGGCGAGGTCGAAACGGTCAAGATTCATGACCTTGTTCCATGCCGCCACAAAATCGTGCAGGAACTTCTCCTGGGAGTCCTCACATGCGTAAACCTCTGCCAAGGCCCGGAGCTGGGAGCTCGAGCCGAAAATGAGGTCAACGCGGGTGCCGGTCCACTTGGGTTTGCCCGTCTTGCGGTCGCGCCCTTCAAACACGTCCGCGTCTTTCGAAACCGCTTTCCACTCCGTGCCCATGTCGAGCAGGTTTACGAAGAAGTCGTTGGTCAGCGCCTCCGGCCGCTTGGTGAAGACGCCGTGCCGGGAACCGCCGAAATTCGCGCCCAGTACGCGCAGGCCGCCGATCAGAACGGTCATCTCCGGCGCCGTCAGCGTCAGGAGCTGCGCCTTGTCCACCAAAAGCTCCTCGGCTGATACAGCGTATTTGGCCTTCTGGTAGTTGCGGAAACCATCCGCCTTCGGCTCGAGCACGGCAAAGGAGGCCGCATCGGTCTGCTTCAGCGAGGCGTCCATGCGTCCCGGTGTGAAAGGAACCGTTATTTTATAACCGGCGTTCTTTGCAGCCTGCTCGACGCCTGCGCAACCGCCCAGGACGATCAGATCGGCAAGCGAAACCTTCTTGCCGCCGGAATGGGCGCTGTTGAACTCTCTCTGTATACGTTCCAAGATTCTGAGTACTTTTGCCAGACGGGCAGGCTGATTGACTTCCCAATATTTCTGCGGGGCCAGGCGAATGCGCGCGCCGTTGGCGCCGCCGCGCATGTCGGAGCCGCGGAATGTGGATGCCGACGCCCAGGCCGTCGAGACCAGCTCCGAAACGGACAGGCCGGAGGCCAGGATCTTCTCCTTGAGGGCGGCGATGTCCTGCTTGTTGATCAGTTTGTGATCGACGGCCGGAATGGGGTCCTGCCAGATAAGTTCCTCCGCCGGGACCTCCGGGCCGAGATAGCGCGATCGGGGGCCCATGTCGCGGTGCGTCAGTTTGAACCAGGCCCGGGCGAAGGCATCCGCGAATTCCTCTGGGTTCGCCAGATAGCGTCGAGCAATTTTTTCGTAAACAGGATCAAATTTGAGGGAAAGGTCGGCCGTGGTCATCATAGGCCGGCGTTTTTTAGACGGATCATGGGCATCAACAACCATGTCCTCCTCTTCCACATCTTTTGCCAGCCAGATATAGGCCCCTGCCGGGCTCTTGAGAAGCTCCCACTCATATTTGAACAGCACCTTGAGATAGCCCATGTCCCATTGTGTCGGGTTTGGCTTCCAGGCGCCCTCGATGCCGCTGCTGATCGTATCGCCGCCCTTGCCGCTTTTGAAGCTGCTCTTCCAGCCGAGGCCCTGATCTTCGATGGGGGCGCCTTCGGGCTCGGGCCCCACATGGGTCGCCGGGCCGGCGCCGTGGGCTTTGCCGAAGGTGTGCCCGCCGGCGACCAGCGCAACGGTCTCCTCGTCGTTCATGGCCATGCGGGCGAAAGTCTGACGAACATCCTGTGCAGAATCTAGAGGGATAGGTTGGCCGTTCGGCCCCTCTGGGTTCACGTAGATCAGGCCCATCTGCACGGCGGCAAGCGGATTCTCGAGGTCCCGTTTGCCCGAATAGCGGTTGTCGCCAAGCCATTTGTCCTCGCTGCCCCAGTAGATATCCTCTTCGGGCTCCCAGACGTCCACGCGCCCGCCGGCAAAGCCGAAGGTCTTGAGCCCCATCGACTCGATGGCGCAGTTGCCGGCAAGGATCATCAGGTCGGCCCAGGAGATTTTCCTGCCGTATTTCTGCTTGATTGGCCACAGCAGCCGGCGCGCCTTGTCGAGGTTCACGTTGTCGGGCCAGCTGTTGAGCGGCGCCAGGCGCTGGGAGCCGGACCCCGCGCCGCCGCGGCCGTCGCCCATACGGTATGTGCCCGCACTGTGCCAGGCCATGCGGATAAAAAGCCCCCCGTAGTGACCCCAGTCGGCCGGCCACCAGTCCTGAGAGTCGGTCATCAGCGCATGGAGGTCCTTCTTCAGGGCTTTCAGGTTTAGTTTCTTGAATTCCTTGGCGTAGTTGAACGCTTCGCCCATCGGGTTGCTCTTCTTGTCTTGCTGATGCAGAATCCTGAGATTCACTTGGTTGGGCCACCAGTCCCGGTTCGACGTGCCGCCGCCGGAAATGGATTTACTCATCCTGCCCGTCACCGGGCACTTGCTTTCTTCGGTCATCCTGCTTCCTCCTTTCACGATGTTTCTTTTCAATCAGTTTATGGGTTTATTCTCTTACCGGTGTACTTGGTGATGTCCTTTCTTGGTTGTGGCTGTCAAACCAGCGTTGAGATATTTCGTCAACTATTCGTTTGTCTTATCCTTTTGTCCTGTCGGTGGCGCTTGTTCCCTGCGAGCATTTGCCGCAGACGCCGTAGATGACGGCATTTCTGGTGTCGATTTCACCCCATGCCCCGATTTCTTCCGGAAGGGGCAAGCCCTCCAGCGACGGCCAGCAAAAGTCCATGATCTCATGACAGCGCCTGCAGATCAGATGGTGATGCCGCTCATGGACGACTTCATAGCGGGCCTGGCTTTCCGCCGTCTCCACCTTGTGAATCAGACTATGCAGGTTGAAGGCGGCCAGCGTCCGGTAAACGGTGTCAAGAGACAGGGTCGGGATTCGCTTCCTCAGACGGCTGTGCAGCGCTTCCGCAGAAGGATGCTCCGTTGAAAGAGTCAGCTCGCGAAAGATTTCCAGGCGCTGATGTGTAAGTTTAAGCCCTACCCTGCGGCAGGATTCCTCGAATTTAAGGATACGTTCCCGGAGTTTTTGCTGTTCCATCCCTGCCGTTTTCCTTATTAAGAAATATTCTTATTTAGGAGATTATCCTAACAACAATTCCCTGTCAAGAGAAAATTACGTCACTCCTGGTCAGAAGCAACTAAAATGCGACGGCAGCGAAGAACTGGGCACCCAGGGCCGGAAGATAGACGGGGTCAATCCTGTAGAAGGCAACGGCCGGTTCCCGCAACAAGGTGACTTGTGCCGGCTGTCAGGGGAGGACGATGATCAGCGGATCGTCCGGGACAGAGTCATAGGGTGGACCTATTTATTTTTTTGAGCAATCCTCAGCAACAATTGCGCAAGCTCGTCCGGCATGTCGGCCATTGGCACATGGGATGACGGCAACTCGAAGTTGGTCCATTCTTTTTCAGTGGCGGCAATTTTTTGCCTGGCGACACGAGTAACGGCAGCAAACTCGCTTTTTGTGCCGAGAATATAGGTTTTAGGCAACAGTTTTATTTTCTGCGCGTCATACTGCAGTTTTTCCACGTAGGGCGCAGCCGGTTCCAGTCCGGCAAACGACAGGGGGTCGCAACCGCCAGAGACAATAATGTCAAACAGTGATTGTCCCGGATCAGGCAATGCGGCATCGACATACACCAGATGGCTGATTCTGTCCGTCATACTGGCTGCAACACCGGTTATGATCATCCCGCCATAACTGTGCCCAACCAGAATAACATCTCGTAAGTCATTTTCGACGATCAGCGCGCAGATCTGCGCGATATGATCGGTCAGGTTGCAGCTGTATTCGTCCAGAAGTGTCGGCGCAAAAACGCGGTGGTTATGTGCCGTGAGAGCAGGAATAACGGTGTCCCATATCATGCCTCCCATCTTGCCGTCATGAATATAAACAGGATTTCCGACAGTAAGTTTATTCCAGGTATCGGTCGTCATGTTTCCGCCATGGACCAAAACATAATTGGCCCCCTTGGGGGGATTGATGTTGGAGCTTGGCTTCTGTATTGCCATAGCATTTTGACCTCGCTGTGTTTTCGTCACCGCACACCCGGTAATCATTTCAAGGCCGGTTGCAACAGCCGCAAAGCTGATCCCTGCCTTTAGAAACTCTCTCCTGTTAATAGCTGCAGGCGTGAAAAAGTCCTGCCGATCTACCCGGAAGACAAATGAATTTTTCATGGTTCACACAATCACTATATACATTTATCAGGAAACAAAATTTCCAAGAGAAAGCTTTATAATATAATTACCTCTTTTTTGTAGATAGCAGGAAGCTATACGCATCAATCGGATAAACCGGACTTGAAGTCCGCTTCACCGAAAACGATGGCCTGAAAGGTCAACAGTTCCGCACCCTGCTTCCAGCTTCCCGGCAGCAGTCCCGCTTTCTGGCAAAGATGCTCCAGCATCTCGTCGCGCCCCCAGCCCTGTTCGGGCGCTACCTGGGGAAGAAACACGGCTGAAAGGCCCGCCTGGCGGATCAGAACGCCGTCCCGGCCGACGACGATGTGGTCGGCGTTGGGAACGGCGGCCATCGGCGTGAGGACAGAGATTTCGATCTCCAGGTCTTTGAGTTCGTCAAGCGTGACCGGCCGGAAGCGGGGGTCTTCGAGGGCCGACTGCAGGGCCACGGCGCCCACGAGTTCATGGAGAGGCTTGTCCGGGATCATACGGCCGATACAGCCGCGCAGAGCGCCGCGCTTCTTGAGGGTCACAAACACACCCCGTTTCTGTTGCAACGCGGGCCCGAGTCCCGCCGCCTTGGGAGCAGTCTGCCTGGAAAGGCGGCAGGTAATTGTTTCACGGACATAGACCAGCAGGGCTTTCTTGTCGTCGTCGGTCAGAATTTCGCCGGAAGTCGCCGCCGTTCTGTGCCCGGATTTATTTGAGGCGCTTTGCGTGTCCGCGTAATAAACCACTGCGCCGTATCCCACAACGCGATCCCGTTCCCCGATCGGAGTATTGCCAGAATGGGCATAACGGATAACCTTGCCACCCGTGGCGCCCATGGCCTTGGCCGCGCTCATGGCCACCATGACGGCCGCCTCGCCACAGGCGCAGGTGTGGAGGTTTGGAATGCCCCGGCGCATCTGGGCCTGCGTGACTTGCCGCAGGAGCGCCGGCTCCAGCTTTTCCATGGCCGCGAGTGTTTTGCCGTCCACATCCTCCGCAGCGTCCGCATCCGGGTAATGGGAAAGGTCGGCGCTGGCCACGATCAGGAAGCGGCGGCCTTTCAAGACGTTGGCCAGGACCTCGCCAAACCGGGTACACAGGCCGATGTCCGGTGCGCCGATCACGGCCGGTACAATCCGGGCTTCGGGAAAAATGACCTGAATAAAGGGAAGCTGGACTTCTATGGAATGCTCCTGCTGATGCAGGGATTTGTCGAGGGTGCAACCGGGATCGGCGGCCAGCAGGGCGTTCACGATCTCTTTGTCGATCATCGTTGTGCCGAGCGGCGTGCTGAAGCCGTCCCCGGGATAGATGGAAATTTTCCTAAAAGATCCGCTCGTATGATTCGTTCCGAGAACGACGACGACATCGCAGGCCAGATCCGCCGCCTGCCGGAAGCCATCGGCGGCAATCTGGCCCGAAAAAACATAACCGGCGTGGGGAACGACAATGGCCAGTGGATGCTTGACCTGCGCCGGCCGGGCATCGGCCATGAACTTCTCGACAGTCTTCTTCAGCGCAGAAGCCGATCCCGGATAGAAGCGACCCGCCACAATCGGGGAACGAATCTCGTTCTCTTCTTTTTGACCTGACCAAAATGGTGACATGTCGCCTCTCTCCGCTCCTAACAGTCTTGCATGGAACCATAAATCTTAATATTTTCCTTGTCAAGCCGCCTCTTTCGTGGCTTGTTATGATCTCTGAAGACGCGCATATTTGTTTCACGCTTATTCCGGAAACTTACCTAAAATCAGAAGGATTTTTAATTTTCTTGCGTAAGCTCTTTTTATTTTTTATAATTATTGCATGATCAATCCGAAAGGGTTGAGTTACAGAAATATGATAAACTGTAGCGTAAGGGCTCAGGCCTTGATTCATGAAAGAGAGGGATCTTATGAAAAAGCCTTTGGTTGGAATTCTCATGGGCAGTGACAGTGATTTGCCTGTTATGGAAAAGGCGGCAGAGGTGCTGGGGGAGATGGGCGTCCCCTTTGAAATGGATATCAGTTCCGCCCACCGCCTGCCCGAAAAGACGACCAATTATGCCAAAACAGCGAGGGTGCGTGGCATCAAGGTCCTGATTGCCGGAGCAGGAATGGCGGCCCACTTGGCCGGTGTGGTTGCGGCCCATACCACGTTGCCCGTCATTGGAGTTCCTCTTAAATCCGGCGCTCTGGAAGGCATGGATGCTCTTTATTCAACCGTTCAGATGCCGCCCGGCGTTCCCGTTGCTACCGTCGCGATTGATGGCGCCAGGAATGCGGCCTATCTGGCCTGTGCAATCCTCTCGATTAAATATCCGGAGATTGCAAACAAATTAGAGATTTTTAGAGAAAAAACCCGGAGAGCCCTTGAAAAGAAATCGGAATCCCTGAAGCACAGGAAGGGGCCAGGGGGATCTATCTCCTGATGATTCTGGAAGAAGGCTTACAATCGCCGACGCGCATTCGCCAGGCGGCCGAAATCATAGCGCGAGGCGGTATTGTCGCCTTTCCGACGGAGACTGTATATGGTTTGGGGGCCAACGCCTTCAACCCCCTTGCCGTAGCCCGCATCTTCGATGTCAAGAAAAGACCTTATTTCGACCCCCTCATCGTCCATATTGCCCATCCCGCCGATCTGGATAAAATTGTTTTAGACATTCCCCCTGAGGCCGGAAAGCTGATGGGGCGGTTCTGGCCGGGGCCGCTAACCCTGGTTCTTCCCAAGAGACAGGAGGTGCCCGATCTTGTCACTGCGGGCCTTCCGACTGTTGCCGTTCGCATGCCGTCGCATGCCGTCGCATTGGAATTGATCGAACTGGCGGGTTGTCCTGTCGCTGCGCCGAGCGCCAATCCCTTTGGTTATCTGAGCCCGACCACGGCTCAGCATGTTCGGGAACAATTGGGCAATGAGGTTGATCTCATCCTGGACGGGGGACCCTGTGCAGTGGGCGTAGAATCCACCATCCTGTCTTTTTCAGGAAAAAGGCCCCGGCTTCTGAGACCGGGCGGCGTCTCGCTTGAGGAGATTGAATCGATCATCGGAAAGGTGGAGACGGCTCCCGTTAAAACACAGAGGCCTTCCGCACCCGGGATGCTGGCCAGGCACTACGCGCCGCGAACGCCGATTGTCCTGGATTGGCGCGATAAAGACCTCCACTCCCATGAGGGCAAAAAGATTGGACTCCTTGCCTTTCAGGAGCCTGTCAATTGTCTGGCGTTTGATCACGTGGAGGTGCTTTCGAAAAAGGGGGATTTCAGAGAAGCGGCGGCAAACCTGTTTGCAGCGATTCGTCGCCTGGACGCCGCAAACCTTGATATGATTCTGGCAGAAGCCGTTCCCGAAGTCGGCCTGGGAAGGGCGATCATGGATCGCCTGCGCCGTGCCAGCCATAAAGAAGAAAGCGATTCATAAAAAAATATGGATTGGCTCAGGGGCCGGTTATTCGGGAGATCGGATAGGACCCGCCGTCGAACTGGCGGAAAAAGGCGACATCCAATATCTCGGTCATTGCGTATGACCCGGCCCATTATCCGCTCTTGGAAAAGCACGTAACCGTCGAGCGCGTCAAAGCGGTCTTTCCGAAATCGTTGAGGGGAATGTCCTCCGGTACACGCTTCCCAATATCGGGGCGCTCAACTTCGTCAAGTACAAGGCCCTCGGCGGCGGCGTGACACGCACGCTGGCCACCGACCTGCACGGAAAATCCCTGAGTATGGCCATCCTCGAGATTGAGATTCCAGAGGGTTCGGGTCTGTAACGGAATAACGGTTTTCGAGTCTTTCCCGAACTTGTCCCGAAGATAGATCCCCTGCTAAAGGCCATCACGCTCACGCAGCTTCTGTCTCGCGCCAGCGGCATTCCGACTGACAACGAGAACATTTTCAAGGCCACCGGGAAGCCATGTCCCAGGATGAAAGCCTTGACGGACTCGCAAAAAGTGAGAAATTTATCCACAACGTCACCCCCGTGAAAGCCGGTATTCAGAAATATCGAGGGGTAAAAAAAGCCCGGGACCCCGGCTGTTGCCGGGGTGGCGACTTTTTGCGAGAGCGTCATAATTGACATTACTTACCTACGGCTTACCAAAAATCTTGACAGGAAGTCCGAACTTCCCTATAGTCGCTCGCCGAAACGGAACAATCTCGCATCTCAACAGGCGCGCTGCCCTGCCCGGTCCATTTTTTAACCGCCCGCAATTGCGCATACAATCAGAGAGGCGTCGTTGAGTCGGAATAACCATATCCCCCCCGAAGAGAGGAACGTGTATGCCAAAGCGCAGCGACATCAGGAAAGTCATGATCATCGGCTCCGGCCCCATCGTCATCGGGCAGGCGTGCGAGTTCGACTATTCGGGCACCCAGGCCTGCAAGGCCTTAAGAAAACTGGGTTATGAAATCGTCCTCGCGAATTCCAACCCGGCGACGATCATGACCGATCCCGGCATGGCCGATGTGACCTATGTGGAACCGCTCAATCTGCAGACAATGACGGAAATCATCGAAAACGAGCGGCCCGATGCGATCCTGCCCAACCTGGGCGGCCAGACGGGTCTCAACCTGACCTCGCAACTGGCAAAGGCGGGAGTCCTGGATAAATACAATGTCAAGGTCATCGGCGTCCAGGTGGACGCCATCGAACGCGGCGAGGACAGGATCGCCTTCAAGGAAACGATGAACCGCCTGGGCATTGAGATGCCCCTGAGCGAGCCGGCCTTCACCGTGGAAGAGGCGGAGAAGATCGCATCGAAACTCGGCTATCCCGTCGTGATCCGCCCTGCCTATACAATGGGCGGCACGGGCGGCGGCCTGGTTTACAACCTGGAGGAGCTTCGCATAGTCGCCAGCCGGGGGATTGCCGCCAGTTTTATCGGACAGATCCTCGTGGAGGAATCGGTTCTGGGTTGGGAGGAACTGGAGCTGGAAGTGGTCCGGGACGCAAAAAACCAACTCATCACGGTATGCTTTATCGAAAATGTTGACGCCATGGGCGTGCACACCGGAGACTCCTTCTGCACGGCGCCCATGCTCACCATCAGCCCGGAACTGCAGCAGCGCCTCCAGAAATATTCCTACGACATCGTCCAGGCCATTGAGGTCATCGGCGGCACGAATGTCCAGTTTGCTCATAACCCGGAAACGGGCCGGGTCGTGGTTATCGAGATCAATCCCCGCACATCCCGGTCATCGGCGCTGGCCTCCAAGGCAACCGGGTTCCCCATTGCTCTGGTCTCCTCCATGCTCGCGGGCGGATTGACGCTCGATGAAATTCCCTACTGGCGTGATGGAACCCTGGACAAATACACCCCCGGGGGGGAATATGTGGTGGTGAAGTTCTGCCGCTGGGATTTTGAAAAGTTCCCCGGCGCTGAAGACAAACTAGGCACCCAGATGCGGGCCGTCGGTGAGGTCATGAGCATCGGCAAGACCTACAAGGAGGCCTTTCAGAAATCCATCCGCTCCCTGGAGAAAGGTCGGTACGGCCTGGGATTCGTAAAGAATTTCCACGAAAAATCTCTGGAAGATCTGATGGAACTTTTGGCCGAACCCTCCAGCGAGCGACAGTTCATCATGTATGAAGCCCTGCGAAAGGGCGCTGATGTGGAAACCCTTTACCGGCGGACCTTCATCAAGCCCTGGTTCATCATGCAGATGAAAGAGCTGGTGAAACTCGAAGAGAAAATTCTGACCTTCAAAGGAAGGGTTCTGCCGGACGACCTGCTGCGAGAGGCGAAAAAAGACGGTTTCTCCGACCGGTATCTTGCCATGATTCTCGGCATCCATGAGGAGGACCTCCGCGGAGAGCGTCTGGCCATCGGCATGGGACAGAGCTGGGAAGCCGTCCCGGTCAGCGGCGTCGAAAATGCCGCCTATTATTTTTCCACCTACAATGCCCCCGACACAGTGGGTGTCAGCTCCCGGCGAAAAATCATGGTGCTGGGCGGCGGTCCCAACCGGATCGGGCAGGGTATTGAATTCGACTACTGCTGCGTCCATGCCGCTTTCGCGCTCCGCGACGAAGGCATCGAATCCATCATGGTTAACTGCAATCCCGAGACGGTATCAACGGATTACGACACTTCGGACAAGCTGTACTTTGAGCCGCTCACGGTGGAAGACGTCCTGAGCATCTACGAAAAGGAAAAACCGCAAGGCGTGATCTGTCAGTTCGGCGGTCAGACGCCGCTCAACATCGCCGGTCAACTGGCGGCGGCGGGCGTCAAAATCATCGGGACGTCGCCGGAAACCATCGATATGGCCGAAGACCGCGACCGCTTCCGCAAACTGATGGATAAACTCGGAATTCCCATGCCGGCCTCAGGGATGGCAAGCACCCTGACGGAGGCGCTCGCGATCGCCAGGCGCATCGGCTATCCCCTGATGGTCAGACCGTCCTACGTCCTGGGCGGGCGCGGGATGGAAGTGGTGCACGATGAAGAGATGCTCCAGCGTTACGTGACAGCGGCCGTCGGCGTGACACCGGAACGACCCATTCTGATCGACAAGTTCCTGGAAAACGCCATTGAATGTGAGGCGGACGCCATCTCCGACGGAGCGGACGCCTTCGTCCCGGCGGTGATGGAACACATCGAGTTTGCCGGTGTCCATTCCGGAGACTCCGCCTGCGTGATTCCCCCCATCAGCATCCCCGCACGGCATATCGATACCATCTGTGACTATACCCGCAAAATCGCCGTGGCCTTCAACGTCGTCGGCCTCATGAACATCCAGTACGCCATTGCAAATGACGTGGTTTATATCCTGGAGGCCAACCCGCGTGCTTCCCGAACAGTGCCGCTGGTATCCAAGGTCTGCAACATTTCCATGGCCCGTCTTGCCACACAGATCATGCTGGGGAAAAAACTGGCCCATCTCAACCTGAAAACACGGGCCATTCCCCACTTCGGCGTCAAGGAGGCCGTCTTTCCCTTCAACATGTTCCAGGAAGTGGACCCCTTACTTGGGCCGGAAATGAGATCAACCGGCGAAGTGCTCGGGTTAGCCGATTCCTTCGGCCTTGCGTTCTACAAAGCAGAAGAAGCGGCACAGCAGGTTCTTCCCAACGAGGGAACCGTCCTGATTACCGTCAATCCGAATGATCGGGGGGGGATCATCGAAGTGGCCAGGGAATTCAGGAATCTGGGCTTCAGAATCAAGGCCACAAACGGAACGCACCGCTTCCTCGGGGAGCACGGCGTGGAATCGGAACAGATTCTGAAGATGCATGAAGGCCGGCCCAACATTGTGGATGGGATCAAAAACGAAGAGATTCAGCTCGTCATCAATACGCCCAGCGGCAAGCTCAGCCAGCATGACGATTCCTACATCCGCAAAGCGGCCATCAAGTACAAGGTGCCCTATATTACAACCATCGCCGCCGCCAGCGCCGCCGCCAAGGGAATTGCCGCCTTCCGGAAAGGGCATGGCCGGGCAAAATCGCTGCAGAACTACCATGCGGATATCAAATAAGACGGGCGCAAAAAGTCTTTTTGATTCATCCGGCTAAAACATGCTTTTGTTTTACACGGAAAACGGAAATAAGCTGCCGTGGGTCTCTTGCTTTCACCGAAAGGCGAGGACTGTGTTTATACGGCGCCGATGAGAAAGTTGCCGGTACCAATCATAGACGATTCCGAAATCTATATGAGCTGAGACCATTATTGAAAAATGGCTTGACTCCATTATCCTTCCTATCGGGCATTTTTGATATTTCCGAGTGCACCTGCAGCCCCAGCTCTTACTAGAGCGTTTTCATCCTTCAGAGCGGCAATCAAGGGCTCAACAGCACGGACATCCTTTATCCTTCCGAGAGCATCTGCAGCCCCAGCCCTTACCGAGGAGTCTTTATCCTTCAGGGCGGCAATCAAGGGTTCAACAGCACGGACATCATTCATCCTTCCGAGGATGCCTGCAGCCTCACTTCGGACAGATGGGTTTTCATCTTTCAGAGTCGCAATCAAAGACTCAACGGCAGGGGCGCCTATTCTGACGAGGTCATCTGCAGCCCCCCTCCGGACGGATGAGTCTTTATCCTTCAGGGTGGCAATCAAGGGCCCAACTATCTTTCCGAGGGCACCTGCAGCCCCAGCTCTTACTGAGGCGCTTTCATCCTTCAGAGCGGCAATCAAGGGTTCAACAGCAGGGGGACCAATACTTCCGAGGGCATCTGCAGCACCACCCCGTACAGAGGAGTCTTTATCCTTCAGGGCGGCAATCAAAGGCTCAACAGCACGTGTATCCTTTATCCTTCCGAGGGCATCTGCAGCACCACCCCGTACAGAGGAGTCTTCATCCTTTAGGGCGGCAATCAGAGGCTCAACAGCACGGACATCCTTTATCCTTCCGAGAGCATCTGCAGAACCAGCTTTTACTGAGGGGTCTTTATCCTTCAGGGCGGAAATCAAGGGCTCCACAGCAGGGGGACCAATACTTCCGAGGGCATTTGCAGCACCAGCTCGTACAGAGGAGTCTTTATCCTTCAGGGCGGCAATCAGGGGCTCCACAGCAGGGGCATTCTTTATCCTTCCGAGAGCATCTGTAGCACCAGCCCGTACAGAGGAGTCTTTATCCTTCAGGGCGGCAATCAGAGGCTCAACAGCAGGGATACCAATACTTCCGAGAGCATCTGCAGCACCAGCTCTTACAGAGGAGTCTTTATCCTTCAGGGCGGCAACCAAGGGTTCAACAGCACGGACATCTTTTATCAATCCGAGGGCACCTGCGGCCCCACTGCGTACAGAGGAGTCTTTATCCTTCAGGGCAGCAACCAAGGGATCAACGGAACGGGCATCCTCTATCTTTCCGAGGGCGTTTGCAGCCCCACTGCGTACAGAGGAGTCTTTATCCTTCAGGGCAGCAACCAAGGGATCAACGGAACGGGCATCCTTTATCGATCCGAGGGCACCCGCAGCCACACTACGGACAGACGATTCTTTATCCTTCAGGGCAGCAATCAAGGGATCAACGGAACGGGCATCCTTTATCGATCCGAGGGCACCCGCAGTCCCACTGCGGACAGATGAGTCTTCATCCTTCAGGGCGGCAATCAAAGGCTCAACAGCACGGGAATCCTTTATCTTTCCGAGGGTATCTGCAACTACAATTCGCACAGATGATTCTTTGTTCTTCAGGACAGTGACCAAGGGATCAACCGCAGGTGTACCTATACCTACGAGTGCACCTGCAGCCCCAGCTCTTACTAAAGCGTTTTCATCCTTCAGAGCGGCAATCAAGGGCTCAACAGCACGGACATCCTTCATCCTTCCGAGAGCATCTGCAGCCCCAGCCCTTACCGAGGAGTCTTTATCCTTCAGGGCGGCAATCAAGGGTTCAACAGCACGGACATCATTCATCCTTCCGAGGATGCCTGCAGCCTCACTTCGGACAGATGGGTTTTCATCTTTCAGAGTCGCAATCAAAGACTCAACGGCAGGGGCGCCTATTCTGACGAGGTCATCTGCAGCCCCCCTCCGGACGGATGAGTCTTTATCCTTCAGGGTGGCAATCAAGGGCCCAACTATCTTTCCGAGGGCACCTGCAGCCCCAGCTCTTACTGAGGCGCTTTCATCCTTCAGAGCGGCAATCAAGGGTTCAACAGCAGGGGGACCAATACTTCCGAGGGCATCGACAGCATTCCTTCGGACATACGCGTTTTCATTCTTCAGGGCGGCAACCAAGGGCCCAACGGCACGGGCATCCTTTATCCTTCCGAGGGCATCTGCAGCCCTACTTCGGACATATGAGTCTTTATCATTCAGCGCGGCAATCAAGGGCTCAACCGCACGGGCATCCTTTATCCTTCCGAGGGCATCTGCAGCCCCACTGCGTACAGATGAGTTTTCATCCTTCAGGGCGGCAATCAAGGGCTCAACCGCACGGGCATCCTTTATCCTTCCGAGGACGCCTGCAACATCACTTCGGACAGATGGGTTTTTATCCTTCAGGGCGGCAATCAAGGGTTCAACGGCAGGGGTACCCATCTTGCCGAGGGCATCCGCAGCATTCCTTCGGACAGATACGTTTTCATTCTTCAGGGCGGCAATCAAGGGCTCAACCGCACGGGCATCCTTTATCCTTCCGAGGGCGTCGGCAGCGCCACTCCGGGAAGATGGGTCTTTATCATCCAGTGCAGCAACCAAGGGTTCAACGGCAGAGGCACCTATATTTCCGAGAGCATCTACAGCCTCATTTCGGACAGAGGCGTTTTCATCTTTCAGGGCGACAACCAAGGGCTCAATCGCACGGGCATCTTTTATCTTTCCGAGGGCGACTGCCGCGCCACTTCGGATATATACGTCTTTATCCTTCAGGGCGGCAATCAAGGGTTCAACGGCACGGAGACCTATTCCTGCGAGGGCATCTGCAGCATTCCTTCGGACAGATGCATTTTCATCCTTCAGGGCGGCAATCAAGGGTTCAACAGCACGGGCATCCTTTATCTTGCCGAGGGCGACTGCAGCCTCACTTCGGACATGTGAATTTTCATCTTTCAGGGCGGCAACCAAGGGCCCAACGGCGGGGGTACCCATCCTTCCGAGGACATCTGCAGCGTTCTTTCGGACAAATGCGTTTTTATCCTTCAGGGCGGCAATCAAGGGTTCAACAGCACGGGCATCCTTTATCTCTCCGAGGGCAGTTGTAGCATTCAATCTGACGACCGGGTCTTTATCCTTCAGCTCCTGAATTAATCTGTCTACATATTTTCCTTTGGAAAAACAGGAACACAAGGAGAATAATATCAGCAAAGTTAGCACCGCTACTTTGAAAATGCTGTTTAACGACATAGCACTAAAATATCTCATAACAACCTCCAGAAATTGTGCGAGGGAAAACGCCGCCTGACGGTTATCATTGACAATTTCCGCGAGCATGTATGATAGGTCTGCAGGGTGGGCAGCGCTATGCAAAACGGTCCTGCTGCTTCAGAATATCAAGAATTTCTTTACCGAAACGGGCCGTCCTCTCTGTGGAGAAGCCACATTCGGCTTTGAGGCCGGCCGGGGTCACGGATTCCACCCTGGACAGATTTACCAGATCCTGCTCGGACAGAACCATGAATATGGCCCGGTTCAGCTCCCGCGCTTTGTGAAAACGCCAGCGGAATAGGCCCCGCAGGCGTTTTTTCTGAACGGCTGTAAGCAGGGGATAGGCTTTGATCCGCTTATATCCTGATGCGTCGAAAGCCTTTTCATGCCAGGTTACGGCTGTGATGTCTTCAAAGGCGCGGGCCGCCTCCTTTTCCAAGCCTCCGGACCGAATCTGCGTTTCTAATTTTTCATACAGGGGTTTCAGATAGGCTGTGTCCAGGACGGCATACTTCAGCTGTTCCTCGCTGAGCGGCCTGTTATCCCAATCGGAACGCTGTATTTTCTTCTTCTTTTCCAGATCAACGCCCAGATATTCGTGAATCAGCGTCGCAAGCGACAGGTAATGGCAGCCCAGAAGCGCAGCGGCCCGGTGCGTATCGAAAACATTCTGGAAAGTGAATCCATAGTCGCGTTTCAACAGACGGATATCATTGTCTCCGGCGTGCAGAATTTTCAGGATGGCGGGATCGGCAAAGGGTTCGGCCAGAAAGGACAGGTCAACGCCGTTGAGGGGATCAATAACGTAGGACCGCCTCTCGGCCCTGATTTGGATCAGGCAGAGTTTATCATGAAAATAGCGGAAGGAATCATATTCCGTGTCAATGCAGAGGATGGAAGACGCCCGCATATCTTTTTCGGCGGAACGCCGTTTGGCTGGCGTATCCACCCAGGTCCAGGGATGTTTATTCGGCATGATGCCCTCAATTCAAGCCATTTGAAAATGGCTTCGCCGCTTGCGAACCATTTTCCACCGGTTATGCAAAGATCTCAATTCACATAAACCCTGAAAATCGCCAGCAGGGCGATGAAAAGAGCCAGCCCGGACAGGGCGGCATAATCCAGGCCGTTGAACCGGAGCACCCGCAAAGTCGTCCGCGGACCGCTATGGTAGCCACGGGACTCCATCGCATCGGCAAGCTCATCGGCGCGGCGCATGGCGCTCATCATGAGCGGCAGGGTCATGGAGGAGGCGGTCTTGACCCTTTGAGCCAGCGCCCCTGTCTTGATATCCGCACCCCGGGCCGTCTGTGCCAGGCGAATCCGGTCGAACTCTTCCAACAGCGTCGGAACAAAACGCAGGGCCATCGAGACCATCACGGCAATATCCTGCGTCGGAATCCCAATGTACTTAAAGGGGCGCAGCAGTTTTTCAAAACTGCTGATCATCTCCGAAGGGGGCGTCGTCATCGTCAGGATGGCGCCACTCAGCACAAGTGCGACAAATTGCCAGGCCACAAAAGCGCCCCGAAACAGCCCTTCATCGGTTATCTTCAGATGCAGCCAGGGCAGCTCGAGCAGCGCTGTACCATCCGTGAAGAAAAGATGCAATAAAAAGAGCAGCCCGGCGAAAAAGGTCAGGGGTTTGATCGCATCGAAGATCGGCGCGGCTTTCAGATGGGAAAGACCAATAACCATCAAGAAAAACAGGCTGATGAAATAGACATCGAACCAGGTTGCCCGGAAGATCATGATGCTCAGAATGATGGTCGAAACGGTCTTGACCCGGGGATCAAGCCGGTGGGTGAAGGAATTACCGGTGATATACTGGCCGATGTGGATCATGATGCGTTTCGGGCGCCTTTCAGGTGGTTCACGCGGGATAATATTTCCGTGCAGGCGTCATCAATCGTCAGAATGTTCGGATTCAGCTCGCAGCCGCTTTCCTGCAATCGTTGCAGCAGGAGGGTGACCTGGGGCAGTTGGAGGCCGAGTTCCTGCATGCTTTCCAGGCGGCTGAAGATATCACGGGGCGTTCCGTCGAGGACAATGGTTCCCCGGACCATTACCAGCAGCCGGTCGGCGTCGAGCAGATCGTTCATGTCGTGGGTAATGTGGATAATGGCAATCCCGCGATGGTGGAGATTTTGAATCATCTCCAGGACGCGCTTTCGACCCACCGGATCCAGATAGGCCGTCGGCTCGTCAAAAGCGATGTAACGGGGGTTCATGGCCAGCACTCCGGCAATGGAAACCAGCCGCTTTTCGCCTCCGGACAGTGTATGCGGAGCGCGTTGGGCAAAGGTTTCCATGCCCACCGCAACCAGGGCCTCATCGACACGCCGACGGATATCCGCCGTTGGGAGGGCCAGATTTTCAGGCCCGAAGGCCACATCCTCCTCCACGGTCATGCCGACGATCTGGTTATCGGGATTCTGAAAGACCACGCCCACGCGGCTGCGGATTTCCTTCAGGTTTTCTTGACTGCTGGTATCCATGCCGTCGACCACTACGGATCCTTCGTCCGGTGTGAACAGGGCGTTCAGGTGCCTCAGCAGCGTTGTCTTGCCGCAGCCGTTCGGTCCGATCAGGGCCACATGCTCGCCTTCCCGGATTTCAAGATGGAGATTTTTCAGGACGGGTTCGCCCTGGCCATTATAGCTGTACAATAGATCTTTAATCGTGATCATGATAATGCCTTGAGCCTTGCATGCCCGATGAAAAATGGTTCGCAAGCGGTGAATCAAAGATTTTGAGCCGCGGTGAAGCCATTTTTCATCAGTCTCCTTTCAAATTCAACACCAAGTATACTCCGCTATAGCCGCAGGTGATCCCGGATTTTGAGCGTGATCAGGGCGGCGATGATAATTTTCAGGATGTCGCCGGGCAGCGGCGGCAGCAAACCGACGGCAATCGCCTTGTCGTAATCCAGCTTTGCCACGAGAATGAGCTGAATGATACCCATCATATACACGATGGCAATGCCGACGGACATGGCGCAGATGAGCCAGATGAAACCGGGCTTCTTGCGCATGGCGGTCAGCTTGCCGATCACATAGGCCCCGACCACGAAGCCGATGAGGTAGCCACCGGTCGGCCCCAGCAGAACCCCCGCCCCGGCCTTGCCGCCGGCAAAGACGGGCAGGCCGATGACACCCAGCAGAATGTAGACCACCTGACTCAGGGCGCCCAGCGTGCCGCCCAGCAGTGCACCGGCCAGGTTGACGAACAGGGTCTGCATCGTGATGGGCACAGGCGGCAGCGGAATCATGATATAGGCCCCGACGGCCGTCAACGCCCCGAACATGGACGCATAAACCATCCCGCGCAGGGATCTCTTGTTTTCAGACATCTTTCCTCTCGTTTTTCACAGAAACGTGACATCTCCAGAGAAAATCCGGATGGACCGGCCGCCCTCATCCCGCAGGATCATGGAACCATCCTGATCGAAATCGGCGACCTCTCCCATCATTGCTGCCGACCGATCATATCGACCCGGACACGGCAGCCCAGCATGTCGGTCAGTGCCCGCCAGCGTTGCAGTACCGGATCAAACCCCCGGGCATGAAAAATTTCGTAGTAATCTTCAAAATGCTCAAGATAACTTCGCAGCAGCAGCGGCCGCGAAAAGGGAACGCCCGTCTCCGCCAGGATGCTTGTCGCATATTCCTGGATTTCCTCGGGAAAATCGCCGGCCGGGATGTTGACATTGAGCCCCAGGCCCACCACCATGTAATCAACGGCGTCCATACCTGTACTGATCTCCGTGAGAATACCCGCGATCTTTCTGTCCCGGACCAGAATGTCATTGGGCCACTTGATCGTCGCTTTAAGCGGCGTCTGCGCAAGCAGCGTTTCTGCCACTGCAACAGCGGCCAGCAGCGTCATGCGGGGCGCTTCCGTGGGCGCAAGGGCAGGTCTCAGAATGAGCGAGGCGTAAATCCCCTGTCGCGGCGGGGAAAACCATGTCCGCTGGCGCCTGCCCCTCCCCTGCGTCTGCTGCTCCGCCACGACCAGCGTTCCTTCGGGAGCGCCCTGCACAGCCATTTCCCTGGCCCGAAGATTCGTCGAATCCGTCTGCCGGAAATAACATGCCTGAGTCTGTCCGAACACCTTCGTTTTCAAACCATCCCGGATTTCCTGCATCAGAAGCAGATCGGGAACCCCGCAAAGCCGGTATCCTTTCCGGGGCGACGCTGCGATCTCATAGCCCTCCTCTTTGAGCGTCCTGATCTGCTTCCATACGGCGGACCGCGTCATGGACAGGCCTTCGCTCAGAAACTGGCCGGACACCCAGGTATCCCGGGCTTCCTTGAGGTTTTCCAGCAAGATATCTCTCGTTCTCATCAGTCGGTCCGTTTTCCCCGCGGCAGGACAGGCCTCTTTTTGGTATGGAAACACGACTGTGTCATATTCCCCATACATGAACAGATCGTTACCGGTTCGCGCGTTGTCTTAAAGCCCAGATCTCTGATCATCTCGATATCGACAGAGGCGTCCCGTCCCGCTGTGGTCAGGTAATGGCCCGTCATGAGCGAATTGGCGCCGGCCACCAGCGCCAGAGGCATCAACTGGCGCAGGTTCTTTTCTTTTCCCCCGCAGATTTTGATATCTCTGTCGGGCAGCAGAAAACGGAACACGGCGATCGTCATGAGAATTTCCATGGGCGGCAGCGGCGGCGTCCGGCTCAGCGGCGTTCCCTTGATGGGATTCAGGATATTGACGGGAACCGAATCGACTTTCAATTCCCGCAGCAGCAGGGCCAACTCGATCCGGTGCCGGATGCCCTCGCCCAGACCGATGATCCCGCCGCAGCACACAGAGAGCCCCGCCGCCCGGGCGGCCCGGATCGTTTGGACGTCTTCGTCGTAGGCATGGGTCGTACAGACCTGCGGGAAAAAGCTCCGTGACGTTTCGAGGTTATGATGGTATCTGTAAAGCCCGGCGTCCTTCAGCGTCCGGGCCGTTTCTTCGTCGATCATGCCCAGGGAGGCGCAGGCCTTCATGCCCAGATCGCTGATGCCTCGGATCGCCTTGTTGATTTCCACCCATTCCTTTTTCGTTTTGATACGCTTGCCGCTCGTGACGATGCCGAACATCTCGGCGCCGGCGTGGCCGGCCGCTTCGGCCTCTTTGACGATTTCATCAGCTTTCTTAAGAGGATACGATTCCACATCCGTGGCATAGCGAGCGGACTGAGCGCAGAACTTACAATCTTCCGGACACTTGCCCGACTTCGCATTGACGATCCCGCAGAGACTGATCTCATCCCCCTTGAAATGCCGGCGGATCTCCGCAGCGGCGGCCATGAGGCGGAAAGGCCGGGCGGCCCCTTCTTCAAAGAGACTCAGGGCATCATCGGCGCCGATTTTTTGGCCCCTGATCGCCAGTCTCTGCAATTTCTCTATAATATCCATTAATTATATTTGTTCAGCGTTGCCGGGTGACTGCTCAGAATATCAAGATATTTTTTGCGGGTGTCATAGGAGAAATAAAATGAATTGTCAACCGGAAATATTAGAGAGGTTGATAATAGAGCATTAAGGACAGATTTAATATCTGCCCCGAAGGTGTCTGCGGTGGTGATCGCCATTCTACCGGGGAAAAAATACCAGGGCCTGTTCTTACAGGCGCTCAAGCCGTTGCATGGGTAACAAGCTGGATGGCACAGCCTTCTCAATGCAGCTCGCTCCCGGGCATCCCCTCCTCATCCCCACCCAAGACCTTATAGAACGTCACCCGATTGACAAACCGGGCCAGGTGAAGCATGATCAGTCCCTGTTGCGCTGCATAGACCGAGCGTTGCGCGTCCAGAACGCTCAGGTAGTTGTCGATTCCCTTTGTATAGCGCGCATTGGAGAGGCGGTGGGTTTCTGCATAAGCGTTGACCAGTGATTGTTGCGCTGCGATCTGCTGATTCACGGTACCCTGCACGGCAAGGGCGTCGGCCACTTCCCGAAAGGCGGTTTGAATCGCCTTCTCGTATTGGGCCACGGCGATTTCCCGTTCTATCTTTGTGGCGTCATAGGCTGACCACATGCGGGCATCAAAAATCGGCAGAACGATCTGCGGGGCAAAACCCCACACATCCGCACCGGATTTGAAGAGCCCGGACAGCTCGGCGCTTGCCGTTCCGATGGCGGTCGTCAGGGCAATGCGGGGGAAGAAAGCCGCGCGGGCGGCGCCGATATTGGCGTTGGCCGCCTTGAGCCGATGTTCCGCCGCAAGCACATCCGGCCTCTGCAAGAGCAGTTCTGATGACGCGCCGGGAGAAATCTCTTTCGGAGGGATGATACTGCCCAACTCGGTCGGCAGGAGTTCACCCGGCATGGGAGATCCGACCAGAAGACTCAAGGCATTTTCATCCTGAGCTGCCATTTGCGTGTAACGGGCAACATCTCCCCGGGCGACATCCACCTGGCTTTGCGCACGACGGAGATCCAGCTCTGATGTGAGTCCGACGTCATGACGTTTCCGGATCAACTGGTATGCAGCCTCCTGCGACTCAAGCGTGGACGACGCCAGTTTTAGGCTTTCCCGATCCGCCGCGAGGGTCAGATATGCATTGGCCACAGCGGAAACCAGCAGAATCTGCGCGCCTCTGCGGGCCTGATCCGTGGCAAGGTATTCTTCCAGCGCCCGATCCTTCAGGCTGCGGATGCGGCCGAAGAAGTCTATTTCCCAGGAACTGATCCCAAGATTGACGCCGTATTGTTCAAACGTCGTCGCTTTTCCAGTGGTTGAAAGATCGGCCGGTACCCTTTGTCTGTTCATGCTGCCGACGGCATTAACGGCGGGCAGAAGCTCGGCACGCTGGATGCCGTACAGAGCCCGCGCCCTATCAACGTTCAGGGCGGCAAGCCGCAGGTCACGGTTGTTTTTCAGAGCCGTTGTGATGGCTTTCTGAAGTTTTTCATCCGGGAAGAATTCCTGCCACTTCAGCTCCGATGCTTCCGGACCTGCAGTTGCCGTATCGGTTTCCTGGTAGGCGGCGCCCTTCGGCCAGTCTGCCGGGACAGGCGCGGCGGGTCTCGTATATTCCGGGGCCAGCGTGCACCCTGCCGTAAAGAGGGAAACTGCGATCAGCAGCAGAAACAATTTGATTTTCATATCATCGTTCCTCCGGGGGGATTGCGACGGTGGTTCCGTCCGGTTCCACCTTCCGCCGTTTACCCGTGAGCTTTTCCATAAAAGATCTGAAGAACGGAAGGGAGCCGTCCGATCCGGGCGAGTCAGGCTTGACTTTTTTCCCCATGAATTTTTCGATCAGCACATAGAAAAGGGGGGCGAAAATCACCACCAGGACGGTGGCGGTCACCATGCCTCCGAGGACACCGGTACCGATCGCATTTTGGGCTCCTGCACCAGCGCCGGTAGTCAAGGCCAGCGGCAGGACGCCGAAACCGAAGGCCAGTGAGGTCATGATGATCGGACGAAATCGCAGTTTCGCTCCCTCCAGGGTGGCGTCGATGAGCCCCATCCCGTTTTCCACCCCCCGCTTGGCAAACTGGACGATCAGGATGGCATTCTTGGTTGTGAGGCCCAGGATCGTCAAAAGGGCAATCTGGAAATAGACGTCGTTGGACAGCCCCCGTGCGCTCGAGGCGATGACGCCGCCGATGACTCCCAGGGGCAGAACCAGCAGGACCGAAATGGGAATGGTCCAACTCTCATAGAGCGCCGCCAGACACAGGAAGATCACAAAAATGGAAAAGGCGTACAGCAAAGGCGCCTGGGAGCTTGACATGCGTTCCTGGAAGGACAGGCCGGTCCAGTCAAAACCAAGCCCTTTGGGCAGCTTGGTCACCGCCTCTTCCATGGCCTTCATGGCTTCTCCCGAGCTTTTCCCCGGCGCCGGCTCTCCCCATATGTTGATGGAAGGAAAACCGTTGAAGCGATCCAGTTTCGGGGCGCCGGAGGTCCAGCGGCCGGAGGCGAAGGAGGAAAAGGGGACAACCTTCCCCTGCGTATTGCGGACATACAGCCTTTCCAGATCGCCGGGAATCATCCGGAAGGGGGCGTCGGCCTGAAGGTACACCCGCTTGATGCGGCCGCCATGAACGAAGTCGTTGACATAGGCGCTGCCGAAGCTCGCCGAGATCGTGCGGTGGATGGAACTGATGGGCACCCCCAGGGCGCCGGCCTTTTCCCAGTCCACGTCAATGCGGTATTCGGATACGTCGTCCATGCTGTTGGGCCGTACTTTGGCCAATCTCGGGTCTTTGGCAGCGAGGCCCAAGAGCTGATACTGGGACTCCATCAGGGCATGATGTCCCAGACCGCCCCGGTCCAGCAACTGAAAGTCGAATCCCGTGGCGCGTCCCAGTTCGTTGACGGGCGGCGGCGGGAAGGCGAATACCATGGCTTTACGGATGCCGGCAAGCGCCCTCGTGGCCCTTGCCGCTACGGCCTTGACGCGCAAGTCTTTCCGGTCGCGGAACTTCCAGTCCTTCAGTTTGATCCACACCATGGCGGCGCTCTGCGACCTGCCGGAATAGCCAACCCCGTTGATGGTCAAAATCGCGGCAACCGCTTCCTTCTCGTGTTCATGAAAATAATCTTCGATCTGCTTCGTGACCTCCATGGTCTGCTCTAAGGTGGCGCCTTTCGGCATGATGATCTGGGCCCCAAGCCACCCCTGGTCTTCATCGGGTAGATATGAGGACGGCATCCGAAGGAACAAGCCCCCCATGACCGCTACGATGGCAATAAATACGATTAGGTATCGTATCTTCTTAGAAAATGTGTGGCCGACCAGCCTGACATACAGACGCCTCAAGCGAAAAAAAACGTGGTTGAACCATCTGAAAAACGGCCGCAGAAAAAAGACGGCATTCTCGGCCTCATGCCCGCCCTTTACGGGCTTGAGCAGCGACGCGCAGAGGACCGGCGTCAGGATCAGGGCGACCACCACCGACAGCAGCATGGAGGCGATGATGGTGACGGAGAACTGGCGATAGATGACGCCGGTGGAGCCGGGGAAAAAAACCATGGGGCCGAAGACGGCCGAAAGCACCAGGCCGATGCCGATCAGGGCGCTGGTGATCTGCTCCATCGATTTCGCCGTGGCTTCCCGCGGGGAGAGTCCTTCCTCGCTCATGATCCGCTCCACGTTTTCCACCACCACAATGGCGTCGTCCACCAGCAGGCCGATGGCCAGCACCATCGCAAACATGGTCAGCATGTTAATGGAATATCCGAACAGCCCCATCATCGCGAAGGTTCCCAGGATCACCACAGGCACGGCAATGGTCGGAATCAGCGTGGCCCGCATGTTTCCCAAAAACAGATACATGACCAGAAAAACGAGCAGAATCGCTTCAAAGAGGGTTTTCACCACCTCGTTGATGGCCACCCGGATAAAAGGAGTGGTGTCAACCGGATAGACAACACGTATTCCTGCCGGAAAGAACGGGCTCATCTCCGCCATCTTCGCCTTGACGGCGTCGGCCGTGCTCAGGGCGTTGGCGCCGGCCGCCTGACGGATGGCGATGACGCCGGAAGGCATGCCGTTGTAAGCAACATCGATATCGTAGTACTCGGTCCCCAGCTCGGTCCGGCCCACATCCCTGACCCTCACGGTGGAGCCGTCCGGATTCATGCGGATGGGAATGGATGAAAATTCTTCGGGGGTCGAAAGCATATTCTGGACCACGATGGTGGTATTCAGGCGCTGTCCGGGAACGGCCGGCGCCCCTCCGAACTGTCCGGCGGAAACCTCCACATTGTAGGCTCGAAGCGCGGCAAGCACATCATCCACCGTCAGTTGGTAATCCGTCAGCCGGTCGGGATTCAGCCAGACGCGCATGGCATAGCCTGCGCCGAAAACCTCCACCTCGCCCACGCCCGGCACCCGTGCCAGAACTCTCTCCAGGTTGGACGCGGCAAAGTCTCTCAGATCCTTGCCGTCCATGCTGCCGTCTTCGGAGATCAGGCCTACGATCATCAGATAGTTTCGCGTGGATTTTTTAACCTGAACGCCTGTATTCTTGACCACATCGGGCATGCTCGGCATGGCGAGCTGGAGTTTGTTCTGCACCTGGGACCAGGCGAGGTCCGGATCGGTTCCCGCCGCGAAGGTCATCTCGATGCGGGAGCCGCCCGCCGAATCGCTGGAGGCGGACATGTATAGCAGGTTGTCGAAGCCGGTCATCTTCTGCTCGATGATCTGGGTCACGCTGTTTTCGACGGTTTCCGCCGAAGCCCCCGGGTAGGAGGCGGTAATGGCGATGGTCGGCGGGGCGATGGGGGGATACTGGGAGATGGGCAGGTTGTAGATCGCCAGTGCTCCGGCCGCCATGATGACGATGGCGATGACCCAGGCGAAAACCGGACGATCCAGAAAAAATTTAGACAGCATCACGCGCCTCCGTCAATTTGATTTTGCCGGCGGAGGGGTTCCATCTTTGCTTTCCCCTTTTTTCTTCCCGCCGCCGGCTTCAAAGGGAACCGTCTTCACAATAGCGCCCGGCCGCGCTTTTTGGACACCCTCTACGATCACGCTTTCGCCAGCGACAATACCGGATGAAACAAGCCATGCATCGCCGATGGCGCGATCGAGCGTGAGCATGCGCTGCTGGACCTTGCTTTCGGCATCTACGATCAACGTAAAGGGATCACCCTTTGGGTTGCGTGAAACGGCCTGTTGAGGAATCAACAGGGCCTTCGGATTGACGCCTTCTTCCAGCACCGTCCGGACGAACATGCCCGGCAGCAGATAGCCCTTCGGATTGGGAAAGACAATCCGCAGAATGACCGATCCGGTCGTCGGATCGACCGTGACATCGCGGAATTGAAGCGCCCCTTCAAGGGGATATTGGGTGTCGTCTTCCAGCAGGAGACGGACCTTGTTCCGGATCTGCCTGTTACTGGTAAGCCCGCCTTCCTCCAGGCGGCGCCGCAGTCGCAGCAGTTCCGTCGTGGATTGGGGCACATCCACGTACATGGGATCCATTTGTTGAATGGTTGCCAGGGCGATGGGTTGATGCGCCGTCACCAGAGCGCCCTCGGTGACGACTGGATCTTCCGATACGGCCTGATATGGGCGCCGTGATCGACGTGTATCTCAGGTTGATGCGGGCCGTCTCGACCATGGCCTTCCAGAATTGGATATCCGCCTCCGTCTGCTTCAGTGCGGCAGCCACATCGTCGTAGTCCTGCTGGCTGACTGCCTTATCGACCAGCAATTCCCGCAGGCGAGCGGTCTTCAGTCCGATCGGGGTCAGGTTGGCCTCGGCCCTGCCGAGGGCGGCCTTTGCATTGTCGAGGGCCGCCTGATAGGGGGCGGGATCGATCTGATAGAGGATCTGGCCGACTTTGACATTGGAGCCTTCCTCAAACAGGCGTTTCTGAATGATGCCGCTCACCTGTGGACGCAGTTCAGCGACCATATTGGCAGACGTCCGCCCGGCCAATTCCGTCGTGATCACCAGCCGCTTCGGTTGTATCGTCACGACGGCGACTTCGGGAGGTCCGCCCGGTGGCGGTCCGCTTTTGTTGGGCTGCTGTCCGCAACCACCCAGGATCAAGACCGCGGTGAGGACACCCCCGGCGGCGATTCGTTTGGCCCTGTCATAGATCTGCATGCAACACCTCTGCTATGTGAAATTTGACGATATCGTAAAAAATCCACATTCCCTTATAAAACATCTGCATCACTTTTTTATGGCGTCCCAGCAGGCTTCCGAGGCCTTTTCGATCAAGGCTTCGTCCAGGACGATGAAACCGAGGATATGGTCGCGTATCAGTGAAATCAATGGACCGAAGGCCAGGGAAAACAGCAAGGCCTTCGGTAACGCTTTGAATACCTGTTGCTCGATCCCCTGATCAAAAAGATCCGTAAAGATATCCTGGTTGCCGGGCTTACCCATAAGCCTGTCCCTGTGCATGGAGATTCCATACGGAGAGTTGAAGTACTGCTCCATGTAACGGAAATGAAGAGGATTCACTATATAATAACGGATAAGCTCTTTGAGCAGGTAGAGAAATCTTTCCCGGAGGGGACTCCCGGAAGGATAACCTTCCTGGAGAACCGCTATGATTTTGTCTTTCAGTTCCCGGTGCAAATCGGTGATAAGGACGTCCTTGCTCTCAAAATAACGGTAGATCGTTCCGGCGGCCACGCCCGCCTTCTCGGCGATCTCGGCCATCGGGGCACCGTGGAACCCCTTTTCGGCAATGAGTTCCAGGGCCGATTGCATGATATCAAGACGCTTGTCTGATGTTTTTATGGTTCAATCCTTAATAAATGAGTGAACGTTCATTCCGGTTCAGCCCAGTTATATCAGCATCACGATGATGTCAAGCATTTTTGTATGCGGCAGGCTTCCCGGCAAGAAAATTTACAAAAAAGTCTTGACACGTACAATTCAATGAAATAAATACTATATAATTGATAGTATTTGTAGTAATTGATTAACAGGTGCTGTTATGAAACTTTCCACGAGGTCAAGATACGGCGTGAGGCTCATGCTGGCGCTTGCAAGAACCTACGGCCAGGGTTCCGTCTTCCTGAAGGATGTGGCGAAGGGCGAGGAGATTTCTGAAAAGTATCTCAGCCAGATCATCATCCCGCTGCGCGGAGCTGGTCTCGTAAGTTCCAGCCGGGGCGTGCATGGCGGCTATACCCTGGCCAGATCGCCTGCCGAAATCACGCTGAGGCAGATCGTGGAGCCCCTCGAGGGGGAGTGTCTGGTGGATTGCGTGAATAACCCGGCCGCCTGCTCACGCGTTTTGACCTGCGTCAGCCGCGACGTCTGGACATTGCTGGGTGGAAAAATTTCCGAAACGCTCGACGGCATCACGCTGGAACAGCTCCTGCACCGGGAACAGGACAAAGTGGAGCAGTCGGCAAGCCAGAATATTTGAGGTTTTTTCGAAATGACCCAAATCAAGGGCAAAAAAGTGCTCGTCGCCATGAGCGGCGGCGTGGACTCTTCTGTGGCGGCGCTGCTGTTGAAGGAGCAGGGCTATGATACGGCAGGTGTGACGATGTGCCTCGGCGTTCAGGAAGCAGAGGGCGATAGTCCCCGCTGCTGCGGCGCTGACGCCGTCAACGACGCCCGGCAGGTTTGCGAACGTCTGGGGATACAACACTATGTGATCGATTTCACTAATGAAATGAAGGAAGATGTTATTGCCCGGTTCGTCCAGGAATACCGGCGTGGACGGACGCCGAATCCCTGTATCGACTGCAACCGGTACCTGAAATTCGGCCACTTGCTGGCCCTGGCCCGATCCATGGATTTCGATTTTCTGGCCACAGGCCATTATGCAAAAATCGATACGACTCAAGGCCTGCGACGGCTTATGAAACCAAAGGACCGCGCCAAGGACCAGACCTATTTTCTCTATCCGATCCGGAGCGAAGACCTGTCCGCTGTCCTTTTCCCTCTGGCGGACCGGACCAAGGAGGAAGTCCGGTCCCTGGCCCGGGAGGCCGGCCTTCCGGTCGCCTGCAAAGCCGAGAGCCAGGACATCTGTTTCGTTCCCCGGACCGGATACCGCCGCTTCATCCGGGACCTGACGGGGCTGTGGGAACCCGGCCCGATCGTAGATGTGCAGGGCCGGGAACGGGGGCGACATAACGGCATTTACGCCTATACTGTGGGGCAGCGAAGCGGTCTGGGAATCAGCGCTCCGGCGCCGCTTTACGTCGTGTCCGTAGATCCCGAAAACAACCGGATCGTCGTCGGAGAAAAGAATGATCTGCTGGCCTGGGGGCTCCGGGCGACGGAAGTCAATCTGCTGGCGGAATCCTGGCCTCAAAACGCGGACGCGAAGATCCGCTATCGCAAGAAGGCCTCGGCATGCCGGACCAGCATCGAAGACGGCGCACTATACATTAACTTTGAAGAGCCTCAGGAGTCCATCACGCCGGGACAGGCGGTGGTGCTCTACCGGGGTGAGGAAGTTCTTGGCGGAGGCGTGATCGAGCAGGTGATTCATGAGCCTCATTGAAAAAATACGGGAACTGAAAAAGAAGCGAAACGCCGTGATCCTGGCCCACAACTACCAGATCCCGCAGGTGCAGGATATCGCCGACTTCGTCGGAGATTCGCTGGGGCTAAGCATCGAAGCCGCCAAAACCAGGGCTGATGTGATCGTTTTCTGCGGTGTTCATTTCATGGCAGAGACGGCCAAAATCCTTTCTCCCGAAAAGACGGTTCTACTTCCTGAGGAGAAGGCGGGATGTCCCATGGCGGATATGATTACAGCGGAAGATGTCAAGGCCCTCAAGGAGCAGCATCCCGGCGCGGCGGTTCTCTGTTATGTGAATACCTCCGCGGCCGTCAAGGCGGAGTGCGACCTCTGCTGCACCTCGGCCAATGCCGTGCGCATGGTGCGGGAGGTTCTGAAAGACGAAAAGGAGATCATTTTCGTCCCCGACCAGTACCTGGCGGCGTATGTGTCAGCGCAAACGGGCAGAGAGTTGATTCCCTGGCAGGGGTTCTGCCCCACGCATGCGCGGATCCTGCCGGAGAACATTGCCGAGTGAAGGCCCTTCATCCCGAAGCGGAGGTCCTGGTTCATCCGGAATGCTCGCCGGAGTTGATCGGGTTGGCCGATCACGTGGCCTCGACAGAGGGCATGTGCCGGTATGCGAAAGAAGCCAAGGCGGTGGAATTCATTGTGGCGACGGAAAGGGGCATTATTCACCGCATGGAAAAAGAAAATCCAGGGAAGCGATTTTACCCGGCCTCACGTTTCGCCCTTTGCCCGAATATGAAGTACACGACGCCGGAGAAGATCCTTCGGGCCCTCGAGGACACGGTTTATGAGATCCGGGTTCCCGAAGATATTGCGGCACGGGCGCGCCGATGCATCGAAAGGATGCTGGCCGGTTAGGAGAGAGATATTGGAATCCTTTGAAACCGTATTTTTTCGGGACAATGTCCGGGAGGCGGTTGTTCTTCCCGTGAGCGAGGAGGTACCCCTGACGATTGACCTCAATGGGAGCGAATTAGCCACGCTTTTGTGCAGCCCGGCACATATCCGGAATCTTGTGACAGGGTTTCTATACACATCGGGGCTTCTCCAGCGGATGGAATCCATCAGGTCCCTGATCGTAGACCGGGAGCACTGGAAGGTTCTGGTCGAGATGCAGGGTGACGGCCTGGGAGAGTCCGTGGTCTTCAAGCGGGTCTACACGTCGGGATGCGGAAAGGGCGTCCTCTTTCACAACCCCATGGACCTGATCGGCTGGTTCAGGCTGGACGACGATTTTCGTGCAAGCGAAAAGGATATATTCAATCTTATGAAAACGTTTCAGAAACAATCACAGGAGCATACCCTCACGCGGGGCGTTCACAGCGCTGCCTTGGCCTCCACGGATGAGATCCTGATCTTTCGTGATGACATCGGCAGGCACAACGCCATCGACAAGGTCATCGGCGAAGCGCTGGATGCAGGCGTTGGTTTTTTCAGGTAAAATTCTTTTGACGAGTGGGAGAATATCATCGGAGATCCTTTCCAAGGTTCTCCGATGTCGAATGCCCGTGGTCGTAGCGGCAGGCGCCCCGACGAACCAGGCGGTGAAGATCGCCCGGCAGATGAACATCACACTTCTGGGCCGCGTTCGGGGCAGCCGGATGATCGTATACAGCGGTGACGAGCGAATCCGTTAATCGCGTCGTCCCGCGCAACCAATTAGAATATTGATATTTTAACCAAGAGATAAGGAGAAAAACAATGAGCAAGATTGACAAGCAATTAAGAATAGAAACACTGGCCCTGCACGGCGGGCAGGAGCCTGATCCCACGACGGGCTCCCGGGCCGTCCCGATTTATCAGACGACGTCCTACCAGTTCAAGGATACCGACCATGCGGCGAATCTCTTCGGACTGAAGGAGTTCGGCAATATCTATACCCGCCTCATGAATCCGACCACGGATGTCCTGGAAAAGCGCATCGCGCTCTTGGACGGCGGCGTCGGCGCCCTGGCCGTGGCCAGCGGCCAGTCGGCCATCACGCTGGCCCTGCTGAACATCGCCCAGGCGGGCGACGAGATCGTCTCGGCGGACAACCTCTACGGCGGGACCTACAACCTGTTCCACTATACCTTCCCGCGCCTGGGGATCAAAGTCAACTTCGTTAAATCGAACGACCTGGATGCCCTGAAGAAGGCCATCACGCCCAAGACAAAGGCCGTTTATGCCGAATCCATCGGCAATCCCAAGCTTGATGTGGCCGACCTGGAAGGCATCGCACGCAGTCGCCCACAAGAACGGGATTCCCTTTGTGCTGGATAATACCGTTTCGCCCTATCTGCTTCGGCCCATCGACTTCGGCGTCGATATCGTCGTCTATTCGGCGACGAAATTCATCGGCGGGCATGGCACCTCGCTCGGCGGCGTGATCGTCGATTCCGGAAAATTCGACTGGACGAACGGCAAGTTTCCGCTGATCGCCGACCCCGATCCCAGCTATCACGGCCTGAATTTCGTCGAGGCCTCAAACCCATGGGGAACATCGCCTATATCATCAAGGCCCGGGTGACCCTGCTGCGGGACCTCGGCCCGGCGCTGTCTCCCTTCAATTCGTTCCTCTTCCTCCAGGGCCTGGAAACCCTGCATCTGCGGATGCCCCGGCATTCGGAAAACGCCCTGGCCGTGGCCCAGTATCTCGAAAGACACCCCAAGGTCACCTGGGTCAATTATCCCGGGCTTGCCCGACAGCCCGGAAAAAGAGCGGGTCGAGAAGTATCTCCCCAAAGGGGCGGGCGCCATCATCGGCTTCGGCATCAAGGGCGGGCTCGAGGCGGGAAAGAAATTCATCAATTCGCTGGAGCTGATGTCGCATCTGGCCAATGTCGGGGATGCCAAGACGCTTGCCATCCATCCGGCCACGACGACGCATCAGCAGTTGTCGCCGAAGCAGAGCAGCTCGCCACCGGGGTGACGCCGGATTTCATCCGGCTCTCCGTGGGGCTTGAGCACATTGACGACATCCTCTGGGATATCGGTCAGGCGCTGGAGCAGGTAAAATGATGAGGCCGGCATTGAAATGATTATAGGGGTGTGAACGTTAATGGATACGAATTCTGTGGGGATCGTTGAGCCCCAATATTTTACTTTTGCCGAGCCGCCGGACGAACTCCTGCTGGAGTCGGGGCGGACGCTGGGACCGGTGACGCTGGCCTATGAGACCTACGGCCAGCTCAATGCCGACCGGTCCAACGCCATCCTGGTCTGCCATGCCCTGTCGGGGGACGCCCACGCGGCGGGCTTCCATGCAGGCGAGGATGCGCCCGGCTGGTGGGACGACATGATCGGGCCGGGAAAGGCCTTCGATACGCGGCATTATTTTGTGATCTGCAGCAATGTCATCGGCGGCTGCAAGGGCAGCACAGGGCCGTCCTCCATCCATCCAAAGACGGGGAAGCCCTACGCCCTTGATTTTCCGATGATCACGATCGCCGACATGGTCAATGCCCAGCGCCGTCTCATCGATCATCTGGGAATCGAAAAGCTCTTCTGTGTCGTGGGCGGGTCCATGGGTGGCATGCAGGTCCTGCAGTGGGCCTCCGCCTATCCGGACCGCGTGCGGGCCGCCATCCCCATCGCCACGGCGCTGAAGCATTCGCCGCAGCAGATCGCCTTCGACGAAGTGATCCGCCAGTCCATCATGGCCGATCCGGCCTGGCGCAAGGGCGACTATTACGAGCACGGCCAGCCCAAAAAGGGACTGGCCGTGGCCCGCATGATCGGCCATATCACGTTCATGAGCGATCAGTCCATGGAGCAGAAGTTTTCCCGGAAGCTCAAGAACGGCAATTTGAGTTTCAGTTTCGCCGAGGATTTCGAGGTGGAGGGCTATCTGCGCTACCGGGGAGATAACTTTGTCAAGCGCTTCGACGCCAACTCTTATCTCTACATCACGAAGGCCATGGATTACTTTGACCTGTCGGACGGTCTTTTTTTACCGGGAGTCAGAAAGGACGGATACACGCTTTCTCGTGATTTCCTTCACGTCGGACTGGCTCTATCCGTCCCATCAGTCCCAGGAGATTGTCCGGCTTCTCAAGCGGCGGGGCATTGCGGCAACCTATTGCGACCTGAAATCGACCTGGGGCCATGACGCCTTCCTCGTGGAGGTGGAGGAGGAAACGCGGCTGATCAGGAATTTTCTTGAAAATATCAGGACATCCCTCTCGATGGCGAGCCTTCCGGCCGGAACGGGCGGAAGCGGGACGGATGCACCCCCCCTTCCCTATGAGGGTCGTGTCCCATGAAAGAAAGACTGGATCACCGGATCATCTGCAATCTCGATTGGACTCAACGCCCATGTGCTCGATCTGGGCTGCGGCGACGGCGCATCTGATGTCCCTGCTGGTCCGGGAGAAGAACGCCTCCGTCCAGGGGATCGAACTGGACGACGAGGCGGTTCATCGCTGCGTGGAAAAGGGATTGACGGTCTTCCAGGGCGATATCGAAAGCGGCCTGGCCGATTATCCCGACCAGTCCTTCGACGATGTCATCCTGAACCAGAGCATGCAGGAGGTCAGAAAAGGTGGATTTTGTCATCCAGGAATGCCTGCGCGTGGGGAAGCGGGTCATCGTCGGATTCCCGAATTTTGCGCACATCGCGTCCCGATGGTCGCTTTTCTTCCGGGGCCGGACGCCCGTGACGCCGTCATTGCCGCATTTCTGGTATGAAACGCCCAATGTGCGCTTCCTGACTATCCGGGATTTTGAAGATTTCTGTAAAAACAAGGGGCTGCGTATTGTAAAAGCCGTTTATCTGGGCGCTGGCGGGACGTTGAGATGCTGTCCCAATCTCTTTGCCCGGGACGCCATATTTGTCCTGGTAAAATAGACGGCTGCGTAAAGAGTCTTCATTCCCGCGCAGGCGGGAATCCAGAAAGCATATAAATAATTGAAACTACTTGATTCCCGTTTTCACGGGAATGACAGAATAATGAGGTTTTCAATTTTTGCGGGCTCATTAATAAGAAGAGGAGAAAGAACATGAAACGTATCTATGAAGACAATTCCCGGTCCATCGGCAACACGCCGCTGGTCAGACTGAATCACGTCACGCAGGGTGCAAAGGCCACGGTCCTGGCCAAGATCGAGGGGCGCAATCCCGCCTATTCCGTCAAGTGCCGCATCGGCGCGGCCATGATCTGGGACGCGGAGCTCAGGGGTGTGCTCAAACGGGGCATGGAGATCATCGAGCCCACAAGCGGCAACACGGGCATCGCGCTGGCCTATGTGGCCGCCGCCCGGGGCTATAAACTCACACTGACCATGCCGGACACCATGAGCATCGAGCGTCGCCGGGTCCTGGCCGCTTTCGGCGCAAACCTCGTGCTGACGCCCGGCGCGGAAGGCATGAAGGGGGCCATCAACCGGGCCGAAGCCATCGCCGCTTCCGATACGGGACGCTACTTTCTGCCCCAGCAGTTCAAGAACCCCGCCAACCCGGCGATCCACGAAAAAACCACCGGGCCGGAAATCTGGAATGACACGGAGGGGGCCATCGACGTGCTCGTATCGGGCGTGGGAACGGGCGGCACGATTACGGGGATTTCCCGCTATATTAAAAAAACCATGGGCAAGGCCATCCTGTCCGTCGCCGTCGAACCGAAAGAAAGCCCCGTGATCAGCCAGAAACTGGCCGGAGAGGAACTCAAGCCGGGGCCCCACAAGATCCAGGGCATCGGCGCGGGGTTCATCCCGGACACCCTTGATTTGTCCCTCGTGGATCGCGTCGAACAGGTGGAAAGCATGGAGGCCGTGGAATTCGCCCGGCGTCTGGCCCGTGAGGAAGGGATGCTCGTGGGCATCTCCTGCGGCGCAGCGGCGGCCGTGGCCGTGAGGCTGGCGAAGCTGGATGAATTTGCCGGAAAAACCATCGTCGTCATCCTGCCCGACGCCGGCGAACGTTATCTCTCCACGATTCTTTTCGAGGGCATCGGTACGTAGAAACAAATTTAACAGTTGCATCAATCAAAAAATTACAGGAGGACATTGACATGAAGCGAATCGCGTTAATATTTGTTGTTTTGTTATTGGCATCTGGTCTGGCTTTTGCGAAGGATTATGAGATCACGAAAAAGGCCGGGGATTATACGGTACAGGTCAAGATAGACAAGAATCCGCCCATTGTCGGCAAGAACAAAATGGAAATCCTGCTGAAAGACGCCGCCGGTAAGGATGTGACCGATGCTGTGGTTGCCGTGGACTATGGCATGCCCCCCATGCCCGGGATGCATGCGATGAATTACAAGGCAAAAACGGAATTGATGGGCAGTCGCTATCTGGCAACACTTAATTTTTCCATGTCCGGTCCCTGGTTTATTAATGTAAAGATTACCCGCGCCGGAAAGTCACAGTTGGTGAAGTTCAATGTGGATATCGGCTGATTATCGTAAAACTCTCATATTTTTCATGATTGCCTTTCTCCTAGGGACGTCCGCCTCGGCCCAAGAGCTGAAACTCTCCGACCTGGTTGACGAGGCGCTGAGGAATAACCAGGACATCCGGGCCTCGCAGGCCCGGATCGAGGCGGCGAAATATCGGATTCCCCAATCCAAGAGCCTCCCAGATCCCATGTTCATGTTCGGCTACCAGAACGAGGGGTTTGACCGTTATACTTATGGTGAAATGCAGGGGGCACAGTGGATGTTCTCGGCGTCCCAGATGTTCCCCTTCCCCGGCAAGCGTTCCCTGAAGGGAGAGATGGCCGCGCGGGACGCCGAAAGTCTCGAGGCCATGCACGATCTCCTCAAGCTCAGGACGGCGGCCCGTGTCAAGGAACTCTACTTCGATCTCTTTTTAGCCCACCGCAATATTGACCTGCTGCAGGACAGGCGGGCTCTATTCGTCAGGGTCGAAGAGCTCACCCTGGCCCGGTATGCAGCGGGCAAGGCGATGCAGCAGGAGGTCCTCATGGCACAGACGGAAAAATACATGCTCCTGGAAAAAGAGGAGATGTTCAAACAGAAGATCCGATCCCTGGAGGCCATGCTCCATGCCGCCATCGGCCGGGAAAAGGGACCGCCCCTGGGACGTCCCGTTGATCCCGGCTATCAGCCTTTTCTTCTGGATGCCGATGAGGCTTTCAGGTTGGCCCTCATCCATTCGCCGGAAATCAAGGCGAGGGACAAGATGATCGAAGCGGCCGGCGCCAAAGTGCAAGATGGCCCGGAAAGAATATTTTCCGGACTTCACGGTCAACGCCAGTTATTTCAGCCGGACAGGGGAATTCAAGGACATGTGGAGCGCCACGACGACGATCAATATCCCTCTGTACTACAAAACGAAGCAGGAACCGGCGGTCCTGGAGGCGGAGGCATTCCTCAACCAGGCGAAGCAGGAACTGGAGGCCGTTAAATTGATGGTTTCGGCGGCCGTCCAGGATAATCATTCCATGATCAGATCATCGGACAAGCTCATGGACCTCTACAAGACCGGATTGATTCCCAAAAATACCCAGGATGTCGAACTGGCCCTCTCGGGCTATGCCACGGGCAGAACAGAGGCGATCGTCGTGATCTCCAGACTCAAGACCCTCCTGGATTACGAAACGCTTTACTGGGTTCAGTTTACAGAAAGAGAAAAGGCAATCGCCAGACTCCAGGCGATTACGGAAGGACTAACTGCAGGGCCGGGAGGTGAGAAGAAATGAAAAAGCGCAGTTCCTTTAAGCCCTTTTATTTTTGTGATCAATTACTGAATTTGTCATTCCTGCGCAGGCAGGCATCCAGTGATGTCAGATGGTTGTGGATTCCCGTTTCCATGGGAATGAAATGGGGGAAAAAGATTCAAGGGGCTGTCTTCATGATTCTTCTGCTTACCGGTATTTCAGGAGCAGTCTTCCTTTCATTAGAGGGCGCAACTTCAGCCACTGCTTTTGCCCAGGGCCATGCCGGGCATTCGGCCCAACCCGCCGCCCAGACCCCGGCAAAAGAGAAACCCGAGGCCGGCAAGCAGGAAACGCCGCCGGAACAGACGGCGGAAGAGCCACCCCAGGTCGAAATCTCACCGGAGCAGCAGCGCCTGATTGGTGTAAGAACCGTCAAAGTGACGCAAAAGCTCCTGCAGAAGGTGATCCGCACGGTGGGACGGATCGAGGCCGACGAGCGGAAACTGGCCACGGTCAATACCAAGATTGAGGGGTGGATCGAGAAGCTTTACGTGGACTACACGGGCCGTTATGTTAAAAAAGGGGAGCCCCTGGCGGAGATTTACAGCCCGGAACTACTGGCGACGCAACAGGAATTCATCAGCACATTGAAATGGGCGGGACCACAAACCGTTACAGCGCATCCGGAAGGCGCCATCCATGCGGCGCATGAGCAAAAGCCTTCGGCGACCGGGCCTGAACCCGTCTCCGAGTTGAAACAAATGATCGCAAGAGACGCCGCAGCCTCTGTGGAAGCGTCCCGGCAACGCCTGCGCCTCTGGGACATTTCCGATGAACAGATCCGCAGGATCGAGGAAACGGGCAAGCCGGTCCGGACGCTGACCCTGTACAGCCCCGTGAGCGGGTTCATCACCCAAAAAATGGCCGTCCAGGGCATGAAGGTTATGCCGGGGGAAAAACTCTTCGATGTCGCCGATCTTTCCACCCTCTGGATCATTGCCGATATTTACGAATACGAACTGTCCGTGATCCGGGTCGGCCAGCCGGCGCACATCACCATCGCCTACTTGCCCGGGAAAACGTTCGCGTCGCAGATCGATTATATCTATCCGACCATCTCGCCGGACACCCGGACGGCAAGGGTCCGTCTGACACTGCCGAACCCGGACGGCAAGCTGAAGCCCCAGATGTTCACCAATGTCGAGATCAAGATCAGCCTTGGCAGAAGGCTGACGATTCCGGAATCGGCCGTCATCGACACGGGTCAAGGGCAGGTTGTCTATGTGGATCGGGGTGGCGGTGCCTTTGAGCCGCGTGAGATACAGATCGGACTGCGGGCGGAAGGCGATGCCGAGGTTCTGCGGGGTCTCAAGGCCGGAGAGACAGTGGCTTCGTCGGCTAATTTCCTGATCGACTCCGAGGCGCAGCTCAAGGGCGTGAAACCCCTGAAGGGAAACAACCGTTAAAAAATCTGTCCCCTTTTCCCTGCAACTAATTTTGGTTTTTCCGATTGCCTTTATTGCGGGTCCCTGCTATCCTGCTGTTCAAAGGGGCATTCATGAGCAAACACGACAAGCTGATTAAGCGATTTCTTGCGCATCCCATTGACTTCACATGGGATGAAATGACGGCCCTGCTGACAGGCTTCGGATATACCAGGGTCAAAGCAGGGAAAACCGGAGGATCGCGCGTTCGTTTCGACCATCGGACATTAGATCCGATCATCCTGCATCGGCCACACCCCGCACCGACATTGAAGCGATACCAGATTGAACAGGTAGAAGAAATTTTGAAGAGGGGAGATCTCCTATGAAAGACACGATGGAATACAATGGCTATTTTGGGTCTGTCCATTACAACGATGACGATAAGGTTTTCTACGGAAAATTGGAGTTTATTCGAGCCCTTGTAAGTTACGAGGGAACGGATGTTATTTCATTGCGAGCGGCTTTCGAGGAAGCTGTTGACGATTATCTTGAATTCTGCAAAGAGACCGGCAAGCAACCTGAAAAACCCTTCAAAGGCTCCTTCAATCTTCGCCTTGATCCTGAGCTCCACAAGCGCCTTGTAAGCAATGCCAAGAGTGAGGGGAAGACCTTGAACACCTTCGTTAAAGACCTTTTGCAACGGGCCGTTTCCGATACGCACGCATGAAGTATCATAACGGAAATAGAAGGGAATGGCCTCATGATTGCCAGAATCATTGAACTGAGCGCCCGGAACAAATTCATTGTCTTCCTCATGATGGTGTTGGCCATCACCTGGGGATACTGGGCGCTCAAAAACACCCCTCTCGACGCCATTCCGGACCTGAGCGACACGCAGGTGATCATCTACACGGAATGGGCGGGGCGTAGTCCCGATCTGGTGGAAGACCAGATTACCTACCCCATCACCTCGACACTTCTGGCAGCCCCGAAGGTTCAGGCCGTCCGGGGATTTTCCTACCTCGGCAGCTCTTTCATCTATGTCATTTTCGAGGAGGGAACCGACATCTACTGGGCCCGGAGCCGGATTCTGGAGTATCTCCAGGCCGTCAAGAACAAGATCCCCGCGGACGTCAATCCTGTTCTAGGCCCCGACGCGACGAGCCTCGGCTGGGGATTCTCCTATGCCGTCGTCGACGAGACGGGCGGGCATGACCTTTCCGAGCTCCGCTCCATCCAGGATTATAACATCAAGCTGGCGCTGGAAAGCATCCCCGGCGTCTCCCAGGTGGCAAGCCTCGGCGGGTTCGTGAAGCAATATCAGGTCACCGTTGATCCCAACCGCCTGGCCGCTTACAACCTCCCCATCACGAAGGTGATGGAGGCCATCCGCAAAAGCAATCGGGATGTGGAGGGCCGTGTGCTCGAATTCTCCGGCGTCGAATACATGGTCCGGGGCCGGGGGTACATCAAGGCCCTCAAGGATCTGGAGGCAATTGCCGTAGGGGCGAATCCGGTAGGAACGCCGATCTTTCTGAAGGATGTGGCCCGCATTCAACTCGGTCCGGAAATCCGCCGGGGTCTAGCGGATCTGAACGGAAAGGGTGAAGTGGCCTCCGGGATTGTCGTCGTCCGTTTTGGTGAGAATGTCCTCGATGTGATCGAACGCGTCAAGGCGAAAATCGAAAAGGACATCGCTCCAAGCCTGCCCCAAGGGGTAAAAATCGTTGCGACGTACGACCGCTCGGACCTCATCCTGCGTTCGATCGGCACCCTGAAGGAAGAATTGGTTAAGATCGCCGTGGCGGTAAGCGCGGTTTGTCTCGTTTTCCTCTTCCACCTGCCCAGCGCCCTCGTGGTCGTTGTCACGCTGCCCATTGCCATCATCATGTCTTTCATCTGCATGTTTTATCTGGGCGTCACCTCCAATATCATGAGCCTGAGCGGGATCGCAATCGCAATCGGAACGATGGTGGACGCCGCCATTATCATGGTGGAAAATGCCCATAAAAGGCTCGAGGAGTGGGAACACCAGGGCTGGCCCGGAAGCAGAGCCGACGTGATCATCGATGCGGCCAAAGAGGTGGGACCATCCCTGTTTTTCGCGCTGCTCGTGATCACCGTGGCCTTTCTGCCCGTTTTCACACTTCAGGCCCAGGCCGGGCGGTTGTTCAAGCCCCTGGCCTATACCAAGACCTTCGCCATGCTCTTCTCGGCGTTTCTTGCCATCACCCTGACGCCGGTATTGATGACGCTGTTCATCCGGGGGAAGATCCGGCCCGAGGAGAGGAACCCCGTGAGCATCGTCCTGCATAAACTGTACGAACCCATTGTCGAATTTGCCCTTCGTTTCCGGAAAACGGTGATCGTCATTGCCGTGGTGATCATGGCCCTCACCGCCTATCCCTTCATGAAAATGGGCACGGAATTCATGCCTCCCCTTTACGAAGGGACGCTTTTCTATATGCCCGTGACCATGCCCGGAGCCTCTGTTTCGGAGGTTTCCAGCCTCCTGCAGATGCAGGACAAAATCCTCAAAACGATTCCGGAAGTGGCACAGGTTTTCGGCAAGGCCGGGCGGGCGGAAACGGCGACGGACCCGGCGCCCCTGGAAATGTTCGAAACGGTCATCAACCTGAAGCCGGAGGATCAGTGGCGCATAGGGATGACGGTCGAGAAGCTCAAGGATGAAATGAACGACGCCCTGTCCATTCCCGGCGTGGCGAATTCATTCACCATGCCCATCAAGGCCCGGATCGACATGCTGGCAACGGGCATCCGGACACCCGTGGGGATCAAGATCCTGGGGCCAAACCTCGAAGAGATTGAAAAGATCGGCATCACGCTGGAACACCATCTCCGGGATATCCCGGGTACACGCAGCGTTTACGCCGAGCGGGTCATGACGGGCTATTTCCTCGATATCGAAATCCGCAAGAACGAAGCGGCGAGGTACGGTCTGACGGTGGACGACGTGGGGGAAGTCATCCAGGCGGCCATCGGCGGGATGAACCTGACGACGACCGTGGAAGGGCGGGCGCGCTATCCCGTGAACGTCCGCTACCCCCGGGAACTGCGCAACGACGTAGATAAACTAAAGCGCATCCTCGTGCCGACCATGATGACCAGCCGGCCCGTCGCCTTCGAAGGCACGGCCATGGCCGCACCCTCCCCGTCCCCGCAGGTCCCGCTCGGGGAGGTGGCGGATTTCAGAATCGTCAAGGGTCCCACGGCCATCAAGAGCGAGGAGGGGCTGCTGACCGCCTATGTCTTTATCGATTTCTCCGGCCGGGACGTGGGCGGCTACGTGGACGAAGCAAAGAAAAAGGCGGCCACCCTGAAAATACCCGAAGGCTATCGCCTGGTCTGGAGCGGCGAGTACGAGTATCTCGTCAAGACTCACGAACGGCTCAAGGTCGTGATCCCCTTGACGCTGTTCCTGATTTTTGTCCTGATTTATCTGAACGTGCGCTCCGTCACTAAAACGGCGATCGTGCTTTTGTCCGTGCCCTTTTCTCTGGTCGGCGCCTTCTGGCTCCTGTACATCCTCAATTACAATATGAGCATTGCCGTCTGGGTAGGACTCATCGCGCTGGCCGGGCTGGACGCGGAAACGGGGGTCGTGATGCTCCTGTATCTCGATCTGGCTTATGACCGGTGGAAGAAAGAGGGTAAAATGCGCAATGCGCAAGACCTCCGCGAAAGCATCATGTATGGCGCCGTCAAGCGCATCCGGCCGAAGCTGATGACGGTAGCAACGATCCTGCTCGGTCTGGTTCCCATTATGTTCAGTCAGGGAATGGGCGCCGATGTGATGAAGCGCATTGCCGCCCCCATGATCGGCGGCAGCCTTACCTCCATCATCCTGGAACTGATCGTTTACCCGGCCATCTACATGATCTGGCGGAGCCGGAGCCTGGGAAAAGACGAGCAGAGATGACATGATCCCGTGTCTCTGTGAGGAGGAGAATGGAAAAAACTGCAACTCCGACGGCGTCGGACAGCATTGAGCAGCGGTAAAGGATTTGAATGACACATCAACATTGCCATCATCAGGAACAATCCTGGGGAAGGCGCCTGATCCTGACGATGGTCATGAACCTGATCATCCCGGCGGTTCAGATCTACGGCGGGATGATCTCCGGCAGCATGGCCCTGATCAGCGACGCTCTTCACAATCTGAGCGACTTCACCTCCGTCCTAATCAGTTATGTAGCGCTTCGCATCGGCAGGCGCGGCCCGACGCTTCGTCAGACCTTCGGATATAAACGCATTGAAGTCTTCGCGACCCTCTTGAACGTCGCGCTGTTATACGGCGTGTGTTTCTACATCACCATCGAAGCCTGGAAACGGTTGCTGACCCCCGAACCCATTCAGGGAGCGCTCGTCTTCTGGATTGCACTGATCGGATTCATCGGGAACACGGTTTCGACATTAATGCTGCGATCCGGGGCCAAGGTCAATATGAACATGAAGTCGGCCTTTCTGCATATGCTGTCCGATGCTTTGCTATCTCTGGGGGTTGCCGTTCTCGGGATTGTGTGGATCTTCAAACCATGGTATTGGCTGGATCCCGTTGTTTCATGGGTTATTGTAGGAATCATATTCTACAACGGGTGGGGCCTGTTGAAGGACAGTTATCAGATTCTGATGAACGCCACGCCTCCGGGAATCGATATCCAGGCCATTGAGGGCGCCATCGCATCCGTAGACGGCGTCAGGGAAATCCATCATCTCCATGTATGGAACCCATCGCCGCAGACGATTGCACTGGCCGCCCACATCACCGTGCCGGACCAGATGCTAAGCAGCGTGGATGCCATTGCCGCCGAAGTCCGCGAGTTGTTATGGCGCCGGTTTAAAATCGATCACCCGATTCTTCAATTCGAAGCGAACGGGTGTCCGTCGTCCGGTTTGATCATCTGTTCCATGAGGGGGGAGCATGACTGAAATTAAGGGAAAAGTTCTGTCTGTGAATATCGCGGATAAAAAAGGTCAGAAAAAGGCGAATATCGGCTGCGGGCTCCTCATCGAGGGCGTCGGTCTGCAGGCAGACGCCCATGCCGGGTCGGAAATCCGGCAGGTGAGCCTGCTGGCGAAGGAGAGCATTGAAAAAATCAGGGCGAAAGGCCTTGATGTCCAGTATGGCGATTTTGCGGAAAACCTGACGACGGAAGGGATTGACCTGCCGGCGCTGCCTATCGGCACGAAATTGAAGATCGGCGCCGCTGTCCTGATGGAAGTGACCCAGATCGGCAAAGTCTGCCACGACCGCTGCCAGATCTTCTACACGGTCGGCGACTGCGTCATGCCCCGGGAGGGTATTTTCGCCCGTGTGATTACAGGCGGAAAGATCGGCGTCGGCGACAGCATCGAGGTCGCCGCGTAGCAGGAGGGAAATATCACAAATCATTATTCCGGATCTGTATGGATTCCTGATTGACAAGCCGGATAATCATTGTTTAATTACGAACAAATGCGGTATTAAGGGGTATCCGGCAGGATCATTTCAAAATCAACAAAGGAGCAGGCTTATGTGGGAATATACCGATAAAGTAAAAGATCACTTTTTGAATCCCCGTAATGTGGGCGATGTGGAAAACCCGGACGGTGTCGCCGAAGTGGGTTCCATGGCCTGCGGGGACGCCCTGAAGCTCACTTTCAAGCTGGATGAGAACAAGCGTATCAAGGAGGCCAGGTTCAAAACGTTCGGCTGCGCCAGCGCCATCGCCACCTCCTCGGCGCTGACGGAGATGATTAAGGGCATGACGCTCGATGAGGCCCTGAAAGTGACCAACCAGGATATCGCCGCCTTTCTGGGCGGCCTGCCGCAGGAAAAAATGCACTGCTCCGTGATGGGGAAAGAAGCTCTTGAGGCGGCCATCGCCAATTACCGCGGCACGCCGGCCAAAGAGCCGGGGGCGCAGATCATCTGCGAGTGCTTCGGCGTCACCGATCGCGATATCGAACGGGCCGTCCGCGAGAACAACCTCACCACAGTGGAGGAGGTTACGAATTATACCAAAGCCGGTGGCGGCTGCGGGAACTGCCATGACGCCATCGGGCAGATCATCGAGCGTGTGCGTGCGGAAGACCGGCCGATCAGCCCGGCCGAAACTCTCCAACATTCAGAAGATGAAACTCATTGAGGAAACCATCGAGCGGGAAATCCGGCCGTCTCTGAAGCATGACGGCGGCGATATTGAGCTGATCGACGTTGTCGGAAATCGCGTGCTCGTCGCAACGCGTGGGGCCTGTGCGGTCTGCAAGGCCTCCGACCTCACGCTGAAACACTTTGTGGAAGTAAAACTGCGGGATCTCGTCTCGCCGGATCTTGTGGTCGAGGAGGTGGCGCCATGAAAACGATCTATCTGGATAACAATGCCACGACGCAGGTTGCCGTGGAAGTCATGGAGGCCATGTTACCCTATTTTCGCGACTTTTACGGTAATCCTTCGAGCATGCACTCTTTCGGCGGTCAGGTCGGGCGAAAGCTGTGGGAGGCCCGGGAACAGATGGCCGCGCTCATCGGCGCAACGCCCGATGAAATCGTCTTCACGAGCTGCGGCACGGAAAGCGACAACGCCGCGATCCGGTCCGCCCTGGCGATAAACCCCGACAGACGCCATATCGTCACGAGCCGTGTGGAACATCCTGCCGTCAGAGCGCTTTGCGCGCATCTTGCCGGCCAGGGCTATCGAGTCACCGAGCTGCCCGTTGATAAGGAGGGCCTGCTGGACCTGGATCAGTATGAAAAGAGCCTGACGCCTGATACGGCAATTGTCAGCCTCATGTGGGCCAATAATGAATCAGGCGTACTCTTTCCCGTGGAAAAAGCTGCCGAACTGGCCCATGACCGCGGTATCCTGTTCCACACCGATGCGGTCCAGGCGGTGGGTAAGATTCCCATCTCCATGCAGGCGAACGCCATCGATATGCTTTCGCTGTCCGGCCATAAGCTGCACGCCCCCAAGGGGATCGGCGTGCTGTATGTCCGCAGGGGAACGAAATTCTCGCCTTTCCTGATCGGCGGGCACCAGGAGAAAGGGCGCCGCGGCGGCACGGAAAACTCGCCCGCCATCATCGGCCTCGGAAAGGCCTGCGTGCTGGCGGCACAGCACATGGAGCGCGAAAATACGACCGTCAAACAATTGCGCGACAAGCTGGAACGGGAGCTGCTGACCCGCATACCCAAAAGCCGGGTCAACGGGAATGTAGCAAACCGGCTTCCCAATACGACCAACATCAGCTTCGAGTTCGTCGAGGGTGAAGGGATTCTGCTGCTCATGGACGAACACGGAATCTGCGCCTCTTCGGGCTCCGCATGCACTTCGGGATCGCTGCAGCCGTCCCATGTTCTGCGCGCCATGGGCGTTCCGTTCACGATGGCCCACGGTTCAATCCGCTTCAGTTTGAGCATCTACAATACGGAAGCGGAAATCGACTTTGTCATCGATAAATTGCCCCCCATTATCGAAAGACTGCGCAGCATGTCCCCCTACTGGCTACCAGGCGAAGAGGCCTGCGCCCGCGCATAAAGGAGATGATTTACAATGGATGAGCCCTATGACAGCTCAAAGTGCCGGACGGATATCGCTGCAGTCCGGCAGCATCGCGAAGAAATACCGGAGATTGTCGATCAACTTGTATTTTCCTGCGGTCGTACGGACTGCTTCGATCATGTCGGCCCGGAACCGATCCCCTCGCGCGCGGCGGTCGTCGATATCCTCAAGCGGATCAGAAGCATGCTCTATCCTGGCTATTTTATTCCCGCACGCGTCGATCAGGTGAATGTCCGGTATTACTTCGGCCAGGAAGCGACGGCGCTGTTTGAAACGCTTTCCGATCAGATCGCGCTTGCGATCCGGCATGAGTGCATCCGGCACAACCAGGCCTGCACGCATTGCGAGGAACGGGGGCAGCAGACGGCGATTGATTTTCTACGATACTTGTCGGAATTACGAAGCCTGCTGGCGACGGACGTCCGGGCGGCCTACGAGGGAGACCCGGCCGCGAAGAGCTACGACGAGATCATCTTCAGCTATCCGGGGCTTTTTGCCATTACGGTTTACCGCATCGCTCACCGGCTCCACCATCAGGACGTCCCCATGATTCCACGCATCATGACGGAGTACGCCCACAGCCGCACAGGGATCGATATCCACCCCGGCGCGCATATCGGGGAGAGTTTCTTCATCGACCACGGCACGGGCGTCGTCATCGGGGAAACGACGCAGATCGGCAAGCGCGTACGGCTCTATCAGGGCGTGACACTGGGGGCCCTGTCCCTGAGCCGAGAGGAATGCGACAGCCTGCGCAATCAGAAGCGCCACCCGACCATTGAGGACGACGTTATTGTTTATGCCAACGCCACGGTCCTGGGTGGCAGGACGGTACTCGGCGCCCGCTCGGTCATCGGCGGCAATGTCTGGCTGACCGAATCGGTACCGCCGGATACGGAAGTCTTTCTGAAAAAACCGGAGCTTGTCTTCGGCAAAAAAATATAAGGAGGGACGAAATGGATTTCCAGTCACTTTTAACGAACAGGCGCTCCATCAGAGATTTTCAGAACAGACAGATGCCTTTGTCCCTGGTGAAAGAAATCATTCAGGATAGCTGCCTGGCGCCGACCGCAAGCAACGGTCAGCCATGCCGGTTCATCATTGTTCAGGACCGGGATTGCCTTAAACGGCTCTCCGACGAAAGCAAAAATAATTTTCTTGCCGACATCCGTCAAAACCCCGATTCGCCGATCAAGATGTACGAAGCTGTTCTGAAAGACGACAATTTTAATGTATTCTATAACGCGCCCTGCGCGGTTTTTGTCGTCGGCCCTAAAAAGGTCAAGTCGCTCGATGTGGATGGCGCCCTGACGATTGCCTACCTGATGTTCTCGGCGGCGGCCAGGGGTCTGGGAACCTGCTGGATTGCGCTGGGATCGCATTTGCGCGACCCTGAGATCCTCGATGAAATCGGCATGCCCGATGATTGCAGAATCGTCGCGCCGGTCATCGTCGGTTATCCGGCTGCCATACCCCCTGCATCGGAGCGGCACACCCCGGCCATTGTGAAGATCATCTGATGGATCCGCTGCGGGCGAGACTGCTGAAAGCCGGTAAGAAAACGAAAGGCCCTGCCGTTTACTGGATGAGCCGGGATCAGCGCCTTGAGGACAACTGGGCGCTGATTTTTGCCGAACAGGCCGCCCGGGACCAAAAGGTGCCGCTTTTGGTTGTATGCTGCCTGGTTCCACAGTTTCTGGGCGCGGGGCAGCGGCAGTATGAATTCATGCTGCGCGGCCTGGAAAAGCTGGCCGCGCGCTTCGCTGAAATCGAAATTCCGTTTCACCTGCTTGCGGGCGATCCCGCCGAAAATATTCCTGAATTTATCGGTGCATGCCGGGCGGGTCTGCTCGTGACGGATTTCGATCCGCTTAGAATCAAGCGGCAGTGGAAGCAGGCCGTCTCACAGCGTATCGCCATCCCCTTTTATGAGGTGGACGCCCACAATATCGTTCCATGCTGGCTGGCCTCTCCGAAGCAGGAATTTTCGGCCCGCACGCTGAGGATCAAATACGGGCGGACTCTTGATGATTTTCTGGATGACTTTCCAAAACCGGAGCGATTTTCCACTTCCCCTGGCATCGGGAAAGCGGCAATTAACTGGAGCGGGCTGCGTCAAGTCATCCAGGCGAACCCTGATGTTCCTGTCATTCATGGCGTCAAGTCAGGCGAAGCGGCTGCGAAGAACCACCTCGACCGTTTCCTGAAGCACAAACTACCGAACTATAGTCGGGACAGAAACGATCCGACGCGCGACGGCCAGTCAGGTTTGTCGGCCTACCTGCATTTCGGCCAGATTTCGGCGCAGCGCGTAGCCCTTGCGGTTCGCAAGACCCAGGCGCCCTCGGAAGCAAAGGCGGCCTTCCTTGAGGAACTCATCGTCCGGCGTGAACTATCGGACAACTTCTGCTTTTACAACCCGGATTACGATACGGTGAAAGCCTTCCCGGCCTGGGCGCAGGCGACCCTGAATCAGCACCGGCGTGATGTGCGAACCTGGCAATATGCGCTGCCACAGTTCGAGGCAGCGCAGACGCACGACAACATCTGGAACGCCTCCCAGATGGAAATGGTCAAGACGGGGAAAATGCATGGCTACTTGCGCATGTACTGGGCCAAGAAGATCCTCGAATGGTCGGAGAACCCTGAAATTGCCATGCAGATCGCCATCTCTTTGAACGACAAATATCAATTGGACGGGCGGGATCCGAACGGCTACGCCGGCTGCGCCTGGTCCATCGGCGGCCTCCATGACCGCCCCTGGCAGGAGCGTCCGGTCTTCGGAAAGATTCGCTACATGAACGAAAACGGCTGCCGCAGAAAATTCGACGCTGATGCGTATATCGATAAGATCAAGGCCCTGACATGAATCTTCTAAATTTCCCTTGACATATAAACTTCCCTTACCTTATGCCCCAGCCGTCAAGGTCAAGATATGTATTTCCGGGTTTGCTCTTCGATTGACATATCGCGATGATGATATTATGTTGCCCTCATGGAAATTCAATCCCTTCACAACAGGCGTTACGACAGCCATCTCGCAGCCGAGAGACGACTTCGACCATTCCCGCTACTCATCCTGATTCTGATTGTGGTCTGCAACATGTTCCTTTGGTCCTGCACAGAAGAAGGCGAGCCTATCAGCAAACCGGATCAATTCAGCAGGATATACGAGGCCAAGGAGAAGTATGTTCTGCTGGCCATCGCCCAAGTCTTCAATGAGAATAACCTTGGGAAAGCCATCATTAATGCGGACGCACATGAACTAACATCAGACTACTTCGTCCAGGGTGAATGGAGAACGCGGAGCTTCGCTCGTGTCCGTCAGGTCAACTCGAATGAATGTGAGGTGGAGCTTACCATCATCACCGAGAAGAAGACGCCAGCTGGATGGGAAATGAGGCGGCTACTCGGAAAAGATCAATACGAACGGATTTTCAAAACCATTGGATTCCAGATCTATCGGGAAATGTACAAAAACTGAATGCCTGTCGTTACTTGATTTCAACTCGTAATTCTCAATATTGTATTAAATCTTGGATGCGATTCAGGATATAATGACAGATAAAGATAATACTAAAGTTCGTAACTTTGACCGCTGGGCAGTTTTTTTTATCATCTCACTGGTATATTTTTTCGTCTATTTTCACAGGGTTTCAACTTCAGTCATTGCTCAGGATATTTTACAAGCCTTTAATGCCAATGCCACTGCTCTCGGCTTCATGTCTTCCATGTATTTTTATCTTTATGCATTTGAGCAGCCTCTTGTGGGATATTTTACGGATAGGCTGGGGGCAAGGCGCGTGATAGCATATTTCACTCTGATTGCGGCAGCAGGGTGCTTTCTGTTTGCCTTGGCCCCCGGCATCGGATGGGCTTCGGCAGGCCGCGCTCTTATCGGTATTGGTGTCGGGGGTGTCTATATTCCGGCGTTGAAGGCATTTTCCCAATGGTTTAAAAGCGATGAGTTCGCTACCATGATCGGGTTGCTTTTAGCGGTTGGAAATTTTGGAGCCATTATTGCCACAACCCCTCTGGCCTGGGCGGTCAACACCTGGGGGTGGCGAATGAGTTTTAATATCATCGGATGCATCTCGCTTGCGCTGGCTTTAACCGCATTGTTTCTAATCAAAGATTTCAAAGTTTCAAACGAAACTATTCAGGATGGGCATAATTTAAAACCGGCCGGAGATGACTCTGTGAAAATACTGATTTACAGACCTCTTTTTTCTTCCCAGTTCTGGATTATAGGACTCACTTTTTTTGGTGTTTACGGAATCGTGATGACTTTCCAGGGTCTCTGGGCAACGCCTTTCCTGATGGCTGTCCTTGAAACAGACCGGATGACCGCAAGCGAGCTGAACATGCTAATACCCATCGGGTTTATAATCGGAGCCCCGCTTTTTGGCTGGCTTGCCGATAAAATATTTAAAAGCAAAGTTCAGGTAATAATTTTTCTCCTGGGGATTTTAACCATGTCCTGGGCAGGGATTGTTTTTGGAATGAGTCTTGGTGTTGTATTTGTCTCCTTTATTCTTTTTTTAATGGGAATGGCCATAGGAGGAGTTATCAGCTTGGTCTGGGCACATGTAAGAGATATTACACCGGCTCGGACTCTTGGAACTTTTTCCGGACTTTTGAACCCCGCCCCTTTTTTAGGTGTGGCTGTTTTTCAGGTATTAACGGGACTGTTACTAGATCAAGCCACGCTGGTGAATGGAGCGTATCTCCCGGAAGCCTATAAAAGCTCTTTTGTGTTTTGTTTTATTGTCAGTTGTGCATGCCTTCTTCTTTCATTTTTTATTAAAAATTCAACTTTCGCAGGAGCGAAAAACATGTAATATTTTGATATGAGAGAAATATTGGATTATTTGCAAACAAATCAGCCATTTTGGGAAAGGAATAGAGAAAAATAGCACATGCAATTGTAACCGTCTTCCTTTACAGACTGGACAGACGGCGGGAAAGTCAGACCTGTTGCCCAACGATGGGCTGTCGTAGGAAACCGTAGCCGGGGAAACGAATCATTAGCCATCTGTCGTAATTGCGGATATGGACAGCACCAGAAGGACCGATATCGCAACAGCTCCCGCAGGATGAAGTATTTTCGGCGTCACTCTGTCCGGAGAGCGTAATCAGGAGTATCTGCCGGAGTAAAAATTGATTCAAAGAAATAAAAAAATGGGAAAGAGTGGGAAAGAATGATTGGTAGCATCCAAAATATGGGGGTATTTTTAGGGGTATGTAGAAAATATAAGAAATTGAAAACTTAAAAATACCAGTAGCATAGGCCGAGAATGGGATGGACGTACGCCGTCCCTGGTGGCAGCAATCAGCCAACCTTCTGAAACCAAGCCTTGTTATATGAATCCTTACTGTGTGTTGATCATTATGCTCGGAGGCTCAAGATGAGAAAGATATTGGCGGCCGGCTTTGGTCTCATTGCTGTATTTATTATATTGATTGTCGGGATTTATTTCCTGTTCCCGGAAACATTATTCAAACTGGCGCTGCAAGCTCAAAGACACTCTGCCGGCCTGGCCAGGAAGGAAATCCGGGTGGACGACCATAAAATTGTGTATCTGGAAGGGGGGAAAGGGCAAGCGGTATTGCTGCTTCATGGCTTTGGTGCAGACAAGGACAACTGGACACGCTTCGCAAAGTACCTGACAGGCGATTACCATGTGGTGATTCCTGATATTGCCGGTTTTGGCGAAAGCTCTCAGATACAGAAAACAAGTTATGATGTAGAAAACCAACTGAGGCGCATTGACCGCTTTACGGAGACACTGAAGCTTGAAAGATTTCATGCGGCAGGAAATTCCATGGGAGGGATGTTTGCCGCAGCGTATGGTGCAAAATATCCCCAGAAGGTTACCACACTGGCGCTGTTGGCACCGGGCGGTGTCAAATCTCCAAAAATGAGTGAGATGGCCATCCTGATACAGAAGGGGACAAATCCGTTGCTGGCAAGCACTCCTGAAGATTTTGATCAACTGATAAAATTATGTTTTGTTAAACCTCCGTTCATGCCTTCCCAGTTTAAAAAAGTCCTGGCCGCCGATGCGGTCGCGCACAGTGATTTTAATAAAAAAATATGGGACGATATGAAATGGAATCACACAGGAGGGATGCCGTCTCCAATGGAGACCTATCTCGAACCCTATCTGCCTCAAATTCAGGCCCCGGTTTTGATTCTCTGGGGCGATACCGACAAGATTCTGGACGTGGGAGGCGTTGCGGTTTTGGAAAAGAATTTGAAAAATTACAAAACCGTCATCATGAAAAATACAGGACATATCCCCATGTTGGAAAATCCTCAGGAGACAGCAGCGCACTATTTAAGCTATCTGAAGGGGAATAGGTAAGATTCCGTCTTCAAGCGAAAAAAATTTTGAGTTGCGGGCTTTGTCCATTTTTCAAAGGTCTCAACGTAAAATGATTCAGGCATGAGCGACGTGGACACAATCATGGGTCTGATGGTGGGGATAGGCCTCAGCGCTGCGTGCGGATTTCGGGTATTTGTGCCTTTTCTTGGCTTGAGCCTCGCGGCGATGAGCGGCTATGTTACGCTGGCAGGGGGCTTTCAATGGCTTGGAACCTGGCCGGCCTTTCTGGCGCTGCTTACGGCAACAGGAATTGAGATTGCCGCCTATTATGTTCCTGTCATTGATCACCTTCTGGATGCCATCGCTGCACCGGTTGCCGTTGTTGCGGGTATCCTGGCAACAGCCGCTATCGCACTGGATATGCCCCCGTTTCTCAAGTGGTCCCTGGCGATCATTGCGGGCGGCGGCGTGGCCGGCGTGGTGCAGGGAGGAACGACTGTCGCCAGGGCCCTTGCCTCGATGAATCTCCCCGGTCCCGGCAATTTTATCGTGGCGACCCTTGAATTATTGGGCGCCATTGGAGCAACCCTCGTCGCTTTTTTGATTCCCGTTGCCGCGCTGTTGATCGTGCTGATCATGCTCTTCTGGTCGGCGCTGAGGTGGTCGAAATCATGTCATTCGTAAGAAATCCGGCTCTTGCCGGGCAGTCGGCTCCCACCGGGATCACTCAGGCGGAGAGGCGATGCCTGCGGCCGGCCAACATCAACGACTTCAACAGGATGACCCTTTGAGCTGAAAGAGGAATGATAACATGATCATTGAAAGCAGGGGGAAAATCGGTGACGGCTTGTTCGCCGTCGGAACGCCGGAGCTGCCTGCATATCTGTTGACGGGCATGAACCCCGCCGTTTTCGATGCCGGCATGACCGTCATGGGCCCTGTGTATTTGAAGGATGTCAGAGCGCTTCTGGGGGATGAAACCCCTCTGCGCTATGTTTTCCTGACGCATGCCCACTTTGATCATAGCGGAGCATGCCCTTACCTGAAAAGAAACATCAGGGGACTTCAGGTGGGAGCGCATCCCCTGGCCGCGGAAACGTTCAGGAAGCCGAACGCCGTCGAATTGATCCGAAGCTTGAGCCGGGATTACGAAGACAGGCATGCCGCGCAGACCGGCGGGGAGGACATTTTCTTTGACGCCCTGCAGGTGGATATTCTGCTTGAAGACGGCATGGATTTTGACCTCGGAGGCGGTCTCGAATTCAAGGTCGTGGCGACACCCGGTCATACGCGGGATTCCATCTCCTTCTACATTCCGAAGTTGAAGGCCCTCATCACCGGTGAGGCCATCGGCGTTTATGACCGGAACATGACCATTCATCCCGAATTTCTGGCAAGTTATAACGATTATCTGGCCTCGCTTGAAAAACTGGCATGTCTGGAAACAGACATGCTGTTGATGGCTCATTATTTTACGTTGACCGGCGAGGACGCCAGGGGATACATTGCAAAATCCATTGCCCGGACAAGGATATTCAGAAAAAGGATAGAAGACAATCTTCATGATCTACATGGAGACCGGGAGGCCGTGGTGAAAAGAATCTTCCGGGAAGACTATGAAGAAACAGGGGCCATCCTTCAGGAAGCGAGGCCCTATCTGATCAACCTGGCAGCCAAGGTCAGAGCTGTGGCAGAGGGCAAGTAGCATTGCATTCATCTCTTGAAGGCCCCCTTTGTCCCCAACTTTTGCCGAAATGCCCTGAATGAACCGTCATATTGGCGTTGACACCAACCAATGGAAGTTTTAAGTAGGAACAATCACTCATTTCCGGCGGAATCATGAAACAGATTGAAAAGCATCAGGCTTGGCTCAGAAAAGGCATAGGCCTGAAGCAATACGCGTTTGAAAAGGTCGAAAGGGAAGGCCCTGTTCATTACAATGTCAAAAAGAAAGCCGCACTAAAGCATAGGACGAGAGGATAATCTGCTGTATGGCAAATATCGCCTGTTTTACAAGAAATCGCTGCACCACCGTGGAAATTCGTGGATGAGCAGACGACGCGATCCACCTGCCGCGTCCAGGACACGTCGATGGAGGCCTGGGTGGAGATCCTGGTCAAATCACCGAACCTGGATATTGTCGAAGCAACCGGCGAGATCAGGCGGTCCAGCGAAGGCAATCGCCTCGATATTTCCGGGGACCTCCAGAAAGGTTATCGGAGCCCGGGTGGGGCCCGGCATCAAGAAGATCATCCGGGGGCTGATCGGAGACCGGCCTTTTGTAGAAACCATGTCGATCCTTCTGGATGAATGCTGCAACGGCGTCATCATGTCCTTTACACGGGACGTCCTGCTTTCAGCCCCCAAAGACCCGGCCGGAGAGAAGGTCTTTTTCTCCAATATGGTCCGGGCCAATCCCAGATTGTATAACAGTTGCGCGGCCCTTTCCGAGGGCAGCCCGCTCATGGAAGCCCTGGAGCCGGACAAAATCGACGGGAGTCGCTGATGATTAAATTCTACGCGAAACAAACTTACAAGCGTCTATCGGAAAGGCGATGATATCCTTTCTGTCCATGGCGTGATGGAAGACGATATCTACGGCATGGAGGTTGATCTGGATCTGGGACTTCCCGATCTGGAGATCCGCGCTATTTCAGGACGCTGGAACAGGATGGAAAATGCCGAATGCTTCCGCGCGATTCCATTCCTTCAGGAAGCGGTGGGATTGCGGATCGATCAGGACTTCACCCAGAAGCTCCAGAAGGGCGTGGGCCGGAAGGCCTGCAGGCATTTTGCCGATCTGATCATCGAGTGTTGCGAAGCGGCGCCGGGACGCCGCCCGGCTCATCCCGAAAAAAGATCAGGAAGCGAAAAAACCCGATGATCGGGATCGATGACTATTTCGGAAAGGCCGCGCGAGCCCGTGAAAACCGGACTCCTGCGCCCGCTTCTCTCCAGAAGAAAGAGATGGAGACGGCTCAGGACGCATCCCGGCCAATGGTGATCGACCTTCATGTCCATTCCGCACCCGCTTCCCCGTGCAGTTCCGTGACGATCGAGCAGCTCATCGAGGAGGCCCGCTCAATCGGCCTGGACGGGATCTGCCTGACCGACCATAACCATCGCTGGGACCCGTCGGAAGTCGAAGCCTTGAGGCAGAAGCACGGATTCCTGATTCTGCGGGGCAATGAAATCACGACGGATCAGGGAGACATTCTGGTGCTGGGTCTGGAAGAGGATATTCAAGGCGTGATCAGGCTTCGAGGATCTGCGGGAAAAGGTGCTGAAGGCGCAGGGCTTCATGATCGCGGCGCATCCGTTCCGGGGATTTCTGACTTTCGGAATCGGCTATCTCGGCCTGACGCCGCAAAAAGCCAGCATGCGGCCGGTATTTCGGGAAGTGGACGCCGTGGAGGTCATGAACAGCCGCGTTTCCGAGAAAGAAAACCAGCTTTGCGGCACAGGTGGCGGAAATCCTCGGACTGCCCGTCATCGGCGGCAGTGATGCGCACAAGCCCGGGGAAGTGGGACGTTATGCCACGCGCTTTGCTGATCCCATTCACAATGAACAGGGATCTTATCGCGGCCTTGAAAAAGGGCCGTTTTTCACCGGTGGCTTTCAGAGGGCCTGAATGCCCCCGGCATTATATCATCACAGGGAGGAATCGACATGAATGTGTCAAGGGACTGGGAGAAGATCGTCCGCAGGATGGAGCAGTTGCTGCGGCTTAAAATCTTTTCCTGTGGCCTTCAGGATGCTCGAAGACAAGGCGGACCTCGGCGCCATTCCGTTCATGCGCCGCCTCAACAAGAAAGTCACGCTCTGCCAGTTGATCACGCTGGCCAGAAGCTTTGACTGGACGGTGGGCGCCGAGCTGGACGACTTTCTGGGCCCAACCTGCCCCTCCATCATCGGCCTGACGGATGTCCCGGAAATCAACCGCGATGGAACCTTCCGCAGCATTGTCTGGGTCAAAACCCGCGCGGACGCCCAAAGATACGAGGCCGCCATCCCGCGCCTTCCGTTGGGAAAATACCAGGCTGTGGCCCTGGCCCCTCTGGTTTACAAACCCTTCGAGCCGGATATTGTCCTGATCTACGCCAATCCGGCCCAGATGATGCTGCTGATCAATGCGCTTCAGTTCGAAGATTACGAGGTGATGCAGTTTCACTGCGTGGGCGAGTCTTCCTGCTCGGATGCCATCGCCCGCTGCTATCTGACGGGAAAACCTTCCCTGACGATACCCTGCTATGGGGAGCGGCGCTACGGCCATGCCCAGGACGAGGACCTCGTGATGGCCCTGCCGCCGGCACATATGGAAAAGGCCCTGAAGGGGCTGGAGACGCTCTACCGCCGGGGAATTCGTTATCCCATCAGCTATGCCGGTGCGGAGCAGGATCTCACCACGGCATTTCCCGGATCCTACGGCGGCCTGGGGCAGCTCGAAATGATCCGGGGAAAGGATAACCGTTTTCTGCTGGGCGTGACGGGCGGCATCGCCACGGGCAAATCCACCGTGGTTGACATGCTTCAGGGAAAAGGGCGCTCACGTGATCGATTTCGATCTTCTGGCCAGGCGCGTGGTGGAGCCGGACAAGCCGGCCTGGAAGAATATCGTCGCCTATTTCGGCGAGCAGGTCCTGCAGGAAGACCGGACCCTGGACCGGAAGAAACTGGCGGACATCGCCTTCAAGGATATGGAGAAGCGCAAGAAGATCGAGGGATTCACGCATCCCGCGATTTTCGGCGAGTTTATGAAGGAATTGAACTGAAATCACCGCGACCGCACCGGACGCCATCATTCTGGTGGATATTCCGCTCTTGATCGAATTGAATCTCCAGTACCTGTTTCACAAGCTCCTGGTGGTTCATACGCCGGAAGAACAGCAGATCCAGGCGTCTGATGGAGCGCGACGGGATCAGCCGGGACGAGCGGCCGACCGCCTGAAGTCCCAACTCCCCATCGACGAGAAGGTGGGCTATGCGGACTTCGTCTTCCGCAATGAAGGCCCTATGGAAGAAACCCAAAGACAGGTGGATGATCTCTGGGAAAGCTTCTCCAGCTCCAGAAAGAAAAAAAATCGGCTCCAGCATGAATTATCCGCAAGTCGGAAATAGAGATGAACAAGCACAGATGCAGTGAGAAAGGAAAGAAAAAAGAGCTCGTCCAATAAACGGGCGGACATTCAGAATATCTCTCCGGCTTTGAGATCCGGCCTCTTTATGGTCCGGAGGATGTGGCCGGCTTTGACTACAAAACGGACCTGGGAATGCCCGGTGAATATCCCTATGTCCGCGGCGTCCATCAGACCATGTACCGCGGGAGGCCGTGGACGATCCGTCAGCTGGGTTCGCTGAGTTCTCCACAGATGGCCAATCAGAGGATCCGGCAGCTCATCGCGATGGGGGCCACCGGCGTGAGCATCTGCCTGGACATGCCGACGATCATGGGCACGGGATTCCGATGATCCTCTCTGCCGGGGGGAAGTCGGGAGTTGCGGCGGCGTGGCTATCGATTCCATGGTGGATGTCCGCAATATCCTGGAAGGGATTGACCTGAATGAAATCAGCATCAATTTCGTCACCAATGCACAGTCTGCGGCAGTGCTGGCCATGTTTTGCGCCGTTGCCGAGGAACAGGGGATTCCTTTGAACCGGCTCATGGGAACGCTGCAGAATGATATTTTGAAGGAATATCAGGCCCAGAAATCCTTCTATTTTCCGCCGCGGCCCTCCATGCGGCTGATTATGGATACCATCGAATTCTCCAGCCAACACATGCCGAAGTTCAACCCCATCAGCATCAGCGGGTATCACCTGGGCTCGGCAGGGGCTACGCCCATTCAGGAGATGGCTTTTATGCTGGCGAACGGATTCTGTTATGTCGAGGAAGGAATAAAAAGGGGCATGCCCGTGGACAGTTTTGCGCCGCGGCTCTCTTTCTTCTTTAAGGTTCACAATGACTTCTTCGAGAATATTGCCAAATTCAGGGCGGCCAGGGGGATATGGGCGAAAACCATGCGGGAAAAGTATGGCGCCAAAAATCCGCGAAGCTGGATGTTCAGGCTTCACACCCAGACATCGGGCTCCTCGCTGACGGCCCAGCAGCCCGAGAACAATATCATCCGGACGACCATCCAGGCCCTTGCGGCGGTTCTGGCGGGAACGCAGTCCCTCCACACGAACGCCTTCGATGAGGCCTTCGCGATTCCGTCGGAGCGATCGGAAAAGCTGGCCCTGCGGACTCAGCAGATCATCCTGCATGAGAGCGGCCTGGTCAATACGGTGGACCCCCTGGGCGGCTCCTATTACGTGGAGTCCCTGACCCAGCAGATGGTGTTCGAATGTCACAAGTACTTCGAGGCGATCGAGAAACTCGGCGGCGTCATCCCGGCCATCGAGAAGGGGTTCTTCCAGAAGGAGATCGCCGACGCCGCCTACCGGTATCAGCGGGAAGTCGATAGCGAAAACCGCATTATCGTCGGCGTCAATGAATACATCGACGATGACGGTTATAATATCGAACTCAGAGCGGCAGATCCCGATTTTGAGAAAAAAAAGATTGAAGAATTGAAAGACTTAAGACAAAAACGGGACGGGCAAAGGACGGCTGCCTGCATCGACGCGGTCCGGAAGGCCGCCGAGGGGACGGATAATGTGATGCCGCCACTCATCGCAGCGGCAAAGGCTCACGTGACCCTCGGCGAGATGATCGGCGCCTTTCGAGACGTTTTCGGCGAGTATTGCGATATGAAAATTTTTTGAGCATGAAAAACACGGGAATTCAGAAATTCAGCCCGCTGCGGCGGATCCGGGGCCTTCAGGAAAGTCTGGGTGCCGCCGCCGTTGACGCCGTACTGCTCAACTATTCCAAATCCGTCTATTACTTTACAGGGACGACCCAGCCCTCTTTCCTGATCGTCTCCCCGCACGAGTATCATCTGCTGATCAACAAGGGGATTGAACATGTCCCCGCAGAAACATGGCTCCCCCACGACTCCTTCGGCCCCGGTGGGTTCGAGGGGGTTTTGCAGATCCTTAAAAGGTTCGGAATAAATGGGGGCGTCATCGGAATGGAGCTCGACGTGCTGCCGGTCGCTCTCTATTCCAGGATCGCCGGGATGCTTCCCGAATTCAGGATCGTCGATGTTTCAAGGACCGTGATGGAGTTGAGAAAAATCAAGGACGAGACGGAACTGGCCCATCTGCGCGAAGCAGCCCGCATTTTGCATGCGGGACATGTAAGGACAATGAACGTGCTGCGGGACGGCATGACGGAGTTCGAATTGACCTGCGAGATCGAGGACGCCCATCGCCGGGCCGGCCATGAAGGACAATATTTCAATCGTCAGTGGGACTTTTTCATGGGCCGGGGCGTGCTGGCATCCGGGGAGAACCTCTCGCGCATCGCCGGCAAGGTCCAGTCCATCAGCGGCACGGGCTTGAGCGCCGCCATCCCGCTCGGCGCCTCGACGCGCGTGATCCGAAGGGGAGATATGGTCGTTACGGACATTCCCACGCTTTACCGGGGATATCACAGCGATCAGAGCCGGACCTACGTGGTCGGCAAGGCGCCCGCCGTCTGCCGCGAACTCTATCAGGGCATGCGCGAGATCGCCGACCGTACGATCGCATTTTTGAAGCCCGGCGTCACGTGTGATGACATTTACCGCTTGACGTTTTCCATCGCGAGTGAAATCGGCATGGAGCCCTATTATCTCAGGCTCGGAGGCAACCCGAAGCCGCTTCCTTTTGTCGGGCACGGCGTGGGCCTGGAGGTCAACGAGCTGCCCCTGCTGAGCAAGGGCAACCTGGATATCATTCAGGCGGGGACCGTCGTGACACTGGAAATCGAGATGTGGAAATCCGAGACGGAAGTCGTCAAGGTGGAAGATACGCTCGCCGTTCATCCGGATGGCGCCGAGCTTCTGACGATCTCGCCCCGTGATCTGCATGAAGTCTGATTGGCTACCCGGCATGGATTTCAGAGCAGCTTTTTGATCGCCTCGGGGTATTCCGGCGGCTCCGGCAGGAAAATGCATTCAGGATCGACAAATTCCCTCAGGACGAATAACTCTTTGTAGCTCGGGTAATGCGTTTCTCCGCTCACCTTGGCAATATTGAGATCGAAACTGCAGTTCTCTTTGATTTTTTCGACGGACACCCCCGGGTGAAAGGTATCCAGGTACATGATGCCGTCCCGGTCAAACCGGAAGACGCCCATGTTCGTCATCACGGCCTCCGGGCCGCAATGTGCAAAGGGACTGTTTTTTAGAGCCTCTTTCTTGGGCTTCCATTCCCTTTTTTCCCAGTCCCAGCACCACCAGCCCGGCGTGGTGGTATATTCGTTTCTCTCGACGAACCGTCTCTTTTCCTGGAGCATGATGAACACGGTTCGTTTCGCCATGGTTCCGATGTCAGAGTTGCCGCCGCTGCCCGTCAGGCGATTGTCGGGCTTGAAATAATTCTCGCCGATCGACGTCACGTTCGCCCCCCCGTATTGGTCAATCGCAGCACCGCCGAGAAAACCGAGCGAGACATAACCCCGCTGAAGATAATAGGCGAACGTGTCCACCAGCCCTCCCAGCGTGGATGCCATATAGCTCGCCCTGACATCGCAGACGCTCATGGGGGTATGCATCGTTTTGCCGTCGCAGATACCCGCCTCATAGATCAGCGCGGCATGGGGCGCATGCAGCAGGTTTGCCGTCATAATGGCGAGCATGGGAAGACCCGTACCGGCAAAAACGATGTCGTTGTCCTGGACCTCACGCGAGCAGGCAATGGCCATCAGCTCGGGCAGGGCGAATTCGCCGCTCTTTGCCGGCTCGTCGGGAATTTTTTCCAATACGTCTAAAAGTGCTTCAATGGATTTACTTGACATCCTGTTTCCCCCTTCAAATCGTTAATAGCCGCTTTTCATGACGGATAACGGCATTCTCATGGCCGGCGAAGGCTTCTTGCCTCTTACAAGCTTTGTGCTGTACCCGAGCGCACTGTCCGCCTTTAAATCCAGCAATCTTTTCGTGCCGACCTTTTCCAGAAAAGCATCCCAGTTCGACGGTTCAAATACCCATTCATCCAGCCATTTTTTCAAATCCTCTGCATTTCGCGATGTCTGATTCATCGCCTGAATAAACTTTGCATCGTAATCATAGAAATAAGGTGTGCCGCTCGGATAAGCGCCGTAGTTGACCTGCACAATGCAATCCACGACAAAATAGGGAATCTGGTTGGATTCCGGCTGACGCCGCAGCTCAGCCTCTGAAACGATCTCCTCGCAGGTCAAAATCACCCTGTCACTGGCAAAGGCCATCTCCTTATCCAGCGTACCGATGCCTCTCCATCGGGCCGTTCCTTTTTCGCCGGCCTGGGAAACATGAATGACGGCAAGCTCCGGCCTAACTGCCGGCAGCAGATAGACGGTCCCTTCCTTGAAAAAAGGGTCTTCTATGGGAACGAACTTCTTCTCGGCGATCCTTGGGTTTTTGCCGTTCCGGAGACCGGCCTTCCCGAGTGCATCATAATCCGGGTTATAGAGATCGGAACCGGGTGGCGCGAAGTAGGGCATGAAAGGGCTGCCCACGGCGCCCGCCAGGAAGCGTAAAGCCATTGCACCATGCGAGTACTCTTCGAGGAGCAATTTCCCTTTTTTATAGCGATTGCCCGACTGAATGTCGAGCTTTCCCGCCATCTCGCCCCAGCCCGTCCAGGCCGTTTCATGAATGGACATCCTGTCCGCAGCATTCAGCAGCCATGATGTCAGGCAGCCATGCGGATCAATGTTGTGAATCTGCTTGAACCCCTGCCGGATCGTTTCCCAGACCCAGGCAACGGGATTCCGGTTCATGGCTGTAAATCCGCCTGTGCACATCATGATGCCGTCGCGCATGTACTTTTTGACGGCCTCTTCCAATGACAGAATCTCGGCCTTCTTGGTTTTCATGTGCCTTCCATTCATACTCATTCCTCTCCTACTAAGTATTTGCTTGGGCGTCCGTTTCTTGAGGCGCTAATCCGATTCCGTCACTTCCTTGGATATATATTCGACAATCTTCTTCAGCGGTGTACCCGGACCGAAGACCTCGGCAACTCCTGCCTTTTTCAGTTCTGCGATGTCCCCGGGCGCAACGGTTCCGCCGAAGATCACCTTGACATGATCGATGTTTTGCTCTTTCAGCAGTGCGATCACCCTGGGCGCCAGTTCGAGGTGATTCCCGGAGAGCGAACTCAGCCCGATGAAATCGACGTCTTCCTGAACGGCCATTTGGACAATGTTCGCCGGCATCTGGTTGCCGACATAAATCACTTCCATTCCCGCATCGCGAAGCGCTCTCGCAACAACGATGCTTCCACGCCAGTGGGCGTCCATCCCCAGACGGGCCATAAGGATTCGAATTCTTTTTGACATGTTCCATTCACCTTTCAGGTTTGACTTTAAAAATTTAAGAAACGCAAAAAGCCTCTGCAATCTGCCGTCGGCTATCCTTCCATTCATCTTAAAACAGCGGGGGATTCCAGACACCGAAAACTTTCTTCAGGGTTTTTGAAACCTCTCCTTGCGTCACACAGGCTTTGACCCCGTCCACGAGCAGCTCCATGAGATTTTGCCCCTTTTCACAACCGCGGGCCAGGGCATCCAGAACTCTTTGTGATTCTGCTGAATTCCTCTGTTTTCTGATCCGCGCGAGCTTTGCTTTCTGTATTTTGAGCGTTTCCGGCAGGCTAAAGAGCTCGATCGGAAGTTTTTCGTTCTCGATCTGAAAACAATTGACGCCGACAATGGGCATCTCCCCGGATTCGATCCTGGTCTGATATTGGTAAGCGGCCGCTGATATCTCTCCATGGATCCACCCTTTCTCAACGGCCTTGACGATCCCTCCCATGTCGTCAATCTCAGTCAGGATGCCGCCGATGGCCTCTTCCATGCGGCTTGTCAGAGATTCCAGAAAATAGGACCCCCCGAGGGGATCCACCGTATTCGTTACGCCGGTTTCGGACTGCAAAATCTGCTGGGTCCTCAGGGCCGTAAGCGAGGAAAGCTCCGTGGGCACGCACAGGGCTTCGTCGTAGGCGTCAACATGAACGGACTGGGCGCCGCCCAGAACGGCGGCCAGGGCATGGTAGGAGGCACGGGCGATGTTGTTCAGCGGCTGCTGGGCCGTCAGTGCCACCCCCGCCGTCTGGACGTGAAACCTGAACATCAGGGAGCGGGGATCTTTCGGGGCGAAATGCTCATTCATGATTTTGCAGTAGATCCGCCGTGCCGCCCGGTACTTCGCAATTTCCTCAAAGAAGTCGTTGTGGGCGGACAGGAAAAAGCTCAGTCGCGGTGCAAAGACATCAATGTCGTACCCCCGCCTGATCATCTCCTCCGAGCAGGCCACGGCATTGGCAATCATAAAGGCGACCTCCTGCGGCGCCGTGCATCCTGCTTCGCGGTAGTTGTATCCCGAGAAGCTGACGGGGTTCCATCTGGGCGCGTATTTCGTGCAGAATTCAATGGCGTCACAACTCAACCTGAAGGAGACCTTCGGGGGCGTCACGCCGGGCGCGATGGTGATGGCGGTTTCCATGAGAAAATCATTCTGGCTTGTCCCCGCCAGTCTGTCGAGCGGCACCCCCCTGTTGCCGGCATTGGCGAAATACATGGACTGGACCGAGATGTTGCAGATGGGCTGGCAGGTCACCAGCGAAACGCTGACTTTATCAACGGGGATCCCCTCAAACAGGATCCGCATATCTTCAATGGAATCGATGGAGACGCCGCCTCTTCCCACATCGGCATAAACATCGGGATCGTCACTGTCGTAGCCCCGCAGCGTCGGGTAATCGAAGACGCCGTTTATGCCCGTTGCGCCCTGGCTGAGAAGAAACTTATACCTTTTGTTCGTCTCCTCCGGCGGGCCGAAACCGGCCAACTGCCGGTGCGTCCAGGTGCGCCCCCGGTACATTGTCGGATGGACGCCGCGGACATAGGGCGCCTCTCCCGGGAAACCGAGGTCGCGAAGATAATCCCAGCCCTGTAAATCCTGCGGTGTATAGAGAGGGTTTATTGCAAACCCAGACAAGGTCTCATATTTATTTTTGAGCTCCTTATGGCAGGAATAAGCTTCATCCCGCCATGCCTGACTTGCCTTGCCGATTTTCTCCATCTTGTCGTCATCTAATAGAGCGGTCGTCACTTCACAATCCTCCTGAGTTTTTTATGATACATGACCATCAACATATAACATGTTTGATGAAATGCAGAAATACATTTTATTCTGGTGAGTTAAAACACTTCTCAAGATAACAGGCCAGGATCGTGGGACAGAAAATGTGAAGCGATTTCACGTGGGTGGTGTTCAAGCACAGGACCACGTTGGTCTTAGCTCATTGATTCAGTAGGAGAAATATTGCGACTGAAGGCGATCGGGGAAATGCGTAAAAAATCACATGCAATGTGATAATATTACACATTGTTTAATATTCGAGAGTTTTGAAAATCTAACCTTTTTGTCATTCCCGCGAAAGCGGGAATCTATGAAGCCATTGAAAAGACTGGATTCCCGTTTCCACGGGAATGACAAATTACCAAGTTTAGGGCGAAATTCAAAGGTCTTTATTCTTCAATTAGCGCGGCAAATGCGCCGTCAGATAATCCAGGGTTATGGGAAGATCCAGTTCCAATCGCCCAATAATCTGGATGCCGATCTGCATGCGTCCGGTCCGGCATTCATGGAGATGGCCGCCGCAGTCGCGCCCTGCCGTGAGAAAATGCAGATGGAATCCCGGAAAATTCAGAGCGCGGATGAATTTGGGCGTGTAAAACCCGGCCAGCACACCATGGATGTTCTCGTATTCAAAGACAGGACGGTTCTGCTGGTCCTCGCTCAGAGGCTGATAATTCTCATGCCGGGCGACCGACCATACCTTGACCTGTTTGAAAAAACCGTCGATGCGGATGGCATAAAACATGTTATCCGAAGGCAGCAGACGGTTCAGAACGTCATTGAAAGCGGCAAAATCGAGGTCTCCCTCGATTTCTTCGATAAAAGAAGGCCGATAAAAAGTCACGCAGGCAAAAGGGGTCTGGACCTGGTCATCCACGGGATAGGTTTTTCCGTCCGCGTGCAATTGATAAATGACGCCGTCGAGCATGACCATTTCCCCGTCCAGGTTATTGAAGGTGCCCAGGCCGAAATCGCCATGCCGCTTCAGATCCCCCAGCGTGGTGTTTTCCTCGTAATAGCCTTTGAGCATGGCGTTGACCGGCGCGGAGAGATAGACCGCGACACCCTGTTCATGCTTCAGGTGCTGCCTCAGGGCTTCCTGGGCGATCCCGGACGGAGATTGACCGGATTGTCCGGCCACGCGCAACAGATCCTCGTAAAGGCGCGGAGGCAGCGCAACATGTATATGTTCATCCGCCCCGTGATGATCCGTCATGGTTTCACCTGTAAAATAGATGTGGTTTTTCAGGCATTGTCTTTCGCTGCGCGTATAACAGGCCGGTCTTTTGAGTCTAATGCAATAATCGCCGCCGACCCATTCACACAGACCACCTAGTTTCCTGTTCTCATTTGCCGAACAGGAATTTTCTCAGGATATGCGGACGCGGCTTTTTCAGGGGCGTTGTCCAGAGATAGAGTTTATTGCTCTTGCCCCCCTCGCGATAGACCGTGGCTTCCACATCCGGTTCGACGCCTTCGATGTCGAAATTATGGGAAACGATTCGGGAGCCTGGTTTCATCTTTTCCAGTTGCGGAATAAGGGCGACATTGAGTTCTGGCAATAGATAAAGCGTCACAACGGAAGCCTTGCTCAGATCGAGATCAAAAATATCCTGCTGCTTGATCGTGACGAGCGCTTCCAGTTTTACTTTTCTTACATTGCTGCTGGATCTTTCCACCATTTCGGGATCGAGATCGAATCCATAAGCCCTGCATCCCGCCTTTTTCGCTGCTGCGATCACGATGCGACCGTCGCCGCAGCCCAGATCATACACCACATCCGTTTGCTTCACGTCAGCCAGTCTGAGCATGATCTCCACGGCCTCATGCGGCGTCGCGACAAAGTGCACATCCGGTGTTCTCGCTGATTTTTGTGCCGCCCCGGCCACGGATGCCTGCAGTGGTTTAACCGCGGTCTGCCAGTCCTGCGCTTGCAACAGCAGGGCGCCCAGCAGCAAAACCGGGGAAAGGATGAGTAATTTGAACCCTTTCTTTTTCATTTCGCTGTCTCCTATTTGCCTGCGATCACTATCGGCCGAGATTGTAGCCGGTTTACTTTTTTCTGTAAAAGAATCAGGGGAACCCCCGTCAACAGGACGCCAACCCCCACAAGGGCGCCCATGCTCGTATACAACAAACTGGCATGCAGCATGTATGCGCAGATGGCGCAGAATAAAAGCGGCGTGAACGGATACAGCGGCACACGGAATGGCCGTTCGTCTGCCGCATGTTTACGCCGCAGCATGAAAATCGAAATCCCGACCAACAACAGGAAAAACCAGAACACCGGGGCGGTGTATTCCACCATCATGACAAAACCGTCGCGCGCGCCCGCGCCCAGAAGAACGAGCAGCAGCGCGATCGCACCCTGCAACAGCAGTGCGTTTACCGGTGTGCCGCGGTATCCGTGCCAGCGGCCTAATAAACTGAAAAGTGAATGATCCCGGCCCAGCGCGAAGCTTGTTCGGGCGCCCGTGATGATCACCGCATTCATCGTGCTGAGCGCGGCAGGCAAAATCAGCAGGCTGATGAAGTGCGCGCCTTTCGGACCGAACACCTTGCGCATCAGATCGGCCATGACTGCTTCCGACCCTGCCATGCCGGACAACCCCAGGCTTTTGACAAGCGCCAGATTGATGAGCAGATAAATGATCGTGATGGCGCCGATACTATAAAGAAGCACCCGTACCATATTGCGGCGCGTGGATCGGACTTCGCCGGATAGAAACGCGGCTTCGTTCCAGCCGCCATAGGTCAAAAGCACAAAAATCATGGCCGTTCCCAGCGCGGCCCTGCCCGGGGATATTGCCCGATTGAGAAACGGTTGGGGGAGCGGCCAAAAACCCGATGGCCGAAACGATCAGCAAACCCAGCATGATCGCCGCGACAAGGATGCGTTGCGTCCATTTTCCCTGTTCGATGCCGGCCACATTGACGGCTGTCAGCACAATGATGGTCAGCGCCGCGTAAAAAGCCGTGGAATAGGGCCCCAGACGCAGCACTTCCGACGCGTAATCGCCGATCAGAAAGGCGACCATGGCAATCGAGCCGGTCTGAATAACCGCCATGCGCGACCAGGCAAACAGAAAGGACGGAATACCGCCAAAGGCCCGGCTGAGATAATGGTAATCGCCGCCCGTATGCGGATAGGCAGAAGCCAGCTCCGCATAACAGAGCGCGCCGATGAGGGACGCCGCGCCTCCGAGCAGCCAGAACAGAATGAGCATCCCCTCGCTGTCGGCGCTGGATGCGACAATGGAAGGTGTCTTGAAAATGCCGACGCCCACGACAACACCCACAACGATGGATGCGGCATCGACAATGGAGAGGGTCTCTTTTGGCTTCGAGGCGGAAAGCATCCTTGCTGTTTTCCTTACATCTTGCTCGGCAGGAACAGGGCGATCTGGGGGAAGAGGGTCAGCAGCGCTGTGGCCAGCAGCATCAGGAAGAAGAAGGGCAGGGCGGCCCTGGCGATATGAAAGATGTCGTCGTTATTGAGGCCGCTGATGACAAAGAGGTTGAAGCCCACGGGCGGCGTGATCTGGGCCAGTTCGATCATCAGGACGAGATAGATACCGAACCAGACCGTATCGAATTTGGCCGCCTCGATCAGGGGCAGAACCAGCGGGGCCGTCATGACGATCATGGAGAAACCGTCGATGAGGCATCCCAGAATCAGATACAGAACGGTCAGGATAATGATCAGGGTATAGGGGGAAAGGCCCATCCCGATGACGTAGCCCGTCAGCGCACGGGTAATCCCCAGAAAACCGAAGACATTGGAAAGATAGGCGGCTCCCATGACGATGAGCATGATCATGCAGCTCGTCTTTACGGAATTGATCAGGCTGACCTTGAAGACATCCCATGTGAGGCTCTTCGTCAGGGCGGCAAAAAATAGCGCCCCGATCACACCGATGGCGCCCGCTTCGGTCGGCGTCGCCCATCCCAGATAAATGCTGCCCAGGACGGCCAGAATCATGAAGATGACCGGCGCAATGGCAGGTATGGCCTCCATGCGGTCCCGCCAGGTATAGCTATCGTCGCCCCTGGGGGCCAGTTCAGGTTTAATCAGGCAGCGAACAAGAATGTAGGTGCTGAACATGAAAGCGATCATGAAGCCGGGCAGGAAACCCGCAATAAAGAGCTTTCCGATGCTCACATCCCCGATGATGCCGTAAACCAGCATGACCATGCTCGGCGGGATCATGAAACCGAGGGTGCCGGCCCCGGCCAGTGAGCCGATGGAGAGGTCGTAATCGTAATTCCGTTTTGTCAGTTCCGGGATCGTGATCTTGCCGACGGTGGCCGTAGTGGCGCGGAAGAGCCGCTGACGGCGGCAAAAAACGTGCAGGCCAGGATGTTGACGTGGATCAGCCGCCCCGGAATGGCGTCCATCCAGGGCGATAAACCCTTGAAGAGGTTTTCGGAGATCTTGCTCCGGAAGAGGATTTCCCCCATCCAGATGAAGAAGGGCAGGGCCATCATGGCCGAGCTGCTCGTATTGTTCCAGGCGATATTGGAAAGGATCGAACCGAAGGAAACGTCGCTGAAAAAAAAGAACCCCCCGATCCCGACGATAAAAAGCGAAATGCCGATCCAGATCGATCCGCCCAGGAAGAGGATCAGCAGGCCGAGAATGGTTGCCGAGACAGGTCCTAAATCCATATTTTCTTCGTCTTTCCGATTCTTTTATCTGCCCAGGTCATCGGTCTCCTCGAGAATGCGCAGCCCTTCTGTGTCTCCTTTGAGCGTGGCCGCAGCCTTGAGAAATTCGGCCAGAAACTGCAGCGTCATGAGCAGGGCCCCAAAAGGCATGAAGAACTGGGGAATGGCCAGATAGGTCTCGGATACATGCATAGACCTCGACTCATGGACGACGGAATCCCAGAAAAATACGAAGGTAAACCAGGTGAAGGCCAGGCAGAAGACAAAACCGATGATAAAGCAGATCATATTGAAAATGACCCGTCCGCGGCCCTTGATAAAGTGGGGAAGGATCATGATGCGGATGTGACCCCGCTCCCGCAGCGTATAGGCAAGGCCGCAAAAGGTCACCATGGTCATGAGATAACCGGAATATTCATCTGTGATGTAGAGCGTTTTGGATAAAACGGTGCGATAGGAAATCTCGCTGGCGACAAGAATCATCGCGACGGCCGTCATGATTCCGGCCGCCCAGCCGCTGAATCCGGAGAGATTATCAATAAAATTGATTAGTTTTTTCATCCACGTCAAAGAAAAGGACCCCGAAGACCGCACTCCGGGGTCCTTTTGGCTGTTATTTGCATTCAGACGCTTACCGTTTAACCTTCTTTCTGAACTCGTCATAGATGTTCCGGGCATCCGCGGGCGCCCCTTTCAGCCACTCGGCGCGAATGTTTTCCGTGATCTTCTCGAGATCCGCAACGAGCTGCTTGGAGGGGGCGATGGTCTCGATGCCGTTCTTGTTGCTGACGGCGACCATATCTCCATCCCATTTCTTCACGCCGGCCCACAGGCTCTGTTCCATTTCCGCGCCTGCCTTCACAAGGGCGTCCTGCTGGGCCTTGGGAAGCTTGTCGGGTCTTTTCTCCCTTTCCGAAAGGCATATTAGTTCCCGCCGGTGTGCTGTTTGGTCCGGTTTTATCTTTGATATGAATGCTGCGCATTTTGTCGTGATACTTTATGATAATATCATTCGGATGCAGTCCGGTTGCTCCATAATAGTGTCCGGCATCGAGGTTAAGGTAATTGGCAGGTGATGCTGTAAAAATCGGATCAAATGAGAATCCGGGTTCTGCAGGTTGACCATGGGTATGGTACATTGCCAGGCTCTTATGCTTTTCGGCAAATTTACCCAGACGGTTGATGGCTGTTTCACTGTATTCGTCGGTTATCCCGATCGAACCAAGGGCTTTTGCCGCCTTATATGCATAATCTATTTCCTCGTCCGACCATGCTGAAGGTGCAAATTTTGCTATGCTTACATCAATCCCTGCATTGTTGAACTTTTTTCGCATCTCATCATACTTCGACATCGGAAGTGAAAGTCTCCACTGACGCTGGGCTTCTCTGGCTTCATCCATTGCCTTTGCAAAGTCAGCTTTCTCCGCATCGGTCAGTTCCTGTCCCCTAGGTCTCTGAGGCATTGACGGAATACCCAGATCTTCCTCTGCAACAAGCCTCAGTTCGATGGAATTAATGCCTGCAAGCAGAAGGTATCCGATCACATCATCTACCTTATGGGGCATGGTCCGGTAGCTGTAAGTTGTACAACCCAGCTGAACGCCGCCGACTTTCGAATTTGGTTTCTTTGTCTTTGTACTGCCCGACCATGAGTAACTGACCGGGATAGCAGTAAAAGCTGCTGCAGCTGCTGCAGTACCTAAAAATTTACGTCTTGAGATAGCAGTCTTCATAAATGTTGGTTTTGATTTGGTTACACTGTAAAATCTTTTAAAGGTAATTATTAGGATGCTTAAAACCAAACTACTGGTACCCTATTCCTGATAAACCAGGTTGCCCTTAACATAGGTTTTCTTTATGACCAGTTCATCATTTACCATCTTGAAAATGATAATATCTGCCCTTTTACCGGTTGCGATTTCTCCGCGGTCGGTCAGGTTGTAAAGTTTTGCAGGATTCAGGCTGGCCATCCTGATCGCTTCTGCAAGAGAACACCCTGTAACTTTCATTACATTAGCCACTCCTTTTTTAACCGGAGAGGCTGATCCATAAAGGACATTCTGTGCCGGGTATCTTAACATACCTTCCGGAGTAAGCTCGATGGTTTCACCTTCCTCGGTTAAAAATTTACCGGGCTTAAGCGATGCATAACTTGTTACATCCGATGTTATAATTGTTTTTTCAGGACCTTTCACCTTGTAAAAGACCCGGATCTCTTCAGGATTCAGGTGGAACCCGTCACCGATAATACTGATCATCAGCCGGTCATCCGAAAGCTGGGGCCATAACGGATTAATATGGCGGTTTATCATATTGGCACATCCGTTGCCAAGATGTGTTGCTATTCTGGCACCCCTGTCAATGGCCTCAGTTACCTGCTGTGCATTACCATTGTGGTGACCGAGCGCAATAACTATTCCGGAAGCCTTGCATTTATCGATGAAATCCATTGCACCTTCAATTTCAGGGGCTATTGTGATATGAATAATTCCATTTCCGGCAGCTTTATTGAACATAAGGAATTCATTCCAGTCGGGTTTCCGGACATGCTTTAAAGGATGCGCTCCCCTGTAACCATCAACCGGTGAGATATATGGACCTTCAAGATGAAATCCCGGAATCGATCCCAGCAAAGCGGGGTTATCTTTAACCTTTCCCAGAACAGAAAAATTTTTAAGAAGAAGATCATGACTATTGGTGGTCAGGGTTGGCAGATAGGTAGTCACTCCGGTCTTCCATAATTCTTCGGTCGCTTTTTTCACATCATCGTCGGTTAACGATCCTCCTCCGAATGTAAATGAAACACCTGCGAAACCATTAACCTGGTTATCAATTAATCCCGGGGCGATGATCAATCCCTCATTTCCGGCCGGCAGCTTCTTCATCCTTTTTATACCTGTTATATTACCATCCTTTATTGTTATTGAAACAGGTTTATTATCAGAATATAAAATTCCGGTTATAGTTTCCTGGGAGAAGATCATTCCATGGAAAAGAAGGAACAGTAAAATAAATATTGTCCTGTGGAAATAATCTCCTTTATTCTTATTCTCTGATCCGGTCTTTATCATAATTTTGGTATTTGGCATTAATTAATCAGATATGGTTCTGCGAAAATAACAAATGATCGTTCAAATCCGGAAGTACAAATGTTAATTATGCATAAGTTGAATTTTAAGAAAAAAACTTACACAGAGTTCCACAGAGGATTCACAGAGGTCCACAGAGTTAATCTCTGTGTAACTCTGTGAATCCTCTGGATTTCCTCTGTGTAATTTCTTAAAATAGATTTATAATGATGAAATAATTTTAATTACGAATACCTGAAAATAAAACAAATTAAAAATGGACCGCAGGAATTTTTCAAAAAAGATTATCATTGCAGGAACAGCTGCCGGCATAAGCAGTAATTCATTATTCAGCAATGAACAACAGATCATTAAAGAAGACACCAGGAAACTGCCCGCAAGGGAATTTGATGTGCTTATTGCAGGTGGTGGCACAGCCGGTACAGTTGCAGCCATTGCATCAGCAAGGAACGGTGCAAAGACAGCCTTAATTGAATCCAAAGGCTACCTGGGAGGCACTGTTGTTGAAGGCGGAACCGCTCTTCATAGTTTCTTCAACCTCTGGACAGCTTTCCCGGGCGTTGAGAAACGACAGGTTGTAAAAGGTATTGCACAGGAGATAATCGACCGTCTGCTGATTGTCGGAGGAACAACAGGACATGGAATTGTTACCGGAAGGATTGATTATGACAGCGTCTGCACGGCTGTCGATACTGAATTGTACAAACTGGTTGTCCATGAAATGCTTTCGGAAGCAGGTGTTACCATATTCACAAATACATTAGTTGCCGGTGCACTCAGAAAAGGTCCTGTAATTGAATCAATCATAGCTCAGAGCAGGGCAGGAAGAGAGCTTTTCAAAGCGAAGTGTTTTGTCGACAGTACAGCCTATGGAGATCTCTCGGCTTATGCAGGGGCAGAATTTGTTGAATTGAATGACCATCCGGTATGCAACAGCATGGGAATGGGTAATGTCAATATAGAAAAACTCTACGCTTATCTCGTAAAAAACAATGCACTGGGAGATCTTGCTTACGGGTTGCGCGACGGTAAGGACGGACAGATCATCAGGATAGGAAGTGAAGGTGGTTATACAATAAAAGGAAAACTTCCTCAGGAATTTGTTGACGGAGTCGTAAAGCTTGGATCAGGGCTTATCACAACAACAGTTCATGATAACTATCTTATGTTCATAAAGGTGAATTATAAAATGCCTGTCAGTCCGACAAACAGGGACGAAGTTGCCAAAGCCGAACTTATAATAAGACAAAACCAGTACAAAACACTGCAATTATTCAGGAAATATCTGCCCGGATGTGAAAATGCTTTTATTGCCCGGACAAGTCCATCTTTAAACATCAGGCGCGGAAGGACAATAACCTGTGATTATGATATTACTCTTGAGGATGTTCTTCAGGCCAGGCATTTTGATGATGATATAATGGCATACGGATTTCATGATTCCGCTCCAAGGTTTCAGATCAAAAACGGAGGCACTTATGGAGTACCGTACAAAGCTTTAAGGGTGAAGGGGATTGACAATCTTCTTGCTGCTGGCATGTTAATAACTACTGATTTTCAGGCACATATGTCTACAAGGAATACGGTTTGCTGTATGGGACAGGGACAGGCAGCAGGAACCGCGGCAGCGCTCTGTGCTTTAAAGAAAACAGGTACTCGCGATCTGGCGTACAGCACCCTGAGAGATGCACTTACTAAAGGAAACGTTTATCTTGAAAATTAGTTGGCATTTTATTTTAGCTGTTTACCAACTGCCTATTTCACCACACTAAGCCACGCCTCCGCCATCAGTGCTGCACCTGCAAGTGATGCATGCACCCCGTCGCCAGTCCAGTAAGCTCCCGGAGCTCTTTTCTGAGCCTCGTCATAAACAGCCTGGTACGGAATGAATGTTGCATCGAACTGAGCAGCTATTTCTCTGGCGGCTTTCTGGTACTCATAAAATTCCGGATACCATTTGTCGTCCACCGCCTTAACTCCCCGTACCCCGAATGGTTCTCCAATTACAAATTTTACATTGGGCAATGCCTTTTTTGTTCTTTCAAGAAGGGCAATAAAGTCTCTCCGGTACACTTCGACCGTTCCCGCATAACTACCGTTAAGCTTGTGCCAGATATCGTTAACACCGATAAGAATACTGACAACATCCGGTTTCAGCTCGAGACAATCCTTATCCCATCTTTCGGCAAGCTGAAATACTTTGTTACCTGATATACCCTTGTTATAAATTATAAGATCGAGGTCTGCATATTTCAGCAATAGCTGAGCTGCGGTAAGCATTGCATATCCGGTTCCCAGGGGCCTTGCTGTATTGTAACCCATATCCTCCTTGTTCCGGCCGGCATCAGTTATTGAGTCGCCCTGGAAAAGAATTGTCTGGCCCTTAAGTAGTTTTATTTTCGGACCACCTTTTGGTACGGCAGCTGAAATTATTTCGGGGATGCTTATTGCTGCGATAGTTCCAAGAGCAGCTTTCTTAATGAAGCTGCGGCGTGAGTTGGATTGGTTGGACATATTATTAAATTTTTAAATTTCTCCAGAAAATAGTTAATACCTTACTTTTATCTTCACCGCTCCCTCCACCGGCTTATCTGACGCTACCATAATATACCCTCCCCCGCTTCCCGATGTGATGGCTCCGGCATAATTCGGGAAATATTTTGTTTCCAGTTCGTTCATGATCAGGTCGGGGACAGTAAGCGGAAGCATCTTTTTCCATGCGCGGAGTGTTGTGGTCATCGATCTGCCAAGACCATCAACATCTTTCTTAATAATCGATTCCCAGCAGCTGTCACCTGCTTCACCAAGTTCCCTGATTGTTGATTTTTCGAGATTCATCAGTTTCAGGGGATCATATCCCACCGGACGTGGCTGAACAGGCACCAGGTGGATCACTTCACTCAGCCATTCACATGTTTCCTTATCCGTTGTTGATTCGATCTTTTCAGGCCAGTAACCACCCCGGTAACATAGCCTGTTGATCCCCGGATAAAGAAGTCCGATCTGATCCTGTGAACCTGAAACATAGGTCCTTCCCGGAGGATTTTCAGCGCCAAACAATAACCGTGCATTTGTTTCATGATCTCCGTCAGGATAACGGTCACCCCATAATTGAATGGCTATCTTTCTGGAACTTGTTGCCAGTCCCGACCTGTCATTAAAATCCATTGCAGGCCATATCTGAGCAACTACCACGGATCCGGGATGAATTTTCGACACCCAAGGCTGATCGATCCATCCTCCGGCAATGCATAACCGGTATGGAAACCTCAGCTCTCTTTTCGTTTCAGAACTTGATCGTCCCGGTAATCCGGGCTCAGGAATCCGTTCAAGAACAATGTATTCAACTCCTTCCTTTTTACAAAGCGCCTCTTTATCAGCAGAATGACCATCATGATTGACAATAAAAATGTCAGGCTTCAGCTTTTTCATATCAGGTTCAAAATCCAGCAATCCCGTTCCTGTTGCAAGGAAAGCATCCCCTACATGCTTAATCGACTTAACTATGTAAAGTCTCTCCTGTTCCGAGAAATAGGGTTTTTTACCTTTTAAGCTGAAAATATTTTCATCCCTTCCAATGCTTACATACAATTTCCCGTATCCGGAAGCAGCCTTGAAAAATGCTATATGTCCCCCGTGAAGAAGGTCGTAACATCCGCTGACAAGCACTTTTTTCTTCTTCATATCAAATATTGTTACCGGTTGAACCGGTCGCGGTTTTTACTGTCAGATGAGCCGGCAAGCATCTGTTCCTTTATCCAGTCATAAGTTTTTTTCATACCAGTCCTCAGAGGGATGGAAGGCTCCCAGTTAAGGTAATTCCTTATCAGGGTATTGTCGCTGTTTCGTCCTCTCACCCCTTTCGGAGCTGTAAGGTCATATTTTCTCTCAAGTTTGTATCCGGCCATATCCTCAACAATATCGACAAGCTGGTTGATAGAGACCATTTCACTGCTTCCAAGATTAAGTGGTTCAGTTATATTGCTGTACATTATATCAATGATACCCTTTATACAATCGTCGATAAACATGAAGCTCCTGGTCTGCAGACCATCGCCCCATATCATTATTTCCTTTTTCCCCGTGATACCGGCTCCTATCACTTTCCGGCAAATTGCTGCCGGGGCTTTTTCCCTGCCTCCGTCCCAGGTTCCGGATGGACCGTAAACATTATGAAATCTGGCGATTCTTGTTGTCAGTCCGAAATCTTCCATAAAGTGACGGCACATCCGTTCGCTGAAAAGCTTTTCCCATCCATAGCCATCTTCGGCAAGGGCAGGATAAGCATCAGATTCTTTAAGTCCCGGATTATCGGGATCCGTCTGTTTCTGACCATTATATACACATGCGGAGGATGCATAGAAGAACCTTTCGATCCCGCAATCGCGTGAAGCAATAAGCAGATGTGTGTTGATCAGAACGCTTATCATGCAGGCGGCTTTGTTATTCTCAATGAATCCCATTCCCCCCATATCGGCGGCAAGGTTGAAGACCTCATTATATCCGTTGACAGCCCTGTAGCAGTTTTCCCTCAGCCGCAGATCAAGCACCAGGTTATCGGCATCATCCTGGATCTGGTACCATTCATTCAAAGGTTTAATATCAACTGCCCTGACCTTATGCCCTTTGCTGATCATCTCCCTGACCAGGTGACCGCCTATGAATCCTCCGGCTCCCGCTATTACTATCTTTTTCATTTCTGATGAAATTAAGTTAATTATCACCTTTCCAACTTTATATCCTTACCCCCTTTCTTCTTTCCCCCAGCGGGGGAAATGATCACCTCCCTCCGTGGGGGACATCCGGAGCCACTTTTTCAAGCTTCTGCTTATAAAAAAGAAAACCTGCAAGCGCAGTGATAGCCGCAGCAATTCCTATTGTATAAGATATTCCTCCCGGGAGTGAAAATCCTTCCGGTGCAAATAATATATATGTAATACTTACAGCAGTCATGAAAAAGGCCGGAATAAGTGTTACCCAATATAATTTCTTTGATTGTAAGAGATAAACTGTAATTGCCCAGAGTACGACCATCGCAAGGGTCTGATTCGACCATGCGAAATAGCGCCAGATAATCCCGAAATCTATTCTTGTAAGCAGAAATCCAACAATGAAAAGAGGGATGCTGATAAAGAGTCTGTTCTTTATCGGTCCCTGTTTGTATTTCAGGAAATCGGCAACGATCAGTCTTGCGCTCCTGAAAGCTGTATCTCCCGATGTTATGGGTGCTGCAACTACCCCCAGAAGAGCAAGTATACCTCCGAATTTCCCAAGAAGTGAGTTTGATATCTCATTAACAAGATAAGCGGCATTGCCTTTCTGGGCTGTCATCATTTCATTCAGCGCCCCGACACCTCCATAAAAGCTCATTCCTATTGCCGCCCATATCATTGCAACAATACCTTCAGAGATCATCGCGCCATAGAATACCCTCCTGCCAAGTTTCTCATTGGTAAGACACCTTGCCATAAGGGGCGACTGAGTGGAGTGAAATCCTGAAATAGCACCACATGCTATGGTGATGAACATCATCGGGAAGATTGGGAACTTATCGGGATTTGCATGAAAATTCCGGAAATTCGACAAAGTCAGTTCGGGAATGTGATATCCTTTCGCAAATAATGCTGTAATAAGACCTATTGCCATAAACAAAAGTGCAAATCCAAACACCGGATAGATTCTTCCAATTAATTTATCGATAGGAAGCAGGGTTGCAAGCACATAATAAATAAACACCACCCAGACCCAGAAGGTCATTGTAAGAGCTTTGGGTGTCAGGCCAGCAAGTATCCCGGCCGGTCCCATAATAAAAACGGCACCCACCAGAACCATCAGCACAACAGTAAAACCCCTAATGAACTGCTTAACACCGTTTCCCAGGTAAATACCGACTATCTCAGTAATACTTAATCCGTTATGGCGGATTGACAGCATTCCTGAAAAATAATCGTGAACTCCTCCGGCGAAAACTGATCCGAGAACTATCCATAGAAAGGCAACCGGACCCCACATTGCACCTGCAACAGCACCGAAAATGGGCCCGAGTCCGGCTATATTGAGAAACTGGATCAGGAAAGCCCTCCACCATGGAAGAGGTACATAATCCACTCCGTCCTTCAGCCTGTATGCAGGTGTCTGCCGGTCCTTATCAGCTCCCTCTATCTTCTCAATGAATTTTGAGTAGAAAAAGTACCCAAGTAACAGAACTGCTATTGAAATAATGAAAGTAATCACCTTTATTTAATGACTTAATCTATTTTATTCATTTATGCTCTTTGTGTAAACCTTTGTGCTCTTTGTGGTTAAATAATTTTCAATTTATACCATTTCACTGCATTTTCCCTGTACAGTTTATCAACAACCTCCTTTGGAAGCTGCAATCCTTTGAAGGAACCGGCAAACAGTGGGGAGGTCATTTCTGTTTCAGTTGCAAAATATTTCCAGTCTTCCATCCATTCGTTATGCATCCTGGTCTTAAATCCGTCAGGATTATCACTTCCACCGTAACTAACATCCGTACCGTAAAGAAGCCTGTCCTGGTATTTGATGCAGAAATCCCGTACATGTTCCCTGTCTTTTGCCGACTGGTGCTGCAGATGGCATGTTCTTGCCGAGATATCAACAGCCATATTCGGGTATCTGTCGAGCCTTAAAGCAAGTGAATCAACATTCCATTCAAGGCTGCCCAGATGGCATCCGATGAAAGTCATGTCGGGATTTCTTTCAAGGAAATTATCCCGGGCCCTGATCTGATCCTCATATGATGGATATTCTGGGTGAAGGAACATATGGTACTGCGGATGCTCCGCAAAATAGCTGCTGTCGCTGCTGACAGTCATCTCTTCAAGCGGAAGCCAGCAGTTGCGCGGTTCACCCAGATGCCCTGTTACCGGAATGTTTTTACTTTTGATGAAGTTGAACACAGCGTCGATTCCCGGATCATCAACCATAATGAATTTGCCTGACCTGTCTCGCACAGTCATTCCTATATTCTTCCAGATTTTAACTGCGATCGCTCCGGCCGAAATATCAGATTCCAGCTGAGTGATGATCTTTTTGCTCCACTCTTCAGTTCCCCATCCGGCTGTATCGAACAGGAAAGTCGGACCAAAGAAAACTTTTCCCGGATGTTTTTGTGCAGATGATACGGCATAGTCAAATTGTTTCCGGATGCTTGCAGAATCACTATGATCGACATTAAGTGTTATCAGGATAAAATTATCAGCTGAAGCCTGTTCTTCAAACACACCATCATCGCTTCCAATATGCATATGTGAGTCGATTTTCAGGATTGAAGAAAAATCTTCTTCATTATAATATTTATTCTGACAGCCAAAAGCAAATATTGCCATTACTGAACATAAGATAAGTTTAAGTCTCATTTCTTCGAATATTTCGAAATAAAAATAACAATTCTTGTCGTTTTCTTCTAATTATTATTCCGGCCGGGCCATTCTGCCGTCCATATCAGTCCTGTTTTCGGGGAAAAGCGGCCATTTCACAGGTTTCTTATCCCTGGCTGAACGGTAAACAGCAGTAAATATCTCCACAGTGACCCGTCCTTCCTTCCCGGTGATCAGGGGTTTTCTGCCCTCAATTATTGCCTGAAGGAAATCCTCAATCTGTCTCTCATGAAAGTATTCCACAGGATTTTTTAATGACAGGAAGAAATCCGAATCCTCCTTTATGAACTCTTTCAGAAGATCTTCCTCACCCGGAACCGTCCACAGATCATTTACGGGAGGTTCGAGTATATTCGACATCCCCGCAACGAACATCGCCCCGCCGTCGGTCTGAACCCCCACCGAAGCCCCGTTTTCGCCATGAACCTGTACTTTCCCGTAAATACCGGGTTTCATGAAACCCGGTATTTACGGGAAAGTACAGGTTCATGGCGAAAACGGGGCTTCGGTGGGAGTTCAGACCGACGGCGGGGCGATGTTCGTTGCGGGGATGTCGAATATACTCGAACCTCCTGTAAATGATTTGTGGACGGTTCCGGGTGAGGAAGATCTTCTGAAAGAGTTCATAAAGGAGGATTCGGATTTCTTCCTGTCATTAAAAAATCCGGTGGAATACTTTCATGAGAGACAGATTGAGGATTTCCTTCAGGCAATAATTGAGGGCAGAAAACCTCTGATCACCGGGAAGGAAGGACGGGTCACTGTGGAGATATTTACTGCTGTTTACCGTTCAGCCAGGGATAAGAAACCTGTGAAATGGCCTCTTTTCCCCGAAAACAGGACTGATATGGACGGCAGAATGGCCCGGCCGGAATAATAATTAGAAGAAAACGACAAGAATTGTTATTTTTATTTCGAAATATTCGAAGAAATGAGACTTAAACTTTTCTTATGTTCAGTAATGGCAATATTTGCTTTTGGCTGTCAGAATAAATATTACAATGAAGAAGATTTTTCTTCAATCCTGAAAATCGACTCACATATGCATATTGGAAGCGATGATGGTGTGTTTGAAGAACAGGCTTCAGCTGATAATTTTATCCTGATAACACTTAATGTCGATCATAGTGATTCTGCAAGCATCCGGAAACAATTTGACTATGCCGTAGCATCTGCACAAAAACATCCGGGAAAAGTATTCTTTGGTCCGACTTTCCTGTTCGATACAGCCGGATGGGGAACTGAAGAGTGGAGCAAAAAGATCATCACTCAGCTGGAATCTGATATTTCGGCCGGAGCGATCGCAGTTAAAATCTGGAAGAATATAGGAATGACTGTGCGAGACAGGTCAGGCAAATTCATTATGGTTGATGATCCGGGAATCGACGCTGTGTTCAACTTCATCAAAAGTAAAAACATTCCGGTAACAGGGCATCTGGGTGAACCGCGCAACTGCTGGCTTCCGCTTGAAGAGATGACTGTCAGCAGCGACAGCAGCTATTTTGCGGAGCATCCGCAGTACCATATGTTCCTTCACCCAGAATATCCATCATATGAGGATCAGATCATGGCCCGGGATAATTTCCTTGAAAGAAATCCCGACATGACTTTCATCGGATGCCATCTGGGCAGCCTTGAATGGAATGTTGATTCACTTGCTTTAAGGCTCGACAGATACCCGAATATGGCTGTTGATATCTCGGCAAGAACATGCCATCTGCAGCACCAGTCGGCAAAAGACAGGGAACATGTACGGGATTTCTGCATCAAATACCAGGACAGGCTTCTTTACGGTACGGATGTTAGTTACGGTGGAAGTGATAATCCTGACGGATTTAAGACCAGGATGCATAACGAATGGATGGAAGACTGGAAATATTTTGCAACTGAAACAGAAATGACCTCCCCACTGTTTGCCGGTTCCTTCAAAGGATTGCAGCTTCCAAAGGAGGTTGTTGATAAACTGTACAGGGAAAATGCAGTGAAATGGTATAAATTGAAAATTATTTAACCACAAAGAGCACAAAGGTTTACACAAAGAGCACAAATGAATAAAATAGATTAAGTCATTAAATAAAGGTGATTACTTTCATTATTTCAATAGCAGTTCTGTTACTTGGGTACTTTTTCTACTCAAAATTCATTGAGAAGATAGAGGGAGCTGATAAGGACCGGCAGACACCTGCTTACAGGCTGAAGGACGGGGTGGATTATGTACCTCTTCCATGGTGGAGGGCTTTCCTGATCCAGTTTCTCAATATAGCCGGACTCGGGCCCATTTTCGGTGCTGTTGCAGGTGCAATGTGGGGTCCTGTTGCCTTTCTCTGGATAGTTCTCGGATCAGTTTTCGCCGGAGGAGTTCACGATTATTTTTCAGGAATGCTGTCAATCCGCCATAACGGATTAAGTATTACTGAGATAGTCGGTATTTACCTGGGAAACGGTGTTAAGCAGTTCATTAGGGGTTTTACTGTTGTGCTGATGGTTCTGGTGGGTGCCGTTTTTATAATGGGACCAGCCGGGATACTTGCAGGCCTGACACCCGAAGCTCTTACAATGACCTTCTGGGTCTGGGTGGTGTTTATTTATTATGTGCTTGCAACCCTGCTTCCTATCGATAAATTAATTGGAAGAATCTATCCGGTGTTTGGATTTGCACTTTTGTTTATGGCAATAGGTCTTATTACCGCATTATTTGCGAAAGGATATCACATTCCCGAACTGACTTTGTCGAATTTCAGGAATTTTCATGCAAATCCCGATAAGTTCCCAATCTTCCCGATGATGTTCATCACCATAGCATGTGGTGCTATTTCAGGATTTCACTCCACTCAGTCGCCCCTTATGGCAAGGTGTCTTACCAACGAGAAACTTGGCAGGAGGGTATTCTATGGCGCGATGATCTCTGAAGGTATTGTTGCAATGATATGGGCGGCAATAGGAATGAGCTTTTATGGAGGTGTCGGGGCGCTGAATGAAATGATGACAGCCCAGAAAGGCAATGCCGCTTATCTTGTTAATGAGATATCAAACTCACTTCTTGGGAAATTCGGAGGTATACTTGCTCTTCTGGGAGTAGTTGCAGCACCCATAACATCGGGAGATACAGCTTTCAGGAGCGCAAGACTGATCGTTGCCGATTTCCTGAAATACAAACAGGGACCGATAAAGAACAGACTCTTTATCAGCATCCCTCTTTTCATTGTTGGATTTCTGCTTACAAGAATAGATTTCGGGATTATCTGGCGCTATTTCGCATGGTCGAATCAGACCCTTGCGATGGTCGTACTCTGGGCAATTACAGTTTATCTCTTACAATCAAAGAAATTATATTGGGTAACACTTATTCCGGCCTTTTTCATGACTGCTGTAAGTATTACATATATATTATTTGCACCGGAAGGATTTTCACTCCCGGGAGGAATATCTTATACAATAGGAATTGCTGCGGCTATCACTGCGCTTGCAGGTTTTCTTTTTTATAAGCAGAAGCTTGAAAAAGTGGCTCCGGATGTCCCCCACGGAGGGAGGTGATCATTTCCCCCGCTGGGGGAAAGAAGAAAGGGGGTAAGGATATAAAGTTGGAAAGGTGATAATTAACTTAATTTCATCAGAAATGAAAAAGATAGTAATAGCGGGAGCCGGAGGATTCATAGGCGGTCACCTGGTCAGGGAGATGATCAGCAAAGGCCATAAGGTCAGGGCAGTTGATATTAAACCTTTGAATGAATGGTACCAGATCCAGGATGATGCCGATAACCTGGTGCTTGATCTGCGGCTGAGGGAAAACTGCTACAGGGCTGTCAACGGATATAATGAGGTCTTCAACCTTGCCGCCGATATGGGGGGAATGGGATTCATTGAAAATAACAAAGCCGCCTGCATGATAAGCGTTCTGATCAACACACATCTGCTTATTGCTTCACGCGATTGCGGGATCGAAAGGTTCTTCTATGCATCCTCCGCATGTGTATATAATGGTCAGAAACAGACGGATCCCGATAATCCGGGACTTAAAGAATCTGATGCTTATCCTGCCCTTGCCGAAGATGGCTATGGATGGGAAAAGCTTTTCAGCGAACGGATGTGCCGTCACTTTATGGAAGATTTCGGACTGACAACAAGAATCGCCAGATTTCATAATGTTTACGGCCCATCCGGAACCTGGGACGGAGGCAGGGAAAAAGCCCCGGCAGCAATTTGCCGGAAAGTGATAGGAGCCGGTATCACGGGGAAAAAGGAAATAATGATATGGGGCGATGGTCTGCAGACCAGGAGCTTCATGTTTATCGACGATTGTATAAAGGGTATCATTGATATAATGTACAGCAATATAACTGAACCACTTAATCTTGGAAGCAGTGAAATGGTCTCTATCAACCAGCTTGTCGATATTGTTGAGGATATAGCCGGATACAAACTTGAGAGAAAATATGACCTTACAGCTCCGAAAGGGGTGAGAGGACGAAACAGCGACAATACCCTGATAAGGAATTACCTTAACTGGGAGCCTTCCATCCCTCTGAGGACTGGTATGAAAAAAACTTATGACTGGATAAAGGAACAGATGCTTGCCGGCTCATCTGACAGTAAAAACCGCGACCGGTTCAACCGGTAACAATATTTGATATGAAGAAGAAAAAAGTGCTTGTCAGCGGATGTTACGACCTTCTTCACGGGGGACATATAGCATTTTTCAAGGCTGCTTCCGGATACGGGAAATTGTATGTAAGCATTGGAAGGGATGAAAATATTTTCAGCTTAAAAGGTAAAAAACCCTATTTCTCGGAACAGGAGAGACTTTACATAGTTAAGTCGATTAAGCATGTAGGGGATGCTTTCCTTGCAACAGGAACGGGATTGCTGGATTTTGAACCTGATATGAAAAAGCTGAAGCCTGACATTTTTATTGTCAATCATGATGGTCATTCTGCTGATAAAGAGGCGCTTTGTAAAAAGGAAGGAGTTGAATACATTGTTCTTGAACGGATTCCTGAGCCCGGATTACCGGGACGATCAAGTTCTGAAACGAAAAGAGAGCTGAGGTTTCCATACCGGTTATGCATTGCCGGAGGATGGATCGATCAGCCTTGGGTTTCGAAAATTCATCCCGGATCCGTGGTAGTTGCTCAGATATGGCCTGCAATGGATTTTAATGACAGGTCGGGACTGGCAACAAGTTCCAGAAAGATAGCCATTCAATTATGGGGTGACCGTTATCCTGACGGAGATCATGAAACAAATGCACGGTTATTGTTTGGCGCTGAAAATCCTCCGGGAAGGACCTATGTTTCAGGTTCACAGGATCAGATCGGACTTCTTTATCCGGGGATCAACAGGCTATGTTACCGGGGTGGTTACTGGCCTGAAAAGATCGAATCAACAACGGATAAGGAAACATGTGAATGGCTGAGTGAAGTGATCCACCTGGTGCCTGTTCAGCCACGTCCGGTGGGATATGATCCCCTGAAACTGATGAATCTCGAAAAATCAACAATCAGGGAACTTGGTGAAGCAGGTGACAGCTGCTGGGAATCGATTATTAAGAAAGATGTTGATGGTCTTGGCAGATCGATGACCACAACACTCCGCGCATGGAAAAAGATTCTTCCGCTTACTGTCCCCGACCCGATCATGAACGAACTGGAAACAAAATATTTCCCGAATTATGCCGGAGCCATCACATCGGGAAGCGGGGGAGGGTATATTATGGTAGCGTCAGATAAGCCGGTGGAGGGAGCGGTGAAGATAAAAGTAAGGTATTAACTATTTTCTGGAGAAATTTAAAAATTTAATAATATGTCCAACCAATCCAACTCACGCCGCAGCTTCATTAAGAAAGCTGCTCTGGGAACTATCGCAGCAATAAGCATCCCCGAAATAATTTCAGCTGCCGTACCAAAAGGTGGTCCGAAAATAAAACTCCTTAAGGGCCAGACAATTCTTTTCCAGGGCGACTCAATAACTGATGCCGGCCGGAACAAGGAGGATATGGGTTACAATACGGCAAGGCCCCTGGGAACCGGATATGCAATGCTTACCGCGGCTCAGCTATTGCTGAAATATGCAGACCTCGATCTTAAAATTTATAACAAGGGTATATCAGGTAACAAAGTATTTCAGCTTGCCGAAAGATGGGATAAGGATTGTCTCGAGCTGAAACCGGATGTTGTCAGTATTCTTATCGGTGTTAACGATATCTGGCACAAGCTTAACGGAAGTTATGCGGGAACGGTCGAAGTGTACCGGAGAGACTATATTGCCCTTCTTGAAAGAACAAAAAAGGCATTGCCCAATGTAAAATTTGTAATTGGCGAACCATTCGGGGTACGGGGAGTTAAGGCGGTGGACGACAAATGGTATCCGGAATTTTATGAGTACCAGAAAGCCGCCAGAGAAATAGCTGCTCAGTTCGATGCAACATTCATTCCGTACCAGGCTGTTTATGACGAGGCTCAGAAAAGAGCTCCGGGAGCTTACTGGACTGGCGACGGGGTGCATGCATCACTTGCAGGTGCAGCACTGATGGCGGAGGCGTGGCTTAGTGTGGTGAAATAGGCAGTTGGCAGTTGGCAATCGGCAGTTGGCAAGAAAATAAAAGTTAACTTTCAAGATATACGTTTCCTTTTATAAGTGCATCTCTCAGGGTGCTGTACGCCAGATCGCGAGTTCCTGTTTTCTTTAAAGCACAGAGCGCTGCCGCGGTTCCTGCTGCCTGTCCCTGTCCCATACAGCAAACCGTATTCCTTGTAGACATATGTGCCTGAAAATCAGTAGTTATTAACATGCCCGCAGCAAGAAGATTGTCAATCCCCTTCACCCTTAAAGCTTTGTACGGTACTCCATAAGTGCCTCCGTTTTTGATCTGAAACCTTGGAGCGGAATCATGAAATCCGTATGCCATTATATCATCATCAAAATGCCTGGCCTGAAGAACATCCTCAAGAGTAATATCATAATCACAGGTTATTGTCCTTCCGCGCCTGATGTTTAAAGATGGACTTGTCCGGGCAATAAAAGCATTTTCACATCCGGGCAGATATTTCCTGAATAATTGCAGTGTTTTGTACTGGTTTTGTCTTATAATAAGTTCGGCTTTGGCAACTTCGTCCCTGTTTGTCGGACTGACAGGCATTTTATAATTCACCTTTATGAACATAAGATAGTTATCATGAACTGTTGTTGTGATAAGCCCTGATCCAAGCTTTACGACTCCGTCAACAAATTCCTGAGGAAGTTTTCCTTTTATTGTATAACCACCTTCACTTCCTATCCTGATGATCTGTCCGTCCTTACCGTCGCGCAACCCGTAAGCAAGATCTCCCAGTGCATTGTTTTTTACGAGATAAGCGTAGAGTTTTTCTATATTGACATTACCCATTCCCATGCTGTTGCATACCGGATGGTCATTCAATTCAACAAATTCTGCCCCTGCATAAGCCGAGAGATCTCCATAGGCTGTACTGTCGACAAAACACTTCGCTTTGAAAAGCTCTCTTCCTGCCCTGCTCTGAGCTATGATTGATTCAATTACAGGACCTTTTCTGAGTGCACCGGCAACTAATGTATTTGTGAATATGGTAACACCTGCTTCCGAAAGCATTTCATGGACAACCAGTTTGTACAATTCAGTATCGACAGCCGTGCAGACGCTGTCATAATCAATCCTTCCGGTAACAATTCCATGGCCTGTTGTTCCTCCGACAATCAGTAGACGGTCTATGATCTCCTGTGCAATACCTTTTACAACCTGTCGTTTCTCAACGCCCGGGAAAGCTGTCCAGAGGTTGAAGAAACTATGAAGAGCGGTTCCGCCTTCAACAACAGTGCCTCCCAGGTAGCCTTTGGATTCAATTAAGGCTGTCTTTGCACCGTTCCTTGCTGATGCAATGGCTGCAACTGTACCGGCTGTGCCACCGCCTGCAATAAGCACATCAAATTCCCTGACGGGCAGTTTCCTGGTGTCTTCTTTAATGATCTGTTCTTCATTGCTGAATAATGAATTACTGCTTATGCCGGCAGCTGTTCCTGCAATGATAATCTTTTTTGAAAAATTCCTGCGGTCCATTTTTAATTTGTTTTATTTTCAGATATTCGTAATTAAAATTATTTCATCATTATAAATCTTTTTAAGAAATTACACAGAGGAAATCCAGAGGATTCACAGAGTTACACAGAGATTAATCTCTGTGGACCTCTGTGAATCCTCTGTGGAACTCCGTGTAAGTTTTTTTCTTAAAATTCAACTTATGCATAATTAACATTTGTACTTCCGGATTTGAACGATCATTTGTTATTTTCGCAGAACCATATCTGATTAATTAATGCCAAATACCAAAATTATGATAAAGACCGGATCAGAGAATAAGAATAAAGGAGATTATTTACACAGGACAATATTTATTTTGCTGTTCCTTCTTTTCCATGGAATGATCTTCTCCCAGGAAACTATAACCGGAATTTTATATTCTGATAATAAACCTGTTTCAATAACAATAAAGGATGGTAATATAACAGGTATAAAAAGGATGAAGAAGCTGCCGGCCGGAAATGAGGGATTGATCATCGCCCCGGGATTAATTGATAACCAGGTTAATGGTTTCGCAGGTGTTTCATTTACATTCGGAGGAGGATCGTTAACCGACGATGATGTGAAAAAAGCGACCGAAGAATTATGGAAGACCGGAGTGACTACCTATCTGCCAACCCTGACCACCAATAGTCATGATCTTCTTCTTAAAAATTTTTCTGTTCTGGGAAAAGTTAAAGATAACCCGGCTTTGTTGGGATCGATTCCCGGATTTCATCTTGAAGGTCCATATATCTCACCGGTTGATGGTTACAGGGGAGCGCATCCTTTAAAGCATGTCCGGAAACCCGACTGGAATGAATTCCTTATGTTCAATAAAGCTGCCGGAAATGGAATTATTCATATCACAATAGCCCCTGAAGTTGAAGGTGCAATGGATTTCATCGATAAATGCAAGGCTTCCGGAATAGTTATTGCGCTCGGTCACCACAATGGTAATGCACAACAGGTAACTGAGGCCATTGACAGGGGTGCCAGAATAGCAACACATCTTGGCAACGGATGTGCCAATATGATAAACCGCCATATTAATCCGTTATGGCCTCAGCTTTCGGATGACCGGCTTATGATCAGTATTATCGGTGACGGGTTCCACCTGAATCCTGAAGAGATCCGGGTCTTTTACAAGGTGAAAGGTCCTGAAAAAACAATTATAACATCGGATGTAACAAGTTATGCATCGCTTAAGCCCGGTAAATTTTTAACCGAGGAAGGTGAAACCATCGAGCTTACTCCGGAAGGTATGTTAAGATACCCGGCACAGAATGTCCTTTATGGATCAGCCTCTCCGGTTAAAAAAGGAGTGGCTAATGTAATGAAAGTTACAGGGTGTTCTCTTGCAGAAGCGATCCGGATGGCCAGCCTGAATCCTGCAAAACTTTACAACCTGACCGACCGCGGAGAAATCGCAACCGGTAAAAGGGCAGATATTATCATTTTCAAGATGGTAAATGATGAACTGGTCATAAAGAAAACCTATGTGAAGGGTAACCTGGTTTATCAGGAATAGCAACCACAGTTTCCCATCGCGCTACCGTCATCCCGAGCGAAGCGAGGGATCCTAAGATTACGGAAAGCAGGATTTCTCTCCGGAGCACCACCGATTTGTACAATTTCCCATCGTGTTACCGTCATCCCGAACGAAGTGAGGGATCTGTCCCGGGAGGCAGTACACTGTTAATTCAGATTAGTCCATTTTTCCGGGCACTTTATTCCTTTTTAAAATTAATTTGTATATTTAGACCACTAACCTAAAACATTATGCCTATGAGAAATTCTTCATTTTCTAATCCACTGAATGTAAGAAATTTAATTCAGGAATTTCACTATCTTTAAATTAAACCAACCTAATCTTTTAAATTTTATGGACCAAATCGATTATTTGAAGGTACGTTCACTGTATCTTAAAAAGTTACTGATGAGGCTGAAGATTGCAATTCTTACTATTGTATTCGGGGCTTCATATGTTTTCGCTTCGCCCAATACCGGTCCGGTCAATAATATTGGATCTGCTGCAGATGAAATACAGCAGGTCACTATTACCGGGACCGTTACGGATGCTTCCACCGGAGATGTGATGCCGGGGGTTAATGTTCTGGTAAAAGGGACCACCCTTGGCGCTCTGACGGATCTTGGAGGAAAATTCAGTCTGGCTGTACCGGATGCGAATACCGTTCTGGTCATTTCATTCATCGGGTATGATACCCAGGAAATGCCGGTTGCAGGCCGGTCAACTGTAAATATTGCAATGGTATCCGCAACCCGGGCCCTTGACGAGGTCATTGTAACCGGTTATGGTACACAGAAAAAAAGTGACCTGACAGGTTCTGTCGTAAGAGTTTCAATGGAAGAAAAGGCAACATTGGCAAACCTGAACCTGTCCCAGGCTATGTCGGGAACTACTGCCGGTGTGAATGTTCAGGGATCAGGTTTAGCAGGTAGCGATCCCTCTCTTTCAATCAGAGGGCGAACTTCTCTGTCGGCAAGCGATGCTCCACTGGTGGTTCTTGATGGTATTATCTATAACGGATCAATATCCAATATCAATATCAGTGACATTGAGTCGGTTGACATACTTAAAGATGCCAGCGCTGCAGCCGTTTACGGATCAAGGTCAGCAAACGGGGTTATGCTGATCACAACCAAAAAGGGAAAGTCAGAAAAACCACTGATATCATTTAATATGTACTACGGTTATCAGGACATGACCAATAATCCCATGAGGGTTATGAATGCAGAAGAATATGCGATAAGACTTATTGATTATTACTATCAGCAGGATCTGTATACCTGGTATAAAACCAAACCGACAAGCCCGACCGGAAAACCTGTCAGGCCGGATATTAATAACCGTGAAATCGTGGCTGCACGTTTGAGGTCACAGGAGGAGAGGGATAATTATTTAGCAGGAAATGAAATAGACTGGGTGGATGAAGTTAAGCAAATAGCCCCTATTCAGAATTATAACCTCAGCATGTCAGGGAAAACCAGCAGGTCAAATTATTATGTTTCCGGCTCATATACAAATGAGGAGGGTATTCAGCTGAATGATGAATTCGGCAGGATTACGCTTCACTCCAACGTTGAGAGCAAAATCACGGATTGGCTTACTGTCGGATTGATTTCTTCATATTCTTTCCGCGATTATTCGGGATTAGAAGCCAGCCTTGGCGATGCAAGAGCCTGCAGTCCTCTGGCAAACAATAAGATTGGCTTACCGAATTATGACATGTATCTTACGGGAGAAGCTTATATGCCTTATCCTCTTAATAATCTTTATGTTGATCATAAAGATATCAGGAATGACCTGTTACTTGTCGGAAATGCCAAGATTACGGTGCCATGGGTGAAAGGATTGACCTATGAATTTAGCTATTCCAACAATTATTACACCAGGAAATATAACAGGTTTTATCCTTCCACCACCCCGGATGGATCAGGGAACAAAGGTCAGGCCATAAAGAATCCATCGGAAGAAAGAAACTGGTTATATAATAATATTCTCACGTATTTAAGGACATTTGGTAACCACCAGGTGAATGCAACCTTACTTTACAGCCAGGAAGGCCGAAATGCGGAAAGTTCAACTCTCAATGCCCAGGGATTTGACAATCCTGTTCTCGGGTATAATAACGTGGGCCTTGGTACTACTGTGACAGTTGCATCTACAGCATGGAAAGAAAACAGTATTTCCTATATGGCACGTGTTAACTATTCATTTATGAACCGTTATTTGTTAACTGCAACAATCCGTAGAGATGGCTTCTCAGGATTTGGACCTGAAAAGAAATTTGCCAACTTCCCCTCAGTCTCGCTTGGCTGGATTGTCTCAGATGAGTCTTTCATGAAGAGTCTTCCATGGCTTTATCTGAAGCTGAGGACATCTTACGGAGAAAATGGGAACCAGGGGATCGGACGTTACTCAAGTTTTTCAAGGATGACGGCTGATTCTTATGTCTTCGGCCCTGCTACGGCAATTGCAGTTTACCCAAGCAGTTTGGGAAATGCCAGCCTTGCATGGGAAAGTACAGCTTCATTCAATGTCGGAATTGACTTTGGCCTGTTCGACAGGAGAATTTCCGGTTCTTTAGAGTTGTATAAAGCTAAAACAACAGATGTCCTTGTCAACAGAGCACTTCCACCTACAACTGGTTATCCCAGTGTATGGACGAATATCGGAGCTATTGACAACAAAGGTATTGAGCTTGAATTAACCTCTGTAAACCTTACCGGCAAACTTGGCTGGGAAACCAATTTTGTCTTTTCTCTCAACCGCGACAAGATCTCAAAACTCTATGGTGACGAAAATGATAAAGATGTCGGTAACTCATGGTTTGTCGGAGAGCCAATCAGCGCTATTTATGATTTTGAGATGATGGGAGGCCTCTGGACTGAAGCCGAACTTTATGCCGGACAAACATACAATGCCTGGTATCCCGGCCAGTACAAATATGTCGATCAGAACGATGATGGTGTCATTGAACCAAATCTTGACAGAAAGGTTATAGGATATCGTACCCCAAGTTACAGGTTCAGCATAAACAACATTCTTACGTATAGGAACTTCACTTTCTCCTTCTTTATTAACTCAATCCAGGGAGGTAAAAAGTATTTTATGGAGAATAATGCTTCTGTTGTTAATGTCGATTTCCGATCAGATAACGTATTAAGGATAAACGCCTCGGCAGTACGACCTTACTGGACACCCGACAATGGTGTAAATAATGCAACCGGTGTATATAATTCGCCTGCGCAAGCGAGCGGGATATATGAAAGCAGAAGTTTTGTAAGATTGCAGGATGTTTCGCTTTCATACAGATTTGGTCCCCAATTACTTCAGACTTTGAAGTTGGAGGCATGTCAGTTCTTTATATCCAGTAAGAATCCATATATATGGACCAAATGGTCAGGCTGGGATCCGGAAGCTTGGAGGAGTGATTCGCAAAACTCACCTTTGATGAGAAATATAACTGCAGGTTTCAGAGTTACATTCTAAATTGATTTAAGCTAATTTAAAGAGGAATAATTATGAAACCGAAAATTTTCAATACTATGAAAAAATATTCAAATCTATTTAGTAAGAAATTCTTATTATATGCAGGGATAATGCTTTTATTCTTTCCCTCATGCAGTGAAGATGTACTTGATGAAACCCCGCTCGATTTCCTTGCCCCGGAGAACGCTTATCAGACTCTCCCGGGCATAAAGCAGGGAATAACAGGATTACATTTTTCAACGCGCCAGAGGTGGTTTTATGGAACCAACCAGCCAGTCGTTTCTGTAATGAGAGGTCTTGGAACTGATGTGGCTTTTCATGGTGAAGATCCGAATAGTAACATGTTTTTATGCAACTATGTAACTAATATTACTTCATCAAATACAGATTACAGGAATATCTGGATATGGACTTACGAACTTATTCAGAGAGCGAATGTTCTTATAGACGGTATCAATAATTCCGATGCCGTTATCTGGACGAGTGAAGCCCAGAAAAATGCATATCTGGCTGAAGCGATGTTCTTCAGGGCTTTTGCGTACCGGCTTCTGGTTTCGTTTTATGGCGATGTTCCTCTGGTAACTGAAGTAATCAAGGGTGCAAAAACTGATTTTGAACGGGCACCAAAAGCTGAGGTCTATGCTCAGATGGAAGAGGATCTGTTATTTGGAACAACCAAACTACCTGTTCCGGGATCGGAGGAGGCTCCGGGAAGGATTACACAGGGAGCTGCATGGCATATGCTGAGTGAGTGTTATCTTAACCAGGGTAAATTTCAGTTAGCAGCAGATGCAGCAACGGAAGTTATTGAAGGATACAACTATGCACTTATGACCAGCCGGTTTGGCGACAGACAGAATGTGGTTTTCGGGAAAGGTGATCCGTATTATGATCTTTTTGCATTCGGAAACCAGACCCTGGGGATAAATAAAGAAGCTATATGGGTGATTCAGGTAGAGCCGCCGCCAACTATCGGAGGAGGATCGGTTGAAGGTAACAGGACATTCGGACCTGCTTATTTCAGATTGGGTAATACTCCTGATGGCAAAACCGCGTTCAGAGGCCAGCTGGTAGCCGGGAAATACACCGGTTATTCAGATACACTGGGACGTCCGGTTGCCTGGGTACATCCTACAGATTATGCTGCATATACAATATGGCGAAGCGACTGGAATAATGATGTCCGTAATGCAAGGTATAATATTAAAAGGAATTTTTATTATGATAATCCTGCCTCGACCTATAATGGGAAGAGGATAAACCTGAAAGTCGATTATGCTACGCAATATGCTGAGGGGAAACGGGATGCGATGAGGGATTCCTGTCAGTATATTTATCCATACTGGATGAAGTTTGCTGATCCGTGCCACTATTTTACTGATCCTGCAAGATCGGGAGGAGGGAGCGATCATAAAGACCGTTATGCTATACGTCTGGCTGAAACAATTCTAATGCGTGCCGAGGCTTACGTCGGTTTAGGAAAACCTGATCTGGCAGCTGATGATATTAATCTTATCAGAAGCAGAGCCAATGCAACTCCGGTTGATCCTGCAAATGTAAATCTTAACTATATTCTCGATGAAAGAGCACGTGAACTTTACGGAGAGGAGAATAGGTTTATTACCTTGCGCCGGATGGGGAAACTTGTCGAAAGAGTCCGGGCATTTAACAATAACCCTAAAAACCCGGGCTTAAATATTCAGGATTATCATGTGTTGTTTCCAATACCTCAATCCCAGATCGATCTGAATATTGACGCCGATTTCCCTCAAAATCCGGGATATCCGTCACTTAAATGATAGCATTTAGGGATTGTTTATAAGTATTGCTTGTTATAGCTGAAAGAAGGGCTTGTCTAAAAAGTCTTTGGTAAACCTTTGTGCCTTTTTAGTCAACCCCTTCTTTTATTTGCTATCCCTTCAATCCGGCAATGACACCTTTGAAATAACCTATTGATTCAGCTATACCGGCAAGCGGATCCGCCATGTCTTTACCGTATTCCAGACTGCATGTGCCGGTGTATTTATATTTATGAAGGGTTTTAAAGAATTTCGGGAAATCGATGATGCCTCTTCCTGCCTCGACACACCAGCCCGCCTTTTCAGGTTTATCGACATCCCAGATATGGAAATCATAGATCCTGTCCCTGTATTTTATATATGTTTCAATGGGATCGAGCCCGAGTCTCACTGTATGAGCTATATCCAGGCAAAAGCCAATTCGTGGATCAAGATCCCTGATCTCTTTCCAGATATCTTCTGCACTTGGATAAATAGGCAGATCCGGCCCGTGATTATGAATGGCCAGGCGAAAATCATACTCCCTTACCTTTTTATCGGCATAAGGAAGAAACTGAACATCAGGGACTCCTATGATCAGTTTAACTCCTGCCAGTTTTGCATATGCAAAAGCCTGGTCGACAGCTTCTTCGGATTTCATATAGATAGGTCCGACACCATATGGTTCAACACCAAATGATTTCATTTTTTCCAGAGTCTGATCGATTACCTCTTTTGTACTGTTTAGGGGAAGGTGGAAATCCTTTACGCCCAGATATTTAACACCAACCCTCTTCATCATGGCAAGTGACTGATCAAGTTTGATTCTCGCAAATGAATAACCAGCTATAGCAAGTCTGATGGAGTCATAGGGATCCTGTGCTACTGGCTGGTAAGAGCTGATTGATCCGGATGGAAGAACAGAGGCTATAACACCTGTCCCTGTAGTTTTTACGAAAGCACGTCTTGAGAAATTCATAGTGATGTTTTAAATAGTTAACAATCGAAAATATATAAGGTAAAATGATTTTTATTAAAAGTAATTAAAGTCCAGGTTTTGTTTAAAATTAATGAATATATTTAAAAATTATTTCCAAAAAAAATACATTTGATTATCATAATTTATTGAATATGAAATCTAAATGTTTGTAAGACTCAAGTTAGAAGAAAATAATTCTCCTGACATGTGGATTGCATGTAGCCATTAAAATTAAATTAGTTACAAATGAAAAAACAGACAATTTCAAGACGTAAATTTTTAGGCACCGCAGCATCGGCTGCTGCCGCGTTCACAGTAATCCCGGTAATCAGTTCCTGCGGATCAGGTTCCGGGCAGAAAAAACCAAACTCCAAAGTCAGTGGTGTCCAGCTTGGTTGTACAACCTATAGTTACAGGGGCATGCCTCATAAGGTAGATGATGTTATAGGGTATCTCCTCCTTGCCGGCATTAATTCAATTGAATTAAGACTTGTGGCCGAAGAGGATCTGGGCATACCTGCCATGCCTCAGAGAGCGAGGGGACAGGAAATGACCGATGTGGAAAAAGCCGATTTTGCAAGGGCAATGGATGAGGCCAGAGAAGCCCAACGTCAGTGGAGACTATCCCTGCCGATGTCGAAATATGAGGAGATGCGAAAAAAGTTCAACAATGCAGGAATTGAAGTCAACATAGCAAAATTTGCACCTTCGGCATGGTCAGACGAGGAAATAGATTATGCATATACGGCAGCAAAAGCCCTTGGTTCGATCGGGATAACCGACGAGTACAGCGAAACTGCTATCAACCGTCTGGGTAAATTTGCCGAAAAGCATAAGAGCCTGGCAATGTACCATACCCATGGCCAGCCTGCAGAACCGGGTTTCTCATTTGATCCCATTTTTGCAGCATCACCTGCCAATTACCTTAACCTCGATGCCGGACACTACTATGGAGCAACCGGTTTGCATCCTAATGAAATAATAATAAAGTATCACGACAGGATGCGCAGTATTCATATCAAAGATAAGACCGGACCGAACAGCACACCAGCGGGAACTAATATGGCTTTCGGAAAGGGGGAGACACCCATTGCTGATATTCTGCTGCTTCTGAAGAAGGAGAAATGGCCGATATCTGTTGATATCGAACTTGAATACCCGATACCCGAGGGTTCTGACGCTGCAAAAGAAGTCGCAGCCAGTATCGAATATATGAGGAATATTCTGGAGTAGGGAATAAAAGGGCAGTTGATCTTATAGTTGTTTGCCAACTCAGGCTACTTTTTTGTAATATATTCCAAAATAATTTCTCATGGAATCTGGTAGACAAAATATTTACTACCCCCTTCCCCGACCTTCCCCAGTGGGGGAAGGAGGACTTTTCCCCCACTGGGGGAAATAAGAAAGGGGGTAATTATCACACTGGCAGAATTATTATAAACAAATAGTATATTAATAAAAAATCCAAATGAAACGCAGACAATTTGTTAATAAATCAGCCGCTGCTGCCGGAGGAGTGATAACTGCTCCTGCTTTCGTCAGAAATATGATAACAAGAAGCCCCAACGAGAGGATCAATATCGCCCTCGCCGGGATCAGCGGCGACCGGGTAAAAGTAAGAGGTATGATCAACGGAAGGGGAATAGTGCATATAAATACCTATGCAAAGATCCCAAACGTTGCAATCACTACAATCTGCGACGTGGATGAAAGACTTTTCCAGGGAGTCGTTTCCACAGTTGAAAAGCTATTCGGTGCCAAACCAAAAACAGAGACAGATTTCCGCAATATATTGGATGATAAAGATATAGATGTTGTATCAATAGCCACGCCCGACCATTGGCATGCTCTTATGACAGTATGGGCATGCCAGGCCGGAAAAGATGTATATGTCGAAAAACCTGTCAGCCATAACGTTTCAGAAGGACGGAAAATGGTGCAGGCGGCAGGAAAATATGACCGCATTGTCCAGTCGGGTATATGCTACAGGAGCAGTAAAGCTGTAAAAGAAGGGATAAAATTCGTTCACGACGGGAAAATGGGTAAGATCTATATGGCCAAGGGTGTCACCTACAGATACCGTGTCCCTATTGACTTTGTACCTGATACTCCTGTGCCTGAAGGAGTACACTGGGATATGTTCCTCGGTCCGGCACCTTTCCGCCCCTTCAATGTGAACAGGTATATTTATCAGTGGCACTGGTACTGGGATACCGGAACAACGGAATTTGGTAATAACGGTATCTACAGGATGGATACAGTCCGCTGGGCACTGAATAAAAACACACATCCTGTTAAAATTCATTGCTCAGGAGGAAAATTTGGCCGTGATGATGACCAGGAAGTACCGAATACCCTTATTGCCGCTTATGAATATGACGATGGTATAATAATACAGAATGAAGTAAGAAGCCTGCCAACCAATCCCGAGGGATTTCAGGATTCGGGTGATTGCTTCCTTTACAGCGACCAGGGATGGATGACCTTTAACGGGAACGGATACAAAACCTATTTTGGTCAGAAAAATGAACCCGGACCCGCAAGATCCGAGAACGATTTCCCTGAAGAAGAGAGAAGTGACGGCTGGAAGAATTTCATTGATTGTGTCAGGAGCAGGAAAAGAGAAGATCTTGATAACGAAATACTTGAGGGGCATCTTTCGGCATCACTCGGCCACCTTGGAGTGATCTCATACCGAACCGGCCGGAAACTGATCTTCAATCCCGAAACCGAAAAATTTGTACGGGATAAGGAGGCTGACAAACTTCTCACACGGGAATACCGGAAACCTTATGTCATGCCTGAGAATGTCTAGAAACATTATCTATAGTAAATCTTAAGCAGGAATGAGATTTAAAGCATTGTCATTACTGATCATACTGATAGTACTGCCGGGATTTACATACGGCCAGAGAGCGAACAGGAAAATTACAGTCACAGGCAGAGTGACTGATTCTGACCGGAAACCCGTTGCAGGAGCTGTGATATTTATTGATAAAGTAAAAACCGAAATTGTGACCGATGACCAGGGTTATTACAGGATAAGAGTGAGCCCTGATGCAAAGGAAATCCTGGTCTTCACCCTGTTAAGCGGAGCCGCCGAGGAAGCTATAAATGGCAGGTCTACAATAGATTTCATCCTTACAGGCAAATCTGCAGATACCGCTGAAAAACCCGTCATTACAGGTAATCAGTCCGGCATGACAGGTAAGGAAGCTCCAATCCGGAAGGATATTAATCCCGATCTCGTTGAATATGATCAGAAAAGCGCAACAACTGCAACATACCAGTCGGTTTATGATATGATACGCGGAAGATTTCCGGGCGTGGAAGTGAGCGGTAAGAGTATAAAGATAATGGGATCATCGTCACTGAATGTGAGTACGGAGCCGCTTTATGTTGTGGATGGGGTGATTGTAAATTCAATAGAGGATATATCTCCACAATCCGTGAAATCGATAGAGGTGCTTAAGGGTCCGGATGCTACTGTTTACGGTAACAGGGGATCAAACGGTGTAATTGTAATTACCCGTATTTCGGGCAAAGACAGATAATATTTAAGAATATATTTACCAAGAAGTTACACAGAGTTACACAGAGGGTACACAGAGTTCCACAGAGAGCTCTGTGTAGCTCTGTGAACCTCTGGATTTCCTCTGTGTAAGTTCTTAAATTAAAACAATGTTCCCACTATCCCTCAGGTTGCCCTATTCAGTATAATGGAAATAATACCAGTAAGTAGCTGAATAGAACTGGCTTAAAAGCTTCCTTGCATCAGGAGTACTGAGATATACCTTTGCATACGACTCCATTCGCGATCTTACATCCGGACTGATTTTATAGAAGCTTCCCGCCAGCGGATCAATATTTGTGACAAGATTGTACAAAATGAATGCCTCCTGCCAGGAAACCGGTAGCTCGCGGTATTTAATCTTTTCCATCGCGGGGATTAGATTTACAAAAGCCTCCATTTCGCGGTTGAGCAGGTAATATGCCGCAAGGTATTCAAGGGCGGTTATATTTTCCGGATTTTCCTTCAGGAGCCTGTGCAATACACTTTCAATATCCTCAACATGAAAAAAGAAATCCTCCTTCACCATCAGCTTTCTTTTTTCACCATAATCAGGATGCTTATTTATCATCTCCTCATTATAAAGGATTTTCCTCGTTTTGACAGCCCATTGTCTGTGGAAAAGCGTTTTTGCGACAATCTTCAGGTATTTTTCTGCTACTTTATAATTGCCGTTTATTAAATTGGTCTCTGCAAGCCGCTTTAATGAACGTGCGGTTTTTTCCATATCCGGCATCACCTCCATGCTTTCAAATGCATATTCCTGAGAAGCATTTATCAGTCCAAGATGATAGAATATTTCATTTCCCATCATCGGGGTTATGAATTCCTTTTCAAAACGGAGGAACAGACCATCAGATCCATGCTGTGCATAATTGAACATCTTATCGCCAAGCTGGCCTTTTTTAGCCAGCGACAGGTTAAGCATTGCAAGGGAAAGGTAATTTTTCGGTGGCTTTTTCTCTGCAAATAATATCATTTCATTCCATTGCTGATTCCTTGCAAGATAGTCGTAGGTCATAATTTCCTCTGCATCAAAATCGACCCATTTCACCAGCCCGTAATAACCAATTGCAAGCACTATTACAATCTGGAAAAGAACTGAATATATGCTTCCGGAAAAACCTTCGGGGAGAAGATAAGATATAAGGATTAACAGGAATGGCATCACAAACAACAGGGGTATTACAGGTGGTATCTTATCGGGGATATTGTGATAGAATTCGCTGAAAAAAACTTGTTTAACTGGCTGAAATATAATTAATTGTCTGGCAAAGAGAGGAATGCAGAAAGCCAGTAACAGGTAGATTAAACATTGCCATGTTTTTAACCGGTCCGGGGAGGGTACTTCAGGTGAGCCGGATACTGGTTGTTTTATCTCGGTATGTTTTATTGCCGGATGCCTTATAGCTATCAGTTCATATGCTGTCATGATCAGTACCAGTGAAATGTATGCACCGCCCAGAAGATAATAAGTGCCCGGGATCAAAATAATTCCGCAGTGAAACGGTTCTTTGCATTTCTGATCCGGGTATACAGAACTGCAGCCGCAAGGGCAAATGTTAAACCGGTGGTTGCAGAAAGCGGGAAAAGTTCACTGCAGAGAATACAGCCCGACATCAGAGCCGGAATGAAAGTTAACGGATATACATTGCTGCCGTGATTGAACCGGAGCAGAACGGAATTTGTAAGCAATTGTACAGCAACAAGGAGCAGTGTGATAATGAGAGCCCCGACTATTGGAATGTAATAAAACTGAGTAAGGAAGCCGCCGGTCCAGCCGTTGAAACCACCAGGTAAAAACAGTTTTTCGAGGAAATGAGTGTCGGTTAGTAAAAAAAGCTGGAGTTGTTCGATGAAATGCAAATGGTGATCGTAGAAGAATACAAAGAAGATAAAAACCACTATCCCGAAACCAAGTGTTGACAACGGTTCTGTGTATTTGAATATTCCGGAATTAGCGGATTTTCCTGTTGCCATCGGAATGGGATTGATGAAGTTATGGGTTCAGTGGTTTGGTTTAATTCTCTGCTAAAATACAAAATGCGGTGAGGATTTCAACCTGGTAGATTCTAAATTTAATATCTACGTATTAAAAAACGTATTAAAAAACGTATTTTAATACGTAGATTTATTTACAAACAGGTCGCCGCTACGCGGCTAAAAACAGGTCCCCCCTACTGGGCATAGCCGTCAACCTAGCGGAGATTTGTGGACAAAAGTTTCCCCTCCTTTTTTGAAGGAGGGGTGGCCAGACCCACAAAATCAGCTAACGTGCAGAAATATAAATGGTCTGGCCGGGGTGGTTTATCTAATTGTGGGAAATAAGTTCACTTTTACTAAGTCCGTTTTAACCACCCCGGCCGGGAAAGCACAATTGTAAACATTTTAAAATCATCAATCCCGGCCACCCCTCCTTTGAAAGGAGGGGAAACTTATTTAGTTATAATCTAGATAATTACAGCGGTTTTCGTTGTTATAACATTTCTTAGGTTGACTTCTATGCCCTACGTGGCTAGGAAAACTCGGGTATCTTTCTGTTCTGCAAACAGGTCGCCGCTACGCGGCTACAAATAGGTCGCTGCTACGCGGCTCAGAAATCGTAAAGCCATATCCATGCTAAAAACAGGTCGCGCCTACGGCGCTCATATATACGGAGATTTGAGCCGCGTAGCGGCGGCCTGTTTGTAGCAACATGAATATATTATGATAGTGAGCGCCATAGGCGCGACCTGTAAATTTATTACATCCACTCAATCTGGAAATTGAATGGTAAATTCATTTCCTGAGAAAAAAAATTAATTTTGTATAACATCATAAACTTACAAAAACTGAATAACCTGACGGCCATGCAAAAGAAACTCTGTTATGGAAATATTGCATCTTACGGATTATCCGGTTAGTTCTGTATTCCTTTTATCCACTTTCATTAATAAAATAAATGCCCAGAAAGATCTTGATGTCATAAAAGATAACTGGCTGGAATACAGCGATGCACCGAATTCATTATACCAATATCTGACAGACCAGTGCTATGATCTTCTTGATAAAAGAGAAAAAAGTATTTCACAAATAAATACACTTGCAGGGTGGCAGGAAAGACAAAAATATATCCGTGAGACACTTACGGATATTGTCGGTCCTTTCCCCGAAAAGACACCTCTGAATGCAAAGATCGTAAAGGCAATCGATAAAGGATCTTATAAAGTCGAACACATAATCTATGAATCTTTACCTGGATTTTATGTCACTTCATCATTATATATTCCCGGAAATCTGAAGAGGCGGACCATGGCTCCTGCCATTATCTATTGCAGCGGACACTCTGCTGAAGGTTACAGGAGTGTTGTATACCAGAATGTAATTTTGAACCTGGTCACAAAAGGCTTTGTTGTATTTGCTTTCGATCCTGTCGGACAGGGAGAAAGGCTTGAATACTTTGATCCGGAAACCGGCCAGTCGGCTGTGGGCGGACCGACCAAAGAGCACTCATATCCCGGCGCCCAGGCTTTCATTACCGGAAGTTCACAGGCAAGGTATATGATCTGGGACGGGATCAGAGCGGTTGATTATCTTCTTACACGAAGGGAAGTTGATCCTGCAAGGATCGGAATTACCGGCCGGTCAGGGGGCGGGACACAATCAGCTTATATTGCTGCTTTCGACGAGCGGATCTATGCTGCAGCTCCTGAAAATTATATCACTAATTACAGACGTCTTCTTCAATCGATAGGACCACAGGATGCTGAACAGGTTATGTTCCATTTTCTTTATCGCGGACTGGATCATCCGGATCTTCTTCTTGTGAGAGCCCCCAAACCGGCAATGCTGATAACAACAACAAGAGATATGTTCAGCATCCAGGGGGTAATGGAGACGGAAAAAGAAGTTGCCGGGATTTATAAAACCTACGATGCATCTGATAACTTCTCAAGAGTGGAGGATGATGATGTTCATGCTTCCACAAAAAAGAACAGGGAGGCGATGTATGCATTCTTCAGGAAACACCTTAATAATCCCGGAAGCACTGCTGATGAGGTAATTCAACCTCTCACAAAAGAAGAGCTTACAGTAACTCCGACTGGTCAGATATCCACTTCCTTAAAAGGTGAAACGGTTAGCAGCCTGAACCGGAAGGAAGCTGAATTAAGGCTTCAGGAGCTTAACGCTGCCCGTAAAGATCCTGAGAAATTTCTACCGGAAGTGATCTCTTCAGCAAAGAAATTATCGGGATATCATGAACCCGTCGATAGCGATAAACCTGTTTTTACCGGACGGATCCGGAAAGAGAGTTATTCAATTGAAAAATATTTCATTAAAGGAGAAGGCGATTATGTAATCCCTTTCCTGTTGTTCAGGCCGGTATCCTGGGGCTCCAAAGCCATGCTCTACCTCAATCCTGCAGGGAAATCTGCCGAAGCCGGTCCGGGAGCTGAGATTGAAAGATTTGTAATGCAGGGCTTTGCAGTTCTTGCTCCCGATTTACTGGGTTGTGGAGAAACCGGCCCGGGATCATTCCGTGGCGATGCAGATTTTGACGGAGCTTCACATAACCTGTGGTATGCTTCAATTCTGGCAGGGAGAAGTATTACAGGCATTCAGACCGGAGATGTGGTGAAACTGCTCAGGTGGATGAGAAAGGAGTGTCACTATGCTGAAATAAAAGGTTTTGCCAGGAAAGAGATGGCTCCTGTGCTCCTGCACGCGGCATTATTTGATGTTAATATTTCAGGAATGATCCTGGCAGAGCCATATTCGTCATACAGTTCAATAGTGATGAACAGGAACTATAATACCAGATTCATCCTGAGCACAGTTCCTGAAGCGCTTACCCGGTATGATCTGCCAGATCTGGCAGCTGCTTTTGCACCGCGTAAACTGTTCATTGCGGGCATGACAGACGGGAACGGATCATCCTTCAACCTGAATAATGATACAGACATAATAAAATCGGAATATCTGAGAAGGAATGCAGGTGAGCGGTTAAATATCCAGCCGGATCTGTCAGGTATAGACGATTGGCTGAAATGATTTAACTTCTTTTAACTCAATAGTTTTTTCCGGATTGAATAAGGTGTCTTAAAAGATGTTAATTTTAGATGTTCTAAGTAAAAGTGAATCAATTTGAGGCGAAATAAGTTGGCAGTTGGCAGTTGGCAGTAGGCAATTTGCCAACTGCTCTTTGCCAACTGCCAACTAAAGTCTTAACCTACAAATGTTTAACATAAATTGAAAAATTAACAATAACCGCAAATGAACAAACAATTCAAGCGTCGTGATTTCATCAAGACGGCAGCGGCCGGTACTGTTACACTTGGTTTAGCCGGTAAATCAATGGCCGGATCAGGCTTCCTTCCTCAGAATTCAAAACGGATTGGGATAATTGGTCTGGATACTTCACACAGCACTGCATTTACAAAAGCCCTGAACGATCCTGCTGCAGGACCGGAATTTGAAGGATTCAAGGTTGTGGCAGCATATCCAAAGGGAAGCAATGACATCAAATCGAGTGTTGACAGGATATCAGGATATACCGAAGATGTCAAAAAGATGGGAGTGGAGATCGTCGGATCGATAGATGAGCTTCTTACAAAAGTTGATTTTGTATTGCTCGAGACCAATGACGGCCGGCTTCACCTCGAACAGGCAATCCCGGTAATGAAAGCCGGAAAAAGATTGTTCATCGATAAACCGATTGCAGCATCACTGGTTGATGCAGTGGCAATATTTGAGGCATCAAAGCATTATAAAGTACCGCTTTTTTCTGCATCCTCATTGCGGTATATTGCCGGTGCCAAAGAAATAGCCGGAGGTTCAGCCGGTAAAGTCATCGGAGCGGATGTCTTCAGTCCGGCTACTCTCGAAAAATCTCACCCCGATTTGTTCTGGTACGGTATTCATGGTGTGGAAACACTTTTCACAATAATGGGAACGGGATGTAAAACAGTTTCAAGAGCCTTTACTGCTGATACCGACGTGGTGACAGGGATATGGAAAGATAACAGGGTCGGTACCATGAGAGGAATAAGATCGGGGAAATCGGGCTATGGAGGTACAGTTTTCGGGGAAAAGGAAATCAAAGTGCTCGGCAGCTATGCCGGATATAATCCGCTTCTTGTTGAAATCATTAAATTCTTCAGGACCGGTATTCCTCCTGTAACACCCGAGGAAACAATTGAGATATTTGCTTTTATGGCAGCAGCCGAAGAAAGTAAATTTAAAAAAGGCGCTCCTGTTGAGACTGAGAAGGTCCTTCAGAAAGCAAAGAAGAAAGCAGCGAAAATTTCTTTCAGTTAGTTAAACTTATATAATTCTTATCCTTTGTGCTCTTTGAGATATCCTTTGTGTCCTTTGTGGTTAAGTGAATTGAATGTTTAACCACTTATGTCCTCAAGAATTTAATAATTAACAAAATACTTTACGGTAAATAAATAATTTTCAGATCACTAACTTAAATAATCTAATCAATCCTGAAATGACAAAAAGAAGAGAATTTATCAAGAAAAGCGCCCTGGGAACCGCTGCCATTGCTGTTGGCGGCGTTGGTTTCAGCTCGAAATCGTACAACTCGATTCAAGGCGCCAATGAACGCATCACGCTGGCTGTCTGTGGTATACGTGGACAGGGAGGCGGACACGTCAATACCTGGAGCCGTATGAAAGACACACAGAATGTCAGGTTAAAAACCATCTGTGATGTTGATGAACAATTTTTCGAAGCACGGTCAAAAACTGTAATGACAAATGCAGGTGAAACACCAAAGACCGAATGGGATATGAGGAAGGTGTTTGAGGATAAGGAGATAGATGCTGTCTCGTTTGGAACCCCCAACCACTGGCATGCTCTCGGAACTATATGGGCCTGCCAGGCAGGAAAGCATGTTTATGTTGAAAAACCTGCATCATATGGTGTTTGGGAAGGCCGCAAGATGGTTGAAGCTGCAAGGAAATACAATGTGCGGGTTCAGACCGGATTGCAGAACCGTTCGATACCCGGAGTTATGGAAGCTATCAAGTTTATGCACGATGGCGGTATAGGCGAAGTATATCATGGCACGCGGATTATGCTACAAACCCCGCGATTCTTTCGGAATTGCCCCGGACAGTGAACCACCGGCATCACTTGCATTATGATATGTGGCTCGGACCTGCACCCATGAGACCATACAATGAAAAAAGTGGTCATTATAACTGGCACTGGTTCTGGGCAACAGGCGGAGGCGATACTGCCAACCAGGGACCTCATCAGTTTGATATTGCACGCTGGGGACTCAATAAAAATGAGCATCCGGTTACAATTTATTCAATGGGTGGAGTTTTCGGGATCGATCCTAAAGAATGTGAACAGGAAACACCGAATACCCAGACCTCAATATTCAAATATGACGATGGTAACATCCTTGAATTTGAAACCAGGGGCCGCTTATACAAATGGTGAATCAAGTCTTGGACATGCACATAGGGAATATGTTCTTGGCACTGACGGCTATATTGAAATTGACGGAGGTCAGTGGAAAGCTTTCCGCAAACGTGAAAAAGAACCTTTTGCAGGATCAAATGTAGGTGAAAGGCCGACAGATCTTATGAAAGCTCCGGGTGGAGGAAGCCATTATGTAAATTTCCTTGATGCTATCCGTGCAGGAAACAATGAGACACTTCATTGCGATATCCTTGATGGATATATGTCTGCAGCTCTCCCGGCACTGGCAAATATTTCCTATCGTCTGGGAAGGGAACTGACCTTCGACGGAGCGGCAGAAAAATTTGTTAAAGACAAGGAAGCCGACAAGATGCTGACCAGGGAATACAGAAAACCTTACATTGTTCCCGAGGCAGTATAACTTTCAATTACACTGATTCCACAGAGCCCACCTGCGCCAAGGCTTCGGTAGGGTAAAGATTCACAGAGAGACACAGAGAAAAACTCTGTGGAACTCTGTGTAACTCTGTGTAAGTTTTAAATCTTTACTAAAATTTTAAGAATGGAAAAAATTATCGGGTAGATCTTTAATTCTTGCATTAATTCTTTTACTCTCTGTCAGCTGCAGCGCATCCAAAGTTTCGCAGGATGACAGCGCTTCAAAGATCATTCTGGTAAAGAATGAAGTTGAGAGAAAAGTGGATGTATTGGTGGGAGGGAAGCTCTTCACCTCATACCGCTGGCCGGACAATGTCTATAAACCGATCCTCTATCCTGTTATAACATCTGCAGGAACAGAGATCACCCGCGGATTTCCTCTTAATCCAAAGGAAGGTGAAAGGAATGATCATATTCATCAGGTCGGTATATGGCTGAATTACGGAAAGGTGAACGGCCTCGATTTCTGGGGAAACGGATCCAGGGGCGTGAAAGAACCCAAAGGCGGAGAGATAAAGCATGTTTCGGTTGAAAAAATGACGGGTGGAAATGGAGTGGCTGTTCTCATCACAAATGCAAGCTGGCTCGATCCGGCAGGGGTTCAGCTTCTTGCCGAAAGGACGGAATATCATTTCATCATAAAAGGATCCACACGGATAATTGACAGACTGACAACTCTTAAAGCCGGTTCAACAGCTGTTAAATTTGATGATACAAAAGAGGGTATGTTCGGAATAAGGATTGCCCGTCAGCTTGAATTACCTTCAGATGAGATGGTTGCACTCCTGAAAGCTGATGGCACGGTTTCTTCTCAAAAAGTAAAAGCAAGCGAGGGAGCAACCGGCAATTACAGGAGCAGTGAGGGCATTCTTGGAGATGCAGTATGGGGCACAAGGGCAAAATGGATGGATCTCTATGGAAATATCGGTACCGAAAAGATATCGGTCGTTGTATGTGACCACCCTGCTAATCAGAGCTATCCCACTTACTGGCATGCCCGGGGATATGGGTTGTTTGCAGCCAATCCTCTTGGATGGACCGATTTTACGAATGGAAAGGAAAAGCTCGACTTTGCTTTGCAGCCCGGACAATCAACCACATTCAGGTACAGGGTCATAATAAGCTCGGGAGTGCATCTGACAGATGCCGAAATAAACCAGCTGGCTGAGGAATTTGCGAAGAAATATAAATAATTGTAAAATTTACATCCCCCTTACCCTCCCGCTTCTGCTACGCGACGCCCTAAAGGGGGGATTGAGTGTCACACAGTCCCCCCTTGAGGGGGGCAGGGGGGTGTAAACGATTACGTATTAACTGATTATAGTATAAAATTCAAATTATGAAAAACGAACTATCACGACGTCAATTTATTCAGAGAACCCTGGGAGCCGGGATAGCTCTGACGGCTTTGAGTCCTTATCTAGCAGCTATGGACAAAAAAGGGCCGAAAGGATTACAGCTCGGACTGGTTACCTATCAGTGGGCAAAGGACTGGGACCTTCCTACGGTCATTTCAAACTGTGAAAAATCGGGAGTGCTCGGTGTTGAACTCAGGACACAGCATGCCCATAAAGTTGAAATTAATCTTAATGCTGCCCAGCGTGCAGAGGTAAAGAAACGCTTCGCCGACAGTCCTGTTACCTGTGTGGGTTACGGATCAAACTACGAATTTCACAGTCCAGATGCTGCTGTGCTGCGCAAGAACATCGATGAAGCAAAAGAGTATGTTAAGCTTTGTAAGGATATTGGTTCAACCGGACTGAAAGTAAAGCCAAACACCCTCCCGAAGGAGATTGAAAGGGAAAAGACGATTGCCCAGATAGCTAAGTCTCTCAATGAGCTGGGTAAGTTTGCTCAGGATTACGGTCAGCTGATAAGGGTTGAATGTCATGGCAGCATTACCCAGGAGATCCCGAATATGAAAGCCATCTTTGAGCAGGTTACCGAGAAGAATGTGAAGATGTGCTGGAACAGCAACAATGTCGATCTGAATCCTCCCGGACTGGAAGCTAATTTCAACTCGGTAAAACAGTGGATAGGAGATACCACTCATATAAGAGGGATAAAGATCAGCGAGTATCCTTATGATCAGCTGTTCAAGCTGTTGTCAGGTATAAAATATAAGGGCTGGATACTGGTTGAGGCAACGACTCCCTACACTGATCCCATTGTGGTCATGAAGGAGCAGCTGACGTTGTTCAATGAGATCATGAGCGGGATCGGGGGTAGCTGGTTACTTAAAGGTTGTTTGTTACCGCTTTCTTTGGTTTTTGAGGGGGAGAGTGGGGGAAGAGGGGAAAAAGGGAAGAGGGGAAGAGGGGAAGAGGAGAGTGGGGGAGTAGAAGATGAGGGGATGAGGAGAGTGGGAGAGGGGGAGATAAGAAGATGAGGGGATGAGGAGAAGTGGGGAAGAGGGGAAAAGGAGAGTGGGGGATAGAAGGGAACGAATAATTGGTAACTGAAAGAGGCTAAATGGACCATTTTTCCGGATGGTTTATCATTCTTACCAGCATTCCCAGGATTTTTTCATATTCATTAAATAGCCTGGAGTAGGTTTCTTCTGGAATATAATCACATTCAATAGCATAGTCTAACCATACCTGTGTCTCAGCTGTTTCTCCTTCTGAATCAGATAGTTTTGATATGAATGCCTTTATTATATCTTCTCTTTCTGAACGCTTCAGCAAGGTTGGCACAGACCGATCTGGAACTTCTGCGGATCTGTGAAGTAAGAGAATAGATCTCTTCTTTTGGAAATGTTTTGGTAATCTTGTATATTTCCATGGATACCTTAAAAGCTAACTGGTACACAATCAGTTCTTTGTGTGATTTAATCAAATTCATAGCAGATATATAAGCGAGACACTTAAAGATAAGATAATATTCCTATATCCACAAATCTCCCCCTCTCCTCTCTCTCCATCTCCCCCTCTCCCCATCTCCCCCCTCTCCCCATCTCCCCCTCCCCCTCAAATTACTAATGATTCGCATCAGCTACCAGCTTACCCACATCTTATCATTTACTCAAACCTCCAGTTCATCTAATAATAGTGACGGTTAGTCAAATAAAATATCATTTTTGTTACAAATGCCTTAATTTAGTTGTCGTATTCAAAAAGAGGCTGAACTTTTAATACAATTCCAGTTCCTTCCGGGGTATAACCGGGAGGGATTTTGTCCTATAGATTTTACTGATGCCGTATTAATCTGTTTAGCCTCTGACAGGAATCTTCGTCTTGTTGGCACTCTAACCTGTGACTGACGGGGCGGAAGCTTTTCCGAACCTGCCGGTTCGGGCGCAGCGCTCAGAGCCAAGCCAATCTTCTCTCGAAACAAATCCCCAGGCAACTCAAAAAAACGATGAAAACAACGGAAAATTCATTAAACGACTTCAATGAGGAAGTTAAAAGACTATTCAGCGGTATGCTCCTGGGTAGTCTTTTGCTGTTAGCCTCAACCTTTCAGGTAGTAGCTCAATGCGTTAATGTAGGACCGGTAATGAATCCAATTTGTCAGGGTGAAACATCTCCGGCTCTGGGTGGTTCATTTAACCCTGATGCTACTGGTGCAACCTGGTCGACAGTAGCAGGTGGTACATTTACAAATAATGATGGGCTTACTCCCAATACTACAACCTGGACACCTCCTGCGGAATACTACGGAACGGCAACATTAATTCTCACAGCTTCCGGAGGTACCTGTGTTGGAGTATCAGATTCAAAACAAATTGTTGTCTACGAGTCACCCACTACAGCAACAATAACTACTACCCCGCTGGATTATTGTGGGACTCTGATAAGCGGGTCTCTTGGAGGTAATACACCAACAGTCGGGACAGGCTCCTGGAGCATCGTGAGCGGAGGAACAGGGGCGTTCAGCGATGTATCCGGCGGAAGTTCCACCTTTACGGCAGGTGCATACGGGACCTACGAATTAAGCTGGACAATCAGCAACGGCACATGTACCACAAATAGTGCAAATGTTACTGTAAATTATTATGCGTCACCCACTACAGCAACAATAACTACTACTCCGCTGAACTATTGCGGGACTCTGATAAGCGGGTCACTTGGAGGTAATACACCAACAGTCGGGACAGGCTCCTGGAGCATCGTGAGCGGAGGAACCGGGGCGTTCAGCGATGTAGCCGGCGGAAGTTCGACCTTTACGGCAGGTGCATACGGGACCTACGAATTAAGCTGGACAATCAGCAACGGCACATGTACCACAAATAGTGCAAATGTTACTGTAAATTATTATGCGTCACCCACTACAGCAACAATAACTACTACTCCGCTGAATTATTGCGGGACTCTGATAAGCGGGTCACTTGGAGGTAATACCCCAACAGTCGGGACAGGCTCCTGGAGCATCGTGAGCGGAGGAACCGGGGCGTTCAGCGATGTAGCCGGCGGAAGTTCGACCTTTACGGCAGGTGCATACGGGACCTACGAATTAAGCTGGACAATCAGCAACGGCACATGTACCACAAATAGTGCAAATGTTACTGTAAATTATTATGCGTCACCCACTACAGCAACAATAACTACTACTCCGCTGAACTATTGCGGGACTCTGATAAGCGAATCACTTGGAGGTAATACACCAACAGTCGGGACAGGCTCCTGGAGCATCGTAAGCGGAGGAACAGGAACGTTCAGCGATGAAGCCAGCGGAGCTCGACCTTTACGGCAGACGCGTACGGGACCTACGTATTAAGATGGACGATAAGCAACGGAACATGTACACCGAACAGTGCAGATGTTACTGTAAATTATTACGAGTCACCCACTACAGCAACAATAGCGACTACTCCGCTGAATTATTGCGGGACTCTGACAAGCGGGTCACTTGGGAGGTAATACACCATGCAGCCGGCGCAGGCTCCTGGAGCATCGTAAGCGGAGGAACAGGAACATTCAGCAATGGAGCCAGCGGGAGTTCGACCTTTACAGCCACCGCGTACGGGACCTACATTTTAAGATGGACGATAAGCAATGGAACATGTACACCGAGCAGTGCAGATGTTACGGTAAATTATTACGAGTCACCCACCACGGCAACAATTGCGACTACTCCGCTGAATTATTGCGGGACTCTGACAAGCGGGTCCCTGGGAGGTAATACACCATCAGCCGGCGCAGGCTCCTGGAGCATCGTAAGCGGAGGAGCAGGAACATTCAGCAATGGAGCCAGCGGGAGCTCGACCTTTACGGCAAATGCATACGGGACCTATGTATTGCGATGGACGATCAGCAACGGAACATGTACATCGAGTAGTGCAGATGTTACGGTAAATTATTATGAGTCACCCACCACAGCAACAATAGCGACTACTCCGCTGAATTATTGCGGGACTCTGACAAGCGGGTCCCTTGGAGGTAATACACCATCAGCCGGCGACAGGCTCCTGGAGCATCGTAAGCGGAGGAACAGGAACGTTCAGCAATGGAGCCAGCGGGAGCTCGACCTTTACAGCCACCGCGTACGGGACCTACATATTACGATGGACGATAAGCAATGGCACATGTACACCGAGCAGTGCAGATGTTACTGTAAATTATTATGAGTCACCCACTACAGCAACAATAGCAACTACCCCGCTGAACTACTGCGGGACTCTGATAAGCGGGTCACTTGGAGGTAATACACCATCAGCCGGCGCAGGCTCCTGGAGCATCGTAAGCGGAGGAACAGGAACGTTCAGCAATGGAGCCAGCGGGAGTTCGACCTTTACGGCAGATGCGACAGGAACTTATGTATTACGATGGACGATCAGCAATGGAACCTGTACACCGAGAAGTGCAGATGTTACTGTAAATTATAATGTAAATTTTGCCGTTTCTTTCGTGACTGGATGGAACTGGTTCTCTGTCAATACCCTTCGTGCTAATATGTCACTGAATAGTGTACTTTCTACCGGTTTTACAAATGGGGATTATATAAAAAATCAGACATCTTTTGCTTTCTACTCTTCAACTGACGGATGGGTGGGATCATTTAGCATGATTGATCCGACTGATTTGTATATAATCAGGGTTCAGAATGCTGCCGGTATTAATTTCTGCGGTACTCCCGTCAATGTAAATTCAACTCCAATACCTGTGGTAACAGGCTGGAACTGGATAGGATATCTTCCGGCATTTTCTTTACCCCTGAGTAATGCCCTCGGAACATTGACTGTTGTAACAGGTGACTATATTAAAAACCAGACAGGGTATGCCGATTATTTTGGTACCTCATGGTTTGGCTCACTCGTGAATATGGCTCCAGGTAAAGGCTATATGTTGCGGCTGACAAATCCGGGTGAACTTCTTTATCCGGATTCTCCAGCAAAAAGTTCGCAGGAAACAGATATTATGCCTGTCGATTACTCTTTCTCTCCTCATAAATATGAATTCAACGGATCAGTTACGGCTGATGTAATGCTTGATGACATTCCTGCACGATCTGAAAAAGATATTTTGTACGCGTATGTTGATGAGGAAATCCGGGGAGTTGCGTATGGTCTCTACCTGGATTTTCAGGATTCTTATATTTTCCCTCTTATGATACATAGTAATAAACCGGAGGGGGAGATTGTTCATTTCAGATATTATAATTCTGAGAACAATAAATTCTACGAATGCCTGGAAAATATCCCGTTCAAAACTGATATGATAATTTCAAATCCGGTCAAATCATTCAGGATGAATGTGGTATCCGAAAAGAAATCAGCAATGGACGATGCTTCATCAGATCTGCAGCTCACCGCTTATCCTAATCCTTTTGAAAATCTTCTGAATATCGGATTTACCGTACCTGAACTTTCTGATGTAAGGGTTACGGTATCTGATCAATACGGGAATATTTTGAAGGTACTTATAGATCAGGAACTTAATCCTGACAAGTACACAATTCAATGGATATGTGAGGAAGAACCTGCAGGTATGTATATTATCCGGCTTCAGGCAGGGAACAAGTTCATTGTTCAGAAAGTTGTGCTTATCCGATAAATCATTGGTTTAAATCAAACATCTGTTGAAAACAATTTATCAGAAAAGGATTGCCGTTGTTTCAATATTTATCCTGATTATTACACTATTACCAGGATGGGTAGTTAGTCCGGCCACCCTTACCATGATTGGATTTAGATGATGCACCGGTTCTGTCGGGTATAGAAACCACCCTTTTGGCATATACAGAGAATGGTGCACCAAAGGTAATAACAACCAAAATAACTGTTAAAGATGCGGATGATATTAATTTGGTGTCGGCAAATGTATGGATATCGGAAAATTATCAGACGCGGGAAAGATCTCCTTTTATTCACCAATAATTATGGAATAACCGGTACATGGAATGCCGAAACAGGAATGCTCAACCTTGTCGGATCATCAACAGTGGCAAATTATCAGTCGGCTTTGAGAAGTATTAAATATTTCAATAACAGTAATGATCCATCGGTACTGGCACGCACAGTCTCTTTTATTGTAAATGACGGGAGTGCTAACAGTAATATTGTAACCAGGCAGATAACCGTTACTGCAGTAAATGATGTCCCCGTTCTTTCAAATATTGAGACATCCCCCCTGGGATATACAGAAAATGATATAACTGCTTTTATAACTGGCACTCTCAGGGTCACGGATGAGGATGATTTAAATCTGGAATCAGCTGTTGTCAGAATATCAGTTAATTATCAGAGTGGACAGGATATTCTCTCCTTCAAAAACACAAGCAGCATAACTGGTGTATGGAACAGTGGGACAGGTGTATTAAATCTCAATGGAACATCATCAATTGACAGTTATCAGGAAGCATTACATAGTATAACTTATTTTAATAACAGCGATAAACCCTCCGCGGTAACACGAACTATATCGTTCAGGGTTAACGACGGAAGTGCAAATAGTGCAACAGTATTAGACAGGTTACAGTTAAGCCGGTTAATGATACCCCTTTATTATCGGATATAGAGACTGTGCCATTGGAATTTTTAGAGAATGCACCTGCAGCCAGGGTAACGGGAAAATTAAAAGTCAGCGATGCTGATGATACAAATATAGAATCGGCTGTTGTGTCAATATCCTCTAATTACCATAATGGAGAAGATTTGCTTTCGTTCACCAATAATAATGGGATATCTGGTTCATGGAACACTAATTCCGGTATTTTGATGCTTGCAGGCAGATCAAGTGTTGCCAATTACCAGACAGCGTTGCGTAGTATTTCTTATACAAACAAAAGTGATAATCCCCATTTAATTCCACGGATAGTATCATTCATTGTGAATGACGGTGACATTGACAGTCCTGCTGCAACAAGGGAAATATCAATAACCCCTGTTAATGATGCACCGGTTTTATCAAATATTGAAACTGCTCTTCTGGTATTTACCGAAAATGATACACCTAAGATCATTACAGGCAAAATAGAAGTTACGGATGCTGATGATGTTAATTTAGATTCAGCCCACGTGTGGATATCAGGTAATTACCAGAAAGGACAGGATATTCTTTCCTTCACAGATACTAATGGAATATCTGGTAAATGGGATAATGAGAAGGGCCTGCTGTGGCTGGCCGGAACATCATCAGTTGTTTATTACCAGGATGCATTACGCAGCGTTACATATTACAACAGCAGTGATAATCCTTCTGCTTCATTGCGTACGGTATCATTCATTGTAAATGATGGAAATTTATCAGGCAAAATTGTTACAAGGCAAATTGCCATTACTCCGGTTAATGATGCACCAACGGCTGATACAGTTACCCTCCATGGAAGCATGATAGTGGACAGTACTCTGACCGGAAGTTACGTTTATTCTGATGCTGAGAATGATCCTGAAGGAGCCAGCAGCTTCAGGTGGTTCAGGTCAGACGATTTTGAAGGAACAAATGAAACTGTAATCTCAGGAGCAACGTGCCCGAATATATTTATTATCTGCAGCTGATTCAGAAGAAATATATCTGTTTCGAAGTTACACCGGCAGCTACAAGTGGCAGTACTCCGGGCATAGCTGTAAAAAGCACCAGGCAGCCAGTGATTACCTTTCCTGACGGATGGAAAGTTAATCCTCAGGATTTTATTTATAGCGGACGGGTGACAGCTTCAGTATTTATTGAAGGGAAACCAGTGGAATCAGGATTCCTGGCAGCTTTCGCAGGAGAAGAATGCAGGGGAATTGCCGAAGCGGTATATTATGCTCCTTCCGGCCAGGATGTATTTGAGCTAACCTGTTACAGCAATGTGCTGTCCGGAGATGTTTTAACATTCAGATATTATAGTATTCCTGAGGATCGCATTTATAATATGGACAGATCAGTCGATTTTGAACCGGATATGCATGTTGGCACAGCCGAATTTCCGTTCAAAATGAATAATGGAACACTTTATAGTGTTTCCTTTCAGGAAGGATGGAACTGGTTTTCGGTTAACACCCTCCTCGATAATATGACATTGAATTTTATCCTGTCGTCAGCAAAAACAAATGGCGATTACATAAAGGACCAGTCAAATTCTTCAACCTATTATTCAGGATATGGCTGGTTTGGTTCGCTTATCGTCATTGAACCTGAAAAGCTGTATAAAATAAACGTGCAGAATGGTAACATTGCAGAGTTCACCGGAAGACCGGTGGATGTCAATACAAAGAAAATTCCGGTAATATCAGGATGGAACTGGATTGGCTATCTACCGCAAAAGCCCATGTCAACAGGCTCTGCTCTTTCATCACTTTCCCTGGCAGATCTGGATTATATCAAGAACCAGAAAAACTCTGCCACATATTATACCGATTACGGCTGGTTTGGATCTCTGACTGTTATGGAACCGAATTCGGGTTATATGCTTGAATTATCTAATTCCGGAACTCTCATATATCCTGATTCAGGAAAAAGCGGCATTGAAGCAGTACAGAAGAATAATGAACCTGCATTAAATCCTGCAGATTTTGAGTTCAATGGAGAGATAATGGCAAAAGTACTGGTAGACGGAGTTCCGAAAGGCTCTGAAGAAGATAGGCTGTATGCTTTTGTCAATGATGAGATCCGGGGAATTTCCCCGGGACTTTATTTTGATGTAACAGGTGTATGGGTATATTCTCTGCTTATTTATAGTAACCAGCCAGAGGGGGAGATTGTAACATTCAAATATTATAATGCAGAAAATGATGAATACTATTTCTGTAAGGAGACGATAACTTTCAGTAATGACATGATTATTGCCAATGCATTAAATCCATTTAAGCTAAATTTTTACAGTCCTGATGCAAATGCGTGGGAATCAAAAAACAAGGGGATTGAAATGATCGCATATCCTAATCCATTTGAACGCAGTGTTAATATTGAATATAAAATACCTGATTTAACTCATGTAAGGATTTCTGTGTGTGATTCATACGGTAATCCTGTCTGTATGTTGCTGGATAAAGACCTTGAATCAGGCCATTATTTAATTAAATGGGTCTCCGGTTCGGAGCCCGGCGGGATCTATTTTATAAGGTTGCAGGCTGGATACAGACTTAAAGTTCATAAAGTAATTCTTATGCCGTAAATATTTTGAATCATATGAAGTTAAAACTAATAATAGAAAAACTGAGAAGGATAGGACTGATACTGATACTGGTTCTTGCTTCGGATTATGTCATTGGGCAGGCGCCGGGATGGTCAGTGAATCCCTCAAGTTTCGAGTTTAATGGAAGCGTTACGGCAGTTGTTAATCTTGGACCTGATCTTGTACAATCAGGAACACTGGCTGCTTTTGTCGGGGAAGAATGCCGTGGGGTTATCGGCGGTACTCTGCTCAGCGGAAGAGCTGTTTTCTTCCTGATGTGCTATAGTGATCTAGCCAGCGGAGAGACACTCCATTTCAGGTATTATGATCCTATGGGAGATGATGTCTATGATGTAGATGAACAAACTATCCCGTTTATATCGAATATGGTTGTCGGAACTTATTCAACACCACACCAGTTCAATATAACTCTTAACAGCGCACCGGTAGTCAGTGATATTCCGGGACAGACCGTTGCTGAAGGAGGAAGTTTTGCAACGGTTGATCTTAATGAGTTATGTCACCGATGCAGAAAGTCCTGATGAAGATATCGTATGGACATATTCAGGAGAGGGAGATCTGACTGTATCAATTACAGGTGGTATTGCCACGATCGGGATACCTGATAATGACTGGAACGGAAGTGCAACCATTACTTTTACTGCCACTGATCCAGGATTCATTATCAGACAGCGACGATGCGACATTTACAGTCACAGCAGTTAATGATCCCCCGACATTTACAAAGGGAGGGGACCAGGACATTTCAGAAGACCCGGGCGCACAGACAGTAAATAACTGGGCAACAAATATAAATGACGGTGATCCTGAGCTTGATCAGACATTCACATTTACTGTTACAAATGACAATAATTCACTTTTTTCAGTTCAACCTGCAATTTCTTCGGTGGGTACTTTATCCTACACTCCGGCGGCAAATGCATTTGGAGTGGCATCTGTTTCAGTCACACTTAATGACAGCGGAGGAGGATCAGGTTCACCGCAAACGTTTACCATTACAGTTCAGGCTGTTAATGATGCCCCGGTTGTCAGCGATATTGGAAACCAGACAATTCCGGAAGGCGGAACATTTTCTTCAATCAATCTCAATGATTTTGTTACTGATGTGGATAACGCTGATTCAGAGATTATCTGGTCATGGTCAGGAAATATTTCGCTTCTGGTCTCGATTACTGACCGTGTTGCCACAATATCAGTGCCAAATGCCGACTGGTCAGGAGCTGAAACTATAACTTTCAAGGCAGAAAACACTGACGGTCAGAATGACAGTGACGGCGCTGTTTTTACAGTTAATGCAGTTAATGATGCCCCGGTCGTAACAGGAATTCCGGATCAACAATATTATGAAGGATCCTTATTTACCCAGATAAATCTTGATGATTATGTTTCGGATGCCGATAACACGGATGCGGAGATGGGGTGGACCGCTTCGGGAAATTTGCAGCTGAATGTAACAATTAGATAATCGTGTTGCAACGATAGGTAATTCCGGATTCAGACTGGAATGGCAGTGAGACGATTACATTCAGGGCAACCGATCCGGGACCTGCTTTTGATGATGATGCAGCAGTATTTACTATAACTGCTGTAAATGATCCGCCATCATTCACTTCTGGAGGAAATCAACTGAGATCAGAGGATGCGGGTCCTCAGACAGTGAATGGATGGGCAACCTCAATAAGTGCAGGACCTGCAAATGAGTCGGCACAAACATTAACGTTCATTGTATCCAATAATAATAATGCTCTTTTTTCTGTTCAACCGGCAATAAGTCCGGCAGGTAATCTGACTTATACCCCTGCTGCCAATGCCAACGGTATTGCCACAGTTACAGTATCACTCAGGGATAGCGGCGGAACGTTAAACGGAGGTAATGATACAAGTGGTGAACAAACATTTACAATTACCGTAACAGCCGTCAATGATGCTCCATCTTTCACTAAAGGTGCAGATCAGTCGTTGGCGGAGGATTCAGGAGCTCAGTTGATAAATAACTGGGCAACAAATATCAATGACGGAGATCCGGACCTTACCCAGGGGCTTACATTTAATGTGTCGAACAATAACAGCGCACTTTTTTCAGTCCAGCCTGCAATTTCTCTAACAGGAACATTGACCTACACTCCTGCACCGAACGCCTTTGGAATAGCCACAGTGACTGTTACATTAAGTGATGACGGGGACGGCACAAACCAGAGTTCTCCGCAGACATTCACAATTTCCCTGACTGCAGTAAATGATGCGCCGGTAGTCGGAGATATTCCCGGGCAGACTGTGCCGGAAGGAACAAACTTCGCAACTATCAACCTTGATAATTACGTCACAGATGTAGATAACACACCTGCCAGTATGGTCTGGAGCTTTTCAGGCAATACGGAACTTACAGTATCTATTGTATCCAGGATAGTTACCATTTCTGCACCTTCAGCCGAGTGGAACGGAAGTGAAACAATTACTTTCAGGGCAACTGATTCCGGATCAGCATGGGATGAAGATGCAGCTATTTTTGCAGTTTCAGCGGATAATGATCCGCCGGTAGTTTCAGATATCCCCAATCAAACTATTACGGAAGGTTCATCATTTACTCAGATTAGTCTTGACGGTTTTGTTACAGATACTGATGATTCTGATTCAGAAATAACATGGACCTATTCTGGCAATGCACCATTGATAGTATCAATAACTGGCAGGGTTGCAACGATCACAACTCCATATCCTGACTGGAACGGTTCAGTGACGATAACATTTACGGCAACCGATCCAGGATTGTTATCAAATAGTGATGCTGCGACCTTTACCATGACACCGGTCAATGATCCTCCATCCTTTACAAAAGGAGGGAACCAGAATGTATCGGAGGATTCAGGAACGCAAACTGTAAGTTCTTGGGCTACAGCTATCAGTGACGGTGATCCTGAAGCTAATCAGACACTTACATTTAATGTCACCAATAATAATAATGCACTTTTCTCAGCACAACCGGAGATATCATCAGAAGGAACATTAACCTATACTCCTGGTGCAAATTCAAATGGTATTGCGACAGTGACAGTTGTACTTGCTGACAACGGAGGAGGTACGAACCAGAGTTCACCCGAGACATTTACGATAACTGTTACTGCAGTTAATGATCCTCCCTCCTTTACAGAGGGAGTGAATCAGAGTGTATCGGAGGATTCAGGAGCACAAACGGTAAATAACTGGGCAACAAATATCAGCGACGGAGATCCTGATGTTGTTCAGACATTAACTTTCAATGTTACAAATGACAATAATTCACTATTCTCAGTTCAGCCTGCAATCTTACCTTCGGGTATTTTATCCTATACTCCGGCAGCGAATGCAAACGGAAGCGCTACTGTTACTGTTACACTCAGGGATGACGGTGGAGGGACAAACCAGAGTGCACCGGAGACATTCACTATCACAGTCACTTCAGTTAATGATACGCCGGTTGTCAGTGATATTCCCGGGCAGATTATTTCCGAAGGAGGTACGTTCACAGTAATTAATCTTGAAGGTTATGTAACAGATCCAGACAATTCTGATGCAGAGATTAACTGGAGCTATAGCGGAAATACACAGCTTTTAGTCTCCATTGTCAGCAGGATAGCCACAATTACGGTTCCATCATCCGAATGGAGCGGAACAGAGACGATCACATTCAGGGCAACTGATCCCGGAACTCTTTGGAGTGAAGATCAGGCGGTCTTTACTGTAAATGCGGTAAATGATGCACCGGTTGTGGCGGATATTCCGAATCAGACAATAGCCGAAGGAGCCTCATTTGCATCAATTCAGCTTGATAATTATGTGACAGATGTGGATAATACTGATAACCAGATGAACTGGACAGTTTCGGGAAACAGTAATATCTCAGTTTCCATTACCGACAGGGTCGCAACTTTTACAACACCCGGAGTTGAATGGTTCGGAGCTGAGACAATAACCTTCAGGGCAACTGATCCGGGAGGCCAGTTTGATGAAGATCAGGCCGTGTTCACAGTCACTGCAGTTAATGATGCGCCGGTTGTGACTGATATTCCTGAGCAGACAATAGCTGAAGGTGCGACATTTACTACAATCAACCTTGATAATTATGTATCTGATGTCGATAACACGGATGCACAAATGTCATGGACCAGCTCGGGCAGCACACAACTGACTGTATCAATAGTTAACAGGGTTGCCACTATCTCGATACCAAATTTGAACTGGTTTGGAAGTGAAACAATAACCTTTACCGCTAACGATGGGTTCCTCACCGACAGCGACCCGGCCACTTTTACAGTAAATGCAGTTAATGATGCTCCTGTTATGACTGATATACCAAATCAGACAATAGCAGAAGGTTCAGCATTTGCGACAATACCGTTGGATAGTTATGTTGCGGATGTTGATAATGCGGATTCGGATATTTCCTGGACCTGGTCCGGAAACACACAACTTACAGTAACAATTTCTTCAAGGATAGCAACAATCTCAATACCGAGTTCCGACTGGAACGGGGCTGAGACAATCACTTTCAGGGCGGCAGATCCCGGAGGACTTTTCGACACTGATCCTGCCACTTTCACGGTTACAGCCACCAATGATCCTCCTGTTGTGGATGATATATCAAACCAGTCGATAGCAGAAGGGGGTACATTTACCTCTATATCGCTTGACAATTATGTAACAGATCCCGACAATGCGGATTCACAGCTTATATGGAGTTATTCAGGGAATGATGATCTGATTGTATCAATAAATCCGAGCCGGATAGCGACAATAGCCACGCCGGATCCTGACTGGAACGGGAGCAAGACAATAACCTTCCGTGCAACCGATCCGGGAGGGCTTTATGACTCAGATGCGGCTACATTTACAGTATCAGCTGATAATGATCCGCCTATAGTCGGGAATATACCTGATCAGACAATAGCGGAAGGGGCTACATTTGCAACGATCGCTCTTGATACATATGTTGCGGATCCGGATAACCTTGATTCAGAGATCACCTGGAGTGTTTTGGGAAATTCAGCCCTTACAGTATCAATAGTTAACAGAGTAGCAACGATCACTATACCTAATGTTAACTGGAACGGAAGTGAGACCATAAATTTCAGGGCAACCGATCCGGGGTTACTGTCAAATACTGATGCAGCCACATTCACGGTTACGCCGGTCAATGATCCACCGGTAGTTACAGATATACCAAATCAGACTATAGCAGAAGGAGCATCATTTGCCACAATAAATCTGGATAATTATGTATCGGATGTTGATGATGCTGATAACCAGATTACCTGGACCTATTCGGGGAACACAAATCTTTCGGTAAACATCACCAACAGGATAGCAACAATTACGGTTCCCGGAGCCGATTGGAACGGAGCCGAGACCATAACATTCACAGCCAGTGATGACGACGGGGCATCTGACAGTGATCCGGCAACCTTTACGGTGACACCAGTCAATGATGCGCCGGCAGTTACAGATATTCCAGGTCAGTCGATCACTGAGGGATCATCATTTGTTACGATCAGCCTGGATAATTACGTATCGGATGTTGATAATACCGATACAGATATTACCTGGACATATTCGGGTAATACACAGCTTGGGGTATCAATTACCGGGAGAGTAGCGACGATCACAGTACCGAATTCAAACTGGAACGGAAGTGAGACGGTCACGTTCAGGGCAACCGATCCGGGATCACTCTGGGATGATGATGCTGCTACTTTCACGGTTACAGGGGTCAATGATGCACCGGTGATCACGGATATACCTGATCAGACCATTGCCGAAGGTGCAACGTTTGCCACAATCAGTCTTGATAATTATGTATCAGATGTTGACAATCCTGACACTGATCTTGGCTGGACCTATTCCGGAAATACTCAGCTGGCAGTTTCAATAGTATCAAGAGTAGCAACCATAACAGCACCAAATGCCGACTGGAACGGATCGGAAACGATTACATTTACAGTTGGCGATCCGGGAGGTCTGTCTGACAATGATGCTGCAGCATTTACGATCACAGCGGTTAACGATGCACCGGTTGTGACAGGCATTCCTGATCAGACAATAGCCGAAGGAGCCACATTTGCATCAATAAACCTTGACGGATATGTATCTGATGCGGACAATACTGACGCACAGATGACCTGGTCTTTCACAGGTAATACAAACCTTTCGGTTTCAATCACCAACAGGGTTGCAACAGTCAGTGTTCCGAATTCAGACTGGAACGGAACTGAAACAATAGTATTCAGGGCTACAGATCCGGGATCTCTCTGGGATGATGATGCCGTGACCTTTACTGTTACAGGTATTAATGATGCACCGGTTGTTTCGGATATACCTGATCAGACAATTGCAGAAGGATCGACATTTACAACTATTTCTCTTGATAATTATGTGTCGGATATTGATAACACTGATGCACAGATAAACTGGAGCAGCTCAGGAAGTACACAAATTTCGGTATCAATAGTTAACAGGGTTGCCACTATCTCGATACCAAATATGAACTGGTTTGGAAGTGAAACGATAACCTTTACTGCTAACGATGGGTTCACTTACCGACAGTGACCCGGCCACTTTTACGGTAAATGCGGTTAATGATGCACCCGTGGTTACTGATATACCCAATCAGTCAATTGCAGAAGGTTCATCATTTACGACCATTACACTTGACAACTATGTCTCTGATGTTGATAATGCTGATTCAGAAATTTCCTGGACATATTCAGGCAATTCCCAGCTTACTGTATCAATTGCTTCAAGGGTTGCAACTATTACTTTAACAAACGCCGACTGGAACGGCAGTGAAACGATAACCTTTACTGCAAGTGACGGTGATCTGTCTGACAATGATCCTGCCACTTTCACAGTAACAGCCACCAACGATCCTCCGGTTGTGGATGATATACCAAACCAGTCAATTGCGGAAGGCGGATACATTTACCTCAATATCGCTTGACAATTATGTGACAGATCCTGACAATGCAGATTCACAGCTGATATGGACTTATTCGGGGAATGACGTACTTATTGTAACGATAAATGCGAGCCGTATAGCTACAATTTCGACTCCTAACCCTGACTGGAACGGGTTAAGGACCATAACCTTCCGTGCGACCGATCCGGGAGGACTGTATGATGAAGATGCTGCAACTTTTACAGTATCTGCCGATAATGATCCGCCTATAGTCGGGAACATACCTGATCAGACGATAGCTGAAGGAGCAACATTTGCAACAATAAACCTTGATAATTATGTTGCGGATGCAGATAATATTGATTCAGAGATCACCTGGAGCGCTTCAGGTAATGCCGCTCTTTCGGTATCAATAGTTAACAGGATTGCAACAATCACGGTACCCGATGTTAACTGGAATGGTAGCGAGACAGTAACATTCAGGGCAACCGATCCGGGGTTACTGTCAAATACTGATGCAGCCACATTCACGGTTACGCCGGTCAATGATCCACCGGTAGTTACAGATATACCAAATCAGACTATAGCAGAAGGAGCATCATTTGCCACAATAAATCTGGATAATTATGTATCGGATGTTGATGATGCTGATAACCAGATTACCTGGACCTATTCGGGGAACACAAATCTTTCGGTAAACATCACCAACAGGATAGCAACAATTACAGTTCCCGGAGCCGATTGGAACGGAGCCGAGACCATAACATTCACAGCCAGTGATGACGACGGGGCATCTGACAGTGATCCGGCAACCTTTACGGTGACACCAGTCAATGATGCGCCGGCAGTTACAGATATTCCAGGTCAGTCGATCACTGAGGGATCATCATTTGTTACGATCAGCCTGGATAATTACGTATCGGATGTTGATAATACCGATACAGATATTACCTGGACATATTCGGGTAATACACAGCTTGGGGTATCAATTACCGGGAGAGTAGCGACGATCACAGTACCGAATTCAAACTGGAACGGAAGTGAGACGGTCACGTTCAGGGCAACCGATCCGGGATCACTCTGGGATGATGATGCTGCTACTTTCACGGTTACAGGGGTCAATGATGCACCGGTGATCACGGATATACCTGATCAGACCATTGCCGAAGGTGCAACGTTTGCCACAATCAGTCTTGATAATTATGTATCAGATGTTGACAATCCTGACACTGATCTTGGCTGGACCTATTCCGGAAATACTCAGCTGGCAGTTTCAATAGTATCAAGAGTAGCAACCATAACAGCACCAAATGCCGACTGGAACGGATCGGAGACGATTACATTTACAGTTGGCGATCCGGGAGGTTTATCTGATAATGATGCAGCAGCATTTACGATCACATCAGTAAATGATGCCCCTGTTGTAACAGATATTCCAAATCAGACAATAGCCGAGGGGTCCTCATTTACAACTATTAATCTGGATGGCTATGTTTCAGACCCGGATAATACAGACGTCCAGATGAACTGGAGTGCAGCCGGTAACACTGAACTCATTGTATCGATTGTTGCCAGGGTTGCCACAATTACGGTCCCCTATGCCGACTGGAACGGCAGTGAGACTATCACCTTCAGGGCAGTTGATCCGGGAGCTCTGTATGATGAGGACGCGGCAACTTTCACCGTAACAGGAGTGAATGATGCACCTGTGGTCAGTGATATACCTGATCAGACCATAGCAGAGGGTGCGGCATTTACGACCGTTGCACTTGATAATTTCGTATCAGATATTGATAATTTGGATAATACTATTGCATGGACAGTTTCGGGCAATATCCAACTGACTGTATCAATAGTTAACAGGATAGCCACCATATCACCACCGAATGCCGACTGGAACGGGAGCGAGACAATCACTTTCCGGGCTACAGATGCTGGCGGATTATATGATGAGGATGCAGCCACATTCACTGTAACAGGAGTTAATGATGCACCTGTTGTGGGGGATATACCCAATCAGACTGTTGCAGAAGGATCGGTGTTTGCGACCATTACGCTGGATAATTATGTTACGGATGTTGATCACAGCGATAACCAGATAAGCTGGACCTTCACAGGCAATACTCAGCTTACCGTAACAATAGTATCAAGAATAGCAACAATTATGATACCGGCTTCCGACTGGAACGGTGCAGAAACAATCACCTTCACAGCAACCGATCCTGGAAGTCTTACAGGCAGTAACGCGGCAACGTTCACAGTAACGGCAGTTAACGATGCACCTGTTGTGGCCGATATACCAAATCAATCGGTAGCAGAAGGATCGCCCTTTGCAACAATTACACTTGATAATTATGTAACGGATATCGATAATGCTGATGCACAGATTGTCTGGACATATTCTGGTAATACACAGCTCACAGTATCAATTGTTAACAGGATAGCGACAATAACGGTACCGAATGCAGAATGGAACGGTAGTGAGACTATAACATTCCGTGCGACTGACCCGGGAGGGCTGCATGATGAAGACGGAGCAACCTTTACCATATCGGCAGATAATGATCCGCCTGTTGTTACGGATATACCGAATCAGACGATAGCAGAAGGAGCGACGTTTACCACAATTAGTCTGGATAATTTTGTCTCGGATGCCGACAATACTGATGCACAGATCACATGGACGAGTTCGGGCAACACACAGCTGACGGTATCAATAGTTAACAGGGTGGCAACTATCACAATACCCAATGTTAACTGGAATGGTAGTGAAACAATAACGTTCACCGCAACCGATCCGGGCGGCTCGTCGAATAGTGATGCAGCTACATTTACAGTCACACCTGTTAATGATGCACCCGTGGTGACTGATATTCCGAACCAGACAATAGCCGAAGGAGGAACATTTGCAACTATAGCTCTCGATGATTATGTATCAGATGTTGATAATGCTGATGCACAGATGATATGGACCTGGACAGGAAATACAAATCTTACTGTTTCAATTACTGACAGGGTAGCTTCAATAACAACACCAGGGCCGGATTGGAGCGGAATGGAAACAATCACATTCAGGGCAGCTGATCCGGCAGGATTGTTTTCCTCCAATGCCGCAACATTTACGGTAACAGCTGTAAATGATCCTCCGGTCGTAACTGATATACCTGGCCAGACTGTTGAAGAAGGATTTTCTTTTGTAACAATAGGTCTCGATAATTATGTCTCGGATCCTGATCATACCGATGCACAAATGGTTTGGACGTACTCGGGCAATACCCAGCTGACAGTCTCAATTACATCAAGAGTAGCTACGATCACTATCCCCAATTCCAACTGGTTTGGTTCAGAAACAATAATATTTACTGCAACCGATCCGGGCAGTCAGTCTGACAGTGATCCTGCAGTCTTTACTGTGACAGCCGAAAACGATGCTCCAGTTGTTACGGATATCCCGAATCAGACTATAGCAGAGGGAGCATCCTTTACAACAATAGCGCTTAATGGCTATGTGTCGGATGTTGACAATAGTGATGCTGAGATAAACTGGATAGCTTCAGGGAATACGTCTCTTACAGTTAGTATCTCCTCGGGAATAGCAACGATTACCGTACCGAATGCCGACTGGAATGGTTCTGAGATTATAACCTTCACAGCAACTGATCCCGGAGGTCTTACTGCCGACGATCCGGTTACTTTTACAGTAACACCGGTCAATGACGCTCCTGTTGTAAGTGATATCCCCAATCAGACAATTGCAGAAGGTGCAACCTTTGCAACAATTAATCTGGATAATTTTATAACGGATATCGATAACAGTGAGGTGCAGATGACCTGGTCATATTCCGGAAATACCCAGCTGACTGTGTCAATAGTCTCAAGAGTGGCAACAATCACAATACCAAATGCCGACTGGAACGGAGCGGAGACTATCACCTTCAGAGCTACTGACCAGGGAGGTCTTTACGACACTGATCCTGCAACCTTCACCGTAACAGGAGTGAATGATGCACCTGTGGTCAGTGATATACCTGATCAGACCATAACAGAGGGTACGGCATTTACTACAATTTCGCTTGATAATTTCGTATCGGATATTGATAATGCAGACAATACGATTGTATGGACATATGCGGGTAATACTGCTCTTACAGTTTCAATAACATCGCGGGTGGCCACTATATCACTTCCGGATGCAAACTGGAACGGCAGTGAGACTATCACTTTCCGTGCTACCGATGCGGGTGGATTATATGATGAGGATGCAGCCACATTCACTGTAACAGGAGTTAATGATGCACCTGTTGTGGGAGATATTCCGAATCAGACTATTGCCGAAGGATCGGTGTTTGCGACCATTACGCTGGATAATTATGTTACGGATGTTGATCACAGCGATAACCAGATAAGCTGGACCTTCACAGGCAATACTCAGCTTACCGTAACAATAGTATCAAGAATAGCAACTATTATGATACCGGCTTCCGACTGGAACGGTGCAGAAACAATCACCTTCACGGCAACCGATCCTGGAAGTCTTACAGGCAGTAACGCGGCAACGTTCACAGTAACGGCAGTTAACGATGCACCTGTTGTGGCCGATATACCAAATCAATCGGTAGCAGAAGGATCACCCTTTGCAACAATTACACTTGATAATTATGTAACGGATATCGATAATGCTGATGCACAGATTGTCTGGACATATTCTGGTAATACACAGCTCACAGTATCAATTGTCAACAGGATAGCGACAATAACAGTACCGAATGCCGATTGGAACGGCAGCGAGACAATAACATTCCGTGCGACAGATTCCGGAGCGCTCTTTGATGAAGACGGAGCAACCTTCTCCATATCAGCAGATAATGATCCGCCGGTAGTGACAGATATCCCTGATCAGACGAGAGCAGAAGGAGCATTGTTTGCAACAATAACTCTTGATAATTTTGTCTCGGATGCAGACAATCCTGATGCGCAGATCACATGGACAAGCTCAGGAAACACCCAGCTTGCGGTATCAATAGTCAACAGGGTCGCAACAGTTACGCCGCTCAATGTGAACTGGAACGGCAGCGAGACAATCACCTTCACGGCAACAGATCCGGAAGGGCTGTCTAACAGTAATGCAGCGACCTTCACAGTAACACCGGTGAATGATGCACCGGTTGTGACTGATATCCCAAACCAGACAATAGCCGAGGGAGGAACATTTGCAACAATAGCTCTCGATGATTATGTATCGGATGTTGATAATGCTGATGCACAGATTATATGGACCTGGACAGGAAATACAAATCTTACTGTTACAGTCACATCGAGGGTTGCAACTATTTCATTGTCAAACACTGACTGGACCGGCAGCGAAACCATAACTTTCAGGGCAGCTGACCCCGGATCTCTGTTTGACACTGATCCGGCAACCTTTACAGTAACTGCCGTAAATGATGCCCCTGTTCTGGCCGGAATAGAAACCACACCATTGGTTTACACCGAAAATGCGACTGCAACCATAATAACAAATTCGATTACTGTCACAGACGTTGATGATACAAACATTGAATCAGCTGTTATTTCAATATCAGGTAATTACCAAAGCGGACAGGATATTCTTTCATTTACAAATGCAAATGGCATCACAGGAACCTGGAATGCGGTTTCAGGTACACTTAATCTGGCCGGTTCGTCAACGCTGGCAAATTATCAGCTGGCCCTGCGAAGTGTCAGGTATTTCAATAACAGCGAGAATCCGTCAACTCTTTCAAGGACTATATCCTTTTCTGTTAATGATGGAACCCTTACAAGTACAGCTGTTACACGGCAGATAACAGTAACGGCGGTTAACGATGCGCCGGTTGCAGGAACAGTGACTTTCACCGGGACAATGATCCCGGGAAGCACTCTGACAGGCAGCTACACTTATAGTGATGCTGAAGGCGATGCGGAGGGGACAAGCACTTACAGATGGTACAGGGCTGATAATGCCTCAGGAACAAATGAAGTTGCAATTACAGGAGCAACAGCCCGTACTTATACCCTTGTTTCAGCTGATGCCGGGAAGTACGTCAGTTTTCAGGTAACTCCGGCAGCATCTGCAGGTGGTACCCCCGGAGTGGCGGTAAGAAGCACAAGGCAGCTTGTAATTAAACTTCCTGCAGGATGGGCAGTCAACCCGATTGATTTTGATTATGACGGCACAGTAACAGCTTCTGTTTCAATTGATGGTGTACGACAGCAATCAGGATTCCTGGCAGCCTTTGTTAACGGTGAGTGCAGAGGTATTGCACCGGCATCCCTTTATCTTCCCTCTAATTACATTTTCAGACTTACCTGTTACAGTAACAATCTGTCGGGCGACATTATTACTTTCAAATATTATGATCCTGTAAAGGATGCTGTTTTTGAAATGGACAGATCGGTCGATTTTGTACCGGGAATGGCCATCGGCACTTCTGCTGATCCTTTCAGGATGAACAATGGCAATCTGTTTGACATGACACTGCCTTCAGGATGGAGCTGGTTTTCAGTCAATACGGTTCTTGATAATATGTCGCTGAGATTCATACTACCCGATGTATCGGGTGGAGATTATATTAAAAGCCAGGTAAGCTCTGCAACTTATTATCCCGGATATGGTTGGTTCGGATCACTTACAACCCTCGACCCGGCTGAACTTTATAAAATTAAACTGAGTGATGGCGGGGTTACTTCATTCAGCGGGAGACCGGTTGACGCAGGCTCAATCTCAATACCTTTGTCGGCAGGTTGGAACTGGATAGGATTCATGCCCCAGAACTCATTGGCTATCGGAACTGCACTTTCATCCCTTACACTGTCGAACTTTGACTATATTAAAGGTCAGGTAAGTTCATCGACATATTATACAGGATATGGCTGGTTCGGCTCTCTGACATCAATGTTTCCTCATCAGGGATATATGATCAAAGTAGCCAACTCCGGCTTGTTGAATTATGAGGGATCGGGCAAAAAAGGAGGCCAGATCGCTTCACGCACAGGAGAGCCTCAGTTCGATTACCATCTGTATGAGTTCAATGGCACAATGTCAGCCAAAGTCTTACTTGATGGCGTTTCAAAAGGTTCAGTGAATGATTCAATTTATGCATATGTTAATAATGAGATCCGGGGAATAGGTTCAGCATTGTATTTCACTCCTAACTCGACATGGGTGTTCAATCTGGTTATTTACAGCAATGTTGCCAAAAATGAAACTGTTACATTTAAATACTTCGATTCTGCAAAGAATAAATATTATACATGTAATGAAACCGTTCCGTTTACATCGGATATGATTATCGGATCTGCTCCTGTTCCTTTTGAATTGCATGCTTCGGCTTCTTCAGCAATAGAAGACGAAAATATTATCAGGGAGCCTCATATTCAGATCTATCCAAATCCTTTTGAGTACAATCTGAATGTTGACTATAGCCTGTTTGATGAAACTCATGTCAGGATAACAGTTTTTGACACATTCGGCAAGACGGTACGTATACTGATCGATGAGAAGCAGGAGCCTGGTGATTACAGCTTAAAATGGGATTCTGACCTGCCTTCTGCAGGTACATATTTTATAAAGCTTGAAACCGGGCGGAGGCAGAAAATACTGAAAGCCGTACTGATGAGATCGAATAATTAGTTTGAAAATTCATCCCGACTAAAGCGGGCAATAATAAACGCGGATGAAAATAATAATACTCATTAAAAGTTTATTTACTCCAGCACCTTCCCCCGTGGGGAAGGATGGATGGGGGTGTAATAATAAAAGGAAGAGGGCAACAGTAAACAGATAGTAATCTACTAATAAAATATTTACGTGTGAAACCAATAGTATTATGAGGAAATATTTCACTGAGCTGTTACTGATTTTTTGTTCATTACTCGTCAGTAATGATCTGGCAGGACAATCACACGGATGGACTGTAAATCCTTCCGATTATGAGAACGATTGCGAAGTCAATGCGATAATTTTATGGGGTACGAATGAAGTAACTACAGGTACTCTCGGAGCGTTTGTGGGAACTACATGCCGTGGTTATGCCAATGGAATATTCTTTTCAGTTACGGGAAAGACAATCTTCCCCTTGAGGTGCTATAGTAATGTTGTCAGCGGTGAAACATTGACATTCAAATACTTTGATCCTTCAGATAACTCATATCATGATATCAATGAGACTGTTGCTTTTGTTGATAATACCCAGCAGGGAAATGCCCTGGTACCACTTACGTTTCATATCACGGTTTGTGAGCCTGCAGTAATTGGTACACAACCTTCCGACAGAAATATGTGTGAAGGCGATGTAAGTGCATCCTTCTCTGTTCTGGTGAATGGAACAGCTCCTTTTGTTTATCAATGGCAATATCTTAACGGATCAACGTGGGAAAATGTAACGGGCGGATCCCCGGCAGGTGCGGTTTACACAGGAGCAGCAACATCAACTCTGGGAGTATCAGGTATTACATCTTCCGGAAACTATCAATACCGTAGCCAGGTCTCAAACTGTAGCGGCGCCAACAATGTAAACTCAGATCCTGCCACACTTACGGTAAATTCCTTGCCTGCCAAGCCGACGATAATAGCTTCAGGATCAACAACATTCTGTGCGGGAGGAAGCGTCACTCTTACTTCAAGTGCCGGAACTACCTATTTGTGGTCGAACGGAGCGACAACCCAGAGCATCAATGTAACAACATCAGGCAGTTATACGGTAAGTATAACCAATGCCAACGGTTGTAAGAGTCCGGCTTCAGATCCGGTTGTTGTGACAGTAAATGCCCTGCCTGCAGCGCCAACAATCACAGCTTCAGGGCCGGTAACTTTCTGCACCGGAGGGAGCGTTAACCTCACATCAAATACCGGGACAACCTATTTGTGGTCAACCGGTGCAACAACACAAAGCATTAGTGTTTCCACACCCGGCAGCTACACAGTAAGAATTACAAATTCCAACGGATGCCAGAGCCCGGCTTCAGCACCAACGGTTGTAACCGTTTATCCTTTACCCGGAGTAAATGCAGGGATTGATGCCAGTATTTCTAATGGTACAAGCGCCACATTAAATGGGACAGTAACGGGCACAGGTCCGTTCACATACAGCTGGACTCCGGCTTCATTGCTGGTTAATTCAGCGGTTGAAGATCCGGTAACAGTCAATCTGACATCAACAACCACTTTTACCTTTACGGCAACCATAAATGTCACCGGATGTTCGAATTCTGATGCTGTGACAATATCTGTAACGGGAGGAGGATTAAATGCTTCACCAACAGCAACACCGGGCACAATTTGTGCCGGTGAGTCCGTAGAGCTGGATGCAGCAGCAAGCGGGGGATCAGGAACCTATACCTGGTTATGGAGTTCAATTCCGGCCGGATTTACATCAACACTTGCAAAACCTGTTGCAACTCCTTCAATAAGCACCACTTATCTGGTGGCTGTTAATGACGGATTTTCAACAGTAAACAGGCAGGTTTCAGTGACAGTAAATCCCACACCTGCAAGCCCATCAATAACACCTTCAGGTCCGACAACCTTCTGTTCCGGTAGCAGTGTTACACTTATTTCGAGTGCAGGTACCTCTTATCTGTGGTCAACCGGAGCTACAACCCAGAGTATCAACGTAACAACATCAGGTACCTATACTGTCAGGGTAATAAACTCAACCGGATGTGAGAGTCTTGTATCTCTTCCTGTTACAGTAACCGTTAATCCGTTACCTGCAGCGCCGACAGTAACAGCTTCCGGGCTAACGACATTTTGTGCCGGTGGAAGTGTAACTCTGACTTCAAGTGCCGGAACCACATATTTATGGTCGAACGGAGCTACAACACAGAGCATCAATGTAACAACATCAGGCAGTTATACGGTGAGGATAACCAATGCCAATGGTTGTCAGAGTCCGGCTTCAGATCCGGTTGTTGTGACAGTTAATGCCCTGCCTGCAGCGCCAACGATCTCGGCTTCAGGTCCGGTAACTTTCTGCACAGGAGGCAGCGTTACACTCACATCAAGTGCCGGGACAAGCTATTTATGGTCAACAGGTGCAACAACACAAAATATTAGTGTTTCCACACCGGGCAACTATACAGTAAGGGTCACAAATTCAAGCGGATGCCAGAGCCCCGCTTCGGCAGCAACGATTGTAACCATAAATCCTTTGCCCGGAGTCAATGCAGGAAGTGATGCGAGTATTTCTAATGGTACAAGTGCCACATTAAATGGGACAGTAACAGGCACAGGTCCTTTCACCTACAGCTGGACTCCGGCTTCATTACTGGTTAATGCAGCGGTTGCAGATCCTGTAACAGTTAATCTTACATCTACAACCACTTTTACCCTTACGGCAACCATAAATGCAACCGGATGTTCGAATTCTGATGCTGTGACAATATCTGTAACGGGAGGCGGATTAAATGCTTCACCAACGGCAACACCCGGAACAATTTGTGCCGGCGAAACTGTACAGCTTGATGCAGCAGCAAGCGGAGGATCAGGAACCTATACCTGGTTATGGAGTTCGGTTCCGGCCGGATTTTCATCAACACTTGCAAAACCAACAGCCACTCCTTCAGTCAGCACCATATATTATGTTACTGTGAATGATGGATTCTCAAATATAAACAGGCAGATTGCCGTTACTGTCAATGCCTTACCTTCCAGACCAACTATAACTCCCTCCGGCCCGTTAACTTTTTGTACAGGCGGAAGCGTTACGCTGACATCAAGTCTGGCGACTACCTATTTATGGTCGACAGGAGCTACCACCCGGAGTATCAATGTGACTACATCCGGAAATTTTACTGTGCAGGTTACAAACTCCGGCGGATGCGAGAGTCAGGTATCGGAACCGGTAACGGTGACTGTAAATACCATACCAACAGCTCCAACTATAACAGCTTCCGGACCAACAACAATCTGTGCGGGAGGAAGTGTCACTCTTACATCAAGTCCGGGGGCAACATATTTATGGTCGACGGGAGCCACCACTCAGAGTATTAATGTTACAACAGGGGGCAGCTACACTGTGAGAATATCCAATGCATCGGGTTGCCAGAGTCCTCCTTCAACGGCAACAGTAGTAACAGTCAATCCCAATCCGGTAGTTAATGCAGGAATTGATGCCGGCATCCCGAACGGGACAAGTACAACACTTAATGGGACAGTAACAGGAACAGGTCCGTTCACCTACAGTTGGACCCCCGCCTCCTTGCTTGTTAATGCAACAGTTGTAGATCCGGTTACGGTTAACCTCACTTCCACTACGACCTTCACCTTGACGGCTACAATAACAGCAACCGGCTGTTCAGCATCCGATGCTGTTACTGTAACACTTACAGGCGGTTCACTGAATGCGAATCCGACCGCTACTCCGGGTACTGTCTGTGCAGGATCAAATGTACAGCTCGATGCAGGAGCAAGCGGAGGATCAGGAAATTATACATACACCTGGACTTCGGTCCCGGCAGGTTTTGCATCCACAATAGCCAGACCTGTGGCAGTTCCCGAAGTTAACACCACATACACAGTTGTCGTTAACGATGGATTCAATTCAGTCAGCCGGCAGGTACCGGTCACTGTCAATGCCTTGCCTCCTGAGCCGACAATAACGGCATCTGGGCCGCTTACATTCTGTATCGGTGGCAATGTAACACTCACATCGAGTTCCGGTACAAGTTATTCCTGGTCGACAGGAGTCACTACCAGGAGCATCACAGTAACCACATCAGGGAATTATTCAGTAAGGATACGTAATGCAGCCGGATGTCTCAGTGAACCATCTTTGTCTACCACAGTTAACGTAAGGCCTCTGCCTCCACCTCCCCTGATTGATTCAATTGGTCATCCAACTTGTACATCCGCAACAGGAAGTGTAAGGCTGGCCGGCTTGCCCGAAACAGGCATCTGGACACTGACACGCTATGCCGGCGGTATTACATCAACCGGAGCCGGAGCTATAACCACTGTGACCGGACTTTCCACCGGTGCATATAACTTCACGGTCAGGGACGAATCGGGGTGCACATCACTTGTTTCATCAAATGTTATTATAAATGCACAACCGCCAATACCTTCCGCACCGGTTGTCGGCAACATAATACATCCAACATATACTGTTCCAACAGGAAGCGTGGTCCTTACCGGACTTCCTTCACCGGGAACATGGAGATTAACCCGCTATCCGGGTGGTGTAATAATTAATGGTTCCGGGAGTTCCAGAACCGTTTCAGGTCTTGAGCCGGGCACATTCACATTTACTGTAACAAACGCAGTTGGCTGTATTTCAGCCTCTTCAGCCAGTGTGCTTATAAATGCCCGGCCAGGACCTCCAACGGTCATAATAACCAATCCCGATACCATTTGTTCAATTTCAACAGCCAACCTCACACTTCCGGAAATAACTGCAGGTTCCGATGCCAATCTTACTTATTCATACTGGATGGATGCTGATACAACTCAGCGTATAACGACTCCATCAGCTGTACCTCCGGGTGTCTATTATATCAAAGGGAATACTACGGCAAATTTCTATACAATTAAACCGGTTACCGTAACGGCTGATCAGCTGCCGGTATCAGATGCCGGTCCCGACCAGGTGCTTGAGTATAATTTTACAACAACGATGGATGCCCTGTTTACCCGAGCTGGGATCAGGGGTATGGTCAGTTGAAACAGGAACAGGAACATTTGCCTCTGTTCTTTATGCAAAATCAAAGGTCACCGAATTATCTCCCGGCAGAAATGAATTTATCTGGACAGTCACCAACGGAGTATGTCCTCCGGTTTCGGATAGGGTTGTAGTCACTGTAAATGATCTCACAATACCAACACTTATAACCCCTAACCGTGATGGGATGAATGATTTCTTCATCCTTAGGGGAATAGAAAATCTTGGAAAGACCGAGCTAACGGTTTTTGACCGTCGCGGCTTCCGGGTCTATGAAACCAAAAACTATCAGAACGACTGGGAAGGACTCGATTACGATGGTAACGAACTTCCCGAAGACACTTATTTCTATACGATTACTACCGCGAACGGGAAATCGTTGAGTGGATTTGTGGTGATTCGGAGATAAAAAATTCCAGGTTCCAGGTTTCAGGTTCCAGGTTTCATAATCGATAATTGGGTATTAAAAATGAAAATTGAAAGATTTGAGGATCTGAAGATATGGCAGGAGGCCAGAAGTCTTAGTAAATACGTTTTTGGTCTTACATTGAGGGAACCTTTTTGTAAAGACTTTAAGCTTAAGAGACCAGATCAGGACATCTTCAGGATCAATTATGGATAATATAGCTGAGGGATATGAGAGGGATGGAAATAAAGAGTTTATGCAATTTCTAAGTGTATCCAAAGGATCTTGTGGAGAATGCAGGTCTCAATCTTACAGGGCTTTCGATTATGAATATATTGAAGATGCAATACTTCAGGAATTGATTTTACGTACTACCCAACTAAGCAAAGAAATTGCTTCCTTTATTTCATACTTAAAACGGAGTGATTTCAAAGGGCCAAAATACAAAACCTGATACTTAGAACTTAAATGCTCTTGAGAAACCTCGAACCTGGAACCTGGAACTTGGAATAAGAAAATTAACGATGATGAAAAAGATATTCAAATTTTTACTATTTTTTCTATTACCAGCGGGCGCCTCTGCCCAATTAACCCCGGTAACGAACCAATACATCCTTAACCCGTTAACAATCAATCCCGCCTTTGCCGGTAACCGTGGCGCATTGAATATCGCCACGTTCTACCGCAGGCAATGGGTCGGGATTCAGGGATCGCCCCAGACAATGACGCTAGCGATCGATGCACCGCTCCTGGATTCAAAACTGGGAATTGGATTTATGGTCACCAATGATAAGATAGGTGTCACTAAAGAGACACAATTCATGTCATCCTATGCATATAAGATAAGCCTGGCGAACGGAACCTTATCACTGGGACTTGGCGCCGGCCTGATGACAACAAATACTGCCTGGTCCGACCTCGTGGTGGTCGATCCGGGAGATGATTATTATCTGATCGATTCACGCGTTTTTGTGGTTCCGGATTTCAATTTCGGAGTATACTATTCAAACCAGAATTATTTTGCCGGAGTTTCTATTCCTAAGCTGATGGGCTATAATTTCAACTTTGATAAGAATAAATACTCCCTTAAAGTAAATCCTGCAGAGTATTATTATCTTGTCAATACCGGATATATTTTCAGCCTGTCACCCAGGGTTAAGCTATTCCCGTCGGTACTAGTTACCTTTTCTCCGGGAGATAAAATACTTTACGACATAAATGCACATGTCAGTCTTGTTGAGCGGCTCTGGTTAGGAGCTTCATACCGGAATAACCGGTCTGTTGCAGCACTTATGCAGTTTTCTGTCAACGATCAGATGAAGATCGGTTACACCTACGATTTCGATTTCGGCAAACTGGGTAAGTATAGTAATGGGTCACATGAGGTAATGCTGAGGTACGTGTTTAAGTATAATGTGGAGGTAGTGAATCCCCTTATTTTTTAAGTTGGCAGCTGGAAAGTGCAGCTAGAAGTGCCTAACGAGTGACCTAGGAAGGAATAAAGATGAGCTAAGAGTTTCAGTATAACTGTTTATGGAAAATAAATGAGTTTGCAATGAAATTATATGAAGCTGACTAAAGAATTTCTGCATATAAAAATATCATTAAGTTGTCAGATCAGCAATTGTCCGGGAACGGTTGAAGGGCAATAGGCGAGGATTATCCGAAACGTCAATTTGCCTAAGCAGGGACAATGCGTTGGCGCTAATTACAGGGAAACTGAAACTAGGTTTCTCATGATTTTACTGTAAGGCATGTACTTTAGCAGCAGGATCTAGCTTGATCTTCTGAATGAGTCTGAATCCAGCTGGAATCATGTCGATATTGGCTCGAAATAATTGAGGAAATAGATCTCCGGCATTAAAATCAGGAAAAATACCAACTGCAACCGATTCTTGCAGAAGCTAACCCTGCAATTATTAGCGATCTTCTGCATCTATACATGCCAAAACTGCTAAAACTCTAAAATTGCCGAACAACAAAAGACTTCTATGCCAACTTTGAACTTTATGAACTGTTAGGCCTTTAGGCACTTCTAACATCTTCAAACTTTTTTTTACGTAACTTTAAGACATGATCAATAGAACACTAACTTTCCTACTGGCACTAATATTCACCGGGACAATAAGCGCTCAAACGGAAACTTATACCGTAAGAAAAGCACCCTTCAGTTCCCAGCATTATGATGAGTTCTGTCCTGTTTACTACAGGAACGGTTTGGTTTTTACGTCAAACCGGAAGACTAGCCAGTTCCTTGAATATTCATCATCGCAGGGAAATACTCCCTTCAAGATAAATTATGTTGATACCACCTTAAAAGGTATGCGGCTTAGTCCGGTTTTATTTTCAAAATATCTGAAAACCAACTATAATGACGGACCGGCTTCTTTCAGCAGCAGGTTTGATACAATATATTTCTCACGGAACCTGAAGGTTGACGGGAAGCTAAAAGAACTGTCCAGTTTCAGAAATAAGCTCGGGATCTTCTATGCAGTATATGAAGATAAGAAGTGGGATAAAATAAGGGAATTAAGATTTAATAACGAATGGTATAATATCACCACTCCCTACCTGTCTCCTGATGGAAAGAGGTTGTATTTTGCTTCCGATAAACCTGAAGGGTACGGAGGATCTGATATTTATTTCTGTCAATGGAAAGGATATTACTGGGATGAGCCGGTTAATCTGGGTCCGGTCATAAATACAAGCGGGAATGAAGCTTATCCTTTTGTTAATCCGGCGGGGGAGCTGCTGTTTGCATCCGACGGACATCCCGGACTGGGCGGAAGAGATATCTTCTTTTCCAGGTTCCAGAGCAATAAATGGCTTCCGCCGGTACGGCTCGATCCGCCTGTTAATTCAGAATATGATGATTTCAGTATAATAACAGATTCTCTTATGAGCGAAGGTTTTTTCGCTTCGAACAGGGATGGATCGATAGATATTTTCAATTTTAAAACAAGACTCCCTCAGATCTTCTATGCCAATATTCAGAAGGAGAATCAGTATTGTTTCAGTTTCAGCGACAGTGGCGCTATAAGTGTTGATACACTTAATCTCAGGTATGTCTGGGATTTCGGAGATGGCAAAAAAGCCTATGGTGCGGTTGTACAGCATTGTTTTCCGGGTCCGGGAACATATAAGGTGAAGCTTGACATTATTGACAGGACAAGCGGATCGCTCTTTTTCAACAAACTAAGGTATACGATCGATCTGCTCGATTTTCAGCAACCATATATTACATCACCCGAAGTAGTCGTGGCAGGGGAGGAGATCAGTTTTAACGGATCAGATTCATACCTTCCGGGATATACTGTACTGGATCATACATGGGTATTTGGTGAGGGTACCAGGATGCAGGGAGAAAGTGTAAAGCATACTTTTAGTAAACCGGGTGAATATACTGTAAATATGGGACTGACATTAAAGTCAGAATCCAATGGCATTATTCATAAAACAGGTGTCTCAAAAAAGATAATGGTACTGAATAATGATCAGGAAAGAACATCCCTGATAGCTAAGAAAGCTTCTGAAAAAGCTGTTGTTCCTGATATAAGGAAATTTGAAAATGCATTTATCAGGACAGAGTATTCCGCTGAAACAGATTTCAGGCAGGATGCCATATTCAGTGTGCAATTCCTGACTTCAAAGACCAGACTTGAAATGAGCAATGTTATTTTCAAGACCATAGCTTCAAAATACAACCTGAGGGAAATTGCAGGGGCAGATGGATACAGTTATCATGCAGATGATTGCATCAGTCTGATGGAGGCATATCCTCCTTTCAGGGAAATTTCCGGTCTGGGATTTAAGACTGCTGAGGTTAAATTAAATATCATCAAAGATCCTGTTGAAAAAGAGCTTTTCGATATCAGAAAGAATTACGGAGTTCAGGCAGATACCTATTTTGATACTTACGGAAGATTTAAAGCAGCCGCTTATCTTCTTCTCGACCAGATAGTTATTTTAATGAACCGCAATCCCGGCCTAAGGCTCGAGGTAGCTTATCATACTGATAATACCGGTACAGCGGCAGCGAATCTTAAAATATCCCAGACCCGTGCCCAGCAGATGGTTAACTATCTTGTAAACAGGGGAGTAAATGTAAAAAGACTGGTTGCCAGAGGTTATGGTTCGACAAGGCCTGTAACCATAAATATCCTTGAAGCTGACAGGAAACTGAACAGGAGGATTGATTTCAGGATTATAAAATGAATGGATCTAAGTGGCTCAGCAGCTAGAGTGGCTTAAGGGCTCAGCAGCCCAGAGGGATTCGACGGACTATTTTGCTGGTTATGGTAAGGTGAGTGTTAAGATAGCAGTAAATAAGTATCATAAGAATAAAGGTGTCTCAATAGGGCACCTTTTTTATAATATTCCGGATTACAGCTTCCTGCTAACCTTGCTCTTAATTGCGCACTCAATCCGCCTCACTCCTCACCCCTCATTATTCACTCCTCATCACTCATTACTCACCACTCGCCACTCATTATTAATTAATCATCACAAATAACAATGTGTTAAAAAATGTTAAAAATTGATTTGAAAATAATTTCACTACTGGAAATTATTCGTATCCTTGGGCTTTGATTGTTTTTGCCGGAGATTAATAACTTACATCCAACCCAGTTTCAGATATGAGATTTATTTTCATGGCGATCTTAATTGCTGTCAGTTCAGTGATATCAGCAACCAATTATTATGTAAGCTCAACGGGAAACGACTCTAATTCAGGTCTGACTGAAACATCTGCATGGAAGAGTGTTTCAAAGGTAAATTCTGTTTTTTCCACATTTCAACCGGGAGACCTTGTCTTATTTAAGAGGGGGGATACATTTTATGGAACATTGGTAGTTTCAAAATCGGGAATTGCCGGATCACCAATCACGATTGGCGCTTATGGAACCGGTAACAAACCTGTAATTACCGGATTTAAAACTGTCACAGGATGGGTTAATTCAGGAAACAACATATATTCCGCATCACTGACTTCCGAAGCCCAGTCCACTATGGTTGTTATAAATGGAGTGCAATATGGAATGGGCAGATATCCTGATGCAGGGACAAATTTAAAATTCGAATCGCACACAGTTACTCCAAAAACAATAACAGATACCGGAATCGGAGATGCAGTTAACTGGACAGGAGGTGAGGTGGTAATAAGTAAATATGACTATATATTAGACCGATGTAAGATCATTGGCCATGCCGGGGACATTTTTACTTATTCTGATCTGGGAACAACTTTGGAGCCTATTAACGGCCGTTACTATTTTATTCAGAACGATCTCAGATGTTTAACAACTACAAATGAATGGTATCATAATACTCTTACTGGCAAATTTTTTATTTATGGGGATCCCTCATCAAAAGAAATTAAAGTTGCCACTTTGAGAAATAATCTGAATGTTAACAGATATAATTATGTTACAATAGATGGGTTATCTTTCAACGGATCAATTTCAGATGCAGTTAATTCTGAATACGGGAGTAATATTACAATACAAAATTGCGAAATCCAATTCAGCGGTAATTCAGGCATTTCACTTAAATCTGCAAATTCACTGATTAATGCCAACATTATTAAAAATTGCAACGGAGACGGGCTATATATTGAAGGTAACAATATTTCAGTCACCGGTAATGCTATTTCGAATATAGGTCTGAAACCTGGTCAGGTTACAAACGGTACATTGACTCAGGGTATCAGGACATCAGGGTCAGCTGCTAATGTGTATACTATAACTTATAATAATATTCAGAATATAAGTTATAATGGTATTGGTTGTGGAAGTGGTCAAAATCAAACAATCAGATACAATTTTATTAATAATGCATGTAAAATATTAGATGATGGCGCAGGAATCTATATTCCCGGAGCAAGTACCTATACCAGAACCATCGAGTATAATATTGTACTGAATTCAGGTGCAGGTAACACTATGGCTGATATCACCCGGGGTATCTATCTGGACGAGGAAGCTAATGGGTGCGTAATCAGATATAATACTGTTGCCGGTTGCCTGGAAGCCGGGATTATGTTTCACAGGGCAGTTTCAAATACTGTGAGCTATAACACTTTGTATAATAACAACCAGCAATTGTATTTGCAGGCAATTGCCGGTACTCTTTATGGTAATATATTTCGAAATAATATTTTGATCTCAAAAAGTTCATCTCAAACATGCCTTAAATGCACAAGCACAGGAGATGATATAAAAAATTTTGGTGCTTTTGATTATAATTACTATTCACGGCCTATTGATGATGATGATATTATTTTTACTTACTCATCCGCCACAGGGTATAAGTCCAGAACACTCCCCGACTGGCAATTATATACAGGACAAGATATTAACTCAAAGAAATCACCTGAATTATTAAAAGAATTTATTGACACCACGGAGATTGACTTTTATTATAATCCATCTAAAACGAACAAGGTAATTACTCTGACACAGCCAATGATTGATATTTCAGGGAAAAGTTATATTTCAGATATTACCTTATTACCATATACATCTGTGGTTTTATTTGTTGATCCGACTTACGCTCCACCTAAAGTGCCAGTGTGCTTAGGTGCTGTAATATCAAATACTGCTCCGAATATTCTTGAAATGTCTTATAACCTCACTTTAGCTGGTATAATCCCAGCTAATACTGCTTTTACAGTTATGGTTAATTCTCAGTACAGAACTGTGAATTCTGTAGCCATCAAAGAAAAAAAGGTATTATTGACTCTTTCGAATCCCGTTGTTAGTTGTGATAAAGTTACAGTTACCTATAAAAAACCAGTTACAAATCCGTTGCAAACCCCTGACGGTGGTGAAGCAGAACCAATAGCTGCTCAAACGGTTCTGACAATCTTCCCACCCTTAGTTGTAAGCGCCTCGATAGAAAATGAAACTCCTAATACAATTGAAATTGATTTCTGTTTAAAATTGGCTAATGTAGTACCGTCAGCAACTTCATTCACTGTTTTGGTTAATTCAATTCAAAGATCAGTTAATTCAGTAGCTATTTCTGGCTCCAAAGTATTTTTAATTCTCTCAAGTCCGGTTGTTAAAGGAGATATAATAACTGTTGCTTATAAAATGCCTTTATCAAATGCTTTACGTTCTGATGCGAATTCCTTTGTTCTCGGATTCAGTGCACAACCAGTTATAAACAATATTGGATATGTTTGTCCTTATCTTGTCACCTCTTCAATAGAAGAAAGTAACCCTGGAATCATTGAAATGATTTTTAGTGAGGAATTATCCATAATTGTTCCAACTGCATCATCTTTTTTGGTAACAGTAAATTCAACTCAGAGGGTGGTAAGTTTAGTAAGGGTCTCCGGATCTAAGGTGTTATTGACCCTTTCAAATCCTGTAATTTCAGGTGATATAATTACTGTTGCCTATAGTGTACCTTCATCAAATGCTTTACGGTCTGTTACAGGTTGTTTTGTTCAGGGATTTGGAGCTCAGCCGGTAACAAATAAAGTAGAGAACCTATGTCCTCAACCGGTAAGCGCATCTGTAGAGAATAACACTCCTGGGATTATTGAAATAACATTTAGTACAGAACTGGCAAATGTCATTCCGTCAGCATCTGCATTTACGGTACTAGTCAATTCAGTACAAAGGACGGTAAATAAAGTTACAATTTCCGGAGTGAATGTACTATTAACGCTTTCGAACCCTGTTGCTTCCGGTGACATTATATCAGTCGCCTATGGAATTCCGACGTCATATGCTTTAAGATCTGTTTCAGGGTGTTTCGTTTTGAGTTTCAGTTCTCAGCCGGTAACAAATGAAGTTCAAACTGCCTGTCCGGTACTGGTCAGTTCTAAGATAGAAAATAATACACCAGATCTTCTCAGGATGACATTCAGTACAAATATGGCCAATGTAATACCTTCGGCTACTGCCTTTAAGGTTATGGTCAATTCTGTACAAAGATCAGTTAGTCAGGTGTCAATATCCGGGACAGATGTTATGCTCACTTTAGCGAGCCCGGTAGTTAATGGAGATCTTATAACAGTTGCTTATACGATGCCATCATCATATGCTTTACGATCTGTTTCATGGTGTTTCGTTTTGGGTTTCAGTTCTCAACCGGTAACAAATGAAGTTCAAACTGCCTGTCCGGTACTGGTCAGTTCCAGGGTAGAAAATAATACACCCGATCTTCTCAGGATGACATTCAGTACCAACATGGCAAATGTAATACCCGCGGTTACTGCCTTTAAGGTTATGGTTAATTCGGTACAAAGATCAGTTAGTCAGGTATCAATATCCGGGACAGATGTTATCCTCACTTTGGCAAGCCCGGTAGTTAATGGAGATGTAATAACAGTTGCCTATACGATGCCATCATCATTTGCTTTACGATCTGCTTCCTGGTGTTTTGTTTTAGGCTTCAGTGCTAAACCAGTGACAAACGAGGTGGAAGGATCTTGTCCTGTTCTGGTTAGAGCATCGGTAGAATTCATTAATCCCGGTGTCATTGAATTGACTTTCAATACCAGTATGGCTAATGTTATTCCATCTGTTTCTGCATTTACGGTTATTATAAATTCAGTGAAAAGAGCAGTAAGTGCAGTAACAATATCGGGTACAAAAGTGTATCTTACACTTGAAAAGCCAGTTATTTATGGAGACAACATTACCGTTGCTTATACAATGCCATCATCATACGCATTACGATCTGTTTCCTGGTGTTTTGTCCTTGGTTTTGGTGCACAAACTGTAACTAACAATTGTCTGCCGGCTTCAAAATCTCAGGCTTCCTCCCATGATGATGAACCTTATAAAGAAACAAATAATTCATTTTCTGAATCTGATCCTTCTGATCCCGATAAAATAAGTCTATCGAATTCTTTATTTAATTCAGCAGATATAATTATTTATCCCAATCCTGTCAGTGAATTTGTTAACATTTCATTTAAGGAACCATCTGAGGAAACGCAATTGCTTAGAATTTTTGACTTATCGGGAAGGCTTTGTAAGGAAACCATATTATCTCCAGGAATTCACCACACAGAGATCCCGATAGATCTGAGACCTGGTTTATATATTGTAAAAATCATGCAGGGAATGTCAACGGTTTTGACAAAGCAACTGGTTGTTTTATAGTCCTGTTGGTTCCTGGTGATATCTTTTAAATAGTATCGGCAGAGATTGCTCCACAATACCTGTTCACAAGCCTGAGAAGAGTGAATCCTAATGCTTCAAGATCAACCACCCCGGCCAGACCATTTATGTTTCTGCACGTCAGATGATTTTGTTGTCTGGCCACCCCTCCTTAAAAAAAGGAGGGGAAACTTTTGTCCGCAAAACTCCTTAGGTTGGCGGTTATGCACTTAAAAGATCTCTATTTTGACTGCATATTGGGTCATCTTAAATCAGTTAAGATTTATAATCATTTATTAACTTTCAGGATTCGGTACCAAACAATACGTTTTAGTTAAAAAATTTATTAATATATTTGGACTTTATTTAGTCAGTCTGCTTCATTCTATGGTTTAAAACAATTTGACCGGTTATAATTTGTTATATCCTGCCGGTTATTTTACAGCCATTACTTATAGAATCCTGTTGTAACTGACGGGACGGAAGTATCTCTGAACGGAAAGGTTTGTACTTTCTCACTTTACTAAAATACGGTCTTAAAATCAGGAAATGGCAGACCACTATTTCCTGTTTTATATTGCTTATTCAACGATTAATAATTTAATTATTAAAAGTAATCATGGACTTTAAAGTACCATTATTTGATCTGAATTTTGGAAAAGAAGAAGAAGAGGCTGTTGTCAATACCCTTCGTTCAAAATGGATATCAACAGGACCCAGAACAGCAGAGTTTGAACGTAAATTTGCAGAAATGCTCAATGCAGGTCATGCTCTTGCTCTGTCGAACTGCACGGTATCGCTGCATCTTGCTCTTCTGCTGTCGGGAATTGAACCGGGTGATGAGGTGATCTGTCCTTCGCTGACTTTTGTTGCGACTGCTAACGCAATCAGGTACCTGAATGCCATTCCTGTATTTGTCGATATCAAAAGCCTGGAAGATTTAACAATCGATCCGGTTGATATCGAGAAAAAAATCTCCGGCAGGACAAAAGCCATCATGCTTATGCATTACGGAGGGTTTAGCTGTGATATGACAAAGATAGAAGCGATAGCAAGGAAATACAATCTGAAAATAATTGAAGATGCCTGCCATGGTCCACTTTCAGAATACAATGGTAAAAAGCTGGGTACCTTTGGTGAATTCGGATGTTTCAGTTTCTTTTCAAATAAGAATATAAGTACCGGAGAAGGCGGCATGCTTGTAACTGATAATACCGAATTATTTAACAAGGCAAAGATTATCAGATCTCATGGGATGACATCATTATCCTATGACAGGGCAAGGGGGCATACTACCGAGTACGATGTGATTGAACTCGGATATAATTACAGGATGGATGACATAAGGGCATCAATTGGTATAGTGCAGCTTGACAAGCTGGAAGATGATCTGAAAAGAAGAGCTGAAGTCCGGGATTATTATATAAAACAGCTAACCCCGTTGAATGATCTTATAATTCCATTCAGAGAATATAAATTCTTTTCGTCAAATTATATTTTTCCTGTTGTACTGAAAGATTCGACTGTTGAGAAACGTAAACAAGTCAGAGATTATTTATCTGAACATGGTATTCAGACAAGTATTCATTATCCTGCAGTTCACCGTTTTTCAATTTATTCGGAATTCAGGACCGCTCTTCCACTTACAGAATATGTTGCTGATAATCTGATCACACTTCCAATGTTCTCTAAGCTGACTTATGAAAGTATAGATTATATCAGACTGACTTTGGAGAAAGCTTTGATGAACATTTGACAAAACAATACGTAAAACCTGTGGAATTAAAAGATATTTCAACATGGACCCGAACAAACTGAAGAAGATAGAGAAAATCACTTTAAAGGGGGAGGAGACAATCTTGTTCGCATTGAAAAAAATGGACAATCTTGAAAAAAAGCTATTGATCATATTAAATGCAGACAAGTTTGCAGGATTATTAAGCATCGGTGATATTCAGAGGGCTATAATTAAGGATATACCTCTTGAAACAATGGTGAAGGATGTCCTGAGAGATGGTATTATGGTAGCCCGGCCTGAGGATGATGAAGGACATACAAGACTAAAGATGATTGAGGAGAGAATTGAATGTATGCCGGTTGTCGATCATCAGAACATACTCGTTGACGTAATCTTCTGGGAAGATATAATAAGCGGAGAGGTAAAAATCCGTGAAAAAATAGATGTGCCTGTGGTTATAATGGCAGGAGGCGAGGGGACCAGGCTTAAACCGCTTACGAATGTGCTCCCGAAACCACTTATACCGGTTGTTGATAAAACCATTATAGAAGATATAATGGACCAGTTCGTAAAGTCAGGTTGCCGCGAATTCTATATATCGCTTAATTATAAAGCGGAAATGATAAAACACTACCTTCAGAGTCTGAATAATCCGGATTATCACTTTCATTTCTTTCAGGAGGAAAAACCTTTAGGGACTGCAGGTAGTCTATATCTGCTGTCGGAAAAAATCTCTTCCACATTTTTTGTTTCAAACTGCGATATTATAATCAAGCAGGATCTTACAGACGTATTTAAATATCATACTGAAAACAAAAATAAGATAACTATAGTTGCAGCATTAAAGCATTATAAAATTCCTTACGGAACTATCGAATCGGGTGCAGGAGGACAACTGACATCATTGTCGGAGAAGCCTGAAATTACATTTAAGATAAATTCCGGAGTATATGTACTTGAACCTGATGTATTGCAATTAATTCCAAAAGGAAAGTTCTTCCATATTACGGATCTGATCCTGAAACTGAAGAACAAAAAAGAAAGAGTGGGGATATTCCCGATAAGCGAAAAATCATGGCTTGATTATGGATTACTGGAGAATCTTCCATTTGTCAATTTAAACAGAAAGTAAAAATCAAGCTTATCAGGCATATCCGGATCAATCGATGTTGAACCATTAGGTAATAGAATAAAATTTAAACTAAAAACTCATTTAAATGGCAAAAGAATTTAAAACGGAAGGAAATAATATTTTAAAGGATAGTCATATTCTTGTTATAGGCGGAGCCGGTTATGTTGGTTCTGTACTTGTCAGAAAGCTTCTGTCAGAGGGATTCAAAGTTCGTGTTCTGGATAAACTGATCTATGACAACGGCAGTACTCTGTATGAACTTCTTGAAGAAGATAATTTCTCATTTATGTATGGGGATTTTGGTAATGATATTTTATTATCCAATGCTTTAGATAACATAACTGATGTTGTTCTCCTGGCTGCACTGGTAGGTGATCCAATCTGTAAGAAGTATCCCGAACTTGCCAGGAATACTAATATCACCAATCCAAAAAAACTGGTTCAACAGATGATTGGTAAAAAAATCAAAAAATTTGTATTTACTTCAACGTGCAGCAATTATGGCCTTCGGCATGATGATTCCCTGGCAACTGAAGATTCGGAATTAAATCCACAGTCGCTTTATGCGGAATCCAAGGTTGAATTCGAGAAATATGTGCTTGGAGCTATTGATGGGCTCGATTTTTCTCCGGTCATAATGAGACTTTCTACCGCATTCGGAATGTCGAAAAGGATGCGTTTTGACCTGACTATTTCCGAATTTACAAGGGACCTGGCTCTTGGAAAGGAACTGGTTGTATATGACGAAAACACATGGCGTCCATACTGCAATGTGTCAGATATTTCAGATGCTATAATAAGGGTTATTGAAGCGCCTGCTGATAAGGTTACCGGACAGGTTTTTAATGTCGGTAGTGATACAAATAATTATACTAAGAAGATGATCCTGGATCTTATCAGTAAGCATATTAAAAATTGCAGGATCGAATACAGAAAGGGAGGTTCCGATCCGAGAAACTACAGGGTTTCATTCGATAAAATCAGTAAAATACTGGGTTTCGAGGCAAAGTATTCTGCTGAAGATTCAATAAAACAACTTATTAAAGCAGTAGATAACAAATTATTCATCGATATCGAATCAAGAAAGAATTTTTATGGTAACTATTTCCTGAATGAATGATTAGCTGTTAAGAATTTAAAAATGTACATAAATTTTTATATGCTATTGCATTAAACCTGAATGAATTGTATCTTTATTCAGAATTTTGTTAATTGCCTGTATGGTTCTCAATTAGAGTAAATATCAGGTTGTCAGCCAGATAAATAAGATTCATCTGGCATTTTTAATGAAATATTTATGGGGAAGTTAATTTTATTTTATTTCATTTTAATTGGACCGGCAAATTTATTTGGGCAGATTGTACTCACTATTGAGGGGACAGAAGTTATTGATACAACGACCGGTTCTTCTTTTGGAATTGTTATACCACGAAGTCAGGCTACAATTTTTACATATCGTAATAATTCTTTAACGTATGTAAATTCATCCGGTTATATCTTACAGGCCGGTGATGAAACTCCAGCCTATACAAATAACAATCTTGACGGGGAAATAATTACAGGAAACAGATTTACCTGGAATGGGCAGGATGAAAACAGTACCACTCATGCAGTATTTACAGGCTTTAATCTGAATGTTGTTATTAAATATAATTATTTGTACAGAACTCCGAACGGCATTCAGCGTAAATCTGACGGCATGACTGACATCTCAGGTGTAATCGCTTATAATATTATTAACAATCCCAAAGTGGGGATTGTTGTCAAAGGTATGAATGGTATTAAAATATTCAATAACACTCTTTACTGTGAGTACAATCAGGAACAGACATATAGAGGGTTGATAGATATTCATACAAATTTTGATGGCGGATTGAGTGCAGTATCCACCGGGACCAAAATTTTTAATAATATTTTTTATACGAAATTCAGAACACTGAATATTAAAATTTATGAAACTGCCTGCCTGTCCGGGTTTGAAAGTGATTATAATCTTTTTTGGTGTGAATCAGGAGATCCGGTATTTGAGATAAATGGTAAAAAATTATCTTTTTCTGAGTGGCAGGCGTTGGGTTATGATCTGCATTCGGTTGTTATCAATCCTGAGTTCAAGGATCTTACAGCTTTTGTACCTCAAGCCAGATTAGATTACGGAAAGAATCTTGGAGCAGAATTTCAAAGCGGACTGGCTGCAAGTGCAGTATGGGGAAAGACAGACCCTGAATTAATGAATCAGGATTTAATCTGGCAGGTAGGAGCGCGTATACATATATCACCCGGACCAGATACTAAAATATCTGTTTATCCAAATCCTGCATCAGATGTTCTGTATGTATCAATAAATGACGATAATCTCACATACGATATTTTGAAGATATATGATCTTCAGGGTAAAATATTACAACAGTATCATATTGTCAGGGGACCAAATATTATAAATTTGCCGGGTTATTTTTCGTCAGGCATTTACAATATTGCACTTGAATCTGATGATCTTAAGCGATATATAAAAAAAATTGCAATAGTCAGATGATATGAATCAGGCTTAAGATTTAATAAATTTTGCAGTTGCAACTATCAAATTGCTCCTGATCATAATAATATAGGTGCCTGCTTCCAGATGAGATAAATTGAAATTTGTGTTACCTGATTCTCCCGATATGTTTTCTCTGTGGACCGTTTTACCGGCAATATTTATAACTGTTAAAGTATATATATCAGCTTTGATTCCTGTCGAGAAATCAATTGAAAACGTGCCATTATTCGGATTAGGATACAGGTTAAAATACTCACTGTTCTCATTATATTTAGTAATCTGAAATTCAAGAGCAGCAGAGGTGGACGAAGATTTCATATTGTCAGTTGCAATTGCAGTCAGATTATAAGTACCCTCCGGTAAATCCTTCAGAGTAAACGAAAAAGGACCTTTCGTCATTTCACTGATCTTTTCAGCTCCATTATACAGTTCTACTTTAGTGATTGTACCATCAGGATCGGTTACGTTAACTTCAATTATTAAAGTAGCAGGAGCCACAAATGTATTGCCTTTAGCTGGTGAATTTATTGAAACAACCGGGACCTGGTTTACAGGAGCGGAACAGTTATTTCTGACTGGTTGCGCATTGAACGAATCAATCTGTACTCCGGCAGGGGACTGAAGAGGATCAATTGCGGGTTTAAGGTATGAAACAGTAATTATATCGCCATAAATAATCCTCTCTGCTAATACCAGATTGACTTTATTCCCTGAGACAGAAGCTGAGGTAATATTTTTAACTGTGCCATTTACTCTTACGGTGAAGGCTGCAGGAGATAGTTTTGTATTTGCCAGGTCAATACTGTAGGTCATCACCAACAACGCCGGAGTCGCATTTTCTACAAGGGAACTTAACAGGACCGGTACTATTGGGATTGATGGATCAGTATCTGGAAATAATACTATTGAAGTATATGGTTGAAGTGTTACACTGCCGGAGTGTTTAATGCCAGTAATATCAATCATGGGAGTTGCTAAAGCAATTACTTTATCGGTTTTAGTGGCGTTATAATAAAAATCAATTTTCGAGGTATCGGATATAAGCACCGGTGATTTACGCGAATTAACATCCTGTTTAGTGAATGCCTGCCAATCAGTAAGATATCTGTATTTCGTTCCGGTCGAAGGGGAATAAGTATAAATAATATCATCATCATCAACCGGCCTTGCATAATAATTGTAATCCGCGATACCAAATCCAGGAATATCATCGGCTCTGCTGTAGAATCTTAGGGCAACCTGGGACCCGCCTTTAGCAATAAAGAGATTATTTGAAATACTAAGGTTTTTGATAGTATTGGCTGTTGTTGATGAGTTCTGAAGAAATATCCCGGACCCGTTATTAAAAGCAGTGTTGTATGTTATAGTATTACTATACCCTTTATGATTCTTAATTCCGGCAAATTTACAATTGGCTATTGTATTATTCTTAACAGTAACATTTGCTGAATATTCATCCAGATAAATACCTTCAGCAAGATCGGCATTCATGTTACCGACACCTGAATTAAGAATAATATTATTACTAAAGACTCTGCCGACATAACTGCCTCCGCTTGTATAGATACCACCACCATCATTTAGTAACATACATGAAAGATTTATAAAGTTATTTTTAATTTCCGTATTGCTTCCTGTAATAAAAATTCCATTATAACCGGTGTTCGTAATGCTATTGTACTGAACAACTGAATTATTAAATGCATACAAATACATTCCGTCATTTTGAGTAGCTCTGAATGACCCTCCCGGGATAATACCAATATTATTAATTGAATTATTCGTTATCTTAAAGTAACTTGAATTGTTACAATAAATTGCTCCTCTGTTAATGTCATTCAGATAGTTATTTTCGTAAGTGTTATAGCTGGCATTATCACTTCTTATCCCGCTCTCACCGATGTATGATATTGAACAGTTCTGTACATTGCAATTCGAGCTTCCGTTCGGCATGTTTATGGCAAATAATATTGCACCTGAGAGATTTAATCCATCTATAGTTATATAATCAAACCCATTATTGGAAATAAGATAATCGAGACATGATACTTTAACTGACTTGCCTGAAGGATTTCCATAGATATAGAATTTACTTTCTGATAAGGAATGATACCATTCGTTGTTGGTGGAAAGGCATCTTTTATCATTTTGAATGAAGAAGTATCTGCCTGCACCGGTTGGAGGCTGACCGGAACCCAAATTTGTATAGGCCAGTTCATCTCCGGAATGTCCCGTAATAAGACACCTGTCAAGGCTCCAGTCATTAACATTTATTACTGCTTCAGCACCTGTCCATTTTATAATATCTCCAAGACCGGAATCAGTAATACTAACCGGGCTTGTTTTAAATGATTCGAATGAGAGATTTGATCCGGCATCCGGATATCTTCCCATAGCCACCTGCTTCCCGTTTACAATTACCATATTTGTCAGTTTTTCAGAGGATAAAGGCGCCGAATAGATGCCATTCCCTTCATCAGATCCAATCTGTAATATTCTTAAATCCGGTGATTATTGGTTTTTCACCGGTTCCATATGATCCAATTATGATATGCGCACCCGCGGTACCTGATTTCATGACTTTTATAGTACCGTAAAATGTATCTCCACGTTTAAATAATATCCTGTCACCCGGTTTAAGGTAGAAAATACAGAATTTACTTTTTCAATCGTTTGCCAGGGAAATGTTGACGGAAATACCGGAATTATTTAGATCATCGCCAGAGGAACTAATATAATAATCAATTGCATTAACAACTGAGTAAAAGCCAAGAAATGTTAGCGTAAGAAAGATTCTCATTTATTGAAGAATATTTACGGATAAACATATTTATTTGATTAGCACGGATTTTTTTACGATTAATAATCGTTTTTGTTACATTTAGTATTTTTTCGGAATATTTTGCGGGAATTTTTAAAGTTAAAGTCTGTTTACCTATAATGACCACAGGTAGGTCAGACCCATTAAAACCAAATAGCAATGAGTTTTCCCAATTCAAAATTGTTCAATATTTAGCAATCTTTTTACTAAAGGTCATGAACGCAGTGTAAGGGCTAAAAAGAATATTATAAGTTCTCTGCTTATTAAAGGGATAAGTATTGCAATCAGTTTTGTTTCCTTGCCCCTGACACTGGGTTATATCGATTCATCAACATATGGTGTATGGCTTACCATGAGTTCAATAGTGGGATGGTTTGTTTTTTTTGATGTTGGTCTGACACAAGGCTTACGAAACAAATTTGCCGAAGCTAAAGCAAAAGGAGACGATGATCTTGCGGGGATCTATGTGAGTACTACGTATGCCATACTAGGAATTATTTTTATTAGTGTCTGGCTGATATTTTTAATATTAAATAATTTTCTGGATTGGTCAAACATACTTAAAGTACCTGAGAGCATGAGTACTGATGTCACTACTCTGGCAATAATCGTTTTCACATACTTTTGTATTTCATTTGTATTCAGGATTATCACAACAATATTATTAGCTGATCAGCAACCCGCAAAGTCATCTTTCATTGATCTGGGCGGTAATATACTGTCTTTATTGTTTATTATTATCCTGATAAAAACCACCGAAGGTTCGTTGGTTTATTTAGGATTAGCCCTCTGTGCTTCACCGCTTATTGTATTAGTAGCCGCTAATTTAATACTCTTTAAAAGCAAATACAGGAGATACAAACCGGCTGTTTCACGGATAAAGTTTAAATATGTCAGGGATCTTTTCAATCTCGGATTAATTTTTTTTATTATTCATATTGCCGGGATTATTCAATATCAAACAGCTAACATAATCATTGCAAGGAATTTTGGAACGGCGGATGTTACAGCATATAATGTAGTTTACAAATATTTTGGAATTCCGTATATGGTCTTTAGCATTTTTCTTACACCATTCTGGTCCGCTTCAACAGAAGCATATCAGAAAAATGACATTCAATGGATAAAAAATGGTATAAAAAGGTATAATCAGCTAGGTATTCTCATGTTAATTGGAACAATGATTATGCTTATTTTATCGGCTCCCTTTTATCGTATATGGCTGGGCGAAGGTAAAGTGATCATCCCTTTTGCACTCTCCTTATGGGGATTTGTATATTATAACATCATGATATATGGAGGTAAATACGTTCAATTTTTAAATGGGATAAGTGCCCTGCGGATTCAGTTCATTTCAAGCGTAATAAGTCCTTTTTTATATATTGGGATTGTCCTATTTTTTATAAAATTCCTTGATATGGGAGTTTACTCGATATTTATTGGAGCGATAGCCGCAAGTTTTAATGGTTATATTCTTGCACCAATCCAATATCATATGATTGTAAACAAAAACAAAAAGGGTATCTGGATTAAATAATTTGTAAAACTATTTAAGTTCCATATATAACGCATTACGTGCATGTTTAGTAAGAGACAACTGATAGTTCTAAGCCTGATACTGGCGATGCTTGTTCCATTTTGCTTTTTATTTTAATTTATACGGAGCCCCGATAAGTGTTTTACAAGGTCTTTATAAATTTATTTTAGCAATTGGTTCATCACTGATAATGATTTTTATTTATTTCGGAACATACTGGCGAGCTGATTTAAAGGGAAATGGAATAAGGTGGGTATTTGATCTGCTGGTTACATGGATATTTATCTGTTTTTTCAGAAGTCTGATTGAAATGCGTACATCAAGCGAACTTAATTACTTCTTATTCAGTAATTATATGGGCCTGTCTTTATTCCCGGTGCTTTTTTTTATTGCGGGGTTAAAATTCAATTACTTTTTTCAGATAAACAGAATTCTCTCGATTTATTTTTTTTCAGTAGCATTAATATCACTATTTTTTATAAACTACCCTGAATTACAACATTTTTTATTGTTATTTATATTTTATATGATCCTTACTATTCCTTTAAGATCATTTTGGGGGAAGTTAGGTACACTAATGATTTCAATCAGTGTTGCGGCTTTTTCACTTACTAATAGGGCTGAGATCATACGCATCTCAATAAGTTACTTAATATTATTGGCCTATTACTTGCTTCTATATAAAGTAACTAATAAAAAAATATTTTATCTGATTGTATTTATCATTCTCCTTATCCCTGCAATTTCAATTTATTTAGGATTCCAGGGTCAGAGTATATTCCAAATTTTATCAAGGGACAAAGGCTCAGTTGATTATAGTCAATTAGATCCATATGCAGATACTAGAACATTTTTATACTACGAGGTTTTTCAGGATCTTAGAATTAACAGGGCAATTATTTTTGGTAAAGGATTAAATGGAGGGTATTATTCGGAAAGTTTCAAAACATTAAGCAGGTCGAATGTAGAAGTCGGCTTTCTGCAAATCCTTTTAAAAACAGGTATTATCGGATTTTTACTCTATATAACAGTAATTATTTCGTCAATTAGAAAAGCATTAAGCAAATCAAATAATGTGTTTATTAAATCCCTGGGCTTGTTACTGGCGATCTATATTTTAATGCTTTTTTTAGAAAATATAATCGCTTATAATTTACTGAATGTAGTTGTCTGGATTATTGTTGGGATGTGTAATTCAGAAACTTTAAGGGGAATGAGCAATGAAGGGATACAGAATTTGTTTAGAAATGGAAAAGATTGAATCCCAGCTTGAGTGATTAGCATAAATAATTACGGTAAAAATAAACTTAAATAGACTATGAATGAATAAGAAATCGGATCACGAAAAGCTGAGAATAGTTTGGATTTGTCACTTCATGAACCAATCCATGAAGGAGAAACTATCAATACCGCTGGAAATTAAAGGAATTTGCCCCCTGGATACCACTTGGAATTGAAGAATTCAAAAAAATGAATGATATTGAATTACATGTGATTGCTCCTTTATATACCATTCTTAAAAATACCGGAATTGATGAAGGTAACATTCATTATCATTTTATTAAGGTTGGGAGGCCTTTAAGTAGAAAACACTGGCCAAACTGGTTTGAATTTGATATATTATCTAATTTTTTACCTTTCAATATTGGAGTAAAAAGATTAATTAATAAAATTAAACCTGATCTTGATTAACCTCATAGGTGCTGAGAATGCATATTATTCCTCATCAGTTCTTGGTATTAAAAAGTATCCTATCCTTGTAACAATACAAGGTTTTGTTTCTCTTAGTGGGGAAGTAGAACCAGGAGAGACAGGTATTGTAAAGAAGAGAATCGATTTTGAGAGGGAAATTCTAACCAGGATGAAACATTTTGGAATTGAAGCTACCTCGATTGAAAAGTATATCAGGAAATTCAATCCGACCGCAAAAATGTACTGGTTTCATTTCCCGTTTGCCAAGACCAGAGTTGAAATAACTCCACAAAAGGAATATGATGTTGTGTTCTTTGCCAGGATTACAAAAATGAAAGGGATTGAAGATGCTATAAAGGCGCTATCGAAAGCAAAGAAACATAAACCAGATATAAATATGGAAGTGATAGGCAATGCAGATCAAACCTATATGGACTCTCTAAGACAATTGGTCAATGAACTTGACTTGACTAAAAACATAGAATTTAAAGGTTTTATTCCAACACAGAAGGAAATGCATTTTGAAGTCATTAAAGCCAGGATATCAATTCTTCCCACGTATAATGATACAATTCCCGGAACAATTGCCGAAAGTATGCTGCTTGGACTTCCGGTGATCAGTTACAGAACAGGAGGGATACCAGATATAAATAAGGGCCAGGAAAATATCATTCTTGTTGAGCAGGGGAATATTGACGGATTGTCTGAAGAGATTTTAAAACTGTTAAATAATCCGGAAAAGTTAGCTGCTATGGGGGAGAAGGCTAAATTATATGCATCAGCAGAATTTGATAATACGAATTCTGCCAATTTGATGGTAAAAGCATACAGAGAGATCCTGAAAGATATGGTCAGGTGATTCACCAGATTGTATTTATTAAACAAGCATGAATGAAAAAACCATTTCTAAATCTGATCCTAAATTTTTTAATTAATGGGGAATAACATTAAAGTGCTGATCTATGGCCAACCTTTCAATAACAATTCAGGCGGGGGGATTACTTTATCCAATCTTTTCAGTGGATGGCCGAGGGATAAAATAGCCGTTTTGTCAATTCCCTTTATGCTTCAGACAGCTTCATATGATATATGTGATAATTACTACCAGATAGGAAGGGATGAATATCACTGGAAATTTCCTTTTTCTTTATATAAACAAACTTATCCCTCAGGAAAAATATCTACATGCAGCAACTAAGAAAAGTCCTGATGTGAAGAAGGATGCTGGAGGTTTAATGCAGCATATTTCAGCCACGGTTGATCAATCCTTTTATCCATTGGCTTGGTTTATCAAATTATATATCACATATTACAATTTCCCCAAAACTGAAGGAATGGCTGATGGAATTCAAGCCTGATATATTGTATATACAGATTTCCGATCGTGAGGGTATTCTGTTTGCACAGGATTTGATCGAATACCTTAAGATTCCATCAGTGATTCATATGATGGATGACTGGCCCTCTACAATAAGCATCAGGGGGCCATTAAAAAACTACTGGAATAAAAAGATTGACAAAGAATTCAAACGATTACTTGACAAGATTGACCTTCATCTAAGTATTAGCGATGCTATGTCAGAGGAGTATCTGAAGAGGTATGGGAAACATTTTGTACCATTTCATAATCCGGTTGATATTGACAAATTTGATATACCCAGGAAGGAGTCCGAAAGAACCAACAGTTTTAAAATTTTGTACATTGGCAGAGTAGGGACAGCAAATAGCAATTCAATCGTTTATTTTGCTAAGGTTATCTCCCGGTTGAGGATCGATCGAATTAAGATTGAATTTGATATTTTTACAAATGAATTTGGTATTACTGAGATTAAACCAATTAGTAATATTGATAATGTAAAAATAAGACCACTCTGTTGCCTATGAAATGGTCCCTGTTTTACTTAAAGAATATGATCTTTTGCTATTACCTCTTGATTTTACAACGATTGGATTAAAATTCGCAAAACTATCAATACCTACCAAAGCTTCTGAGTTTATGCTGTCGGGTACACCTGTACTTGTTTATGCCCCTGAAGATACTGCGGTTTCAAAATTCTTTTCAACGAATGAATGTGGTTATTGTGTAACAGTACCGGACAAAAAAAAAATAGAAGAGGCTATAAGAACACTGGTACTTGACAAAGAATATCGGATGAAAATCAGCAGAAATGCTCTTAATCTGGCAAAAGATAGATTTGACAGTGAAAAAGTGAGAAATAAATTTCAAAATCTATTGACGAACGCCATCAGAAATTAAACAAGTTAGTTTTAATTTAAATTTGTTTAATTGCATTAATTAAGATCAATTAAAACTACCCTGTTCTTAGTGAACGTCATTATAAAAGGATTTTAACGGAATTATAATATATAACCAGAAAGTCATGAAACAGTTGCTTGCAAAAGTCTGGCCTTACCCGATATCTTATCTTGATAATAAACATTATGATAAGCTTTTAATAAATACCATTAATACTCATTCATTCAATCTGACACTTGAAGATTCGGAGTTCAGGGAGGCATTATTAAAATCGGATGTTCTGCTTCCGGATGGTGTTGGTATTCTAATGGCTCTCAGGGTACTTAATAAGGTTAAACTCAACAAAATTGCCGGTTACGATTTATTGATTTATGAACTGGAATGGCTTAGCAAATCCGGTGGAAAGTGTTTCTTTTTGGGAAGTTCTGAAAATGTTTTAAAACTGATAAAGGACCGTATTGAAAATGAATACCCTGATATTATTTCATCTTACTATTCACCGCCTTTCAGAGAAAATTTCACGGAAGAAGAGAATAATATAATGATAAAAGCTGTTAACTCATTTTCACCTGATGTACTTTTTATTGGCATGACAGCTCCAAAACAGGAAAAATGGGCAGTAAGACATTTCGGAGACCTTAATGCCAGACATATTTGTTCTATTGGTGCAGCATTTGAATTCTTTGCAAAAACAAAGAAACGTTCACCTAAATGGCTGATTAGAATATGGTTGGAATGGTTATACAGATTGGTAAAAGAACCTGTAAGATTATGGCGCCGCTATATAATCGGGATTTTTAAATTTCTCTATCTGTTATGTAAAGAAAAAATTAAATAAGGCTTTAAAGTAGCCGAAAGATACTTTGACTATAGAGTATTATGGAAAAGAATTAATTGAGATTTGTAAAAAGGTATCCGGATACGAAAACTGATTGTAACATAACTATGATCAATATCGTTGAATATCCAATTCTTAGATAATCTTTGATGAAAGTAGCAATAAATGACAGACCTGATAGTTTCTCCGTGGAGTGGATCAGATATTGTATTAAGCATAATGTTGATTATAAGTTGGTTAATTGCTATGATTCAAATATTATAAAGCAATTGGAGGGGTGTTCTGGTCTGATGTGGCACTGGTCGCATATCGACAGCAAGGCAGTATTATTTGCACGACAACTGATTTATTCGCTGGAAAAAGCAGGCCTTAAGGTATTTCCGGATAGTAAAACCTGCTGGCACTTCGATGATAAGGTCGGCCAGAAGTATTTACTCGAAGCAATAAATGCACCTCTTGTTCCATCAGAAATATTTTATGATAAAAAACAGGCTATGATTTGGGCGGATCAGACCACTTATCCTAAAATATTTAAGCTTAGAGGAGGTGCCGGTTCCGAAAATGTAAAACTTGTAAGGAGTAAGAACCATGCCTATAGACTCATTAGAAGAGCGTTTAGCAGGGGTTTCAGGTCAGTAGATAAATTAAACAGACTGAGTGACAAGTTTCATACTTTACTCAGGGAATGGAATTCTCATAATTTAGCATTAGTATTAAAAGAATCAGGTCACATTATTTATCCCCGCTATGATGACAGAATGAAGTCAAGGGAAAAAGGATACATTTATTTTCAGGAGTTTGTTGCTGATAAAAACTACGACACCAGGATTACTGTAATTGGAGGAAGAGCCTTAGGGCTGAAGCGATACACCCGTAAGAACGACTTCAGGGCATCAGGTAGTGGAAATATGGTACTTAATAGAGGGGAAATATCACTGGAGTGCGTTAAATCAGCATTGTATTGGGCAAATAAATTAGATGTTCAATGTGTTAATTTTGATTTTATTACTGACAAAGAACCAGTTTATTTCGTTGAGATCAGTTATGGTTTTGCACCCAGGCTCATTCGAAATTGTCCTGGCTACTGGGATAAAAATATGGTATGGCACGAGGGAGAATTCATCCCTGAATGGTTTATGATAGAGGATTTTATCAACAAAATTAGTGGATGAAAATACTATATTTTGTCCAGAACCTTTTAGCCGGAGGTATGGAGCGCCGATTACTGGAATTAATAAAATATCTGAAACAGAATGATGGATACGATATTGTTTTGGTCATTGCTGAGGATGATATTTATTTTGATTATGTTAAGAAATTAGGCATCAGAATTGAACTGATTAAGCGTAAAAGCAAATATGATCCAACCCTTTTCCTTCGATTTTACAGGTTTTGCAAACAAATCAACCCTGATATTATTCACGCGTGGGGCAGATTTGCCACATTTAATGCTATTCCGGCAAAACTCCTGTGCCGAAAGCCATTATTATCAAATTTAATCAATAACGCAAAAGTTGATTTCAGGACAGCACTCTCTTGATAAAGTCCAACATAAATTCGGTTTGTTTTTCGCAGATATTATTTTATCAAATTCAGAAGCCGGTCTTCGGGCTTATAAAATCAAATCTCCTAAAGCAATAGTAATCAGAAATGGAGTTCATATTGAAAGATTTAGTAATCAATACGATATACTATCAGAAAGATTAAAGCTTAAAATCAATACAAAGTATATCGTTGTAATGGTCGCCAGATTCACTAAGTCAAAGGACTATGATCTTTTCCTGGATATAGCCCGGGAAATGGGAAAGACCAGAGATGATATCACTTTTTTAGGAGTTGGGGATGGTCCGGAACACTCAAGGATTCAGAGGAGGATAAAAGATGAGCATATAAGTAATGTTTTCCTGTCAGGGAACCGGGATGATATTGAAACTATTATTGCAGCTTCAGATATCGGATTGCTATGCACATATTCTGAGGGGATATCAAACTCAGTCATAGAGTATATGGCGCTGGGAAAACCAGTAATTGTTACTGATTCAGATGGAGGAAGTAAAGAAGTCATTATTGAGGGAGAAACGGGATTTTGTACAAAACGGGATAGTCAGACAATTATTCAGCAACTAACTCTCTTATTGGATGATGAGAATTTAAGGAAAACAATGGGTGAAAAGGGGAGAGAAAGAATACTATCGGAGTTTACAATTGAAAAAATGGGGAATGCATTTATGAGGTTATATGATGAAGCATCAGTCGATAAGGCCGCAATGTATTTTCACAATAATTAAATGATATTTTTATATCAACATAGCATGTTTACCAATAAGGTATAAACCTGAATTACCTGATGAAAATTATTCTTGTAAATTACAGATACTTTATTTCCGGCGGGCCGGAACGCTATTTGTTCAATGTCAAGGCGCTTCTGGAAAAGCATGGTCACCAGATTATTCCATTCAGCGTCAGGCATAATAAAAATGTACCCTGTGAGTACGAAAAGTATTTTGTGACACCCATTGGTAGTGGTGATATTACATATTTCAGCGACAGCAACAGGACCAGCTTAAGAGAAATAGGAAAATTCATCAGCCGGATGTTTTATTCTTTTGAAGTGCGAAGGAACTTCAGAAGATTAGTTGCTGACAATAAACCTGATTTAGTGTATGTGCTTCATTACCAAAACAAATTATCACCCAGTTTTATTGGTGTTGCTAAAAAATATGGTCTTCCTGTTGTTCAGCGAATTTCAGATTTCGGCCACATATGTGCTAATCAGTTATTTTACAACTATACGCTGAAATCAGTCTGTGAAAAATGCCTTGATGGGAGTAAGATAAATGCTGTCAGATATAAATGTGTTTACAATTCTTTTTTATATTCCCTGATCAAGGTTCTGGCTTTAACAACACATCAGTTATTGGGAGATTACCCGAAAAATAGATGCTTTTGTAATACCTTCTGAATTCACTTTATCAAAACTTAAAGCTTCCGGTATTTCTGAGAAAAAATTATTACACTTACCAACATTCTATAAATCAGCCAAAAGTAGTTGCAGTGAACTTCCAATAACTTATGGAGATTTTGCCCTGTATGTTGGACGTATTGAAGAAGAAAAAGGTATTATGACCCTGGTCAGGGCATTTGAACAAACGACAATGGTATTGAAGATAATAGGATTCTCCTCAAAAGGCTATGATGAATCAGTTAAAAAGTATCTGGAGGGGAAAGATCATAAAATAGAATTTTTAGGTGAACAATCCTTTGAGACAGTTAAGAAATTCTTAAGTGAATGTACTTTTACTATTACACCTTCTGAGTGTTACGACAACTTCCCTAATTCTGTACTTGAATCTTTTGCATTTCAGAAAGCAGTAGTCTGCAGTGATCTCGGCAGCATGAAGGAGATGGTCAGGCATCAGGAAACCGGATTGCTTTTCGAGCCGGGGAACCCCACTCAGTTAAAAGAATATTGCCGGTATTTATTTATGAACCGGGATAAATGCAAACGCATGGGGCAGGAAGGAAGGATCTGGGTAAGAAATAAATTATCTGAACAAAAGCATTATGATGCTCTGATCTCATTATTTGAGAAACTGGTTGAATTAAATAAAAGAGAATTATAGAAAATCGCAGGACGGGCATTTGCCTGATATAAAATATTAGTAAATTGAAATCTGAAAAACATCTTGTTTATTAAAATCAAATAAAGTCTATGGAAAACAGATCAAAGGCATCAATGCCAACTGATGTGTCGGTCATAACTACGTACAGATGTCAGATGCGCTGCAAAATGTGTAACATCTGGAAGTATCCCAGCAATGTGAAGAAAGAAATCTCGCCCAAAGATCTGGAAAAGCTGCCTAAACTAAAGTTTGCCAATGTAACCGGAGGTGAACCTTTTCAGAGGCGTGATCTTGAAGATATAATTATCAGTATTATATACAAGGGCAGAACGTGTAGTTATCTCAACCTCAGGTTGGTTTTATGACAGGACTATTAAGCTTGCAGAAAAATTTCCCAGATATCGGGATCCGTGTAAGTATAGAGGGATTGTCACAACGGAACGATGACCTGAGGGGAAGGGCAGGAGGGTTTGATAACGGATTAAAGGTTCTGCTTAAGCTTCGCTCCATGGGCATAAAAGATATAGGATTTGGAATTACAATTTCAAATCATAATTCGGAAGATATGCTCTGGTTATACCGGCTGGCAAAAGAATTGAAGATGGAATTTGCAACAGCCGCTTTTCATAATTCTTTTTACTTCCACAAGGATGATAATCAGATCACCAATAAGGAAGTTGTAACAGGTCATCTTAAGGAATTAATAATGAATCTTCTGAAAGAAAGAAATCCCAAGCTCTGGGGGCGTGCATTTTTTAATCTCGGACTTATAAACTATATAAACGGTGGAAAGAGAATGCTGCCCTGCGAAGCTGGTCTTGGAAATTTCTTTATTGAACCCTATGGAGATGTATATCCCTGCAACGGTCTTGAAGACAGGATATGGAAAGAGAGTATGGGCAATATACATGATTTCTCAAACTTCGAGGATTTGTGGTTCAGTCCGCAGGCCCAAAGGGTACGGGAACTTGTCAGTATTTGTCCAAAGAATTGCTGGATGGTCGGTACGGCTGCTCCGGTTATGAAGAAATACTTAAAGCACCCTGCCGGATGGGTACTTAATAATAAGTTCAGGATGTTAACCGGCAAAGAATTGGATCTTGATGAGATACCATACTATAATGTGGGACAGAGTCCTTTGCAGGGTGATCTTGATTATTCCCGCATGACACCATTCACTGATCCTTCGGGTGTTAAACCGGATCCTGATCTGCCTCTTATTGAGATATGATCATAATCTAATTTACCTGATATTAAATATGAAAATAATCAACATATGAGAATTGTTGTAACAGGAACCCGCGGCATTCCGAATATTCAGGGTGGCGTTGAAACCCATTGTGAGGAATTGTATCCCAGGCTGGTTTCTTTAAATTATGAGGTGATACTAATCAGGAGATCATATCATTTGTCACCGGGAGACAGGCTGCATGATTATAAAGGTGTAAAATTGGTGACTTTATTTACAGTAAAGGCAAAAACTATTGAAACTCTGATTCATACCTTTCTTTCTGTAATATGGGCTAAAAAACACAAGGCTGATATTCTCCATATTCATGCTGTGGGGCCGGCAATATATGCTCCGTTTGCTAAACTTCTGGGTTTGAAAGTTGTATTTACTCATCATGGTCCTGATTATAACCGGGCGAAATGGGGTCCATTCGCAAAATCTGTATTAAGGCTGGGAGAAAAATTCGGAACCAGGAGAGCTGATGAAGTAATAGTAATTTCAGAAGTTATAAAGGAACTTCTGGAAAGTAAATATAAGCGTTTTAACACAAATTTGATATTCAATGGATTCTCCCGGCCTGCTTTTAACGAAAATACTGATTATATTAAGACTTTAGGTCTTGAACCGCGTAAATATGTTTTTGCGCTTGGACGGTTTGTTGAGGAAAAAGGATTCGATTTGTTAATTAAGGCATTCAAAGATCTACGGCATAAGAATATTCGTCTGGTGATTGCAGGAAAAGCTGATCATGAATCAGCTTATTCTGAAATGCTCAAAAAAATGGCAGTCTCAAATAATGTAGTTTTAACAGGATTTGTGAAAGGTAAGGAACTTCAGCAATTATTCAATAATGCATGCCTGTTTGTATTACCATCCTTTCATGAGGGATTGCCAATCTCGTTGCTCGAAGCGATGAGCTACAAACTTCCTGTATTGGTAAGCGATATTCCTGCAAATAAACAGGTTTTACTTCCGGATCAGGGATATTTTAGTACCGGTGATGTAGAATCACTGAAACAAAAACTCAACGAAATGCTTAGGAAAGAATTTGAACCGGTAAGTTATGAAATGTCGCCTTATGACTGGGACAAGATTGCCAGGGAAACAGCAAAGGTTTATGATAAACTGGACCATTAAATATACATTTTTCAGAAGCATTTAATTAGTGTTTTTGACAAGCTGATTTAAAGCTTCTGATACTTTAGGTCTTATTTTTATAAAATTAAAGCAATGCTGTTTACCAGTCTCGGGTATTTTATTTTTTTACCTGTAGTATTTGTCTTCTACTGGTTTATATCAAAAAGAAATCTCAAAGTTCAGAATATATTTCTTTTAATTGCCAGTTATGTTTTTTACAGTTGGTGGGATTGGCGTTTTTTGTTTTTGCTTGCTTCATTGTCCCTGGCTAATTATTTACTGGGAATCAGAATAGGAAACAATAGTTCAGAAAAGAAAAGGAAAATTTGGCTGACGATCGGCATCATAATCAACCTGGGAGTACTGATAATCTTTAAGTACTATAATTTTTTTATTGACAGTTTCATTGACATGGTTTCCCTGTTTAATTATGAGTTGCCAGTAACAACCACCAAAATAATCCTTCCTCTCGGGATCAGCTTCTATACTTTTTTATCGATAAGCTATATTATCGATATATATAAGAATAACCTTGATGCAGAAAAAGATGTCATAAAAGTTTTATTGACACTCGGATTCTTCCCTATAATTCTTGCCGGACCAATACAGCGTCCATCAAATTTACTGCCGCAGATATCCTCAAAAAAGGTTTTCAATTATGATCAGGCTGTAGATGGGCTCAGACAAATTCTCTGGGGCTTATTTGCAAAAGTTGCTGTTGCGGATAATTTAGCTCAGGAAGTTGATGTTTACTTCTCAAATTTTAATGATTATTCAGGTAGTGCATTATTATTAGGAGCAATATTCTATACAATTCAGATCTATGCTGATTTTTCAGGTTATTCAAATATCGCAATTGGAACAGCAAAGTTATTTGGATACAAACTCATGAAGAATTTTGCCTATCCTTATTTTTCCAGAGATATTGCTGAATTCTGGAGACGATGGCACATTTCCCTTACCACATGGTTCAGGGATTATATTTTTCTGCCGGTTTCATTTTCTCTTTCCTGGAAAATTAAAAGAGAACATATCTTACTGATTAAAACCGATCTGTTTATTTACATAGCGGCAAGTATTGTAGTCTGGTTCCTGACCGGATTATGGCATGGAGCAAATTATACGTTTATTGTCTGGGGAATGATCAATGGCTTATTGTTGATCATATATCACATTCAGATGAAACCCAGGAAGAAATTCTTTAAAAGGAGAAAGATCGATAATAATAATATTGCAATCGTTTTATTTGAGACTCTCTTTACTCTCGGTTTTATTAGTATTGCATGGATAATTTTCAGAGCTGATAGCCTTAATAATGCAATTGATTATATCAGCCGGATATTTTCATCTCATTTTTTGCCCTTACCTCTGTCATTACCCGCAAAAGCTACATTTATGTCGGTAATTTTAATTTTTTCAGAGTTTTTGCAACAAAACAGGGAACACGCTTTGCAGATTGAGAAAATTAAATATCGGATTCCAAGGTGGGTAATTTATTTTAGCATCTTTCTGTTAATATTATTTGTGGGGGGCGGAAATCAAAAGTTTATTTATTTCCAATTTTAAGTTAGCCAACTAAATCAATAACAGATTTTCGGATCTTAAGTATTAAAATATGCATCGCTTTCTTGTCAACATACTGGTATTTTTCATAATTATTACAATAATTATTCTATGTCTTGTGATGCTTTCAACATATTGTATAAAAATACAGGAGCCCAGGTTGTTGAAACTTAAAGATAATATAGATGTAGTCTTTTCAGGAGATTCAAATGTTGAATGTTCTGTAAATGACAAGCTGATTTCAAACTCAATTAATATAGCAACATCAGGTGAAGCGTATTTTTATTCCTATGCCAAAATCAAGGCATTGCTCGAGCATAATTATCAAATAAAAAAAGTGTTCCTTGGATATTCTCCCGGTAAACTTTCAAAATATATTGAAAGCCGGTGGTTGTTCAGTGAAGAGTTCATAATTGAGAAAGTCAGGAACTATAATTACGTTTTAAGTGGCTCTGAAAAGAAAATATTATTTAAAAGCAATTCAAAGGCTTATATCCAGGGGTTATTACAGAGTGTATTGTTCAATTTTACCGGATTCTTAAGTAGTATCAGATTGAAGGGGCCCAATGAAAAAATATATAAATTCGGCGGATATCAATATCTGGAAAGAAATAAATTAAAGGAAGATATTGAGCGGCAGAGCCTTATTGACCCTGATGAGGAGTTGCAAAAGCAGCCCGGGCAATTTCAGGAGAAATATCTGACAATGATCTCTGAACTTTGCAAAAAAATGTCTGTTGAACTTATATTACTTGATACACCCAAGTATCAATACCTTCCTTCGTCTGAAAAAGACACATCCGGGTATCCCAATATCAGAAACTTCAACTCTGTCCCTTCCGACCCAATCCTCGATCTTTCGCATTTAATCCTGCCAGATTCCTGTTTCGCGGATATAACACACCTGAATTATAAAGGAGCAAAAATATTCTCTGAATATCTGAATAACCTGCTTAATCAGGGCCTGGTGAAATAGTTATAATCAATTATATGTTAATAGTATACAATGCCTTGTGATGCTCTGTATTGCAAACACAAACCCGTATGTATATAATTTTCAGACATGTGGGTTCTCCCGCTTAGGCGGGACAGGCATCAGGCCATTAAAATAAAAATTATATACTGATGAAAATAACGAATTATAAAATAGAAAGAGATGCAAATGTAATTAAAGTATCTGCTTCTGTCGACGGATTTGAATTATGGTATAAAGTACCCTCTTCCTTTCAGGTATCGGAAACGGCAAATCCCTTTATTGCTGCAGCCTTACTGCCAGCGATGTTAAAGGGTGAAAATATTGATCTTGATCCCCGGTTTAAATATTTCCAAAAAACTTCTTGCTAATTTACTGCAATTACAGGAAATTCACCACTCCTGGAATCCTGTATTTAAAATGATACAAATTAATGCTGTCAACACAATAACAGATAATCTGACCTTTAAATAAAGGTATCATATCATTCTTTTCGGGTGGAGTCGACAGTATGTACACATTTTTAAAGAGAATAAATGAAATAAGCCATGTTGTCTATATGCACGGATTTGATTTCTTAAACAATACTCATGAATTTGAAGAAGCAGTGAAACTTAATTCCGATTTTGTGCAGAGTTTTGGTAAAGAACTAATCCCGGTCGAAACTAATTTTTATGATTTTGGCTATAGATATAATCTGAGCAGGAATCTTACACAGGGGACTTGCCTTGGTAGCGTTGCCTTACTGCTCAGTTTTCACCGGGTTTTTATACCTGCATCCGTTTCCTATATTCAGCTCTTCCCTTTGGGTTCACATCCTCTTACAGATCCTCTCTGGGTAAATGAACAAATGGAGATTATACATGATGGATGCGAGGCAACAAGAACAGAAAAGCTGATAAAAATAAATGATTATGATACAGCTGTATCAAATTTAAGAGTATGCTTCAATAAAATGAATAGAAACTGCGGGGAATGTTCAAAGTGTCTGAGAACAATGATCAGCCTCGAATTATTAAATATCAAATCTGAATCTTTTCCACCGCTGCCTCCTCTCAGGGTGATTAAGAAAAGGCCTATTGACAGAGAAATGATGTATTTAAAGGAGAGTGTTGATCTGGCTATGCAAGTAAATAATGTCGATCTCAGGAAGGCTTTAGTTGCAAGTTTAAAACGTCAACATAAAAAACAACTCTTTAGGGAAATAGACAATATATTCTTTAACGGAATATTTCTGAAGTTTAAAAAGAGGTTAAGTAAAGGATCAAAAGAAACCTTTCAGAATCGATACAACACCTTTATAAATCCGTTCCACACTCTCATTCTGATGAAACCCACATGTATTACAAACACAAACACGTATGTATATAATTTTCAGACATGTGGGTTCCCTCTGCCGACAGGCAGCATCAGGCCATTAAAATAAAAATTATATACTGATGAAAGAAGTTTTTATTTTATCAACGGGAGACATTATCAGAGGTAAGATGGCAGGAACACAGCGTGTCCTGAAAATAGCAAAATCGCTGGCGGCAGGCAATATCAGAGTCTACCTTTGTTCATTGTTAAACATTAATAATGACCTTATTAATGCAATAGAATTATTCCCCGGAATATACTCACTTGAAAGCACAGATAGATCTGATAATAACTCTGAAAATCTTACAATTTTCCTTCGCGCAGTAAATAAGTTCAGGAAAGATAATAATTCAGACAAGGTCATTTATATCTATCCGACAACATGGGTACTGAATGACTTCATCTATCTTCTTTATTTTAAGGTTATAAAAGGATATAAGTTCTATTGTGATATTAATGAATTACGTTCAACCAATGTGTTTTCAACAACTCCGCCTGCCGGCTTTTTTTCAAAAATTGTCTTTTTCCTGAGATCTGTACGGGATCTAATTTCCTATAAATTAAGTGAGCTGCAGATCCCTTTTTACGACGGAATAGTGGTTATATCTACAAATCTTGAGAAATATTACTCAAAATTTGCAAAAAAAATTGTCAGGGTTCCAATATTATGTGATGTGCCTGAAATTAAAACGGGTAACTCACCATTTCTATCTGATTCAGGTGCTTTTAAAATATGTTTTGCCGGAACGATTAGTTGCAGTAAGGAGGGATTTGACATTTTGTTCGAAGCTTTGCGCATTGTAAATAAAGAGAAAGAAACTGAAGTATATCTTTATGGTCCTGTACATGACAATGATAGGGAAGTTTTAAAGAAACTTACTGAAATAAATAATCTGAAGGAAAGAGTTTTTTACATGGGAAATGTGGATCCCGATCAACTGATGCATGAGTTCCGGAAATATCATTTATTGATCCTTCCGCGTCCATTGATTCCGCAGACAAAATACGGGTTCTCCACTAAACTTTCAGAATACCTGATCTCCGGTATTCCGGTACTGGTAACTGATGTCAGTGATAATGCTCTTTATATTAAAGATACTATTAACGGCTATATTGTACAACCGGGTTCATCAGAAGCTATGGCCGATAAAATCCTCAAAATTATAGAGAATTATAATGACAATTCCCCGTTAATCGCTCAAAACGCCTGGCAAACTGCAAGCAGGGAACTTGATTATCATTTGTTTACTCAGAAATTTGCAAAATTCTTTTTCGAGGAATAATTCTTTGCAGACCGGTTAATATTCGGGGATAAAGAAGATGTTATGTTGAGATTATTATATGTTATTGATTCCCTTGAATCAGGTGGAAAGGAAAGAAGGCTGGCGGAGCTAATGAAAGCTCTCAGCACCAGGGAGGATATAAATTTTGAACTGGTGTTGATGAGTAAAAAAGTCCATTACAATGAAGTACTTGACCTGGGGATCAATATTAACTTTATTATCAGAAAAACAAAGAGAGATCTGTCGGTTTTCCATAAGATCTATAAGGTAATAAGGGATTTCAATCCCGACATAGTTCATTGCTGGGAAAGTATGACTGCCGTATTTGTGACACCTGTCTGCAAATTGCTGAAATGTAAAATCGTTAACGGTATGGTTATAGATTCACCCGCAAGACAGAATATCTTTAATAAACATTGGTTGAGAGCAAGATTGACATTCCCTTTTGCTGACATTGTTGTCGGTAATTCAGAAGCAGGACTCAGGGCATACAAAGCGCCTGAAACTAAAAGCAGGATCATCAGGAATGGTTTTAATTTCAGCAGGATTGAAAATCTGATTGACAGGAATATAATCCGCGATCAATTAAATATAATGACTCCTTTTATTATTGGAATGGTGGCATCTTTTTCGGAAAATAAGGATTATCTGACCTATTTCAGGTCTGCGCATATTATACTGTCGAAAAGAAAAGATGTAACATTCATCGCAATTGGTCCGGGAACAGACTCCCCGGCATCAAAAAAATTGATTGGTAAAGATGATGCTGAAAATATCAGGTTGCTGGGGACCAAATCCGGGGTAGAATCATATATAAATATTTTGGACATTTGTATTTTATCGACTTATACCGAAGGAATATCCAATTCGATCCTTGAATATATGGCGTTGGGGAAACCTGTCATTGCAACAAATGGAGGAGGGACAAGTGAAATTGTTAAGAATAACGAAACAGGTTTCTTAATATCTCCTTCAAGTCCGGATCAGCTGGCTGGTAAGATTGAGATTCTGCTTGATGATCCTGTATTAAGAAAGAATATGGGATCGGCAGGAAGAGAAAGGATAATTTCAGAGTTCTCTATCGATAGTATGGTCAGAAATTATATTGATCTTTACAATAATTTGATTTCATCTTAACCACAAAGGACACAAAGTTCATCACAAAGGACACGAAGGGGGATCAATTCGGATACTTTCCGATATTCCGGAGGAGAATTAACAATTTAAAAATTATGAGGATAGATCACATATGTTTTGCTGTAAAAAACCTTGAAGAGGCAATTGAATATTGGGAAAGGGTATTCGGCTACAGGCAGATGACTCAAATAGTAGTGAATTCGCTTCAGAAAGTAAAAGTCACATTTATTCAAAAAGACGACAGTGTTCTTATAAAACTTATCGAGCCGCTGGAGAGTAACCAGTCGTTGGTGAACTTTGTCAGCAGAGGAGGCGGATTTCACCATTTATGTTTCAAATGCGATGATCTGGAAAAACAAATCACAGAACTGACCGGTAAAGGATTGTTAACACTAGTATCTCCACAACCCGGAGAAGCTTTCAATAATCAAAATATTGCATTTCTTCTGGCCCGGTACGGGTTAAATATTGAACTGATCGATACGGATGAAAAAGCAGGTTTACTCAAGGATTAGGCCAGGTAAGTTTATCAGATGATTTAAAGCACTTAAGAGTACTGCCCTATTTTAATTGAATAATATTACCTCGTGTTTTAAGGCTATCAATAAAAGATAGCCTTCTTTTTTTGAACGGAATTGAAGAATGATTCTCCTGATGGTAATAATTTTCCCTATTGCGGCTCAGTGCCAAAACCACTTATTTCATTCCAAACAAAAAGCTCAGAACCTTATTCTTTTGTAAAATCCAGTTGTTCAGCAAAACAGGAAAAACAATGCCTGTAATAATTATTGAAATAGCGACAGAAATAAAAACAAATTGATTTTGTGCTTCAGCCAATGCGGGGAGCTTATATACCAGGGCTTTGGCGAATCCCATAAATGTTGTATGCAAAAGGTATATTATAAAAGAATTAGCGCCGGCAATCAGTAACCAGTCAGTACCAGGATTCTTAAAATGAGATAGCGAAATAGATAACCTGCATACTGAAAAAATTCCCAAATACGGGATGATCTCATTAACAATATTAATAACCCATTCATATTGTGTATCCGGCACAATGAAATTGCTGAAGGTTATGCTCAGATAAAATAGTCCAAAAAAGAGAATATAAACTATTGCTGAGGGTATTTTCAGCGCTGTCCGGAGGAGTGCTTTATGATCAACAAGGAAAACTCCAAGCATAAAATATACTAACATATCTTTTACGCTGGGCAGGCAAAATATATCAGGAAGGGAAACAGGTAATAGTCTGAATATAATACTCAGGAAAAATAATATTAACCTTGATGTTTTTGTAACGAACAAAGGTACAATTAAAAAGATAATGAACAGAGCCCAGATAAACCAGAAAAATACAGCTGCTGATGGTGAGTATAGTATTGCCAGATATGTTTGCCAGGTAACCGGATTTTGAACATAAGCAACATTTTGTGATAATAATTTTATTGTAACAACCAGAACAGATACTGTTAAATAAGGTACAATTATTCTTTTGATCTTTTTTAAAAGAAAAGTGCCATATGATTCATTTTTCCTGGTTGCCATGTATAAATACCCGCTGGCAAACAGAAATAAGGGCATATGGAATGAATATATTAAATCGTGTATCAGTACATACCAGTCCGGTGAATTATCAGGACAGTAGTGACCAATAACAACCAGAATAATGCAGATCCCCTTTGCTATATCTAAAGATATAATTCTTTTCATAATATGCTTTTGTCCTTTGAAACTCTTCTTCAATTACACTTATAATCCAAAATCTTGTTGAAGGTATTAATCATGTTAGTCTCAAATTTATCCAGGGTATAGTTATTTGTAAACCTATCCAGACCTTTTCTTCCCATTTCAGCTCTCAGATTTTTATTATCTAATAGTATCGCAATATTTTCTGCAAGTTTCATAGTATCACCAGGATCAACCAATAACCCTGTATCGTTGTCGATTACCATTTCAGGGATTCCGCCTTCAAGCGTCGATACAACCGGCAATCCGAACTGCATTGCTTCCAGAATGACCAGGGGAAAAGCTTCATTTTTGGTCGGTAAAACAAATATGTCAGCATTTTGTAGTTCAGCTATTTTTTCATCATTGTAAAGCGGTCCTGTTATTGTTGTGCAGGAAGTTAAGTTTTTTTCGCTGAGCAGATTCCTCAAATACTCAATTGTAAAGTCAATCGGACCTCCTACCAGCCTGGCACTAAAGATGTATCCCTGTTTCTGAATTATTTCAAGAGCATCTATCAGATTAAGGATTCCTTTGCTTTCCATGTAATTTGAAAGGAAAAGTATCTGAGGGATACTCTTTGTATCAGTTTCTGCTTTTTCTTTGAGAGGCTGATAATACCGTATGCCGTTTGGTACAATAAATGGCGCTGCCTTGTAAACATCTTCTGTTTCAGAAACGAGTTTCCCTGAAATACATATTATGCTCTCATTCTTAAATGCCTTCCGGAATAATATCTTTTTAAATCTGCTCCTCTTAACCGTAGCTTTAATCCCCTTTTCATGCAAATGAAAGACAACCGTCTTTCCCAGTATTTTTGCAAGAAAGGCATAACCCAGATCTCTGTAGAGTGCAAAGCCTTTTATGGCAAAAGTCAGATAAACAAGGTCGGGCTTTTTAGTTAGAATTTGGCTTATAATCTCAAAGCTAATCCGGAAAGCCTTAAAGAATTTCCTGAATGAGAATTTTGATATATCATCTATTGATCTTAAAAACTGCAGGTTGATGACAATGAGGTCGAAATATTTTCTTACGATTTCACCGTTAACCAGGTTATCATTCATGATGCTGGCGCCATGTACCGGAGGAGGAAGCTGAACGATACAAAGAATTTTCTTCTTTTGTTCTCGTGATGTATCGGAATTTTTTGATCCTTTCAATTTGTCATTTTTACAAATTTACCAATAATGAATTTAAAGACTCACGGAGTCCTGCTTTGATAGCATCCCATTACAATCCGAAATTAAAGATTTAGCTATTTCCTTTGCATTGAAGACTGAAGAAGATTTTACAGCATTTTCTGAATAATATTCATAATCATTAAGGATGTTCATAATCTTTTCATTGAATTCTTCCGCAGTAAAATCCTTCGACAGTAAATACCCGTTGAATCCGTCTTTTATAACTGACTGAATATCTCCCACGTTTGTTGTTACAACGGGAGTTCCGACTGTAAGACTTTCTGCAATTGCCATTGGAAATCCTTCAAATGTTGATGCCATCAGCATAATTAATGAATGACTTACAATATGGATTACCATTTCGTTTTGGATTAATCCGTGAAAAACAACATTTTCATCAAGATGTAAACCGTTAACAAGGATTTTCAGGTTATTCTCTCGGCTGCCGGCACCAATTATATGTAATTTGTTCCTTTCTTTAATGTTTGCGGGTAACGTACTATACCTGGAAATGATAATATCTATATTCTTTACATTTTCAAGTCGGCCGGAAAAGACAAAATCTTTTCTTTCACTTAACAGCAGAATTTCATCAGGACGATAACTGATAGGGGTATAGATCTTCCTTGCATCTTTCCTGAATTCGCCAACAGTATATAAAATCCGGGCTTTTTCTGTTATTCTGATTTCAAAGTAATTAAAGATCCATCTGAAATATCTTCCATACCAGAAAGTTGACATTGACAGGGGATTGGCATTGCCGTGGAATATGTGAATAAATGGGATTTTAAAAAATGAAACAACGAATGATGCTTCAGGTGTGTGGGATAATATTAAATCATAATTGTTCTTTTTTCTGATCATGTAGAAAAACACTTTCAGAAAATAAAGTAACCGGACAGGAATGATATTTTGTTTTTGAAGGGTCTCTGATAATATCAAATATTTTAAAGTATACTCTTCATTAAGATGTGGATGCAAATTTTTAATAAAGCTTGCCTGGCCTCCAAATCCCGAGCAATAATCGCGGTCATTAAGAATTAACAGATTTCTTCTCTTACAAATAACCATAAGGTTTGAATCAGGTTCTATTCTTTTTCAAAATGTTTCTTAATGATTTCATTCTTTTTATCTTCAGGAAGGTCATGTATTCTAAGCAAACCCTTATTCTGGCTATACATAAGCTTTTGAATGCCTGTTTTATAGATAACTTTTGCCGGATTGCCTATAATGACAGAATTATCAGGAAATTGTCCCCTTACAATACTGCCTATTCCGATGATGCAGTTATCTCCAATTGTAGTATTGGGGAGTAAAAAGCAATTATTGCCAATAAAGACATTATTTCCTACCCTTATTTTTCCATAGATATCTCCATCTGTAATCTCATCACGGAAGCACCATATTGCACCATCGTGTGTGATGAATTCAGTTCCACCGGCTATTGCAACATGATTTCCGATTTCAACAAGAAATGGTTCAGAAAACAACAGAGTGTTAATCTGGCAATCATCACCTATCTTCATGCCTTTTTTGCGCAGGTATTTTATTTTTGCCTCATTACTTGCTAACTGCAAAAATTTTACTCGCACCCGCTGAACTAATTCTCTGAACTTCATCTTTTATTACTGCAATGTGGGAAGTGAATCATTCAGCCTTGTTTTCAATGACATCGATAATGAATTTACCGAACAGTGGAGCAGCTTTCGCTGAAAATTCCTGGTTGGGATGAGAGTTGTCAGGGCTGACAGCGTTCTTCTTCAGCCAGATACAAGCCCCCTTCCGTCTCATACTTATAAAAATCCCAGACAAATATATTGTCTCTTTTTTCATCCCACTCATTGATGATCCAGTCATGGAACAATTTTGTCCGGATTGCCTCCTCTTCTGTCATCAGGTTCTTTGTGTTTACTGCAGGTGTCCAGACAATAAACTTATTTGAAGGGAATTCATGCATTTTTTTCTTCAGGGCATCATACTGTAGTTTGTAATTCTCCTGGCTCTTTATTTCCGAATTAATATCAGGGTTTCCTGTATCCTCTTTAATGTTGCTTCCCGGATAGCAGTGTTTGAAAATGATAACATTATATTCCTTTGTCAGCATTTCAAGTGTGGGTTCTTCCATATAAGGCTGTTCTCCTGAATTTTTTACCCAGATATTATAATAGTCAAAGGGGTAATTCTTCCAGCCGTAAGGGGAAGCCTGAGGGAAAATGCGCTCACTGATTTGATAATCAGTATGATTTTCTTTATTATGCATTATAAAATATCGTTGGACATCACCTTTGCCGGTCAGTTTATAGATGTACCTGTTTGTTTTTCCGGTCCAGATATTATGACCCGTACTATGGTGCAGGAATATTATTTTTTTCATGTCATCATTATTTGATCCGCAACCCGTAAGCAGAAATATGAAAATAACACTAAAAAAAGGTCTCATAATCAATAATATATGTAATTAGTGGACACTTCTTCCTTATATTAAATTAATTAAAACGGAAGGCTACCTTACAAAGATAGCCTTCCGATATTATTTTACACTCAAATCATATTAATCTTTCACGCACCTGACTGATTTTCCGGCTTTCTTATAAGTACCGTTGCGATAAACGGCATCGTTATTCCCATCCAGCCTCCTGTAAGTGGCTATATCCTGATTGATCGTGCTGGCGGTCCACCAGTAGCAGAGTGTACCCAGGTTGTCGGAACCACCTGTTAAGTATGCCCTGTAACCACTGGGCATAGCTGAAAAGCCACTGGTATTGGTGCCATTTCCTCCCGAATTCCACCCGGTAGTGTTTTTCATCTTTTTCCCCTGGTCAGTACCCCGCCATTCAATTGCATCGGCTTGTACCTGAGTCATCCCCAGACTCAATTCCAGCGTTTTAAAATCAGCATCTGTGGGAACGTGCCATCCTGTCGGGCATAGTTTACCCGTTTCGACTGCATACCAGTTATAGTAAGCGCCATACAGGTTTTTATATTGAGCTTCATTATTGGCTGGCCAGCTATATGCAGCAGTTGAAAGGGTTGTCCACGCTGTATTGTCAGTAACCAAAGGTATTGCGGTATTGTCATTATACTTTGTGGTTTTCAGGTTTTCAGCCATCCATACCTGATTCCCTATTTTAATTGTATTATACATGTTGCCGTCAGCATCAGCAACCTTTGTGCTGAAAGTGATCTCTTCTCCATAGGATGTTCCGCAACCATTGGTGGCATATGCCCGTAAATAGTATGTTGTTGTTGCCTCTAAACCGGTAATATTACTGGTGAAGCTATCTGATCCCTCACCATTATCAGACTTTTGATCTGTTTCAATAACAGGATTTCCGGTCTTATTCCAGCATACACCTTTCTCAGTTATGTCACAGCCACCGTCTGAAATAATTGTACCGCCTGATACTGCTGAGTTATTTGTTATCCCGGTTACTTCAACAGTCGATATTTCAGCCGGGTCTCCTTTTTTACATCCATAAAAAAGAACAGTTATGGCTATAAAAAATACACTTAAAATTAAATTTGCAGATTTCTTCATTTTGAATTAATTATTGTTAGACATTCAGACTTTCATCCAGGACTTTTACAAAGATACTTAAAATAGCGGGAAATATAAAAAGTGCATTTATATAAATCTAATTTTTAAGGCATCTTACATATTTCCCGCCTTTTTTGGAAGTGGCAGATCTGTGAATTCCACTCTCTGGTCCGTCAACTCTTCTGTAGTAGCCATACTGTGTATTATATTCCGAACTCCACCAGTAAGTAAGCATATCAGAACCATCAAATGACCCTGTTGCTCCGTAACGATAACCATAGGGCAGGGCAGTAAATCCGCTTGTATTTGTACCGTTCTCCCCGGCTTTCCATCCGGTGGCGCTTTTTAACTGTGATCCCCTGATCAGTTCCCCGCCATTCCCACTCGTTTACCTGTGCGGCAGGCATTCCCAGGTATGATTCCAGTATTTTATATTCTTCGTCAGTGGGTACATGCCAGCCTGTCGGGCATAATTTCCCTGTTTGTACTGTAAACCAATTGTACAATGCTCCGTAATATGCTTTCTCGATATCATTACTGAACCAGCAATAGGCTGGGGTTGTCAGGTTTATCCAGGATGCATTGGCCTGTACGTTGAGGTATCGGAGTGTTGTTATTATATCTTGTTGTCCTTAGATTTTCCACCATCCATACCTGTGATCCGATTGTCACAGTATTATACAAGTTTCCCTGAATATCGGCAATTTTTGTATTGAAGCTGAACTGATCTTCCATAAGCAATCCCGGCGCTGTTAATTGCATAAGCTCTGACATAATATTTTGTGCCCTGAGATAAACCGGTTATTGCGCTCTCAAATTCACCTGTGCCGATTCCGCTTTTTGTAAAAGAGTCGGTTATTTCAGGTTCAGGAGACGTACTCCAGCATACACCGCGCTGTGTTATTTCTCCCCCTCCGTCAAGAGTGATATCCCACCTGAAATTGCAGTAGTGCTGGCAATCGATGAAGGCTGGATTGTTGTTATGGTCCCTATAATAACTGGGGCAGTCGTAAATGATACTTCCTCTCCGAATGCGGTACCAATGCTGTTTGTTGCATAAGCCCTTATATAATATATTGTATTAGGAGTTAAGCCTGTTATATTCGTTGAAAAGATTCCCGGACCTTCTCCGTCGGCAGTGAATTTATCGGTAAAGTCAGGAATCATGAGAAATACTCCAGCAGACTCCTTTTCCCAGTATAGGACTTCCTCCGTCATATATTACCTGACCACCTGCTATGGCACGTGTTATGGGTGATCTCAGAAGGTGTGCTGGTAGTTATTGTTGGCAATTCTATTTCATCAGTGCAGCTTTTTAAAAATATTGCCAGGATTATAAAACAAAGGATAATCGCAGTATCCCCGGAAACTTATTTGATTTACGATTGCCTGCTTTGGCAGTAATTGAAGAATAAACAGTATTTAAGGTACCAATCATTAGTTTAACTCTCTGATTCCTTTTTAAACGAAAATTTAAAATCATAAGTTTCGAAATTCATTGACGGAAAAACATTCCTGTTATAATCTGACTTATTGGAATAATTATCTAAAACTTAATTAACGAAAATACTTCAATTAATTAACAATCAGATATAACAGCAATATATACCAACAATAAAAATTTTCAGTACAAAGATACAAAATTTATGCCGATATTTTAACGGCATTTTTTATTCCCTGTCAGTTCTTAATAAATTTTTTGGTTAAAACTTTCTTATCGGCTTTTATTGAAACAAAATACATACCGGAGGCTATACCGGATAAATCCAACTGGACTATACTTTCATCCATTTTTAGTGAAGTGGAATAGATAGTATTTCCTGTTGAATCGATTATACTCAGTTTTTTTTCCCCGGCAGGGAAAGCTGAAAATAAGTCGATAGAGAAACAACCATTATTTGGATTGGGAAACAGTTTTATCAGTTTAGAATTCCCACTTCCACCTGTTGTTGGCCCGATACTGGTAGTTTGTTCTTCAACCGAAACAAGGACTGCTTGTGAAACACTTTTCAGATTTTTATTGTCAGTTGCAACTGCGGTAACTGAATAAGTACCTGCAGCAACATCTTTCCATGTATAAGAATAAGGTGAGGTTAAACTCTCACCGAGCTTTGAAGCACCAAGGTAAAATTCCACTTTACTTATTGCACCATCAGGATCTGAAGCATTTGCATAAATTGTTATGGTTGCAGGAGAGGCATAAGAGGTACTCTTGGTTGGTGAGGAAATGCTTATTGTGGGCGGTTGATTTATTTGTTCGGCATAAATAACAGCTCCAACCTGCCATATCCCATTCTGGGCTGTAGTCAGGGGATCGGTCACTCCCCACCTTGCTGTAACTGAGAGGCCATTAATGAATACCGATCCTAAATTCTTCCCATAATCAAGCCTTGATGCGGGTACGAAATATATTAAGTCTTTAAAGTTCGGATTGAGGACTTTTGAATGTGTATCATAACCGAGCCCCTGCCACTGTTTGAAAGTATATGTTGTGCCTCCGATCCTGAATAAAGGCTCACCCGCTTCACAGTAATAAACATTGTAATCACTTTCAAAACCGGTAAGACATTCCTTATCATAAATAACAATGTTGGCTATCTGATTCTTAGTATAAAATATATTATTGAAGATTTTTGTTCCGGCAGCTGATCCGTTTGGTACAATATCTTTATTCATATAAATGTCAATCAGCCCTCTGGCGGTTCCTTGTCCGGGAGCAGTGTATTTAGTTTGTGTGCTGTAAAAGGTATTGTTAAAGATTTTTACTCCATTCATTCCTTTAATGACCATACCCACGGCCACCGGATTTTTTATAATATTATAAGCCACAACACCTGATATATCAGTCATGCCATTTGATTTCCGGATTATTCCCATAGGGATCTTATCACAATAATTATATTTAATAATGGCATTAATATTAAATCCGGTGAAAATCCCATGAGTAATACTTGTCATATTTGTACCATTCCAGGTAAATCTGTTGCCGGTTATAATTTCGCCATCCAGGTTATTGTTATTAACACTTACGATCTCATCCCCGGCCTGCAAAAGGTATCCGAGTGCATTCACGGAAGTGACAGAATTATTTTTAAATATCAGTTTCACAGGCACTGACCTGTTTATATTTACTCCCGACCAGTCATTGCTGTTATCGGTATAAACCTTTCCTGAAATGGTTAAAACATCCTGAGCATTGATGACCATTCCTATCATTAATGCTGAAATACCCGGTAGTATCCTCATGCGCCAGTTAAATTTGTAAATGTTTATTTGACAATCACACACGCTTATACGTCTGATGACTTCCTGTGTTACAAAACTAAGTAAATAGCACAGGCAACCATAGCAATCGTATAGGGTGAACCCGGTTATGAGACATATTTGCAGTTTAAACTTTTGGGAACTTCCCGAGAAATTTTCTTATAACCTTATCAATCTTCATGGTCTCTGCTAGTTTTCTTAATGCCGATTTTTTATTTGTCCCTGTCCAACTCCCTGCGCAGTAATGAATAGCGTATGAATTGTCCGTTACTTCCTCCGGAGTGCCGGCAAATACTTCTGAAGGTAATATAAGCATGTTACATTTCAAATGCTGCAAATCATCTTTGTATTTAAAACCATATCTTTCTGCCACCATAGCATATATATCTGAGGCAAGGATTTGATATGAAATTCCTCTATCGTCAATAATAAAATGCTTATCACTATAATATTCCATACACTCTGCTAAATAGGGATGTCCTTTTACGCTACCTAAAACTGCTGCCTGAATACCAAAACCGGGTTTACGGGTAAAAGGTATCCTGGATGATCCATCATCATTTAGTAAATCGAGTGTATTTTTTTTTCTTACAACTGAAGAATTATATCTTACTGATGTAAAAAAATCATAATCCAGAAATTGATCAAATTTCTTCTTTACAAGGATATCTGAATCCAAATATATCCCGCCTTCTGTATTTAAAGCATATGCACGTATATAGTCAGATGCAAAAGCCCATTTCTTCATTTTGCATGCTTCTTCAACAAATATGACAGATTTTATGTCGAATCTGTTCTTGTCCCACAGGATCAATTCATATTCCGGCATTATATCTTTCCAGCTGTTTATGCACATTCGTATGTTAGAAGGAATTATCTCTCCGCTTAACCAACAATAATGAATTTTTTTTGGGATCATTCGCAACTCCTGGTTTTATTATAATGTCTCAAATTCTATACAATATTTCATTATCACTAACTTAATACGGCAGAATGCCATCATTTAGTATAATATAAGTGAAATTCAAAAAAAATGGAGATAAATATATAAGTTTTGCCCTCACTGCACATCACTCACCGCTAAAAAGAAGGTTTTGCTGATTTTTTTCAGTTTTTACGAACATCTGACATCCGTCAACGTTTAAAAGGGTACTTTTTCTTATATTTCATTTATATTTGTTTTTTACAATGTTAGATAAAAGGTACTTATTTACCAGAAAGCGCCCTTTGTGGCTGACGTGTTGGAAGCACGCCCCGGTGGGAAGGTAAAAGATAAAACGTTATTTTTAAGATGAATTTAGTATTTGTTTCAGGAGAGGATTTTTCAGAAGCAGGCGCCTCAGCCAACAGATTTATTGCATATTGTAAAGGACTTGCTGAGCTGGGACATAACGTAACATCCATTTTAATTCAAAGGCAGAAACAGGATTATCCTGATCTTAATATAGAAGGCATAACTTTTATTTGTGTATTCCCGAAGATCTCCAATTATGAAAAGGCTAATAAGATCAAAAAGTTAGTACTGTATATAAAATCAATAAAGAATTTTAAACAGTTAATTAATACTATTCATGAAAACAGAAAAATCGATGCAATTATTTTGTTAACTACCTTAATGAGGAGTCTTGTTCCATTTCTCTGTATTGCAAAATCAATTAATGTAAAGCTGCTTCATGAAAGGACTGAATTTCCGTCCAGGGCTTATGGTGGCAGGAAAATGAGGAACAAGCCCTATCTATACTTCTACTTATATTTTATTTTGAGACAGTTTGATGGCATTTACGTCATTAGTAATGCCTTGAAGAAATACTTCAGTAAAATTGTTGGTTCAAAGACCTCTGTAGAGATCATCAACATGATTGTCGATCCTTCCCGGTTCAAAGCAGTTGAGGTAAAGCAAGATCATGGTAATATGTCTTTTGCATATTGTGGCACGTTGAATAGTGAAAAAGACGGGGTAGATATCCTGGTAAAAGCTTTTTGCAGGGCATTGGCAGAGGGAAAAATTTCAAGAGATGTCAGATTAAAACTTATTGGTGGTTACAGTGATGAACGTTTTATAATGAAACTTAAGAAAATAATTAATGAATGCAACTGTTATGAAAATGTTATATTCACCGGCTTGGTAACCAGGGATGAGATTCCTGAACTTTTAAACAGTGCCTCAGCTTTTGCTTTAGCCCGACCCGGTAATAAACAATCCGAGGGTGGTTTTCCGACAAAACTTGGTGAATATCTGGCAACAGGAAAACCTGTAGTAATAACAGATGTCGGAGAGATTAGTCTATTTCTTAAGGATGGATATAATGCATTTATTGCCATACCGGACGATATAGAAAGTTTTTCCGGGAAAATTGCGGAAGTGTTTAAAGATTATCCCCATGCCCTGGAAATAGGGAAGAGGGGAAGAATGTTGACAGAAAATGAGTTTAATTATTTAGAGCAGGCAAAGAAACTGGCTCGTTTCATAGAATCATTATGATGCAAAAGGAAATATCAATAAATATTGGCGGGGATTTTTATTTGAATACCCTGTCTTCAGATGAAAGATATTTTTCAAATGAAATTCTGGACATTTTTAACAATTCGGATTTCAATATTATAAATCTTGAAAGTCCGGTCACGGGTAATAAAGAGAATAAAATCATCAAAACCGGGCCAAATCTGTCCGGTTCACTCCATACCTTTTCTTACTTAAAGCAGCTTAAAATAAATCTTGTCACGCTTGCAAACAATCATTTAATGGATTATGGCATTAAGGGATTATCTGATACTATATCAGGTTGCCGGGAGAATTTAATTGAATATGTTGGTGCAGGAATGTCGCTTGAAGAAGCAGAAATGCCATTTGTGCCTGAATCCATAGGATTGAAAATTTCAATAATTAATTTCACTGAAAATGAATGGTCAACTGCTTCAGGAAACAAACCTGGTGCAAATCCGCTGAATATCATTGAAAATGTAAGGCAGATCAGAAGGGCAAAGGAAACAAGTGATCTTGTCCTGGTTATTATACATGGCGGACATGAGATGTATCATCTTCCCAGTCCCCGTATGGTTAATACTTATCGCTTTTATGCTGAGAATGGAGCTTCGATGATAATCTGCCACCATTCACACTCTATAAGCGGATTTGAAGTATATAAGAATGTTCCTGTTTTTTATGGACTGGGTAATTTTCTATTTACCGAGATGTCAGATTACGAATCCTGGTACACTGGTCTTATTCTGAATATAAGAATTAAAGAAGATATGGGAATCAAATGGGAACTTATACCGATAAGGCAGAACAAAGATACCTATGCTCTGTCTGTCCTCCAGGGGAGTGAAAGACAAAATGTTTTGTCAGAAATTAAAGGATATTCTGAAATAATTTCAAATGAAAAGCTGTTATTAGAAAATTGGGAGAACTTTATAAGAGAAAAATATGATGAAAAAATTGATATATTCAGTCCAATCCAATTTTTTAATAGCACGTTTATAATAAAGTCACTGCGGAAAACGGGTCTTAATCGTTTTTTGAGAAAAAGAAAACACTATGCCCAGATTCTGAATCATATGAGATGCGAATCACTTTCGGATCTTTCTAAAGGTGTTATTGCCAGGTTATTAGGAATGTGAAAGGCTAAAATAGAAAAAAATGAAAATAGGAGTGTTTAGCTCATCATATAAAGAGAATGAAAAAAGAATTCCGCTTTATCCGGAACATTTCCCATTATATATCTGAAAAAGTTAAATCTTTCTTACGTCTGGAAAATGGATATGGTGAAAACTTCGGATATTCTGATAAACAGCTTGATATTGGAAACGGTTCATTTTTAAGCAGAGATGAGTTATTTAAGGAATGTGATATCATTATTCTTCCTAAGCCCACTGCAAAAGATTTATCGCAGATGCACGAAAAACAGGTTCTCTGGGGATGGACTCATTGTGTTCAACAACATGATATCGCCCAGGCAGCAATTGAAAAGAAATTAACTCTTGTTTCCTGGGAAGCTATGCATCATTGGAACAATGGGAAGAAAGATCTGCACATATTCTATAAAAACAACGAAATAGCCGGATATGCATCAGTTATTCATGCGCTACAGATGCTCGGGCTTGATGGATACTATGGCCAACGCAGAAGAGTAATGATAATAAGCTACGGTTCGGTAAGCAAAGGTGCAATATATGCATTACATGGCCGGGGATTTAATAATATACATGTTTATACAAGGCGACCGGTTCACCTTGTGGCAGACCAGAATCCTGATGTTTACTACTATCATCTGTATTTGGAAAATGGTGAATACTACTGTGCACCGCCGATCGGCAGAGCGAAAAAATTCATTGACGAAATTGCCGGTTCGGACATAATAATTAATGGAATCCTGCAAGATCCGGTTCATCCTGTAATTTTTGTTAAGAATGATGAATTAAGACTATTAAAAAAGAATGCACTTATAATTGATGTAAGTTGTGATGAAGGAATGGCATTTGAATTTGCAGTTCCCACAACCTTTATAGATCCATTGATCCGGCTTGAAAATGACATCAGTTACTATTCAGTTGATCATGCTCCCTCATATCTCTGGAATGCAGCCTCGAGGGAAATATCAAAAGCATTGATACCTTTTTTAAATGATCTTGTTGAAAATGGATTTGATTTTCACAAAGATATTACTTTATCCAACGCTGTTGAGATAGAAAACGGCAATATCAGGAACAAAGGGATAATCAAGTTTCAAAAAAGGAATGAAGCTTACCCTCATTTATATTTATGACTAAGATCAGTAATCTGACTATTTAGTAAAAACAAAAAAATATAACATTAATCTTAGTTCTTATTAATATGCGAATTTATGGCCGCTAAAAGATATTTATTTCCGGTTTTGCGAGAATCAGTGGTTCTGTTTCTGAATCGATTTTCTTTGCTAAACAAGATCCGCATAAACCGTCGCAGTAAAAGAGGGGATATAATTCCTGAATCCGAAATGGGAAATTATCTTGAAGCAGCCAATGAAGTTCATATTTCAGTTCCACTAAAAAAACTGAGGATAGGTCTGGTCAAAGATGCGGAAGATGACTTTGAAGGATATTTTGCACGAAGAGCTTACTGGCCGAAATATGAGAGATTCCTTAGAAACAATAATCTGACATGGTCTTATTTTGACATTCACTCATCAAACTGGCAGAATGAGGCCGGAAATTATGATGTTATCATATGGCATCCCCGGTCATCTCCTGATTTCCAGGCAGAAGCTGAGTCGAAATATTATTTTCTGGAAAAATATCTGAAAAAGATCTGTTTCCCGTCTTTCGATGAGTTATGGAGCTACGAGGATAAGATCAGGTCTTATTATTTATATTCTAATTTTGGATTGCCTGTCGTTCCAACTTTTATAAGCAATTCGAGAACTGAGGCTATGGAATTCATAAACAGTACTGTTTACCCGATTATTTCGAAAATAGCAACCGGTTCATCCTCCTTCGGTGTTCGTATGATTAAAAATAAAAGGTCTGCTTTTAATTATGTAAATTATTGTTTCTCGAAGGTAGGGAAAAAGACCTACTGGCCCTTTGCAAGGCAGATAAATTATGTTTATTTTCAGCAGTTTGTTGAGAATGCAAAATACGATCTGAGGATTATTGTTGTAGGCAATAAAGCAGTTGGCTATTACCGGTATCCGAAATCAGGAGATTTCAGAGCCTCAGGCGCAGGTATTCTGGAAAAAAAGGCACTCCCGGAAGAGGCCATGAAGATTGCTTTCAGAACAAAGCAACTATTGAGAGCAACTTCTCTTGCCGTTGATATGATTTATTCTGAACAAACAAAGACTTTTAATATAATTGAAACTTCGGTATTTTGTGGAATAGATACTGCCGAACAGCTGATAATTGATGGAATACCGGGGTACTATGAATTCGATGGAGAAAGTTTTACTTTCAGGGAAGGAAGATTCTGGGTTCAGGAAATGGCATTGAAGGATTTCTTTGAAGGCTTATAAATTACCATTGTATCCCATCTTCCTGTAGCAATTTTACAGTATTCTCTTCAATTAACTTCCTGCCGTTAAAAGTAAAAGTGATACAATCAAGATTATGAATTTCATTTCTTAATGGTTCCATCCAGTCAGTACCACGAAACAGTCCATGCAGTTGTTGCATAAAAGCACTGCTTGATACCACTAAGATGTTGGAACCAAAATAATTTTGAAAAATGAATTGAGAAAATGTTTTCGCCCTTCTTCTTAGTGCAGGAAAAGTCTCGCCGTTCGGAGGATTTAAAGAATGAAAATCATCATTAAGTTTGAGCCATAGAATCCGTGGTTTTATTTCTTCAACTTCAATATAATCTAATCCTTCCATCCTGCCATAATTTCTTTCATTGCATAATTCATTCTGAATGATTTGAATTTTACGCCCGACGGTCAGTAGCTCAGCTGTCCGGATTGCTCTTTTTAACTTAGAGGATATCACAATATCGAATTCAAAGTCATTTAATTTAATAGCAGCAGTTTCAGCATCCCTGATGCCTTTTTCGTTCAAAGGGACATCGATCGAACCAGCATACCGTTTTTCCAGATTATAGACTGTTTGACCGTGCCTGATTGTTGAAATCCTTGTAAACTTATTCATATCCCAATCCTGTTAAGCGAATAAATTCATTAAGTCGTATAATTGAAGAATAATCAGTCAGAATTGGACCATTCTTAATATATTCTGTGTTGTACTTGTTTGATATATGTGCTAAAAATGTTGATTCGGTACTGATTGACCGATGTGACATAATAAGGATATGATTGTTTTTTTGTACCAGATTAATAGCTTTAATTGTATTTGATACTGTACCAGCCTGGTTGGGTTTAAGGATTATACCATGGGTGTATTTCTTTTCAATACCCTGTGCAATTCGATCAGGATCACCGGAGTAAAGATTATCACCCACTATTTTGCATCTGTTTTGATTGTTTGTGAGGTTATACCATGATTCAAAGTCGGTTTCATGAAAAGGATCTTCCAGAATTCTTAAATCATAGTCCTTTATCAGATCAAACCAATAAGAACACATCTCTTCCTTAGTCATGGAGATATCATTTGTTATTTTAAACCGGTATTCCTTTCCGGTCCACAGGTCGCCTCCACTGGCATCAATCATCAGGTTATAATCTTTCTCTAATCCTAATTCTTTAAGTGTCGCCTGTAAAAAATCAAACCAATCACGATTATCACCATGATCTGATTTATTAACCAGGTTATTATTAATATAAATTTTATCTTTTTTTGCTAATTTATCCTTTACTCTCCTCTGAATTAACTCGTGATCGTTTAAAACAGATATCAGGTCATTTGTCTTTGCTACAAGCAGAAATTCATGGAATTCACTTTGAACCGGATTGGTATAGGCATGATTTCCCCCATTCAAAATATTAATACACAGTTTGGGAATAAAGTTATTTTTAATGTCCCTGTTTTCTATAGTGCTTGTCTGCATAAAATGTTCATTGGCATCGTAAAAAGCCAATGATAAAGCATAGGAATTATTTCTGCCAAAAATCCCAATCTTCTCTTCAAGATAGCTGTCCCAATCTTCTTGATTCAAAGGTTCGTAGAACACTCTGTCTTTCTTTAGAACATCTATTATTTTTTTGGGGCTTATATCAATATGTTTATCTTCATAAATACTGATTGTTTCACCTTTCGGTGAGGCGCCCCTGCCAATGGAACCATTATTCAGAACAATGATAAATTCATTTGTAAATTCCCCATGCGAATTTAATATTCTTCTATAGTGGACTGATTTTGCAGGCATTTTGTTTTCCATAACTTTCTGAATTTCCAGGATTAATAATGTTATTAGCAGATTGTGTACCTGATTTTACATGTATAGATTATTTCGACTCCTTATACGCACAATATCTGTCCGGGTTACACATGCAGCAATTTTAAGATTTTATAAGAATATTTTACCAATATCTTGCCCCGAAACAATTTTATTTTATTTTCGTATCTGTATAATCATGAATTTTAACTATTTCGGTATACAAAATATTTTTATGTCGAATATCGGATCGTATGAAGACAGAATAAATAGATCTCCCTGGCAGCTGGCTGAGAATGAACTCGGATACAGGCAGGGAGATCCGGCTAATATCGGCTGGTACTGTTCCGACAGGATATGTAACCGTGGACACGGTGATAAAACGGCATTGATCTTTGAGGGATTCGGAGGGGTTGAAAAGGAATATAGCTTTAATGACATCAGGTTGGCAGGCAACACTATTGGCAGTTTTCTCAGAGACCTGGGGATTCAACCTGAAGACCGGGTCTGTTTATTCATGGACAGAATACCGGAGTTATATCTGGGATTTCTGGGAATATTAAAGATCGGTGCAATAGTTCAGCCCTTATTCTCAGCTTTTGGTGATGAATCGTTATTTGTCAGACTTGAGAATGCTCAGACCCGCGCGATAATTACCCAGAGAAAACATCTCCAAAAAATAAGGAAGATACTTGGACAGGCTCCCTTTCCTTGAATTCATTATTATAGTAGATCATGTAAAGACAAAGGAACTTGAGGACAGGGAATTTGCGTTCAGTCTTGAAGACGCTTCTCCGGTTGAAAATCTGGAAATATTTCAGACAAAAGCTGAATCACCATCGGTTCTGCATTATACATCCGGGACTACCGGTCAGCCCAAGGGAGTCAAACATGTTCACTATTCCTTGATTTCACAATATCTGACTGCAAAATGGGTTCTGGATCTTCAGGATAATGATATATATTGGTGTACAGCTGATCCCGGATGGGTGACAGGAACCTCTTATGGTATTATAGGTCCGTGGAGTCTGGGAATAACACAATGTGTTCTTGATTCAGGCTTTTCTGCCCAGGCATGGTACAAATTCATTGAAAAATATAAGATAACTGTCTGGTACACTTCACCCACAGCCATCAGATCGCTGATGAAAGCCGGTGAAGAAATTATTAAAAGCTTTGATCTTTCCAGCCTCCGACATCTTGCAAGTGTGGGAGAACCTCTTAACCGTGAGGCGGTAACATGGTCAGAAAAGGTATTCGGTAAACCGTTTCATGATACATTCTGGCAGACTGAAACCGGATCAATAATGATCTCCAATTATCCGGGGATGAAGATAAAGCCCGGATCAATGGGTAAACCTTTCCCGGGCATAACAGCCTGCGTCCTTGACAATAATTTTGAACCTGTTAAGGAATCGGGGAGGATTGGTCTGATAGCATTTAAGCCGGGATGGCCGGCAATGATGAGGTCCTACTGGAATAATGATGTTAAATACAAAGAGAAATTTGTTAACGGATGGTACCTGTCCGGTGATAAGGCAACAATAGATAATGATGGCTATTTCTGGTTTGTCGGGAGAGATGATGATGTAATAAACACAGGTGGTCATCTGGTTAGTCCTTTTGAAGTTGAATCAGCACTTCTGGAACATCCGGCAGTAGCTGAATCGGCTGTTGTTGCCAAACCTGATGAAATAAACATGGAGGTTGTTAAAGCATTTGTAACTCTTAAGCCCGGGTTCACTCCCGGTCCCGACCTCGAACTTGAAATAATGAATTTCATCAGGAAGAAATTATCTTCGATTGCAATGCCTCAGGAGATTGAGTATATGGATTTATTGCCAAAAACAAGGAGTGGTAAAATTATGCGCAGGCTTCTTCATGCGAAGGAATGGGGGGAGGAGATTGGGGACATTTCGACGTTGGAGAATGATTAGAATGGATTCCAGGTTCAAGGTTCCAGGTTTCAGGTTAAATACTTGAAACATGGAACCAGGCTTCGCTTACGCTTCGGCTGGCAAAGCCTGGAACTTGGAACTTGGAACCTGGAATAACAAACATTATATTAGCAGTTTAATAATCGGTAAAATGGAAAATATGACTATCGAAGAGATGAAAGATCTCATACTTAATTATGTGAAGAAAGAATACGTTGATGATGATGATGTGGAAATAGCTTATGATACACCTTTGATATCAAGCGGATATGTTGATTCATTTTCAATGGTCTCATTACTTGTATTTCTCGAACATAAATTCAAGATAAAAATCCCACCCTCGAAAGCTACACCGGAAGCGTTTGACAGTGTCGATAATATTGTTGCGCTGGTTGAGCAGTATCTCCCTAAATGATTTATAGGATAGTTGGCAGTTGGCAAGAAAAAGTTGGCAAAGGGTAATTGGCAGTTGGCAAAAGAAAGTTGGCAAAGGGCAGTTGGCAGTTGGCAAAGCCTTACGCTCCCGCTTCGCGGGATTTCGTCTCCCGATTCTCGGGATTTCCTCACTTCGTTCGTCAAGCTTCGCTCCTCAATCTCCGCTCTGAGCTTCCTAAACCTGGTGCCGTTTGACAAGTCAGGGCATATTTTGATCATCAGTTTCAGGTCATTTATCAAAAACGCCACATAATCAGATACATATCGAGCAATCAGGCATTATCTTTACATCGGAATAAGTAAAGTTAATGTCTAATTAAATCATGTGTTATGAAAAAATCAAAAATCTTTTTTGTTATTATTTTCGTTGCAGCAGCTGTGATTTCCTGTAGTAAGGATAACAGAAATGACAACGGGATGGATCTGATTAAGAACTCTAAGGATCAACCTATTACCACAAAATCAGAAAGTCTGCCGAGATCTGATGGCGATCTTGGTAATCCTCAGGACGGAGTAATACCATTCATCATTCCGGGTGCGAACAATGGTGGAAACAGAACCTGTGCCGAAGTAGCAGCAGCATTTGTTTCTGGCCCTAATCCATTTTTATGTGGTACTAAGGTTGACTATTCCGGAAGTGATTTCTCAAGTAAATTCCCATCATGGTTACATGTAAGTGTTACTGATGGAAAATATGTATCATTCAGAATGGAAGATTGCGGAATGATCAACGGCAAGTATTACAGGGTTGGTGCTGTGATTGTTAAAGGTTCTTCAGATGCTAATGTTTATTATTATCCTGATGGAACATTCTCTGATAGCGGACTGGCATCCCCAATTAATGCAAGTGGTGCTCCGGCAGGACTCAGCAACCTTACTTTTTGCTTTATTGAGTGCAAGAAAGAATTACCGGAACTGGTAATTGCGTTTAAAAGTTATCTTAATGATGGAGTATGGGCATGCACCAGTGGAGGTCCAGGTGATATAGATTTTGTAGCATATTATGACTTTGTTCCTGGTAGTAGTAATAAGATATTCTGGTACATGAATCAAACCATTCCTGTAGGAGACATTATGGTTGGGAACTTTGATGATGATGACCTTTTAGAGGTTAGAGTTAATAATGTTGACATGCCTGGTAAACTTTTCAGAGATGCCTATCTCTTTGTCGGTACCCTTGAGGATTATGAGGATGCTTATTACACAGACTTTCCTTACAAAACAGGGGTAATTTCTCCAGTTTCATCGTTGACATTTGATTTACCTTTTTAGTATATGGTTAAGCTTAATTAAGTAAAAGATTATTTACTAAATAAAAGGGGGTGTCTCAAACAGGCACCTTCTTTCTTTTCACAATTCCCTGGTTAAATTTCTGCTCGTAAGAAAGTTGGCAGTTGGTAATAGCTCCACCTGATCCTGTTGATGCGATCAAATTCCGTATGGAATAAATGGGAATGACAGAGCGGATATGGTCAAATACTTAGCAGTAAAAATCGGGTATATTGAGGTATTCAATGAGGAAAGAAAATTAACCCTTGGTATGGTAAAGTCATTGAGACAAACGATTAATCGCTCATCGCTCGCAACTCATCTCTCATCAATAAAAAGAAGTTGTTGCTAAATTTTTTCCATCTTTTGTGAACATCCGGCTATTGTCAACGTTTAAGAGGGTAATTTTTCTTATATTTCATAAGTATATAATTGTTATTTTAATGGTCTGATTGAACCCACATGTTTGAAAATTATATAAATATGTGTTTGTGTATGCAATACATGTGGGTTTCATTTTAAATTTGAGCCTGATTTAATTGTATGACTGATCCTACATGTTGATAAAATTCTATTTAAAGGTGATAACGTTCGGATAGACAGCATGTGGGTTTCATCTATATTTGTTCTTTACAATGTCAGATAAGAGGTACTGATTAACTATAGCCGAAACCGATCTAAGCTACTTAGATCTTTTCTTTCATTATATCAATTAGTTATGTTAAGTGCCTCTTGTGACTGACGGGGCGGAAGCATGTAATGACGGAAGACTAGCTGGTCAGTATGTTTATTCACCAATTATCGAACAGGGTTGCTTCGTCCCGGTTGGATCTTTCGGATTGATTACTTGCTTTTTTTCGGGACTCGCAATGACGGAATTTCAATGCATCATGATGCAGTTCGCTAACGTCTTCTTATGAAAAATTCAATATACCCGGAACCAGGAACCAGCCTACGCTACCTCCCCGCTACAGCTATGGAGGTCAAGAAAGCTTCGCTCGCAAAGCCTCAACCTCAACCTCAACCTGAAACTCTAATTAGCTCTAACTTGACTATTATGACCAAATCATCTTTGAAAGTACTAACTGTCGTCGGAACGAGGCCTGAAATTATCCGGTTATCGCGGGTGATGGCGCTTCTTGATCAACATTTCAACCATATAATAGCACATACCGGACAGAATTATGATTATGAGCTGAATGAGATCTTCTTCAAAGACCTGGAACTGCGGAAACCCGACTTCTTCTTAAATGTCGATACATCTTCGCTCGAGGCAGCAGTGGGAGATATAATCAGGAAATCCGGCGAACTGCTGAGAAAAGAGTCTCCCGATGCGCTGCTGGTACTTGGAGATACCAATTCCTGTCTTTCAGCATACATGGCAAAAAGACTTCATATACCCGTCTTCCACATGGAGGCAGGGAACAGATGTTTTGATTTCAATGTTCCTGAAGAACTTAACCGCAGGGTCATCGATCATATGTGCCGATTATAACCTTGTATATACAGAACATGCACGCCGCCATCTTATCGCCGAGGGATTACCACACAGGAGGATCTATCTGACGGGAAGTCCCATGAAAGAAGTCCTGGACTATTATATTCCCAAAATAAACGGATCAATTATCCTGGATACGCTTCATCTTAAACAAAAAAAATATTTTGTTGTATCAACACACAGGGAGGAAAATGTTGATAATCCTGAACATCTTCAGAAGATACTTGCGATATTGGATCTTCTTGTGAAAGAATATGATGTACCTGTGATCGTTTCCACACATCCGCGGACAAGAAAAAGGCTTGAACAACTGCCGGGAATGAAAATGGATCCGAAGATCCAGTTCCTTAAACCATTTGGTTTCACCGATTATGTTCATCTGCAGATGAATGCCCTGTGTACCCTGTCCGACTCCGGAACGATAAGCGAGGAATCATCGATATTGAATTTCCCGGCAATATCATTCCGGCAGTCAATGGAACGTCCGGAAGCACAGGATGCCGGGACAATCATTCTGACAGGCTTTGAAACACAGGTTGTGATGGACAGCATTAAGCTTGTCATGAAGGAATTTGAACAAACCGGCGGATACAGAAAGATCGCGGATGATTATACAATTGACAATACATCATGGCGGGTTGTAAAACTGATAGCGGGGAATGCGAAGCTGAGTAATATTTGGAATGGGATTAAAATGCACTGAGACTAAAAGTTTTGGGGACAAAACTTTCCCCTCTTTTTTAAAAGGGGAGCAACCACAAATTAAGCTAGCTGAGAGATATAAATGGTCTCCGGAAAAGTTGAAATTTGAGAAACAAGTCCACCTCGAGAAACTGTATTTCGAAACCACTTCGGTCGTTGAAAGACATTTTATACATTTTATCACTTCCTTTCAAATCATTTACATAGTTAATTAAGGTTTGATCACGATGTCCATATTTCGATTATGAAGGTCATTTCTGTTGTCGGGGCTCGTCCCAATTTCATGAAGATCGCTCCGTTCATAAGAGCTGTTGAAGAATATAACCGGATTCACAATAATTTCATAGATCATCTTCTGGTTCATACCGGACAGCATTATGATATCCGGATGTCGGAAGCCTTTTTCAGGGATCTTGATATTCCCGAGCCGGATATTAACCTTGAGATCGGTTCCGGATCACATGCAGAGCAGCTGGGTTATACCATGATTGAATTTGAAAAAGTCCTGCTCAGGGAAAAACCTGACTGGGTTGTTGTTGTGGGAGATGTGAATGCAACACTTTCATGCTCGGTTGTTGCCAAAAGACTCAATATAAAATTATGTCATATTGAAGCGGGACTTCGTTCCGGTGATATGACAATGCCGGAGGAAATAAACCGTCTCGTGACCGACAGATTATCTGATCTTCTTTTTACACCTGATCTCCTTTCTTCGGAAAACCTGAGGAAAGAGGGTACTCCTGAAGAAAAGATCCATTTTGTGGGTAATATTATGATAGATACCCTTGAAGCGAACAGGGAGAAGGCTGAAAGATTGAATGTTGAAAATATCATCAGGGATAATCTGATTGAAGGATGTAAATATCCCGATAATATTAAAGATGATTTGAATTATGCTCTGATGACACTTCACCGTCCATCCAATGTTGATGAAGAAAAAGTGCTGGCTCCTCTGGTTAAGTTCCTTGCTGAAGAAGTAACAAAAGACCTGGTTCTGATCTGGGCTATTCATCCCCGTGCCAGGAAGCAGCTTACAAAATTCGGATTGTGGGACAGGATCATAAATAATCCTTCACTTATCCTTCTTGAACCGGTAGGGTATCATGAGATGGTCAGGCTGAATATGGGCGCCAGGGTAATGCTTACCGATTCCGGTGGATTGCAGGAAGAGTGTTGTGTTCTGGGAACACCGTGTATCACATTGCGCTTCAATACTGAACGACCCGTAACACTTCGGGAATACGGAGGTGCAAGTGTTCTGACGGGAAATAATATTGACCGGATCCGGGAGGAGTATCATCGGGCTCTTTCTCTGAACCGCACTCCAACCCGCCCGGAATTATGGGATGGGCATACCGCTGAGCGTATTGTTAAGAAGCTGGTTGAATCGATTTAACACTCACAACTCATCGCTTATTCAATAGTTGGCAGTTGGCAAATGGCAGTTGGCAAAAAAAGTTGGCAATTTCTTTCACCCTACTCACCGCTCACCACTCACCGCTCACCCTCCCTCTCAAAATCCGCAGAGCTTTTGTCAAATTATATAGTCATTGACGTAATTTTTCCTGTTTTGACGAAACAACTCTTAGCTGGGGTGTATTAACAACCGAACCTGATATGTTAATAAATTCCAGTGGTAAACGATTTTGAACCTGCTATATTTGGGGTTGTCTGATGATCTGAAGCATTTTGAAGAGCTATTATTATTGATTACTTTCGCTTCCGGAATGGTTGTTTTTTAGCCTTATCGGACCAGAAAGGTTTTATTTCAACTCCTGATTGAGGAAAATCGAAAATTAATTTTATTCACCTTAAAATCAATCAGATACAGTTGTAGCCAGATGGGACTGACGGGACGGAAGTATGCTCGGAACGAGACAGAAAGAGGTATTGCGGGAATTTACTTTGAAATAATTGAGACGGATTGTTTGACCCCGATAATATTTTTCGAACTTCTACGAAGCCTTTTCCTGGGGTCGCAAAATGACGAATAAATTTCAAGATAAAAGACAAAAATTCGCAAAGCAAATAATTCGAAAATTTAAATAACAAATGAATAGCTACATCAGTACTTTTAGCTTAGCTCTATAATTTACGGGCAAGACATAATTCTCGAGCCTCCGGACGCGAAATCAGGTTATGTTAATATAAATGAGCTGACCTTCGGTTTTGGGCTGGGAAGCAGGGATGTTGAATATTCAAATTATTTTTATGGACTGACGACTGTCCATGGTTATGAATTTAATATTGAACCTCTTAACATAGAGAGCAATCTGTCGTTATGCGCAGGAACAGGTATGTTGTTCTATGGTGAAGGGGCAATGTTCCCACTCATGGCAGATATCAGATACGCCATTAATCTTCGGAGGATCTCCCCATTTGTCTTTGGCAATGGGGGTCTGCTCCTTAACATCGATGATATCCGGGACGAATCAATGATTTATATCAATGGCGGATTAGGAACAAAAATCAGACTTGGCAATAAACTCAATCTCACTATCGGGACAGGACTGTTCATGCAGTTTGGACGAGAAGATAAGAGAGATACATTCGCGAATCTTAAGGTCAGGGGTTGCGTTTAAGCCCGGTTCCAGCAGGAGTAGTGGAAAGATTTTACTGTTCATAGCAAATGAATTCTCACCACTCACCGCTCGATGCTCAACGCTCACCGCTCAACTCTCATCGCTCACCACTTTTATCATACTACGATTATGTCCCGACTCGTATGGTAGATTTCATTGAAAACACATATGTCCGCTAAATACCCTGGCTGGTTCTTATTTCTTCGCAAACAAGCCCTAAACGTCTTCGCGAAATACTCGCTGCCCCAGTGGATGGTGTTCCTTATGGACATTAGTGCAGTGTTTCTGGCGTTCCTGTTTGCTTACCTTTTGCGGTTTAATCTTGATGTGCATGCTATAAAATTCCCTCTTGCATGGTATCAGTCATTTCTCGCAGTCTTTGTATTTGGAGTTATCAGCATTTTTTTCCGGTCTTATTCAGGACTTATCCGGCATACAACCCTGACAGATGTATTGCTTATATTTATTGTAACAACTATCTCATCAGGAATACTCTTAGTTATTACTTACTTAAGCAGATTTTTTAAGTTGGGTTCTGTCTTAACATATGCCGGTTTCAGTAATTATTATTCATTATGTATCGATCACAGTATTTCTTTTTCTGTAAGGGTTCTTATTAAAATTCTTTTCAGGTTTGTTACAAGCTCCGGCAAGACAAGAAAGAGAGTATTAATATATGGAGCAGGGGAATTGGGATTTATTGTCAAGCGTGTCATAATGAGTGATTCTGAAAACGGATTCAGTGTTGTTGGTTTCATTGATGAGGATAAAACCCTTCATGGGAAAAAGATAAATCGTATTCCTGTATATGACTTCAAGGTACTAACCGATGGATTTATTTCTAAACACAATATCAATAATCTTATAATAGCCATTAAAGACATTGATATTGAAAAGAAAAGCAGGGTTATAAAGCTGGCTGTCAATCTGGGACTTGAGGTACTGGAAACCCCTGAGGTTAATAAATGGGTGAATGGTCAGCTTCAGACACACCAGTTCCGGAAAGTAAAGCTGGAGGATCTATTGGGAAGAGAACCCATTGCACTTAATCTTGATCTGATCCATGAAGGACTTAACAGGAAAACGATAATGGTAACCGGAGCTGCCGGTTCAATTGGTTCTGAGATAGTACGGCAGCTTGCCAGGTTCAATAATGAAAAGGTAATTCTGGTGGATGAGGCAGAAACGCCGATGTTTTATCTTGAGAATGAGATAAAGGGAAAAACTATCGGATTTGCAATACCGGTTGATACTGGCAGATGTTACGCAATGGCAGAAAATGGACCAGATCTTCCGGGATTTCCGTCCTGATATAGTATTTCATGCAGCAGCCTATAAACATGTATCACTTATGGAGGAGAATCCTCATGAAGCATTGCGGGTTAACGTGGGGGGAACAAGGAATATTACGCAGCTTGCAGTTAAGTATGGAGTGAGTAAATTTGTGATGATCTCCACTGATAAGTCTGTTAATCCAACCAGTGTGATGGGTGTTTCAAAAAGGATCTGTGAAAAGATAGTTCAGGCTACAGCTGAGCTGGAAGGAAATAAAACACAATTCATTGTTACACGCTTTGGTAATGTACTTGGTTCAAATGGTTCTGTAATTCCTATATTCACAAAACAAATAGAAAATGGGGGACCGATCACTGTAACCCATCCTGAAGTTTACAGATATTTCATGACGATCTCTGAAGCATGTCAGCTTGTACTTGAAGCCGGCTTCATGGGTAAGGGAGGTGAGATATTTGTTTTTGATATGGGGAAGCCTGTTAAAATTGCCGATCTGGCAAATAATATGATCCGTCTTTCAGGACTGGAACCGGGAAAAGATATTAAGATAGTTTATACCGGATTGCGTCCCGGCGAAAAGCTGGTTGAAGAGCTGCTTACGGATAAAGAAACCACACTTGAAACTCATCATCCCAAGATAAGGAAAGCAAAGACAGAAACGGTTGATGCTGCCGAGATTCTTGCAAGTATCGACCAGCTCCTTGCAAATTTATATAATATGTCAAGGAAAGAGATAGTTAAGCATATCGGACAAATTGTTCCGGAGTATAAATCAAGTAACGGGCGATATAACGGACAGAATGCTGAGCTCAGAGCTCAGGTTGACGAAAGCAGTGAGGAAATCCCGCGCAAGCGGGAAAGGCTCAGAGCTCAGAGCTCAGAGCTCAAGCACAAATGCTCAGAGCGCAGAGTAGGCAAGCAAAAAGGCTCTCACCACTGCGCCAAATAGTAACCAATAGCAAAATAAATACAAGAGAAATGGAATTTAACGGAAAAGTCCTCCTGATAACGGGAGGCACAGGATCTTTCGGAAATGCCGTTCTGCGGCGTTTTCTGCATACAGACATAGCTGAAATAAGGATCTTCAGCCGTGATGAAAAGAAGCAGGATGATATGCGTCATTTCTATAATAATCCGAAAATCAAATATTTTATCGGGGATGTCCGCGACAGACATAGTATTGACAATGCAATGCATGGAGTTGACTATGTATTTCATGCAGCTGCATTAAAGCAGGTACCCTCCTGCGAATTCTTCCCGGCTGAGGCTGTCAGGACAAATGTCCTTGGTTGTGAGAACGTACTGACCTCGGCTGAATTTAATAAGGTAAAAAAGGCTATTGTGCTGAGCACCGATAAAGCTGTCTATGCAGTGAATGCTATGGGTATGACAAAAGCTTTAAGTGAAAAGATCATGATGGCAAAATCGAGGAATCTGAATGGTTCAGGTACGGTATTCTGCGGTACAAGGTATGGTAATGTGATGGCATCAAGAGGATCAGTTATACCCTTTGTTCGTTAACCAGATGAAGCATAATCAGCCGATCACTGTTACCGATCCGAACATGACAAGATTCATGATGTCT
>CAVPSX010000020.1:0-10872 GCA_963708515.1 uncultured delta proteobacterium | reverse complement strand
CGATGCGCCGACCTTTTTCTGAAGCAGCTCTTAAATACGGCGTTACAAATGTCTTGTAGTCGTCAACCTGATCGACCTGAAAAACAACATTATCGCCCATCTGCAGGTAATTAAGGGTTTTGTCCAATCCACTAATGCCTGTACTGACGCAGGATATCGGGATCATTACCTCACCTTTGATAGTGTCCATCCGGAAAGTCCGGATGAGACACGATTGGTTTTCAAGTCGGAAATGAGGGATTTTTCGTCTTGGCAAGGAAATCAAGGGATTGTGCGGAGGCGTACACCGTGTACGCCGCACAAGCAAGTCCGAAGATTGACAACGCCAAGGCGGAAAAGAACCGTTTCCGGATGAAAACTAGACAGGATCATGTTGACATTCCAGAGTCCATTCCTCCAGCCCGTCATCGTCTTTTTTGACGGCTGCTGCGGCCTTTTCGGGGCCTTATTTTTCTGTAGACGTCGCCGGGCTCTCTTTTTTGATTGTCAACCGTCAAAAGCCTCTCAACCGTAATACCGAAAAGATCTTCATTCTCCTTCAGATAAGGCAGGATCAGCTTCCAGTCGGCATCGGTAATTGTCCGAACTCTCCGCCATTGAGCTGCTCATCAACCAGTTTCTTCTGCGGGTCCCGGACATAAATCGCGCCGCCGGAGGCCAGAGAAAAAATATTGGACCCGGGATAAGGCGAATCATATTCGCGGATCGACCCGTCATTATCATCGAATCCGATGCCGTTCAGAATAACAAATCCGCCGCCGTTGAGCGGATCGCCGGCCATGAAGGATTCCGCCAGATAGTCCAGGGCGGTTCCGTTGATGACCACCCGCGGCTTGCCGACGGCATTGATCAGGGGCCGCCCGGCGGCATTGCCCATGATATAGGCCGTGCCGCCTTTGGCGCCGTACATGAATGTCTGGCCGACATCGCCGAACACCACCAGCTTGCCCTCTTTCATGATCTGGCAGAGCTGATCCTGGGCATTGCCGTGAACATAAATTTCCATGCCGTCAATGCCCGATGCCAGATAATCGCCGGATGAGCCGTAGACATCAATCCGCACATCCTTTGGTTGCCGGACCGAAGCCGCAGCCGGTAAACCGCTGGCCGCGGTATTTGTAGACGATGAACCGCTTCCAGCCGAGCTTGTAGGCCTTGACCATCATCACCGCATCGCAATTGTCGCCTTCCGGCTCAAAATGTTCGGCATCGATGATCAGGATTTTCTCATTATTCTGCGGTGCGCGCAGTTGATCGCGGGTGGCAAAATCAATCCGGCTGAACCGGGAATTGCGATCTTTCCGTGATCATCGGCGTGGCGTCAAAAATCTCATCCAGGCTGATTTTCAGGACATGCTGCAGGGAACTTCTTTTGATCCTGCCGGTGTTGTAGCGCCGGTCATTTAAAAGCGTCAGGGCATCGATGGCCATCTGCTTGAAGTCATCATTCTTCAGGGCATGACCCTTGATGGTTTCAATCGCAAATCTGAAGCTTGTCCGGATCAAATCCGCCGATGTTGTCCCGGACATAGGCAAAAATTTCTGTGCCGCCGCATGACTGTCTCGTTTCCGGAAAACAAGGCGCCAAGCTTTTCTTCGATGGCTTTGCAGTCATCTGTGACTGTGATCTGCTTTTGAGACATCGCAGATGACCTTGTCTTTGGGCGTTTCGATCACTTTTCCGAATTTGTCGGTGCAGATGAGTTTTTTGTTCCCGAGCCGTCGCCGCATCTTTCAGGCTGAAAATAAACGAGCCGCCGTCGGTATAGCTGCCGCCGCGGGCATTCCAGTATTTGTCGGCAATGGGTCCGAAGCGCGGATCTTCCCGTTCCAGCGAAATCAGCGTCGCATCGATGGCCTGCTTTTCCGAGCAGATCAGGCCGATCTGCACCTCGCCCTCCTGCAGGGCAAACACCTGGGGCCGCAGCATGGCCGTATCGGTAATGCCGATCAGCTGGAACTGGTCATTCTTGACGTCATTGCGCGCGATAATGAAGAACCACGGCCCGTCGGGCGATGCATTGACATGATGGGTCTGGATGGCCTTGTAGAGCTCCTGCTTTTCGGCAGGCAGCATGTCGAAATCCATTTCCGATGTCGGCGCCATGGCCTCAATCAGGTATTCCAGGGGATATTTGTAGACCCTGCTCCACAGATCGAGCAGCAGCGCCGCTTCTTCCGTATCCGTCAGAAACAGGGGGTGATAGTTCCGCTGCTTGAGATATTCGTAGACCGACTGGTAGTTGGCAAAATCGCCGTTGTGCACCAGCGCCTCGTTGAGCGCGCTGAACGGATGGCAGCCGCCGGGATGCCAGACACGGCCGCGGGTCGGATAGCGCTGGTGGGCCAGCCAGGCATGGGCCTTGAAATCATCCAGTTTATAGTACCGGACAACGTTTTCCGCATATCCGACGATTTTCAGGATCATCATGTTCCGGCCGTGGGACATGACAAAGGCCTTTTTTTCGCCGAGGGAGGCATAATACTGCGTGTTGATCTTGAAGCTGTTCTGATAGACGAACTCGTCCTCGGCATCGCGCCTGTCCAGGGATGAAAAGTTGTTGTCCGCAATGAATTTATCCAGGACATCGTCCTTGACGCGGACGAAATAACGCATGATATCCGGAGGTCTGACATCCAGACCGATACTGCGATAGTCATCAATGGTGGCCAGCTTCTCCGACTTGTCGATCTTGAAAAAAGGCTTGATGAAGGTGTTTTCAATCTCGTCCGCAACGCTGTCATCCAGCAGGGCGATGTGGAACATGTAGTCTTCATCCAGAACCTGTCTGGAAACACCCAGCGCTTCGGGAACAAATCCGACAGCGCCGATGCCGCCGCCTTTTCCGTTGCCCCTGTTGTGCATCTGCACGGACGGCTCGAAGATGTTTTTCCCGGTCACGGGAATGGAACTGATAAATCCGGTGACGCCGCAGCCGCCTTCCTCTTCGGTATTCGGGGCAAGGACCGGCACCTGGCTGCACAGCTCAGTGCGTGAACGCAATATTTTTTCAGCATTATCCATTATTAGCAAACTCCGCTTTATTTACTGTAATCTATATGCTCCAGCAGATCCGTCCGTCCGACAAGTTCCCTGACGCTTCTCATGCCGAACTTCTGGAGGATCTCGACCAGCTGGACATTCCAGGCATGGTACATATTGGTCAGGCGCTGTGTTGCCCATTCCTCGTCAAACAGGTCCGCCAGCTCCGAGTCCGTTGAGGCGATGCCCCGGGCGCAGCCGCGTCCCGATTCACAGTTGCCGCAGCGGACGCATTCCAGGGAGACCATCTCCGCCGTGCCGATGACCGCTCCGTCGGCGCCCAGGCAGATGGCCTTGGCCAGGTCATGGGCGGTCCGGATGCCGCCGGAGGCGATGAGCGTCATGGCATCCCGGGCGCCTTCGTCCTTCAGGAAATTGTGGACCTTGGTGATGGCATATTCGATGGGCATGGCGATGTTCTTCTTGGCGATGTCCGGCGCTGCGCCGGTGCCGCCGTAACCGCCGTCGATGTGAATGATATGGGCGCCGGCATAGTATGAGCCGACGGCAACCATATCCACGTCGTTGGGTGTCGAAACCTTGACGGAAACCAGGGCATTGGGGTTCATCTCCTTGATCCAGTCGATGTGTTTCTTGTGGTCTTCGATGGAATACACCGAGTGGAACGGGAAAGGGTGAAAACAGCGAGGTGCCCTTTGACGGCCTCGCGCATTCTGGCAACGCTTTCCGTATTCTTTTCTCCCAGCAGATGCCCGCCGAGGCCGGGTTTGGCGCCCTGGGCATATTTGAACTCGATGATTTTAACCCGCTGGATGGTTTCTTCGCGCACGCCGAACAGACCGGTGGCAACCTGGGTGATCACGTGGTCGTCATAAGGCTTGAGCATCTCCGGGTATCCGCCTTCGCCGGTACAGGTAAAGGTATTCCATATGGTGGCGTTGCGCGCCTTGGAAACCATGGTGGGCAAGGCTGACCGATCCGAAGGACATGCCGCCGCCGTAAACCGGCGTGGAAATGACCACATCCGCCCGTCCGTCATTTCTGCGGTTCAGGGGAATTGCCGTTGAGATTTCGGACTTGTCGATCTTTGGCGGATCGGCGGGAAACTTGAACCGCAGCTTGTCAAAGCCGCCGCCGGAATTGCCCATATTATATTCAAGGTCGGTGCGCTCGCGGCGGATAGCCTGTCTCGGCCATGATCCAGGTCCCGGTGATCATGTCCGCCGTCCAGCGATAGTCGCCCAGTGTCTCATACATGGGATTCAGCGACAGGCTCAAGGCCTTGCGCGGGCATTTGGCGACGCAGTAGAAATCGTTGTTCTGGCATTCAAAGCCGATGCATTTGTAGTCGATCGGCGGGTTCACCCTGTTGTGCCCTTCAACCCTTTCATGAACGCCGTAAGGGCATGTCTTGGCGCAGGTACCGCAGTTGATGCAGGCATCGGACCGGGTGACCTTATATTTCGGCACCTGGTGCTTGAACCGGGAAGGCATTTTTTTAATTTTTACAGTTGATGGTTTCATACGTTCACTGCTTCTCTTTTTTTAAATAGTTTTCCAAATGTTTCATTGTCGATTTCTTCAAAGAAGATCGCCCTGCCGGTTTCTCCCCGCAGACGGCGGGCTTCACGGATACCCATGGCGCCCATCACCTCCAGAAGCTGCGAATGCCAGGCGCCCATGAGGTTGACGATTCTCTGCGTGACGATTGCGACTGGGAATTTTGTCCAGCCCTTCCGGGAAGATCAGCAGCTTCTCCGGCTCTTCATACAGCCTGGCGCCCAGGGCAATGAGCAGCGGCATATCGATGGCTGTCAGATCTGCGCCGCAGAGCATGGCCTTGGGCACATGCTCCGCCATGGCGATGCCGCCGGAGACAATAATGGTGACCTCATCGCGGATCCTGTCTTCCACAAGCCTCAGTGGACGGCCCGGATAATATCCTTTATCAGACGCCGGTTTGCGATGCTGCCGTGCCTTGATCTCCATGCCGCGGTAATCGGCCACGATATGGATGATCTCCGCGCCGCTTTGCGCCAGCCTGGAAACGATGCTCTCCACATCCTTTACTGCCGGGACGCGGATGATGGTGAGGGCATTGCTGATTTTCTTGATTTTATCCTTCAGCTGCCGGTAAAATCACTCAGCATTTCATCGCTATATTCAATGGCCACCATTCGCGCCTTTTTGAGCAATGCCTGATGCTTGTCGATTTCCTTGTGCGAAATGCAGGGGATGATGTTGTTGACTGTATTTCTCTATCTCCGACGTGATATCGGCCGCCGGCATGATGATGCAGGTGTTGATCTCTGCAGCCGCCTGTACCAGGGCAGTCTTTGACATTCGGACTCAGATTATCCGTCGGAATATCAAAGATGATGGGGATCGGAATATCGATGGTATCATGGAATCTTTGATAGTAATCTGCCCTTCTGCATCAAATGTCAGATGATTGAGTTTTCTGCCCAGCTCAACGGAGGTGCTGATATATTCCCGCCCGTGGATTCCGTCCCGGGTCGGGCGGACGATTTCGGACATGTCGGTCCACATGCTGTCAAATCCCGTCCCGGTAAACGGCCCGCGGTAACCGGCGCCGGAGACCGGAACCTTTCCGTCCTCCGCCTGCTTCCATAGGGTGATGAACATATCGGGCTTCCAGTAATGACCCGCCGATATTCAAGAAATCCTTTTCCAGAGATTTTTCCAGGGCGCCCCGCGGGCACTCCTGGATGCACCGGAAACAGTTCCTGCAGACCACGGTGTTCGGGTCTGCCATCTTCGCGGATCGTCTTTCCGCCGTTTATGCGCCTCATAGATGCACACCTTGGTGCACTTACCGCAGTTGATGCAGTTTTCTCCCCGCACGATCTTGAACTTGAATACATATTCCAGATCAAGGGGCGTTGCTTTGGGGTGAATATGATATTTCTTTGGCATAGTCTTTATCCGTCTTTTTTATATGTATGTTTATGTCTCGGAGGTTTCAGTTATTCCGCTCCACCATCTCCCAGTATTCCTTGCTGTCGTCGACCTTTTTCAGAAATTCGCTTGATCTGGCCTCCGGCCGGCCAAATTTGCCTTCCATCCTTTTTTCCAGCGCATCCCAGAGCATCATCAGTTCGAGATTGGTCTGGCATATCTCTTCGCAGGCCTTGCAATGCATGCACATAAAGGCATTTGCCGCTTCTTCCTGCGTCACTGTCTTGGCCGGTCATGAGTTTTTTGGCCAGGGCAATTTTCCCTTTGGCTGTCACCTCTTCATTCCCGGTGACCAGGTATGCGGGGCATACGGCAATGCAGTTTCCGCATTTGGCGCAGGCATGGTGGTGAGCTCGAAATCCAGGCTGTCGACCTTCTTATCCTTTCCCAGAAGCAGCGTAGCCATTTTCCCGATGACAGGCGACAGCAGAATCATGAGCTTCATGGAAAAGCTGAAAATTGCCGGATGGAAGATGAGTGCCGGAATATTCACCATTTGAATTGGATGCCGAAGAACTTGCCCGGGTTCATGATATTATTCGGATCGACCTTTGCCTTGTATGCCTTCAAGTCTCTGTTTCTTGTCTCTGCTGTACAGATCATTGATAAAGGCGGCATTCCAGATGCCCAAGCCCATAGGGTTCGGCTCCCAATGAAACTGCCGTCTTGGTAAGCATGGATACCAGGGGCAGATTGATATAATATTTCTTGTTCCTGGAATCGCACAGGAAGGTGGTCATGATGAGCGCCATGTTTCTCATCAATGATATAGGAGTCGATGAATATTTCCACGCCGAAATTAGCTCCCAGTTTTTTTGCCTTTTCGATAAAGGCCGCGCCGCGGCTAATGGGGATAATGACTTTCACTGGCCAGAATGGTCGGTCCCAGGCGCTTTGTCTTCATGCCGAACAGGCGCTCATTCCACAGATAGCTGGCAACATAACGGGGCGCTTCTTCAATGTCTCGGCATTCTGCGACATGATATTTCACGAAACTTCTGATCGTCTTCGAGCGCTGCCGAATTCCATCAGAACGCCGGCGCTCTTCTTGAATATGCCGGCATGCATGATTTCATTGGTGTCGCTCAGATGATTCTCATCCAGAAAACGGATGACATTGGGATTGAATGCTCTGCATGTCTGAGTCTTGTTACAAATTTCTCGATGAAAGCGAAGGCCTCTTTGTCGCTCGGGAAATAAAGAAGATGCGGATATGAAGCCTGCGGGAACATCCCGCAACTTGAGGGTTACCTCAACCATGATGCCGAACTCGCCCTCTGTGGAGACAAAGTAAATGAAATCCGGATCGGCAGGGGTAAGCTTTTTGAGTTCGCCCGACCGTGTGATCACCGTCATGGAAACGATCTGCTTTGATCAAGTGGCCGTATCGAAAGCTGTTGATGCCGTAGCCGCCGGTGGAAATCCATCCGGCAACCGTGGAAAACTTGCTGGAGGGGTAGGTCATCAGACACAGGCCCTCTTTCTTGGCCATGATATCGATATCGCTCCACCGGGCGCCGGCTTCAACGGTCACGGTTTTTTGTGCCTTGTTGAGATAAAGGATTTTTCTGAAAGGAGACAAATCGATGACAATGCCCGCGTTTGTCGGGATGACGCCGCCGAATCCCCATGATGCTGCGCCCCGCGGTATCACGGGAATTTTCGCTCATTGGCAAATGCCAGGACTTTTTTTATCTCCTCGGTGCTTTTTGGCTGGACGACGAAATCAGGCTGCGTTTCAAAAAATGTTTTTGTCATGATCGGAGGAACATCACCGATGTCATGGCTGTACATCTCTCTTTCTTCCGCCTTGTCGATAATCTTTATATCGCCGGCAATTTTTTTGAATTCTTCTACTGGTTTCATAGGTTATAAGTCTCTTCCATTCCTGTCATGACGAGGGTCATTGTACTGTTTTTATCTCAAATAATAATAAACGCACCTGCGGCGGCTGCTTTTTACAGCAAGATAAGTGCCAGCATTTTTTTAATTTCCTCGGTCCTACAGGGTGGTTGTTTTCTTTTCACGCCTATCGGACCAGAAATAGTCTTCTTACGGTCTATCGGAAACATAAAAGATGATGATACCCGACAATAAAAATTTTGGTAATCTATTCTTTTTTGTTTCTTTAAGAGATTCAAAAACATAATTTATCCGATATAGCATCATAAAAAGCACAATAATGTATTTTTACAACTTATTATGTTACAATAATGTAACAACACAAATCCAAAACGCCAATTTGTCGAATAAAAATATTATTACTCCTTTTAATACATATAGTTGCATTTATAATCCAGCAGGGCCAACGGGTGTATCGGGGTGGGCGGGAATTGATAGTTTTCAATAAGCGGTACATTTATGTACAAGACGGCTAACCGAAACCGCATTATATCCATCCACGAAACAATATGGACGACTTCGCAAAAATTCCGGATGCCGTGTTACGCAGCAGCAGCATCAACCACATCGTCAGGGTCTGCTGAAGCAGATCACCTGCTGGGTGACCACGTCGGACAGAAGCCGAAGCTCTTTCTCCCTGACGTCGCAGACGTGGACCACACCGGCATAATGGCTGTCCCTTTCAGAGAATTCCGCCAGCCGGTTGGGCAGGGATTCCAGCCAGGACGTATTGAAGAAAACCCCCTCCCGGTCCGGATAGATCGCCATATAAAAAATATCCATCTCCACCAGATCCTGGAAAAAATGCGTCCCGAAGGATAGTTCCGGTATCAGGCTTCCTTCCCTGTAGGCGATCTCCGCAATGACGGCGATGTTGTTGATCTCGGAGAAGTTCACGGGCACACCCATGGCCGGGGTCGTGGTGCCCCAGCGGCCCGGTCCCAAAAGAATCGTCGGCATCATCCTTGCGGTTTTCAATGATCTTATTCATTTTGCCCACTAAGCCGCGCCACATCATATTTTTCCGAAAGCGACAGTTTTGTGTATCCCTGGGGATCGATGTAAATGATGCGCGAGATGTTCTGGGAGACGCTGCCGCCCATGAAATTGCCCTCCTGACGCAGCAGATTTTCTTCCGACTCGGCATCCGGAATTTCCACCCGGTTGTCCTGGCCCTTGTCTGAAACGGCCGGCACTGCAGCAGGTTTACCTGAATTTTCCCCTCCGGGTTGAAATTTGCCGTGAATTCAATATCCACCGGATACTCATATATCTTTCCATCTTTTGAGCATTCTGGACATGAACGCCGGAAATTCGGTTGCGGAAAGCAGCTCATCGAAGGTCAGTATCCAGTAATCCTGTACCGGCCTGCCCATCGCGCCCATCCGTTCGCGACGCCTCCGTGTCGCGGACACCCATGAGTTCCAGGTGTGCATCCAGACCTTCCTTCAGAACCTCGCAAGCGAAAGGGACTGAAAACAGTTTTCCTCCAGATTCAGCATATCCACGTCATGCTGAGAAAAACGCCGCGTGTCATTGAGGCTCGTATGGGCCTTGACAAGCGGCGCGTCCAGGGCGACAATACGCGGATAATCATTTTCCACGCGGTTTACGGCTCTCGTGCCCAGGCCGAATACCAGCCGCAACATGCCCGCCTTCGGGTCCATGCCTTTTTTCCAGACAAAGGTATTATAGGATAAGCCCACGCCGGCTAATTCGGGGAAGTAATATTTTTTTCGGTAAGAACCGGAAACCCGCTGTACCAAGAACGCCATCTGTTCATCCTTCTGGTCCAAACCGCGCTGCAGACGGTAGGTCAGGGCGTCCTCGTTCATGGTGCTGGCAAATATTTGCCGGACCGCCTCCTCAAATTTCTCATAACGCTCTTCCGGCGTCCCCTGGTTGGCGCAAAAATAACTTTCGTATTTTCCGGCAAAAGCATTGCCGAAAGCATCTTCCAGAAGACTGCTGGAGCGCACGATGATCGGGCGACTGCCCGTAATACTCGAGCATCAGCTGAAACCGCTCCCTGACCTCTTCGGGAAATTCCCTTGAGCATTTTTTTCTTTAATTCCCGGGCACTTTCAAAATATCCTTCTTTGGTTTTCTGAGACATGCAACGCTTCCACCAGCCGTTTTGAACGATATATGAATAAAAGACATCTGATCCGATATAAAATGAATCATGTAATTCCAGATGCTCAGACCATTTTGTGGAAGTATCTTTTCGCAGAATGTTGCGAGCCAGCAGCATGCCGGCGGATTTGCCACCGATGAAACCCGTTCCAATCAGCCGCTCCTTAATTTCAGGAGATCCTCCAATGTAAAATATTTCTTCACCAGGCCAGATTCTTTTCTCTCTTCCGATCAATACGGAGGAAAGCTGCTCGATCATTTTTTTTTCCTGCCGCATCCGGCGTCTTTTCCAAAACGTCTTTTGCCTGCATGAACATGCGATCCCAATAGTCCAGATTTCTCTCGGCACTGCTTGCTGCCGTCTGATGTCAGATAGGAAAACAAGTTCGACGCATCGGCGCTGTTCATAATGGGAACAAATTCATCTTTTTCCATCATGTGCGGCAGAAACATTGTCGGCGAATAGCGCTGCCAGGCCTTCAGGGATGGATATAGAGCTTACCCTGAAATCTATAAACATCCAGCAGCACCTGGGTTGTTTCCCTGATGCGGGCAATGGTTTTAAAGGAATGACTGTTGCGGAGGATGGAAAAATAAGCGACTGTATTCAGCTCATAAAGGTAGGGACAGGTAATCACAAAGAAGTTGCCGATCATCAGGTCGGTCGCCCAGGCCAAAAGCAGATCAGACAGACAATCAAATACATAAAAAACATCGCGTCCTTCTTGTCTGATGATATTATGAACCTGTGTGGAGAAAGATTCAAAACCGCTATTGGCGTTAAGTTTGTAAATAGTGACTTTCCCGGTCGATTCTACAATGGGCGGATGTTTTGCAAAGCGCATGTAGAC
>CAVPSX010000019.1:0-44220 GCA_963708515.1 uncultured delta proteobacterium | reverse complement strand
TTGACTTGACATAGAAGCGAAATTACTCCTATGCTTACAGGGCGAAAAGGGACTTTTTTATCAATACAGTTAATTCTGGTCATGCTGGCTGAGATTTTGATAAACAAATCATGCATGCAGGGGGAACGATGAAAGACAGTATCGACAACAAGGTTGATTTAAAGGAAAGCATCGTCGGCAAGATCGTATCGGTATTTGCAGCTGTGCCGCCGCGAAAGGACGCCATGATTTTCGTCGATGATGTTTTTGCTGAGGCAAAGATTCGTTTGGAAGAAATGGCAAAGACAGCCAAGGCGGCTTATTATGAAGATATTTTTGATCAACGGTTGGAGAGGTTGAGAATTCTCGGGTGTCCGGTATTTATTCTCAACAAGTTAAAAACGAAGAAGGCGGCAGTGGCCTTAAAGGCATGCGCTCTGAATATACCCGATAGCAGAGATCCCCTGATTCCCGTTATCTCCAGCCACTATCTGACTGTCTATTCGCAGCTCGAAATGATCAATTTTGACGGCATTACAGGTGACACGGCGCTTGAATCGTCACGCATCACGAATGCATTAAGGAAAAGCATGTCGCAAAACGACGGCAAGGTTTTCGATGGCATATATTTTATGCTGGACATAGATGACGGGACCAACACGGAAAAGCTGACGTGCGCGGAAGCGGATGAAAAAATCAGGGGGAAAAACCGTTTTCCATTAACAGTGGAAGAAATAATCGCCCTGTTATTGCAAAGAAATGAACCACCCGTCTTCAATCTGCTGGCGGGCGGCTCCCGATACGAGCAGGACGACAGGGTCCCCTTCTGCACGACCGAAGACAATAAAATATGTTTGAAAACCTGTTTTTACAACACCATCCATCCGAATTCAGTAACGCTTTCCTGTGGCGCGCGCGTTTAATCACGCAGTGGGCCCACAATATCATTGCAACCAGAGATGACTGCAAATCAATCGTATAGAAAATCCGGTTTGGATGGCGTAATCCCGGCGCGCAGTAAATATGGAAATCTTACCCTATGCTGCGCCTTCAGATTCGCTTAACTACAGAACCTCCATAATCTTGAATTCGTGTTCTTTCCACATCCCCCTGTATTTTTACCGTCCCCTAATATTAGTGTGCCCATGCCGGATATTCTATTTTCCTTCCATTCCCCTTCGTACCTGGAACCATCCGTAAAGAAAAGAACCCCCTTGCCGTGCATCATGCCATCTTTCCATTCTCCATTATACTTTTTACTGTCGGCAAAGATCATTTCCCCATGTCCATTCTTCAGACCGTTTCTCCATTGACCCTTATACCTTCCGCCGTCGGGCAACGTTTCCGTACCTTCCCCTTCAACAACACCGTTCTGCCATTCTCCCTCATATCTATATCCGTCATGTAGAAGTATCGTTCCCGCAATGGGGCAGATCGTCATCCCATTGGCCGTCATATCGACTTCCATCCGGCCATGTGAACGTCCCCGCGCCATGAAAACAACCCTCCTTGAAGAAACCGCTGTAACCGGATCCATCCTGATAGGAACAAGTCCTCTCGCCGTCCAGTAGCGTTTGCTCCCAATGGAAATCGACAAACTTATTTCCGCTTGCATCCTGGGACGCCGTCTGCTTAAGAGAAACCTTGTTAATCATGAGACCGCCTTTTTATCATCCGACAAATTTACCTTTCTTGAACTCACCGATGTATCTTTTGCCACTGGCCAATATCATTATTCCCTGGCCATGGGGCAGGCCTTTTTCCAGCTGGCCCCTATATTTTCTGCCATCAGTCATGGCCAATGTTCCCTGGCCGTGATACTTGTTATTTTTAAATTTGCCTTCATAGCGGTCTCCGTTGGGGAACTCCATGACGCCATGTCCGCTGGAAATGCCCTTTATGAACGCCCCTGTGTATTTTCTTTGGTCGGTCAGGATTAAGGTTCCCTGGCCCTCATAGAGGTCGTCCTTCCAGTCACCGACATATTTTCCGCCGTCTGCCATGGTCAGCGTTCCGCTACCGTTCCTCTTGTTTTCTTTCCATTGTCCTATATATCTTGAACCATCGGGCATTGAAAATATGCCGTGACCATCACGCATTCCCATATTCCATTCTCCGACATATTTACCTCCGTCAGGGTAGTTCATCATTCCTTGCCCGTGAGGCAAGTCGCCCCGTAATTCACCCAAATATCCGCTTCCGTCAGACAAAGCGCTCGGCGCATGTTCCAGTTTTATTTCCTGGAGGGCTGCTGTACTTTCTTGCCGTCTCTTCCATTTTCGCGCTTAAGGCGTCTTGAACCTTCTTTCTGAGTTCCTCCTGATCTTTGAGTCTCGCTTCTTCCTCGGCCTTCTTCCGGGCCTCCTCTTCGGCTTTGAGCCTGGCTTCTTCCTCGGCCTTCTTCCGGGCCTCCTCTTCGGCTTTGATCCTCGCTTCTTCTTCGGCCTTCTTCCGGGCCTCCTCTTCGGCTTTGACCCTCGCTTCTTCCTCGGCCTTCTTCCGGGCCTCCTCCTCGGTTTTGATCCTCGCTTCTTCCTCGGCCTTCTTCCGGGCCTCCTCTTCGGCTTTGACCTCGCTTCTTCCTCGGCCTTCTTCCGGGCTTCCTCTTCGGCTTTGATTCTCGCTTCTTCCTCGGCCTTCTTCCGGGCCTCCTCTTCGGCCTTGATCCTCGCTTCTTCCTCGGCCTTCTTCCGGGCTCTTCCTCGGCTTTGATCTCGCTTCTTCCTCGGCCTTCTTCCGGGCTTCCTCTTCGGCTTTGACCTCGCTTCTTCCTCGGCCTTCTTCCGGGCCTCCTCTTCGGCCTTGATTCTCGCTTCTTCCTCGGCCTTCTTCTGGGCTTCCTCTTCGGCTTTGATCCTCGCTTCTTCCTCGGCCTTCTTCCGGGCTGCCTCCTCGGCTTTGACTCTCGCTTCTTCCTCGGCCTTCTTCTTGGCCTCCTCTTCGGCTTTGACCCTCGCTTCTTCCTCGGCCTTCTTCCGGGCTGCCTCTTCGGCTTTGATTCTCGCTTCTTCCTCGGCCTTCTTCCTGGCCTCCTCTTCGGCTTTGATCCTCGCTTCTTCCTCGGCCTTCTTCCGGGCTGCCTCTTCGGCTTTGATCCTCGCTTCTTCCTCGGCCTTCTTCCGGGCTCCTCTTCGGCTTTGACCCTCGCTTCTTCCTCGGCCTTCTTCCGGGCTGCCTCCTCGGCTTTGATCCTCGCTTCTTCCTCGGCCTTCTTCCGGGCTCCTCTTCGGCTTTGACCTGGCTTCTTCCTCGGCCTTCTTCCGGGCTGCCTCTTCGGCTTTGATCCTCGCTTCTTCCTCGGCCTTCTTCCGGGCTCCTCTTCGGCTTTGACCCTCGCTTCTTCCTCGGCCTTCTTCCGGGCTGCCTCTTCGGCTCCCGCCTTACCCTCTTTCCATTCCCCTTCGTATTGCGTTCCGTCTGGCCAGGTAAAAATGCCCCGTCCATGCGGCAGATTATTTTGCCATTCGCCCGTATAACTGCTCTTATCCGGCCACGTAAAGGTACCATGGCCTTGCAATAGACCGTTATAAAAATCACCATCATAACGGCTACCATCCGGCCACACAAATGTCCCCTTGCCTTGATAGTCGTTGGCAACCCAGGTTACGCGATATCTATTCTGTTCTGAGGATCCCTTAGTTAACATAAAATTTCAGAAAACCTGCCTCGTATCGAGAATATCCAAAATATTTGCTTTGCTTTCTGCAAGAATAATCGTTTCACTATTATTATCTATAATGAGAAGTGGTTAATGTGTCAAGAAAATCTGGCAACAGAATATAATAATTTTTTGATATCGGCAAGCTATAAGTTTGCAGATGTTCTCGGGGTATAGAAAAACGCTCACACTTCTTTCAGGAATGTATTTTAACAAAATAAAAACCCATAGCGGCCAGGGCAATGAAACGCCGTTCAGGAAGGATTAAGCAAATCAGATTTATTTGACGGGACACATTTTTTTCGATATTGAAGACTCCACCTCCCCCGCATCGATGTCTCGCCAGGGGAAAAATCGCAAGACAGGAGAACCTCCATGCCCAACATTCTGGTCATCGGTAACGGAGCACGAGAACACGCCATCGCCGAAGCCATCATTAGATCAATCCACCGGCCGCGGCTCTTTGCCTGCATGAAAACCAACAATCCCGGCATCGCTTCCCTGTCCGAAAAGACATTCATGAGCAGTTATACTGAACTGGGTGCGATCGTGACCTTCGCTGAAGCCTCACGGGTCGATTTCGCCGTCGTTGGCCCGGAGGACCCCCTGAACAACGGCGTTGTGGACGCCCTGAACCAGGCGGGGATTCCTTCCGTGGGCCCCACGAAGAGCCTGGCCCGTCTGGAAACCTCCAAATCCTTTACACGTGATCTGCTTGAAAAATATCAGATTCCCGGAAACCCGCGATTCAAAAACTTCACCTCCCCGGAAGGAATCGAGGCGTTTCTGGATGACCTTGAAGGGATTGTCGTCAAGCCCGACGGCTGACCGGCGGCAAGGGTGTCATGGTGCAGGGCGATCATTTTCAGACAAAACACGAAGCGCTGGCTTTATGCCTGAATTTCCTCAAGGAACATGCTAGTGTGACCGTTGAGGAAAAACTGGAGGGCGAGGAGTTCTCGCTGCAGTGCCTGTGCGACGGCAAGACAGTGGCCGCCACCCCGCCCGTCCAGGATCACAAGCGGCGTTTCACCGGCGACAAGGGACCGAACACGGGCGGCATGGGTTCCTATTCCTGCGAAGATCACAGCCTGCCCTTCATCCATCCTGGAGACGTCGCCGCCGGACTGGCGATCACGCAGCAGGTGGCGGCGGCAATTTATCACGAAACGGGCGCCTACTACAAAGGTGTGATGTACGGCGGCTTTATGGTGACCCGGGCAGGCGTCCGTTTGCTGGAATACAACGCCCGCTTCGGCGATCCCGAGGCCATGAACATCCTGCCGCTTTTGAAGACCGATTTTGTGGATATCTGCCGGGCGATTATCGACGGAACGCTGGCGCATCTCCCCATCGAATTTGAGAAGCAGGCGACCGTCTGCAAATATGTCGTCCCGCGCGGCTACGGGCTGCCCAAGGACCATCCCGAGACGCAGTCCACGTCGGCCCGCATCGAAGTGGGAGATGTGGGTCAGGCGCGTCTGTACTACTCCTCCGTGGATAAAAAAGAGGATGGCCTCTATATGACGACCTCGCGGGCCATTGGCGTGGTGGGGATCTCTGCCAGCCTGGAGGAGGCTGAACGGATCGCCGAAGGGGCCGCCCGGGCCATCCGCGGTTCCGTGGACCACCGCCCGGATATCGGCACGCCGGCTCTGATTGAAAAACGCGTCCGGCATATGCAGGCCATCAGGGGAGAATCATCTCAATAAGAGAGATTTGCATAACCTTTGGAAAATGGTTCGCAAGTGGCGAATCAAAGATTTTTCGACTTTCCAGAAATTAGATTAATTTATTGATTTCAATAATATCTTAACCTTATCTTCTCTTCAGCGAAAAAGATTTTGAGCAGCGGCGAAGCCATTTTTCAAAGGTCTCAACAAGAAACGACAGGAGAAAATCATGCGGTTGAACGAAATCAAACGGGTATTGATCAGCGTTACGGATAAAGCAGGAATCGTCGACTTTGCGAAAGGGCTGGCCGACTTTCGGGTAGAAATTCTCTCCACCGGCGGGACGGCGGCGCAACTCCGGAACAGTGGTCTGGCCGTCGTTGACGTGTCGGATTATACAGGTTTTCCGGAAATGATGGATGGCCGGCTCAAGACGCTGCATCCGAAAATCCATGGGGGACTGCTGGCGCTGCGCGATCATGCGGAACACATGAATGCACTGAAGGAACACGGGATCGGCCTGATCGACATGGTGGTCGTCAACCTGTACCAGTTTGAAAAAGCGGTGGAGAAGGAAGGCTGCACGCTGGAAACCGCCGTCGAGAACATCGATATCGGGGGCCCCACGATGCTGCGGGCCGCGGCCAAGAATTATCCGTTTGTCAGCGTCGTCACCGATCCTGCGGATTATGACGCGATCCTGCAGGAAATGAAAGATACAGGCGGAAAGATCTCCGGGGAGACGAATTTTCGGATGGCCGTCAAGACCTTCCAGCTGACCGCCCGTTACGACGGGGCCATTTCCAATTATCTGGGCAAGCTCGGAGCCGACGGCAGCCTCAAAAACGTCTTTCCTGAAACATTCACGGTGCAGTTCGCACGGGCGCAGGATCTGCGCTACGGCGAAAATCCCCACCAGGCGGCCGCTTTCTATCGGGAAAACAACCCCCTGCTGTCGGCGGTTTCCAACGCCCGGCAGCTCCAGGGCAAGGAATTGTCCTACAATAACATCATGGATTCCGATGCGGCCTGGCAAGCGGTGTCGGATTTTGAAAAGCCCGCCGTGGTCATCATGAAACACGCCAATCCCTGCGGCGCCGCCTTAACGGAAGGGAATCTGGCAGAGGCCTACCGCAAGGCCATGGAAACGGACCCCATCTCGGCATTCGGCGGCATTGTCGCCTTGAACCGGCCCGTGGACGGAGAAACGGCGCAGGAGCTGGCAAAGACCTTTCTGGAAGTGATCATCGCCCCTGCTTTCAATGAGGAGGCCAGAGTTATCCTGGGTTCCAAAAAGAACGTTCGGATTCTGGAAATTCCGATCACCCCCGCAAAAGGATCAGCCGGCTACGATTTCCGGCGTGTCGTCGGCGGCCTGCTTGTTCAGGACCGGGATCGGGAAGCCTTCGATATCCATAAGGCAAAAGTCGTCACGAAACGGCAGCCGACACAGGCGGAATACGACGCCCTCGATTTCGCCTGGCGGGTCGTCAAGCACGTCAAGTCGAACGCCATCGTTTATGCGACAAAGGATCAGCTTGTCGGCGTGGGCGCCGGCCAGATGAGCCGCGTGGATTCCGTGAAAATCGCCAAGATGAAGGCCCAGTTGCCCACACAGGGCGCGGTGCTGGCCTCGGATGCATTTTTCCCGTTCCGGGACGGCGTCGACATGGCCGCAGAGGCGGGGATCACGGCCATTATCCAGCCCGGCGGCTCTGTGCGAGACGAAGAAGCCATTCAGGCGGCAGACGAACACGGCCTGGCCATGATCTTTACGGGCATCCGGCATTTCAAACACTGAGATTTAAAAATGGCTTCGCCGCGGCTCAAAATCTTTTTCGCATAGAATATTATAAGGCCTAATTATTTATGAAATCAAAAAGTTAGTATAATTTCTGGAAATGCGAAAAATCTTTCATTCGCTGCTTGCGAACCATTTTCATCGGCTATGCAAAGTTCTGACACGATCCATGAAAGTATCAGGAGGCTTTATGAATAGAGAAGAGATTCGCAATATGGGGTTGGCGAGCGGGGCGGATGTCGTCGGCTTCGCCGCCGTCGAGGATTACAAATCGAAACGGGCGCCCGATCCGAAGGCCATTTTCCCGGGTATCCGCTCCATGATCGTGATGGGATTTCGGGAACTGGACGGCGGCCTTGCCTCGGACATCGGCCGCATCAGCATGCACAGCCGTCTCGGCCAGATGGACTTGACCAAAAGCTGTACCTACCGCATGGCCAAGGCCATCGAGGATAGATTCAAGGTCAAGGCGGCGCCCATCCTGGCATCCTATCCGCTGAACATGGCGGCGCCCTATATGGGGCTGGTGGCCGATGTTTCCCTACGTCATGCCGCCGTGGCGGCGGGACTGGGTAATTTCGGGCGTCACAATCTCGTTATTTCGCCGCGCTTCGGTACGCGCATCATCTTTACGGCGATTCTCACGAATATGGACTTGGCATCCGATCCCCCCGTCACGGACGACCTGTGCAACGAATGCGGCCTGTGCGTGGAGTCCTGCCCGGCCCGCGCCCTGGACGAGGAAGGAAAGACGGAGGATCTGAAGTGCCTGCGCAACTCACAGCCTTTCGGAATCGGCGGCGCTATCGGTTTTATCCGGAAATTCACGGCCGCCGCACCAGAACAGCAAAAGGCCATGGTCACGGATCCTCCGTTCCTGAGCCTTTATCAAGCCTCGTTCATCGGATTCCAGTATGAATGTTTCCGCTGCATGGCTGTCTGCCCAGCCTGCGTCGATGCGTGAGAAAGGAACTTATCCTTGGAAACATCGATTCCGACAAATCCATCAAAGCTGCCTTTTAATCCTGACATCGCATCACCTCCCATCAAAAGACGGGAATAGCAGGTGCTGTAGCCTCTAGACCAATCCTCCAGCGTGACAAGGATTCAATGATCCAACCAAACTATTATGGTTCATAGAGGCTTGGGAGATACTGTAATGAGGGCTCTTATGCCCAGGAAGCTATAAGTCCTCCTGCCTTCCCATAAACAATACCTAAATCCCCACAAACTGGCTATGCATTATTCTATACGAATTCATGGTAGGAGGAAGACACAAATATCACGTCGCCTTGGAATAGTCACCTTCAAAAATATGCACGTTTCAACCAGTTATCATTGATCCGGACCGACCACCAACCTCTCGCTTTGGATTTGAAGTCTTTTTAGTATGAGTAATTGAATGAAGTAACGACTACAGCAAGCTATACGTAACAAAATCTCCAATTACCGATTTTTCAAGAGCGCCAAAACGCCGGAATCACCGACTCCAGGAAGGATTCAATTCGGAGAATTTTTTTAAAATAACAGGTTGACTGAAAGTGCGATAAATAGTATACTCTTCGACAAATGTATAAACATCTAAATAAATCTGCATTAGGAGTGATTCTATGCCCAAGAAAAAGGAAATAGGAAAATCAGAGAAAGATGTGGGGCGTGTTGTTGCCGCCTTCAAGGCCCTGTCCAATGAAACGCGCCTGGGTGTTTTTGAGCATATTCGCCTCGGACTGGGAAAGGCATCCCTGGATCAGGAAATGCGTCCATCCGTATGCAATGTGGCCAGCAATTTTGATATCTCCCTGTCCACGATTTCCCATCACATCAAGGAGCTCCGTAACGCCAACCTTGTCCGCTGCGAACGGCAGGGCCAGACGATTCTTTGACAGCCGGTGGAAGAAACCATCAGGATGATGGTGGAATACCTCACTGGTGATCGTTAATAATCAATATATACAATCTATTATCATAATCATAAAAATATATTAAATAATGCCTTGACAAAAAGAAAATCCTCATTATTATATATTTCGAAAGTCATATAAATATACAAAAATAATAGTTCACTCCCGTTGCCATTCTAAAGCATGGCAGGGGGAAAGGAGAGGGAAAGGAGAAGCGTTATGTCAAGTAGTCAAGAAGCATCAAAAAACATCGGCAATATGTGTTGTGGACCCTGGACCCATCAGCGGAATCCGGCGCGAAAAAAGAAAATCGGTATCCTTCTGATCACTATCGGCCTGATCTGGCTGGGGGCAAGGTCGGGACTGCTCGATTTTTCATGGCTGCAAACGGTTCACTTCTGGCCCGCAGTGCTCATTCTTTTAGGTGTCTGGATGGTCTATAAGGGGCTCATGCGGGGAAAACCAGGAACAATTGACAACAAATCGAAGGAGGTAAGAAATGGAAGCAATGTTTAGCAAGATGATGGAAGGATGCATGAAGGGTATTTCGGAGGAGGACAAGAAAAAAATGATGGCCTTCGGGGCGAAGATGGCTGCGATGTTCTCATGTACGGGAATGAAGGACATGACCGAAGATGGAAAGAAAGCGATGCGGGAAAAGATGATGGCCTGCTGCGGGAGCAAGATGGAGCAGATGTCGGCCTGTTTCAAGAAGACAGATTCGAAATCCGATCAGACATGTTGTGCTGAAAAGGTGTAGAAGTAAAATTTGCGTTGTTCAAGGGACCGGTTATGGTGACCGGTCCCTTTGGAAGGAAAACAAGCGATGGAAATATGAGTGAAGTATCTCTACGCCGTCCTGGGTTGGGTTCTGTGGTGTACTCTTCACAGCGCCTTAATCTCCATAACGTTGACAGAGTTCGCAAAAAAGAAACTCGGCGGCAGCTTCCGCTTTTACCGACTATTCTATAATGTCGTGTCTCTGGTGACGCTCATCCCTCTTGTCTACTATTCCCACATGCTCCATGAGGCGCCGATCTTCCGCTGGGAAGGACCCCTGGGACTTGTTCAAGTCTTCTTCTTGGCGGTTTCCGTCTGTCTGTTCGTTGCCGGTGGCAGGCATTACAGCTGGGCAAGGTTTTTGGGGATTTCTCAAGTCAAGGCGGGCAGCTCTCTTGCTGACAGCAGTACGTTCGTCGTGTCGGGCATCCACCGGATCATCCGCCATCCCTGGTACCTGGGTGGCATCCTGATCGTATGGGCACAAGACCTGAGCACATCGACGATCCTGATTAACATGGTCATCAATGTTTATTTCATTGTCGGATCGTTTCTGGAAGAGAGGAAACTGTTGCTTGAGTTTGGTGAGAAATACCGGGAATACCAACGGACTGTTTCGATGCTTTTCCCCTGGCGATGGCTGAAGACGTACAGTGTAGCGGTTCAAAGGAAAGTGGACAGATGATGGGTTAGAATAAGAGACGGTTTTAGGTTATAATGAATTCTCTGGAAAGGAGAGAAGCGATGGGACCTAAAGCCAAACAAGACCCCGAATCTGTGGTGAAAGAGATCAAGAGAAACACCCGCCGTAAATTCAATTCAGAAGAGAAAATCCGGATCATATTGGAAGGCTTGCGAGGGGAGGACAGTATTGCCAATATCTGTCGGAAAGAAGGGATAGTCCCGAGCATTTCCGGGATTGATTTTGTGTAAGAAAAGTTGGTTTTGGACGACCCCGGGGACTCCCCGGAAGCATCCTTTTTTTGCCAGGTGCAGATTACAGATAAACTTCCCATATAGGGGGTCCATGGGGTCCCCCTCTATCTATTCCGGGTCCTACCCGGGGGGTCAGGGAAAGCATTCTTTTTGTTCTGGCTGGGCACGGCTGTGTGCGTATCCTGGCTGTTGGTCGTCGGATGAGGTCGAGCTTCCTATTTTAGGAGCGCCTCATCCCCTCCCGCCGATTTGTCTCGCTTCAATAATCAAACATTTGAATTCAAATCAGGCTGTGTAAATTAACCACAGTGTGAATAATTACAACATAATAGCGAGTTTTTAAGCACTTAATGGCCGTGCCTCAGGTTGCCAACCATTGAAAACGCGCCTATCTATTCGATAATATTCATCTTTACAATAATATTTATTTTTCTGATGGCTCAAAATGGCTCGTGGTTTGCAATAAAAAAGGGCACGCCAAACGACATTTTACCTAAAAATATCAATCAGATAAATGAATATTAGACAGCATGCGACGGAGGGGGTCGCCATGAAATACGCTTACAGCATTAAAACCACCAAAGTGAAAGAAAAGGACTTTCCGTATGAGGGCCAGCAGATTACCTGCACATCAGACTTGGTGAAGTTTGCCAGAGATCTGCACGACTCCGACATTGAAAAGATGCTCGTCGTCTATCTGGACGCCCAAAACAAGATTATCTGTATCAAGGTTGACAAGGGAACCGTAAATCAAGCAGTTGTGTATCCCCGTGAGATCATCCGTCATGCCTTGATTGCAAACGCTTCGGCCCTGATTCTGATTCATAATCATCCTTCAGGAAATAAAAGACCATCAGACGCTGACAAGAACGATTGCAGAAACGGGAAAGACCCTTGATGTTTTAGTCCATGACCACATCATTTTAGGCGATGACCGGTTCTTCTCTTTCCGGGAAGAAGGGATAATGCCATGAAAAAAGGGACCTGCCCGACTTGTGGAAAGGGAAACGTGCCAAGGGGGATGCACTGCCGGTCATGCCTCTGTGACATTCTGGGCGATCAGCCTATCGGCACAATGAGAAGGCTTTTATTGGATCAGCGGAATGAGAAGCGGAGGCGTAAGCCGACGCCGCCGAGATCCATCGCGGAAATCTATCAATTTGCATAAGGGAGGGTGACATGACTGAAGAGTTCAATATTTATTTTAGCGACTTGAACGAGGACGCGCAAAAGCGTCTGCTGGAGCGGTTCGACACGACACCGGAAGCGGAAAACTGGGACAAGGATATATTCCCGATAACGACGATCACAAGAGAGGGATGAGCTTTGAATATTATCTTATCAATTATGGTTTTTGTCTTGATTATTGTACTGCTTGTGGCGGTCCAAAGAAACCCTTAGATTACATCAGAAGTGAGCCGCCCGGCTGTATGCGTCGCGGTCTCTGGAGAAACAGGCCGCTGACAAAGCATTTGACGGGCCAGAATCAACGGAACTCATCAGGGCATGGTTCAGGGTAAGGGTTCGGACCGATCATTGATTCTGGTCCGAAAAACCATCGATCACGGGCCTTTCACGGAGTAACGGTGGAATAGATCGGCGGCCGGAAGGTCAGTTGCGCGGCGCCATCGATGGGCAGCCGCAGGAAGCCGTGGCAGGGGAAACGAACCGTAAGCCGGGCTGTGCCGCGGATATGGACAGTAACTGGAAGGATCGACATCGAAACAGCGACCGGCAAGGATTAAGAATCATCGGCTGCACCCTGTACTGGATCTCTTTACACGGGAAGGGAGGGCTTTCTTGCCTCTATCTGTCCATATATCCTGTGTTATATCATAGACTTACACGCATAGTCAATAATGTCATGGACTTATAAATAGGGTAGCTATAGGGTAACACGCAAAAAAAGAGGAGCTTAGAAAATCTCCCTAACCCCTTGTAATTCCTTGGTAGCGGGGAGAGGATTCGAACCTCTGACCTTTGGGTTATGAGCCCAACGAGCTACCGGACTGCTCCACCCCGCGTCACATGTACTTTCTGATTAAACTGGTGGTCTTAAAACATCCTATCTCCTTTTTGTCAAGGGGTATTTCACTTTTTACCGAGTACGCTGAAGAAATCAAACTTCTTTTCAATCCCTTTGACCGACTTGAATTCCACTTTTTCCGCATGCACAAAATCCTGAACCCTCTGATAGGTTTCATCGCAGATCAGGATCTGATCCGGCCGGGCGATCTGTTCCAGTCGCGCCGCCACAACGACGGGCAATCCAAATATTGTATATTCCTTTTTACGGGAAGAACCGAAGATGCCGGCCATCACCCTCTCCTGTACCGATCCCGATTCCCACAGAAATTTTACGGCCCTTCTGCTCAAGCTTTTCATTGATCGCTTTCATTTCATCCAGCATGCGCAGGGCGCTTGAAACAGCCCTGAGCGCGTCATCCCCGTAGGTGACGGGCGCTCCGAAAATGCCCATGATGCTGTCGCCGATATGCTTGTCCAGTGTCCCGTTAAATTCATATATGATATTGTCCAGCGGTGAAAAATAATGGACATTCAGCATGTCGGAAAGCTCCTCGGGTGTCATGGCTTCCGATAATCCGGAGAACCCCCGGATATCGATAAACAGCACGCTGGCGGTCAGGTTCCGGGGTGCCATCATGCGTCCGTCCCGCTGCAGTTCGATCATTACCTGTTCCGATACGAACTGTTTGAGCCTTTTCTTGATGTTATATTCGCGCACTTTCGCTCGAAGCTCAATATTGTCAAAAGGCTTGGTCAGAAATCCGTCGATGCCCGCATTGACCGATTCAATGGCGCTTTCCATCGTCGCGTAACCGGTCAGCATGATTCTCGTGATTTCGGGATTAATTTTCCCGATCTCGATGAGCGTTTCCAACCCATCCATGCCCGGCATTTTGAAATCGGATATGACTGTTTCCAGGCGACTGTGATTTTTTCGCACCATGTGCACGGCTTGCTCTCCGTTTTCCGCCAGAAGGATGTCGTATCCGTCCTTTTCAAGCACCTTCCTGAGCGAGCGTCGGACGCCTTCCTCGTCGTCCACCACCATCAATCCGATCATGATTCCCTCCTGTGACAGGGGAGTTCTATTGTAACGACCGTTCCCCGTCCCGATTCACTATGCACGTGTATGGTTCCCCCGTGCCTTTTGACGATTTCATGGGAAATATACAGACCCAGACCCGTGCCCTGACCTACCTCCTTTGTGGTGTAGAAGGGCTTGAAGATATCCTTGAGATTTCCGCCACGGCAATGCCCGAACCTGTGTCCCTAATTTCAACGATCACGCGGTCGCTCCCTTTCTCGTAACGTGTTTTCAGTGTGACTTTACCTTTGCCATCCGGCAGGGCTTGAACGGCGTTCTTGATGACATTGATAAAGACCTGGCCGAGATTGGCAAAGTTCCCCTGAACATCGGGCATGTTTTCCTCATATTGCTTATCGAAATCAACATGCAGGTACTTGTACTGATTATGGAGTACGCGCAGGGCATCGTCAAGGGCGGCATTGATGCGCACGGGCTCCACATAGGTCTGTGTCTGCCGGGAAAGCCCGAGGAGGCTCTTGACAATTGCACCCGCCCGCCGGAGTTCATTCAGGGAAAAGAGCAGATCGTCCTCGACGTCACGGCGGGCTTTCTCCACCGCATCCCATTGACGGATGGATTCAACGCTGGTCTGGATCAGGCTCGACGCGCTGGCCAGGGGATTGTTCAGTTCATGCGCGGTGCCCGCCACCAGTTGCCCGATCGCCGCCAGACTTTCGGACTGAATGAGCTGCTTTTGCGTCCGGTCCTTTTCCTCCAGGGCCTGTCTCAGATCGGCTGTTCTCTGTTCGACTTTCTTCTCCAGTTCCAGATTCATCTTTTCCAAGGCTTCATACATCCTGGCATTATCAATGGCTGTCACGCTCTGATTGGCAATCGTGGACAGCAATTCCATATCCTCCTGCACGAAGAGCTGACCTGATTTTTTTTGACCCAGCACGATCATTCCGATCAGGCGATCCTTGGAAATCAACGGAACCAGCAAAACGGCCTGTGTCTCATCAAAGACTTGAAGTATCTCATGTTTATGATTGAATCGTCTTGGTTTCCTCTCAATCATCAGATTTGTTCAACGGCCCTTTGCACGCCTCCAGAAAAGCGACAACCGGATGCTCGCGATCCATCAGGATGTCACATTTTCCCTCCGCAGACTCATCCCGATCTGAAAATTCTGAAAACGATCCTGCTCGTCATCATAAATAAAAAGACAAACATGCGTCACCTGCAGTGCCGCATCAATGGATTCCAGCAGAAGATTTTTTATCTGGTCAAACTTCAGCAGCGACGACATTTCGCCGCTGATATCCTTGAGCAGCTGATGATAATCATACCGGCCCCGGAAAAAAAGGCGATCGATAAAGGCCTGCACTTTCTTGCGTATCGGATCGAACAACAGGGTCATGAGAAGGGCCAGAAATACGGGAAGGATCAGGGGGTGTTTTTGTCCCGTCTCCCAGAAAACGGTATTAAAAAGGGCGATGAGGGCCACGTAAATGACCGTCAGCACGGCCGTCAGGATAAAATAGGCCGTCCCCTTGCGGATCAGAACACCGACATCCAGGAGATCATATTTCAGCACGCCGAAAGCGAGAAAGACCGAGGGGATAAAAATGAAATTTCCCATGGGGTAAATCTCGAAGCCCATGACGGGCAGGATATTGAGCGCAACGAGCAAGGCGCTTATCCCCATGCCCCAAAGAATGTATTTGATCCGGTTTTTCCGCTGGTTGTCCTGTGTTTCTCTCATCGCCGCAAGCAGCACGAATAAACAGTAGAAAACCGTAAAAAAGGACAGGGCGGAAAAGACATGGAAAACAGGACCGGCCTTGGCAATAGTCCCGAAGGAATATTCGTGGAAACCGCTGATAAACCAATCCGAAAAGACAAAAAAGAGAAACGACAGGCTCATGAGATAGGCGCCCATTTCGAGCCATCGCCTACTTTTCAGGCGCAGAAAGACATGCACAAACTGGATGTAGATGGGCGGACTGAAGACAAAAACCACATAGATTATCCGTTCCAGGTTCAACGCCAGCGTCTTGTCGGGCAGAATGGAAATCATCGCCACATCAAGATTGATAAGCGCGCCCATGAGACACATGCCGGCGAAAAGAATGTTGGTGGACCTGCGGGGACCGCGAAGAAAGGAAAGTAAACACAGAAAGGTCAGGACGAAAAAGCCGAGAACGGGCGGGATGACAAAGGCGTATGAGGTCCGCAGATAATCGACAATCATATCCCTCAATCCGCCTTTCAGAAGGATGCACTGTCAGCGCGTGAAATTTAAATCCGCTGATCCCGTTTCACTGAATCGATTTCGACAACAACCTTTTCCGAATGACGTTGTGTTAAAAGACAAATACCGCCGCCGCCAGAACTGTCGTATAGCCGGTTTTTTTGACAATGCTCGACTGGGTAGTATTCCGGGTGCTGACGATTTTGCCGCTGATCTTGAAGATTTCCTTCTTTTCGTCCCAGCTTTCGTCGATGTTGAAATCAATGCCCAGCGTGGAGGCCAGCATGGCGGCGGCAAGATCTTCCGCATAGTCACCGGCCTGCCTTTCCGTCTGGCCGAAGGAATGGTGTTCGCTGATGTAGCCGTACGTTGTCTTATCCGCCGGGATCGCACAACCGACCGATGCCGCCAGCAGCCTGCGCGGCTCGTTGCTGCAGCAGCGGCTCAAAACACAATAAGTTATCGCGCCGGGCCATAGTTCCTGCAACCCCCGCGCTCTGGAAATGACCTTACAGCCCGGGGGGAGAATACTGGATACCTGGACAAGATTACATTTTTCGATGCCGGCGTCCCGAAGGGCCAGCTCAAATGAATGGAGCTCCTCTTTGTGGTTCCCCACTCCCTTTGTAAAAAAAATCATCTTGGGTACGTGAGCGTTCAATGGTCATCTCCTTTAACGTGTTGTTTTGTTTATATTGTTTAAAGCATATCCCATCATGCGGTAGGTCAGCTTCGCCGCGAGAAAGTCAGGAGCAACGACTCCCGGAATCGGTGAGAGTTCCACCACATCGAACCCGCGGATGCGGCATTTTCCCGATACGGCCCGAATCAGGCGCAGCATCTCCTTCCAGCCGATTCCGCCGGGTTCCGGCGTTCCGGTTGACGGCATAAACGCGGGATCAAAGACGTCCAGATCGACGCTGATATAAATGTCGTCCTGCAGATGCCTGATAACGGCTTCGTACCCGTCCTTTGCTTCAAGGATATCATCTGCGGTAAAGCTCTTGACCTGGCTTTCGGCCAGGAAAACTGCCTCTTCCGCGCTCATGCTGCGGATGCCCACCTGGACAAGGGAACAGCATTCCGAAATCCGCCGGCCCACGCAGGCATGGCTGTAAGGGCTGCCCTGATAGGCATCCCTGAGGTCAGCATGGGCGTCAAGCTGGAGTACCGTAAGCGCCGCATATTTCTCTTTGAGCGCCTGAACACAGCCGAACGATATGCTGTGCTCTCCGCCCAGCGTCACGGGAATCTTGCCGGCCCGCACCACCTCCAGGGTTTTCTGTCGGATGGTCTCGACCATCTCCTTCGGCCCGCGGGCATCAGGCTCCAAAAATGGAAAGGTATGAATCCCGCACCGGTAGGTCTCCCGGCTGAGTTCCTCGTCATAGAGTTCCATATGGGCCGACGCATCCAGAATTGCCGCCGGCCCCAAACGAGATCCGGACCGGTATGTGGAGGTCAGGTCATAAGGGACCGGAAGGACGACAAACAGGGCCTTTTCAAAGCCGGCATATTCCGGTTCGATGCCGCCGAAATTCATTAATCACTCCTGATGGTAACGCCGCGTCACTAACACATTCATTTTCCAATGTCCAGATTTTATGCGTCGAATCTTTCCATATCACCCGCAGTCCAACATATCCTGAATACTCTATTCTCACAGATATTCATCTCTTCAATGCGTTCACGCCGGCGTCTGGTAATAACACAAGCGGTAATGGCCGTCTTCGTATTGAAGATAGGACTTGTGCCGGGTCCAGTCTCCCAGCGTCGCAAAGGTCTTTTGACGACCATCCATCATACATTCTTTCAGAACGGGCTGATGCGAATGTCCCAGAATGACCGCATCAAATCCCTCACGAAATTTATCCATCGAGAACGCGAGCATGCTCTGAACAAGACGCTCTTCTGATTCCAGGGACAATCTCCGGCTGGTAAAGGAACTGAGCCGAGCCAGCCTCCAGAGAAGGGCGGAGGGGGTCCTGGTCTGTATTTCATAAAACAATCGACTGCGCAGGATCTTGCGCAGGACCATATATTTTTTGTTGTTGCAATCCACCAGATCGCCGTGCGCCAGCAGTATTTTTCGACTGTCCAGCTCGATCACGGCCCAATCCTCATAGATATTCATGCCCAGTTTTTTTCCGAAATAGCTTTTCAGGAAGAAATCATGGTTGCCTTCGCAGAACGTAATCTGAATCCCTGTGGCTTTGAGCCTGACCAGTTTTTCAATGATTTCTTCAAACTCCGGGTAAATCTCGTTATCCTTGCAAAACCAGAAATCAAAGAAATCGCCGGCAATAAAAAGCTTATCGGCGCTGGCCTCGCGCAGGCTGTCCAGGAAGCCAATCAGGTCCCGGTAACAGGGATCGCGGCGACTTTTCAGGTGTGCATCTGACAGGAAGATGGATTTCATGAAGCAAAACTCTCGTCAGCGATCTCTATCATCGATAGGTCTTCGCTCCTGATGGCCATTGACGCGGCGTACACTTCCGGTAAAACATGCTTGATAAAATAACGCGCCGACGCCCCTTTGCCGGCGTAGAAGGCGGCATCCTGGTGGTCCTTGATCAACGCCTGAACCTGGCCGGCATTCTGAGGATCGATCCCCTGCTCGCGATAGAGGGCCGTGAGTTGCTCGGCGGCAACACCCGCTTCCCACAGCAGAAGCCATGACATAATCACCTTGCCCATCATCATCAGGAAGGGATAGGCGTTGGCGACCGGAATCAGGAACCGGCCGGCCTTTGCACAACCCGCAAAATACATTCCCGTTTCCGCCAGCAGATTGACGGCAGCCTGGACATCCGCGGCCAAATCTTTAAGATCATGATTTTCCTTATATTTTGTTATGGTCGCCCCCATCTCACCCAGCAGATTCATGAAATAGAGGCCTTTTTTCATTCCCAGTTTGCGCCCGATCAGGTCCAGGGCCTGGATGCCGTTGGTGCCTTCGTAGAGGGACGCAATCTTGACATCGCGCATGAACTGCTCCACGGGATATTCGGAGCAGTATCCGTATCCGCCGTAAACCTGGATGGCCGTCTCCGTGACGCGGAAGGCCATATCGGAACAATAGGCCTTGCAGATGGGCGTCATCACTTCCAGAATCCCCTGCCACTTGTCCTTTTCCGCTTCATCGGCGGCAATGCGGATCCGATCGGCGCAATAAGGCAAATAGTACATCAACGCCCGCATCCCGTCCACGTGGGCCTTCATCCACAGCAGCATCCGCCGGACGTCGGGATGACAGATAATCGGCACGCGCGGCGCCTCGGGGTTTTTCATGTCCTGAAGGGATGACCCCTGCATGCGCTCCCGGGCATACTGAAGGGCGTGAAGATAGGCAATGGAGCTGCTCGAGAGCGCCTGAAGGCCGACGCCGATGCGCGCTTCATTCATCATCTGGAACATGACTTTCATGCCCTGCCGTTCCTCGCCCAGGAGTTCCGCATAGCAGTCATTGTTGTCGCCGAAGTTGATGGCGCAGGTGGCGCTGCCGTGGAGTCCCATTTTTTCCTCGATGGAGCCGATGGTGTAATCGTTCCGCCGTCCCAGCGTGCCATCTTCATGCACCACGTATTTGGGCACCAGAAAGATCGAAATGCCGCCCGTCCCGGGAGGATCGCCTTCGATCCGGGCCAGGACGGGATTGATGATATTCTCCGTCAGGTTCTGATCAGCCCCCGTGATAAAGATTTTCGATCCCTGAATTCTATAGCTGCCATCGGGCTGACGGAAGGCTTTGGTCTTGAGATTTCCCACATCGGTTCCTGCGTCGGGCTCCGTGAGGGCCATCGTTCCGGCCCACTGGCCGGCATGCATCCGGGCGAGATATTTTTTCTTCTGCGCTTCCGTTCCGTACACCTCGACGAGATGGGCCGCCCCTTCCGTCAGATAGGGATAGCAGACGACGCCGAAGTTATGGATGAACCACTCCTTTGCCGCCGCCGTGACCGCATGGGGAAACCCCTGCCCGCCGGATTCCGGGGAGACGCTCATGGTGATCCAGCCGCCGTCACAATAAAGCTTATACACCCGGTGAAAGGCTTCCGGCACATAAACAGTCGCCATTTTCGAGCTTGCAGCCTTCGCGGTCGCCCTCGGCCAACACCGGAAAAAGAACCTCTACGGCCATCCTTTCGGCCTCCCTCAAAACCATGTCCACCATGTCCTCCGAGAAATCGGCATATCGCTCGGCTTTGAAGAGTTCCTCCACATGCAGCATTTCATAAAGCACAAATTTCTGATCCCTTGGATCAACAATCAGACTGGGCCATATGCGTTCCTCCTTATCTATCAGAGCTATCATTTCATCGATGAGCTTATTAGCATAAATGCCGGGCCTGCAAAAGGTTAATTTGACCGCTCATTCCCAACCTCCGGAACCCGGCAGATGCTGAAAAAACATTGACAGTGACCGTGCCCTTCCGCTACAAGAACATCCATTACGGAAAGGAGTTATCCACCATGAATGCCTATCCCTTTTTTGAAGTCGAAAAACATGTGGAACAGCAGACGGCCGTGCTTTATCTGAACCGCCCCGAGAAGTTAAACGCCATGAGCTGGCCCTTCTGGCGCGATCTGCCCTTTGTCGTGGACGATCTGGAAAAGGATCCGGAGGTCCGCGTGGTCGTCATCGCCGGCCGCGGAAAATCATTTAGCGTGGGCATCGACGTCTTTCGAGTTTTTCGTGAACAATCAGGACACCCTGATCGGAGCGACCCCGGAATTCCGGGAGAAACTATATGACCTGATCATCCAGATGCAGGAAGGTTTCAACCGCATGACCGAGGGCAACAATATTTATATCGCCGCCGTTCATCGGCACTGCATCGGCGGCGGCTGGACCTGAGCTTCAGCCTGCGACCTTCGCCTGGCCTCAAAGGATGCCGTATTCTCCCTGAGGGAAACGAAGATCGCCATCGTCGCCGATATGGGCAGCCTGAACCGCCTCCCCAATATTATCGGCCAGGGCAATACCCGCATGCTGGCCTTGACCGGCCGCGATTCCCCGGCGGATGTTGCCCTTGCGCATGGGGCTGATCAATGAGCTTTACGAGAACCAGGAAGATCTTATGAAAGGCGCCCTGGAGCTGGCCAAGGAAATCGCCGGCAATGCCGATAACGCCGTCCGGGGAACCAAAAAGGTTCTCAATTACATGGAAAACCACAGCGTGGACGATGGCCTGAAATACGTCGCCGCCTGGAACTCGGCTTTCTTCAATACGGACGCGGTCCAGAAGGCCTTCGAGCGCAGCATGGAAGGCAAGAAAAATGACGACTTCGCTATGAGACGTCACCAGGGCAGGCTGAAAAATGAAGCCTGCCCTTTTTTGTTTTCTCTTTTACAGCAGGTTCTGCAGACGGCGCTCGCCGATGCGCATGGGCACAATTACAGCAAGGACACACAACAGCAGCGCCAGGGCAAAAGAAACGACCAGCCAGACCCACTTGCCGACAGACAGCCCCCTGCCGTGGACCCCGGCCATAAAGACCTGATAGACCGGCCCCGCCTCCAGGATAATCACAAGGCCGATAAATACGGAGCAGAGGATCATAAAAAGGAGTCCTCCGAAGCTCGTGACGGCCTGCGCCGGGTTTTCCGATTGAAAATCGGGATAGGCCGCGCCCAGACCAACCCCCATGGCCACAACACCCGGCACGATGCAAAAGACCGTCGCAACCGAAAGTGCCATCATAAAATCCGACACCTGAAGCAGGATGTTTGTCGCCACAATCAGGACTTCCGCGAGAAGCAGCAGCGGCACAAAGTAAATAAAAAACTTGACCCACAGGAAGGTCTTAATCCGAACGGGCGCCGCCCGGACGATCCAGAAAGCCGATCCTTCCGTACTGACCGCCGGAAAAACAAAGCGGGCCGCCAGCGCCGTCAGCACAAACGAAGCCAGCCCCATGTTCAGGAATGATAAAAGATTCTGGAGATAGACTGTTTTCATTGGACTTTTTTCGAGGGGCAAAACAGAATAATTATAAAGATAAATGACAATCAACGCCAGGATCAGAAATATCTGCGGCCACTGGGTCTGGTCGCGCAAGAATACCTTAATTTCCTTGACGGCAAAAGCCCGGGCCGGACCGGAAAGAAAATGCAACAGCCAGGCTGCGCTTTTGCCACGCTCGTTTCGCCCCGGCAGCAGGCGCTCCGCAGTGGTCTGCGCCTTGGAGAAACCCGTAAAATAGGACGCCTGGGCGATCCAGGTCATGACGAAGACAAGGGTCGCGGCAAAACTCCAGGCGAGGCCGAAACCAAGAAGGGCTGGCCGATAAGACCCCGATAGCGCGGTGCGGATGCTGTCAAAAAACCAGGTTGTGGGGAGCCAGGGCGATCCCCCTGTTTCCAGCGATCTGAAATATTGCAGAACAGAGGAAAAAGCATCCGGATTCGTCAGTTGTTCGGGCCTCATGAGCCTGAACGCAAACAACAGGATGACGAACAGAAACAGGCTCAAGAAAATAAAAACCGTCCGGATGCGCCCGGCAGGCAAAATCAGGGCGACCAGCACCACCATGATGGCACTCAGAGACGAGGCGATCAAACACATGGGGATAATCGTTAATCCCACGGTGATATAATAGAAAGGCCCCGCCTGAAAAACAATTCCGTAGGAAAGAAAAACCGGCAGGCTGTAGACGATCACCATCCAGGAACTGTCCACTGTGCTTTCCATCCATCGGGCCAGAAATATTTTCGATGCCGAAACAGGCATCGCGTGAACGAGGATCAGGTCCCGGCTCAGATAGAATTTGGACAACGATGTGATGACGCCGCTGAAAATGAGCAGCGTGAAAAAGGTGATCAGCACCATGGAGAGCAGTTTATGGGCCAGAATATCGCCAAAACTGTCAACGGCCTGAAAATAGGTCAGAACGCGAAAAAAAATGACGAAAATGCCGACCCAGAACAGCAAACCGATAATACCGAAGAGGACCCAGCGTAAGGTCCGGGATTTCGGGTCTCTCGCAAGCTCGCTGTTCTTTTGGGACCAGAAACGGGGTTTAAGCAGCGTGATGACGTCATGCATGATTTATTCTTCCGTAAGCCTCAGAAAAACCGCCTCCAGGTCGGCATCCTGAATACGGGCCGCCTTTTTCAATTCTTTGGTCGTCCCGAGGGCGATGAGCGACCCTCTGTGAATAATGCCGATCCGGTCGCACAGATCTTCGGCCACCTTGAGCGTATGCGTGGACATGAACACGGTTGTGCCGCGCCGGGCCAGATCCTTTAAAATGTCCTTGACCATCTTGATGGCCGCCGGATCGAGGCCGACCATCGGTTCATCCACGATCAGCACCAGGGGTTCATGGAGCAGCGCTGCCGAGATAATCAGGCGTTGTTTCATGCCGTGCGAATAGGCTTCGATCAGGTCATGGGACCATTCAAAAAGACCGAACTGTCTCAGAAGTGCCTGCGCTTTTTCCACAAAAATGCCATTGTTGACGCCGTATAGATCGGCGGAAAAGCGCATGAACTCCATGCCAGTCAGCTTTTCATACAGATAGGGACGATCCGGTATGAAACCGATGCGTCTTTTTGCTTCCTCCGGATGATCGGCCATAGAAATGCCATCGATGGTAACGGCGCCGGCCGTTGGCGCCAGAACGCCGCCCATCATGCGGATCGTTGTTGTCTTGCCGGCGCCGTTGGGTCCGATAAAACCAAAGATTTCTCCGCACTGCAGGGAGAGATTCAGACGATCGACGGCCAGCGTTTTTCCGTAACGTTTTGTGAGGTCTTTCAATTCAATCATTTTGTCAGCTCCACGATCTCCAGTTTCAATTTTCCGATGACTCCCATCAGGTCGATCTGACGATCAGCCCCACCCCGGACCAGGCGGATATGCGTGACATCCGCCGGCATTTTTCCGAGTGTGGCGTCGGCCGTGATCCATTCACCCAGATAAAGGACATTCCACGCGTGGTAGTAGAAGCGTCCCCGCTGATACACGAGCCCTGCTTCTATTTGTGCGGGAATGCCCGCTGCCCTGGCCATGGCCGCCAGCAGGACAGCATGCTCGTTACAGTCACCCACACGGTTTTCAAGGGTCTCCGTGGCGTTCGGAACGGAGAGCACCGGTCTTTTTTCAATATTCCGATAGAGCCAGTCCATGATTTTTTTCGCCCTGACGGCATCGCTGTCCCAAGGCGAAATGATTTTTTTTACCTGTTGGACAATAAGCGGATCATCGGACTGGACAAAGGGCGAGGGCCGCAGGAATTGGGCGATATCACCGGCAGGTTCTTTCTTTACAGCGGCCACCGGCCAGCTTTCCTTTTCAATCGTCAGGAGGTTATTTTTAAAATGTTGCCGGCCGCCGTTCAGAAACAGCGATTTAGTGTCGATATTTGTCAGCCGGATGGTGATTTTTGTCACCGCGTCCAGGTCATCGATCGCAATATTTACATCAATGGAGGCAACTTCCGTAAGATCCGCGCTGGCCAAAAGGGTCAGGCCGTCGAGTGCTTCTTCTTTCGTTACGCGCTCCAGGGTCATTCCCAGCATGCCCTCCTCCCTCAGGACGTCGCCTTCCTCGCCGAGCCATGCAAACTGCCGGGAGCCCATGAAATCAACATCCAGCTTCAGGGCCTTGCGCTCGCGCCCCATGACCGTGATCGTCTGCTCTCCCATCACCTTCAAACGGACCGGTCGTTGCCCCATAGAGGCCGGATCGAAAACATAAATAACGATTTCATCGCCGGTTTTGAGATTTTTGCCCCTGAGGGAATCAAACATGCTGTTAGAAAGATGCGGCGTCTCCTGAAGCGGAAGTACTATTTTCCTAAGCGCTGTCGGCGTGCCATAGTGAATGGTAGCCTTTTCCCCGTCTATAACCCCGCGCACTGAAAAACGGAACAAGTGCGACTGAAGATCAAAGTTGAATGCAGACAGGCTCATGTCCGCGTGCAGGTCACTGTGAGTCTTCATGCGCATATCCTGGACCACGCCCATCGTGTTGATCCGCATCAGGACGGATTCTTCCAGGCGATAGCCTTTCTCTGTGGTTGTCAGGGTGCGGTGTGCATAGCCGATCTTGCGTTTTCCCTGTGTAATGGCCATCCAGTGGTCGTCGCTGCGCAGGGGCTTTACGATAGGCGTTGACCGCCACGGAAAGATCTGATCGGGTTTGGAAAAGACATCAAGCCGGATAACCAGCAAGATAGCGAACAGTAGGGCAAATCCTGCCCCTGCGACCCAGTGCCACGGTATCTTCTCTTGTTTCATGAGGGACGACCTTAAGGTTTAATCCGGCTTGAATATATGAATAATAGAGCGACATGTCAATCAGAGTACCGGAACAAAAGTCAAATACTATCTTGTCAGGCATCATGATTTCTGATAGACTCCGCATAAATTGAAGCAACGCCATTCCGGGCGATGTGATCCAGGACCATGAGTGCATGAAAAAGACAAGGCTGAAAGGCACAATTAGAATGGCATTGAATCCCTCCCTGCAGCGAGCCCGCGAGGTCCTGAAAATTGAAGCGGAAAGCATTCTGCAACTGATCGACAGAATTGATGATCGTTTTATAAAGGCCGTCGATATCATTTATCAGTCCAAGGGCCGCGTCATTGTGACGGGTATCGGCAAGTCCGGATTGATCGGCAAGAAAATCGTCGCCACGCTGACGAGTACGGGCACACAGGCGATTTTCATGCATCCCGTGGAAGGCATGCACGGCGATTTGGGCATCGTCACGAAAGACGACGTCATGCTGGCCATTTCCAACAGCGGCGAGACCCATGAACTCAACATGATCATCAACAGCGTCCGTGAGATTGGTGCGCCACTCATAGCTTTTACCGGCCAGTTGTCATCCTCGCTGGCCCTGGCCAGCGATGTGGTCATCGACGTGGGCGTCGATAAGGAGGCCTGTCCCTTCGGGCTGACGCCCACATCCAGTACGACAGCGGCCCTGGCCATGGGCGACGCACTGGCGGTGGCCCTCATTGAACGGAAGTGTTTCAAGGAAAAGGACTTCTACAAATTTCATCCCGGGGGAAATCTGGGACTGCGACTGCGTGCGAAAGTCAAGGACATCATGATTCAGGGCGATCAAATCCCGAAGGTGATTTCGGGCGCGGCCGTTGTCGTGGCAATCGGAGAAATGGATAGAAAAAACAAGGGGTTTGTTCTGATAACAAATCCCGATAATTTGTTACTGGGCATTTTTACGGATGGAGACCTGCGGCGCCTGGTCCACCGGGGTGAAGATTTCCGGGAACGCGACGTTGACGCATTCATGACGCGATCCCCAAAAACCATCGACGAAAATACCTCCGTCGCCAGGGCGATCGAAGCCATGCAGCAGCGGGAAATCACCACCCTGGCCGTCGTCGATGGTAATAAACAATTGAAGGGCTATGTTCACCTGCACGACATCCTTGGAAGAGGCGGCACGCTGCAAATATCAATATCTTAAATCAAGTACAGTCCCTCTCCGGGCTCTGACGCAAGCATGGAGGCCCGCATCACCCCTTTCTGCTGTCCATCATCATCGCCTTGATCTCCCGTTTGAGAATCTTGCCGACGCCGCTCGTGGGCAGTTGATCCATAAACTCGATTAATTTTGGAACTTTATACGGCGCTACCGTCTCCTTCAGGTATTGAACGATAACGGCCTTCTGCGCTTCGCTCTTGTCAACGCCTGGTTTCAGAACGATCGCGCAGGCGACGCGTTCGGAACCCGGGCGATCCGGGTCCGGAAGGCCGATCGAGGCCGCCAGCGACACATCAGGGTGCTTCATGAGCACTTCGTCGAGTTCCCGCGTGAACACCTTGAAGCCGGAGACAATGACCATATCCTTGAGCCGGTCCACGATGAAAAAATACCCGTCTTCGTCCATGCGCGCAACATCGCCGGTATGCAGCCAGCCGTTCCGGAATACATTGGTGGTCTCCTGGGGTTTCTCGTAATATTCCTTCATGACCTGGGGACCCTTGATCGCAATCTCGCCGGTCTCACCCGGCTTTGCAGGCTGGCCGGTTTCCGGATCGATGAGGATGAATTCCGTATCCGGCATCGGCATACCGATGGAACCGGCCTTTTTCACACCGTAGCGGGGATTGCAGCACGTCACCGGTGATGTTTCGGTCATCCCGTAAAGCTCAATGAAATTTCCCTTTCCGATGATGGCTTCAAGCTCGCCTATATTTTCCTCCGGGAAGGGTGCGGCGGCGCTCAGACACCATTTGAGGTTTTTGAGGTCCAGACTTTTGAAGCCGGGATTCTTCATGAGCTCATAATAGACCGTCGGAACGTTCACAATGATGGTTGGTTTGTAAGACTTGATCGCGTTGATGATAAAATGCGTGTCCCGCGGATTGGGCACGCATATTTGCGTCGTTCCATTTGTCATCGTGAAACCGCCCAGGGCGAGCCCGGCAATATGAAAGAGGGGGAATGCCGACAGGGCCGTTTCGTCCGGCAATATATCGAGCCATGCCAGGACCTGCTGGCGGTTGCTCATGTAGCTGCGCTGGGTCAGAACGGCGCCCTTGGACGGCCCTGTCGTACCGCCCGTGTACATGATGAAGATCGTATCGTCGAAACCGCGTTTCACCGCTACAGGGCTTGCCGGCATCGCATTGATGATTTCCATGAATCGTTTTAACTGCTTTCCGGAAAGGGGTGTGACCTGCCCGGTCGGTATTTTTTTCAGGAGTTTCCCGAGAAACCGCTTCACGCCCGGCAGAAAATCGGCGATCTCGGAAACCACCACGGTGCCGGTGTCAATTTGATCGGCAATCTCGGCGATTTTTCCGAAGAGCACATCAATCGTAAAGATCATTTTCGCCCTGGAGTCCTTAATCTGGTGTACGAGCTCGCTGGGCGTCAGCAGCGGACTCAGCCCCGTGGAGACGCAGCCGGCCTTCTGAACACCGACCATGCTGATGTAGTGCGCGGGGATATTCGGCAGATGGAGCCCGACGATATCATCGGGCTTCAATCCGCTCTGGATCAGGAAATGGGCAACCTGGTTGGAAAGCAGGTCAATCTCCCGGTATTTCAGCTGCTTCCCCATATAAATGAGCGCCGTTTTATCAGGATATTTTTCGACCACTTCCCTGAACTTTTCGGTAAACGTCTTTGTTTCGTAGTTTAAAGCGTGTGCCACGTTTTTGTCATAATTCTTCAACCAACATTTATCTGCATAGATGTCGCTCATGTCCCCCCCCCGTTTCGTCATCTCCATGGTTAAAAAGATGAATTGCCTGCGTTGACCTGACCGGTTCCGTGTAGCACTTAGAAAGAAAGGTTTTTTTATCTGCTTCTGCTCTGCACGACGGTTGTTCTGAAGAAATATGAAATCTTAAAAAAATTACTTTTTAATGACTGTTGGTGAGTGGGTTGAAACCAGTGTAGCGATTACGGCCCATAAGCTGTCATAGTCATCGAAATTTGTCAAGCAACGACGTGGCAGTGTTAATACAGGGCAATCCGCTTCGTTCCCGGTCTGTCCTTGAGCGCCCGATAAACGATGTATGCACAGGATACATCCTGAATTGCCAGGCCCGTGGAATCAAATAGCGTAATTTCATCGCCTGATGTTCTTCCTGCTTTAATTCCTGCGACAATATCTCCCAATCCCGCATGGATGTCTTTCTTCGTGAGCTGACTTCTGCTGAGCGGCACATTGATTTCACCGCTGTGCGAGGCCTGAGCCCAGTCATCAATGACGATTCTGGCCTGTTTAAGAATCTTGGGATCGATCTCCTGTTTTCCCTGCGCATCGGCGCCGATGGCATTGATATGCGTGCCCGGTGACACCTTATGGACCAATACCTTCCGGGAAGGCGTCGTGGTAATGAGAATATCGACGCCTGTCGTGACCGCATCGATGTCGGGCGAAACGATGGTTTCCAGTTTATATGTCTTCTCCGCCCATTTCCTGAACGCCGGCGCATAGGGGTCCTCAGCGTTACGTTGCCAGATTTTGACCGTCTGCAATTTGCGCACCTCCAGGATACATGCCAATTGCGTGCGCGCCTGGATGCCGCAACCGACAAAACCGGCAATCCTGGCATTTTTTCTGCTCAGATACTTTGCCGCGACGGCTCCGGCTGCGCCGGTCCTGATGCTGGTCAGATATGTACCGTCCATGATCGCCTGTGGAAATCCGGTTTTTGGATCAGTCAGGATGATGACCGCCATCACCGTGGGAAGTTTGTACCTGGCATTTTCCGGGTGCACGGTCACGCTCTTGATGCCGGCAATGTTAAAGCCCTGGCCATGAATGTAGGCCGGCATGGAACGCAAATCCCCCTTTTCAAAAAAGAGATAGCTTTTCGCGGGCATATCCGCCTGTCCCAGGCCATAGGCCCTGAATGCCTTTTCGACGATCCTGTTGGCCACCGAAGGCGTCAATACCTTTTCGACTTCATTTTTCGTGATGATCAATGTTTTCATCCATTCACCCCCGGCAAAGTTTGTCGCTGAGCAAATATTGAAGGCTGTCGAATATGCTATGAAAAAAAGGAGAAATCAATTCATTTTTCAAAGTTGAGTTAAATTTATCTGAGTTAAATTTATCTTGACAGGCCATGGTCATGGCGCTATTTTAAACTATAAAGATAATAAGTGGTTGCCTGATACTGTATCGATAAAAAATCGGCTTGTTTCAGGCAAGGCGGGTAGTCGGACATTGCGACGACAGACGCGTGATTTTTTCAAAGGTGAAGAGATGAGACGTTTTCCCCTTCTTTTTCTGTTTATCTTTATCAGTGTGATGATGATCCCTGCTGTTGTCGCCGGGCAGGAGAGAATCCGCGCTGAAGGAATGGCCTCCATCACGAACAACCGCATCGATATCGCCCGGGACAGGGCCATTGACAGCGCTCAGCGGAATGCCGTGGAACGGGTCGCGGGCGTCATGGTCTCCAGCAGTACGGAAGTGGAAAACTTTCAACTTAAGATGGATCGCATCCTTTCGGAATCAAAGGGATTTATAAAATCATACAAGATTGTGAAAGAAGGAAGGGCGGGAGACGTTTATGAAGTGGCCATAGAGGCTATCGTCGAGACGGGGCGGCTGAAAGACCGTCTGGAGGCGATCCAGCTGATCCTTGCCAGAAAATCAAAACCCCGCCTGATGATCCTCTTTCATGAACAGGTCCAGAAGGATGCAATTGCCGAAGCGGCCATGGCGAGATACTTCATATCACAGGGCTTTAAGCTGGTGGATGCCAGAGTGGCCAAAAAGAACAGGGATGTGCAGGCGCTTCATGATTCCGCCGACCGCCAGCGGGTGACAAGCATCGCCCAGCGTTACGGAGCGGAAGTCTTGATCCTGGGGAATGTGGAAGCGGCGAACAGAGCTTTCAAGATGGGCGATGTGGAAGTCCGGTCCAGCGATGTGACCGTATCCGTGAAGGTCGTAAATGGGGACACGGGGGAAATTCTCGCCTCCGACAGCAAGAGCCGGAGGGGAGAATATAAGACCGTGATGGAAGGCGCGTCCGTGGAACTGGCGAAACAGATGAAGGAAGAGATTTTGGAACGCTGGTCGTCGGAATTGACCAATACCGTGACGGTCAAATTGATTGTTTCAGGGTTGCAGCATTACAGCGATCTGTCCCGTTTCAAGGGAATTATAAACACAGAGATCAGGGGCCTCAAGGAGATGCATCAACGGTCCTATACACGGGGGCAGGTGGAACTGGATCTGGAAATCAAGGGGAGTACGCAGAGCGTGGCCGACGACCTGTCTGCGGTCACTTTAAATCAAAAAAAAATCAGTATTCTGGAAATCACCCCGAATCGTATCAAAGCAACTGTGTCTTCGAAGAAAACGATGGAAGATTAAAGGGCGGTCAGGGGAGGTCGCGATGAAGAGGAAAGCTGGTCGGAAAATTCTAATGTTTTTGTCTGTCCTGGTGCTACTTTCGGGCTGTGCCGTCAATGAAAGTTACAAAATGGGCCAGGATTTGAGCAATGAAGGACGTTGGGATGATGCGATTGTTTACTTGAAGAAAGCGCTGGATGATGAACCCGACAACCAGGAATTCAGAGACGTCCTGAAAAAAGCAAAGCGGGAGTCCGCGCGCGCACGGTATAAGAAAGCGAAGCAGGCGCTTGATGCAGTGGCCCAGCCCAATCTGACCCACCTCCAGCAGGCGGCAAAGGAAGCCGACATGGCCCTCGCCCTGGAGCCTGATAATAGAGATATCGGAGCCTTCTCCGACACCTTGAAGGCGAAGCTCACCCAAGTCCGGGGAACCATCAAGACACACTATGAGCAGGCATATCTGGATATGCAGAAAGAAGACTGGGCGGCGGCCGTGGCAAAGCTTCGCCAGGTCAACAGCATGTTGCCCAATTATGAGGAGACGGCCAGCCGGCTGGCCAAGGCGGAACAAGAGGCCGCCCGCTCGCTCTACCAGCACGGCGTGAGTTTCGGAAAGCAGGAGGAGTGGAAGCTCGCTGCGGCTTCTTTCAAGGCCGTCATGGACATCAACCCCAATTATTTTGATGTGGCCAGGCTCTATCAGGATGCCCTTTCCAAAGACTATTTCGGATATTATGACGCCGCTGCCGAAAAGGCAAGCCAAGCGCAGAATTATGCCAAGGCGATCATCCTCTACGAGAAAGCACTGGAATATGAGCCGGGCAATAGCGCGGTGATAAAAAAAATGGAGGAGCTCAAAACCAAAGCCGGAAAGTTCTATTTTGACGAGGCGGTTGCCCTGGTCAACAAGAACATATTTTACACGGCTTTACAGCATATCGGATTCATTAAAACATATGCGCCTGCGACACAGGATGACCCCCTGTACAAGGATTTTATCAATAAATTCTGCAGGAAGCTGATGGACCGGGCGGATCGGTTTGTGGAAAAGGAACTCTGGGGAAATGCCATGATCTGGTACGAGAAGGTGGAATCTCTGGTCCCGAACTATCCGGAACTGTACGAGAAAATTCGAGATGTGCGTGAAGAGCGCATTAAACGCAGAATCAAGAAATCCATAGCGGTTTTTGACTTCACCAGCCCCAGCAACGACAAGGACGCGGGGCGTAACGCCGCCGACAAACTGGTGGCCTATCTGCATCAGAAAGCCAGTTCGGACCTGCGGATTATCGAGCGTGAAAACCTTCAGAATATTCTCAGGGAAATGCAGCTCGGGCAAAGCGGGCTCGTGGACGCCAAATCCGCTCAGACCGTTGGGAAGATGAGAGGCATCGATACCTTTATCATGGGCACGGTACTCAAGCATTTCTCTTCAAAAACGGATAACTCGAGTATGGAACAAGTCAAGGTGCTCGTCGACGAGGAAGATGTGCGCAATCCTGAATTTTCCGACTGGTTGATTATGAATCCCAGGCCGACCGCAGAAGATATGAAAAGCGCTCCGCCGCGGACCATTAAAAAAAGGAACTATCAGTTCATCTCCTATAAAAAGGGGGTCGTCAAGATCACGGCGCTCTTCGATATTTCCTACAAGCTTGTGGATACCGCAACGGGAGAGAATATTTACACCAACACCATTGCCGGCCGGCTCATCAAGGAAGATAAATATCAGGATGGGCTTCCGGTGGCCAACATCCCCCCTGATGCGCTGGATATTCAGACCGAATCCGAGGTTATAGGCGAGCTGACGGATCAGAAAATTGCCGAAATGGGCCAGAGCGTACTCAAACATTTTCAAAGTCTGGAGAGGGAATATTACAATCAGGGACAGCAGCTCCAGAAGAACCGCAAGTATGATCTGGCCATCGAGAAGTTTATGGATGCCCTTTATATTGAAAAATTAAAGGGCATGGCGACGCCCGTGTCACAAAATGCCCTGCAATCCATCGATCATCTGATTCAGCAAATGTAGGCCCTCATTCAAGGACCGCTTATGGCAACCTTTGACCTTTCCGGAAAGACAAGAGGGGGAAAAGTGGCGCTGGTCTCTATCCTGCTTTTGCTCGCTGTCGTTTTGACGCCCCGGGCGGCTTATGCCGTGATGCAGGCAAAGACCGCCATTTTCAATTTCGTCGCCCTTAACATGGAGGCTTCCGGATACGGTACGGCGGTGACGAACATGCTGGGCGACTCTCTGAAAGCCAACCTGAAATACGACCTCCTGGACCGCAAGGACCTGGAGGCCTTCTTGAATCTCAACGATTTGCGGCAGGATGACAAACCTGAAAACGCCGTGCAGATAGGCGTCCGGCTGGGCCTTGATATCGTCATCACCGGAAATGTCGAAAAAAAGGGAACCTGGATCATCGTGAATTGCCGGGTTGTGTCCATCGAACGGAAAAAGATCATACTCAACACCCGTGTGGGTGCACAGGGGGACGCGGGTTTGTCAGCCGAAATCAGGAAGCTGGCGGTACTGATCAATGAAGCCCTTGCGAAGCACTCATTGCACGCCGAAGGCGAAGGCCAGATAAAAGCGCCCGTGAATATCCGGATCCGGCCCGGTAACAGGCAAATCTACCTCAGTTGGGAAGATCCGCCGGACACGAATGCGGATGGTTATGACATCTTTCGCAGTCATGCTGCGCCGGACCCTTTTACCAGGATCGGCCAGGTCAATCAGAGGGAGTATCTGGACAAGGACCTGGAAAAGGGCGTGACCTATTATTATAAAATAAAATCCTTCAAGACAACGGGCCTGCAGAGCGGATTCACCGGTGTAATCGCGGCCGAAACGGCGCTGACGCCGAATGCGCCGATTATCCTCAGGGTGGAACCGCGGGTCAAGAGCGTACAGTTGACCTGGTCACCCAACCCCATGGCCAGCGATGATCCCCTGCGGCTTGTGGGGTATAAATTGTTACGGTCCAGGCAGGAACAGGGTCCCTTCATGGAGATGGCCGATCTGAAGGGTGCAGATCTGGGCGTCTCCGAGGGTACTCCGCTTGATAAAGTTCTGAGAGTGACCTATGTGGACAAGAATCTTGAGGATGGCCAGGAGGTGTATTACCGGCTGACGGCTTACAACGAAAAGAAGATGGAAAGCGGGTTTTCAAGTGTCGTCAGAGGTACGGCGATTCCCGTCGTCGTCGGCTTGACCGCGCAAGGAGGCCTGGTCCGGGAGGTCCGCCTCGCCTGGACGGCCATCGATTCTCCTTACTTGAAAGGCTACGGCATCTTTCGCCATACGCAGGAAAACGGCAATTATAGCCGGATCAAGCAGCTTGAAACCGGCAGGGGGTCCGAGCCGACGATTCACTATACGGATCAGGACGGGCTGGGAGATGCCCTTTGCTACTACTACCGGGTAACGGCTTATGATGACACAGAACAGCAGACCGCCCCCTCGGCTGCCATGTCGGCCGTAACCAAGCCCAGACCGGTCAAACCGGCCGGTTTGCAGGGAGAACCGCTCAAGATCAAATCCGTCCCTCTGTCCTGGCAGGCTAACCCGGAGAAGGACATCACAGCCTATCATATTTACCGCCAGGACGGGACAACCGGCCGGTTTTCCGACATCGCAAAAGTTCAAGGCGGCGATACCCGCTATCAGGATAAAGATTTGAAAGACGGGATGTCCTATGGTTATAAAATCCAGGCGGAGGATCAAGATGGCATCCGGAGCGACTTCTCCGACGAAATCCGTGTTTCAACAAAGCCCAGGCCGAAAAGTCCCGAAGCTCTCAACGGCAGCTATCGGAATGGCGCTGTCGACTTGACATGGAATCCGGCGGGTGAGGCGGATGTAGCCTATTACAGGGTTTACGAAAAATCATTCTGGCAGACGGAGGCCGTTCCGGGCCTGGAGCGCGTCACAGCCCCCCCAGTGACATTCAAAGCGAATGTCGAAAAGGGGAAGGAAAAAACCTACCTGGTCACGACCGTTGATCGGGACGGGCTGGAAAGTGACCCTAGTATGGAGGTCATCGTAACCGGGATTTGATAAGTTGTTCCGGGGCCGGAATACGCCAAAACCGGCAATGCCCCCTGCATCTGCCTTTTGCATAAAGCGATTTTTTACAGATATGGCAGATATTTTTTCTGAATAGAGACATCGGAAGAACCCTCAAGCCCAACGCATGGCAGCATGGATAAACCTTTTTATCTAATATGTATGCAGAGTGAGCATGGCTTAATATTATTCATTTATGACTCCCTTGGGCGAGATGGTGTATGTGAGCCTTACAGGGCGAGTAGGTTTGGGGGATAACACATCAGCGTGGTGGTAAATAAAGGAGTCTTGTGATGGTCATGAGATCGATCTTTCAGAGAAGAATGGTGGTACTTTTCATTTTGGTGTTATGGGGTTTTATCCTTCCTAATCATATATGGGCGGAAGACGCTTGTGGCAAGTTGGCGGATAAGATCGGCCATGGTGGTGTTTTATGGACGGAAAACGCCATCATGGTCCAGGGCACATCCGCGCCGAACCTCAATGACCCATATAAAGCCGTATCCACCATAAAACAAGAATCTCAAAGGGCGGCAACCCTTGATGCCTTAAGAAAGGCTGCAGGCATTCTGGCCGGTGTAAGCGTGGAAGGGGATCGAATCTCGGCGGATAATCCTCAGGTGATTGCCCAGATACGGGCCTATGTTCAGCAGCCTGAAATCTGTAAGGCAAAATATTATGAGGATGGAGGAGTTGATATCGTTGTGATGGTCCCCCTGATCGGCAGATTGACAAATGCTCTCCTGCCCTCAGCCGGTTTAAGCGTCGCCGCAGCACAATCTGATTACACGGGATTGGTCATTGACGCATCGGAACTACCCTTTATCCCTGCCATTGCCCCGAGATTGATGGGTCCTGACGGTGAAGTCCTTTTCAGTCATGAGAATGTAAAAAAAGAGATTGTTGCGAGAGCCGGCGTGGTGAAATACGTGAACAGTCCGAAGGATATCGGCGGAGACTTCGTGGGGAGCAGGCCATTGAGGGTGAAGGCTGCGAGACTAGGTTCCCTTTCTCCCAGCGATCTGGTTATCGGGCAGAGCGCATCGGAAATAATATTACAGGCGCCTTTTTTTCTCGGTGAAGGCAGAGTGGCCATCATCATAGCCCCTGTACGAAGGATACAATGCAGTAATATGACAGGTCAGATACAGGTATCCAAGGTTGATTGGGAAAAGAGGATCGCCTACGCGCGGGGTTTCGGCAAAGCGAGCTTTACGGGCAAAGAGGATAACGCCGTTCGTTTACGTATGCTGGAAAGGGCTGCCGAAGTGGATGCCCAGAGAAGGCTTCTGGATGTCATCTTGAACATCAGGATTGACGGGGACAGGACCCTGAAGGACGATTCAGATGCCTCCAGGCAGATTGAGGGGATCATACGAAATGCCGTATTCTGCGGTGCCAAATATTATAGAGACGGAACAGCTACGGCAGTGGTGGCGGCACCCATAGACGGCCTGATTGCAAAAGGATCGGCAATGGGGCGGGGAGGCGTCGCGGCCAAAGCCATCCCTGATTCTCATCATACCGGCCTGATCATCGATGCATCGGGGCTTAATTTCAAGCCGTTTCTGGCACCAAGCCTGGTTGCCCCAGACAATACCGAAATATATGGACCCGGCATGGTTTCCAAGGGTTATGCCCGGCAATTTGGCGTGGCCGGATACAGGTCATCTATGGATGAGGCCCTAAAGGATGAAAGGGTGGGAAAGAGTCCGGTGATTGTTAGGGCCGAGGAGGTTTCTGATAACCCAGCGCAGTTGAGGCTCGCGTTAAAAGATGTTGACAAGTTGGGGCAATTAAAGAATATGACTGGCCAATTGAATCAGGCCAGGGTGATCATCGTTATCAACAAGATAGCCGAGAAGTGAGATGTCGGCAGCAGGAATCTGTCGTGAGAAAGCACCCATCTCTAATTTTTGTATGCAGCGCAATCACCATGATCGCCCCGGTTATTGATGCCCTTTCTCAATCCGGCGAGACCCAGCAAAGGATCATGTAACCATTTGCAATAGGGTTGTGGATCTTTCCATATACGAGATCCGTATTTGATTAAAGTAGGGAGGCGTCCGTGTATAAGAGAATTTTGCCTGTCATGTCGGCAGGTCTTATATGCTCTCTTGTGCTCTTTCTTGCCACGAACCTTTATGCAGAAAAGGAGATCAGGGTGAGCTATTTAAAGGGCGGGGTATTTAGCGGCAGAACACAAACCGGCCCATGGAAAGACTTAATCACGGGGACTACCTTAAAAACGGGTGACTTCATCAGGACAGATGAAAATGGAATGGCCGAGTTAATCATGCCGGACCAATCGGTTGTGAGGTTGGCGCAAAATACCCGGATGAACCTTGATCATATCTCCTTCCCCCAAGCAGGGCCTCGCAAATTTTTGGCAACGCTTCTCGTGGGGAAGATGTGGGCCAAGGTCGCCAAAACCTCGGCCGGCTTCCGGGGAGGGGACTTCAGTGCCCGCACCCCTACTGCAGTTATCGGCGTCCGCGGGACTGTATACAATCTCAAGGCCGGTGATGATAAGAGCACGAATATATACGTGTATCAGGGCCGGGTCAGCGTAGGACCTCCGTCTATGGTGTCAGGCGGACCAAAGCAAGAGATGGCGTGGCCGAAGGAGGTCTCAGAAAAGAAGTGGGAGGAAATTATCCTCGGAAAACTCCAGAGGCTGCACATAGGGGCGGATGGAAGGCCGGGAAAGCCGCAATCATTTGATCCCATAAAAGTGAGAGATGAATGGGTCATCTGGAACCAGAAACGCGACGCAGGAAAATAGGATTGCCTTTCAGCCTTTGGATGGTTTGCCATGATAGAGACATGGGGGCGTGTAGCCCCTGTCCAGGGATGAGGCGGTGTTGTCCATCAGCATATCTGATCAGTGATTTGCGTTTGTTAATGCTCAAGAGGAAACTCAAAGTGCGTTTTCCGGAACAGTGAAATCCAGACAAGCCATAGCGTGCCGACAGGGATCTTGAACGTCTTATTCGCACCTGATGAAGGACGCAAACCAGGAGGGCTCTTGCAGGTCTGAAAACGCCGTCTTTGAGAACCGGTTATAACTTGGTCGCAAAGAAAGAAAAGGGGCTAACCGTAAATGGATAGCCCCTTGTTACGAATGGTAGGCGGTACTGGGATTGAACCAGTGACTTCTACCGTGTGAAGGTAGCACTCTCCCGCTGAGTTAACCGCCCGAAGCGTGGGTAGCTATACCTGAAAGAATCGGCATTTTCAAGAAAAAAGAAAGGCCAGGCTTCAGGAGATCCGGCGCGTGCGAAAAATGCTTTACCCCAAAAAGCGTGATGGTCTGCGGCGTATCCGACTCGCCAGACAATCTTGGCCGCAATACCGTTGAGAATCTTGAGCGCTTCGGCTTCCCGGGATCCGTTTATCTGCCGGCCGAGAGGGCGGCGAGTTCAACGGCCGAAAAATCTATCAGCAAATCGAAGATATCGAGGCGGTTCCCGAGCTGGCCGTGCTTCTGGTTCCTGCGAAAACCGTTCCCGATGCGCGTTCGAGCAGTGCGGAAGGAAGGGCATCCCCTGCGCCATTATTCAATCTGCCGGATTTTCGGAATTCACAGAAGACCTTCGGCGTCTTGAAGAAAATCTGATCACAATCTCCCGGCGCTGGAACATCCGCTTCATGAGCCCCAACTGCATCGGGGTCATCAATCTGAACAAGGGACTGGTCCTGCCTTTTTTACCCATCTATCCCGAGGCCATGAAAAAGGGCCCGGTATCTGTCATATTGCAAAGCGGCAGCCTGATCATCGATATCATGCGTCTGCTCATGCTTGAAAATATCGGCTTCAATAAGGCCATCAGCATCGGCAATAAACTCGACCTGAACGAGTGCGATTACCTGGAATTTTTGATCTCCGATCCTCAAACACGTTGCATCGCTGTCTATCTGGAGAATTTTTCGGACGGCCGGCGGCTCATGGCGCTGGCCCGGCAAACTGAAAAGCCTGTTATTGTTCTCAAGGCCAACCGGTTTGCGTCCAGCCATCAGATTGGTCGGTTTCGCACGACAGCGCTGGCCGGTGGCCCTTAAGATTGCCGCTACGGAGATCCTGCATAAAAACCGAAGTTCGGGGAGTCCATCTGAATCTGAAGAATCGTAGGGCGCTTACCGCTGCTTTCCGTGCCATGAATACCGACAGGTTTCTGGTCCAGAAAATGTCGGCCCCGGGACGGGAGGTGATCATCGGCAGCCGTCAGAACCGCGAGTTTGGTCCGGTAATCCTGTTCGGGTTGGGAGGTTTTATTGTGGAGGCAATCCGGGATGCGATCCTACGCATCTGCCCAATCGACGCCGAGGAAGCCGGCCGCATGTTTGAAGAGACGAAAGGATCCAGGATAATGAGCGGATTCCGGGGTCAACCGCCGGCAGATTTAGAGCCCATGAAAACCTGTCTGTCCAGGGTTTCCCGCATGCTGATCGAACATCCCGAGGTACAAAACCTCGATATCAATCCGATGCTGATCTTCGATAAAGGACAGGGTTGCCTGGCGGTGGATGTCAAAATCCAGATTGATGGGACTTCATAGGAAAAGCAACCCGGTCCCCTTTTTGCTTGACATACTCTAACGTTTTCTTTTATGCTTAATTTATAAAACAAGTCAAGTTCTTATCAAGTCAGTTTAATATCACTGGCACACCGACTTGACATTATACCCACGAACTGCATGTTCATTCCGAAGGGGAAAGTTAACGTGAATGCGTGTGTGTTCCCGGCGAGATGCCCATCATTCCATCCGGATATGAAACCCGCCACCTGCTTGATGCGGATTTTCAATACGGTTTTTCAGCAGCTTAAATGCACTTTCCTTTTCACACTCCTCGTTATCCTCATGACCGGGTGCGCGGCCCCTTTAAAAGACGTTATGAAGGATGCGTCTTCCATACATGCGTCAACGGACCGGGAAAAGATATCAGAGGATTATGCCGTAATTCTTGCGAACCCTTCCGACACATATGAGGCGCTGGCGGAAAAATACCTGAAGAATAAGAATTACGCGTACATCATCGCTGGATTCAATAAAAATAAAAATATCACGGCTGATCAGCAGATCATCATTCCTTTGAAGCCCGTCAATCCCGGGGGACTCTCTCCGGACGGATACCAGATCGTGCCTGTTCTGTGTTATCATCAGTTTAGCAAGAAAAAAACTCGGACAAAAATAGCTGTTTCGGCAGAAATGTTTGATAAGCAGATGGCATACCTCAAAGACAATGGGTACAATGTCATGTCGCTGAGCGCTTTACGTGACTTTATCAACTACAAACAAAGACCTCCAAAAAACTCAGTTGTTATAACCATTGATGACGGATGGAAGACCATAAAAACGATAGCCCTACCCATCCTGAAGAAATATGGATTCAAAGCCACCCTGTTCGTTTACACAGACCTAATCAGGTCTGAACCTAACAATGTGACCCTCTCTTGGCGTGAAATAAAGGAAATGGTTGATGGGGGATCGATTGAAGTTCAGTCTCACACAGTAAGTCATACCGACCTGTCAAAGCTCAGCGAAGAATCGCTGGAAAAAGAACTGTCAGAATCACAGCGCATAATCAAAGAGAAAATTGGGCTGAATGTAACCTTTATTGCTTACCCTTATGGAACTGTCGATGAACAGGTCGTGGAAAAACTGAAAAAATACGGATATGAAGCCGGGTTTACCGTCATCAGAGGGGGAAATGCCTTTTTCTACAACAATTATGCGCTGAACCGTACAATGATATTCAACAATCATACCATGAGTGATTTCGAATCGTTGCTGGATACATTTAAAAAACAATAGGCATGATAACCCCAAAAATAAAAAAAGTCCTGTATCTGTCCACCATCATCACCTCCCTCGTCCTTCTGAGTGCGTGCGCACCGGCCATAAAAGACACTAGAAAAGACACTATCAGACGAGTACTTGAAAAGGTCAATCACTCTGGAGCAGGCCGGCGACACGACATCGGCTATCGAGGAGCTGAAGATTGCCCTGACAATCGATCCGGACAACAGCCATGCAAAAGCACAACTGCAGAGGTTATCCGAGAAGCGTGACCAGGAAGCACAAAGGCACTATCAATGGGGATTATCCCTGAAAGAGAAGGACCCCCAGGGAGCCAGGAGAGCATTTCTGACTGCTCTGCGCATAAAGCCTGACTTCATGTCCGCCATAGATGAACTGAAGAAGCAACATCTTGAATTGACCGTATCGAAACTTGAAACGAGAATGACGGCTTCAAGAGAGAACGGCGAGAAAGAGACAGAGACCAAAGAAGACGATTACGGCTATCTGGGCATTGCCATATCGTTTTACGAAAACGGGAATTACCAGGCTGCGATAAATGAACTCCTGAAAGCTAAATCCAAATATCCACGAAGTTCCGAGGTGTCAAAATATCTCAACATGTCATACTACAACATGGGTAAAAAGTATTATGACGACAAGGACTACATGAATGCACTGCATATACTCACAAAAGTAAAAAAGGGATCCGAGAAGGCGGAACCGTACGTGACAAGAGCCGGAGCTATGGTGAAAAACTTAATGGACATATTTTACAAAGAAGGACTTCAGTTCTACGGGCAGCAGAAGCTACAGGAAGCAATAGAAAAATGGAATACCGTTCTGGAGATTGACCCACATCATCGTAAAGCAAAGGAATACATTCAGAAGTCAAGGAACTTACTTGAAGCTCTCAAAAAATAAATACAAAAAATATCACCATTACGTCCCGCCATCACGAATGCCGTTTACTTTATATGTAAGAACCGGTTCAGCTTTGCCCTTGACAGCAACCGGTTCAACCTGTTCCGCAATCAACGATGTCGGAAACCATCTGATATACCGAATCACTGATGACAATTTCATCCGGGCCTGCAAGCCTTGTGAGACGGGATGCGACGTTTACTATATCTCCGATTACTGTGTATTCCATCCTTTTATTGGAACCGATATTTCCCGCAATAAGTTCGCCCGTACTGATGCCAATACCGACTCTGATTGCCATGTCTTCTGATTTTTGTTTTTTAGGTTCCTGTCTTTGAGTTCATTCTGCAAGGCCACAGCGGCCATAACGGCTTTTGCTGGATGACCTTTTTGCTCAACGATCGCTCCAAATACCGACATGATTTCGTCACCGATAAATTTGTCCACATGACCACCGTATTTAAAAATAATTTCCGTCGCCATGGTAAAATATTCATTCAATACATTGACAACCTCAGTGGGGTCTCTCTTTTCCGAAAAGCTTGTAAAGCCCCGTATATCAGCAAACATGACCGTTGCATTAATGATCTCTCCTTTAAACCATTTTTCGTCCGGGTTTTGAAGGATCATATCGACAATCTTCGGAGGTAACATATTTACCGAACGCATCCTGCATAACTTCCTTCTTCCTCAACCCTTCTATCATATCATTGAATGCAACAGTCAAATCGCCTATTTCATCATTCCTTGAAACTTCTATTCTGTGATTGAAATTTCCGTTTTTAATTTTCCCGGCGCCCTCGACAAGATTGTAGATAGGTTTTGAAAATCTCGTGCTCATATAAAAAGACACCCCGACACATACGATAATGATCAACACGGTCAGCGTCAGAACGAAGAGAAGCGTCCTTCTAATCCTTTTCTGGAGCGAATCAAGAGAGATACCAACATGTATGGTCCCGATTTCAACCTTGCCGAACTCAATAGGCGCCGAAAAATCAAGAATTTCTTTGGTACCATCGTGATACTTGTATATTGTGACTTTGTCATCCTTCTGTAAAAGCGCTGCATTACGCAAAGACTCATACGGTTGCCCGATCCTGTTGATATCCGTGTGCGCTTTGATTAACCCGGATCTGCCGATCATGGCATAATTCATGTCTTCTACCTTGGATATTTCCTCCAGCAAAATATGTAGCGTTGCTTCATCATCCTCTAACAGGGGGACCGAACTGTTGTACGACAAGTTGGACACAATGGCTTTCCCCAGGCGCACTGTCTGGGTGATGAACTCATCCCTTTGACTCTGGAAATAGAAAAAACTTAAAAAGGACATGATGATCACGACCATAAGGGTCATGAAAATTGACAGCTTTACGCGTATGGGTATTCTGACTTTTTTTATTCTGTCGATATACGAAAAGGTGGTTTCAGTAATTTTAATCTGCGCGTGATATTTGAATGAAAGGGCTTTAAGAATATTACTCTGAGAAACCTTGCCTTTACCGATGAGTATTTTACCGAGACGTTGTTTACTGGTTTTCTGATCCTCCAGGGCCTCCTTAAGATCCTCTTTCGAAATGACGTTGCGCTCGACGAGAATTTCACCCAACATCGGATTGCGGTCGTTTTCTTTCATGCCTATCTAAAACCGTCTTTCATATCATCCCATCGCGGAGGAAATGTGTCCCATTCTGTGCAAAGTCAGTCATGAACCGGTTGAATTCATAATCGGGTGCGATTTTTCAGGCGTTCCAGATCGCATATCGTGATGGAACTCCGGGCGGTGGAAACGATTCCTTTCTGGCGCAGGATTTTGAGTTCCTTGTTGATCGTCTCGCGTGACACACCGATCAGACTCGCGAGTTCACGCTGCGTCAAATGCACCTCGTGCTGCTGATCGCCCTTGTCTGCCTGATGCCGGGACTCGACCAGCGCCACGAGCCGTTTTGCCAGCCGGGCAGCGACATTCAGAAAACAGACTTCCGCCACCATATCGTCGGTCCTGCGCAGGCGAAGTGAAAGAACCTGAATGATCGCCCGAATAGCATGTTCATTGTGAATCAAAAAGGAAAGAAAATCGGCGCGATTAAGAACATACAACTGCGTGTCCTCCAGCGCTGTAGCGTCTGCGGAGCGCGGCAGATCGTCGAGCAGAGCCATCTCCCCGAAGAAATCGCCGTCCGTCAGCATGGCTAGTGTCACCTCGTCTCCGCGTTTTGTGGAAACGGCGATTTTGATCAGGCCTTTGTAGATGATGTAGAGGGCCGTCCCCTCATCACCCTTGTGAAAAAGAAAATCTCCTCTTTGGATGGACCGCCGCCTCAGCATGGATGCCAGTGTTTCCTGCTCATGCGTCGGAAGGAAGGCAAAAAGAGGGATTTGCTTGATGAGTAAGATTGGCATTTCCTGATCCTTCCTCCTTTCCCGGAACCTCCTTTTCCCTTCTAAACGGCCTGGTCGGTTAATGCTCCGTAAAACGCAGCACGTCTGTCTCCCAGCAGATCATTGAACGGATTCAGCCGTTTGTTCCTTGCCAGGGACACGTCGATATCAACGACGCCGGTTTCTTCT
>CAVPSX010000018.1:0-316743 GCA_963708515.1 uncultured delta proteobacterium | reverse complement strand
ACAAAGCCAAGCGGACACAGCAAGAAACGCACGATTTAATCAATCACGTTGCCAGTCTGATGGGCTTGTTTTTAGTGGCGGTGACCATCTTGGGTATGCTTGCCGCACCATTGATAGTCGGGATTACCGCGCCTGGATTTGTGAATCAGCCAGACAAATTTCAACTGACGATTGAATTATTGCGCATTACCTTCCCTTATATTTTATTTGTCTCGCTGGTGTCGCTGGCTGGTGGCGTGCTAAACACATACAGCAAGTTTAGGCGCCGCGTTCACGCCGGTTTGGCTCAATGTTTCCTTTATTGTCGCCACGCTGTTTGTCGCCCCATATTTTGATAATTCAATTAAAGTGCTGGCTTGGGCGGTGTTTGTTGGCGGCATTTTGCAGTTGCTTTATCAATGGCCGTATTTGCGGCAACTGGGGTTGTTGCCGCGCTACGAGTTAAATTTTCAGGATGAAGGAGTGCGGCGCATTTTAAAGCTCATGCTGCCTGCGATTTTTGGAGTTTCTGTCGCGCAAATTTCTATTGTACTCAATAATATTTTCGCATTTTTTTGCAAACGGGTAGCGTGTCTTGGCTGTATTATGCGGATAGGCTCATGGAATTCCCTACTGGAGTATTAGGAATTGTGTTGGGCACGATCTTGTTGCCGAGTTATCCAAATCCTTCACAGAAAAGACCGATGGAGAATACAGCCAGTTGCTGGATTGGGGCTTGCGCCTGACCTTTCTGCTGGCCGCGCCTGCTGCTGTTGCCATGGCCGTGCTTGCGCAGCCGCTGGTCGCCGGTTTGTTTCATTACGGCAAATTCAGCGCACACGATGTCGAAATGACGCAGCTAGCGGTGATGGCTTACAGCGTCGGGCTGCTCGGTTTTATTTTGGTGAAAGGGCTCGCGCCCAGTTTTTATGCGCGGCAGGACATTAAAACGCCAGTTAAAATCGCCGTATTTACGCTGGCATTGACGCAAGTGATGAACCTGATTTTTGTGCATAAATTGCATTTTGACCATTGGGGTTTGGCGCTCGCGACCGGTCTTGGCGCATGTGTCAATTCCGCCTTTCTGTTTTATTATCTGCGCCAAGACCAAGTCTACAAGCCGCTTCCTGGCTGGTTCGTGTTTTATTTCAAGCTAGCGATTGCACTGGTCATCATGGCGCTTGCGCTGCATTATTTAGCGGGTTTGGCGGGCGATTGGTCACGCTCCGAACTGCGTCAAAACTGATGTGGATTAGCCTGCTAGTGCTTGCTGGTGCTGCCGTGTATTTCGCGGCTTTGTTTCTGCTGGGCTTCCGTTGGCGCGATTTTGCCAGCGAGTGAAAGCATAAACGATGCAAGTTTTTCGTCATCTGCCCAGCCAGCAGCGTGAGCCGCTTACGTTGGCCATCGGCAATTTTGATGGCATGCACTTGGGCCATCAGGCGCTACTGCAAGCCAATATCCATGAGGCTTTCAGGGAAGGTAAAACGCCTGCAATTATGACCTTTGAGCCGCATCCGCGCGAATTCTTTACTCCACAAAACGCACCAGCGCGCTTTCTACATTACGTGAAAAGCTAGAGTTTTTTCAAGAAGCGGGCATAGCAAAAGTTTTTGTTTGTGCGTTTAATGCGCGGTTTGCTGCGATTGCCGCGCAGGATTTTTTAAAGATTTTGCGTGAGAAAATGAACGCAACCAGATTTTAGTGGGTGAAGATTTTAAATTCGGCGCGCAGCGCGCAGGCACAGTTGAAGATTTTAAAGCGAATCATTTCGAATTGATTTCACTGCCGCGCGTGGATTTGGATGGCGCTAGAGTCTCCAGCACCCGCGTGCGCGCTGCGCTAGTAGATGGCGATTTGGCTTTAGCAAGGAAATTACTCGGTCGCAATTACAGTATCAGCGGCAAGGTTGTGCACGGCGCAAAAAGAGGAAGGGAGCTCGGCTTTCCTACAGCGAATATTCATGTGCGACATGAGCGGCCTGGGCTGACGGGCGTTTATGCGGTAAAATTACAGGGTATGAACGCAATCGCCAATTTGGGCGTGCGCCCGACAGTTGCTGGCATACCAAAATTGCTGCTGGAAACACATGTGTTTGATTACAATGATGATCTATATGGAAAACACGTGCATGTGGAATTTTTGCAAAAAATTCGAGAAGAGAAGAAGTTTGAAAATTTAGAAGCGCTCAAGGCGCAAATTGCAAAAGATATAGAAGTCGCAAGAAATTATTTTAAGACTAAAAACTAGAAGCAAGTCATGACTGAAAACCTGAATAAAGAACAAAGTAAGTATAAATTAAACCTGCCCGAAACCAGTTTTCCTATGCGTGGTGATCTAGCCAAGCGCGAGCCTGCATGGTTGAAACAGTGGCAGGATAAAAAACTTTACGAGCGCATTCGCAAGGCTCGTAAGGGTGCTAAAAAGTTCATTTTGCATGATGGCCCGCCCTATGCAAATGGTGATATCCATATTGGACATGCAGTAAATAAAATTCTCAAGGACATCGTTGTTAAATCCAAAACCATGAGTGGTTTTGATGCGCCCTATGTGCCAGGCTGGGATTGCCACGGTTTGCCGATTGAGTTGGTTGTCGAGAAAAATCATGGAAAGAATATAGACCCTGCCAAGTTCCGTGAATTATGGCGCGCTTATGCTGCTGAACAAATAAAACTGACGGAGCAGGAAGGAAAAATCGTTTTAAGCTGGAAAGCGGCTGCCTATGGAGCTAAGCCTGCTTATTATGAGATTCATACCAGCAATCTGGAAGGATTCATCCCGGTCGATAAGCCCCATCGCCTCCTCGGCCTTAGCGACCGCAATACGAATAAAAGGTGCTGGCACGATGTCTGTGCAACAGCATGGCCTGTCGTCCCTTCGACATTCGTTATGACCACTCGCGAATCGAAGATTGTTTTCAATCCATCAGACACGAAGAACCTGAAAAAGAGGCTTGGCGCCCATTGGCGCGTTATTGCAGTCGATGCCAAAGGGTCCCGCAGTTGTCCGTCTCCCCAGGGCTTTCTCAGGACGCCCCTGCTTGTCCCGCCGGAAATCATCGTCTTGCCCCCAGGGAAGGTGACCTATCGGGTGCCTGTGATCAGTACGCTTGGGCGAATTTATACCACGGGAAATTACGACATGGGGCTTTGGTCGAAACCGCAAATCACTTTTTCTCTTGCACCAGGCTCATCACAGAATTGGAAAATAGACACGGCCAAGGGTTTGATCACGGGTACGCTCAAGGCCAACGAGGAAATTTCTCATCAGGTATCCGTTCAGGATCAGTTCGGCCGAAAGGATACGAAGGTCCTGAAGTTCAGAACAGGGGTGCGATAGTGAGATCGGGGAGAGATTTGCCGGGCGGCATGCTCGCGATCTTCATGAATCGTGTTGACAAACCGTTATCGGCGGATCAAATATCCGGCCGTATGCCGATGCTGCGAGGTCCAAATGAATTCATCTGAAAAAAATGATCTGCTTTCCGTGATCGTACCGCTTTACAACGAGGCGGACAATATTCTCCCCCTTTACGAGAAGGTAAGCGGAATCGCTCCGGCCCTGGGATGTGATCTGGAGATGATTCTGGTCAATGACGGCTCGACGGACGGCTCCCGGGCGATCCTGAACGATCTCGCCTTGCGGGATGGGCGGGTGAAGGTGATCCACTTCCGCCGCAACTTCGGTCAGACGACGGCCATCATGGCCGGCATCGACTATTCTTCCGGCGACGTGCTGATCCCCATGGACGGCGACCTCCAGAACGATCCGCAGGATATTCCGAAGCTCCTGGCCAAGCTGAAGGAAGGCTTTGAGGTCTGTTCCGGATGGCGCGAAGACCGGAAGGATCATGCCCTGAAACGCAACCTCCCCAGCCGGATCGCCAACTGGCTCATCTCGAAGATTTCCGGGGTTCATCTCCACGACTACGGCTGTTCACTGAAGGCCTATCGGCGCGAGGTCATCAAGGGCGTCAAGCTCTACGGGGAGATGCACCGCTTCATTCCCATTTATGCCACCTGGCAGGGCGCCCGGGTGACGGAGATCCCGGTTACCCATCATCCCCGCATCCACGGCAAGTCCAAGTATGGCCTGGAGCGGACCTTCAAGGTGATCCTGGACCTGATCGTGGTCAAGTTTCTCGCGCAATATGCCCAGAAGCCGATCTATGTCTTCGGGGCTTTCGGCCTGGTCAGCCTCTTTGTCGCCTTCATCGCCGCCACGGCGTCCCTGTATTATAAGTTCTTCGGCGGAAAATCCTTCATTGAAACCCCTCTGCCGCTCATCTTCGTCATGGCAAGCATCACCGGGATCATGTGCATCCTCATGGGCCTGCTGGCGGAAATCATCATGCGGACCTACTATGAATCCCAGGGCAAGTCTGTCTATCTGATCGACGAATGCCGTAATCTGGAGCAGAAATAATCATGTGCGGAATCTGCGGTTTTGCCGGAACCGGTGATGTGGACATTCTTGCGTCCATGAATGAAACCATGGTGCACCGGGGTCCCGATGCCGGGGGGCTGTGGCACGATGCCCGGGAGGCGGTCTACCTGGGGCACAGGCGTCTGTCCATCATCGATCTGAGCGGCGGGGCGCAGCCCATGTGGACGGCAGACGGCAAGCTGGGGATCGTCTATAACGGGGAGATCTACAACCATCTGGAGCTCCGTGATGAATTGATCAGGGCCGGCCACATTTTCCTTACCGACCACTGCCGATACGGAGGTGCTGCTCCACGCTTACCGGCAGTGGGGCGAGGCATCTGTCTCACGTCTCAACGGCATGTGGGCCTTTGCCCTTTACGACCGGAATAGGCGCGAGCTCTTCCTCAGCCGGGACCGTTTCGGGAAAAAGCCCCTCTTCTATTCCTTGCAGAACCGGAACTTTTGCCTTCGCCTCTGAACTGAGCGCCCTGATCCGGCACCCTCAGATCACGGCCGACGTTCATGAGGGAAGCCTCAAGAAGTATTTTGCCTATGGGTATATCCCCGCGCCTTCAACCCTTTATCGGCGGATATTCAAGCTCCCCGGCGGCCATAATCTGCTGCTGAAGATGGACGCAATGGCCTTCCGGGTATCCAAGTACTGGGATTTCGTTCTGGAGCCCTTTGAGCATATACCGGCCAACCCGGAAGCAGCATGGGGGGAGGAGCTTCGGGATCTGCTGAGAAAATCGGTGCAGCGACGGCTCATGTCCGATGTTCCCTTGGGGGTCTTTCTCAGCGGCGGGGTCGATTCTTCCGCCATCACTGCCTTTGCGGCGGAAGCGGCCGGGCAGGAGCGTATCAAGAGCTTCTGCATCGGTTTTGAAGAGGCAAGTTTCGACGAAACGAAATACGCGCGAATCATCGCCGATCGCTACCATACCGAGCATTACGAGGAAATCCTCTCCATGGAGCGGGCGCGGGAGCTTCTGCCGAAGATCGTCGGTAAGCTCGATGAGCCCATGGGGGACAGTTCGCTCATACCCACCTATCTGCTCTGCCGGGAAACGAGAAAGCACGTGACGGTAGCGCTGGCAGGAGACGGCGGCGATGAGCTTTTTGCCGGCTATGACCCCTTCCGGGCTCTCAGTATGGCGACATGGTATGACCGCCTCATCCCCGGGCCGATCCATCAGGCGATCCGGATGGCAGTGGCGGCGTTTCCTTCCACCCATGGGAACATGAGCCTCGATTTTCGCCTCAAGCGGACCCTGAGGGGCCTCTCCTACCCCAAACGTTTCTGGAATGCCGTCTGGCTGGGACCACTCGATCCGCAGGACCTGGAAAGTCTATTCCGGGAGCCCACCGACATCGAGGAGGTCTATGCCGAGGCAATCGAGCAGTGGGAGGCCTGTAAACAGGAGAACCTGGTCGACAAGACCCTGCAGTTCTATACGAAACTCTACCTGCAGGATGATATCCTCGTCAAGGCCGACAGGGCCAGCATGATGAATTCCCTGGAGGTGCGGGCCCCTTTCCTCGATATCGAACTGGTTGATTTTGTGAGAAGAATACCACACGCCTATAAATACCGGAACGGCCGGACCAAATATCTCCTGAAAAAGGCCCTGGAGCCTGTTCTTCCCCGGGAGATCCTTTATCGCTCCAAGAAAGGCTTCGGGGTGCCGATCGGCAGGTGGTTCCAGGATGGCAGCCTCTCGCTGGACGGCAACGGCGCGTTCCCTTACCTTCATGCCCCTTACATTGCCGGAATGGCGGAAGAGCATCGCGCCTGCCGCATGGATCATCGGGCTGCTCTGTGGAACATCTGGCTGCTGAACTCGTGGGGCAAGAAGTAGTGAACATTCTGCTGATCAACTATGAATATCCGCCCATCGGCGGCGGCGCGGCGACGGCCACGGCCGCTATCGCCGGACATCTGGCGTCACTGGGACATGCGGTGACGGTACTGACGTCCCGGTTCCGTGATCTAAGAGGCGAGATCCGGGAAGGGGATGTCCGGGTCGTGCGATGTCCGGCCATCCGCAAAGGTCCGGATCGCTCCGGCATCCTGGAGATGCTATCCTTTCTGGTCTCGGCCGGCCTGATGCTGGGCTCGGTGATCCGGAGGCATCGGATCGAGGCGGCGATCGTCTTCTTTTCCTTTCCCTGCGGTCCGCTGGGCCTCTGGGGGCTGAAGCGGGGGAATGTGCCCTATGTCATCTCACTGCGCGGAGGCGATGTGCCCGGCAATGAAGCGGCGCTGGATTCCCTGCACAGGCTGCTGGCGCCGCTGCAGACGGCTCATCTTCCGGAAAAGCGTCGCCGTGGTGGCCAATTCTCCCGGCCTGAAGGAGATGTCGGAGCGGGCGGACCCCTTCCCGGTGCAGGTCATCCCCAACGGAGTGGATACGGATTATTTCTGTCCCGATGAAAACCGCGATGAAGCGGCGCGTCATGCCTTTGCGTTTCTCTTCGTGGGCCGCTTTCAGGTTCAGAAGAATCTCTTTTATCTCCTGGATCATGCCGCCTCCCTGAGGCGTTCGGGAGCAGGCCCCTTTGTCCTGCACATCGTCGGAGACGGCCCGCAGCATGATGAGCTGCACACCCATGCGATAAATCTGGGAATCGAGGATTGCCTGGTCTGGCATGGCTGGGTGGACAAAGACCGACTCCGGGAGATTTACCGGAGCGCCGATTGTTTCGTCAATCCATCCCTCTATGAGGGGATGCCCAACGTGGTCCTGGAGGCCATGGCCTGCGGCCTGCCGGTCATCGCCAGCCGCGTGCTCGGGAACGACGCTGTCGTCCGTCACGGAGAAACGGGCTGGCTCTTCGATCTCGGCGAGCCGGATGCCTTCGGACGGCGCTCCGGGAAATGATGGCAGATCCCGGACAGGCGAACGAAATGGGGGAAAAGGGCCGTTCCTGGGTCATGAGATGATTTTTCCTGGAGGCGGGTGGCGCAAGCGTATGCGGATCTCTTTTCCGAGGCTGCCGGAGGAGTCCGCCGAAGAGGGCGCCCCGCGCAGGGCGGGTCAGCCTCCGGCCTGAGCTTTTTTCTTCAGGGCATGCCTGTAGAGGATAATCAGGGACAGACTTCCCAGCATCACCACGAGGAGCTTGGCATAGGCAATCCCCAGATATCCGTACCAGCGGACGAAAAGGATATCCAGGATCAGGTTCAGGATCCCGAAGACGATAATGTTGATCATGTTGATTTTGGCATGCCCGGTGGAGATGATGAAGGTGTTGCCCACCAGGTTCGACACGTTCTGAAAAATGAAGAGAAAGAGGAAAATATTCAGGATCAGGATCACGCCGGGCAGATAATACTCCGTCAGAAAACCTTGGAGGACCCAGGGAACCGTCAATCCCATTAAAACGGACAGCAGCAGGGAGACGGCCGTCGCGTATTTGATGTATGAAGTCATTTTCAGCAGGATGGCACGGCTTCCCTCCCGGTAATAAGACGCCACCATATTGGGGGCCTGGACCTGCGCATAGACGAGGAAGGGAAGCTGCATGAGCATCAGCACCTTGTTGACGATTTCGTAATAGCCGATCTCCACGATCAGATCGAAGTAACCCAGGACGAGAATATCGACCCGGGTGTAAAGAAAGGCGCTCACGTGGATGATGCCGATGATAAGGGCGTAGAAGCCGACCGATTTGAGAATCTCCCGATTAACCTTGAACAGAAAATCCCGGTAGCCGAATGCCAGTGTCAGGAATAGAAAAAGATAAAAGAGATTCTGGGAAATCAAGGCGCCGGTCAGTCCGTATTTCCGGATCAGAAAATAGATAAAACCCAGGGAAAGAAGGCTGACGCCTGTTGAGAGCAGTGCCAGTTGCTTGAATTTCCTGAGCCCCCGGTAGATGCCATCGTAAAGGGAGGTCATAGGCGCCAGGAAAATCATGGGCAGAATATAGAGGACATAAAGATACTTATCCTTCAGAAAATACGGACCCAAAAGCAGCGTGCCTGCCGTGACCAGGATCGTCAGGACCAGAATGACCAGTCCCGCATTGAATAGCACGTATTTTAGCTTTTCCGGGTCCGTGGCCTGATATTCCGCCACATATTTTGAGGCGGCCACGGAGATGCCGAAATCACCGAAGAGAATCAGAAAGAAGATAACGGCGAGGACATAGTTATAGACGCCGAATTCATAGGGGATTCAGGAACTTGGCGGCCAGGATGAAGATGATAAAACTGACGCCGTCCTTGACGACAAGTTGGAGTCCCCGCCAGAAGACATTCAGGATCGTCTCTTGGTGATCGTTAAAGACTGTTTTGATCATGTCTCAACACGTCGCGATAAACATCGAGATATTTTTTCGCCTGCTTTTCCACGGTGAACTGCTGCACGTCTGTCAGGTTGTTTCTGCTGATCCTGATGATTTCTTGAGGATTGTCCTTGAGAAATAAAAGTTGTTCCTTCATTTTCCCGATATCCCCCGGGGGAAACAGGTAGCCGTTTCTTTCTGTCTCGATTTTCTCCCGCATGCCCGGAATATCAGATGCCGATATGACCAGCCCCCGAGCCATGGCCTCCAGAATGGTGATGCCGAAGGCCTCCGAGTAGGAGGGCATCAAAAAAACATGGCTTTTGTCATAGTAATCGAATAAGTTTTCATTGCTCCACTTTTCCAACGATCGTTAACATTTTTCAATGGTTTTTGAAGTTGCAAAGGGCCAAAGCCGACAACCAGAAATTGGATCTCTTCTTCCTGCAACTGTTCCGCCAGCGCCAGTAAATCGTAAATTCCCTTGCGTCGTTCAAATCTTCCCACGAAGATACAGGTCAGGGGGCTTTTTGCTGCGGGTTTCTTCTCCGTCAGGATTCTCTCGGATTCGATCGCGTTTGGAATGATGACGGCTTTTTTTCGGAAGCACTTTTTCAGAAGGCTGAACTTCCGATAATTCTCATAATGGGCGCGGGAGAGAAAAACGATTCTGTCGGCCATCAGCAGCATCACGTTATAGACGATGATCAATCGCGCCATTTCCAGAGCGATGATGGAAGTCAGGAAATGAGCAGTTGATGTTCGAATGCATGGTGGCGATGCATTTCTTTCTATGAATTTTGGCAAGAAGAAGCAGGATCAGTTCTGTAAAATTGAAGGGATTCAGGTGGATCAGGTCCGATTCACGGATTTTGCGATTCATCAGGGTGAATCTGGAGGTTTCATCCAGAGGATTTCGTTGTACCGGGTCTTGGCTTCCAGATTTGTTTCTCTCTCTTCGAGAGGGGTTTTGAAAGCATTTCGGGTGGTCAGGGCCTCCAGGAAGGGCAGGTGGCGCAGCAGCTTGATGGCGAAGGAAGCCACACCGCTGGGTGTTTTCAGAGATTCGAAGTTGCAGATCAGAACCTTCATGGACGGCTCTTGGCTCATAATTTACATCATAGTATGGATCGGAGAATTACTCAAGACCGTTTTTGGCGGGAGAACCATTCATGAAAAAAGTCAGTGTTGCGATTACGGCCTACAACCAGGCCCAATATATCGGTCAGGCAGTGGAATCCGTGCTGGCCCAGGATTATCCGAATCTGGAGGTGGTGGTCAGCGACAATCATTCGACGGATCCCATTCAGGACGTGATGGGCCGATATATGTCGGATCCCCGGTTGAAATACTTCCGGAATGAAACCAACCTGGGAATGATCGGCAACTTCAGGAAGGCCCTTTATGATTATTCCACCGGCGACTATGCCCTCCATCTGGATGGGGACGATTATTTCATCGATCCGGCCTATATTCGCAGAGCCATGGATCTGATCGACCGTCAGGGGCTGGCTATGGTTTTCGCCAGGTCAAAATCCCTTTACGAGAAGGACAATGTCTTTATTGAAGACAAGGTAAACAGGGATCTTCCGGAGATTATCGACGGAAACTGGCTCTTTCTGAATTTTTACAAAGGTTATTCGCTGCCGACCCTGACGGTGGTTCATGATCGCCCTTATGCCATGGAGATCGGCTTCTTTGAGAAGAGCATTCGCAGCACGGATTGGGAAAGCCTTTTGAAGCTGATCATCGGCAAAAAAATTGGTTTTGTGAATCAGTTTGTCGGTGTCTGGAGAAGGCACGGTATGAACTTCACGTTGAATCAGGACCTGGACAAGATCCTTTCCAATGTGGAGTTTATCGACTCCCCTTATCGCTTTGCCCTTTCGCAGAAGGCCTTTCCCAAAGACGTTCTCGATCTGTGGCGCAGACGGATGCTGAAGCGTTATTTCGTGCAGGTGATCCTCCGGGCCGCCATCGCGAAAAACAACGCCCAGGAGCAGGGCATCGTTGATTTTCTTGTTAAATATGACCGGGCGGTTTACGACAGTATCCGGATGGACCCGCGATTCATCGTCATGAAAATGGTTATCCCCAACCGCGGATCACCTATTTTATCTTCAAACATATCCTCAAACAGGAGACCTTCATCAAGGATTTTGAATATATCGATCGCGAGTGATGTTCAATGATCTTTGAAGTTACAAAGGCATTTGGCTTGCTCCATTTTTTCGTATGCTTTGCGAGGCAACAAGTTGGATTACCAGAGTGACAATATCTATTCATCAGATGAGTATCTTGCTAATAACCCCACTCTTGACTCAGAGGATTCTGTCTGGAAAATTAACAATATTATTAAACATATCGATAAGTTATTTATAGGCTCTCTACTAAATAATGAAGAGATTGTTTTAATGGACGTTGGTGGTGGTGCCGGGATTATTTTACGAGGCGTAACCGAATATATAGTAAATAAATATAATATTGCTGTGAAAAAAATAACTCTCGATTTGAGCCCTGGAATACTTTCGTCCAAATTGCAAATAACCCCGATGTATATAAAGCATTAAATGAGGATGTTTGTAAAACGTCTCTTGATAACAAAACCGTAGATATTTGTCTTATGATTGATGTTCTGGAACATATACCAGAACCTGAAAAGGCATTAAAAGAATTATGCAGGGTATGTAAATATGCCATATTTAAAGTGCCGTTAGAAGATAATCTTTATATGAGAATACGCGATTTTATTTTTCGCGGTAAAACAAGGGAATACTTTATCAGGCAATGGGGACATATCAATTCGTTCAATACGGAGAAGCTAATAATATTAATCAATAAGAGTGGAGGTTCTGTCCTGACAAGCTACTACACGAATGTATTCCAGTATTTTTTGTCATCAGAATACTACTTGAATAAAATGAATATTAAAGACAAGATATATAACTTCCTTGCATCCGCAACATTTAAATTATCCCCACGGGTATGTTCGTATATATTCAGTGATTACCTTATGATATTAGTTAAATATGTCTGAGCAATCTGTTTCATTTCGTCGGAATGAGCGCCATTCATGATGAAGAACGAGAAGCTCTATGTGGGAAAAAGATTGCGGTTTTTTAGATGGTCATGTTACGGGAGACGCTCTAATGTTCAAGGGAGGATTATAGGATCATGGAGATAGTTATTTTTTGCGGTGGCGCAGGCACCCGTCTGCGGGAGGAAACGGAATCACGGCCCAAGCCGATGGTGAATATCGGGAAGCGGCCCATTCTCTGGCATATCATGAAGACGTACGCTCATTTCGGTCATCATGATTTTGTTCTGGCCCTGGGATACCGGGGGGAGATGATCAAGAATTACTTCTGCCATTATGAGCTCATGAACAATGATGTGACCATCGAGCTGGGAAAGCCGGAAAATGTCTGCATCCACCAGAACCATGAAGAGGCGGGATGGCGGATCACCCTGGCCGATACCGGAGAGAAATCCCTCAAGGGGGCGAGGTTGAAGAAGGTCGAGAAGTTCATCAAGGGCGACACGTTCATGGCAACCTATGGCGACGGACTGTCCGATGTAAACATCCATGCCCTGCTTGATTTTCACAAGCGTCACGGCAAGCTCGTCACCGTGACGGGCGTGTTCCGCCCCCCCTCCTATTTCGGGGAACTGAAGATCGATGGGGACCGCGTGGAGGAATTTTTTGAAAAGCCCAAGATGCCGGGATTTATCAATGGTGGCTATTTTGTCTTCAACCGGCGGATTTTTGACTATCTGAACGAGGCCGATGACTGCGATCTGGAATACGGACCGCTGGAACAGATCGTCAGGGAGGGTCAACTCATGGTTTACAAGCATACCGGCTTCTGGTCCTGTATGGATACGCTCAGAGACCTGCAGAAACTGGAAAGACTCTGGAACGAGGGCAAAGCCGGCTGGAAAGTCTGGTAATGAAGGGCATATTCCAGGATCCGCGCCATGAGAAAAAATCGATCTCGGAGAGTCCTTATCGCACTTTTCCTGTTGTTCGCTATTGTGCTCTGCGGTGTCTTCATTGTCTACCGTACGAATATCGATATTCCCTATCTCTGTTATTCCGGACCTGCTGAAGGGATCTGGAGTATCGGCATCTATGATCTGAATGTGAATGGCCGCTCCATAAAGTTGCATGCACGTCAGGGCAATCCGTTACTGACGGCTGCTGATATAAAGGACACGCCTGCCCGTTTTGTGGCTGACCCCTTTTTGATTCAGGAGAAAGACAAGTTTTACCTGTTCTTTGAGGTTCTTGGGCGTGGATCAAGGGTGTCATTGGTCTGGCTACCAGTGCCGATGGTCTCCGCTGGCGTTATGAGCGCGTTGTCCTGGAGGAACCGTTTCACCTGTCTTATCCGAATGTTTTCAAATGGAAAGATGATTATTATCTGGTTCCGGAATCCGGCGAAGTCAACAGTGTTCGTCTTTATAAGGCAACGCATTTTCCCGATGGATGGCAGTTTATAAAACCGATCATCGCCGACAGGGCTTTGGTTGATTCGACGGTTTTGACTCATCAGGGTCTCTTATGGTTGTTCAGCTCCTCCCGGGACAGTCAAAACCTCTATCTTTTTTATGCCGACCGGCCGGAAGGCCCCTGGCTTGAGCATCCCGAAAGTCCCATTGTCAGGGGCAATGGCCGCGATGCCAGACCGGCGGGAAACATTCTGGATACGGGAGACCGCCTTATCCGCTTTTCCCAGGATTCCCAGGAGTATGGAGAGAAATACGGTAAGGCTGTTCGGGGTTTCGAGATCATGACGCTGACACGGGAGGAATACCGGGAACGTCCGTTGGAAGGCAATCCCCTTCTGAAGGATTCGGGGGTGGGATGGAACGGCATGGGCATGCATCAGATCTCCGCTCTCCCGGTGAGCGGTGCGCGCTGGATTGCCGCGGTGGACGGTAAGCGCCGCTCCGAAAAATATACCTTCTGCCTGGGGAAAACCATTTTCAGGGTGCCCTGAGATGTTACCGCAAAGAAACGAGTTGAGAGATTTGAACATGACAGCTCATCAAAAAGGCATAAAAAAGGTGTTTTGGAACATTTATCATGATATTCAGTGAAACGAATCTGTGGGGTGCCTTTATTATTGAAGTGCAGCGCCTGGAGGACGATCGGGGCTTTTTCGGCCGGTCCTTCTGTCGGCATGAGTTTGACGCTCAAGGGCTGAACCCGGATGTGGTGCAGTGCAATATCTCCTTCAACCGGGATGCGGGAACTCTGCGAGGGATGCATTATCAGGCTGTGCCCCATGCCGAGGACAAACTGGTTCGCTGCACCCGTGGTGGCCTGTATGATGTGATCGTGGATCTGCGGAAGGAGTCACCGACATACAAACAATGGGTCGCTGTGGAACTGACGGAAGATAACAGCCGGATGCTGTATATTCCCAAAGGTTTTGCCCACGGTTTTCAAACTCTGGCGGACAACACCGAAATCTTCTACCAGATGTCCGAGTTTTATCATCCCGAATCGGCCTGCGGCGTCCGCTGGAATGACCCGGCCTTCGGAATTCATTGGCCGGCAGGAGATCGGGCGATTATTTCGGATCGTGATCAGAACTGGCCGGATTACACGGGATGAATTGCAGGAGGCGCATAGGTTGAATATCGAGCCGGACAAAAGTACTGCCAGTTTTGAGGATATGGGCCAGGCGATGCACGCGTTCATTGAGCAGATGTATCCCCTCTGCCGCAGCATTACGGGGGCGGGTATTCGCGAAACCCTTTCCCTGGTCAGCCGTCATATTCCCCTCGAAATACATGAGGTTCCGACGGGCACGCCCGTTTTTGACTGGGCTGTGCCGAAGGAGTGGAACATCCGGGACGCCTATGTCAAGGACAGCGCCGGCCAGCGGGTTATTGATTTCCGGAAATCGAACCTGCATGTGGTCAGTTACAGCATGCCTGTCAGAGCGACCCTCTCGCTTGCGGAATTGAAAGACCATCTTTTCACCCTCCCGGAGCAACCGGACTGGATCCCTTATCGTACATCCTATTACCAGGAAACCTGGGGATTCTGCCTGAGCCATAACGATCTCTTGAAAATGAAGGATGGCCGTTATGAGGTGTGCATCGACAGTTCTCTGGAACCGGGTCATCTGACCTATGGGGAGTATTACCTTCCCGGGGAAGAAGAAAATGAGATTCTCATCTCCTGTCACGCCTGCCATCCCTCGCTGTGCAATGACAACCTCTCCAGCGTGGCAATGGTCACGTTTCTGGCCAGGCATCTGAGTTTACGGCCCCGGCGCTATTCCTACCGGTTTCTCTTTATTCCCGGGACGATCGGTTCCATTGCCTGGCTCTGTCTCAATGAATCCGGGGCTCGCAGAATCCGTCATGGTCTGGTGGCCGCCTGTGTGGGTGATCGGGGCAGGACGACCTACAAGAAAAGCCGGCAGGGAGATGCGGAAGTCGACAAAGCGGTCGCCCATGTTCTGAAGCATTCCGGGCAGGATTATGAGATCATGGACTTTTTTCCTTACGGCTATGATGAAAGGCAGTACTGCTCGCCCGGCTTCAACTTGCCTGTCGGTTGCCTCATGAGAACACCGCACGGGCAGTATCCCCAATATCATACCTCCGCTGATGACCTTGACTTCGTGAGTCCCGAATCGCTGGCGGACTCCTTCCGGAAATACCTTGCCGTTCTCCAGGTGCTGGAAAACAACCGGACCTATGTGAACCTGAATCCCAAATGCGAGCCCCAGCTTGGCAAGCGGGGGCTCTATCGCCTCATGGGCGGCGACCGGGAAACAGGTTTCGATCAGATGTCGCTGTTATGGGTTTTGAACTTATCCGATGGCTGCCATTCGCTGCTGGACATTGCCGACCGTGCCGGCTATGAATTTACCATGATCAGAAATGCCGCCGAGGCGCTAAGGGAGCACCGTCTTTTGCGGCCTGCAGAGGAGGAATCGACAGGTGAGGTGAGAGGTAATGAATAGAACATTAAGCGAAGTCTATCGGGGAATGCCCGTTCTGATCACGGGCCACACGGGCTTTAAAGGTTCCTGGCTCAGCATCTGGCTCACGGGAACTCGGCGCGAAAGTCGTCGGCTACAGTATCGACCCCCCCACGCAACCGAACAATTTCGAACTATGCGGCATGGGCGACAAAATAGTCGATCTCAGAGGTGATGTCCGGGATTACGACCGGCTGGAACAGGTCATCAAGAAATATTCTCCCCAGGTTGTTTTTCACTTGGCAGCCCAGCCGATTGTGCTGCTCTCCTATGAAAATCCAAAGGAAACACTGGATGTGAATGTCAGTGGTACGATCAATATTTTGGAAGCGCTGAGAAAAACAGGGATAGCGAAAGCTTTTGTCGGAATTACCAGTGATAAATGCTATGAGGATCAGAATATGATCTGGGGGTACCGTGAAAATGATCCCCTGGGGGGTTTTGACCCCTACAGCGCCAGTAAAGCCATGGCGGAGCTTGCCATCGCTTCTTACAGAAATTCCTTTTTTTCTCCATCCGTGGACAACAGTCTGGCAGTCGCTTCTGCAAGGGCCGGCAATGTTATTGGAGGAGGGGACTTCGCAGAGTTTCGCCTTGTGCCGGACTGCATGAAGGCGCTGATGAAAGATGAAGCCATTATCGTCAGAAATCCATCCAGCGTCAGGTCTTGGCAGCATGTTCTGGTACCCTTAAGCGGTTATCTTTTGCTTGGAATGAAACTGATGGAAAATAGCGAAGCATTTTCCGGCGCCTGGAATTTCGGACCATCAGAGATGCAACCCATGACAACGCAGGCCGTTGTTGAACAGACCATTCGCTGCTGGGGAAAAGGTGAGTGGATTCGTAAGCCTGTGGCGTCTGCCAGGAAGGAAACAGAAGTCCTCAAATTGAATTGGGAGAAAGCAGCCAATAAATTAGATTGGCTGCCGGCTTACACATGGGAGAAGGCTGTAGAAGAAACCGTTGCTTGGTTTAAGGCGTATCGATCCCGTCGCGCAGATACGCATTCTGATATGTACCTGGTCTGTGCAAAGCATATACAGGATTATATGAAAGAAGCCATAGCGAAAGGCATGACGTGGTGCAAATAACTGGTCTGTTTGTGTCATATATATTAAAAAACAGGTATCTGGCTCAATCCTTGATGATTTAACCCCTTAAATCTGTTTCAATCCCAGGATCAGTGAAGTACCGGGCTTGACTGCCCCTCTTACTTTCTAAAAAAAGGTTGCATGAGGGGTGTCATATTGTGTATGAGATGCCCCATTTTAGTGAAGCAAGGAGCTTGATGTTCATGCATTGCCGTTTCTGTCAAACACCGCTCAGGCATCTGTTTGTATCTCTGGGATCATCTCCCTTATCCAACTCATTCCTGCGCGCAGAAGATCTGCATAAAATGGAGCCCACCTATCCTCTGGATGTCTATGTCTGTGAGAATTGCCTGCTCGTTCAGCTCGATGAGTTCGAAAAACCGACGGAAATTTTCAACAGCGATTATGCCTATTTCTCATCCTACTCGGAGAGCTGGCTGAGCCATTGTCGGCAATATGTCGATATGGCGGTAAAACGTTTTGGACTGAATGAAGGATCCTCTGTCGTCGAGATTGCCAGCAATGACGGTTATCTCCTGCAGTATTTCAAGAAGTACAACATACCCGTTCTCGGCATTGAGCCTGCTGCAAACACAGCGGCTGTGGCCTTGGCAAACGGCATTCCCACGGAGGTTGCTTTCTTTGACTCGAATTATGCGGAGAATATGTACCGGGCGGGGCGGCAGGCGGATCTGATCATCGGCAATAATGTGCTGGCCCATAATCCAAATCTGAACGATTTTGTCAGGGGACTGAAAATAGCATTGAGGGACGATGGGCTGATTACGATGGAGTTTCCCCACCTGGTCAGGCTGATGGGGGAAATTCAGTTCGACACGATTTATCATGAGCATTTCTCATATTTCTCCTTCCTCGCTGTTGAACGGATCTTCCGGGAGCACGGACTGACCATCTTTGATGTGGAAGAGCTGCCGACCCATGGCGGTTCCCTGCGGGTTTTTGCCGCCCATACCGAGGATCAAAACAAATCTCTATCCCCGCGAGTGACTGAGCTCAAGACGAGAGAAATAACCGAAGGATATGGGAAGATTGACCACTATCTGACATTCGGCCGGAAAGTCCAAGCGGTCAAACGGAACCTCCTGCAAATGCTGATCGACCTCAAGAACGAGGGGAAAAAGATTGTCGGATACGGCGCACCGGCCAAGGGGAACACGCTCCTGAATTACTGCGGGATCCGGACGGATTTTCTGGATTATACCGTGGACCGGAGTCCCTACAAGCAGAACTGCTACCTGCCCGGAAGCCGTATTCCGATCACGCACCCTGATCGGATCCGGGGGGATCGACCTGATTATATCCTGATCCTCCCCTGGAATATCAAAGAGGAAATTATGGAACAGATGGGATACATTCGGGAGTGGGGCGGACGCTTCATCGTGCCCATTCCCCATGCGCTCATTATTTGAGATGATTGATGATAATTTATTGCCGATCTGGGTATCCGGGAAAGGATCGCCCTATCGCATGCAGTACAGGGATGCCATGAATGTTACGATGATGCATGAGGTGTTATGATATGAACAGGAAAGCCTATCTCGTTTTTATAGTGATCACTCTGCTGCTTCTTTCCTGCGGCGGCGGCGGTGGCGGGGGGAGTGCTGATCCGAACGTCCCGCCATCGACGCCCGCAAAATATCACGGCGCTCAATGGAAGTGCCCAGGTCAGACTGGCCTGGGGCGATGCTAACGGGGCAACAACTTACAATATCTACTGGTCAACGACAGCAGGTGTGCAAAAGAAGAACGGCACAAAGATTTCGGCCGCTGTCAATCCCTATTACCACAGCGGCCTGAATAACGGCACAACCTACTACTATGTGGTAACCGCAGCCAATCAATATGGTGAAAGCAGCGAATCCGCCGAAGTATCCGTAACGCCGAGTCAGAGCGCCCCCCCTCTGCCTCCTATGGATGTCGCCATCGTCGGCTTCAACAAAAAGGCGATCATTCGCTGGACGGCGGCAGACCCGGGGGACGGCAACACATCGCACAATATCTACTGGTCAAAAGCCGCCGGTGTGACGAAAGCAAGCGGTGCCAGGATTGCGAATGCGGTCAGTCCCTATACCCATGCCGATTTGACCAACAGCACAACCTATTACTATGTCATTACCAGCGCCAATCAAAATGGAGAGAGCCTCGAATCGCAGGAATTATCGGTCACGCCCGATCAGGGAAATACGCCGTCTGCCCCGACGGGCGTCAGGGCGGGAGCAGGCGATCGTCAGGCCATCATAAGCTGGTCTGCTTTCGATAAGGATGTAACCTATAATATTTACTGGGCCACATCTCCGGATGTGTCCAGCCGGAGCGGGACAAAGATTGCCCGCGTAAAGAGTCCTTACACACATGCAGGATTGGCCCAGGGTAAAACGTATTATTATGTCGTGACTGCAGAAAATGGATTTGGGGAAAGCGATGATTCGGAAAAAGCATCCGTTGCGATTCCTGACAGCCGTAGCGATATCTGTGTGGCGATGGGAGACAGCATTACCGTCGGCGACGGTGCGACAAGTTACGCTAACAGTTATGTTTCCGTGCTTGCTGTCCGGTGGGGAAAAACCATTATCAATGAAGGCGTGGGCGGTGCGTACAGCTCATACGGCGCGGCTGTGATTGACGGAGTGCTGACCGAGCATAACCCCCGTTATATAACAATCTATTACGGGACAAATGATGCGGGCCTCGTGGCCCCGGATCTCACTATCAGAATCCCTTCAATATATCATCGCGAGAGCCAAGGAAAACGGAACCATTCCCGTGATCGCGACTCTGGGGACTTCTTTTGGTAACTGGGCCTGGAGAAAACCTTACTTGATCGAGTTGAGCCGGAGAATTCGCCAGTTGGCGGCAAGCGAGGGGATAGCCTGTGCGGACATTGAGACGGCTTTAGGCGGGAATCAAAGCTATATGGCCAACGATCTGCACCCCAACGATGCGGGCCATCGGATCATTGCCGACACCTTTTATATGGTGTTGCCAAAATAATTCTGAGCAACACTGTCATGGTTGTGTCAAGCGGCACGGTGCAACATGATATTCAATAAACGCAGACCGTTCTCATCGGAAAACCGATATTTCCCCCGGCGTAACGCAAAATAATTTTATGTCATTTATGTAAGGAATGGGTATCAGTTTTAAAAATAAGATTTTCTTCATTATTATTCTGGCGTTTTTTACATTAGGTCTCATCCTGATTTTTAATCCGCCGCAGTTCGTAACGGCACCGCAAAAAACAGATATTGCGACAGTCAATGCTAAACAAGGCACCCCCTCGCAATTCGTAACGACGCCGCAAAAGGCAGTCACTGCGACAGTCCAACCTGAACAAAGCATCCCCCCTGATCCCCTTTTGATGAACATTAAGCTCCGCTTTCGCGTTGTCTGGGTTCAGGACATGGGTGACGGGCGTGATGTTGATGCGCTGGGCAGCAATTTGCGTTTGACGGGTCTGGACACGGGTGACGGGAAAGGCGAGCGGGCGATCCTGGAAGCGGTGGGGAATTACGTGAAGCCACTGATTTCGCCTCGCGGGGATCGGGTGGTTTATTCGGACCGGATTCGGAAGAAGGTTTCCATCGTTAATTGGGACGGTTCGGGCTTGCGGGAGCTGGTTGGCGGGTTTGGACTGGCGCTCTGGCGGGATCCCCGTGACGGCAGGGAGTGGGTTTATTATGGGCATGAAGAGATGATGGAGGGAGGATTTCATTGTCGTGCGGTCTATCGGACGACGCTGGACAGTCCCGGCGCCGGCGAGCTTGTCTGGGATAAGGCGCCGGTGAACATTGACAGTTTTCAGCTTTCGGCGGATGGCCGGATGGCCGGGGGCAATTTGCCCTGGCCTGGCGGTGGCGTCGCTCATCTACCGAACAAATCATTGGAAATCTTTACCAAAGGCTGCTGGCCGGCGCTTGCGACGGTCAAGGGAAAATCATATTACTGGGTTTTTGATGGCGCCCACAGGAATCTGACGATCATTGATCTGCAAAATAAAAATAAATGGCAGGTCAGGATCAATGGCGCCCCGGGGATAGAAGGCCATGAGGTGTACTTTCCCCGTTGGAGTAATCATCACCGCATTATGGCGATGACGGGGCCCTACAAGGTGGGTTCAGGAGCGAACCGCATTGCAGGGGGAGGCCGGGAGGTGGAGATCTATGTCGGTCGTTTCAATGCCGATATGACAAACATCGAGTTCTGGTGGCAGATAACCAGAAACGACAGGGGAGACTTCTATCCCGATGTCTGGGTGGCGCCTGCAGAAGGTGTAAAACAGGCGGCGGCGAAAAAGAGCGATATAACAAAAGCCCAGCCGCGAACCATTGCTCCGGGAAAAACAGTTCCGAAAAAATCGGTAGAACGTTTGGTGGTCGAAGCCCGCTTGACCGATCCTTCCGTCATCCCCACGCCCCGGGATATCGCTCCCTACCGGCGCGCCCTCCTGGTGAACGGTTATGAGGTTGTCCGGATGATTTCCGGCTCCTATCGCCAGAAGAAGATCATGGCCGCCCACTGGGTGATCGAGGACGGACAGGTTCTCGAAAAGGCAAAACGGGAGAAAGGCAAAACCTACCGGATGGTCCTGGAACGTTTCGATGATCATCCAGAGCTTGAGGGGGAGCGTCTGATTATGGACAGCGATGAATTCAAACTGACGCTCCACTACGAGCTGCGTAACTGATCACATGGTATTCAGTTCCCAGATTTTCTTTTTCTATTTCCTGCCTTTAGCCCTTGCCGTTTACTATGGGCTGCCCCGCCGGGGCCGGCATCTGGCCCTGTCGGTGTTGAGCTACATTTTTTACGGCTGGGCGAATCCCCTGTTTGTCGTCCTGATGCTCGCCTCCACGCTGATCAACTACATCTGCGGCCTGAAGATAGCAGGCGAAGGGCCGACGGGCCGGCCCTTGTCCCCCGAAAGTCGTGATGCGAAAGACGCCGGCCTCCACAGGAAAAAGATCTGGCTGGGCATTTCCGTCGTGTCAAGCCTCTCCATGCTGGGATTTTTCAAATACTTCAATTTTGCCATGGAGAATTACAGTTTGCTGATCCAATGGCTCGGGCTGTCCGGCCTACAGATCGAGACCGTCATGCGCGTCACATTACCCCTGGGTATCAGTTTCTACACGTTTCATCTGCTGAGCTATACGATCGATGTCTATCGCGGCCAGGCGAAGGTGCTGCGGAACTTCATCGATTTTACCTGTTTCATCTCACTCTTTTCACAGCTTGTGGCCGGTCCGATAATACGCTTCCGCGAAATTGCCGACCAGATGGCGAACCGGACCCACACGGCCGAGAAATTCGCGCGCGGGGTGGCATTTATCAGTCTCGGCCTGGCGAAGAAGGTGTTGCTGGCCAACCCCTGTGGGAAGATCGCCGACGTGGTTTTCGATGCGGGCTCCCGCGGGGTCCTGGATGCCTGGTATGGCCTTGTCGCCTATGCCTTTCAGATTTATTTCGATTTCAGCGCCTATTCCGATATGGCCATCGGACTGGCGCTGATGCTGGGTTTCGTCTTTCCGAAAAACTTTGACTCCCCGTACCTGTCGCAGTCCATCACCGAGTTCTGGCGCCGGTGGCACATATCCCTCTCCACTTGGCTGCGGGATTACCTCTACGTGCCCCTCGGCGGCAACCGGAAAGGGGGTTGGCGCACTTATGTCAATCTGGCCGTCGTGATGCTGCTGGGGGGGCTCTGGCACGGAGCGTCCTGGAATTTTGTCATCTGGGGCGGCATCCACGGCGGCATGCTGGTGATGGAGCGAGCCCAGGGGAAGCATGCCCTCTACCACCGCATGCCCAAACCCTTCAGGGTGGCTGTGACCTTCTTTATCGTGCTGATCGCCTGGGTCTTTTTCAGAACGCCTGACCTTGCGGCGGCATGGAGTTTCCTCGGCAGCCTCTTCGGTCTGGCAGCCGTTCAGGCCGGCGCCGGCCTGCTGGGCGGCATTCTCTACCAGCCCTATTATTGGGGAACTTTTGGCCTGGCGGCAGTGATAGTCTGGAGCTGTCCGCAAACATGGGACTGGACGCGGACGGTTCCGCCGTGGAAGGCTGTGCCGATTGCCCTGGCGCTGCTGGTTTCGCTGGCGGTCCTGATGACACAGTCTTACAACCCCTTCATTTATTTTATTTTTTGAACGGATAGCCATGCGCGATTGGGAATTACAGGAACAGCGGGAGGAAACGGCAAAACGAGAGGTGGGCCACACGCAGATCGGCCCGGCCCTATCCAGGTGCCTGATCCTGTTGTTCCTGCTTGTCATTCTTTCCGTCCCGCTGACGCAGCATGTCTCGGAATTGAAGGATTATGCGGCGGGGAAGAAGCATTCGGCGCTGCCGCAGGCCTATGATGTTTTTTCACTTTTTAGCAAAGCGCTCAAAGCATCCGGGGATTCGGGATCATCCGGCTTCGTCGCAGGCGTTTTTGCGGTGAACCGCTCTCTGCTAAAAGAAATGAAAGGGTTTGAAGAGACCCTGGATGATCAGGCCGTCATCGGGAAATGGATTCGTCCGAAGATCCAGTATATCCTGACGGCCTGGCTCGGCGCGGGCAATGAAAAGGCCTACTGCGGCGTCCGGCCGTGGCTCTTTTACCGGCCCGGCGTCGATTATCTGTCCGGGCCGCCCTTCCTCAATCCGGCGCAGTTGAGGAAGCGCGCAACGGCGGGTAGTGAGTGGATAGCCCCGACGGAACCCGACCCGCGTGCGGCGATCCTGCACCTGCACAGGCAGCTCTCGCAGCGGGGGATCGCCCTGATTGTCATGCCAACGCCGATCAAGGCCATGATTCATCCGGAGAAGCTGACCCATCGCTATGATCGACGGCAGACGGAACTGCAGAACCCTTCTTATGAACGTTTCATAGAGGAAATGAAACGCAAGGGCATTCTCGTCTTCGATGCAGCGCCCTCGCTAATGGCGGCGAAGGCGCAAAGCGGTCAGGCGCAGTATCTCGCAACCGATACCCACTGGCGTCCCGAGGCTGTGGAACTGGCGGCGGAAAAGCTCAGGGATTTTATTCAGGAGCATGTTCCCCTTCCCGGGCTGCCTCCGTCCGGCTACCGTGCGGAAAGATCCGAGGTGACCCATCTCGGCGATCTGGCCGTCATGCTGGACCTGCCTGCGAAACAGCAGATCTTTCCGCGGGAGAACGCTTCGATCCGAAAAGTTTTTGAGGCCGGGGGGGGACCCTGGCAATCCCGGAAAACGGCGGATGTGCTCGTGCTTGGCGACAGTTTCAGCAACATCTATTCTCTGGGCGCCATGGGATGGGGTGAAGGTGCCGGCCTCACCGAACAGCTCAGCTTCAGCCTGCAGCGTCCGGTGGACCGCATCGTACGCAACGACAACGGCGCCTTTGCCACGCGGGAGAGCCTGGCCGTCGAACTGGCCCGGGGGCGGGATCGTCTGGCAGGAAAGCGGCTGGTGATCTATCAATTCTCCATCCGGGAACTGGCCGTGGGAAACTGGAAGCGGATCGACCTGAAACTCGGCGTTCCCCCGCCGTTGAAGCACCTATCGATTCCGCCCGGAGAAGAGAGGGTCGTCCGGGGAAAGATCGAAGCGGTCTCTGCCGTGCCGAGGCCGGGCTCGGTGCCCTATAAGGATCATGTCATGGCGATCCATCTGACGGACCTGGAGGGGGACGGCCGTCCCCTCGCCGAGACCGACGCGATGGTCTATATGAGGAGCATGACGGATAATGTCTTAACGGCGGCGGCGCGTTACCGGCCGGGAGAGTCCGTGGAGCTCCGTTTGACGGCCTGGTCGGACGTGGCCGACCGCTACGAAGGGATCAACCGGAGCGAACTGGACGATGCGGCCCTGCAGCTTGCGGAGCCCTGCTGGGGCGCGACCGTGATAAAGTAACAGCGCGGTTTTTCAGAGGGGTAAAAGAGTGAAGAGGAGAAATATTCTTACGATGCTGGCGGTTATCGGTTTCTGTGGCATGGCCTTGATATCTTTTGCCGCAGAGGCGGATTCCATCCGGAAGGTGCTCGATCAGTTTGCCTCCTCGGCCCGATCGGCAGACCAGCGGGGAACCATTACAGTTCCCGGCAAGGAGGGGTGGCTATTCTTTGGTCCGGAGCTTCGCTTCGTTTCCGCGGGTCGCTTCTGGGGCAAATCAGCCGAAAAGGTCAGCAGGGCGACCAAACCGGAATTCGCCGATCCCCTTCCGGCAATTCTTGATTTTCACAGGCAGCTCAAGAAGATGGGCATCGAGCTTATCATGGTGCCTGTTCCGCCCAAGAGCGTGATCTATCCCGACTTCCTGTCCGATCAAATGGCAGTTTCCCGTGAAAATCCGCCGGTGCGCATCGACAGTGAGCTACAGGCCTTCTACAAGCTTCTGCAGAAAGAGGGCATTCTGGTTCTCGATCTGACGCCCTTGTTCCTGGCAAATCGTTTTCATCGGGATGGAGCGCTGTTCTGTAAACAGGACACCCATTGGTCGGGAAATGGTTGTGTTCTGGCCGCCCGGAAGATTCGTGAGGAGATTCAGGGACGACTCTGGATGAAAGCGATACCGAAGTCAGCTTATCGGACGACATGGAAATCGCTGCCTATTACGGGAGACCTCTGGAAGGACATAGGAGGGAAGGGCCTTTCTCAGGAGATTGTATCGATCCGCCAGGTCGCTTCGGGCAGTACGGACGCACCGATGCCCATCGCCCCTGACCGGAAAAGCCCGGTCCTGCTTGTGGGCGACAGCCACAATCTCGTCTTCCATGCCGGGGAGGACATGCATGCCCGCGATGCCGGCCTGCCCGATCAGCTGGCGCTGGAGCTGGGGTTCCCGGTGGATCTGGCCGCGGTGCGCGGCTCCGGCGCCACCCCGGCGCGCGTGAACCTGCTGCGCAGAGCCCAGCGGGATCCCCAATACTGGAAAGCGAAGAAGCTCGTCATCTGGTGCTTTTCCTCCCGGGAGTTCACGCAGAGTGACGGCTGGAAAAAGGTTCCGCTGTCGCCCTGAGAGGCAATGCCCGCCGTTCTACCGTGGGCGGTAAGCTGCGATCCTGTTCCTTTAGGGCTGAAATGAGGTCCCATCGCGATGTTCAAAGGTCTTGAACCTTGATCAAAACAAAAGAAAAAATCACGCCTTCTGTGATCCTGAGGAAGTTCCGGACGCTGATCCGCATTCTCCTCGTCCCTATAGGGTCTTTCCTGAAGGCGTTACCCCGCCGTATGAAGAGGGCCCGTCGCATTCTCCGTCAGGAGGGGTGGCTCGGCCTGTGGTATACCTTTGTGGAGCGTTTTTACCTGGCGGAGAGCAAGCTGTATGAACGCTGGCAGAGACAGCATCGCTTGACGGACGGGGACTGCGACCGGATTCGCAGGGAGGTGGGGAAGCTGTCCCGCCGGCCGCTCATTTCCATCCTGCTGCCCGTCTACAATACCGACGAAACCTGGCTGCGAAAATGCCTGGATTCGGTTCTGGCTCAGCTCTATCCCCACTGGGAACTTTGCATTGCCGATGACGCCTCCACGGCGCCGCATGTGCGTCCCGTTCTTGGAGGAATACATAGCCGGAGACAGTCGCATTCGTGTTTTTTTCCGGGAGGCCAACGGACACATCTCGGCGGCGTCCAATTCAGCCCTGTCCCTGGCGACCGGGGAATATGTGGCGCTGCTGGACCATGACGATGAATTGACGCCCGATGCCCTCTACGAGGTTGTGTCCGTGATCGACCGTCAGCCCGGAACGGACATGATCTACAGTGACGAGGACAAGATCGATGCGCAGGGCAGAAGGCATTCACCCTTTTTCAAGCCGGACTGGTCGCCCGACACCTTCCTTTCTCTCATGTATACCTGCCACCTGGGGGTGTACCGGACCGCACTAGTACGGCGGATCGGAGGATTCCGGGAAGGCTTTGAGGGGAGCCAGGACTATGACCTGGTGCTCCGTCTGACCGAGCATGCGAAAGAGATCCGCCATATCCCCCGCGTGCTCTATCACTGGCGTTCCATCCCGGCCTCCAGCGCCGCCGACTTCCAGTCGAAGCACTATGCCCAGGATGCCGGTCTCCTGGCCATCCGGGAGGCCCTGCAACGGCGGAGAGAAGATGCCATGGCGGAGCCGGTTGACGGTTTGTCCGGACGCTACCGCGTGCGTTACCGCCTTCAGGGCCGGCCGCTGATATCAATCATTATTCCGACGCGGGACCTCTCTGCGCTTCTCGGAAACTGCCTCAAGTCCATCTTTAACAGGACCGCCTACGACCGTTTTGAGGTGATCATCGTCGACAACAACAGCCGGGAACCGGAAACCCTGGATCTGTTCCGCCGGTGGCAGGAGAACAAACCCGGCCGTTTCCATGTCGTGCCGCTTCCAATCCCCTTCAATTTTCCAGCCCTGATCAACGAGGGTGTGCGGAATGCCAGGGGAGACCTGGTGCTGCTGCTCAACAACGACATTGAAGTGGTTTCAGAGGATTGGCTGACCGACATGGCCGCCCAGGCGATGCGGCCCCGGGTGGGCGCTGTGGGCGTGAAACTGCTCTATCCCGATGATACCGTTCAGCATGGCGGCGTCGTGCTCGGTATCGGCGGCATTGCCGGCCACAGTCATAAATACTTTTCGGACGACCTGCCCGGTTATTTCGACCGGCTGCGGATCACGGCGAACTATGCCGCCGTGACGGCGGCCTGCCTTATGGTTAAAAAAGAAAGATTTCTGGAGGCAGGCGGTTTTGAGGAAGCCCTTCCGGTAGCGTTCAATGATGTCGACTTCTGTATCAGGCTTCTGAAAGCCGGTTATTATAACCTTTGCCTGACCCATCTGAAGATTTACCATCACGAATCAAAAACGCGGGGTCCGGAAGATACGATCGAAAAGCAGATCCGTTTCCGGGGCGAAATCGAATTGATGGAAGCGCGCTGGGGGAGCCTCTTGAGAAATGATCCTTTTTACAGCCCCCACCTGACCCGCTACCGGGAAGATTACTCCATTTCCACGGCATCCTACCACCGGTTCCCCCGATGGCCATCCGAATGAAAATCGACAGCGTTTGCGCCATTTTCGTATGCTACTTCCCTAATCCTGTGCTGCTTTCCCGTGCAGTTGATGCGATGCGTCCGCAGGTCGGTGCGGTGATTATTATCGACAATGGCGCAGATCCACAAGTGCGGCAGTGGCTGGCGGATGAGGATAAGCGCGGAGCGATCACCCATATTGTCATGGAGACCAATGTCGGTGTGGCTGCAGGGCAAAACAGCGGCATTTCCTGGGCAGGGCAACATGGATTTTCGCACGTACTGTTGATGGATCAGGACAGCATTGCCGCATCAAACATGGTCCAGAGACTGATGGGTTCTTTAACCGCACTTGAGCGTTCGGGCAGGAAGGCAGGCGCAATAGGGCCGAAACTCCAATACACGACTACCTTGAAAGCGTTTCACTTTATTCGTCTGGGCCTAACGAGCAACCTTATTCACTTGCCCCCTGATCAAAGTGAGCCGGTGCTCGTGGACATCATCATTTCTTCGGGAAGTCTGATTCCTCTTGATGTGATTAACACGGTCGGCGGCATGGATGATAGTTTCTTCATAGACAACGTTGATGTAGAGTGGTGTTTCCGGGCGGCTTCGTTTGGTTTCAAACTCTATGGAGATGTTGGCGCTGTCATGGAACACAACCTGGGTGATGCAGTAAAGCGATTCTGGTTCCTTCGGTGGCGGCAGGCAACTGTACACAAACCGCTGCGCCTTTATTACATGATGCGCAATCGGGTACGGCTTCATAACCGATCCTATACCCCTCTGTTATGGGCTGTGAAAGATCACTTTCGGATCTGTGCGAAGTTGCTCATCTTCACCATCGTTGTCCCGCCACGTCGCCGTAATTTTACAATGATGTTACGCGGCTTGTGGGACGGTCTTTTGGGGCGGGGTGGAAGCTATCAACCGGTTGCCGGACATGAGGAAAATGATCGTCCATTGCGGGCTGGTTTACGATAGCCGGTGGGGGACTCCAGCACGGCCGCAATATTGAATATGAAAGAAAACGGGTGTGTTGTGTACGACTGCACGGCGTCCATGGTCATTTACAATAACTCTCCGGATGTGGTCAGGAGAACCGCCGCGAGTTTTTTGGACACCGACTGTTCCGTACACTTGACGATCGTTGACAATTCTCCCTCAGCCGATTTGCATTCCGCATTCGACGGGCTGCCGGTATCCTACCATTCTTACGGCAAAAACGCCGGGTATGGCATGGCACACAACTGGGCGATTTTCCAGGAAAAACCGTCAAAATACCACCTTGTGCTTAACCCCGATATCCTGATTCCACGGGGAACCATTCGCTCCCTGATCACATTCATGGAAAACAATCCGGACGCGGGAATGGTCTGCCCGCGGATACTGAATGAGGATGGCTCGGATCAGTATCTTAACAAGCGCTACCCGAGCGTCATGGATTTTTTTATCCGTCGTTTCATGCCGCACCTTCTGCAGCCTCTGTTCAGGCGGCGTCTGGATCACTACGAGATGAGGGATGTGGGATACGATGAGATATGCGAAGTGGAGGTGATGACCGGCGCGTTCATGCTTTGCCGTACCAGCGTACTGAAAGCGGTGGCCGGTTTTGATTCCAGATATTTCCTGTATCTGGAAGATTTTGATTTGAGCCGCAAATTCCAGCAGAACGGATTTAGAACGGTTTACTGTCCGGAGGCGGCTGTCATTCATTACTGGACAAGGGAGTCCCATAAGAATATAAGGATGACGATGATCTTTATCGTCAGCATGTGCCGTTATTTCAACAAGTGGGGCTGGAAGTGGCTGTAGCGAAGCGTCTTCCTGCCGTTCTCGTGACAGGGGCCACCGGCGCTGTCGGGCCGCTTGTGGTTGAGGCCTTCCGTGCCGCGGGTTACCCTGTCCGCACTCTGTCCATCGATCCCCCACCGGCAGACGCCTGGCCGGATGATGTGCAGACGCTGACCGGCGATGTGGCGGATATAGCGGCTGTACGTGCGGCCATGCAGGGCATTGAAGCGGTGATTCACATGGCTGCGTTGCTGCATGTTGAAAACCCGCCCCCGGCTTTGCAGGATCAATATGAGAGGATTAACGTGGGGGGAACGGCGACCGTGGTTGCGGCGGCGATTCAGGCCGGCGTCAGGCGTGTTGTGATCTTCAGCACGATTGCCGTTTACGGGCGGTCCGGTGGGCGGATATTGACGGAAGATACGCCGCCGTGTCCCAATACATTCTATGCCCGGACCAAGCTTGATGCGGAAGAAATCGTGCTGGAAGCCAAAGATGCGCATGGCCGGCCTATAGGGACTGTCTTGCGCCTGGGTGCCGTGTATGGTTCTAAAATGAAGGGGAATTACCGGCGCCTCGTGCACGCTCTGGCGAAAGGCCGCTTCATACCGGTTGGGAAGGGTTTCAACCGGCGCACATTGGTTTATGACAAGGACGTGGCGCACGCTGCTGTATTGGCTGCCATCCATCCGGACGCAGGGGGCCGGATTTACAACGTTACGGACGGACAGTTTCATACCATGAAGGTCATCATCGAGACACTCTGCGGCGCCCTTGGCCGCAGGTCGCCGCGTTTGATATTGCCCGCGGGTCCCGTCCGCTTCCTGGCGGGTTTCTTGGAAGATTGCGCCCGGATTTGCAGTTTGCGCTCGCCTGTCGTGCGGGCGACGGTCGACAAGTACATGGAGGATATGGCCGTGGACGGGAGGCGTTTTTGCACGCAGATCGGTTTTGTTCCGCAATACGATCTGGCGACGGGATGGCAGAAGGCGGTGACCGAAATGCGACGGTCAGGCGAGATATGATTCATGACCCGGCAACATTCTTCATTCAACTTGTAGCGCTGGTCACCCAATACAGGACAGCTCTGCTTTTCCTGGTTTGTGTGGGTCTGGGGGCAGCGGGCGCCTGGCTGATCGCCGGCATGGCGTTTCGGGAGCGCCTGCTGGACATCCCCAACGAACGCAGTTCCCACACCGTCCCGACGCCGCGTGGCGCCGGTGTCGGGATCCTTGCGGCCTTTATCGTGGCGGGGCTTACGCTGAGAATCCCGACGACCTTTCTGTTTGCCGCGATCCTCATTTCCTGCCATCAGCTTATATGGCGATTATTTCCGGATCTCGGTGACATTGCGTCTCGTCATCCAGGTTCTCTCGACCCTCATTCTCCTTTTTCCCGTTGCTGCCCCGTCTGATAGCCAATTATACCCTGTCACCGCTCGGATTGTTCCCGTTCCTGTTCCTGCTGGTCCTGCCGCTGATTTTCATTTTTGTTCTCGGGACGGCCAACTTCTATAATTTCATGGATGGTATCAACGGCATTGCCGGTCTCAGCGGGGTGATCGGGTTCGGTCTGCTGGGCGTCTATACCCTGGATCGTCCGTCCCAGGATGCCTTGCAGAACGCCCTGTCGTTGCTTTCGATATGTGTTTCTCTGGCATGCCTCGGTTATCTCCCGTTTAACATGCCCCGGGCCAGGGTCTTCATGGGAGATGTGGGCAGCGTTCTTCTGGGATTCGTCTTTGCCTGCCTTGTCGTGACGCTATCCCGGAATTATGTGGAAATGGTCTGTTTCGCAGCGCTGCTTTTCCCTTTTTATGCGGATGAATTGACGACCATGACGGTCCGCTTGAGGAACCACGAAGACCTGACTCAGTCCCACCGCCGTCACTTGTACCAGTTGTTGGCCAATGAATTCGGATTTGCCCATTGGAAGATTTCTTCGGCATACGCGGCAGTGCAACTTGCGATCGGCGCCGGCGTCTTGCTTGCATATACCTCCTATGGGGCGCCGGCCGTTTTGATTTTTCTGACGCTTTGTTTCATCGGCTTCACGCTGCTGACGGCGCGTATCCGTAAAATAGCGAATGAAAAAAGGGCATAGGGGTAACCCCTCATGAAAGTGCAGTTTAAAAACGCCAATTTTTACCTGATGCTTTTAAGCGATGCGCTCCTCTTCGCTGCGGCACTGACCCTTGCCTATCTCTTCCGGTTTGAATTTTCCCTGGACGCACATTTTGCCGGTCAGCTCAGGGGCATGCTGGTTATGGTGATTCTGCTGAAACTGTTTACTTTCTTCCTGTTCGGTCTGTATAAAGGAATGTGGCGTTACACCAGCAGCCGGGATTTCTGGCGGCTTCTGCAGGCTTCGACGACCTCGGCACTTCTGATCATGGCCTTCATCCTGATCGTTTATCGGTTCGAGGGGTATTCCCGGGCTGTTTTCCTGATCGACGGCGGTTTGACGTTTCTGCTGGCCGGCGGTCTGCGCATGGCCATCAGAACTTACTACGTCAGATTCGGCCGGAACGGACAGGCCGTCTTCATTCCGGCCACTCAACAAAAACGCATTCTCATCATCGGTGCCGGAACCACCGGAGAGAAGATGTTGCGGGAAATCATCGAAAACGATCACCTCCCTTATAACGTCGTCGGTTTCATTGATGATGACGTGAAAAAGCATGGCCGATCGATCCACGGGATACCGGTACTGGGTTCGATGAACGAACTGGTCAAGCTGGTCGAGGATGAAAGCATCAATGAGATCCTGATTGCCATCCCATCCGCAACGGGAGATCAGATACGCCGGATTGTCAGTACCTGCAAGGCCTGCCATATTGCCTACAAAACCCTGCCGGCCATCGGAGAGATCATTGACGGCCGGGTCAGCATCAAGGCCCTCAGGGACGTCAATTATCAGGACCTCCTGGGACGTTCGCCGGTGCAGCTCCACATGGACGGCATCCGGGGCTATCTCGACGGTAAAACCGTCCTGGTCACAGGTTGCGGTGGGTCGATCGGCGCTGAGCTGTGCCGGCAGATTGTCCGGTTCCAGCCGCAGATGCTGATCCTCCTGGATGCAAACGAGGCAAACCTTTTTCACATCGCGCTGGAGCTTCGCAACGAAATGCACTTCGACCGATGCGAGGCGTTGCTGGGCCTTGTCCAGGATGAAAAACTCATGGCGTCGGTTTTCGATAAATACCATCCCCATGTGGTTTTCCATGCGGCGGCTTACAAGCATGTGTCCATGCTGGAAAAGAATCCCTGGGAGGCCGTGTTCAACAACATCATCGGCAGCCGTGTCGTCATGGAGGCAGCCCGCAGGCATGAAACAGAGCGGTTCGTCTTCGTTTCCACGGACAAGGCGGTCAGGCCGACCAATGTCATGGGGGCCAGCAAGCGCGTCACCGAGCTACTCCTGCAATCCTTTCAGGGAAACCGCACAAAGTTCATGGCCGTGCGGTTCGGCAATGTTGTCGGGTCTTCGGGATCCGTTGTCCCCATCTTCCGGAGGCAGATCGAGCATGGCGGGCCTGTGACGGTGACCCATCCCGAAGTCAACCGCTATTTCATGACCATTCCCGAGGCCGCCCAGATGATCATGCAGGCGGGCGCCATGGGTGAGGGGGGGGAAATTTTCATATTGAGGATGGGCACACCTGTCAGGATCGCCGATATGGCGAGAGACCTGATCCGGCTTTCCGGCAAGGAGCCGGACAGGGATATCAAGATCGTCTTTACGGGCCTGCGGGAAGGTGAAAAACTCTACGAGGAACTGATCACCGTCGGAGAGGGGATCGTTCCCACCGACCATAAGAAAATCATGGTGCTTCGATCCGACGGAATGTTCAACGCTTCAAACGATCGTGCGCAGTTTAGCGTATGGCTCGATACCGAGCTGGGCATTTTGTCCGACGTTGCCCTTTGCCATGATGCTCAAGCCATCAAGAAAAAGCTTCAGGAGATTGTACCCGAGTACACGCCACAAGATGCCGGCAGCGTTCTCAAATAGATACCGGTGGTGGGGGCTGCGAACCATTGTTCACCGGTCATGCAAAGCTCTCGCATAAGCCCCTATTTCAGGGGCTTGGCCTCGTCGATCAGCATGATCGGGATGCCGTCCCTGATTTCGTACAGCAGTTTGCAGTGATTGCAGATTAGTCCATCTTCGGTTTCATTCAGATAAATATCGCCCTTGCATTTCGGGCACGCCAGAATCTCCAGCAGTTCTTTACTGATCGTCATCTTGTCCCCCCTCGATCGTCCGGCCGGACGCCCTTCTTTTTCCCTTCGAGATTTTTCCTGATCGCCTGAAAAACATCCTCGACCGTGATTCCCTGCATGCATTGCCTTGTCTCGCACGTCTTTAAAAAACAGGGGCTGCATGGCAACTCCGTTCGTATGACCGTATGGTGCTTCCCATACGGCCCCGTCCGCGCGGGATCCGTCGGGCCGAAGAGGGCGACCACAGGTGTTGCCATCGCCGCCGCCAGATGCATGGGTCCGGAATCCGTCGTGACCAGAAGCGACGCTTTCCGGTACAGGCAGGCCAGATCCCGCAGGGTTGTCCGTCCGGCCAGGTCGATGGGAAGCAGGGTCATGAATGATTGAATGCCTTCGGTGGATTTTGTATCACCGCCCGTGAAAACCACAGGCATGTTTAATTCCTGCATGATCCGCTCGCTTAACTGCGCAAATTTCTGATCGCTCCAGAGCTTTGTTGCCCAGAGGGCCTGGGGGCTGACCGCCACAAACGGGTCATTCGCGGCTATCCCTTTTGCCGCAAGCAGCGCCTGGACGCGGGTTTCGTTTTCTTCCTGGATCGGAAGAATGAACTCCGGTGTGTCCTCCTGCGCCCCCAGATAGCGGGCGAAATCGAGGTAGCGGCCCACCGCGTGCTTCCCCATATCCTCGGGGATTTTTTCGTTGTAAAAAAGGCCGCTCAGTTCCTGCAGGCTGTCATAGCCCAGCTTTCGATTGCCGCCGCTCAAAAGCACGATTAGGGCGCTTTTAAACAGACCGTGAAAGTCGATGACCAGATCGTAGGGGCGCGCTCTGAGTGCTGAAAGCAGTGTTCTTATCTCTTTCAAGGCGTCGCTGACCCCGCCGCCCTTGATGTCGCCGATCCAGCTTTTCCGGCGCGAGACGATGACACGGTCCAGGTGGGGATGATCCATGACCAGGTCCGCGGCCGCCTCCTCGACAACCCATGTGATATGGGCGTCCGGATAGCGCTTGCGCAGTGCGGCGAGTGATGGCAGGGTATGGACGACATCGCCGATGGCGCTGAGTTTGACGATCAGGATATTCACTTTTCACGGTCCTTCATGATCCACTCCACCGCATCGAGAATATTACCCGCGATATAATCCGGCCGCGCCGGTGAAAAAGGATCCGCAGGCGGCGAATCTAATGTTTCCCGCCTTTCCATCGGGGACGTTAGCGCTTCTTTATCCTTCACGCTGCCTTCAGGCCGACTTCCGGGCGGAAAAGATTTTTTGGCCCGCGGTGGCATCCCGCTTTTCATCGATTCAAGATGACCCATTCCGTGTCCGGTCTGCACGAGGATGCCCTTGGCGCCGGCCTTTCCGGCGGCTTCGATATCCTTGGGCATATCCCCCACCATGTAGGAGCGGGCCAGCTCGATGCCCATCTCCTGCGAGGCCCGAAGAAGCAAACCCGCTTCGGGCTTCCGGCACGGACAGGCCTTCCGGTAGACGCCAATCCCCTCCGTGGGATGATGCGGGCAGTAATAAAAACGATCGATCCGGGCCCCGTGTTGCTTCAGCAGCGCCTGAATCCGGCCATGCACGGTTTCCACAAAAGCCTCGTCGAAATATCCCCTTGCCACACCGGACTGGTTGGAGATCACGACGGCCTTCATGCCCGATTGATTGATCAGCCGGATGGCCGCAAAGGCCTCGGGAATCATCCTTAATTTTTCAAGGCTGTCCAGGTATCCCACCTCTTCGTTGATCGTCCCGTCCCTGTCCAGAAAAACCGCAGCCGCCTTTCTCATTTTGAAATTCCTGTTTAACCTACTTAGACCTACGAAAAATGGCTTCGCCGCGGCTCAAAAATCTTTTCCGCTAAGCCAGCCGTTTGGGGACAGATTTCAAATCTGTCCCCAAACAGAAAACATTTGATTCACCGCTTGCGAACCATTTTTCATCGGTTATGGTTTCTACGTCCCCTGACCAAGCAGTCTGACGGCCGCCTCGTAAACGTCATCAACCCCGATCAGATCCATGCAGCGAAAATCGGTCGGACAGTCCGGCTTGAGACAGGGACTGCACGCGACATCTTTGTGAATAATGATATGGTTCCGGCCGGCCGGAGATGTCGTCGCCGGATTCGTGGAGCCGAAAATGGCGATCGTCGGCACACCCAGCGCCGCCGCCACATGCATGAGGCCGGAATCATTGGAGATGAAAAGCCGGCATCGGCCCATCAGGGCCATGGCTTCTTTGAGACCGGTTTTTCCGGTCAAGTCTAACATCGGATATTTTGCCCGCGCCTGCACAATGGCGGCCGTGCTTTTGTCTTCGGAACTCCCGAACAGGAGGATTTGCGCGGAAAACCCGTCCACCAACTTGTCCGCAACAGATGAAAACCGTTCAGGAAACCATTTCTTTGCCGGTCCATAGGTGGCGCCCGGCGCCATGCCCACCAGCAGGCGATTGTCCTGAAGACCTTGTCCGGCAAGCAACTCGCCGGCCAGGCGTTCATCATCCTTTCCCAGCGAGAGCACCGCTTCCCGGCCGGTCGGCCTGCAGCCCAGGGCCTTGACCATCTCCAGATAGTAATCGCTCTGGTGAACCTTGCGGATCGCTGTTGTCCGCCGGACGCTGTGGGTTAAGAGCAGGCCCCTGCCGTCGCTGCTGTACCCGGCCCGCACGGGAATGCCGGCCAGAAAGGCGATGATGGCGGCCTCAATGGCGTTCTGCAGCAGAATGGCCGCGTCGAATTCTCTTTTCCGGAGTTCCGCGGTCAGCCTCCAAAAGCCGGCTGGCCCGTCATGAATCCCTGGCCGCTCATAGAGCATAATATCATCAATGTCGCGGCAGAGCCTGAAAATATCCGCGACCCAGGGTTTCACAAGGATCGTGATCCTTGCCCCGGGAAAGGTGTTGCGGACAGCAGCAACGGCCGGCAGGGTCATGACGGCATCGCCGATCCAGTTCGTGCTCCGGATCAGGATATTGGCAGCTTTGCTTATGGATTTTTCCGCGGAAATCCGCACATCCATAGAAGTTTCACCTTTATCATCGAATAATGAGGACGCCGTAAACGGAGTCCCGATGCCCGGGGGAGGGGGCCTGACGAAGTCGCGTCCTCCTCAACGAAAAAGATTTTAATCCGCAAGCGCTGCCTATGCAGCAATGGTTATGCCCTCATCAGCATGGTCCTGCGATGGACGGTATCCGGGACCTGGCAGGTTTTGGTCTTCCACCGTTGATGAACCCACAGCCACTGGTCCGGGTAACGCCTGACCATGTCCTCGACAACGCGCGTGAAATTCTGCGTGTTGGCAATAATGTCGGCATCCCGATCGTCTGTGCGGACGAGTTCGACTTCCTTTCCGATGAGGAGCTTGTAGTTCCCGCTTCCCAGCCGGACCAGCGCGCAGGGGATGGCAGGAGCGCCTGTATGGAGGGCCAGCAGTGCCATACCATTGGTGGTAGCAGCAAGCCTTCCGAAGTAATTAACGAAAACACCTTCCTGCCAGGCCACGTTCTGATCGATCAGAAGCCCCAGAATGCCGTTGTTCTTCAGGAACCGGAGCATCGGACGCATGGCCATATCTTTGGGCAGAGGGAGGTTGCCCGTGGACGATCTGACCCAGGTCACCAGATTTTCAAGCATGGGGTTGTCAAGGGGGCGATAGATCACCATCAGGGGTTTGACAAGCAGGGAGATAGCTGCCGCGCCCAGCTCCCAGTTGCCGAGATGGCCGCCGAACAGCAGGACTCCCCGGCCTTTCTTCAGGGCATTGAGACAATGCTCCATTCCTTCGACCTCCACCCGCTGTTTCAGGCTGTCTTCCGTAAGCGACGGAATGTCGAAAAATTCGGCGGCCACAATCGCCAGATTGCGATAGACGCCCCTGGCAATCCGTATAATTTCAGGCAGGCCTTTTTCAGGTAAGGCGCGGGTCAGATTATGAATGGCAATAAGCCGCTGTTTGGCGGACAGATAATAAAAAAGGCGGAAAAGAGCGATGAAAACGGCCTTCCGGATGCCGGTCGGTACGGACTGAAAACAACTCAGAATAACGGCCGTTGATCTTGTTTGTGTTATCATTGCGCCTTGATCCCCTGAGACCGGTGAAAAATGGCTTCGCCGCGGCTCAAAATCTTTTTCGCTTGAAATATATAATGCTCAAATATGTTTGAAATCAATAAATTAGTCTAATTGCTGAAAATGCGAAAAATCTTTCATTCGCCGCTTGCGAACCATTTTTCACCGGTTATGCAAAGCTGTCTCCCTGATGGGCGGCAATCCGCTTTTTTATGATTCCCGCGTGGACGAGATGGAGGATTTCAATGCTTTCAGGATCGTTTGTTCAAAGACTTCCCCGTCGGAGACGATTTCCATGGCGATTCCCAGCAATAAAACCTTCTCCAGAAAAAGGGGAACGCCTCAAGATGAACGCCGTCCTTCTCCGTTGTCACGATTACGGATGCTTCAGCCCTTGCGGATTCCTTCTGAATCCGTGCCAGATCCTCCATATCATAACAGTGGTGGTCAGGGAAAGCGAGGAATTGGACGACATCCGCCCCGAGACGGGTCAGCGTTTGACGGAAAGAATCCGGAGCGCCGATCCCGCTGAAGGCGCAGATTCTGGCTCCCCGCAGATGATCAAGCGGTACGGGTTGATCCGTTCCGCCGCGACGAAGGCCCTGCGGTCTGCGGGTTGCCCTGAAAAGAGGCATCCCCGGCGGGATCCCCGGAACGGACCCCGGCATCTGTTTGGCGTCCTCAAAGCTGTCCGTCATGACGATCATATCCGCCCGTTTTAAAGCGTTTAATGGTTCGCGCAGGGGCCCGGCAGGAAACAGGAAACCGTTTCCGAAAGGGTTTGCCGAATCCAGCAGGACAATGTCGATATTCCGGGCAATCTGACGGTGCTGGAAACCGTCATCGAGGATCAAGACATCCGCGCTCAGACGCTCCACGGCTGCCGCTGCCGTCACGATTCTTTCGGCGCCCGTCAGCACAGGCACCCCTTTTGCGGATCTGGCAATAAGCACCGGTTCGTCCCCGGCTTCGGCGCCGTCCATGAGAATCCTTTCCCCGTCTGAAACGATGTTGACGGACGATGTTGCCTTTGAGCCGTATCCCCGACTCAGTACGGCCGGCCGAAAGCCTTTTGCCTGCAGGCGTTGAGCCAGCATAATGACCATGGGTGTTTTCCCGGTGCCTCCGACCGTCAGGTTGCCGACGCTGATGACGGCGACTGCCGTTTTGTGCTGTTTGAAAAAGCCCCGGTCAAAAAGAAGGCGGCGCAGAAAGACGACAAACCGGTAGAGCAGCGAAAGGGTGGCCAGCGGCAGGAGAAGCATTTTTTCCCGTATCGTATGCCTCTGCCCATACCACAGCCGTCTAACCGTTTCCGTTACTGTTTTTGACATCATTTTTAAATTGCATCTGATAAAGTCTGAAATATTCGCCCTTTTTCTCAAGCAGGGCCTCGTGCGTTCCCTGCTCGACAATTTCACCGTTGACCAGGACGATGATCCGATTGGCGTTACGGATCGTGGAAAGGCGATGGGCAATGACCAGGGTTGTCCTTCCCTTCATGAGATTTTCCAGCGCTTCCTGAACTTCAATTTCGGCTTCCGTATCCAGTGAAGAGGTCGCTTCATCAAGAATCAGGATGGGGGCGTCTTTCAGCAGGGCCCGGGCAATGGAGATCCTCTGTCGCTCGCCGCCCGAAAGTTTTGTTCCCTGCTCGCCGATGCCCGTGTCATATCCATTCGGCAGGTTCATGATAAAATCATGGGCATTGGCCGCCTTCGCCGCCCGGATGACGTCCTCCTGCGTTTTTTCAATATCCCCGTAAAGAATATTGTTGCTGACGGTATCGTTGAAAAGGATCGTCTGCTGCGTCACCATGCCGATCTGCCGCCGCAGCGATTCGATCGTGACATCCCGAATATCCAGATCGTCAATGAGAATCTGTCCTTCCGTCACATCGTAAAAACGCGGAATCAGGTTGAGGAGCGTGGTCTTTCCGCCGCCGCTCATCCCGACGAAAGCCACCGCTTCGCCCGAAGGGATTGTCAGGTTGATATTCTTCAAAACATCGATATCCTCGTAGCGAAAGGTGACGTTCCGGATGTCGATGGCGCGGGATATTCCGGGCATAACAACGGCGCCCGGCTTGTTCCGGATTTCCGGGATCATGTCGATGATGGCAAAGACGCGCTGCGCGCCGGCAATGCCCTGCTGGATGGTGTTGTTGACGTTCGTCAGGCGCTTGATCGGTTCATAGAGCATAATCAGTGCGGTCAGAAACGAGAAGAAGGTCCCTGGGGTAGAGACGCCCTGAATCACCTGGTAGCCGCCGTAGAAAATAATCACGGCAATGCCGACGCCGCCGAGGAATTCCATAAATGGACTGGATACGGCGCTGATGGAAACAGACTTCAGGGTCAGTTTTAAGAGATTTTCATTTTCCCTTGAAAACCGGGAACTTTCATAATCCTCGCGGCCAAAGGCCTTGACAATCCTCGCGCCGGATATGGTTTCCTGCAGCAAAGACGTCAGGCTACCCATGGTGACCTGCGTGCGGGTTGCCACTTTTCTCATTTTCCGGCCGAAGGTGGCAATGGGATAAATCGTCAGAGGAAAGATGATCATAGCAACAAGGGCCAGTTGCCAGTCCCGGTAAAAGATCACAAAGAGCAGGCAGATCAACGTGAACGAATCTTTCATGAGGCTCGTCACCGCCTCTGAAACAGCGCCCTGCATGGAATTGACGTCATTGGTAATCCGCGACATGAGGACGCCCGTGGGGTTTAACGTAAAATAAGACATCGACTGGGTCTGAATGACCCGATACAGCCGACTTCGGACGTCGGCGACAATGCGCTGTCCGATATAGCTCATGAGCACGGTCTGCGCATAGCTGCAAAGACCCTTGAGCATATAGATGACAATAATGGCGATCGGAATCCACTTGAGCATCGCCGCGTTTTTTTCCATGAAGATGTCGTCAAGAACCGGTTTGACCAGGAATGCCAGGACAGACGTGAGCCCCCCCACCATAAGCATGCAGATTACTGCCAGGGTAAACTTGACGATATGCGGTTTGGCCAACCTTATGAGGCGTCTGTAGATATCCATGATATTATTAATAGTTTTTTAAAGGTATCAGCATGTCGCAGGCAAGACGGGCCGCTCGGTCCGCCGCCCCCGGTCCGCCCATTTTTTCCCTGATCAGATCCAGTTCCTGCCTCATATTTCGCATTCGCGTCGGGTCGTTCAGGATATTGATGACTTCTGTTGCGATGCGTTCGGGATTGGCTTCATCCTGGATCAGTTCCGGGACGATTGCCTTGCCGGCAATGATGTTGGCAAGGCCGATGTGCTCGACCCTAACGATCTTTTTCCCGATATAATAGGATATCGGAGAGACCTTGTAAACAATAACCATGGGCTTGCCCAGAAGCGCCGTCTCCAGCGTGGCGGTGCCGGAGGCGACCATGACAATGTCCGAAAGATGAATCGCGTCGTACGTGTCATGCTCGATGATCCGGACGGGCACGGGCGACTGCCCAAGGATATTTTCCACGAATGCCCGATCAAGCGTTTCCGCCAGCGGCAGGATGAACTGCAGGCGCGGTAATTTTTTGATCAGAATTTCCGCCGCGCTCATCATAACGGGCAGTAGCCTGGCGATTTCCGCGTCCCGGCTGCCGGGCATTAGCCCCAGCGTTGTTGAGCCCTCCTGAAGACCGAATTTTTCGAGGGCTTCCTGTCGCGAATATTTCGTTTTGACCGTATCCAGGAGCGGGTGCCCGACATAGGTTGCATCCACGTCCGCGTCGCGGTAGAGCGGCTCCTCGAAGGGCAGAATGACAGCCATTTTATCGACGATTGCCCTGATCTTATGGATACGGCCGCGCCGCCAGGCCCAGACCTGGGGGCTGATATAGTAAAAGACCCTGACGCCGCAGGCCTTCGCGGCTTTCCCCAGCATCAGATTGAAATCCGGGTAGTCGATGAGTATCAATAGATCAGGCTTGCTGGCCTTCAGACTGCGCTTCATGAGGTTCAGCACCCTGCGGATCTGATTTAATTTCACGATAACTTCCGTCAGGCCGACCACTGCCATGTCCGAAGCATGCGCCAACAACTCGACGCCGGCCTCCTGCATGCGCCGGCCGCCGATGCCTCGGAATTGCAGGCCGGGGGCTATCCCGTGCATGGCCCGGACGAGATTCGAGCCGTGGAGATCTCCGGAGGTTTCACCGGCCACGATCATGATGGTTCTGGAATTATGCGACATGTCCGGGGTCCTTCTGCCGCCCTTCGCACCCATGGGCCTTTTCAGGACCCATGATTGACGACATCACAGATGATCCGGATTTCATCCTGGCTGAGTTCCGGAAACATGGGGAGCGACAGAACGTCACCGGCACAGGCTTCGGCGCAGGCGAGGCGTTCCTGCGCGGCGTTGCCAACGGCGAATGCCTCCTGTCGGTGCAGCGGAACGGGATAATAGACGGCCGACGCGATCCCGTTTTCCTGCAGGGCGTCCATGATGCGATCCCGGCGCTTTGAGCGGATCGTGAACTGATGATAAACATGGCGGCAACCCAGCCGCTCCGTAGGCATCGCCATGCCGCTCGCGTGCAACAGCGTCCGGTAAATTTCCGCGTTCGCACGGCGCGACGCGTTGAAGCTGTCGATATATCGGAATTTTACTCGGATGATGGCGGCCTGGATCTCGTCGAGGCGGCTGTTGTAGCCAATTACGGAATGGTGATATCTGACGGTGCTGCCGTGGTTTCGAAGCATTCTGATCCGAGTGGCCACCTGCTCGTCGTTTGTGATGATCATGCCGCCGTCGCCGTAACCGGCCAGGTTTTTACTCGGGAAAAAACTGAAGCACCCGCAGTCTGCAAAGGCGCCGACTTTCCTGCCATGATGCTCAGCGCCGAACGCCTGGGCGCAATCCTCAATGATTTTAAGCCTGTATTTTTCGGCAAGCCCCATGATGGCCGTCATCGCGGCCGGATGCCCGAAAAGGTGTACGGGAATGATTGCCCTCGTTCTGGGTGTGATCTTTTGCTCGATTTTTTCAGGATCGATGTTGAAGGTGTCGGGTTCGATGTCCACAAACACCGGGACCGCCCCGAGCAGCGCAATGACCTCTGCCGTGGCGATGAAGGTAAAGGGCGTCGTGATGACTTCGTCTCCGGGACCGATTCCGCAGGCGCGCAGCGCCAGAAGCAATGCGTCCGTGCCGCTGGCGACGCCGATCGCGAAAGCGCTGCCGTGATAGGCGGCGATTTCTTTTTCGAGGGCGGCCACGTTCGGTCCCAGGATGAACTGGGACTGGTTCAGGACATCCTGCACGGCGGCATCGATGTCCGGTTTGATCTGCTGATATTGTTTTTGCAGATCCACCATGGGGATCATAATATTCTTTCCTGAGCCTTTCTGATTTCTTCCAGAATCCGCAGGGCGACGGCCAGGACCTCCCGGCCCTCCCTGCCCGAAACCGGCGGGTCTGTCTTATTCGTTACAGCCTCGATAAAGGCGCGGATTTCTTCCTCGAGGGGATCTTTCTGGACGATTTCCACGTGATTCTGGACAATTTCGATCTGCCCCTCGGGGCCGACCTGCCTGCTTAAGGAAAGCAGGTCCCGTTTGGAGCAATCGACGGCGTGGTAACCCTCCAGCCCGAAGAACCGGATCTTCTGCATGGTTTTCATACTGATCCGGCTGGCCGTGATATTGGCGACGCAACCATTGGCAAAACGCAGGCGGACGTTGGTAATATCCACCTTGTCGGTCAGAACGGCAGTTCCGACCGCATCGATTTCCTGAAGCGGGGAATTTACAAAATGCAGAATGATGTCAAGATCGTGAACCATCAGGTCGAGAATCACGTCCACGTCCGTGCCGCGCTCGTAAAAGGGGTGAAGTCGATGGGCCTCGATGAAGAGGGGTTTCCGGATGACCTTCCCCAGGGCAACGACTGCCGGATTGAACCGCTCCACGAATCCGATCTGCAACACGAGCCCGTTCCGGCCGGCAAGGGCAATCAGCTCATCGGCTTGCTCCAGGGTTTCCGTGATCGGCTTCTCCAGCAGGACATGCACGCCCGCCTCCAGAAAGGCCTTGGCCACTTCGTGGTGGCAGCGTGTGGGAACGGCGATACTGACGACGTCCACGGAACCGATCATTTCACGGTAATCCATCATGGCGCGGCAGTGATAAAGCTCGGCGGCGCTCACGGCACGCTCTTCTAAAACGTCCGCCGCCGCGATGATCATGCAGTTTTCCAGTTTCTGATATTTCTGCAGGTGGTATTTGCCTAAATGCCCGATCCCCACCACGCCGACGTTTATCTTATGCATCTACCGGCAGAGACCTCTTTCTGATTTCTCGATGAATTCGAGAAAATGCCTGACTTCCGGGGTGTCTTCAACCTCGTCATGAATCCTTTCAATCGCCGTTTTTAAAAGCAGCGACGACCGGAAAACGAGCGTGTAGGCACGTTTGATGCCATTGATTGTCTCTTCCTGAAATCCGCGGCGTTTCAGGCCGACCACATTGAGGCCATGAGTTGTGGCATGATTACCGGCGACAATCAGATAGGGCGCCACATCCCGCGTGACGGCGGAGGCGCCGCCGATCATGCTGTGGGCGCCGATGCGCGTGAACTGATGCACGCCCGACAGCCCCCCGATGATGGCATAATCCTCCACATGGATATGGCCGGCCAGGTTGGCGGCGTTTACCATGATGATGTGGTTGTCAAGGATGCAGTTGTGGGCGATATGGCTGTAGGCCATGATCAGGTTGTGATTTCCCATGACGGTCGCGCCGGGGTCGGCGGCGGTGGCCCGGTGAATGGTGACGAACTCGCGGATGGTGTTGTCGCTGCCGATGATCACGCGCGTCTTCTCGCCCTTGTATTTCAGGTCCTGGGGCGCCGCGCCGATAGCCGCGAACTGGTAGATGTGGCACCGCTCGCCGATGTCGGTGTGGGCTTCGATGACCGCATGGGGGCCGACAACCGTCTGCTTTCCGATATGGACATCGGGGCCGATGATGCTGTAGGCCCCGATTTCAACATCGTCGGCAATTTCGGCCTCCGGTGAGATAATCGCCGTTGGATGAATGTTCATCATGGATCAACCTTCCTGTTTTTCCTTTTTCTCTCTATGATATTTTCCATGTCGGCCACCTTTTTCTCGAGGGCGGCGAGGGTCTGGCGCATCTCCGGAAGCCTGGAAACACAGGCCTCGATTCTCAAGAAGTCCCGGTGCGGCCGCTGGGGCGAACCCATGACAATCTGGTTGGGCGCGATGTCCTTATGAATTCCCGACTGGGCGCCGACCATGACATGGTCTCCGATTTCGATATGTCCGACCAGACCGGCCTGCCCCCCGATCATGACCCCTTTTCCCAACGTCGTGCTTCCGGAGATTCCCACCTGGGCCACAATGACCGAATATTCACCGATGACACAGTTGTGGGCAATCTGCACGAGATTGTCGATTTTTACGCCGCGCTGAATCCATGTCCTGCCCAGGGTTGCGCGGTCAATGGTGGTATTGGCGCCCACTTCCACATCATCGTCGATCTGCACGATGCCCACCTGCGGAATCTTTATATTTCCCCGGCCGGGTTTCGCGAAGCCGAAGCCGTCTGCGCCCACAACCACGCCTGCATGCAGGATCACGCGTTTTCCGACCAGGCATCTTCGGTAGACCTTGACGCCGGGATACAGAACGGACTGCTCGCCGACGGCTGCGTCCGGACCGATATAAACGCCCGGATACAAAACGGCGCCGCTGTCAATTTTGGCGTTCGGTCCAACATAAACGCCCGGATAAATTACGGCGCCTTTAGAAACGACTGCCGTTTTATCGACGAAGGATTGCTGGCTTTGTTGCGCGGGTACTTGATCTTCCGGATAAAAAAGGGTCAATGCCTTTCCAAAGGCGATATAAGGATCCTCGACGATCAGCAGGTTCTTTCCGGCGGCCTGTATTCCGGGCGAGACCAGAATTGCCGAAGCGCCGGTCTTTTCCAGTTTTTTCCGGTATTTGGCATTGGAAACAAACGTCAGGTCCCCCGGGCCGGCGTCTTCGATGCCGCGCAAACGTGCGATCAGGACATCGCCGTTTCCGGCGACCCTGGCGTCTAAAAAAACGGCCAGTTCATCAAGTGACTTGGGCACGGGATAAACCACTTTACGACTGCATAAAAAGTCCGGATACTTTGTTGCGCTTCACCCTTCGTCGTTGCGGCGTACGCCTAAGTACGCCTCACTGGCGCAAGGGGACAGGTTTAAACCTGTCCCCTGAGACGTATTATTTCTTTGCCGGGGCTTTGCTCACCGGCGCCTTGCTTGCCGGCGCCTTGCTTGCCGGGGCTCTGCCTGTCTGGGCTTTGTTGAATTCCTCAATCACGCGCTGTGTGATCTCGTTTTCCCTGGCGTGATAGGGAAAGGCCGGCACGACACCGAGATCCACGATCATTGTGTATTTTTCCTTTTCGCCTATCGCCGTGATGATTTTCATGATTTCGGGGATGAGGTCTTTCATGATCTCCTGCTGCTTGGCCTGGAGTTCCTCATTGGCATCCTTAACCAGCAATTGATAATCTCTGAATTTTTTCTGGTAATCCGCTTCACGGGCCCTTAAAACATCCTCCCGGAGCAGGGGGCGCTGTTTTTCAAGCTCGTCCTTGAGTTTTTGCAGCTCTTTTTCTCTTTCCTGAATGGCTGCCCGGTCTTTCTCGACGATTTTTTTGAATTGCTCCTCCGCCTTTTTCCCGGACTCTGATTTCGCCACCACTTCACCAATACTGACAAAGCCTGTTTTTTCGGCCGCCAGTGCCTGGGACGCAATGAACATCAGCGCCAGCAGCACCACGGCGCTCGACATTAAACTACTGTATTTTCTCATGATTATCCTCCTTCTGCCATTTTAAGTATGAAGATTATTCCATGGCCCGATGATCAGTATGTTACATCATCATGCCGATTGTGAATTCAAAGCGACCGGCGGATTCACCGGCTTTGCGATCCAGGACATAGCCGTACTCCAGTCTCAAGGGGCCAATGGGGGAATACCAGCGGACGCCGACGCCGGCGGTTTGCCGTATATCATCGAAATGATAGCCGCTTTCCCAGGCATTGCCGGCATCATAAAACAGGACGCCTTTCATTCCGGCATTTGCGATCAGCGGAAAGATGAATTCCCCGCTGAAGGCCATCATGGTCAGACCGCCAAGCAGATCGTTTGTGGCGGGATCTCTGGGACCGACATCACGCAGTCCTCTCAAGGCGTACATGCCGCCAAGAATAAAGCGTTCATAAATGGGAACGTCCCGGTCCGAATTGCTCTGCAAATAGCCGGCCTTTCCATAAATGCCGAAGACCGTTTCGAGCGGAAGCGCAAAAAACCAGGACGAAGCGACGCCTACTTTGGTATAACGCGCATTTCCTATATCGAAGATGCCCGCATAGGTCACCGAAGCGCTGTTTTTCGAACCCCTGGAGGGGAACATGGTATCGTTGGTCGTATCCCGGACCAACGAGACGGTCAGAGCGCTTGTCGTGGTCAAGCCCTCCTGTTTCTTGATGTAGGAAGCTGCTGTCGCCTGGATGTCCTTGACATCATCCGAGGAGAGCCGGTAACCAATATAGCTGCTCACGTATTCCCATATCGGATAACCCACAGTGGCCCCCCCTCCCGTGCTGGACAGGTTGTACGTATCGTACTGGCGTTCATAATTCCAGAGATCGAATTTGCTCCAGAGGGGTATATCAAAGAGCCAGGGTTCGGTGAATGAAAGCTCATAGTTCGTCATTTTACTGCTTAAATTGGCCTTCAGGCTCAGGCTCTGGCCCCGGCCGAACAGGTTCTGCTGGGTTATCTGGGCAGTGAGCATGGCTGCGTCCGAAGCGCTGTATCCCGCTCCGACACTGAAAAAACCGGTCGACTTTTCCTTGATGCGGATACTGACATCCGTCAGGTTCTCCTTTGTGCCCTTTTCTGATTGAAAATCAATTTCTTCAAAGTAGCGCAGGCGATTCAGCTCCTGATAACTTTTTTTCAGATTGCTGCTGCTGTAGAGATCTCCTTCCGAAATGGCAAGCTGTCTTCTGATCACTTTATCCCGGGTCTTGGTGTTGCCGGTGATGGATATCCGGTTGAAATAGACCTGATGACCCTTTGAAACCTGGTACGTGATGTCAACCGTCTGGTCCGTATCGTGAGCCAGCGTCAACGGGGCAACCTCCGTGTAGGCGTACCCTTCGTCGCTTGCGGCCTGGGTCAGGTATTCGATGTCCTTCATGACCGCTTCCCGATCAAAATAATCCTTCTTGAGAATATTTAAATTTTTCAGCAGCTTGTCTTTGGGCATCTTCAGGGAATCGCCGGAGATATCGATCTTGCCGACCTTGAATTGTTTGCCTTCCGTCACCCTGATCTTCACGTAAATTCCCCCCTGATCATAGGTTACCTCCGCTTCTCCAACCTGGGCGTTGATAAAACCGTTATTGAGGTAGAAGGCATTGAGTTTACCGATGTCCTGTTTCAACTCATCCTGCTTGAGAACACCGGCATCCGTAAAGAAATACAGCAGATTCTTTTCTGATGTTTTCATGATATTCTTAAGATCTTTTTCACGAAAGGCGCGGTTCCCGTCGAAGCTAATTTTTCTGATATAGAGCCTGTCGCCTTCCACAATATTAAGGACGACCCGGACATTTTTATCGCCCTCCTTTTCAATCGTGTCGGTGATTTCCACATTATAATAACCTTTGCTGTGGTAAAGGCCCCTGATTTTTTCCACATCCGTTTTCACTTTTTCAGGATTCACGATCTGGCGGGTTTTAACCGTCAACACCCCTTCAACATCCCCCTTGCCGATCTTTTTGTTGCCCCTGATGATGATGTCGGAAATAACCGCCCTTTCCTGAACCGTGAACGTGATGATCTTTCCGTCAGCCGTATCGGTCACTCCCGCGGCGACATCCTGGAAATGTCCCATCCTGTAGATGGTCCGGATATCGGCGGCTATATCCGCCTCGGAATAGAGCCCCCCTTTTGCGCTTTTCAAGGACTGATTGATAGCGGCCGCCTCGATCTTGAGATTTCCCTTGAATTCGATACCGGCAATTCTCTGATCGACAAAGGCCCGCATCAGAATCTCCTTTTTCAGTCGCGTCAGCACGGCCTGAATGCTTTCCGCCCCGCGGCCCTGGGCAATAATGCCCGGAATGGTCTTACCCTGCCTGATGTCGATAATCCTGGCGTCGATGCTGATCAAATCTCCGAATTCAGAAAGACTTCCCGTAATGGCCAGGTCGGCCCCAAGGGCTTTCCCGACGGACAGGGCCGTTGCCTCATCCACCCGCCTTCCCCGGATGGCGTTGATCGTCGCATCGCGGTCGATGACCTGAATGAATGTTGACTTCAGCAGTTCAAGCGGCAGCCCTTTATCGATGGCGTCCTGAAGGCCGGCGGTATTTGTACGGCTGTGAACTTCAAAAGGAAAGACGGCAATCTTTCTGACATCGTCAGCGATCGACGCCGCTGCCGAACAAAGAGTGATCGCCAAAACGACCAGCAGAATGAGCAGCATGAGAGGATTCTTCTTATTCACTAACGATCTTTCCGTCCTGGAGTCCGATGCGCCGGGACATTTGTTTCGCAAGCATGGCGTTATGGGTGACGACGACCAGTGTGATCCCTTTTGTTTTATTCAGCCTGACAAGCAGATCGCCGATTCTCGCCCCCGTTTCTGTATCAAGATTTCCGGTAGGCTCATCGGCCAGCAGCAGTTTCGGCTCCATGATGAGCGCCCGGGCGACGGCGACCCGCTGTTGCTCTCCGCCGGACAGCTCGCCGGGTTTATGTGTTGTCCTATCATGAAGTCCCATATCTTTCAAGAGAAGTTCTGCCCGTTTTCCGGCTTCCTTTTTGCTCATGCCGTGAATCAAGGCCGGCATCATGACGTTTTCCAGACTGCTGAACTCCGGCAGCAAGTTGTTGAATTGAAAAACAAAACCGATTTTTTCATTCCTGAAAACGGACAGTTCCGCTTCCGGCCAGAGAAAAACGTCCCGATCCTCAAACAGGATCACGCCGGACGTCGGGCGATCGAGCGTCCCCAGGATATGGATCAGGGTGCTTTTCCCGGAGCCCGATACGCCGACGATGGCCAGGGAATCCCCTTCGCCGATGTTCAGGTTCAGATCCTTCAGGACATCGATCCGTGTGCCGTCTTTGATAAAGGTCTTGTTGAGATTACTGATCCTGATCACGATAATCCTGTTGTGAAAAATTCCTGTTGCCGTGCTCGAGACAAACGAAGAATGATTTTGCCGCTGAGGAACCGCTTTTCATCGGGTATGCAAAACGCTCCTATTCATATCGCAAGGCCTCTGCCGGATCCAGCTTCGACGCCCGCCAGGAGGGATAAAGGGTCGATAAAAAACACAGAACAAGCGACCCCACGATAATGATGGAAACATCGCCGTAATGGACCCGGGAGGGGAGCTCACTCAGGTAATAAACGTCTCCGGGCAGGATTTTAATGCCCAGTAGATTTTCAACAAAAACAGAGATTTTCGACAGATTCAAGGCGACCGTAATTCCCCCGGCGGCACCCAGCAGCGTCCCGATGGCCCCGATGATCACCCCCTGCAGGATAAATATCTTCATGATGCTTCCGGACGTCGCCCCCATGCTCTTGAGAATGGCGATATCCTTGTTTTTTTCCATGACCACCATGATCAGTGTGGTGATGATATTGAAGGCGGCCACGAGTACGATCAGGCTCAAAATGATAAACATGACGCGTTTTTCCAGCCGCAGGGCGGCAAACAGGTTTTTGTTCATTTCCATCCAGTGTCTGGCCCAGTAGGGGAATCCCAACTTTCGTTCGATGACCTTTGCAATCACATCCGCCTTGTAAATGTTATTGACGCGGATTTCCACACCGGTGACCTGTTCCCCCATATTCAGGAAGTCCTGGCTGTCTTTGAGCGACAAAAAGGCCAGTGTGGAATCGTACTCATAGAAACCAGAATCGAAAATCCCGACGACGAGGAACCTTTTCATACGGGGGGCCATGCCCATGGGCGTGACCGTGCCCGTGGGGGAGAGGATGCCGATCGGCTGATACAGAAAGATGCCGAGATTCTTGGCCAACTCCTTTCCAACGATGATGCCGGGAAGATTCACCAGGTCCGGATCGATACGCTGAACCGGGCGCCTGCCGACCTGCAGGAAATCCATCTTTCCCTCCTTCATCTTCGCAAGCGTGATCACCTGGAAGGCGCTTTCCAACTGCAGACCCCGCAGCACGACGCCGCTCGCATTGTTCCCGCTTTTCACCATGGCCTGGCTGTAGATGAACGGCGTGGCGGCGACGACGCCGGGAATGTTCTCGATGTTCTTGATGATCTGCGGGTATTGCTTCATGGGGCCGCTATACTCCATGAGCACGATGTGGGAATTGATCCCCAGGATTTTATTGCGCAGGTCCGTTTCAAATCCGTTCATGACGGCAAGAACGATGATGAGCGCGGCCACGCCGAGAAATATGCCGGTGATGGAAATGAAGGTAATGACGGAAACAAAGACCTGTTTTCGCTTGGCCCGGAGGTACCTCAGGCTGACGAAGAATTCATATGACATCAGTGGCCGCCTTCGTCCTTGGTCCGCATGTGTGGGAAAAGAATGACATCGCGGATGGAGGCGCTGTCCGTCAGGAGCATGACCAGCCGGTCGATCCCGATGCCCTCGCCGGCCGTAGGGGGCATGCCGTACTCGAGTGCTGTGATGTAGTCTTCGTCCATTTCATGGGCCTGATCATCCCCGGCTTCCCTCTGTTTGAGCTGCGTCATAAATCGACCCCGCTGATCCACGGGATCATTCAGCTCCGAGAAGGCGTTGGCGATTTCCTTTCCGCAGATGTAAAGTTCAAAGCGGTCTGTCAAGGCCGGATCGGTTGCGTTCCTGCGCGACAACGGGGAAACTTCGACCGGATAGAGGGTGACAAAGGTCGGCTGGACCAGATGGGCCTCGGCCACTCCCTCGAAGATGGCCATGATTACGTTGCCCAGCGGCGCCCGATCGTCGACGTCGAATGCCCAGGGATCTGGCATAGGCGATGGCCTTGTCTACATCTTCCAGCACGTCCGCACCGATTTCGCAGGTTTGAATAATTGCGTCCTTGACCGTGACGCGCCGCCAGGGGGGCGTCAGGTCGATCTGTTGATCCTGATAGGTGAAAGTCAGGCGGCCGAGCAGGTTCTGTGCCACGAAAACGAACAGCTCCTCGGTCATGGCCATGAGATCCTCGTAGGTCGTATAGGCCTGGTAGAACTCCATCATGGTGAATTCCGGATTGTGAAAAGTGGAGATGCCTTCATTGCGAAAGTTCCGGTTGATTTCAAAAACCCTTTCCATGCCCCCCGGTGACAAGCCGTTTCAGGTAAAGCTCCGGGGCGATCCGGAGGTAGAGATCCATTCCCAGCGCGTGATGATAGGTCTTGAAAGGCCTGGCCACGGCGCCGCCCGCTCTGGGCTGCATCATCGGCGTTTCCACCTCCAGAAAATCCCGTTCTTCCATGAATCGTCGAATCAGACTGGATGATCCGGCTGCGCTTCTGAAAAACGTCCTTGACTCGCGGATTGACGATCAGATCCAGATGGCGCTGGCGATAGCGGGTTTCAATGTCTGTCAGGCCATGCCATTTTTCCGGCAATGGGCGGATGGCCTTCGACAGCAGTCGCAACCGGCCGGCTTCAATCGTCAGTTCTCCGGTTTTTGTGCGGAAAACCCGGCCTTCGATCATAACGATATCGCCCACATCGAGTTTTTTAAACAACTGATAAGCCGCCTCGCCTACGATTTGCCTGTGAATGTAGCCCTGCAGGCGACCCTTCCGGTCCTGGAGGCTGATGAAGGCCGCCTTGCCGAAATTCCGCACCGCCATGATCCGGCCGGCAAGGCGGAACGGCTCTTCCATCTGCGCCAATTGATCCGAGCTCATTTCCGAAAAGCGCGACAGAATCTCTTCCGTTGTATTCCGGATTTTGACATCGTTTGGATACAGATCGATGCCCTCGGCCTTCAGGGCCTCGATTTTTTCCTTGCGTTTCTTCAGGAGATCACTTTCTTCCATGCAGCCATACCTGTTTGTTGATGAGTGGTCTTTGAGAAATGGCTTCGCCGCGGCTCAAAATCTTTTTCGTTGAGAGGGACACGACTTCGTCCTGTCCCTCTTGATAAGGTTTAAATATGGTTGAAATCAATTCATTAATCTAATCTCTGGTCATTCGAAAAATCTTTGATTCACCGTTTGCGAACCATTTCTCATCGGTTATGCAAAGTTCCTGAATAGTAAGTTGATTCGACTATATTTTTTTTCCTTATTAGTCAAGCGGGAATTAAGATCCCCCGTTCTTCATAAATTATATTGTCATTCCTCGCCGGGTTGTGTATGCTCCGGCATCATGATCGATCCGCAATAAGGAGGGAATATGGTCAACAAGGCGATACTGATCGGCAGGCTTGGAAAGGATCCGGAGGTCCGTTATACACCGGATGGATTGATGGTCACCAATTTCAATCTGGCAACCGATGAACAATGGAAGGATAAAAGCGGCCAGAAGGTCCAGAAAACGGAATGGCACAGGATTGTAGCTTTCGGCAAACTGGCCGAAATCTGCGGCAATTATCTTGCCAAGGGAAAACTGATTTTCGTTGAAGGCCGCATCCAGACAAGAGCCTGGGAAGACAAAGACGGCAACAAGCGTTACACGACGGAAATTGTCGCCTCGGATATGCGGATGCTGGATTCGAAGGGGCAGGGCAGGGGATCGGACACGCCCGCAGAAGAGGCCTTGCCGGCGGGTGCGATTCCTGAAGAGGACGTGCCTTTTTAAGCGCAGGGATTATTTGGGTTCGATTTTTTTGCTCTCCGGTGTCACGTCGATCTCGTCCGGTTCTTTGCTCGCCTTCTTGAAATTCTTGATCCCCTTGCCGATGGCGCCGCCAATTTCCGGAAGCTTGCCTGCACCAAAGATGATCAGGATAATCACGAGGATAATGACCAGCTCAGACATGCCGATTCCAAACATATCGATTCAACCCCTTCCGTGGTCCTTTAAAAAACAGATATGTAATGCTATAACAATCAACCATCCTTGTCAAACAATTCCTGACGGCTATTCCGTCGGCCTTCAGGGGAAACGTAAATGTACAACCTGCCCGCGCTTTCCGAGGCTTCCAACGGGTTTTCCCTGGAACATCATATCGATTCCCCCCGCATTGCCGATGTCGATCGTGAAAGACTCTGCGGCAAAACGCTCAATCGTTTCACCTGCTTCCAGGATAATCTGCTCGGAACGATTGCGGTCGTCCCGGATTCTTATCCAGACCGTTTCCCGGGCTTCCATAAAAAGGTGGTAGTTTTTTTCTGTTGCCGGCTTTGGTATCTCCGGCTGAACGCTTTTTCCCGGAATATTATCCGCCGGGGTAACAGGAGCTCTTGCCTGTAACGTTTCCCGGGATTGCACAACCGTTGGAACAGGATCCATCTGGACCGTTTTTCCCTGCCCGGGCGACGCCTCAGGAGGCGCTTGCGGTTGGGCAATCGGGGGGGGTGTTTCCACCGGTTTTGCAACAGGCGCCTGTTGGACGGGTGGGGCAGGTTGACCCGGGATAATATCCGGCCCCGGTTGGCTGTAGCGCGCCAGCATAAAGATGATAATGATCGCTGCCGTCGCTGCAGACAAAAGCCAGATGGCCCGTTTATAACGTCCCTCCGTTTTCTGCAGAGTCCCTCCGGCCTCCTGTGCCTGCCGGATTTGATCACTCAGGGATTGAAGATGTCTTTCATAGGCATTCAGTATAATTTTATCTTCAACGCCAATGGCAGAGGCATAGCTCCTGATGAAGGGCCGGGCATAGACAGGCGCCGGCAGCAGGTGAAACTGCCTCTTTTCAATGGCTTCCAGGTTGAAGACACTGATGCGGGTCCGTTCGTATATGTCGCGCAGCGAAAGACCCTTTGCTTCTCTGAGCGCTTTCAGATCAGGATATACAACAGGGGCGCTGTCTTCGTGGCCTTCCGGCGCCGGGCTGATTTCAAGGTCTGTCATTTAACCCCATCCCTTCGAACTTGCCGTAGTCTTTAACATTATTTAGCAAGGCAATCAATCAAAATTGACGACTACTTTGAGATTGTTTTTTGGGAGGAAGGCGTGATAGAAGTAACAGCATTTTATATTCTAGACATGGAAACGCATGAACGAATACCTGTCGTTTGCAATGGCCCTTGCCGGTGAGGCCGGTCTGCTGCTGAAGAGCAATCTGTATGATCATCATACCATTGATTTCAAGGGTGAGATCGATATCGTGACCGAGGCCGACCGGATATCCGAGGCGCTGATCCTGTCGGCCATTCACAAGCAGTATCCCGGTCATGATGTCCTGTCGGAAGAATCGGTTGCAACACGAAACGGCTCATCCTTTCGCTGGATCATCGATCCCCTGGACGGAACGACGAATTATGCCCACGGTTACCCTGTCTTCTGTGTTTCCATTGCCCTTGAAAGGGAAGGCGAAATCTGCCTGGGCGTCGTTTTCAACCCGATGCTCGATGAGATGTTTGCCGCCGAAAAGGGGGAAGGGACCTTTCTGAACGGCCGGAGGCTATCCGTCTCCGCGACCGCGATCCTGTCTCACGGCCTGCTGGCAACGGGTTTTCCCTATGACATCCGCGAGAGTAAGGACAATAACATCAATTATTTCGTTGAAATGGCCCGTAAAGCCCAGGCCATCCGCCGCGCTGGTTCCGCCGCGCTGGACCTGGCCTATGTCGCCGCCGGCCGCTTCGACGGGTTCTGGGAATTGAAATTGCGTCCCTGGGATACCGCTGCCGCGTGTCTTCTGGTCCGGGAGGCCGGAGGCCTCGTGACGGACCTTTTCGGGGCGCCCTTTGAGCTGCAATCTCCGCATGTTCTTGCATCAAATGGTCTTCTGCATCACGACATGTTGGCGGTTTTCAGAAAGTCCGAAACCGTCATTTCTTCGTAAAATCGACGGCCTATTTCCAGTCCCAGATCGATGAAATCAGGGCCGTACTCCCTGCCGGTCGGCGTCCGGAAGGTGTCACGGATCTTCCGGAGGGCTTCCATACCCCTCGGAAAGCGCGGTAGCGCCATATCAAGGGATGCTTTGCGGGCCTCAAGCATGGCCCAGAGGGTCTCTGTAAAGTTATCCGGTCCCCAGCGGAATTTGTCGGCGTCGTACAGGGCGTCCGACAAGAGCTGATCGAGGGGTTCATCCAGCGCCTCCGGCACCTGAAAGGCCTCATGATTGGCAATCGCCCCTGCAATCGCCGAACATTCTCTATCTTCCAGCGCGAACTTTTCCAGTATCCCCGATGCCTCCCGTGCGCCCGCGCGGGCGTGATCTTTCTCGTCCCGCTTGATGTCATGCAGCAGACCTGCCAGATGTGCCAGCAGGATCTGGCGCTCGGCGTCAGCCATCAGCGAGGCACTGTCGATCTCGACCAGAATGATGGCGCCGGCGTCGATGGCCACTTTGCGGACATGCAGCAGGCCGTGACCAAAACAGTCACCATAAGCCTCAACGATTCCTAGACATTGACTCACCATCGGGGCCTGCTCGAATAACCGCCGCGATTTTTCCATTTCCCTGTCATGGTGCATGTAGAAGCGCGGAGAGCCAAACTCTGCGGCAATCCTAATGGAAAGACGCCGTGCCTGCTCGTGTTTCTGATCCAACAATGCCAGCATCTCCTTTCCGTGCCCTGCTACGGGCCGCAATTCTTCTATAAAAAAACTTACCAGTATTGGCAGGAGGCTTCAAGTAATTTTTACTCGGACGGGCAGATTCCGCTTGTTTTCCGGCAGCGAAAGCTTTACAAAATCAAGAAGACATGAACGTGGGTCTTATAAAAGGACTTCGCAAACGGCGAATCAAAGATTTTTCGACTTTCAGAAATGAGCCTCACTGACTGATTTCAAATATATTAGTTATTTCTCAGCGAAAAAGATTTTGAGCTGTGGGCATTATCCATTTTTCAAAGTTTTTTTGATTTATTCTGAAGCTGTTGCCGCATGGGGGAGAAGGATGACCAGCCTACTGGACCGGCTTTACGCCGGCCAATCCAACAAACGGCTTTTTTTCAGACAGGGCTGGGGGGACCTGACACTGCTGAAGGATCTCCTTGCTGCCGGTTTTTGCATCCCCCCCGTGCAGGATTTGATGATCGTATGGGGTCATGAACGCATGGAAAAGGACGTCCGCATCCGTCAGGGATCCTTTGTGAGTCCCTTTGACGCCGCCGGTTTTCCAAAGGAAAGCCGCACGGGCTATGTCGAGCTGGTCCTGCCGCAGGCGGCGACGCAGGAGACCCCGGTCTGCCTTCATTTTGCCGCCACGGGCGATGAAGGTTTCGCGCGGCGGCGGATCGTCCTGGCCCTACCTCTGGTCCGGCGCGGCATCGGTTCTCTGATTCTCGAAAACCCGTTCTACGGGAAACGGCGCCCCCCCGGCCAACACGGCAAGATGCTGAACCGGTTCGTCGATCTCTATCTGATGGGGGCCGCAACCGTCCGGGAAGGCCGGTCGCTCATGCAGTGGCTTCGGCGGGAGGGTTACGGCCGACTCGGCGTTTGCGGAATCAGCATGGGAGGCCACATGGCAGCCCAGGTCGGGGCGCTGTTCTCGGAGCCTGCGGCGATTGCCGCCTGCATCACGCCGCATTCAGCCGGCGCCGTCTTCACGGAAGGAATTCTTAAGGATTACCTGGCCTGGGATGTGCTGGATCGGGAACTCAACGGGTCCGGCTGTGCCTTTCAACTGATGAGAGATTTCCTGAATCTGACGGATATCCGGCATTACCCGGCGCCGGTCAAACCCCGGGCCTGTTTTCTCGTCGCTGCGGCGAAGGACGCCTATATTCCGCCGGAATCGGCCATGATCCTGCACCGGCACTGGCCTGGTTCGAACATGCGGTGGCTCAAGGGCGGGCATGTAGGCGCCTTTCTATTCCACCGCCACGCCTTTCTTGATGCGATTGTCAATGCTTTCGAGAAGTTATGATCTTTCTTGAGGTGCGGAGAAACCATTTTTCAAAGGGGCAAAACCATGGCCGAAGTGATTGTCCGAACATCCGTCTACGATGAGAAAAAACTCCGGCCGCTGCTCTTTGAGATGCTTGCGCGTCTCGATGGCGGCCGCATTCAGCGCGGCGTCAGAGTCCTGGTCAAGCCGAATCTGCTGTCACCCGCCGCGCCGGACGACGCCGTCCTGACCCATCCGCTCGTGGTGAAGGCCGTTGTCGAATACGTTTTGGACAAGGGCGCCGGCGTGCAGTTGTCCGACAGCCCCGCCATCGGATCCTTTGAAAAAATTCTCCGGGTCAGCGGCATCGGGGACGCGATCAAGGGACTCGGCGTTTTTTGCAAACCCTTTGAAGAGAGCGTCCGGATCGATGTCGGCAAACCTTTTGAAAAAATCGAAATAGCCGAAGACACCCTGAACGCCGATCTGATCATCAACCTCCCCAAACTAAAAACGCACAGCCACATGCTTTTGACCCTGGCTGTGAAAAACATGTTCGGCTGCGTTGTCGGTTTCCGGAAACCAGAATGGCATATGCGTGCGGGCGTCGACCGCGACATGTTCGCGAGGCTGCTGGTCCGCATTCACGCCCGGATCCGGCCTGCGTTTGCGATTTTGGACGGCGTCCTGGCGATGGAGGGGGAGGGGCCCGGCAAGAGCGGTGTGCCGCGGCAACTCGGCGTCCTGATGGGCAGCCGCGAAGGCCCGGCGATTGACGAAACGGTATGCCGGATGATCGGTGTCGATCCCCTGCTCCTGCCCACCCACAAGGCGGCGCGGGAATTCGGATTGATTGACGAAAAGCTTGAAATTGACGGCCGCCTGCCTCGGATCTCCCATTTCCGGCTGCCCGAGATCGCGCCGTTGATCTACGGTCCGAAGGCCCTGCAGGGCTTTGTCCGCCGCCACCTGGTCCAGCGGCCGGTTCCCGACTCCTCACGCTGTAAGATGTGCGGCGAATGCTGGAAAATCTGTCCAGCCAGAGCGATTACCGCCCGTAAAAGCGACCTGTCCTTCGATTATGACCGCTGCATACGCTGTTACTGCTGCATTGAAGTCTGCCCCCACAGCGCCCTGCATGCCGTGGAAACGACCGCGGGCCGGGTGATCCGCCGGGCGGCGTTCAAAATCTTTTAGAACCGGACAGACGGCTGTATCGCCACTACTGAAACAAATCCGTGTTTTCGAAGCAGAACTTTCCGATGTTTGCGGGCGGCGGCAGAGGATAGTCACCGGAGTAGCAGGCCAGGCAGAAATGCTCGGCCTGCATGCCCGTCGCGGCGATCATGCCCTCGACACTCAGGTAGTACAGGGAATCGAGTCCGATGAATCGGGCGATTTCCGACACGTTGCCCTTCTGCGCGGCAATCAGCTCTCCCTTGGAAGAAAAATCGATGCCGTAGGGGCAGGGATGGCGCGTGGGCGGGCAGCTCACGACCATGTGGATTTCCTTCACGCCGTTTTCACGCAGGTTCCGGACGCGGTTGCGGCTGGTCGTTCCGCGGATGATGGAGTCCTCCACGATCACGACCTTTTTTCCGGCAAGCAGGGGCCGGACGGGGTTCAACTTGACGCGCACGCCGAAATCCCGCATGGCCTGCGTCGGCTGGATGAACGTGCGGCCTACGTAATGGTTTCGGATCATCCCCATTTCAAAGGGGATGCCGCTTTCCTCGGCGTACCCGATGGCGGCGTAGTTTCCGGAGTCGGGAAAGGGCATGGCGAGGTCCGCATCGGGCCGGTACTCCCGGGCCAGGCTGTGGCCGAGCCGTTTCCGGCAAAGATAGACGTTCTGGCCGAAAATCTGGCTGTCCGGCCGGGCGAAATAGATCAGTTCGAAGATGCAATGGGCCGGTTTGATTTCAGGGAAAGGCGTCAGGCTGTGCAGGCCCGCCTCATCGATAACGATGATCTCCCCGGGTTTGACATCCCGGACATATGCAGCGCCCACCAGATCGAGCGCGCAGGTCTCGGAGGCCACCACCCAGCCGCCGTTGAACCGGCCAAGACATAAGGGCCGGAATCCGCGCGGATCGCGGGCGGCGATGACCTTGTTGCGGGTCAGCATGACGAGGCTATAGGCCCCCTGGACCCGTTCCAGGGCCTGGATCAGGGCCGCTTCAACCCCGTTTTTCAGGTGCGGGGCCATCAGGTGAATGAAGACCTCGCTGTCCATCGTGGATTGAAAAATGGCCCCCCGGTCCTCGAGCTCCGCGCGCAGTTCGCGGGCGTTGATCAGGTTGCCGTTATGGCCCAGGGCGTAGTATTCGTCGGCATGGTGGGCCAGAAACGGCTGGGCGTTGGAGATGACGGAGGAGCCAGTCGTGGAGTAACGGACATGGCCGATCGCCAGGCGGCCCGGCAGTCGGGACAGGGTATCTTCCCGGAATACTTCGGATACGAGGCCCATTCCCTTGCGTTCCCAGATCTGGCAGCCGTCCGCCGTGGCGATACCGGCGCTTTCCTGCCCGCGGTGCTGGAGCGCGAACAGACCGAAAAAGGCCGCGCGCGCCGCTTCCTCATGCCCGTAAACGGCAAAGACGCCGCACTCCTCCCGGGGCTTGTCGTAATTTCTTTGGAAATTCTTTTCAGTCATCATTTCTCCAATATGCCTCTCTTCCGGTGATATTCCTGTAGCGGCGTCACCGTCCATTCCTCTCTGCGCAGGGCCGCGACGGCCTCGGAAAGCGCCCGGGCGCCCGCGATCGTGGTCGTGTAAAGCACGTTGTACTGCAGCGTTCCTCGGCGGATGTGATAGGCGTCGCGCGAGGACTGGCGGCCCACGGTCGTGTTGATGGCCACCTGGATGTCACCGTTTTTGATATGATCGAGCACATGCGGCCGGCCCTCGCTGACCTTGAGCACGGTCCTGACCTTGATTCCGGACTTCTCAAGCCGGGCGGCCGTTCCGCGCGTGGCCCAGATTTCAAATCCCATGCGCCGGAACGCTTCGGCGACCGGCACGATCCGGTCCTTGTGCGTGTCATGCACGCTGATGAAGACGCGGCCCTCCGTCGGCAGGCGGAAACCGGCGGCCATCTGGGCCTTGGCGAAGGCCATGCCGAAGGAGTGGTCGATGCCCATGACTTCCCCGGTGGATTTCATCTCCGGCCCCAGCAGGATATCCACATCGGGAAAGCGGCTGAACGGGAAAACGGCCTCCTTGACGGCGATATGCTTCGGCCGGATGGTTTCGGTAAACCCGAGTTCTTTCAAAGATTTTCCCAGCATGACGCGCGTGGCCAGCTTCGCCAGCGGAACGCCGATGGCCTTGCTCACAAAAGGCACGGTCCGCGAGGCCCGGGGGTTGACCTCGAGTACGTAAAGAATGCCGTCCTTGACGGCAAACTGGATGTTCATGAGCCCCACCACGCCGAGTTCCCGGGCGATCATCTTCGTCTGCCGCTCGATGGCGTCGAGCAGCTCCCCGGGAAAGGTGATCGGCGGCAGCACGCAGGCGCTGTCCCCGGAATGGATGCCTGCCTCCTCGATATGCTCCATGATGCCGCCGACGACCGTGTCCACGCCGTCGCTGATGGCGTCCACATCCACCTCGATGGCGTCCTGGAGAAACTGGTCAATGAGAATCGGATGACCGGGCGAGACGTGGATCGCCTTTTCCATGAACCGCCGCAGGGCTTCGGTGTCGTAAACGATCTCCATGGCCCGTCCGCCCAGGACATACGACGGCCGGACGACGACGGGATAACCGATCCGCTCCGCGGCCTGCACCGCTTCGGCCGCATCCATGGCCGTTGCGTTTTCGGGCTGCCGGAGCTGCAAGAGATCGACAATCTCCTGAAAGCGCTTGCGGTCTTCCGCCCGGTCGATGGCATCGGGGGAGGTCCCCAGGATGGGCGCCCCGGCGGCCTCCAGGCCCCGGGCGAGGTTCAGCGGGGTCTGCCCGCCGAACTGCACGATCACGCCCAGGGGCTTTTCCGTCTCCAGGATGTGCAGGACGTCCTCGAGCGTCACGGGCTCGAAAAACAGCTTGTCCGAGATGTCATAGTCGGTGCTCACCGTTTCCGGGTTGGAATTGACCATGATGCTCTCATAACCCTCTTCGCGCAGCGCGAAGGAGGCGTGCACGCAGCAGTAGTCGAATTCGATGCCCTGGCCGATCCGGTTCGGCCCGCCGCCCAGAATCACGACTTTGGGTTTTGTCGAGGGTCTGGCCTCGTTCTCGGTCTCGTAGGTGGAATAGTAATAGGGCGTGAAGGCCTCGAATTCGGCGGCGCAGGTGTCCACGAGCTTGTACACCGGCAGGATGCGCCCGTCAAAACGCCGTTTGCGGATTGCGTCCTCCGTGGTTTTCCAGAGCTGGGCCAGGCGGCGGTCGGAGAAGCCCCAGCGTTTCGCCTCGCGCAGCAGATCGTCCGAGGGGACGGTTTGCTCCAGCAGCAGCTCCGCCTCGACAATCTGCCCGATCTGGTCCAGAAACCAGGGGTCGATCTGCGTGATTGCCTGGATTTCGTCCCGGGTCATGCCCTGCCGCAGGGCGGCGGCAATGTAGAACAGGCGCAGGGAATTGGGGGTCTTCAGGCGGTCGGTAAGCAGTTCCGGCATGTTGCGGATATCGGCCGGCACCGCCTCGATGAGGCCGAAGCGGCCGATTTCCAGCGACCGCACGGCTTTCTGCAGAGATTCCTTGAATGTGCGGCCGATGGCCATGGTTTCGCCCACGGACTTCATGGAGGTGGTCAGGATGTCCTGCGTCTCGGGGAATTTTTCAAAGGTCCACCGCGGGATTTTCGTGACGACATAATCGATGGCCGGCTCGAACGATGCCATGGTTTCCCGGGTGATATCATTCGGGATTTCGTCAAGCGTGTAGCCGACGGCGAGTTTCGCGGCGATGCTGGCGATTGGAAAACCGGTCGCCTTGGAGGCCAGGGCCGATGACCGGGACACGCGCGGGTTCATCTCGATGACGATCTGCTCGCCTGTATCCGGATGGACGGCGAACTGGACGTTCGATCCGCCCGTTTCCACGCCGATCTCGCGCATGATGGCGATGGCCGCATCCCGCATGTGCTGGTATTCGCGGTCCGTCAGCGTCTGGGCCGGAGCGACGGTAATGGACTCGCCCGTGTGGACGCCCATGGGGTCCAGGTTTTCGATGGAGCAGACGATAACGCAGTTGTCGGCCCGGTCGCGCATGACCTCCAGTTCGTATTCCTTCCAGCCCAGCGCCGATTCCTCGATCATGATTTCATGGATCATGCTGGCCTCCAGGCCGCCTTTGGCGATGACGGCCAGCTCCTCCCGGTTGTAGGCGACACCGCTGCCCGTCCCGCCCAGCGTGAAGGAGGGCCGGACGATGACGGGAAAGCCGATTTCGGCGGCGACGGCAAAGACCTCGTCCGGGGTTCGGGCAAAGCCGCTATTGGGAACGCGCAGGCCGATCCGCTTCATGGCGTCCCGGAATTTCTCGCGGTCTTCGGCCTTGTGGATGACCTCGAGGGAGGCGCCGATCATTTCCACGCCGTATTTTGCCAGGACGCCGCTTTCGGCCACGGCCACCGCCGTGTTGAGGCCCGTCTGGCCGCCGAGCGTCGGCAGCAGGGCGTCGGGCCGTTCCCGGGCGATGACCTTCTCGACGGCCTCCGGCGTGATGGGCTCCACGTAAGTCCGGTCGGCCGTTTCCGGGTCCGTCATGATCGTGGCCGGGTTGCTGTTGATCAGGACGACCTCATAGCCCTCTTCCTTGAGCGCCCGGCAGGCCTGGGTGCCGGAATAGTCGAACTCGCAGGCCTGGCTGATGATGATGGGGCCGGAGCCGATGATCAGGATTTTCTTGATGTCCGTCCGTTTCGGCATGCTTTTCCCTTATTCAACCTGTCGCATGCGGGTCGGACCCGTTGCCGTTCAGAATCTTTTTCCGACCCTGCACATCCTCGCTTCGCTGCCGGAAAAAAACTCGCGCAAGGCGCTCAGACAGTTTTTCCGGCGGGCGCTGCGTTGCGGTGGCAGGGTGCCCGGAAAAATCTTCGATTCGCGGCTCCGGGTTCGGCCCGCATGCCTCCCCGTCGTTCTCTCACTCCCACTCAATCGTGCTGGGCGGCTTGGAGCTGATGTCATAGACCACGCGGTTGACGCCCCTCACTTCGTTGATGATGCGGTTGGCGATGCGGCCCAGCAGGTCATGGGGGATTTTCGCCCAGTCCGCCGTCATGGCGTCGTCGCTCGTCACGGCCCGGATGGCCAGGATGTTTTCATAAGTCCGCTGATCGCCCATGATGCCCACGCTTTTGACCGGCAGCAGGACGGCAAAGGACTGCCAGACTTTGCGATACAGGTTCGCCGCCCGGATTTCCTCCATCAGGATGACGTCGGCCTTGCGCAGGATGGACAGGCGTTTTTTCGTGACCGCGCCGATGATGCGGACGGCCAGGCCCGGTCCCGGGAAGGGCTGGCGCCAGACCAGTTCGTCGGGCAGCCCCAGTTCCCGGCCGAGCAGGCGGACCTCGTCCTTGAATAGGTGCCGCAGGGGTTCCACGAGCTTCAGTTTCATCTTCTTCGGCAGGCCGCCCACGTTATGGTGGGACTTGATCACGGCGCTGGGGCCGCCGAAGGTTGACCGGGACTCGATGAGATCGGGATAGAGGGTCCCCTGCGCGAGAAAGCCCACGTCCCTGATCCGGCGGGCCTCCTGGTCGAAGACCTCGATGAAGGTCCGCCCGATGATTTTGCGTTTCTTTTCGGGATCTTCGACGCCTTTGAGCTTGTCCAGAAAGCGTTTTCTCGCCCGGACGAAGCGCAGATTGATCTTGAGATGCCGGCTGAAGAGCGCCCGCACTTTTTCGGCCTCGCCTTCCCTCAGGACGCCGTTGTCCACAAAGACGCAGGTCAGCTGCCGGCCGATGGCCTTCTGGAGCAGCACGGCCGCCACGGAGGAATCCACGCCGCCGCTCAGGCCCAGGATGACCTTGCCGTCGCCGACCCGAGCGCGGATCTCCTCGACGGCGTCGCGAGCGAAGGATTTCATCGTCCAGGATTTTTTGCAGCCGCAGATTTGAAAGAGGAAGTTTCCGAGCATCTTTTTCCCCTCGGGCGTGTGCGCGACCTCGGGATGGAACTGCAGGCCGTAGAAGTGCTTCGCCCGGTTTTGAGCGGCCGCGACCCGCGTGCTCTCCGTGGAAGCCGTGATCCGGAACCCCGCGGGCAGCCTGCCGATGGTGTCTCCGTGGCTCATCCAGCAGCGGGTTTCTTTTTCGATTCCGGCGAAAATCCCGTCAGCGCGCCGGATCCGCAGTCCGGCAAGACCGTATTCACGTTTTTCGGACCGGACCACCTCGCCGCCCAGCGCGTCGATCATGAACTGCAGGCCGTAGCAGATGCCCAGAACGGGAATGTTCAGATCGAAAATCCCCCTGTCGGCGCGCGGGCTGCCCTTTTCGTAGATGCTGGCCGGTCCGCCCGAAAGGATGATGCCTTCCGGTTTCAGGGCCCTGATCACGGCAAGGTCGATATCCGGGGGTTCGATCTGGCAGTACACATGGTGCTCGCGCACCCGCCGGGCGATCAGTTGATTGTACTGCGAGCCAAAATCGATGATCAGGATCACGTTTTTTTCTCCTTTGCCGGAAACGGCGAGGGGTTGCGCAGGCTCAAGCCCGCGACGGCATTTGTGTGCGTCATGAGGTCCACAAACCGGTCAAACAGGTACGCCGCGTCATGGGGGCCGGGCGCCGCCTCGGGATGGTACTGCACGCTGAAAGCATTGGAATCCGGGCAGTCCAGGCCCTCGGAGGTATGGTCGTTGAGGTTTGTGTGAGATTTTTCCGCACTGGCCGGCAGCGTTTCGGCCAGGACGTGGAATCCGTGGTTCTGCGACGTGATTTCGATCCGTCCGGTCTGTATGTTTTTCACGGGCTGATTGATGCCGTGATGACCGAATTTCAGCTTGGCGGTTGTGCCGCCCAAAGCCTGGCCCAGGATCTGATGGCCCAAGCAGATGCCGAACAGGGGCGCCTTCCCGAGCACCCGGCTGGCCGCCTCCACGATGTAGGGCAGGGCCGCCGGGTCTCCGGGGCCATTGGAAAAAAGGACGCCGTCAGGACGGCAGGCCAGAATGGCTTCGCCCGTTGCCGTTGCGGGCAGGACCCAAACCTCACAGCCACGCTGTTCCAGATGGCGCAGGATGTTGTATTTCACGCCGCAGTCGACGACGACGACCCGGAGATGTTTCCCCCCTCCCTGAGTCCCTCGCGCCGGGGGAGGAAAGGGCCGAAGAAGATCGGGGAGAGGTAACGATTTTCCGTCAACCCACCGGTAAGGCTCCCGGCAGGTCACCTCCCGGACCAGGTCCCGACCCACGAGGCCGGGCCAGGCGCGGACCCGCTCGAGAAGCCCAGAGACGTCCCGCGTTTCCGTGGTCAGAATGCCGCGCATGGCACCCTGCAGGCGCAGGCGCCGCGTAAGCGCCCGTGTATCCAGACCTTCAACGCCGAGCGTGCCGCGGGATTCCAGAAAGGCCTTGAGCGTCTGACGGCTGCGCCAATTACTCGGTGTGTCCTGATATTCCCTGACGATGAAGCCTTCCAGATAAATCCCGGCGGACTCCATATCCTCGTCATTGACGCCGGTGTTTCCGATCAGGGGATAGGTCATCGTCACGATCTGACTCTTGTAGGACGGATCGGTGAGGATCTCCTGGTAGCCGGTCATGCCGGTGTTGAAAACCACCTCGCCCAGCGCCTCGCCCGCCCCTGAAAAGGCGAAGCAGGGATAGACGCTCCCGTCTTCGAGGACAAGCAGGGCGGGCGGTTGCTGTCTGAGCAGGGACATTCACACTCTCCTGATCAGCCGTTACAGCATCGGCAGGTAACGGTCGATTTCGTACTGGCTCACATGCGTCCGGAAGCGATCCCATTCGAGTTTTTTGTTTTCCAGGAACTTATCAAAAATATGATCGCCCAGCGTCTCGCGTACGAGCTTGCTTTTCTCGACGAGGTTCAGCGCCTGGTTGAGGCTGCCCGGCAGTGAAATGATCCCGGCCTTCTCACGGGCCTTCTCATCCATCTCGTAGATGTCCTCTTCCACGGGCTCCGGCAGGACATAGTTCTTTTCCACGCCTTTCATGCCCGCAGCCAGCATGACCGCAAAAGCCAGGTATGGGTTGCAGGCCGGATCCGGCGAGCGGTATTCGATGCGCGTGGCCTTTTCCTTCCCGGGTTTGTACATGGGGACGCGGATCATGGCGGACCGGTTGCGCCGCGCCCACGAGACGTATACAGGCGCCTCGTATCCCGGGACCAGCCGCTTGTAGGAGTTTACCCACTGGTTGCAAATCGCCGTGATTTCGGGGGCATGGACCATGAGCCCGGCGATATAGCTTTTCGCCATTTTGGACAGGTTGTACTTGTCCTTCGGATCGAAAAAGGCGTTCCTGCCGCCCTTGAACAGGGACTGGTGGGTGTGCATGCCGCTGCCGTTCTGCCCAAAGATGGGTTTCGGCATGAACGTCGCGTAAGAGCCGTTCAGTCGGGCGATCTCCTTGACCGTCGTGCGGTAGGTCATGACCTTGTCGGCCATTCTGAGGCCATCGTCGAAGCGCAGGTCGATTTCATGCTGGCTCGGCGCCACTTCATGGTGCGAGTACTCCACGCGGATGCCAAGGTCCTGCAGCGCGAAGATGGTCTGGCGGCGCAGGTCCGTTGCCCGGTCGATGGGAACGCCGTCAAAATAGCCCCCCTGATCGAGAATTTCCGTGGCCTTGTCATTGGCAAAATAGAAAAATTCCAGTTCCGGGCCTGTGTAATAGATGTATCCCTGATCGGCGATTTTCTTGATGGCCTTTTTGAGGACGTAGCGCGGATCTCCCTCGTAGGGAGTGCCATCAGGATTCTGAATGTCGCAGATCATACGGGCCACGGGACGGTCCGAGGGGCGCCAGGGAATCATCTGAAAGGTCGTCGGATCGGGCATGGCGATCATGTCGCTCTCCTCGATCCGGCAGAATCCCTGGATGGAGGATCCGTCAAAACCCATGCCTTCTTCAATCCCCTCCTCCAGTTCCGAAGGCGTGATGCTGAAAACCTTCTGCATCCCCAGGACGTCTGTGAACCAGAATTGGATGAAACTTACATTATGATCCTTTACCGCCTTGAGAACATCTTTCCTTGTCTTGCATTCAAACATGGTAAAACCTCCATTTCTTCAGTAAAATATGCGTTTATACTTCATCAATCACGCTATTCAAGGGGCTCGCTTTCGACGAGTTCCCAGATTCCGCAAGGGCAGGCGTCGGCGCAGAAGCCGCAGCCGATGCACCGCCCGGCGTCCACGACGTATTCATAAGCCGCACCTTCGAGCGTCTGCCGTGAAATGGCGTTTTGGGGACAGAGCGTTTCACACAGGCCGCAGTCCCGGCAGGCGCCGCACGAGGCACACTGCGTGGAGCAGGCTTCCAAATCCCCGGTGGGGCAAGCCGGGGATCAAAATATTCCAGGTGAATGCGCGCCGCCTCGACGGTCGGCAACTGATCGTACAATTCCTGCCGGCCCTTGAGGATATCGTCGATGGCCCTGGCCGCCATGCGTCCGGCGCCGATGGCATCGGTCAAAAGGCCCGGCCGGACCGCATCGCCGATGGCAAAAACCGGAGATCGCTGCTCTGGAAGTGTTCATTGACGGCTGATAAACCCCTTTGTCAGGGCAATCTCGCGGGAAGGAAACCCAGGTCCGGCTGATCGCCGACGGCCATGATGACCGTATCGGCGGGGATGACTTCGCCGGCCGCCAGTTCCACCCCTTTCTTCGTGACCGCCTTCTGAAGTCGCGGCCACAGGAATCGGGCGCCGGTGGCCTCGGCGGTTTGCGCTCCTTGCCAAAAGAGGCCGGCTCCTGGATATCGACCAGGGTGATCTCTTTCGCCCCCAGGCGCGCCGCCTCGGTATGCCGCGTCGCAGCCCACGTTGCCGGCGCCGATGATCACGACCCTCTTACCAACCTGAACGCGGTCTTGCCTGGCTCAGATGCAGGAAATCCAGGGCCGAGATCGTCCGCTCCTTGCCGGGGACGGGGATCATCCGGGGTTTTTGCGCCCCCGCGGCAATGACGACAAAGTCGTGTCCGCTCGAGGAGTCTCTGAAAATCCTTTTTCGTCATAGCTTCTTGAGATAGACGTGGGCGATGCCTTTTGCGACGCGGCTGAGTTCGTGCCGACCACCTCGTCGGGGATACGCGCTTTCGGGATGGGCGCCGTGATCTTTCCGCCCAGTTGCTTCGCGGATGTCGTAGATGACGCTTGATGGCCCATCTGGCACAGCTGCCAGGCCACGGACATGCCCGCGGGGCCGCCGCCGACAACAGCAATAGTCTTTCCGTGGCCGGGGCGGGCTCCGGCGGTTTGGCCCCAGCGATGCCCGGCCCAAAGCGCCACATCGAGGGCCGGCATAGCGCGAATGCCGCGCGTGCAGCCATGCATGCAGAGATTGGGGCACAGATAGCCGCAGACGGTCGCCGGAAAGGGGGTGTAGGTCAGGGCCAGGTCCACCGGCTTCATCCATGCGGCCCTCGCGAATCAGGCGCCAGCGCTCATGGACGGGAATCCCCGTCGGGCAGCTGGCCTCACAGGGCGGCACATACTTCCGGTTTTCCCAGAACGGCACGTAACGGCGCAGATCGCCGGTGGCGATCACGCCAATGGGGCTGCGATCGGAACTTCCGACCAGATCTCCGATCAGTCCGCCCGGCCCAGTTCCCGGTCCCAGACATCATGATGAAACTGATGCATGGTCGAACGGGCGTGGCGGCTTTTTCATGGGGTTCGCGGGCCGTCCAGGATCTGCCACTGGCTCGGTCGGCTTCAGCTCGGCGAAGAGTTGCGTCCGTTCGATCGTCTCGAGATAGTCTGTGAGATTGGACTGCAGCCACGCCATTCCCATCTTCGTCGGAGACGGTCAGCCTCGCGTCATCTTCGCTGAAGCCCTGATGCGGACCACGGAAGAAAATCCTGCCGCCCACCATGCCGACGCAGGGCCGGTAACCCAGCACATTTTCGGGATCCTGGGTGTCGTGGCCGCAGACCACGGCGATGCCTCCGGCCATGAATTCGGCGAAATAATCGCCCGCCGATCCCAGCACCCAGAGTTCCGGCGGGTCAAAACGGGGGTTGCGCTTGGTCATGGTCATGCCGCGCGCACCGATGTTGCCGGCGATGTAGATCTTGCCCTGGGCCATGGCATTGCCGCGCCGTTGGCTGGCATTGCCATGGACGATGATTTCCGGCGCCGGCGTTCAGCCAGCCCGACATCGTCGGAGGCGGGCCCATGCACCTCGATCGGGTATTGGGAAAGCCCATGGACCCCACCCGCTGGCCGGAAGAGCCCAGACTCGGACAAGACCGGTTCGTCTCCGGCCTTCCAGAGCCGTCCCCCGATGCCGTGCTGACCGTAGGCTTCAACTTCGATGCAGCGATTGCCGCTCTCCACGGCCTTCTGGATGCGCTCTTCCAGAACCCGGGAATCGAGGCGCAACCCATTTTCCATTCCGGAAATCCGATAATAATCGTTGTCGGTTTGTATCCATTTCATGACAGACGTCCCTCTCGCTAAACGACATATTTGATGCTCAGACGCTCGGCGGCATGGTGATCGTTGATGCCCAGCGCGTCGGACATGCCGATGGGAAGCGACGTGGAACGGCCCAGGGGCGCGACGATCTTCTTCAGTTCCGTGTCGAAGCTGAGAAAAACATCGACCACGCGTTCGGCCACTTTCTCCGGGATCCAGCCGCCGGTAGAGACGCGAATCCTGGGAGGTGATCCCTTTGGGGCACAGGCCGATGTTGCAGATGTTGCAGCGGTCGATTTCCGAGCCGAGACAGCCGGCTGCGGCCTGCATGATATATTTCCCGATCTGGACGCCGCTCGCCCCCAGCATGATCAGGGCCGCCGCATTGGCCGCCAGATTGCCGTTCTTGCCGACGCCGCCGCCGGCGAACAGCGGCATCTCATTCTGTTTGCCCATCTTGACCAGATTCAGGTAGGCGTCACGGATGTTGCTCGCGATGGGATGCCCCATGTGGTTCATGGAGACGTTATAGGCGGCGCCCGGTGCCGCCGTCTTCCCCGTCGATGGCCAGCGCCTGCGGCGTAGGGATTGCGCGTCAGGTTGTTCAGGACGGCAAGCGCCGTCGAGGTCCCGGAAATCTTCGGATAGACGGGGACCCGGAAACCCCAGGCCATGGACATGGACTGGATCATCTTGGCCACCGATTCCTCGATGGAATACTTTGTCTGGTGGGTCGGCGGACTGGGCAGGTTGACCCCGGACGGGCACGCCGCGGATGGCGGCGATGAGCTTGTTGACCTTGTACCACATGAGCAGACCGCCGTCACCCGGCTTGGCCCCCTGGCCGTACTTGATCTCGATGGCGCAGGGGTCTTCCTTCATTTCCGGCAGGGCGTGGATGATTTCATCCCAGCCGAAATAGCCGCTGGCAATCTGCAGGATCACATATTTCAGGAAGCGGGACCGCAGCAGTCGCGGCGGACAGCCCCCCTCCCCCGTGCACATGCGCACCGGCATGCCCAGTTCCTCGTTGAGGTAGGCAACCCCCATCTGCAGGCCTTCCCACATGTTGGGCGACAGGGCGCCGAAGGACATGCTGCCGATGATGAGCGGGTAAATCTCGCGAACCGGGGGAATCCAGCCCGTTCTTCGCCGCACGCCTTGCGAGCTTCCTCGGGCGGCAGGATCCGGCCCAGCAGCGTCCGCAGTTCGAATTCATGGCGCCCGGCGTCGAGGGCCGGGTCCGTCAGCATGGAGATGCGGATGAACTTGATCTCGATCCAGCACCCTGCCGGGGTCATTGCGGCGGCCGCCCCGGCGCCGGGGCTGGCCGCCGGCGTTGATGTGGAAGCGCAGCTTGTCCGTCTCAGTCGCTGCGATAGGGGCGATGGCGCCGTTGGGGCAGACCAGGTCGCACATGCCGCAGCCCACGCAGGCGTAGGCCGGCTCGGTCCGCTGCCGGATGCCGTGGTAGACGCTGAAAAGACGTTACCCGGTTTCTCCGGAGTCCCAGAGGCATCTGGAGGGTCCGTTTGCGGTGGACGCCCAGCTCGATGGCCCGCACCGGGCAAACGGCCGTGCAGCGGCCGCACAGCGTGCACTTTTCCTTGCTCCAGGGGATCTGCCAGGGCAGGTCCTTCGTGCTTAATGTCGAGGGGGTAATTGTTCCCTCTGGTTCCATCTTACTACCTCCTGACGGTCGGCGGAATCATGACCGTGTCGTATTTCATGGGCTGAAAATCCCTGCTCTTGTCCCGGGCCGGGATGGCCGCATCGAGGCCGCACATCTCCGAGGAAAAGGCGAACATGCCCGGGTCGCCGCCCACCACGCCGGGGCGCAGTTTCTTGCTGTCCTGGACCATGAACAGAGCGTCTTGTCCGGCAGGCAGCCGATGACACAGTTGGGCCCGTCGATGATCAGGGGCCGGCAGCCATGCTTCGAGCTGCCGCAGCTACCGGCCGTCGGGGTGCCGGTCCAGTTCCTCGTCCTTCAGCGGCGTGATGATGTGTTTGTACATTCCAGGCCAAGGCCCAGCGCTTTCTGGCTGTAAGTGCAGGATGTGGGTAAAGACCTCCGAGTCCGACTGGTAGCCCGATGTAGCCGGGATAATCCCCGGGAAGCGAGGAATTCGCGGATCGGGACAAAGGCCGTGTTCTCACCGTTGGTCATGGTGGCCACCCCCTGGATGAAAAAAGGATGGCAGGCATAGATGTTGATGGCATAATTGGTGTTCTGCCGCCCTTGGGCGAGGATGATCCGGGCCTGCAGCTCCTCGTGGTCCAGTCCGAGGTATTCGGCCAGTTCGAGGGGATCTCCCACTTCCTTGATCATGATCACATCGGGCCAGAAGCTAAAGACCATCATGGACCCGTCCTCTTCGCCCATCTGCCGCAGTTTCAGACGCGTCAGCAGCAGGCGGTATTCGATCTCCTGCCGGCCCAGGGACAGCCAGTCCGGGGGATAATCATAGACGCGGATCAGGTAGTTGTCGCGTTTCGGCGTTCCGGGTGGCGGCGTCGCGGCGGGCCGGATGGACAGTTTGTATTTGACCATGAAATCCAGATCCATCATGTAGCGGTCAAGGGTCCGGATGCCCTCGTTGGAGAAGATTCCGGACAGGATCGGTGCACCCTTGAAGCGCTCGAAGCTCCCCCGAGGTCCGTGAGGAACAACCCCACGCCGGAGCCGTCGTGGCCCTCTTTCATGACGTTAAGTGCGTGAATGGCCGCCATCGGGGACAAAGGTTCCCGGCTCGTGATGGCGAATAAGCGGCACATATCTAATCCTTTCCAAAAAATATATCGAGACTTTAAAATAACGGCTACGAATCAGCCCTTATCAGCGAAAAGCATGCCACTGGGTTGTTTTGAGCCTCTGTTCTGCAGAATTTGCATAACCGTTGAAAAATGGCTCGCAAGCAGCGGAATCAAATTCTTTCCCCACTGACAACCACTTCTTGTTCCCGGCCTGTTAAAAAGAACAAAATCGCATTCTTTGCGTTTCATGAAAGAACAAAAATGTTCCATTCGCTCACGGCTTGAGTGCTTCCTTAAGCTCGCGTTTGCGCTGACGGAACTTCATGGGATCGATCCCGAGCTTCTTAACTTTGTACTGAAGGATCCGCTTCGTCGTCCCTAGGAGCTTCGCCGATTGGCTCTGGTTGCCGCGGGTTTCCTTGAGCGCATCGAGGATCAGCGCACGTTCTTGGGACTCGATCACCGTACTCAAGCGACCCGACTCCTTTTTGTCGCCGGCCCGGCCTTTTGTCTGCAGAGATGGCGGAAGATGAATCATTTCAATGGATTCGCCTTCTGCCAGCAGGACGGCCCGCTCGATGCAGTTTTCGAGCTCCCGCACATTGCCCGGCCACGGGTGCGACAAAAACGCCTCGATGACGGCGGCGGATATCCGCTTTACCGGTTTCCCAAGTTCTTTCACGTACTTGAGGACAAAGTGGTCGGCCAGCAGGATGATGTCACTGCCCCGGTCCCGAAGCGGCGGCAGATGAACGGGAAAGACGCTCAGGCGGTAAAAGAGGTCCGTGCGGAAACGGCCGTCGGCGATGCAGTCCTCGAGGCGGCGGTTGGTCGCGGCAATCACACGAGCGTTAGTGGTGATCAGCCGCGAAGACCCCAGTGGCTGGAATTGTTTTTCCTGCAGGACGCGCAGGAGCTTCGCCTGGGCCGCGGCGGACAGTTCCGACACCTCGTCAAGGAAGATGGTTCCCCCGTGGGCCTCTTCGAAGCGCCCCCGCCGCTGCCGCAGGGCCCCTGTAAAGGCCCCTTTTTCATGGCCGAAGAGTTCGCTTTCAATGAGCGTGTCGGGAATGGCCGCGCAGTTGACCTGGATCAGGGGCCCTCTGGCGCGGGGGCTGTTCAATGGATCGCCCGGGCCACGAGTTCCTTGCCCGTACCCGTTTCCCCGTGGATCAGGACCGTTGTGGAGGAGTCGGCCACATGGCTGATCAGGCCGAAGACCTCCTGCATCCCCTTGGAATGACCGACGATATCGACAGAGGGTGTCTTACCCTGGTTGACGATCCGCCGCAGGCGCCGGTTCTCCTCCTCGAGGGCGAGAATATGGACGGCCTTGGCGATGAGTTCCGCCACGGAAGATAAAATGGTGAGTTCCTCGTCCAGATTTGTAACATTTTTGGCCCCTTTATCCGCCGACAGGATGCCGACCACCCGGGAATCGTACATGATGGGCACGCAGAGAAAGGACAATTCCTCCCGGTTCAACAACCGCCGCGCCCCTGTGCGATCGAGGAAAAGCGCCTCCTTGCCGAGATTGGGCATGGCCATCGGACGGCCCGTCTCGGCAACCTTGCCCGTGATGCCCTCCCCCATGCGGTAGGAAATTTCCATGCCCGTCAGATTGACGCCGTGGGCCACTTCCAGCCAGGATTCGCCGGAATCCCGGTCCAGCAGGGAAATCATCCCGCGCTGCATCCCCAGGCGGACGTTCATCTCGCTTAAGACCTGCTCGAGCTGATCCCGCAGGTCCCAGGGCTGGGCCAGGGCCCTGGCAATGGCGTGCAGGGCGGCCAGTTCTTCGTAGTTATGTGTGCTCAAAATGGCTCTCCGTTCAAAAACACTGGATTCCGTGTCAAGCACGGAATGACAAAAATAATTGGTCAAATCAAACTTCTTCTCCTCTCCCAGTGGGGGAGGGGAAGAAGGTGAGGGGCAACGCCCACTCATCAAATTGTAAATTCCGTTGGTACAATTTGGAGCAAATCTTATACCATGAAACTGTTTTTCGCAAACAATATTAAACAAAAATGAACAAAATACGAATTCGTTCATTCATGCGTACAATTTGGTTTAAAAATGATCATTGTCGGAAGCCGTCCCTTTCTGGTATGAAACTTGAAAAGATAAATTTACATAGTTGCTCCCCCCTCCCCTTGATACCCTCCCTTTCCTGATGGGGGAGGGTTAGGGTGGGGGTGATCCAAAATTCTCCTCTTACCAGGTGCAGTAAGTATAAAAATTGAAACAATAATGAAGAAGCGAGGTTCCATATCATGGTATCCTTTTCCCGTGTCAGTACCGGCATCGACGGGCTCGACGAGATCCTCAATTATCTGCAGACCGGCGACAATGTGGTCATGCAGGTGGATGACATCGAAGATTACCGGTCCTTCGTCATCCCCTATGTGAACACCGCCCTGGAAAACAACGAGCGCGTCGTTTACATGCGCTTCGCCCGCCATGAGCCGCTGCTGGAGCCCACAGGCAGAATCACCATCTACAAGCTCAACGCCGACGCAGGGTTTGAGTCCTTCTCCACGCAGGTCCACAATATCATCCGACAGGAAGGCCGGGACGTCTTTTATGTTTTTGACTGCCTGTCCGACCTGCTGATGGCTTGGGCGACGGACCTCATGATCGGGAACTTCTTCGTCATCACGTGCCCCTATCTGTTCGAATTGAATACGGTCGCCTACTTCGCCATTCTGCGGGGACGCCATTCCTTCAAGACCGTGGCACGGATCCGCGAGACCACCCAGGTCCTGCTGGACGTCTACAACTACCAGGGAACGATCTGCATCCATCCGCTGAAGGTCTGGAACCGCTACTCGCCCACGATGTTTTTGCCCCATATCCGGCAAGGCGAGCGCTTCATGCCGCTGATGAGTAGCGTCGACGCCTCCAGCCTCTTTTCCTATCTGGCCGACAAGAGCTCCGTAAGCGCCGAGCGGCAGCTGGATTACTGGGACCGCATCTTTCTGCGGGCGAAGGAGCTGCTGGAAGATGATTCGCCGCACGCGGCCATCGAGAAGCAGAAAATGGTCGAGCAGCTTTCCCGTGTGCTAATCGGACGGGAAAAGCGAATGCTGTCACTGGTCCGGGATTATTTTGACCTCAATGACGTTCTGGAGATCAAGGACCGGCTCATCGGGACGGGGTTCATCGGCGGGAAATCGCTGGGCATGCTTTTGGCGCGCAACATCCTGCGGCGGGATACTTCCTTCGACTGGTCCGCGCACCTGGAAATCCATGACTCCTATTATATTGGCTCCGACGTCTTCTACTCCTATATGGTGCAGAACGGCTGGTGGAAGCTGCTGATGGCCCACAAGACCCGGGAGGGGTATTTTGAGGTGGCCCGGGAGCTCAAGAGCATGATGCTGCGAGGGGTCTTTCCGGCCGAGGTCAAAGAGCAGTTTCATCTTATGCTGGAATACTACGGCCAGTCTCCGATTATCGTGCGTTCGAGCAGCCTGCTGGAAGACGCCTTCGGGAATGCCTTCGCCGGCAAATATGAGAGTTACTTCTGCGCCAACCAAGGCACGCCGGAGCAACGCTATGAGAATTTTGAAGAGGCCGTACGGCGCATCTTTGCCAGCACGATGAACGAGGACGCCCTGGCGTACCGCTTCCAGCGCGGCCTGGACCGGCAGGATGAACAGATGGCCCTGCTGGTCCAACGCGTCTCGGGCGCCTACCGGAAGCACTACTTCTTCCCGGAAATCGCCGGGGTCGGGCTCTCCTACAACACATTCGTCTGGAAACAGGGCATGGATCCGCGGGCGGGCATGCTGCGCCTGGTTTTTGGCCTCGGGACGCGGGCCGTCAATCGCGTGGAAAACGACTATCCGCGCATTGTGGCCCTCGATGCCCCGCTCGTCAAGGCCCACTCCAGTCTCAACGACACCCGGCGTTTCTCTCAGCACGATGTAGATATGCTGAATCTTCAGGAAAACCGCTTTGAGTCCCTGCCGCTGTCGCAGGTTTTGGACAAAGGCCTCGAGGCGCACATGGAACTGCTGGGCGTGCGCGACACGGAGGCGGCCGACCAGATGCGAGCGATGGGCCGGCCGGCGCAGGATTACTGGATTCTCACGTTTGACGAGATCTTGTCCGCAACCGAATTTCCGGCCATCATGTCCCGGATGCTCAAAACACTCGAGACGGTTTACGAATACCCTGTGGATATCGAGTTTACGGGGAATTTCAACCTTGAGGGGAAACTGCAGGTGAACCTGCTGCAGTGCCGCCCCTTCCAGACGAAGGGTCAGGATGTCCGCGTGGCCATTCCGGACCAGATCCTGGACGATCACGTCCTGCTGCGGCAGGAGGGCAATTTTATGGGCGGCAGCGTTTCCCAGCCTATCTCGCGCATCATCTACATCGATCCCCAAGGTTATACCAAACTGTCGCTATCCGAAAAATTTGACGTGGCGCGGCTCGTGGGCCGTCTGAACCGGCTCATCGAACACCGCAGGGCGACGCCGACACTGCTGCTGGGGCCGGGCCGCTGGGGCACCACGACCCCGGCCATGGGGGTGCCCGTGACCTTCTCCGAGATCAACAACATCGCCGCCATCGCGGAAATCGCCTACAAGGACGGCAGTCTGATTCCCGATCTGTCTTTCGGGACGCACTTTTTCCAGGATCTGGTCGAGATGGATATTTTTTACATGGCGATCTATCCGGACAGGGAGGGGGTTTTTTTCAATACGGCCTGGCTGGACGCCAGGCCCAACCGGCTGGCCGATCTGTCCGAACGGGACAGCCATAACGCCTCGGTGGTGCGCGTTTACGATGTAAAGGAGGCCGGTCTGCGGCTCCTGTCCGATGTCGTCACGCAGCAGGTGATCTGCTTTATCCGGTCGGAGATTTCCTGATCTGAATGGTGTGACGCAACGGGCTGATCAAAGTGGAACTGAATTGCATCCGCAAATAAAAAAGCTGCTTTATATCCGGCTGTGAGCAACCATCCATCCATCCAGTGGTATATTATCCCATTTATACATTTTTGTCTATACTCCCACGGATCAAACAAAACTGTTCCAACCCCTGCTCTGGGCGGCATAAGGATAAACAATAATTAGCACAATACAATCAGCTATATGGATGAATATAAGCCCCCTTGGCACGGTCTTTGATCTACCCTGATTATCCTTCAGTTCGGGAAATATTTTTGTCAGGAGGTTTATTATGAATACAGGAGATACCGCGTGGGTATTGATGTCCACGGTCCTGGTATTTGCCATGACGATACCGGGGCTGGCCTTCTTTTACGGAGGTCTTGTCAGGCGGAAGAACGTCCTTTCGATCCTGATGCAATGCTTCATCATCATGTGCGTGATCTCTTTACAGTGGGTTCTCTTCGGCTATTCCCTGTCCTTCGGTCCCGATACGGGGCAGGGGATCATCGGCAGCCTGGAGTGGGCCGGGCTCAGGCATGTGGGGGGCAGCCCAACGGTGATTATGCCGCCACGATTCCCCACTCCGTCTTCATGATCTTTCAGTGCATGTTCGCCGTGATCACCCCGGCCCTCATGATCGGCGCCATTGCGGAACGGATGAAGTTCTCCGCTTTTCTGGTCTTTACGATCCTCTGGGCGACCTTCGTCTATGATCCCCTGGCGCACTGGGTCTGGGGAACGGGCGGCTGGATGAGGAATCTCGGCGGCCTGGATTTTGCCGGGGGCATTGTCGTCCATGCCAGCTCCGGGGTATCGGCCCTGGTCTTGTGCCTGCTGTTGGGCAAACGGTTAGGTTACCAGAAGACCCCTTTCCGGCCCCATAACCTGCCCTTTACCGTCCTGGGGGGCGCCCTGCTGTGGTTCGGATGGTTCGGTTTCAATGCCGGGTCCGCCCTGGCAGCCAATGACCTTGCGGCCAACGCCTTTGTCACCACGCACATCGCCACGGCGGCGGCGGGACTGACCTGGGCCCTCATCGAGTGGCAGCAGCATGGCAAGCCCACGGTCCTAGGTGCCGTCACGGGAGCCGTAGCGGGACTGGTGGCCATTACCCCGGCCTGCGGCTTCGTGAACCCCATGAACGCCATCTTCATCGGCATAATCGTCGCTTTCGTCTGCTATCTCGCCATCGCCCTGATCAAGGCAAAGCTCGGTTACGACGATGCCCTGGATGCCTTCGGGGTGCATGGTGTCGGCGGAATCTGGGGAACCATCGCCGTAGGTCTTTTCGCGGAAAAGGCGGTCAACGACGCCGGGGCGAACGGCCTGTTTTTCGGCGGCGCCCAGCTCTGGCCGCAAATCATTATGGCCGTCGTTGCGCCTCTGTTTGCCGGCGTCATGACCTTTATAATCTACAAGCTTGTGGACGCCGTCATGTGCGCCCGGGTCAAGGAAAAGGACGAGACCATCGGCCTCGATCTGACGCAGCAGAGTGAAGCCGCCTACACGGTGATCGAATAGGAAAGGAGAGATAAGCCATGAAATACATTATTGCCATTATTCAGCCCCATAAGCTCGACGAGGTCATGTCGACATTGGAAAAAGCGGAAATACCGCTGGTGACGGTGTCGAATGTCCTGGGCCGGGGCAGGCAGAAAGGCGTCACGGAAGTGTACCGGGGAACCAAGGAAGCGGGAAGCCTGCTGAAAAAAGTGAAACTTGAGATCGCCGTCAATGAGGAATTTGTGGAGCCGGCCATAGAAGCCGTCACCAAGGGCGCCCGCACCGGCGAGATCGGCGACGGCAAGATCTTCGTTCTCGATCTGCACGATGTCATAAGGATACGGACGGGAGAGCGGGGCGGCAGCGCTATCGGATGAACTTTTACACCGGGATCATCCCTTCCGCATTCAGAGGTTGATATTCTGAATAATAACCATTACCGAATGAGGACACGCTTATGTTTTCAAAAAACAAATTGTAACGGCGGTGCTGTTGTCGGTGCTGACAATTTTCAGTTTTACCTTTGTTTCCGCTGCGGAAGAGAAACCGGCGGCGGAAACGAAGGTCGCTTCCGAAACCGCCAAAGTGGCAGTGACAGCGGCAGAGGAGAAGCCAACGGGCGACTTCACCGCGGCGGTATTGAGCCAGTATATCTGGAGGGGTTATGAATTGAGCCGGAACAGCATCGTCGTCCAGCCGTCGGCGACGATCGGCTACAAAGGTTTTTCGGCCAACATCTGGGGCAATCTGGATACGAGACCCTATTTTTCTGGAACAGGCAGTACAAGTTATGCAAGCACTTGGAACGAAACGGATTTAACCTTGTCTTACACGAAGAACCTGGGGCTGTTCAATATTGGGGCCGGCTACATCTACTACGGCCTGGCCGCCCTCAACAAAGACGCCCCGGACCGGGCCGACGCCCAGGAGATCTTTGCGACGGTGAGCCTGAACACAATTCTGTCGCCGACTCTGACCGTATATAAGGAAATCGATCACTACCACAACTGGTATTTCCTCTTCGGGGTATCCCATGCCTTCGAGTTCAACAAGATGGTTTCCCTGAAGTTGGCGGCTTCGGCAAGCTATCTTCTGAGCACCTACGCGGACGCTACCCTTTTCAATGCCGGGGCGGGCTACGGCGGTTATCCCAAATTTGACGGCAACGGCCTGGCGACGAATGACAAGTTCAGCAATTTCCACGATGGAAGTGTGACCGTCTCCCTGCCCATCAAGGCAACGGGATACATCACGATCACGCCGACGATTTCATACGTGTTTCCTCTCTCCGACGATGCAAAGAATGAAATGAAAGGCCAGGGCCTGAAAGGGGTGGCTTCGCCGGCGGATCGGAACGGTTCATTTATCGTGGGCGGTTTGATGGCTAGTTTCGCATTTTAAAGGACGGCGGCCTGATCCCCGACCTGTCCTTCGGGATGCACTTTTTCCAGGATTTGGTGGAGATGGATATTTTCTACATGGCGATCTATCCGGACAGGGAGGGGGTTTTCTTCAATGCGGCATGGATGGACTCCCGGTCCAACCGGCTGGCCGACCTGGCCGCAGGGGACAGCCACTTCGCTGAAATGGTGCACGTTTGCGACGTAAAGGAGACAGACCTGCGGCTTCTGTCCGATGTGGTCACCCAGCAGTTGATCTGCTTTACCGGGGGGATGAAACCATAGAAGACGGGAAGGTGGTTGTCGGCTGGATAATCAGGGAAACCCTGTCGGCTTGAGAATCGGCAAAATTGTTATAATCTTTGGAAATCTTACCTTGGTCGGTGATATTTTATGCAGGAATAAAATCTTCCTGTCTGACTGCCGTGAGGCTGATCGCATCTGCGGGACAAACGTGTGTACAGACGCCGCAGCCGATACATGCCGCCGCGTCTATCATGGCGATATTCTGTTCGTCGATGCTGATCGCGACCATCGGACAATCATCCACACATAGACCACAGCCCGTGCAGGCATCGCCGTCAACGACTGCCCGATACCGGCTTGGAACAAGCATGCCGCTGGTTGCAGCATTTTTCGCATAAGGCAGGCCGACGCAACAACAGTTACAGCAATTGCAGATAACCGTACCGATGCCTGCCTTGTTTTCGGTGAGATGAACCAGTCCGGCCTCCTCTGCCCTGCGCAGGATGGACTTTGCTTCTGCAACGTCGATTCTCCTGCCTGTTCCGCGCTCGATGGCATATTCCGCGCCTCTGTTAAGCTGGAGGCAGACGTCAATCGGCTTGTCGCATTTGCGCATAATCATGCGACAGGGGCAGTTCGTAACAGCAATTACGGATGCCTTTTCAACAATGGCTGAAGCATCCTCATAAACAAGCACCTGGCTTTTTACTTCGATTTTTTCGTTGATGGGGACAACACGGAAAAAAGGGGGAACCTTCATGGCTGTGATCGCAGCTGGAATCTCTGGGTACTCCTTTTCCGTGTATTGCCGCCAGAGCTCAATCAACTCCGGCGGCGCCTCCGGCCAGAGGGTGGAGGCGTCATGGAACTGGATGATATGTCTCGGCATGCGATAGACGGTTTTCCCCTCCCGGGTCGCTTTGAAGACCAACCCTTTGTGAAATAAAACCTGAAGCATGCCGGTGATTGCTTCTTGGGATTTTCCAAAACGATGGGCTAGTTCCTCTATGGTCGCCGGCAGAACGTTTATCAGCGTTGCCTCTTCCGGCGTGCAGACCGTTTTCCATATTTCCGGAACAATTTGTGAATGTTCTGTTCCAACCTTTTTTGACAATTCCCGGTACAGATCCTGATGCGACATGGCCGCCTCCTTGTATGTGCCTGATTGCAAGATGTGCCATTCTAAACGTCTTTTGTTTTCTTATCAACTTTTTATATCGCCTTTTAAAGTGATGGCTGAAATCCGGCTTCAAATGTGGTACAAAGGCCACATGCAGGTCATAAATATCAAATTTATAAGCTGACTCAATCAGCAGCGCTGTTAGGGATTAGAGGAGGTGTCCTTGATGTCCGATTCGCTGTTTTGGCTGTATCTGGCCAATGCCGTTTTGCTGATCAACCATGAAATCGACTCGGCGTACTGGAAGGAGTGGGACTTGTTCAAGCTGCCGGGCGGCATTGCCGGCTTTTTGGTGCTGCACTTTCCGCTGCTGTTTTTTATCCTTTACGGATTGACGCTCGTTTCCAACCGGTCCCCGGCGGGCCTCGTTTTTTCATTGCTTCTGTGTTTCGGCGGCCTGTTTGCTTTTTCCATCCATACGTATTTTCTCAGAAAAGGACGAGTGGAATTTAATCAGCCTGTTTCAAAATACATCCTGAAAGCGATATTGCTTGTATCCGTCGTTCAACTGGCGGTGACGCTTTATATGCTGGTGGTTTAAGTCAAATACGTTGCCCGGGAGGCGCTCGCCCGGGCCAGGTCCTTCCATAGAGGCGATTCTATGATGCGAAAACTTGTATGGTTTCTTTTCATCTTTCTTGCCGGCTGTGTCGGCATCCCGGACCATGTAACACCGGTCAAAGGATTTGATGTCCAGCGCTATCTGGGCCTCTGGTATGAGATCGCCAGGCTCGATCATTCCTTTGAGAGGGGCCTTGAAAAGATCACAGCGCATTACAGCCTGGCCGCGGACGGTTCGCTCCGGGTCATCAACCGGGGGTTCAATCCCACATCGAGCCAGTGGAAGGAGGCTGTCGGGAAGGGCTCCTTCATCGCGGACGCCGATACGGGCAGGCTGCAGGTATCTTTTTTTTGGCCGTTTTATGGTAGCTACAATATCATCGCACTGGATCAGCAGCATTATTCCTATGCCCTGGTGTGCGGCCCCAGTAGATCCTATTTGTGGATTCTGGCGAGAGAACCCCGGATGGATGCATCCATAAAATCCGAGCTGATCAACAAGGCAAAGGCCCTGGGGTTCGAAACGGACAAATTGATTCATGTCAGACATTAGCATCAAGGGACACCCATGACGGAAATATTTGACGTAGTCATTTTCGAAGGTTCCGGAGTTTTAATAGGATTCTGAATAATGTTCAGGAGGAATTGACATGGAAGGATGGAGTGAACAGGAAATCAGCAACAAGGATCTGATGGCCCCCTGCGGCCTGTACTGCGGTGCCTGCGGCGTTTATATCGCAACGCGGGACGGCAATGACAAGTTCAAGGCCATACTGGGGAAACTTTACGGAACAAAGCCGGAAGATACGGAATGCTATGGATGCATGCAGACCGATCCGCCGAAAAAGATGTACGGATATTGCAGGATATGCAATATTCGGGACTGCGTGATCTCCAAGGGATTCTACTCCTGCCATCAGTGCAGCGAATGGCCGTGTGACCGCATCAATAATTTTGGTTTTGCCACGGGTATTCAGGTCATGAAAAGGGCGATTCCCGTCTGGCGGGCCAAGGTCGCCGAGCACGGCGATGAGAAGGGCAGCGTCGAATGGGCGCGGTTGGAATGTGAGCGTTATCACTGCCCATCCTGCGGAAAAGCGATTTTCCGTGGCGCGCAGCAGTGCAGATCCTGCAAAAAACCACTGGCGGATGGACTTGACGGGTCGCTCTGAACAGACCCCGTAACAGGCCGTCAACCGTCATCAAACACAGGAGGAATCAATATGGCAGCAAAGCAGTGGGATTGTCCGCCCGAAATGCAGATCGATCCAGAAAAGCTTTATCGCGTCACGATGGAAACCAACCGGGGTATAATTGAACTGGAGTTCTATCCGCAGCATGCCCCAAAAACCGTCAACAACTTTGTCTTTCTCGCGCGCGAGGGTTTCTATGACGGTGTGACGTTTCACCGCGTGATCAGCGATTTTGTTATCCAGGGAGGTGATCCGACCGGCACAGGCCGCGGCGGCCCCGGATACCAGTTTGAAGACGAACTGAAGGGGAACCCATTGATCCACGAAGCAAAAGTGATTTCTATGGCCAATGCCGGGCCCGGCACGAATGGAAGCCAGTTTTTCATCACCCACTCGCCGCAGCCGCATCTCAACGGCAAGCACACGGTCTTTGGAAAGGTTGTGGCCGGTAAGGATGTCGTGGACGTCATCCGGCAAGGCGACCGCATGGAACATGTTTTCGTCAGCGAGATCTGACGGGTTTGAGAAAGGAGGTTTTTATGAAGAAACAAATTGACAAAAATGCTTTTTTGTATCCCATGCCGATGGTGCTGGCCGGCAGCATCGTGAATGAAAAACCGAACTTTATGGCCGTAGGCTGGGTTAGCCGCATGAATTATCAGCCGCCGATGATCGGCATTTCTCTGGGGCCGCACCTGACCAATAAGGGCATTCTGGAAAATCAGGCATTCAGCATCAATATCCCCGACCTTTCACTGATGGAAAAAACGGATTATTGCGGGCTTTTTTCCGGCAATAAAGTTGATAAGTCTCAGATGTTCGATGTTTTCTACGGATCATTAACCAAAGCCCCGCTGATCGGCGAGTGTCCCCTGTCGATGGCATGCAGGCTCTGTGAAACCGTAAAATTGCCGACCAACACGCTGTTTATCGGCGAGATCGTGGAGGCCTACTGCGAAGAGGCCTGCATGACCGACGGCAAGCCGGACATCCAAAAGATCAGGCCCTTTACCCTGACGATGCCGGACAATCATTACTGGAGCGTGGGCGATGACATCGGCAGGGCCTGGAGCGTTGGATCGAAGTTGAAAAAATAGATTCCAATCGGGAGGAGATTTTATGTTCAAGCACCTGTTCACGCCGCTGAAAATCGGAAACATGGACCTTCCCAACCGCATTGTGATGCTTCCGATGACCACCGGCTATTGCGAAACCGACGAAACCGTGGGAGACCGCTTCATCGATTTCTTCGTCGAACGCGCAAAAGGAGGCGCCGGTCTGATCATCATCCCCTTTTCGCCCATCGCCGCCGGAGCGCCGGTGGAGCCCGGCATGTTCGACGACCGCTTTCTGCCGGGCGTGAAGAGGCTGACGGCGGCGATCCGCACCCACGGCGCAAAATCCGCCTGCCAGTTCATCACCTCCTACCACGTCATTTTCCGGGACAACCTGACCGAAGTGGTTGGGCCCTCTCCGATTTTGAACCAGATTCTGCGCGTCGTGCCCCGGGCCATCACAATCGATGAAATCCGGTTCATCGTCGCAGAATACGGAAAAGCAGCCCGCCGCGTGCGGGAGGGCGGCTTCGACGCCGTGGAGATCCTCGTGGGCGGCGGCTACCTGCTGAACCGTTTTCTCTCACCCGCGGGCAATATTCGGGACGATGAATACGGCGGCAGCCTGGAAAACAGGATGCGGATTCTGCTGGAAATCATCGCAAGCATGAAGAAGGCCGTCGGCGACGACTTCCCCATCGGGGTCCGCCTCAATGTAGAGGAACAGATGCCGGGCGGGCACACCGTCGAAGAGTCGAAAATCGTGGTCCAGGCCCTCGAAAAAGCCGGCGTGCGGCTCATCAACTGCTACACGGGCTGGCACGAGTCGCCCATTCCCACGGTCGCCCCCTCTCTGCCCAAAGGGGCGTTCGCCCACCTTGCCGCAGCGATTCGCAGCGCCGTGGGCATCCCGGTTATCGCGGCCAACCGCATCAACGACCCGTTCATCGCCGAGAAGATCCTGGCGGCAGGCCAGGCCGACCTCGTCGGCATGGGCCGGGCCCTGCTTGCCGATCCCGAGCTGCCCGTAAAAGCGAAAACGGGCAGGGTCGATGAAATCGTTCCCTGCATCGCCTGTTCGCGGTGCCTCGGCGAGATCCTGTCCATCTACAAGACCTGGGGCGAATGTGCCGGCGCCTTCTGCACCGTCAACCCGCTGGCGGGCAAGGAAGGCGCCTGTCGGCTCAAGCCCGCCGCGACGCAGAAGAAGGTCTTCATTGTCGGCGGCGGCCCCGCCGGTCTGGAGGCGGCAAGGGTGGCCTCGGCACGCGGGCACAAGGTCACGCTCTTCGAGAAAGAGACGGAGACGGGCGGCTGGCTGCGCGTGGGCTGTCTGCCTCCCCACAAGGAGGAAATCCGTACCCTGGCTAAAAGTCTTGCCGTCCGGGCGCAAAAGGCAGGAGCGGAGATCCGCCTCCATTGCGAAGCTGATCCGCAAACCGTTGCGGCCGGAAAGCCGGATGTGCTTGTCCTGGCCGTGGGCGCTTCCCCGATTGTCCCGTCCATTCCGGGTGTCGAGGCGCCCCATGTGGTTGCGGCCGAGGATGTGCTGACAGGGAAAAAGACGGTACGCGGGGCTGTCGTTGTAATCGGCGGCGGTCTGGTTGGCTGTGAAACGGCTGAATTTCTCGTAGAAAAAGGCAAAGCCGTAGCCACCGTCACGGTGGTCGAGATGCTGGATCGCATGGCGGCGACCATCTCGATGACCTACCGGCCTTTCTTCCTGGCACGGTTGAAGCAGATGGGCATCCGCATGGAAACGAAAACCGTCGTCGAGGAAATCACCGAAAAGGGCGTGAAGGTGAACCGGAAGGGAGACCCTGATTTCATCGAAGGAGACTTCGTTGTCCTGGCCGTCGGCCTCAAATCCGACCCGGCGCTGCCGGGGAAATTCCGGTCGGCGGCTCCCGAAGTGTTCTCTATCGGCGACTGCGTGGAGCCCCGCATGATCAAGGAAGCCATTGAGGAAGGCTTCGCCGTTGGAATGAAGATATGAACAGGCAATTGTCAGCGATGCCTCCGGCAAGTCTTTTGAATGTCGCTTGAAAACAGTCAATTACCAACCGATGCTGGACTTACTGCAACATTGCATCCTATGTCCCAGGCGGTGCGGGACGGATCGAACGGCCGGGGAAGTTGGATTCTGCGGGCTTCCGGGCCATCTTGTCGTGGATTGCGCCCTCCCACATCTCGGCGAAGAGCCGCCCCTGTCGGGCCGCCATGGATCGGGAACGATCTTTTTTTCATCCTGCAATCTGCGGTGTGTCTTCTGCCAGAACTATCAGATCAGCCACAGTGCAGTGGGCAAGACCATGACCCCCGCCGGGCTCGCGCGCATGATGCTGGATCTGCAGGACGAAAGTTGCCACAACATCAACGCGGTGACACCGACGCCCCAGATGCCCCTGATCATCGAAGGCCTGCGTCTGGCCCGCAATCAGGGCCTTGAGATTCCTTTTGTCTATAATTGCAGCGGCTACGAGGATCCACAGATCATCCGGCGCCTGGCCGGCGATGTGGACATTTATCTGCCCGATTTCAAGTACGGTTCAGATGAAACGGCTCGTATGCTGTCGGGAGTAAGCGATTATGCAGCTTTTGCCGTCTCCGCACTGAAAGAGATGGCCCGGCAGGTCGGGGAGGGCCTTTACCTGAACGACGGCATCGCCACAGGCGGCCTGCTGATCCGCCATCTGGTAATGCCGGGCCTCGTTGAAAACAGCATTGCCGCCCTCGATCTGATCCGTTCCCATCTTTCCCCGGAGGTTGCCTTGAGCATCATGTCCCAGTACACACCCATCCCGGCCATAAAGCGTCACCCGCTCCTCCGGCGGCGTGTCGCCCGCCAGGAATATCAAGCTGTCGTCGATCATTCCCTGACGCTGGGTTTTAAAAACCTCTATCTCCAGGAGGTCGATGACCGCCATCTTTTACCCGATTTTGAGCGGGGAAGGCCGTTTCCCTGGGAGTGACGCCCACAGGATGAGCGGTTTTGTATTGGCACACCGCTTTGTTTCTCCTAATTTATGCATTGAAAAAAGCAATCCCTTGTCTATTGCCAGCCCTTCACGGCGAAACAGTACCGTGAGTAAGGATGAATAGGTTTTCAACATCGCCCTCCACAGTGTGCGCCGGATTCACCTGAAGTCAGGCCATCGCCGCTTGAAGTCTGGCGTCTGAATTTTGTCAGCTTATTGCATGCACCCGAAACCGGAGGTCTTGCTGGCGACGAATCATCTTCAAATACACTCCATTGTTCCGCCAAACTTCCTTTGACATACAAGCTTCACTTGTCTTATACTCCGGCCGTCGCAAAGGAAATTCTTATCGGTGAGAACTCGAAAAATCATCCAGGTGTCTGGCGAAGACGGCTTATTGCTTTTTCTTTATGATGTTATCGTCAGCATCACTTTGCCACTCTGCAATCTTTACAGCGACCTGCTTTCCAAAAGCCATTCCGGTTTTCGGGAAGCTTTCAAATAACAGATTTCTGAATCAACCATTGGACATATTCAGGGGGCGGATTCTCATCCAAGAACGCCGCCGCTATGAAACGGCACGTCAACACCTTCGTAAAACATGGCGATTCTCAGCCGTAGGATTAGGGGACAGGCAAAATCCATGAAAGTTTTGGTCACCGGAGCAACGGGTTTTCTGGGAGGCTACCTAGTATCAGCACTGGCTGCGCGAGGCGACTTCGTTCGAGCACTTTCCCGTCGGATCGGCATGGATAGCCGGCTGCAAAGGGATCATGTCGAGATCATTCGGGGAGATATGAAGGATCAAGACAGTTTGCGTAAGGCAATCGATGGCGTCGATGTGGTCTGCCATGCTGCTGCTGCGATGAGAGGGTCTTGGCGGGAGTACACAGAAACCACTATCCAGGGAACAGAGTGGATGCTCAAACTATCCCACGAGGCGGGCGTGAAGCGATTTGTACATATCAGTTCCATCAACGTCTATCAGAGAGGGGGCCTTCAGAAAGGGGCCATCCTTGATGAAACATCTCCCCTGGATCCCCATCCCGAGCGGCTGGGACCTTACGCCCATGCGAAGATTGAAGCGGAAAAACACGCATATCGGTATCTGTCGCAAGGATTGCCCGTGGTCGTGATCCGACCTGGAATCATCCACGGCCCGGGTGGGCGGGTGGTACATCCCGATGTGGGATACTTCGCCACGAAAAAGCTCTTTCTGCTCGTGGGCGGTGGGGGAAAACCGCTCCCTTTGACATATGTGGACAACACCGTCGATGGAATTCTGCTTGCCCTATCCACCGATAAAGCCGTCGGACAAGCCTACAATCTGGTCGACCATGTCGTGATCACTCAAAAAGAATTCCTTGACCGTTACCGGGCTGCAGCCGCTGTCCGGTTCGTCACCGTCCCGCTGCCCCTTCCGCTCCTTCTCGCCGGAGCAGCGATGGCCGATCGCCTAAACCGGTTTGGTATCGCATCCATCGTCACGACTTCTTATGAATTCAAGGCTCAGTACGCGAATATTCGTTTTGACGCATCGAAGGCGCGTCATGAGCTTGGATGGCAAACACGCATAGCCCTGGAAGAAGGCCTGGAGCGCACCTTTTCCAGGTCCACACCCTGAGCCACTTTGATTGATCGTAGATAGCTGTTTTCTCTTGCGCATTAGTTCCTGCTATGACTATTCGCACTCCATGTGGCAAGATTCATGGATCCATTACGGCAGTCAAGGGAATCATCCTTCAGGAAGGGCTCGTTCACACGACTGGATACGTAATTGAAAAATCGTTTCTATGGCGTTGGCGCTTCTAGAGAATCCCATGCGGCGATCTGGTCATTTTCATCTGCTGGGGAAAAACGATGACAAGATTGCTTTTTTAGAATAGGGCCGACAGATTCTTTTTAAAGGGCGGTCGGATCACGCCGGCTTCGGTGATGATGGCTGTGATGTAGCGGTGCGGGGTCACGTCAAAGGCCGGGTTATAAACCGGCATGCCGAAAGGGGCGCTGCGTGCGCCTTGAAAGGCAACGACTTCTTCGCTGCTGCGTTCTTCAATGGGGATCTCGTCGCCGGTTTTCAGGGACATGTCGATGGTCGATCGCGGAGCGGCGATATAGAAGGGGATGTTGTTCTCCTTAGCCAGAACTGCCAGGGCATAGGTGCCGATCTTGTTGGCCGTGTCGCCGTTTGCGGCAATGCGGTCGGCTCCCGTAATCACGAGATCAATTTTCCTGCGCTGCATGAGAAAGCCGGCCATGTTGTCGGTAATGAGCGTGGCGGGGATGTTGTCCTTCATGAGTTCCCAGGCCGTCAGCCGCGCCCCCTGCAGGACCGGCCGCGTCTCATCCACGAAGACGTGGATTTTTTTCCCCTCCTCGCAGGCCGCGCGTATGACGCCGAGGGCCGTGCCGTAACCGGCCGTGGCCAGCGCGCCAGCATTGCAGTGGGTCAGAATGCGGTCGCCATCCTTGATCAGGGACCGGCCGGCGGCGCCCATCTTCCGGTTGACGGCGATGTCCTCCTCGCAGATCCCGATGGCCTCGGCGACGAGGGCCTGGCTGATGTCAGAAGGGGTTGTGGATGTGTCTGATGCCAGCGCCTTTTCAAAGCACCGTTCCATGCGTTCGATGGCCCAGAAGAGGTTGCGGGCCGTCGGGCGGGTCCGGGCGAATGCGTCGCAGATCGCCATGAAATCCCTACGAAACGCCTCGGGATTTGCCGCCTGAAGCTGCCGCGCGCCCAGTGCGATGCCCATGGCGGCGGCCACGCCGATGGCCGGTGCGCCGCGCACGGTCAGATCGTTGATGGCCGCGGCGACCTCTTCGTAGCGCGTGCAGACAAGCGTGCGTTCCTCAAGCGGCAGGGTCTTCTGGTCGATCATGACGACCGCGTTGTCCTGCCAGAACAGGGTTCTGATCTGATTCATTAGGGTGGGAGTATAAGATGGTCACGGTTGTGTGTCAAAGAAATAATAACCATGCAGGGATCGTGCAAGGAATATGTATCCGATCGTCCGATTTGCAGATCGATACCGCTATTTTTCAGGGGTTATGCAAAGCGCTCACATCCTGTTTCCTCTATCAAGATTCAAGCGCGCGCTTCACAAATGCATCGCCAAGTTTCTCTCTCATTTCTTCACGATTACCAAATTGTGAGACGGTGGCGTGATAATTTTTTGCTATATACGCCCCCATTTCCACGTAAGCTTCCATCAGTTCTTCATCGATATCGAAGCCGTACGTTGCGACGGCCTTGATTTCCCCCCCTGCTTCGGCACACATCTGTTCGATCACCTCTTTGATGATCTCGATATCCTGGATATTTTCTGCTTCCAGTCCTTTGAGGTTGAGGAACAAGGTGTTTTGATCAGCTAAATAGTCGCTGCGTCTCTGAATATCGTATTTGAGGAATTCCTTACGAATGCTCATCGCAGAAGGTTTGAAAATTCTCGGATCCATGATCTTGACGTCATTCATGACAGGGCGAAAATCCATATGCGCCAGGATGTCTGTTTCAATGTCGATGCCGGGTGCGACTTCGATTAATTCCACCTTTCCGTTTATCAGCTTCAAGATGCACCGTTCGGTCATATAAAAGATCTCCTGACCGCTCGTGCCGCCGATTCTGCCGCTGAACGTAATCTGATCAACCTGCTTTACAAATTTCCTTGTCTTTCCCTCCTGAATGATTTTAAGCTTGCCGTCCTCGATGGCCGTTTCCAACCCTCCCGCTGTGAATGTGCCGACAAACAGGGTCTTCTTCGCGTTCTGGCTGATATCGATAAACCCGCCGCAGCCGGCCAGGCGGGGGCCGAACTTGCTGGAATTGACGTTGCCCTGCTCGTCGCACTGCGCCATGCCCAGACAGGCAAGGTCCAATCCGCCGCCGTCGTAGAAATCGAACTGGTCGGGCATGTCGATAATGGCTTCGGGGTTTACGGCAGCGCCGAAATCGAGGCCTCCCGTCGGCATGCCGCCGATAATGCCGGGCTCCACGGTCATCGTCAGATATTCGAGGATCTTCTCTTCGTTGGCAACCACAGAGACGCCCTCCGGCACGCCGATGCCCAGGTTGATGATGTCGTAGGGCCGCAGTTCCAGGTTCGCCCGGCGCGCGATGATCTTGCGCTCGTCGAGGTCGAGCTTCTGTCCGGACTTCATGGGCACCCGGGTTTCACCGGCAAAGGAAGGGCTGTACTGTGTCGCAAACGTCTGCATGTGGTTTGCAGGTTCGGCGACAACCACATAATCGACCAGGATGCCGGGAATCTTCACAGCCTTCGGGTGCAACGATCCCCGGTTGGCGATGCGCTCCACCTGAACGATGACGATGCCGCCGCTGTTGTGCGTCGCCATGGCCGTCGACAGGGCATCCACGGTCAGCACCTCCCTTTCCATCGAAACATTGCCGGTGATATCCGCCGTCGTCCCGCGGACAAAGCACACGTCGATGGGGAATGACTTCATGAAGAGCCACTCCTGCCCGTCAATCTCGATAATGCGGATCAGATCCTCCCGGGCTTTTTTGTTGATCTTGCCGCCCTCGATGCGCGGATCCACGAAGGTTCCCAGGCCGACCCTGGAAAAGAATCCGGGACGGTTTCCGGCCACGGCCCGGTAGAAGTTGGTCAGGATACCCTGCGGAAAGTTGTATGAGTCGAATTCATTATCGAGGACAAGACGACCGATTTTTGGGACCAGGCCGAAATGACCGGAGATCACGCGCTTGAAGAGCCCTTTGTGGGCGAGATGATTGATGCCGCGCGCCGCCGCATCACCCGGCCCGGAAGAATGAATCAATGTCAGATCTTTGGGGGCATTCGTCTCAAGGTATCTTTTCTCGAGGGCCAGACAGAGTTCTTCCGCCGTGCCGCTGCCAAGGAATCCTTCAACAGCCAGGCACATCGCCATCGTTGATCTCAGCCATCGCTTCGGCGGGGGTTACAATTTTATTCTTTCTCACGACCGGCATACCTCCTGTTGAGAATGATATCGCTATCCTGCGAGTTCATTTGTCTTGCTTTGGCAGATACCTTTATATCTACGGCAAGTCATCGTTCTTAGATGCTTCACTGTTTCACGGCATGTGCACTCAGGCCAGTTCATATCCTATTGTATGAGTTCGGCGGGTGCTGTGATCAACTCCGGGAACAAGACGCACAGCAGCACGCCGATGAGGATGATGATGACAAAAGGAACGACGCTGCGGTAGATCTGCGCCGTCGTGAGATCCTTGGCCGCAATGCCTTTCATGAAGAAAAGGGCATATCCGAAAGGCGGCGTCAGAAAGGAAGACTGGAGATTGACGGCAGCAAGCACCACAAACCAGAGCGGATCAAAACCGAGCGCCATCGCAATCGGCATAAATATGGGAAAAGTGAGATAGACGATGCCAATCCAGTCAATGAACATCCCTAAAATAAAAATGACAAAATGCATAATGAAAAAAGTTGCCCATTTCCCGAGACCGAGCCCCAGGATGAAAGACGACACCGCATTGCCTCCCCCGCTACCCATAAATACACCGGTAAAGCAGGTGGCGCCAACCAGGATCATCATGACCATGGCGACGGTCTTTGCTGTAGAAAGCGTCACTTCTTCCAGCATCTTCCAGCTGAAACGCCCGTAGGCGATTGTCATGAGCAGCGCCAGGAACGCCCCGACAGCGGAGGCTTCCGTAGCCGTGGCGATCCCCGTGAATATAGAGCCCAGAACGCCCAGGATCAAAATGACGGGCGGGACCAGGGACACCATCGCCATCCTGAGGACCTGGGGCATGGACACCTTGCTTCTCTCTTCCTTCGACAGGGGCGGTCCCAGCTCCGGTTTGAACCCGCACAAAACCAGAATATAAAGGGAGTATAAAAAAGCGAGCAAGAGGCCGGGGACGACACTGCCGACAAAGAGTTTGCCCACGGACAGCCCCGTCATATCGGCCATGACGACCAGCATGATGCTGGGCGGGATCAGGATGCCCAGCGACCCTCCCGCGCAGATCGTCCCACAGGCCAGTTCCTTGTCGTAGCCGTATTTGATCATGATCGGAAGCCCCAGCAGCCCCATGGAGACGATCGAGGCGGCAATCACGCCCGTGCAGGCGGCAAAAAGCGTGCAGACGATCACCACGGCCAGCGCGATGCCTCCCCGGATCGGGCCCATGAGGTACCGCAGCGAATCGAAAAGATTGTCGGCGACGCCGGAGTTATTGAGCAGGTTTGCCATCAGAATGAACATGGGAATCGCCACCAGGATGAAATTATCCATCAGGCCGATGATGCGACTGGAGAAAAGAGAAAAGCAGACCGGCCCCCACGTAATGTATCCGAATATCACCGCGAGCCCGCCAAAGACAAAGGCAAGGGAATGGCCGAGAAACAAACCCAGGAGGAGTCCGCCAAACATCAGGAAAGTGATGGTGATGGGATCAATATTAAACATCAGGCTGACCCTCCTTCCTGAAAGTAATGATGGATCTTGTCACTTCGGGGATGCCCTGGATGAAAAGCAATAGTGCAGCGGCCGGCATGGCCGTCTTCATGACGGGCATGATCAGGGGCAATCCGATGGATGTCCGTTCGAAATCAATCCAGGATACTGTGGCGGTTTTCCATCCCACATAAAAAATCACGATGACAAAGGGAAAGAAAAAAATGAGATAGGTGATGATTTGCAGCAGAGACTGCAATTTTTTCGAAAGACGCACCGAAAAAATATCAACCGATACGTGTCCGCGCTTCAGCAGCGTATAGCCCCCCAGAAGCATGAAGTTGACGGCATAGAAGACATTGATCACATCGTAGGACCAGATGTTTGGAGCGTTGAAGATACGCCGCGTGATCACTTCAAATACGCACAGGATCATCACGATCCATACCAGCCAGGCCACCGTTCGACCGGTCCATTCATTGATGCCGTCACAAACCTTCATCAGTTGCTGCAACATTATAGCATCCCCCTTGTGCAAATCAGGCTTTGTCCTTGCGGTCATCATGAGGCCCGCTTTCCGGGGAAACCCGGAGCGGGGCCTCATGATTCGTGCCATACGTTACTTGATGTTGGGATATTTCTTGAGACTTGTTCCCGCTGCAAAGCGGCCTTCAAGATTGCGAACGCTATCGAATTCCTTGAGATAATTGACCATGGACTTGGCGATCTTCGCGTAGTCGGGATTTTTGGCGGATTCCATCTCCATAAACTGCATGGCGAGGCTTTCCATCTTATCCTGTGCTGCTTTATCGAGCTTGCTTTCCTTGATCCCCGCTTTCTGGAAGTTTTTCACCGCTGCTATGGCGTCCCAGTTGGCTTTTGCATAGGACCATGACATGTTCGCCCGGGCGGCCGTTTCGACGATGGCCTTGAGGTCAGCGGGCAGTTTATTCCAGGCATCCATGTTGATCATCAAATCGGAAACCGTTCCCACCTGATGCCAGCCGGCCGGCGTAAGCCAAAACTTGGTCGTTTCCTGAAACTTCATATTCCAGTCGGTTGAGGGAACGCCAAACTCGGCCCCATCGATGGTCCCAAGCTTGAGCGCCATATAGACTTCGCCTCCCGGGATTCTGACCGGACTGGCGCCTAACTGCTGTAGGATCCAGATCGTCTGAAGCACGCCCGTCCGGAGCTTCCGCCCCTTGAAATCGGCAAGGGTGTTAATGGGCTTGTTGAGTCGGAACCCTGATTCCGGTCCGGTAACGGCCATCGGGAAGAACTTCATGTTGTATTTCGCATACAGTTCCTGCCCCAGCTCCAGCCCGCCGCCATTGTAAAGCCATGTCATCCAGTCGGAGGCCGTCATCATGAATCCCATGGAGCAGAAAAGATCGAAAGCGGTATTTTTCGTCGTCCAGTATGTGGACCATGCCGAGGCCAGCTGAATCGTACCGTTTCTTGTGGCGTCGAAAACCTCGAAGGCCGGCATCAGCTCACCGGCAGGGTGAACGGTGATCATGAGCCTTCCGGCACTCATGTCATTGACCATCTTTGCGAAATTCAGATCCGCTTCGTGGTAGGGCGTCAATGCCGGGGTCCGACCCGTTGCCATGCGCCATTTGATTGGCTCGGCCATCGCCGCAGCCTGCATGAATAAAACCAAGGAAAAAACCAACGCTGACATCAATGCAAACAAACCGAGTTTTCTTTTCATACCTCACCTCCAATGTGCTTGATTTTATGAAAAAAGCCCCCAAACCTCCTTCGACTTTTCCCGTGAAGGAAAGCTCCCTTGCCTCAAAGTCCTCCTTTTGCTGATTGCCCTGACAGTAGTGTTGAAATTCAAGATACAACTCAGTGGTCTGCAGTTTATATGCCATTACTTTTCAGCGCTTGCAGGTAGCGATGCCGCCGCCATGAATCGGCCCTATGAAAAGGCGCAAGCAGATTGACAACCTATCGAACATAAAGAATATTAATTGATACAGGGGCGCCGGATGGTGATCACCGGTTGGCATCCTAATGTGAAAGGGAAGTTCGACCAAGGGCGCCGCAAGACATGCTGATCTGCATATCAGCAGCGATCAGGATTCGTAAAACGGACATTATCTAATTGATATCACTAAATATATAGCTGTACTTGCATGCATGCATATCAGAAATGATGCTCGTTGCAAATATGCATATTTGATGATATGAGAGCTGCTCATGACCGCTGAAAAAAGGTTCGCAAGCGGCGAATCAGATGTTTTTCGCCTCAATGACATTCCTGGAGCAGCAATACAGCAAGGAGAAAAGCCATGAGAATAGAAGAAGGTGATCTTGTAAATTTATCCTTTGGCCTTGCCGTTCTCGATGAAAAATTTTCAGTGACGGCCGTCAGCAAGAATCTCGCGGCCACCCTTCAGCGATCGCAGGATTGGCTCATCGGAAAAAACATGAATCAATTGATTCCGGCGATGCCCAAGGTACCGCATGATGGAAACCATGCATCTCATTATATCAATTTGGAAAACGGGCAGATGCTGTCTCTCGACATCATAAAGATAAGCGACAGGAAAACCCGGGGTTATCTGCTGTTCTGCCAGGACCACTCGCAATATGATCACATTCTGGAGCAGATCGCCATTTCCTCGAAGAAAAAGATCATCAACGACAGAATGCTGGATTGCCTTTATGATGGCTGCTATATCACCGACGGCGCCGGGGTGACGCTGTATGTCAACGATTCTTTTCTTGAGATGTCCGGTATGAAACGTGAGGAAGTCATGGGGAAATCGGTGCGGGAACTCGTTGTAAAGGGAAATATTCCAAAGTCCTGTACCATGAAGGTGATCGAAACAGGCAAGCCGGCGTCCATGATCATCGATTATTATAAAGGGAAAAGCTGCCTGATCACCGGTGCTCCGGTCTATATCGAAGGAAAACTCGAACGGGTCATCTGCACGAGCCGCGACATGACAGAGCTGCTGGCGATGAAGGACAAGCTGGCCAACGTGACGTCGTTGTCAATCAGCCTGAAACACCAGCTCAGGGAAATCGAATTTCAGCAGTCCAATAAATATGTGGCCGAGACGCGCAGCAAGGTCATGAACAACATCTACGACAAGGCCATTAAGGTCGCTTCGTTCGATACACCGGTCCTGGTGCTGGGCGAAACGGGCGTAGGAAAGGACGTCCTGGTCCGGTTCATGCATAATGTCTGCAAGGACGGCAACGAGCAGTTTTTCATCAAAGTCAATTGCGGGGCCATACCGGGAAGCCTGCTGGAGTCGGAGTTGTTCGGTTATGAGGCCGGCGCGTTTACGGACGCCAGCAAACAGGGCAAGGTCGGCCTGTTCGAACTGGCGAACAACGGTACGATGTTTCTTGATGAAATCGGCGACATGCCGCTCAATCTTCAGGTAAAACTCCTCGACGTTATCCAGGACAAGACTTTCTACCGTGTGGGCGGTACGAAGATCATCAAAACCAGCGCCAGGATTATCGCGGCGACCAATACGAATCTGGAAAAGCTGATCAGCGAGGGGGGATTTCGCAGCGATCTCTATTACCGGCTCAATGTGATCAATATTGCCATTCCGCCGCTTCGTGAGCGCAAGGACGACATTATTCCCCTGGCCATTTTATTTCTCGATGAATTCAACCGCAAATACCACAAGTCCTGTTATTTTGCGCCGAAGCTTCTAAAATTTTTCATGAGCTATCATTGGCCGGGCAATATCCGTGAGATGAAAAACGTCATCGAACGCCTGGTGATCATGTCCGGCCAGGAACGTATTGAATTTGACACGGTCGAGGAACAGATCATCAGCAGTCATGAATACACCAATGTTTTTGAGCGCAAGATGTTGCACGAAATCACGACGGAGCGGCAAAACCATGGCGAGCCCCGCCCGGGCAAGAGAACATTGAGAGAGCAAATGGAATTTCACGAAGCGGCCGTGATCCGGGCGCGGCTTCAAGAGTCGGCGACGTTGAAGGACGCAGCGAGCAGCCTCGGCATCGACACCTCGACGCTGGTGCGTAAGAAGCAGAAGTACGACATGTAAGGCTATTTTTTAAAAATAAAGTAAACCGCAAGCACCGGGAAGACCGAACCGATCAGATGGTTCATCCGGAAGGTCTCGTTTGCCTTTACCCCGCCAGCATTTTCTTGAGCAGGTCGTTGAGCAGCTGGGGATTGGCCTTGCCCTGGGTGGCCTTCATGACCTGGCCGACGAAGAATCCGAAGACCTTGTCCCTGCCGCTGCGGTACTGTTCTAATTGCTTGGGATTGGCCGCGATGACCTCTGTAATGGCCTGAACCAGTTCGCCTTCATCGGTGATCTGGACGAGTCCCCTCTCTGCGATGATGGTCGCGGCAGGCTTGCCGGTTTTGTACATCTCGTCGATGACCTCTTTGGCGATTTTGCCGCTGATCGTGCCCTCCTCGATGAGCCGGATCAGGTCCGCCAGGGCCTGCGGCGTGATCGGGCAGGCCGCGATCTCTTGTTTTTCCTCGTTAATGAACCGCAGGATGTCGCCCATGATCCAGTTGCCGGCGATTTTCGGCTGCCCTGTCAAGCGGACGACCGCTTCGTAATAGTCGGCCAGGGCGCGGCTTTGCGTCAGGACGCCCGCATCGTATGCGGGAATCAGATAATCCCGGACGAAGCGCTCGCGCTTTTCAAGGGGCAGTTCGGGCTGGTCTTTGCGGATCGCCTCCACCCAGTCTGGGCCGATGGCAACCCAGACCAGGTCCGGATCGGGGAAGTAACGGTAATCATGAGCCTCTTCCTTGCCGCGCATGGAGAGGGTAACGCCGGCCGTATCGTCCCAGAGCCGCGTTTCCTGGACCACCACACCACCGTCTTCGAGGACGTACTGCTGGCGCTTGATCTCATATTCGAGGGCGCGCTGAACGTTGCGGAAGGAGTTCATGTTTTTTAGTTCCGCGCGGGTACCGAAGGTCTCCTGCCCTTTCGGCCGCAGCGAGACGTTGGCGTCGCAACGGAAACTGCCCTCTTCCATGTTGCCGTCGCAGATCTCCAGATAAACGAGGATTTCATGCAGCCGCCGCAGATAGGCCGACGCTTGCTCAGCGCTGCGGATGTCGGGCTCGCTGACGATCTCGATCAGCGGGACGCCGGTGCGGTTCAGGTCGATATAGCTGGAGGGATTGTGTTCGTCGTGCAACAGTTTGCCCGCGTCCTCTTCCATATGGATGCGCGTGATGCCGATTCGTTTCCTGCCGTTTTCCAGTTCAATGTTTACATAACCGTGCTCGGCCAGCGGATTGGCGTACTGGGAAATCTGATAGCCTTTCGGCAGGTCGGGGTAAAAATAGTTCTTCCGGGCGAAATTGCACGCCTCATTAATGCGGCAGTGCGTGGCCAGCCCCATCTTCATCGTATATTCAACGACTTTCCTGTTCAGGACGGGCAACACGCCGGGCATGCCGAGGCAGATCTGGCAGGTATGGCTGTTGGGCGACGCACCGAATTTCGTGGAGCAGCCGCAGAATATCTTAGATTCTGTCAGCAGTTGGGCGTGGACTTCCAGCCCGATGACCGGTTCGAATGATAAACATGAAGCTTCGCTTTCCATCAGAGCGGCGGCCTCCTTTTCTCCAAATTCGTGTTCTTCTCATAGGCCGCGGCGATCTGAATCAGCTTTGCCTCTTCGAAATGCCCGGCCAGGAATTGTACGCCGATGGGCAGGCCGCCCCGTGTGAAACCGCAGGGAACGGAGATCCCCGGGATGCCGGCCAGATTCGTGGATATGGTAAATATGTCGGAAAGATACATTTGCAGAGGATCATCGGTTTTCTCGCCGATCCGGAAGGCCGGCGTAGGTGTTGTGGGGGTCAGGATGACGTCGCAACGCTTGTACGCCTCGTCGAAATCCCGCTTGATCAATGCCCGAACCTGGGACGCCTTTTTGTAATAGGCGTCATAGTAACCCGATGAAAGAACATAGGTACCCAGCATGATTCGCCTTTTGACCTCAGCGCCGAATCCGGCAGAACGCGATTTCTTATACATATCAAGCAGATCCCGGCCGTCAGGGGCGCGAAAACCGTACTTGACGCCGTCGTAGCGGGCAAGGTTGGAGCTCGCCTCCGCCGGGGCGACGATATAATAAACGGCCAGGCAGTACTCCGTATGGGGAAGCGATATCTCGATGCATTTTGCCCCCAGCCCTTCGATGACCTCGATGGTTTTCCGGATGGCCGTCATGACCTCCGGGTCGATCCCTTCGATGAAGTATTCCTTTGGAATCCCGACGGTCCAGCCCTCGATGCCGCGCGCCAGATATTGCCGGTAATCGGGAACCTCGGCGGGAACTGATGTGGATTCGCGCGGGTCGCATCCCGCGATGACGTTCATCAGGATGGCACAGTCTTCGACATCCTTCGTAAAGGGCCCGATCTGATCCAGCGAGGATGCAAAGGCCACGAGGCCGTAGCGGGAAACGCGCCCGTAAGTGGGTTTCATGCCGACGACGCCGCAGAGGGCCGCCGGCTGACGGATGGAGCCGCCCGTGTCGGAGCCGATGGCGGCGATGCATTCATCGGCCGCCACAGCCGCCGCCGAGCCGCCGCTGGACCCGCCGGGGATGCGTTCGAGGTCCCAGGGATTGCGCGTAATACCGAACCAGGAGGTCTCCGTGGAAGACCCCATGGCGAACTCGTCCATATTGGTCTTGCCCGTGAAGACGGCGCCGGCGTCCCGCAGTTTTTCCACCACCGTGGCATCATAAGGCGGCACAAAGTTATACAGGATCCGGGAGGCGCAGGTCGTGTTGACGCCGCGGGTGCACAGGAGGTCTTTGAGGGCGATCGGAATGCCGGTCAGGGTTCTGATGTCGCCTTTCCGGATAGCTTCATCGGACCGGTCCGCTTCTGCAAGCGCGGCTTCCTTGGTCAAGACGATATAGGCGTTTACATGCTTTTCAACGGCGTCGATTCTCCGAAAGACCGACTGGATGATCTCGGTGGCGGTTGTTTCCTGCGACCTGATTTTTTCCTGCAGCGCGTGAATGGTCAGTTGATTGAGTTCCATCATTCGATCACCTTGGGCACCCGGAAAAAATCACCCCGGGCGTCGGGGGCGTTCGCCAGCGTGTTGTCCCGGCTCAGCGACGGTTTTACCTTATCTTCCCGGAAGGCGTTTTGCTGGGCGATGGCATGCGTCATGGGCGTGACGCCGGTCGTGTCGACGCGGTTGAGCATCTCCATATACAGAAGAATATGGTTGAGCTGGGAGGTAAACGTTTCGGTTTCGATTTCCGTAAATTCCAGACGCGCCAGACGGGCCACGTGGGTGACTTCGTCCTTTGTGATTTTCAAGGTTTTGAGACTCCTTATACAGTTTGTTTAAACGCCCGCCATAGGGGCTCGATCTGATTGATCACGCGGTTGATCAACGGTTCGACCGGGTTGAAACGTTCTTCGGCCTCATTTTCGATGCGGAACAGGTCCTCTTCCGAAACATGAGTCTCATCGCGCAGCTCTTTCAGGACGGCCTTGACGGACGCCGTCAGCCCGTCGATATGATACCCCCCTTCCAGAGCAAGCACGATACGCCCCTGACAGCAGGCATCGGCGATATTCATGAGGATGCGCGCCAGATAGGCAAAACCGCGGGAGGTGACCTTCATGCCGCCCAGGGGATCCCGGTCGTAGATGTCAAACCCGGCCGAGACCAGAACCAGTTCCGGCTTGAAGGCCTGCGCCAGCGGCTCAAGCAGCTTGCGGTAGATCTTGACATACTGCGCATTGCCCGCGCCGGGTCGCAGGGGCACGTTGACGGTATAGCCGATTCCGTCCCCCCGGCCGATCTCTTCGACGGCGCCCGTTCCGGGATAGGCCGGGTACTCATGGGTTGAGAAGTACAGGACTCTCCGATCCTTATAAAACGTGTAAGCGGTGCCGTCGCCGTGATGGAGATCCCAGTCCACAATGAGAATCCGGGTCAGGCGGTGGCGATTCATCGCATGGATCGCGCCCAGGGCGATGTTGTTGAACAGGCAGAACCCGGCGGAGCCGTCTCTTCTGGCATGATGCCCCGGGGGCCGGATCAGCGCGAAGGCGTTGTCCACGCGGCCGGTCATGACCTTGTCAATGGCGTTGAAAAGCCCTCCAACGGCCAGCAGGGCCGTCTCAAAGGATTCAGAGGTGGTCTCGGTGTCCGCATCCAGGTAGGCATGCGCCTTCCCGGCCGTGCCGGCGACGAGCCTGATATGGTCCGGATCATGAACCAGCGCGATTTCCTCACGGTCGGCGAAGCGCGGGGCGATTTCGACAAAATGCCCTTCCATATCAGGCGCATCCAGCATGGCATAAATAGCCTCCAGCCTGGCGGGCGTCTCCGGTTGCATATACGCCGAACCATGATCCAGATAACGCCGGTCCTTGACGATGCCTGTTCTTCTCAAATATTATGCTCGTCCTTTCCATATTTGATCAAGGACACCGCTTCTACCATAACCCCCCGTAAAAATCAAAAAAATTCCTGATGGATCGCTCCATTTATCGCGGCATTCGGCAAAAACAATTGACAAATGTCCGGGGCAGTATGTATATTGCGGCTAAACGAAAGCGTGGGTGGAATTGTGTTTGGCATTGGCATGCCCGAACTTATTGTCATTGCGGTAGTTGCGCTGCTTGTGGTCGGTCCCAAAAAGCTTCCCGATCTGGCGAAGTCGCTGGGCAGGGGGTTGCAGGAATTCAAGAAGGCATCGGAGGGGGTTACCGAGAGCATCAGGGAAACCCTCAAACCCGATGACCTTAAAGAGGACATGGATCATTTCAAGAATTCCCTCCTCTACGGCAAAAAGGACGAAGATGAGGCTAAAGCAGCTTCGCCCCCCAAGAATGACTCTTCTAAAACTTCACCTTAACCTGTCGGTTCAAGAACGAAATTCATCATAGGAATAAGGAAAGTATCATCGCATATGGATGAGCCCGAGCGGAAGACAAACTACCGCTGACCGCACATCTGGAAGAATTGAAAAAACGGCTGGTCCGCAGCCTGATCGCCATTGGCATCGGCTTCGTCGTCTGTTATTATTTCAAGGACCCCCTGTTCAAGATCATCACAAAGCCCCTCCTTGAGGTCATGCCGAAAGGCAGCTACATGATCTTCACGAGCCTGCCGGAGGCGTTTTTCACCTACATAAAAGTCGCTTTTTTTGCATCGCTGTTTCTGACCGCCCCGTTTACGCTCTACCAGATCTGGAAATTCATCTCCCCGGGGCTTTATCCCCGGGAAAAAAAATATGTGGTTCCATTTGTCCTGACCTCCTCGCTGCTTTTTATCGGGGGGATCCTGTTCGCCTATTTTCTGGCCCTGCCCCCTGCATTCGGATTTTTCGTGGAATTCTCGACCGATACACTGCGGCCCATGTTCACCATGCGGGAATATCTTTCTTTTGCCCTCAAGCTGCTGCTGGCTTTCGGCGTGTCTTTTCAGTTGCCGGTCTTCATTTTTTTCATGACCAAGCTCGGAATCGTCAACAGCCGGATTCTGGCAAAACAGCGGCGCTATGCGATCCTGATCATTTTTATCGCGGCGGCCATTTTGACGCCTTCGCCCGACGCTTTTACGCAGATCATTATGGCGATTCCCTTAATGATTCTGTATGAAATAAGTATTTTTATCGCAAAATTTGTGGAAAAAAAGAAAAAAGAAGCAGATGCAGGTGAAGCAGCAGTATGAAGAGTCATCAACAGGGCTTTAGAAACATTTTGATGAGAAAAGCTCTGAAAGAAACGGACCGGGGAAGCATCATGATCGTCCTGATCCTGTGCTTTATCTTTCTCGCAGTGGCCGCCAGCAGTTTTCTCTATTACGTTCTGCTGAAGGAACTGCCGAGTGTGGCCGCCCTCAAGGATTATCGCCCCAGCATTGCGACCCGGGTTTACGACAACCACAACGAACTGATTGATGAATTTTTTCTGGAAGACCGCAAAATCATCCGCTATGAGAATATTCCCGAGATGGTCGTCCAGGCCTTTGTGGCGGCTGAGGATGCAAGGTTCTTTCAGCATAGGGGCTTTGACATGCAGAGCATTTCCCGGGCCTTTTTGAAGAATCTGGCCGCCGGGCGAATCGTCCAGGGGGGAAGCACCATAACCCAGCAGGTGGCCAAATCCATGTTTCTGACGCCGGAGCGCAGCTATATCCGGAAAATACGCGAAGCCGTGCTGGCCTACAAGATCGACCGGTACCTGACCAAGGAAGAAATTCTGACGCTTTATCTGAACCAGATCTATCTGGGGCACGGGACCTATGGCATCGAGGCGGCCGCCCAGGGTTATTTTGGCAAGAGCGCCAGACAGCTTACGCTGCCGGAGGCGTCCCTGTTGGCCGGCCTGCCGAAGGCGCCCAGCACCTATTCACCCTTTTTGTCCATGGAAAAAGCCCGCCAGCGGCAGGCCTATGTGCTGGATCGCATGCTGGAAGACGGCTATATCACCCGGCAGCAAAGGGACAGAGTCCTGGCGACGCCCATTCATTTGCGTTCCGTGCGGCCGAAAGACAAAGTCGCCGCGTATTTCATTGAAAATATTCGCCGCTATATCCAGGAAAAATACGGCAGCGACGTTCTGTATAAAGAGGGCCTGGAGGTTTACACCACGCTGGACTTGTCCATGCAGAAGCAGGCCCGCGATGCCGTGGAGCGGGGCCTGCAGGAGCTGGATACCCGGCAGGGATACACGTCCGGCCGATCCCAGGGCGCCTTGCTGTGCATGGACGTTAAGACCGGCGCCATTCGGGCGATGGTGGGCGGGCGGGATTTTGGCAAGAGCGAATTCAACCGGGCCACCCAGTCCAGGCGGCAGCCCGGTTCAGCCTTCAAACCTCTCATCTATACGGCGGCTTTTGATAAGGGCATGACTCCCGCGATGAAGCTTGTCGATGAGCCTCTCGTCTATCGGGATATTGCAGGCAATGTCTGGGAGCCGAAAAATTATGACGAAACGTTCCGGGGGCCCACGACGCTTCGATACGCCCTCGCTCATTCCCGAAATATCATTACGATCAAGCTCCTGCAGGAAATCGGGATTGATTACGCCGCCGCCTATGCCTCCAATTTGGGGATCACGTCGCCCCTGGGGAGAAATCTGTCGCTAGCCCTGGGAACGTCGGAGGTGACCCTCCAGGAAATGGTCCGGGCCTTTGGCGTACTGGCCAATGAGGGGAGAAAAACAACCCCTTTCTTCATCAAGAAGATCGTGGACCGCACCGGCCACGTCTTTGAGGAAAGCCAGGTGAAGGTGGAACAGGTCATCGATCCGAGGATCGCCTTCATGGCCACTTATGTCATGCAGGATGTCGTGGAAGTGGGTACGGGCAGAGGAGTCAAGAGCATCGGCAGGCCCGTGGCGGGTAAGACCGGCACAACCAACGATGTACGGGACGCCTGGTTCATCGGCTTTACACCGTCCCTGGTTACGGGGGTCTGGGTGGGCTTTGATCAGGAGCAGTCTCTGGGCAAACAGGAGGTGGGTGGCCGGGCGGCGGCGCCGATATGGCTGTATTTTATGGAAAGGGCGCTACAGGGAAAGCCGGTGGAGGTTTTCCCCGTTCCTCCGGGCATCGTCTTCAGCCGGATCGACCCCACAACGGGTTTCCCTGTGAAAAAATCCGCCAGGCACGCGATTTATGAATGTTTCCTGGAAGGGACCATTCCCGAAAACGGCGCGCCGGTAGATGCCGACGAGGTTCCGGGCGTCATCGGCCGGGAGGACGTGGATAACGCGAGCGACTAAAAAATTCTCCTTGACAAAAGCTTTTTTTCGTCATATTGAGGCGTACAATTTTAAGGAAGAGTCAGTCATGGATCATCAACATACAATCAGCAGCGGCATCCGGATCGTACAGAGCGTAGCTGTAGTTATCGTACGCAGGGGGTTTGCTGCTCGGTTTCGATGATGGCCAGACATAGAAACTGAAAGCCGCGGACCCCAGCACAGTCCGCGGCTTTTTCGTATAGAAAGCCGCATTTCCGGGAAATGGCGGCTTTTTTATTTTCCGGTCGGGCAAAGATGACACGACAAGACAGAACAGGAGGATAAGGCAATGAAGCTCAAAGGAACACAAATATTATTACAGATTCTAAAGGAAGAAAAGGTAGACACCCTTTTTGGCTATCCCGGCGGTTCCGTCATCGACATTTATGATGAACTATACCGAAGCGATATCAAACACATCCTGGTTCGCCACGAACAGGGGGCGGTACATGCCGCAGACGGCTATGCCCGCGCGTCCGGCAAGGTGGGAGTAGCGCTCGTGACCTCCGGCCCGGGAGCGACGAATACCGTCACAGGCATCGCCACCGCCCATTCCGACTCGATTCCGATTGTTGTTTTCACGGGGCAGGTGCCGACAACGCTGATCGGTAACGACGCCTTCCAGGAGAGTGATATCACCGGCATCACGCGGCCCTGCACCAAACATAATTTCCTGGTCCGGAACATTGAGGAACTGGCCCCGACAATCAAGGAGGCCTTCCAGATTGCCCGGACGGGACGTCCCGGCCCGGTACTCGTAGATTTGCCGAAAAACGTCATGGCCTCCACGACGGAATATGATCCGTCCACCATCATTATCAAGTCAGGTGAGCCCCTGCATAAAGCCTCGACAAAAAAATATCTCCAGGCGATGGAACTCCTCCGGGAAGCCAGAAATCCGGTGGTCCTGATCGGAGGCGGTGTTCTGCTGGGAAAGGCTACAGAAGAATTGCGAACTTTCATTGGAAAAACACGCATTCCCGTCACCTCGACCCTCATGGGGCTCGGCGGCTTTCCCGGGACACACCCCCTGTGGCTCGGAATGCTGGGTATGCACGGCACCTACTACGCCAACATGGCCATCAGCCACTGCGACCTCCTCATCACGATGGGCGCCCGTTTCTCCGACCGCGTGACCGGCAAAATCGAGACCTTTGCAGATAAGGCCAAGATCATTCACATCGATGTGGACCCGTCGTCCATCAACAAAAACGTAGTGGTTGACCTGCCGATCGTCAGTGACGTCAAAGCCGCTCTGCAGCAGATCAACCACATGCTGGCGGAACAGCGGTTTAATCTCAACGAAGGCGAGCGGCAGGCATGGCTTGATCAGATCGATGCCTGGAAAAAGGAGGTGCCCCTCACCTACTGCCAGGATGGCCAGATTATCAAACCCCAGTTTGTCGTCGAAAAACTCTTCGAGCTGACACGGGGCAAAGCCATTATCACAACGGAGGTCGGACAGAATCAGATGTGGGCGGCCCAGTTCTATCGGTATGACAATCCCCATACCTTTATCTCCTCGGGCGGCCTGGGTACCATGGGATATGGCTTTCCGGCCGCCATCGGCGTGCAGTGCGCCTTTCCGGATGCGCTGGTAGTGGATATCGCCGGGGACGGCAGCATCCAGATGAACATCCAGGAAATGGCCACTGCCGTTCAGTATAACCTGCCGGTCAAGATCGTCCTGCTGAACAACAACTACCTCGGGATGGTGCGCCAGTGGCAGGAGCTGTTCTACGAGAAGCGCTATTCGCATACGGAGATGATGGTTACACCGGATTTCGTGAAAGTGGCGGAGGCTTACGGTTTTGTGGGGCTGCGGGCGACCCGGCCCGAAGAGGTGGAACCGATGCTTAAAAGAGGTCTGTTCACGCCCAAGCCGGTACTGATGGAATTTCAGGTGGCCCGCGAAGAGTGCGTGTATCCCATGGTCCGCCCGGGCGGCTCCATCTGCGATATGACCCTGGGAACGAGGGAAATGATCAATTAATCTATTAATTTATCAAGAAAGGTACAACAGTCATGGAAAAAACGGATAAAAAGGAATACATTCTTTCCCTGCTGGTGAACAACAGGCCGGATGTGCTGGCCCGGATTGCCGGCACGCTCGGCGGGAAAGGTTATAACATCGACAGCCTGTGCGTGGATGTCACCATGAATCCGGATATTTCGAAAATCATCCTGACGACTAAAACCACCAAAATTATGATCGGGAGGGTTGTCAACGCCCTGAACAAACTCGTGGATGTCGTCAAGGTCGAGAACCTGTCGGAAGTCGAAGCGATCAAGCGGGAAATGGTCCTGATCCGAATGAATCTCATGAAGGAAACGAAGCCGGAACTCATGAGGATGATCGACAGGCTGAACTGCAAGATCTTGACATTCAACACAGATCACTGTGTGCTGCAGTTCACGGGCGGCAGGGAGGATGTCGACAAGGTGCTGGCTGCGCTCAAACCGCTGGGTATCGATGACATTGCCCGAACCGGCGCAGCGGCGCTGGAACGGAAAAATTAGTTGGCGGGTGAAAATCACATCATCCCAGCCTTAAGTGGTCTATAGGCGGCGTTTAATGTGGCCGCAGGCTTAAGCTTGCGTGGGTGCTGAGCCGTTTTGCGTGCAACACACAGGCAGGCAATGCAGCATCCGGACTTTCTACGAATTCGATAACATTGATGGTTATAAATTAAGGAGGGAAAACCATGTCACAGATCAATATTGGCGGAATCATGGAAGAGGTTATCACATCCGAGGAGTTTACGCTTGAGAAAGCCCGCGTAATTCTGAAGGATGAAATCGTGGCCGTTATCGGCTACGGCGTCCAGGGCCGGGGCCAGGCCCTGAACATGAAAGACAACGGCATCCATGTGATTGTTGGCGAAGGGGACTATAACTGGCAGAAGGCCATTGATGAGGGATTTATTCCCGGTGAAACGCTGTTTCCGCCCATGGAGGCAGCCCGGCGCGGCACGATCATCCAGTATCTCCAGTCCGATGCGGGCCAGAAGGCCATGTGGGCGGAGTTGAAACCCACTCTGACGAAGGGCAAAGCACTCTATTTCTCCCACGGGTTTTCCATTGTCTACAAGGAACAGACCGGTGTGATTCCTCCGCCGGACATTGACGTAATCCTGGTCGCCCCCAAGGGCGCGGGTCGCACGGTGCGCGACAATTACCTGGCCGGCAGCGGCATCAATTCGAGCTACGCCGTCTTCCAGGATTACACGGGTAAGGCGCTCGAACGGACACTTGCCGTGGGCCTTGCCATCGGGTCGGGGTATCTGTTCCCCACCACCTTCGAAAAAGAAGTTTACAGCGATCTGACGGGAGAGCGGGGTGTGCTCATGGGGTGCCTGGCCGGCGTCCTGGAGGCCCAGTACAACGAGCTGCGCAAACGCGGCCACAGCCCCAGCGAGGCCTTCAACGAGACCGTGGAGGAACTGACCCAGAGCCTGATGCCTTTGGTCGCCCAGAACGGCATGGACTGGATGTATGCCAATTGCAGCACCACCGCCCAACGCGGCGCCCTGGACTGGAAGAACCGGTTCCGCGACGCGGTGGCCCCGGTCTTTACGGAGCTTTATGACCGGGTTGCGAGCGGCAAGGAAACGGAAATTGTCCTGCGGGTCAACAGCGCGCCGAATTACCGGGAAAAACTCCAGGTCGAACTGGACACCATCAAAAACAGCGAAATGTGGCTGGCCGGCGCCGCTGTCCGCTCCCTGCGGCCGGAACGCCGGAAGAAATGACGACCTCGAAAAAAGTCCGGATGCTGCAAGTTGCGCTGCATCCCTCGTCATTACGGCGTGCGCTAAAGTTCACCTCATGGGGGAGGGGGCTTGACAGAGTCGTGTCCCCATACTTGGCGCGCCTTGCCTGTGAAACTTTTTACGAGATCATCCTGAATTCAAGGTTTATTACGAGTCCATCAAGAAATAGGGAGGTGTAAAGCATGAGAAGCGATTTGATGAAGAAAGGTTTCGAGCGGGCGCCCCAGCGGTCCCTGTTCAAGGCGATGGGCTATACCGACGGGGAGATCGCCCGGCCAATCATCGGCGTGGTGAATTCCTTCAATGAGATTATCCCCGGCCATATCCACCTGAATGTCATCACCCAGGATGTGAAGGCGGGCATCCGCATGGCCGGCGGAACGCCTGTCGAGTTTCCCGTTATCGGCATCTGTGATGGAATTGCCATGGGCCATACCGGGATGAAATATTCCCTCGCCAGCCGCGAGCTGATCGCCGACTCCATCGAATCGATGGTCATGGCACATCCGTTCGATGCGCTCGTGATGGTTACCAATTGCGACAAGATCATTCCGGGAATGCTCATGGCGGCCCTGCGGCTCAACATCCCTGCAATCGTTGTCAGCGGCGGCCCCATGCTGGCAGGCAGGCTGCGGGACAAGGCGGTCGATCTGATCAGCGTCTTTGAAGGGGTCGGCAAGGTCAAGGTGGGCAAAATGCCCCAGACCGAACTCAAGGCCCTCGAGGATTGCGCCTGCCCGGGATGCGGTTCCTGCGCGGGCATGTTCACGGCCAATTCCATGAACTGTGTCACCGAGGCCATCGGCCTCGGTCTGCCGGGCAACGGCACGATCCCCGCCGTCCAGGCCGCCCGCAGGCGCCTGGCCAAGGAGGCGGGCGAGAAAATTATGCAACTCCTGAAAAAAGGGATCAAACCCAGGGATATCGCCACGCTTGCGGCCTTCAGGAACGCGATCGCCGTGGATATGGCCCTGGGCTGCTCGACCAATACGGTCCTGCACATTCCTGCCATTGCCCATGAGGCGGGGATCGACCTTGATCTGGACATCTTCAATGAGATCAGCAAGAAAACCCCCAACCTCTGCAAGCTTTCCCCGGCAGGCGCTCATCATCTCGAAGATCTCGATGCGGCGGGCGGCGTTCAGGCGGTCATGAAGCGAATCAGCGCCCTGGGCGTTATTCAGGAGAAGACGCTGACGGTCACGGGAAAGACGGTGGGGGAAAATATCAAGGCGGCAAGGGTTCTGGATGACAAGGTAATCCGGCCGCTCAAGAATCCCTACAGCAAAGAAGGCGGCATCGCCATCCTGCGCGGAAATCTGGCGCCGGACGGGGCGGTGGTCAAGCAGTCGGCCGTCGCCGAAAACATGCTTGTCAATGAGGGAAAAGCCCGCGTCTTCGATTCCGAAGACGACGCCATTGCCGCGATCATGGGCGGCAAGATCAAGCCGGGCAATGTTGTCGTCATCCGCTACGAGGGTCCGAAGGGCGGTCCGGGGATGCGCGAGATGCTGTCCCCGACATCGGCCATTGCCGGAATGGGTCTGGACACCACGGTTTCCCTGCTGACAGACGGCCGGTTCAGCGGCGGCACGCGGGGCGCGGCCATCGGGCACATTTCTCCGGAAGCGGCCGAGGGCGGCCCGATCGGTCTCATCCGGGAAGGCGATACGATTGCCATTGACATTCCCGGCAAGAAGATCACCCTCAAAATCAGCCCGGACGAAATGAAAAAGCGGAAGAAGGCATTCAAGCCCCGTCCGCAGGAGATTAAGAGCGGCTACCTGGCCCGATACGCCCGGCTGGTCACCTCGGCCAGCACGGGAGCGGTCTTTAAGGACTGACGGCGAAAAGTTTCTTCAACAGAACAAGGCCCAAGACTTAAGCTGAGCGCCGGGTGGGAAGAGCACATCCTTACACCCGGCGCTCACTGCGGCCGCCTGCACCTCACCCCCTGCGCGCCATCGCATTTTTAAATATCTGATAATACTATTAAAGTTATACGATCATGCATTTTGCGCTTGCATTTTATGTTTTCCTGTGACATAAGGGCTCCGCTCTTTATAATCACGCTCACGGAAGCTCTTTTTCGCACGCAAAGCACAAAGCCTGATTCTAAATTCACTGCACGTTGGTTGAGGTAGCCCCCCCTCCGGTACGCCGGAGGGAATGTCATTTTTTTCATCACGTGGCTTCAGATTGGTTCGTTTCTACAACCGTTTTGTTGATGGCCTTTCTCATGTTCGCCATATTTGCCGGTTGATCTCCGCTGAATGTCCTGAAGCATTTTCCACGTGGTTGCGCCGTTGTTTCATTGACATGCTGTTGTGTTTCGGCAGGAGGTACGCATGATCGAGATGCAGAAAATCAAGACGATCGTCAAGCGGGCGCTTGCACCAGTGACGATCATGTTCATCCCCCACCACAATACCGAGAAATCCATCCATCTGAGTATTCCCGCAATCGGCGTGTTTTTTTCCGTTATCCTTGGTTGTTTATGCGCTGCATATCTGTCTCTGGCGACGATTGACATCATCAAATACCGGAGCATGGATCATCAGATCAGGGATTACTCAAAAAAAGTTTCTGACTTCAATGCCACACTGATGTCTTTGAAAAAGGCTGAACGGGACCTCTATCGGCTGCTGTCTCTGGGTTCACGGGAAAAGATTCTTGAAAATGTCGAATCCTCAGACATGGGTCAAGCAGACAGGGGGACCGTCGACATCCGGCAGATACAGCAGCAGATCGCCCTGTCGATGCAGACAATCGGCGCCATCAGCGATTACCTGCATTCCCAAAAAGACATCTACATGGCCACACCCAAGGGGCTGCCCGTGCCGGGAAGCATATCTTCTTCCTACGGCAGGCGTGTCAACCCGATCAGCCTTCGTGAGGAGTTCCATCGAGGCATTGACCTCTCCGTCCCTGAAGGGACACCCATTCTGGCGACGGCGGACGGCATTGTGAGTTTTTCCGGCTGGAACGGCGGCGGGGGTAATGTGATTGTTGTCGAACACGGCCACGGGTATTCAACTTATTATGCACATAATCAGAAGAATGCCGTTCAGGTCGGACAGCGGGTCAAAAGAAGCGAACTCATCGGTTATGCCGGCGCCACCGGTAATGCGACGGGCAGCCATGTGCACTATGAGATCTGGAAGAGTGACCGGGCCGTCAATCCAAAAAAATTCATTCAGGGGAGGTCTTGATGTTTAACAGAAAAGCGGACAGACTGAAACTGGTCCTTGGGGAAGGCTCAAAAATCACCGGCGATATTGAGGCACTCGGAACGATCATCGTTGAAGGGACGGTTATCGGTCACATCATCGGAGAAAAGGCAATCATCGGAGAAAAGGCGTACGTTAAAGGGGATATTGCCGCCAGCAATATCATTATGGGCGGGAAAATCGACGGTAGTCTGAAAGGCAAGGAACGGGTCGAAGTCAGAGCCACAGGGCAGGTTTTCGGAGATATACACACGAGCCGGTTGTCCATCATTGAGGGGGCAATCTTTCATGGGAAATCTTACATGATTCAGGCGGAACGGGGCGAGCAGGAAGAGAAAAAGCCGGCAGGACAGGCTGACGACGGCAAGGTTGTGGAGCTCTTTGTCAAGGATATGACAGGTTAGCCCGATTCAGGCTCCACTGAAAGCCCGGCGGTATTTTTCATCGAGCAATTCACTGATGCTGAGCATGATCAACCGGGTGGCGCCTTCAAACTGGTCTCTGTATTTGAGCTGCGATTCCTTTGAAAGCAACTTGAATTTTTCAGATATCCTGAATTCTTTAAACTGGTTATCGATGCACAGGGGTTCCCCGATCCGGTAAATAATCCGGCCGCTTCGAGGACCGCTGGGTTCCTCTCAAAATCGACCCCGCCTCTCTCCGCATCACCACTCACGGCTTGAGCGGCCTTTGTCTCCCCGTTTGCCGCGGCGAGGGCAAGTTGGTCCCGCAGGATGAGGGCGTACTGGAGAGGCTCCATATTAACTATGATTCGACGAAAGATCAGAAGAAAACGGGCTGGTCATCATATCCTTCGCCGCAGCGATGCTGTACTGGTATTTTGACACTCTCCATCCGGGCCAGCTGATCACACGCATATTTACGTACTTCCTTTTCATCGCCTACGGTTTTTTTACACAGTATTTGATAAACTCCTATGCCGAACAAAGGGATATTGAAGTCAAATACCATGACCTTGTTGACCACATCATCGACGGCGTCTGCAGACTGAACAAAAAGGGTTATTTCACATTCGCAAACAAAGTTATCATCAACGAGTTGAGAATCCCCCCAGAGGAATTGTATCGTTCTCACTATCTCGACCTTTTGGAACCGGAGGACCGGGAAAGCGCAAGAAAGCATTTTGAGAAGGTCTTGAACGATAACAAGGCGGAAACGCATGAGCTAAAATACAAAAAAGCAGATGGAGATTTAAGGATCGTGGAAGTCAATACGAGTCCCTTCTATGAGCGGGGAGGCATCGCCGGCCTTCAAAGCATCCTCCGCGATATCACCGCACATAAGCAGACGGAGGAGGCTCTGCGGGAGGCCAAAGAAACGCTCCAAACCTTGTTCCAGGCATCCCCCACCGCTATTATCACCCTTGATTTCCAGGAAAAAGTGACACTATGGAATCCGGCTGCTGAACACACATTCGGATGGAAGGAAGCGGAAGTGCTTGGACGGAACCTGCCCTTCATTCCTGAAGACAACCGGAACGAGTACCTGGCTGTGCGTGAAGGTGTGTTCGAAGGCCAATCCTTCACGGGCATCGAACTCTACTGCAGGAAAAAGGATTGTTCGCCGATTGTCATCAGCTTCTCTATGGCGCCCCTGCAGGATGCCGCAGGCCATATCGTAGGCATGATGAGCACAAGTGTGGACATCACTGACCGCAGGCGGATGGAAGAAGAGATCCGGGAAATGTCCATGCGGGACCAGCTTACCGGACTTTACAACCGGCGCGGCTTCATCACCCTTGCGGAGCAGCAGCTCAAAACGGTGAACCGATCAGGAAGGCTGATGACGCTCACCTTCATCGATGTCGATGACATGAAATCGATCAATGATACGCTGGGGCATGATGAGGGTGACAAAGCCCTGGTCGATACGGCAAACATCATCCGGCAGACGCTCCGGGAAGCGGATATCACCGCCCGTATCGGCGGGGATGAGTTCGCCATCATCACCACCGAGATCACGGAAATGAATCCCGACGCCTTTGCGAAGCGCCTTCAGCAAAACATAAATGAATTCAATGCAATGGACTCTCGGCCGTACAAGCTCACCTTGAGCTGGGGCACCGCCATCTATGATCCTGCATTCCCCGCTTCTCTCGACGAGATCATATCGGCGGCCGACAAGCTTATGTACCAAAAAAAGGGCCAGTACAACAAGCACATCATCCAGCCTCTGAAGGCCGCTTTGTCTTAACTGAACTTCCACACAAAACTTACGCTAAACGATCCGGTAATCCATCTGGCAACAGGAAGGACAGAAGTACCGGCGTTTGCATGAGGCAGCCGATTCAGGCTCCACTGAAAGCCCGGCGGTATTTTTCATCGAGCAATTCACTGATGCTGAGCATGATCAACCGGGTGGCGCCTTCAAACTGGTCTCTGTATTTGAGCTGCGATTCCTTTGAAAGCAACTTGAATTTTTCAGATATCCTGAATTCTTTAAACTGGTTATCGATGCACAGGGGTTCCCCGATCCGGTAAATGATTTGGCCGCTTTTGGCGACTGGACTCGAACCCGGATAAAGCTGATCCGAGTTATTGCAGCCCACGGGTACGACCTTGACCCCGGTATGCAGCGCGAGCTGGGCGATGCCGGTCCTCCCCTCGCCCAATTGTGTTGATCGCGTTCCTTCCGGGAAAATGATCAGATTGAGTTTTTTTTCGAGCAGGGCGTGACGGCTCAACGCAGCGACCCGCTCCATCACCTCCTCATAGTAATCCCTGATATATTCGGTAAAGTTTTCTCCCAGCAACCGCATGGTTTCAACAGCCGACCCGGGGACAAATTCGCTGGCATCATACTTTCCTTCAACGACGTCTCGTATCACCCGGTACTCGTCTGTGGCGATGCGCCGCCTGGTTTTTTTCATGAAGAACTCCTCAATGAGATATCCCATGGAAGGAACGGGAATCAGGTTGCACCAGTCCAGACCTTTGGCTAAAAGGCGGTTGCGATAGTATTTACCTTTGACCCAGACCGTCGTCCAGGGCAGGTCCTGCATGCGCCACATCTTGTATTGGAAGGGCCAGTAGTTGAAACGGTCCGTGTGATTCATGGCAAAAATCACATTTTCGCCGCGCGGGATCCGTTCGGGATTTTCAATCCGTATATTGACCTTGGCAAAAAGATTGAAATTCGGACCCAGGAACAGATGTCCCATCAGCTCCTGACCGATGGGATTTGTGACCAATTTGATGCGCTCGAGATATTCGATGTCAACCATGCCTTTGACTCCCTTTTCCTGTATCAGACCTTTGAAGAATGGTTTCGCCGCCGATCAAAATCTTTTTCACTGAAGAGATGATAAGATATTAACATGATTGAAAACAATAAATTAGCATAATATCTGGAAAATCGAAAAATCTTTGATTCGCCACTTGCGAACCATTTTTCATTGGTTATTCAATGCTCTATCCTTGATGATTTTCGCCACCCGCGCGAGCTCCTCAAGCGTATCCACTTCCAAGGAATCATAAGATGTTTCTACCACCTTGATTTTGTAGCCCTGTTCGATGGCCCTAAGTTGCTCCAGGGCCTCCAGTCGCTCTAAAGTTCCCACAGGCAGGCGCGTGAACTTCTCCAGAAAATCCTTGCGGTAGGCATAGATGCCGTGATGTTTATAATAGTCTGCCGTCTGTCCCGGATCTCTCACATAGGGAATGGTGGCGCGCGAGAAATAGACGGCAAAATGGTTCCTGTCGAAGACCACCTTGACGGCGTTCGGATGTGTGATTTCCTCATCGCGCCGGATCCGATAGATCAGCGTGGACATGGGAACGGCAGGATCATCGAGCAGCGGCCGGACCACCTCGTCGATCTGGGATGGTTCAAAGAGCGGCTGATCCCCCTGGACATTCACCACGATATTGTCAATCTCAAGATTGAGCGCCGCGACAGCCTCGGCAATGCGGTCCGTTCCCGATTTATGATCGGGGGAGGTCATGATGGCCTCCCCGCCGAACTTGAGAACCGCCCTGAAGATTTCATCATGATCGGTTGCCACGGCGACGTACGATAATTTCTTTGCCTGAAGGACGCGCTCGTAAACGTGCTGAATCATGGGTTTGCCGCACAGATCCGCCAGGGGCTTCCCGGGAAACCGCGAGGATTCGTACCGCGATGGAATGATACAGACGATCTTCACAGGTGAGGATCCTTCTGTTGCAGGTGATTCACGACATAGTCCCTGACGGCGTCTTCCAGGGTATGGAAGGCGACGGGACAGCCCGTGGACTTGAGCTTGCCCATGCTTGCCTCGGTAAAATACTGATACTGACTCTCCAGGTCCGGCGGCATGTCGATGTACGCGATGTTCGTCTCAATCTTCATAGCAGAAAAAACAGCATGGATCAGGTCGTTCCAGCTTCGCGCCCGGCCGGTTCCGAGATTAAATATCCCGTTCACTTCGGTATGTTCCAGAAGCCACCAGAGCACGTCCACGCAGTTCTTGATATAGATGAAATCCCGCATCTGCCCGCCGTCCGGATACTCGGGGCGGGACGACTTGAAAAGCCGCACCCGACCGGTTTCCCGGATCTGGCCATAGGCCTTGTGGACCACGCTACGCATCTCATCTTTGTGATATTCGTTGGGGCCGAAGACGTTGAAGAACTTGATGCCGGCGATTTGCTTTTCCAGCCCCCGCTTGAGGACCCAGAGGTCGAAGAGCTGCTTGGAGTAGCCGTACATGTTGATGGGGCGCAGCGCCGGGGTTCGGGTGTCCTCGTCGGAGAATCCACGGGCGCCGTCACCGTAGGTAGCCGCCGAGCTGGCGTAGATAAGGCGGATTTGATGCTTGAGGGCCCAGTCGGCGACCCGGCAGGAGTAGAGATAGTTGTTCGTCCAGAGATAATTGGCGTCGCGCTCCGTCGTGGAGGAGCAGGCGCCCATGTGGATCACCGCGCGGACCCCGAACGGAACCTCATCGGCGCTGATCATGCGCAGGAAGTCGTCCTTGTGGATATGGTCGGAAAAACGCAGGTTGACGAGATTTTTCCATTTGTCCGATTCGCCCAGGCGGTCCACGATGACGATATCGTCAATCCCTTCCTGATTGAGCTTCCAGACAAAGGCGCTGCCGATGAACCCGGCCCCGCCGGTCACAACGATCATGACATGCCCTCCTGTAATGATTCTGCGGCCCTTTCAATCGCCCCCCGGATGGCGGCCATTCGCTCCTCGGGCATCTTGACAGAAATGCCCAGAACCAGCGTCCGTCCCAGTATATCCTCGGCCTGGGGGATCAGATGGCGTCCGTATTCGATTTTGCCCCGATACAACGGATTGGTAAACGGAAAGCGTTGCGAGTTCGCCGTCGACCATGCCTGGAAGTGCTCCCAGTTGGGGACGTAGTGCCAGAGATTGTTTTTGAAGCAGACCGTATCGACGCCGTTTTCGCCGAGGGCTTTCTGAAAGGCCGCTGCTTTTCCCTGATTGGGCAGGTTGAACGCCAGAAAGGTGGCCGTATCACCTTCGGGATCGGGGAGTTCCCGGAATTTGATGCCGTCAACGGCGGCAAGCCATCCCTTGATCGCCTGTTTGTTTTTCTTCTGCTCGGCGATGAGCCAGTCCAGCTTGCGGAGCTGCGCGAGCCCCAGTGCGCCCTGGAGCTCATTCATGCGATAATTGAAGCCGAGGATCGTCCGGCCCTCCATGGCGCGGCTGACTTTGGGATTATGGTCATGGCCGTGGTCGTGATACCACTCGGCCCGGTCATAGAGGCGTTTATTATCCGAGACGACCATGCCGCCCTCTCCGGTCGTCAGTGTCTTGTAATAGTCAAAACTGAATATGCCCATGTCGCCGAAGGTCCCCAGTTTTTTGCACCGGAAAGTGCCGCCGCAGCCCTGGGCGTTGTCTTCGAGCACCTGCAGATGGTAAAACCGGGCCAGGTCGGTGATCTTGTCGATATGCGCCCCGGACCCGCACATGTGCACGGGGATGATCGCCTTCGTGGCTGGCGTGATCCGCTTCTCAATTGCCGCAGGGTCGATACTCAACGTCTCATCGATATCGGCCATGACCGGGATCGCCCCGACCTCGAGGACGGCTTCGTACGTTGCCAGAAAAGTAAAAGCCGGAACAATGACCTCGTCGCCGGGGCAGATGTCCATGGCTGTAAGGGCCACTTTCAGGGCGCACGAGCCGGATGTCACGCCCAGGGCATACTTTGCCCCGCAATATGCGGCAAATTCCTGCTCGAATTGCCGCACCTTGAAGACGCCCTTTCGTTCCTTATCAAAACCGTAGCGCATCAGGACGCCGGTTTCCATGACCTCCATCACTTCCTTGATTTCTTCCTTACCGATCAGCTCCGCACCGGCCATGCTGTTTCCTCCATTTTCTTGGTGATTTAATACGCATCCTCGTAGATTTCTATGGCGTCCTCCATAGTCAGTTTCCGGGGATTGTTCTGAAGGGGTCTCGCCACGGTCATGGCCGTTTTTGCCAGCTCCGGAAAGGCTTCCTGCGGAATATCGAGATCTGCAAGCGTCTTGTGGATGCCGCAGTCTTCGATCAGGGCATTGACCGCTTCAACAGCCTGCCAGGCGGCTTCCCGCAGGGGCAGGTCATCCACGATTTCTCCCATGACTTCGGCGATGACGGCAAATTTTTCAATGTTTCCGGGGAGATTGAAGGCCATCACATGGGGCAGCAGGAGCGTATTGGCCAGACCGTGGGGGACGCCGTATTTTCCACCCAGGGGGTAGGACAGGGAGTGCACGGCCGTAACGCCCGCGTTTGCCAGGCCCAGGCCCGCATAGAGGCTGCCGAGCAGCATCTCTGCCCGCGCTTCGAGATCGCCGCCGTTGTGCACGCAGGTTCGCAGGTTGTCGGAAATCAACCGGATGGCCTCCAGGGAAATCATCTCGCTCATGGGTGACGCCTGGATGGACGTATAGGATTCGATGGCGTGACAGAGGGCGTCGAGTCCCGTCGTCGCCGTGGGTTCAGGCAGCAGGGTCAGCGTCAGCTCCGGATCCAGCAGGGCGATATCGGGATACAGAAAAGGACTGTTCATGCCTTCCTTTTTCTTGAGATTCCGGCGGACAAAGACGGCCGTGAAGGTGACTTCGCTGCCGGTGCCGGCCGTGGTCGGAACCATGATGGTCGGCAATCCCGGGCCTGGAACTTTATTCAATCCCAAATAATCGGCCGCTTTGCCCTTGTTTCCGGCCACGGCAGCGATGGCCTTGGCCAAATCCATGGCGCTTCCGCCGCCGATGCCAACGACCAGATCACACTTTCCCGTCAGGGCGGCTTTGGCCCCCTCGTCGACCAGTTCCAGTCTCGGTTCCGGCTCGGCCTGCTCAAAAAAGCTCAGCTTAAGCCCGCTGCCGTCCAGAATATCCGCAACCGTTTTACTGAAACCCGCTGCCGCCAGATTTTTATCAAGCACGATCAGCGGACGTCGGCCCTGCAGCGCCTGGACATGTTCCGCCAGCTTTTTGAATGATCCCGTTCCGAAAACAATCTTTCCGGCTCCGGTAAAGGAAAATGGATTGATCATGTTTGTCCTCCCGTCATCAATTTTGGTCGTTTATACCTGATTTGTGCCGGGAATGTCAAAAGCTTAAACGACAATGAACGGCCAGATCCCGTTTTTTGACCATTCTCATTCCGTCGCGACGATTTTCTCAAACGGTATGACAATCACCTTCGTCAATATCTATCTAATGGATCATTCCTGGAATCAAGAAGATTTCGAACGCTAAGCCGAGCAGGAGACCTGAGATGTGTAAAGCTACGGGAGACCATGTCTTACTTTATTTTTTTTCACCCTGACCTTCTATATACGGCTTATATCGCTCCTTTTTCACTGAGCGATTGTCGGCCTCAGGTTCCCCGCCTGAGTCATTATTATTCTTTAATCTCAGTGGCGAGAACTTCAGTTGATTGCCATCCCTGTTCACATCGTCTTTTGTGACGGCACTTTCTTGACCGGTTTGAAGACCAGCCTCACGCTGCATGGTCACCGAGGCGCCATATACGGTCCCCGACAACATCATGACCAAGAATGATGTGATTACACTCATGTAAAATAATGATTCTGTCCGCTTCATAGGCCCCCCTATTTATTAATCGACATTGAGTGTTGTCAGTGCCAATGAGTCAATACGGATATCATAATAAATGGAATCCGGACCGACGTTCCATACGATTTTTAAATCATAAAAATCAGGCGCGAAATCAGTTAAGTGAAGCAAGCCCGACGGCCTGATCGCTGAAGATGTCTGATTTGCGCCCCATGTGGAGACGTCGGTAGGTACCACAAAGACGCCAATGATGCTGGCGCCCAAAGTATTGTTGCGGATCTCCAGCGATCCCGTGAAACTCGAATCGTACACGTACAGAGGAAGATATTCATCTGCGGCTATGGGAATGTCATACAGATAGCCGAAATAGTCGCTGTATGCACCGGCGGCACTGATCTTCGTGTCATAAAGACCCGGGGATATGTCAACAATAGAGGTGTATTGTCCTGGAAATAACGGGCCCGCCAAAATATTCGGCCCCCATGACCTTTGATCTACTGGCGCCAGATAGAAACCGTCAATCGTCGCAATGCTGTTATTGTTCAGTTCAATGGTTCCAGTCGAACGATCGTCACTCCTGCCGCAACTGCAGAGGGAAAGCATCACGGCAGCCATAAAAACAAAGACAAACCATGTCCATGTTTTTCGCTTCATTACCCCCATCCTTTCAACTTGTTTTGGATAAGACACTGCCTGCGAGGGGTCGCAGTATAGAGGTGCCGATTTTGCTTGTCAAGGGACTTTTGGTTTACCGAATTGACTCATATTAAATGTTACCCAAGGTAAACAATCGGCAAGTTAATTGTTGACATCTTTTTCAAAATGAATAAACAGGGTGCGCATGGATTTAATCACCGCTGTCATCCTGGGAATCGTTCAGGGGGTTTCCGAGTTTCTTCCCATTTCTTCGACGGGGCACATGATCTTGGCCTCGCAACTGATGGGGCTCAAACACACGGAATTTCTGAAGAGTTTTGAGATCGCCATCCAGGCGGGAACAATTCTATCCGTCGTGGTCCTTTACGGGCGGACCCTGCTGGTGGATATGGAAGTCATCAAGCGACTGATCGTGGCCTTTCTGCCTACGGGGATTCTCGGGCTGACCCTTTACAGAATGATCAAAGGCTATCTGCTGGGATCGGAGGCGGTCGTCCTTTGGGCCTTGCTGGTTGGAGGGGTGGTCCTCGTGGCTTTTGAAAGGTGGTACCGGGAGAAGCCGGACGCGGCTGACGAGATCCGTGATATCTCCTACAAAACCGCCCTGATTATCGGCCTGTTTCAGTCCGTTGCCATGATTCCCGGTGTGTCCCGCTCAGCCTCCACGATCGTGGGCGGATTGTTGCTGGGTCTGAAGCGCAAAACCATTGTGGAATTTACCTTTCTGCTGGCGGTGCCCACGATGCTGGCCGCAACCGGCTATGATCTGATCCGGAGCGGATCGCAGTTCTCCGCTGGTGAGTTCCAATATCTCCTGGCGGGGTTCGTCACCGCTTTTGCGGTGGCGCTTCTGAGCATCAAATTTCTGCTGCGCTTCATCAAGACGCATACCTTCATCCCCTTCGGCGTCTATCGCATGGTTCTGGTTGTCTGCTGGGTCTTGCTGCTGAAGATTTGAATATATTTTTAAATATTGATTGACTTCAGGTCTCAATTCATATAGGAAAAATAAAGCTGTGTGATTTTCTAACTGATTGTTATTTTTAGTTTAAACGGGAATAATTGAGCTTTTTATGAGACCTATACCGGATGTTGGATTGAGAATACCCGGACAGAAACATCCTCCGGGATTCGGATTGAGTTCTCTGACGCTCCTCTTTTTTTTCATGCTCACGGGTCTGATCCCTGTTCAGGTATGGGCGGACTGGTCGCCGCTGATCGATCGGCTGGTCCGGGACGGCAATGATAAAAAGAGCGTCGCAGAGCTCTTTGCCCGTCCGGAGGCACGCTTTGATCCCGACCCCATGTCGCGTAAAGTCGAAGAGTTGATCCGGCATCAATCCCGGGAACCCTCCGCCGAGCGGGAAGCAAGGATCAGGGAGCTTTTCAACAAGTTCCTGAGACCGGAGCTCATCGACCGGGCCTTTGCCTATACCCATGAAAACAAAGCCGCATTAAGAAGCATCCAGACCCGATATTGCGTGCCGGAAGAAATTGTCGTGGCCATCATGCTCGTGGAAACGGACCTGGGTCGGAAAACGGGTTCGAGGCGGGCCTTCAACACCCTCGCCAGCATGGCCCTGGCTGGTGATCTGGAAATGATCCGACCCCATCTGGCCGGTGATCTCTTGACAGCATCCAATGAGGAATATGCCCGGCGGCGGTGTCTGGAAAAATCGGACTGGGCCTATCAGGAGCTGATTGCACTTATCCATTATGCCTGGAAAAACAAGATCGATCCGCTGGAGATTCCCGGCTCCATTTACGGTGCCATCGGTCTTTGCCAGTTCATGCCGTCCAATGTTTCTGCCTACGGCGTCGATGCGGACGGCGACGGCCGTATTGACCTGTTCACCACGGAAGACGCCCTGCACAGCATCGGCAAGTATCTGCACAGCCACGGATGGAAATGCAACATGAACCGGAAAGGCCAGTACCGGGTCGTCATGACCTATAATCGCAGCCAGATTTACGCCAATACCGTCCTGGACATTGCCGAAAAGCTCAGAACCAAGGCCCGCGATGAAACACCCAGGAACGAGCAGGCGGATCGCAGTTGAGGCATTTCTTTCACAACAGGCAGGCAGAGTAATTTTCACACGAATTTTTTTACGCGACAGGGCCTTCGTTTTTACACTTCGACGGCGGTGGATTGATTTTCTTCTCGGCGAAATGAAAGGAGAAAAGGCGATGCTTAAAACCATTGCTTCCATTTTATTGATTGCAGGGATTGCGGTGCCGGCCATTGCCCAGGAACTCACGTGGCGCAAGGACATCGCACCGATTGTTTTGATGAAGTGCGGTATGTGTCATGGACAAAACGCGCCTGAATACAACGACTGGATGCTGCTGGGCGACGAAAAGCGCAAGACGGTCGGATCGCGCATGGACAGCTATCCGCATTTCATGAGCTACGTCCTATGGCCGGCGACAGGCGCGATGATGCGGCGATTGGACGACGGCAAGGCGGCCGGCGGCAAGCCGGGCAACATGTATATGTTCCTCGGCGGTACGGATGCGGAACGCACGGCCAGCTTGAAAACGATCAAGGACTGGCTCGGCGACGGCGCATGGAACCTCAACCGCTGGAAGGCCCGCGGCGATGTGCCGGGCATCACCAAGGAGCAGCTTGACAAGATCAATGCGAAATATTGACAACGGAGCCGTCTCAGATTCATCACTTTTGCGACTTTTTGCGGGAGCAAAATATTGAATAGGCTTGGCTGTCCCTGATTTACGGCCCATTGAGCAGGATTATTTTGATCTTGACAAAAGAGATTCTTTTGTATAGCTAAAACTAGGAAAATTTGTAAAGCAGCAGATACAGGTGGATTCAGGGAAGAGGGGTGAAAAGCCCCCGCTGCCCCGCAGCCGTGAAGGGAACGAAAACCCGAAATGCCACTGTCATGAGTCAATCATGATGGGAAGGCGGGTGAGTAGGCCGCCCGAAGCCGGAAGACCGATCCATCGAAGACCCTCGCGGGCGGGAAACCATGTTCAGAATACCCTTCATATCATTGCCGAAGCGGTCTGTTTCTGATGTCGATTCAGCGGATCGATGCCCGCTCCAGCCTGTCGTTACGCTGACCCGGATCATCCGGGTCGTTCTCCTGCTTGTGGCCGCCTTTCTACTTGTCCTGATTGTTTCCCTCGCGACAGGTCCCGGAGGTGCCTCTCCCTTTTCCCTCGCGCGGCGGCTCTTTTGGCTCTTCCAGGGGACTGAGGCCCGTCTCGACCCATCGGAAAAAACCATTCTGCTGTCCATTCGCCTTCCGCGTATTCTCTTTGCCGGAATCGTCGGCGCCGCCCTGTCCGCCGCCGGCGTCGTGTTTCAGGCCGTTCTCCGGAACCCGCTGGCTGACCCTTATATTCTCGGCATCTCCGGAGGCGCCGCCGTGGGGGCCATTATCGGCATTCTCATCGGCGCCGGCGCCATGCCTTTCGGCATTGCAGGGCTTGCCTTCCTGGGGGCGCTGCTGACGATCCTCACGATTTTTGGGATAGCCGGAAGCCGAACGGACAGGCAGACGAATAACCTGCTGCTGACCGGAGTCATCATCAATGCCTTTTTTTCCGCCGTCATCATGTTTTTGGTATCCATCAGCGGCAGTGATCGCTTGCACAGCGTTTTCTTCTGGCTGATGGGCGATCTGAGCATGGCTGAAAAGGGAGAGGTCTTCTTTACCGGTTTCTTTCTACTGGCCGGATTCATCGTTATGCTTCTTCACGCCCGGTCCCTGAACCTGCTGTTGACGGGGGAAGAGACGGCCATGCAACTGGGCGTGGATGTCGAGAAAACGAAAAAAATACTGCTCATCACCGCGTCTATGACGACGGCGGCGGCGGTCTCGGTCAGCGGCACCATCGGGTTTGTCGGTCTGATCATTCCGCACCTGCTGCGTCTGACGCTGGGTCCGGATCACCGGCTGCTGCTGCCGGCCGCGGTCCTTTTCGGGGCGTCTTTTCTGGCTGCGGCAGACACCATTGCCCGGTCCGTCATGGCTCCCGTCGAGCTGCCGGTCGGCGTCATCACGGCTCTTTGCGGCGCCCCGTATTTCATCTACCTGCTGTACAGGAGGACGGTTTAACCCATGTCGATCCTGCAGGCCGAACACATCAGCTTTTCCTATAATGGCGCGCCGGTGCTCCGGGACGTCTCATTTGCAGTTGAGACGGGAGATTTTGTCGGCCTGATCGGGCCGAACGGCACCGGCAAGACGACGCTGCTGAACCTCATTGACGGCATCCTGAAGCCCCGGGCGGGCATGATCCGCATTCACGGCGTACCGGTGCACCAGCTGCAACGCGACGCTCTGGCTAAAATCGTTGCCGTGGTTCCCCAGGAATCCCCGATGATTTTTCCGTTCCTGGTTCAGGAGGTCGTCCTGATGGGGCGGGCGCCGCACCTCGGAAAATGGCGTTTCGAGGGGGAGAAGGATCTGGCTATCGTCAACCGGGCAATGGCAATGACCGATACACTGGCGCTCGCAGGCCGGAGCATGAACCGGTTGAGCGGCGGCGAGCGGCAACGGGTTCTGATTGCCCGCGCGCTGGCGCAGGAGCCCCAGTTGTTGCTGCTTGACGAGCCGACCGCCTCCCTGGACATCCGGCATCAGGTGGAATTTTTCAACCTCATCAAAACTCTGAACATGACACAGGGCCTGACGGTGATTGCCGTCACGCATGACATCAACCTCGCCTCGCTGTACTGCGACCGGATCATCCTCCTGAAAGAGGGACGCATACAGGTGGCCGGCCGGCCCATCGAGGTCATTACGGAGGAACATATCCAAGCGGTTTATGAAACCCCGGTGATGGTGGATCGGCATCCCATCACGGATTTACCACGGGTGACGCCGAAAAGAGAGTATCCGTCAGAAACCGGAAGCCGGTGAAACGCCGGCGCTGCCCCGCAACTGTAAGCGGAACGAAAGCCAAGCATGTCGCCGATGCCCCGGAAAGTAAGCCGGGAAGACATGAAGGGCATCAACAGCCGCAAGCCAGGATACGGAACCGACGGAAAAATGACCATATTCCCGCGGGGGAAGAAGGAGAAACGTCAAATGAAAAAGGATTCAACAATTTTCAAGATCTTCATCTTGTACATCCTGTTCGTTCTGTTCCTGCCGGGCGCAGTCTTCGGTGAAACGAAGCCGCCGGAGACCGGGAAAGCCGTAACCCTCGAAGAGGTGGTCGTCACGGCGACCCGGGACCGGGAGGAAGTCCGCCAGGTTCCCGCCAATGTGTCCGTCATCACGGCCCGGCAGATAGAACAGTCGGGCGCCACCACGGTGGTGGAAGTCCTGGAAAAGTTAGAGAGCATTCAGTTCCGTAATTACAGCAGCAACTCTTCACAGTCGGCCATCGACATGCGCGGCTTCGGCGGGGATAATCCTTTCGGAAAGACCCTGGTCATGCTGGACGGCAGGCGGCTGAACCGGCCTGACATGTCTTCCATCAACTGGTTGCAGATTCCCGTCAATACGATTGAAAGAATCGAGGTGGTGCGAGGTCCCGGCAGCGTCCTGTACGGCGATTCGGCCATCGGCGGCGTTGTCAACATCATCACGAAAAAGGGCGAGGGTCCACCGAAATTCAACGTCGCCGTCATGGCAGGGAGCGACGGCCTCCACAATGAACGGGTCGGCGTAACGGGCGCCATGAATAAATGGACCTACGCGCTGACCGGGGAAAACAATTTCAGCTTCGGCTACCGGGAACGGTCGAAATTCTTATCGCAGGGGGGCGGCTTTGATGTGGGGTACAACGCAAGCGATTTGCTCAATGTGTCCTTAGGGCTCTCCTTCAACAAGACAGACTATCAGATGCCTGGCGCCCTCACGAAGGAGCAGATGGAGCAGAACCGGCGGCAGTACCAGCCGGCCACGCCGGCAAACTGGGCCAGCGCCGCCCCCGATGACGATGGCTCGGACAAATACACGAACGTCAATCTGGGCATCAAGTCACTCTCGGGGTCCTGGGGGCAGGTGGATATGAATTTCCTGTATGGCAGGAAAGATCTCCAGACCAATATGCCCTCCTGGGCATTCACCCGCTTCTCGGATACCGGCACGGACACTTACGGCATTACACCGAAATATATTCTGGAAAGAGAAATCTTCGGATTTAATAACAAAGTGATTGTCGGGCTGGACTATTACCGGGAACCCTACAGGAAGGAGTTCTTCAGCAACCGGGAGAGATCCACGAAAACAGGCTGGGCCGATCTGACCAGACAAAGCGTTGGATACTATATCCGCGATGAGTTCAGTCTGCTTAAGAACCTGATTCTGAGCGCCGGATACCGGTCGGAACAGACAGCCATAAAGGGGTCCCATACCGATGTGCTGACACCGGCCAACAGCTTCACGGACCAGGAAAAAACTTACCGGGCCGAGGCCTATGAAGCGGGACTGACGTGGCTCGTGGGCGCGAAATCAAAGGTCTTCACGAAGGTTGCCACGGTTTACCGCATCCCATTTCTGGACGAATTAGCCTCCTTCAATGGCTTCGGAGGCGCGTTGTTTTTAACAAACCTGGAAAAAGAAAAGGGTATCAGCGTGGAGGCGGGAACGGAATTCCATCCACTGGACAACCTGAAGATCGGTTTGACCCTGTTCAGGATCGATATGGAGGATGAAATCCAGTATGTCTATGTAACACCGTGGACGGGGTATAATCAGAACATCGGGAAGTCGCGTCACGACGGTGCGGAGATTTCCCTGTCCTATCTGTGGGAAAAGCGGGCACGGATCTATGGGAATTTCACCTATCACATGGCCACCGTTGAGGACGGTCCCCACAGCAAGAAGGAGATGCCCCTGGTGCCGAACCGGATGGCCAATGCCGGCGTGGAGATCTATCTGCCCTGGAATCTGACCATCCGTCCCTCTGTGCGCTACGTGAGCGAGGCCTTCCTGTCCCAGGACTTTGACAACAACGCAGAGAAGCTGAAGGCCTATACCCTCTACAATCTATATCTTCTTTATAAGCCCTCCATCGAAAAAGTAAGCGTAACGGCCTTTTTCGGCGTGGAAAACCTGACCGATGTGAAATATGCGTCCTTCGGGTCGGACAATGTCTCGTGGGGAGGTGTCAATACCTACTACCCCATGCCCGGCATCACCTTTAAGGGAGGCCTTTCCTTTGAATTTTAAGGAATATCCATCTCTAAAGAACCGGTTTCCGTTCCGCCTGGGGACGACGTCGTACGTCATTCCCGCGGACCTGAAGGCCAATGTTGCCTTTCTGGCGGACAAGGTGGATGACGTCGAACTGGTGCTGTTTGAATCGCATGAAATCAGCAATCTGCCGGACGCCGACACGCTGCGGGCGCTGAAGGAGACCGCGGACCGGCATGACCTGACCTATACGGTGCATCTGCCTCTGGATGTCTGGCTGGGTCACGCGGAGGAGGCTATCCGGCGGAGGTCGCTGGACAAGTGCCTGCGCGTCATCGAGCTCACATCGATGCTGAACCCCTTCGCCTATATCATTCATTTTCACGGAGACCATCGCGGAAAGCGCCCCTCCCCGGAAATGATTCGCTGGACTCAAGGACACCGGCTTGCTGTTGAGCGGCTGATCCAGGCCGTTTCTCCTGAAACCCTGTGTGTGGAGACGCTGGATTATCCGTATCACCTCATTGAAGATATCGTCGTTGACTATGAACTGAGCGTTTGCCTGGACATCGGACACCACCTGGTCAACGGGGTTGCACCGGAAGCTTGTCTGGATCGTTACCTGCCGCGGACCAGAGTGCTCCATCTCCACGGGGTGGAAGAGGGGCATGACCACCGCAGCCTGGCCTGCCTGCCCGACGGTTTACTGACCGCCCTCGTAAACCGCCTGGGCAGCGGGCCCGAAAAAGCACGCGTTTTGACGCTGGAGATCTTCGATGAAGCAGCGTTGAACGAGTCCATGAATGTCCTGAGGCGGGTATTGCAATGAAAACGAGAACACTCCCAAGGGCTGTCGCCTATTCTCTGGGCCTCCATGGCCTGGCGCTGGCGCTGATTGTCTTGACAAATGCCAATGGCGTCAAGCCACGGCAAACCATCGAAAACGTTCCATTCATCACGGCCTCCCTGATTTATGCCATGAACGGCCAAGGTGATCAGAAAATCCATGACCTGGTCCATCATGCCCGGACAGCCCGCCCCGTGATCAAGCCGATGCAGTCCCGGCCGGCAGTCAAAAAGCTGAACGACAAGGAGACGCCTGAAAAAACGGTGACGGAGGATGTTCGAGCGGCGCGGGCGCAGGATGCGGGAACGGATGCCTCCGTGTCGCTGCATCTGCCGCCTTTGGAAAGCGTGGACGTCGGACAGATCGCATCCGGAGCTGAAGCGACCGGAAATCCGCTTCATGCCGGTCCACAGGGCGGATCGCGAAATACACAGGCCGTGCAAATGATTTTGCCCCGTTATATCAACGCAACACGTCCCGCCTATCCGCTCATGGCCCGTATGAGGGGCTATGAAGGGATGGTCCTGCTGTCGGTGGAGGTGCTGACGGATGGGCGCGCCGGTGAAATCCGGATGAGGAAATCATCCGGCTATGCCCTGCTGGATCAGTCCGCACTCAATGCCGTCAGGGCATGGCATTTTGAACCGGCCAGAAAAAGGGACATCCCCCAGGCCATGACCGTGGATATTCCCATCCGGTTCTCTTTGAACGAAGCCGACTAAGCGGCTGCAAACGCCCGTATTACGGGACCTGAAAAAGGATTGATCCGATCATGAACCATCTGCTGGTCGTCCTGTTCGCCTGTATCTTTCTGACCGGGCCCGCCATGGCCCAGACGCCGGCAAGGATCATTTCGCTGGCGCCCAATCTCACGGAAATCCTCTATGATCTGGGTCTCGGAGACCGCGTCATTGCCGTCAGCCGTTACTGTAACTATCCGTCGGAGGTGAAGATGAAGCCCACCATCGGCGGTATGTCCAACCCGTCTCTGGAAACCATTGTTGCGATGAAACCGGAGATGGTCGTATTGACTGATGACGGCAATCCCCGTGAAATAGAGCGGAGACTCCGACAACTGGGCATCCGGACCCATGTTTTCCGGGCGAGAAGGCTTGTGGACCTTGCGGGTGAGATCAGGGCGCTGGGGACGGTCCTCGATGTCCACGGCATTGCTGATCGGCGTGCGGCAGGGATCGAAAGTGTTATCCGCCGATATGCCGATAAAGCGCAGTCCTCTGCCAGGCACACGCCTCAGAAAGTCCTGTTCGTCGTTCAGCCGGACCCGCTGATCGTCGCCGGCCCGGGCACGACCATTGATGATGTGCTGCAATTGCTCGGTCTTAAGAACATCGCCGCAGACGCAAAGACGCAATACCCGAAATATTCCCTGGAGGAGGTCATCCGTCAATCTCCCGACATCATTTTCATGGGAATGATGCAGAATGTCGTCATGGCGCAGTTCCGGCGATTACTGGGCAAGTTGAGCCAGGTGGAGGCCGTCCGCCTGGGGCGGGTGTACTACATCGGCGATCCCCTTTTCCGACTTGGGCCGCGGATCACCGACGGTATCGCCGAAATTGCCGGAATAGTTGAAAAAACGACAAAGTAATCATTTCAGAATCTCTCCACGCAGGCTGATAACCACGACGCTCAGGGGGATTTCCTGACCGGACTGGGCCATGGCCTTCCGGATGATCACCGGCAATCCCTGGCAGCAGGGAACCTCCATGACCAGGACAGTGACGCTGCGGATCGGATTCTGACGAAATATCTCTGTAAATTTATCCACATAGGCCGTAATGTCGTCGAATTTCGGGCACCCCATGAGCACGGCCTTTCCGGTGAGAAAATCCTGATGAAATCCCGCATAGGCCACGGGGGTGCAATCGGCGGCGACCAGCAGATCAGCGTTTTTCAAGAAAGGCGCCGTCGGAGGTGCGAGTCTGATCTGAACGGGCCAGTGTGAAAGCGCCGAAACAGGACGGTCTTCAGCGACCGGCGGCCCGAAATTTTCGCAGGCGGTCATCGCAGGAAAGAGCTGGATCAGCGTGGATGGACATCCGCACGGCATCGCCGGCGCTTCCGGCTGCGGGGCCGGTTTCAGGGCCTTCACATGCGCTACCGCGGCTTGCATGTCAAAGGCTTCCACGTCCGCCTCGACAATGGTCAGGGCGTCCTGGGGACATCCTCCAAGACAGGCGCCGATGCCGTCGCAGTATTTCTCAGCCACAAGTCGGGCCTTTCCGTCTATGATCCCGATGGCGCCCTCGGCGCAGGCGGGGACGCAGAGGCCGCAGCCATTGCATTTTTCTTCGTCGATCCGGATGATTTTTCTTTTCATTTTTTCCCCCTTTCTCATTTGTCTTTGGCCCCAATATAATGCACGTTCCGGAAATCTGCTTTGACTTAAGTCAAGGACCCGTGTAATTTACTGTGCCATAAGGAGGTCAAGCCATGGGGATCGTGGATCAGATCGCGGCCATCCCGCTTTTCGAAGGCCTGCCCGGTGAGCAGCTCAAAGCCTTGGCCGGCATCTGCCTGTTGCGCACGTACCGGAAAGGACAGCTCATTTTTGCCGAAGGGGATGAAGGCGCCGGCTTTTATATCGTTCAATCCGGCCGTGTCCGGATATTCAAGCTTTCACCGGAAAGCGGCAAGGAGCAGATATTGCACATCATGGGTCCGGGAGAATCCTTCGGGGAGGTGGCCGTGTTTACAGGCATGGGGTTTCCGGCTTTTGCCGAGGCCCAGGCGTCGAGCGCGCTTATTTTCTTTCCCCGCGGCAAATTTGTGGCGCTGATCCGGCGGGATCCTTCTCTGGCATTGAATATGCTGGCTGTGCTGTCCGGGCGCCTGCAGAAATTCGCCCGCCTGATCGAGGATCTTTCGCTCAAGGAGACGCCGGCGCGTCTTGCCGCCCACCTGCTCTTTCTGGGAGGGAAGCGCCCCGCCGCCGATGAAATCAGCCTCGAGATTTCGAAAGGACAAATGGCCGCCCTGCTCGGAACGATCCCGGAGACCCTCTCCCGCATCATGGCGCGCATGGGTCGGCAGGGTTTGATCCGGTTGCGCGGGAATCAGATATCCATCCTGGATCGGGCCGGTTTGCTGCAGATCGCCTCGGGCGAGCGAAAACTTGCCTGAAACGCTGCCCGCTGCCGGAGTCCGGCTTTATGGCCGGACTGAAAGGTGAACGGTCATTTTGCGTAAAGGTTCGGATTCATGATGGATACTGAACAGCAGGAGAAATTACACATTGACAAAACGCAACGGCGTGCATAGCGTTGCATCATACTAACGGGCGAAGCGCCGCCGGCGCCGCCAAAGAGGGAGGAAAAAATGTTTGAGGTAACAGAGAAAGCAAGTGAGATGATCAAGGAATATCTGAAAAACCGTAACGATGCGCCTTCCATCCGCATACTTATGCAGGCCGGGTGAGGGGGACCCTCACTGGGAATGGCTCTGGATGAGTCACAGGGAAATGACGAGGTTTTTACGGACAGGGGGATCACCTTCCTGGTCGATAAGAAACTTTTGGAAGAAGTCAAGCCGATCAATGTCGACTTCATCGAGTCCGGCAGGGGGTCCGGTTTCAAGCTGACATCCAGCCTGGCGGCTGGCGGTTGTGGATCTTCCTGCAGCAGTTGCTGAAATGCAAGGGGTGCGGCGCGGCGCGCCGCGCCCCTTTGTCTTGAGTTCTTTGCATAACCGGTGAAATATGGTTCGCAGTGAAGCTATTTTTCAAAGGTCTCATTTTTTTCATGACGAACGAAGAAAAAACTCAACGTTATCCGGCTCTCATAGAAGAATGCCTGAAAGCGCAGCGGTTTGAGGAGGCAATCGCCTTTTATCGTCAGTTGATCGAGCTCAATCCCGGCGACGATTCCTATCGTTTGGGCCTCGCCTGGGCCTATCATGACTGCGGAAAGGCGGATCAGGCCATCGCCTGCTTCGAGCAGGTCTTTGAAAAGGAACTGGGAAGACGGATTTTTACAGGATTTGCGTTCGATGAACTGGTCAGAATCTACAAGGCAAGCAAGAAATACGACCGGCTGGTGGATGTCTGCGAACGGGCGGTGGCGGCCCAGCCTGAAGACATCACCCTTATGGGAGAACTGGGAGAGGCATACCTCAAGGCGGGCAGGGCGGGTGATGCTGTGCGCATCTTCGAGAGAATGACGGCGATGGAGCCGGATGCTTCGCCTTTCTGGTGCAGCCTCGGCCGGGCGCACATTATGGAGCATGACTTTTTGGGCGGTGAGGCTGCCTACCGACGGGCGGCGGCCATTGATCCTGCCGATGCCGGCACATTTTATAACCGGATGGCTCAATCATTTATTCAGGCTGGTCAAATGGAAAAAGCGGAAAGGGCTTTCCTGGAGGGCCTGGCCGAACACAGCGACGACCCGATGCTCCTGCTGGGCCTGGGGGATGTCCTGATACAGCAGGGAAAATTGAAGGAAGGATTGGCGGCTTATCAAAGGACCATTGATTTGAACCGCGATGCTGTCGGAATGTATTCAAACCGGCTGGGCCATACCCTTGCCCGTGCCCATCATCATCGGGAGGCTGTTGCCGCATTCGAGCAGGCCATTGCGTACGATCCGACGAATCCTTTCTATTGCCTGGCCCTTTCGGAATCCTACCGGTCGCTCGGCAATGAGGAAGCTGCGGCGGAGGCCCTGCGACAGGCAGGGAAATAGAACAGGGGCGAGGGACTTTGCCCCGACTTGTTCAAATTTTCCCCGTCTTTTGCATCGATTCCCTAAATACCCGATAAAAAGCTGTGTTTTCAGAGATGCCTCGCTTGATAATGGTGCGTGCATCGTCGATATTTTTCGTGTTGATGACCAGGTTGACGCTCTTGTTGAAGGCCGCCATATTGTCCATGCTGCGGAACCTTTCCGTGACCAGCGCCACGAACATATCCCGGCGCACAGTCATGGACAGGCTTTCCAGGTATTGAAGGACGCTGTTTTCATGAGAGGTGGTCGTGTCGAAACAGTCGTTGATGACTACCACCTCGAAGTTGTGAAACCGCATACTTTTCAGGGCGTCCTTGGCGGTGGTCGTTTCCGTAATCATATAGCCCAGCAATTTCAGGTCCGCACGGATCTTTTCCCGGATGGACGGATCTGACTCACAGATCAGAGCCGTCTTTCCTTCTTCGTCCACAAAATCAAAAGGTTTGTCGGCGGCGTCATACAGGTACTCATCTTCCTGATCCGAAGGGGTACTCTCCTCATCTAAAAGGGTATTTTCCTCTTCCATGATTGCTTTCTCCTCTTATCACTTCGCCCATGGCGGTTTTTGCTGTTTTCCGTAGCCTCCATCGACCTGAAGCTTGCCGAGGGTTGTGGTGGCCTCTCCCTTGCCGCTCTTGATGGAGTCAATGCCGCGCCCTACGACACCCTTGTTCGACGCATAGGCCCGGGCCGTGTCTTCGCTGATCTTGCCGTCTTTGTACAAATCCACGATATAGTCGTCAAAGGTAATCATCCCGAAGGCCTTTCCGGCCTGAATAATCTCGGGGAAGTGTTTTCCCTTCCGTTTCTCCGTTCAGGATCGTGTCCTTGACGCGCAAGTTCGTTCCCATGATTTCAAAGGCGGCCACGCGTCCGCCGCCCTCCTTGGGCAGCAGCCGCTGGCAGACAATCCACCGCACCGTATCGGCCAGGCGGATGCGGATCTGGTTTTCCTCTTCCGTGTTGAACATGCCGAGAATGCGGTTAATGGTCTGGCCGGCGTCGACGGTATGCAGGGTACTCATGACGAGGTGGCCTGTTTCGGCGGCGGTCATGCCGATTTCCACGCTTTCCCGATCCCGCATTTCGCCCACCAGGATAACCTTGGGCGCCTGGCGCAAGGCGGCCCTTAAACCACCGGCGAACGTGTCGAAATCATTTCCCATTTCGCGCTGATTAAAAGTGGCTTTCTTGTGGGGGTGAGAAAATTCCACGGGGTCCTCCAGCGTGACCACATGCAAGGATTGATGCTCATTGATTTCATTGAGAAGCGCTGCCAGCGATGTTGATTTTCCGCTGCCCGTGGCGCCCGTGACCAGGATGATACCGTTTTTTTCCTGTGCCATCTTATGGAAGGCTTCCGGCAGATTCAGGTCCTGAAGGGTGGGGATCTTTGTTTCCAGCTTGCGCAATACGGCGGAATAATGCCCGCGCTGGGAAAAAATATTGACGCGAAAACGAGCTTTACCCGCCAGCTCATAAGAGGAGTCGCAGGATCCCTCGGTCATCAGCTTTTCCGTCAGGCGGCGATCTGAGTTAATCAGATTCATGGCGAAAATTTCAGTCTGGAAGGGGGTCAGTGCGGTAAAGGGAGGGTCAAGTTCGACTTCGAGCAACTGCCCGGAGCTTTCAACCTGGAAAGGCTTGCCGACCGTAATATTCAGGTCTGATACATTTTTGTGAGCATCGATCATTTTCCCCATAATATAATCGACTTCCTGTTTCCTCATGGTTTCTTCCTTTCTGCTGGGCATCCAGCTGGAGACCTTTGAAAAATGGCTTCGCCGCGGCTCAAAATCTTTTTCGCTAAAATATTATAAGGCTTAAATATGTTTGAAATTTATAAATTTAGTCTAATTTATGGAAAGTCGAAAAATCTTTGATTCGCCGCTTGCGAACCATTTTTCAGCGGTTAAGATAAAGCTCTCGCTGCTGTTTCTTGCCGCCGGTCTTGCCCCTGGTAACACAGTCGTAACATACGCAAAGCGGGGCTTTATGCCTCCGTGAAATCTCCGGGTGACGTCCTCAAGAATGGTCTGAATTTGGCCTTGTCATTGGATTTTATATACGCGTCATCAGGGCTGATCCAGCCACGATTCAAAAGATCCATGATCGCGTCATCGAGCAGTTGCATGCCGTATTTTTTCCCTGTCTGGATCATGGATGGGATCTGGAACGTTTTGGCTTCCCGGACAAGGTTTCGGACGGCGGAATTTGCGACCAGAATCTCCAGAGCCGCACACCGGCCTTTTTTATCGACCCGTTTGAACAGAACCTGGGAGAGCACCGCCCGCAACCCGTCCGCCAGGGTCGAACGGATCTGCATCTGTTCGCTTGCCGGGAAGACCTCGATGACGCGGTCCACGGTTTTGGCAGCGCTCGATGTATGCAGCGTGCCGAAAACAAGATGGCCCGTCGAAGCCGCTTCGACGGCCAGGCGGATCGTTTCCAGATCCCGCATTTCACCCACCAGGATGATATCGGGGTCCTCGCGAAGGGCGCCGCGCAGAGCGGCGGTGAACGACTTTGTATGGACACCAACTTCGCGGTGATTGACGATACAACTCTGGCTGGTATGGACAAATTCAATCGGATCCTCGACCGTGATGATATGGTCCCTTCGCGTCCTGTTGGCTTCGTCGATAATGGCGGCCAGCGTCGTGGACTTACCGCTGCCCGTGGGACCGGTCACAAGCACCAGCCCGCGGGGAAGCGTTGCCAACTTGGAAACAACAGCCGGGAGACCAAGCTGTTCGGTGGTCATGATCTTGGTCGGGATTTCCCTGAAGACGGCGGCGCAGCCGTACTTCTGCATAAAGAAATTGGCCCGGTACCGGGCAAGACCGGGAATCTCGTAAGCGAAGTCCACATCGCCCGTTTCTTCAAACTGCTTGACCTTATGCTCCGGGGTGATCTCGTAAAGCATGGCCTTGAGTTCATCATTTTCCAGCACGTTGAATTTAATCCGTTCGATATCACCCCGGATGCGCAGCGCCGGTTGCTGACCGGTGACGAGGTGAAGGTCCGACGCGCCCTGTTCGTTCATGAGCTGAAAGAAGGCGTCAATTTTTGCCATGGGCACTCTCCTTGTATATTTATTTTGATAACTTCAAAGACGCAACATTCTCAAATAGAGAGCTTTACATAACCTGCGAAAAATGTTTCGCAAGCGGCGAATGAAAGATTGTTCGTTCATGGGGACACGACTCTGTCAAGCCCCCTCCCCATGACTATTTTATTGATTTCAAACATACATAGGCATTATCATATTTCAAGCGAAAAAGATTTTGAGTCGCGGCGAAGCCATTTTTCAAAGGTCTCAACTATTGCTTGACAGACCCGAATCATGTCATATATACGGTGCCGGTCGGAGCGCACTATTTTTCGACGACCCGTCGTGCGCGGGGATGTAGCTCAACTGGGAGAGCGCGGCGTTCGCAATGCCGAGGTCAGGGGTTCGAGCCCCCTCATCTCCACCAGTCTTTTCAATGCGGGGACAAGCACAGGGCCTGTCCCCGTTTCATTTTTCGAACAAGCCGGCGAACCGCCTTTTCCCCCTTTTTCCCCAGTTGCCGCGGTGATACGCATAACTGGCTATGAGCGGAAGAACAGAAGTGGCTTCCGCATAGACCATCTGTTCAAAGAGCGTGTCCACCTTCCCCCAGGAACTGGCCTCCCTCAGCGTCGAGCTCGAGCAAGCCCCGTCCCGCATGTCGGCCACCGTGATCTGTACCGCATATTTGTGCATAGGTACATTCTTGCCCAATAGTTCGGCACAGATGACCGTGTCCTGGGCAAAATTTTTCGGCACCCCCCCTCCAATGATCAGGAGTCCGGTAGACTTGGCCTTGATTTTGATCAGGGTCAATTCCCGAAAATCCTTAACGGAATCGATGGAGACATGCTTTCGGGGGTGTTGCGCCTGATGCAGGACTAGGCCGAAGCCCGCGCTGCTGTCGGAAAAGGCCGGACAGAAAATAGGGACCCCGTTTTCGTAGGCCGTCTGGACAAGGGAATCCGCTTTCCGGGCATGGGTGGTCAGATAACGGCCCATTTCCTGAATGAACTCACGGGAAGAGTAGGTGCGCGGCGGCAGCGCATCGGCGATTTCCTTGACGGTCCGATCGCAGATCTGCAGTTCTTCTTCATCAATGAATGTATCATAAATCCGGTCAATATAAAGTTTTCGCAGGCTCCGGTCGTCCGCATGAGAGCTGCCCTGATAATGTCTGAATCCCAGGGCTTCAAAAAAATCCATATCCACGATTGCGGCGCCTGTGGCGACGATGGCATCGACCATGTTGTTTTTAACCATGTCAACGTAAATTTGCATACATCCGGCAGCGCTCGTGCTGCCGGCGATCGTGAGCATAACGGCGCATTTTTTGTCGGTGAGCATGCGATCGTAAATATCCGCCGCAACTGCAAGGTCACGGGCCGTAAAAGACATGCCGCGCATGGCGGCAATGATGGGTGTGGCGTCAAAATCAGTGATGTCGATGTGTTGCACCGGTTTGTTCAGGAGATCTTTCTTTTTCATAAGTATTCTGAGGTGGATTCCTTCTGTTGTTTATATGGATGCTTATAATGTAGAAACGGGGAAATGTCAATGAGGATGCTTCTACAATAAGACTACATACCAAACATGCCTTGTCACGGCGCCAGAATTCTGATACGGCGATTCTCAAGGGTGCTGAATCATGAAAGACATCTGGACGGTTACAGAACTGAATGATCAAATCAAGGGCCTGCTGGAGGAGGGCTTTGATGTGATCTGGGTGGAGGGGGAAGTGTCTAACCTGCGCCGGCCCGCTTCCGGTCATGTTTACTTTACTCTGAAAGATGAGAAGAGCCAGGTGCGCGCGGTCCTGTTCCGCTCCCCCTACGGACAGAGGAACGCTGTCTGGAATCCGCAGGCCCGGTTTGACCTCGAGGAAGGCATGCAGATCATCTGCCGGGCCAGGCTCAGCGTCTATACGGTCCGCGGTGAATATCAACTCATTACGGAGGCCGTAGAACCCAAAGGCGTCGGCGCGCTCCAGAAGGCCTTCGAGCAGTTGAAGCAGCGGTTGCAGGCGGAAGGTCTGTTCGAGCCTGCCAGAAAGAAACCGGTTCCGTTCTTGCCCCGGAAAATCGGGGTCATCACCTCTCCCACCGGCGCTGTTATCCGGGATATTCTGACGATCACGCGCCGCCGTTTTTCTTCTGTGCCGATTTTGATTGCACCGGTGCGCGTGCAGGGTGTGGAAGCGCCGCCGGAAATTGTTCAGGCGATCAGGGATATGCAGAGCTTCACAGACGTCGAAGTGATCATTCTGGCCCGGGGGGGCGGATCGCTGGAAGACCTGGCGCCGTTCAATGATGAAGGCGTGGCCCGGGCGATCTTTCATTCGCGCATACCGGTTATTTCAGCGGTTGGGCATGAGACGGATTTTACGATAGCCGACTTTGTCGCAGACCTCCGGGCGCCGACGCCGTCGGCGGCGGCCGAGATGGTTCTGCCCCTGAAGCGCGACCTGATCGCCTCTGTCAAAGCGCTTTACCTGAGAATGATTCAGCAGCATCAAAGGCGGCTGCAACGACTACAGGAACAGGTTATCGCCTTGACGGACCGATTGAAGGACCCGAAAAGAAAGTTAACCGATATCCGCCTCCGCGTCGATGATGCACTGGAGAGAATGCAAAGAGCCTTTAAAAATCAGTCGGAATTGCGGCGGCAAATCGTACTTCAGCGGAAAAGCCAATTGCGGCATGCCGGTCCGCGGGGTCGCATCCGGGATGCCCAGTTTATTCTTGAAAACCTGCGGAAAAATATGATAGCCGGTACGCTCAAGGGATTGGAAATTTTGAAAAATCAATTATACACCCACATGGCGGTACTCGATTCACTGGGCCCGCTGACAGTACTGAGCAGGGGTTACGCGATTGTCCGCTGCCTTCCCGACGGCAGCATCGTCCGGAAGGCAACCGATGTTTCAGAAAAAAGCATGGTCGAAGTCAGGGTGGCGTCCGGCCGTTTTGAAGCAAAGGTTGTGAGCGTTTATCGGGAGCAGGAGTAATTTATGGCCAGGGAAAAATTTGAAGAGGCGTTAGGCCGGCTCGAAGAGCTCGTAAAAAAAATGGAAACGGGCGATATGACGCTGGAAGAATCTCTCAAGGCCTTTGAAGAAGGGACGCGCCTGGCGCGCTTTTGTGCAAAAAAACTCGATGAGACCGAAAGGAGGGTCGATCTGCTGCTCAAGCAAGGTGACGAGCCGGTGACCAGACCCTTTAAAGATGAAGACAGTGAATAACCGGATGGATTTTCTCTTGTCTGATTATCTGGGTGTCCGGAAAGAGCTGGTTGATGCAGCCCTGAACGAGGCGCTGCCGCATGAGACGAATTACCCGCCGGTCATCTTTCAGGCGGTACGGTACAGCCTGTTTGCCGGCGGGAAGCGGCTCCGGCCCATCCTCTGCCTGGCGGCCGCCGAAGCCGTCGGCGGAGACGGTCGTGCTGTCCTGCCTGTGGCCTGCGCCCTGGAAATGATCCACACCTACTCTCTGATCCATGACGACCTGCCGGCCATGGATGACGACGATCTCAGACGCGGGCAACCCACGAGCCACAAGGTTTTCGGCGAGGCCGTGGCCATTCTGGCCGGAGACGCCCTGCTGACGGAGGCCTTTGCCCTGATGTCGGCGGCAGAGCGGATGCCGCAAATTCCACCGGACAGAATCCTGAGCGTCATTCATGAGATCGCCCGGGCCGCCGGTTTCTGGGGCATGGTGGGCGGGCAGGTCTTGGATATGCAAGCGGAGGCCGGCCCCGTGAATGAAGAAACGCTCCTGTACATTCACACACACAAGACGGGCGCCATGATCGTTGCATCCGTCCGGGCCGGGGCGATTCTGGCCGGAGCGCAGACCGGGGAGGTCGAAGCGATAGCGGACTATGGGCGGAATGTGGGGCTGGCCTTCCAGATCGCCGACGATATCCTCAATGTGGAAGGCGACCGGGCGGCGCTGGGCAAAGGGACGGGCAGCGACGCCGAGCGCGGCAAGCTCACCTTTCCGCATTTGCTGGGGATAGAGGCGTCGCGGACAAGGATGGCAGATCTCGTTGCCCGGGCCCAATCGGCCCTCCGGGGGTTCGACCAGCGTGCCAAGCCCCTGCGGGCCATTGCCCGCTATGTGATCGAGCGGGGCATGTAGTTAAAATAAAATGTTGCATAAGGCATTGCTGTGAAGAATGAACAGATCAGAGAAAGTGTTCTGGCTAAAGTAAATTACCCGAATGATATCAAGGGACTGGACATTCAGTCCCTGAATCATCTGGCCGGCGAGATCCGGGAAATGATCATTGAAACCGTCTCGCGCAGCGGCGGCCATCTGGCCTCGTCCCTGGGCGCCGTGGAACTGACCTTGGCCATCCATAAGGTTTTTGAAACGCCGAGGGACAAGCTCGTCTGGGATGTGGGCCATCAGGCCTACGCCCACAAAATCATTACGGGTCGGAAGGACCGTTTCCATACCCTGCGGCAGAAGGGCGGCCTCAGCGGCTTTCCGAAGCGGGCGGAAAGCCCCTATGACTGCCTCGACGTCGGGCATAGCAGCACCTCCATCTCCGCCGCAACCGGGATGGCGGAAGCGCGGTGTCTCAAAGGGGAGGATTTCAAGATTATCGTCGTCATCGGCGACGGTTCCATGACGGCGGGAATGGCATACGAAGGGCTCAACTGGGCGGGCGACCGCAACAAAGACCTGATCATCATCCTGAACGACAACGAAATGTCCATTTCCGCCAACGTGGGTGCCATGTCCTCCTATTTGAACCGGGTCATGACCGGCCAGACGATGACCCGACTGAAGGCTGAAATCAAGCATTTTCTCAATACGATTCCGTCCATCGGCGGACAGATGGTCCGTCTCACCCAGCACGTGGAAGAATCACTCAAGACCCTGATCGTTCCCGGAGCCCTGTTTGAAGACCTGGGCTTTACTTATGTGGGGCCCCTCGAGGGACACCGGCTGGACCACCTGATCAAGAATTTGGAAAATGTGCGGGTCATGGAAGGACCGGTGCTGGTCCATGTACTGACTAAAAAAGGAAAAGGCTATTCCTTTGCGGAGAAGGATCCGTCACGATTTCATGGCATTGCGCCATTCTGCGTGGAAACGGGCGCCGCCGACGCAAATCAGGCAAAACCCACCTATACACAGGTCTTCGGCCGGACGCTCATTCGCCTGGCCCGGGAGAATCCAAAAATTGTGGCCATAACGGCGGCCATGTGCGACGGAACGGGTCTGGGGCAATTTGCCCGCGAATGGCCCGAACGCTTCTTCGATGTGGGCATTGCCGAACAGCACGGAGTGACATTTGCCGCGGGTCTTGCCCTGGAAGGGTTCATCCCCGTGGCGGCGATCTACTCGACCTTCATGCAGCGCGCCTACGATCAGGTCCTGCACGATGTCTGCTTGCAGAACCTGCCCGTTGTCCTGGCCCTGGACCGGGGGGGCTTTGTGGGCGACGACGGCCCGACCCATCACGGCCTGTTCGACTATAGCTATCTGCGGGCGATTCCGAACATGATCGTCATGGCGCCGAAAGATGAAAATGAGTTTCAACACATGCTGAAAACGGCTATTGCCTGCGGGCGCCCGGCTTCGGTCCGCTACCCCCGCGGCGCCGGCGTGGGGGTGACGATGGATGATACGCCCCAGGCGCTGCCCATCGGCAAAGCGGAAGTGGTTTGCGAGGGGGCAGACCTGGCCATTGTGGCTATCGGGTCCACGGTTTATCCGGCCCTGGCCGCGGCGAACCATCTCCGGCGGGAAGGCATCCATGCCCGGGTCGTCAATGCCCGTTTCGTCAAACCCCTTGACCGGGAGCTGATCGGAGAAACCGCTCGTTCTTTGAAGAAAATCATCACCGTCGAGGAGAACGTGCTCATGGGCGGTTTCGGGAGCGCGGTGCTGGAGGCGTTTGAGCAGATGGGGATTCATGATGTTCAGGTGAAACGCCTGGGCGTCGACGACGAATTCGTTCCTCATGCCACACAAGCGGAACTCAGAAGCCGGTACGGCATTGATGAAGCCGGGATTATCCGGGCGGCGAGGAGCATTCTTGAAGGAAACCAAAGTCAGGCTGGATAAGCTCCTGGTGGACCGCGCTCTGGTCTCCAGCCGCGAGCGGGCCAGGGCCATGATCCTGTCCGGCCGCGTCCTGGTGGATGAACAGAGAAAGGATAAGGCCGGTGTACTCATTTCTGCCGATGCCGCCATCCGGATCAAGGGCGAGAATCATCCCTATGTGAGCCGGGGCGGGGTGAAACTTAAAAGCGCCCTGGAGACATTTGGCGTCTGTGTCCGGAGCCTCGTCTGCCTCGACGTGGGGGCGTCCACGGGAGGATTTACCGATTGCCTTCTCCAGGAAGGGGCGGCGAAGGTCTATGCCATCGATGTGGGTTACGGGCAACTCGCCTGGCGTCTGCGTCAGGACCCGCGCGTGACCAGCATCGAGCGGACCAACATCCGCACCTTTGACGGCCGGGGGCTTGAAGATCCGATCGACCTGACCACGGTTGACGCATCCTTCATTTCCCTGAAACTGGTCATTCCGGCTGTGCTGCGGCTGATCAAGGCCGATGCGGTCCTGCTTGCCCTGATCAAACCACAGTTTGAGGTGGGGCGGGCGGCGGTGGAAAAACACGGCGTCGTTCGCAATCCGGACCTGCACCGGCAGGTGATTGAAGAGATGAAAGCCTTTTTCGATCAGATGAACCTCCATGTTCTGGGGACCTCCGAATCGCCGATCACAGGCCCGGCCGGAAACAGGGAATTTTTCATTTGGGCAAAGCGAGGCCTTTGAAAAATGGCTTAGCCGCGGCTCAAAAATCTTTTCCGCTAAGAGGACGACCGGACGTAATCATGAAAGACGACAAACCGTTAACATCCTCGCTGGAAATGCGGAAAACATTTGATTCGCCGCTTGCTAACCATTTTTCAGCGGTTATGCAAAGTCCTCAAAGTATTGAAGAGGCGTTGCCATCATGAGTGTCATTCTGGCCGAGACGGCGGGTTTCTGCATGGGCGTGAGACGGGCGGTGGATCTGGTTCTGGATATCACCCAGCGCAAAGGGAAGGCCAATATTTATACCTATGGTCCCCTGATTCACAACCCCCAGACGGTGGAACTCCTGCGCAACCGAGGGGTTATCCCTGTCAGGCGCCTTGATGAAATCCCCGATTCCGAACAGGGGGCCACGCTGGTGATCCGCGCCCACGGCATTTCCCCTGATGAGAGAAAAAAGATCAGGGAAAAGGGCGTTCGCATCATTGACGCCACGTGCCCGAGAGTGGCGCATGTTCAGGCCATCATTAAAAAGCACGCCCGCAAGGATGAAACAGTCCTTATCATCGGCGATGCAAATCACCCGGAAGTCATGGGGCTTTTGGGGTATGCGTACGGAAAGGGGATGATCCTCAACAGCCTGGACGATGTGGCGCATCTGCCCGATCTGGAACGGGTCTGCGTCGTTGCCCAGACCACCCAGAATATCGATCAGTTCAATGAAATCGTCGCGGCGCTGCGGGAAAGGTTTGCCGAGGCGGTGGTTTTTGACACGATCTGTGATTCCACAGACAAGCGCCAATCCGAGGTCAAAAGAATGGCTGCTCAGGCTGATGCCATGGTGGTGGTCGGCGGCAGGAACAGCGCCAATACCATGCAGCTGGCACGGCTTTCGGAACTGGCTGGAACCCCGACGTTTCATATTGAAACCGTTGACGATTTAAAGAAAATCCCGGTTGACAGCTATCGCCGGATAGGCGTATCCGCAGGCGCGTCAACGCCGAACTGGATTATTGACCGGGTGATGGATCACCTGGCCGCCCAGAAGGGCGAGCGCGGTGCGCGGTTCAGGGGGCTATTTCGGGTCTGGGTCTCCACCGTGAGGACGGATCTTTATTCGGCCTTCGGCGCCGGTTGTCTGTCGTGGGTCAGCATGCTGCTCCAGGAGTTTCCTGTTCGTCCGGCGAATATGCTGACCGCCGCTTCTTATGTTTACGCCATGCATACGCTCAATCGCTTCATGAGCCGGGAAAAAGCGTCGTTTATGGGATCTTTCCGGGAAGAATCCTATCTGAGGCATAAAAAACTGTATCTGGGTACGGCTGTGGCCGCTTTGCTGCTGGCATGGACGAGCGCTTTTCTGGCCGGGCTTGCACCTTTTATCATGCTTTTGGCCGTTTCCCTCTTAGGCGTCTTCTATCATATGCGCTTATTGCCCGATGGGTGGCGTTTCCGGAGCCTGAAGGACCTCCCCGGCTCCAAGACGGTCTCCATGGCCCTGGCCTGGGCTGTGGTGGCCGCCGTCCTGCCCCGGATCGAAATCAGCCTCTCTGTATCTCCGGCATTGATTGTGGCGTTTCTTTTCAGCTTTTCCATCGTTTTTATACGCTCCGCTCTTTCTGATATTATGGATATCCAGAGCGACCGACTGATCGGCAGGGAAACGATTCCCGTACTGATCGGCGAGGAACGGACCCGCTTGCTGGTGCAGGGCGTTGCGGCGGCGCTGTTCATTATGCTCGTTCTGGCCTATGCGGCAGGCTGGTCTTCCTCGTTGAGCCTGATGCTTCTGATCTGCGTATTTTATGTATGGATTTGTTTAAAACTTTGTGATAGGAGATCGGCGATTTCAGCCGTTGTTCTGGAAGGTTTGCTTGAGACTAACTATGTTGTTGCCGCCGTCAGTGCCCAGGCGTGGATGTTTGCGATCAAATGGATGACGGCTGCGTAAAAAGTCCGGATGCTGCGTTACGCTGTATCCTTCGTCGTTGCGGCGTACGACAAAGTACGCCTCACTCCTCAGGATTTGCGCGCCTTGCCTGCGGAGCTTTTTACGCAGCCGTCGTTTTAGACTCATTATTCGACTTTTTACGAATTTGTGGATGGATGGTGTAGGGTCAATTCAGGAGGAGATGTGGCCGTAAAAAAGAATGCGCGGGGATATGGTGCAACTGTCCTGTGCTTCATGCTGATTCTTGGATGCGGCGGCCTGCGTTACTCGCAGTTGGCGCCGGAGGTGAAAGAGTTTCGTCCGAAACGAGTCGGTGTGCTGCCGGCGGATGTGGGGATTTATGAAGAAGCCAGAGGCGTTATGGAGGACATCATCGCCGGCGAACTGGTCAGACGGAAATGGTTCCAGAGCGTGGTTGCGGCGGATACCATTAACCGCCAGTTTCAAATCAATGAAGAAATGAGAAAGATTGTAAGGGAGTATGTGGCCAAGCTCAAAACCGTTAACTTTTCCGATCCCGAACTGAGCAAAAGAATCGGGGAACTGGCGCAAGTCGACGCATTTCTCGTCGTCAATGTGGACTATTGGCAGTACGCCATGGAAAACAGGGACAAGATCGCCAAGGTCGGGATGGGCGTCAAAATGATCGATGCCGATACGGGTATTGTCATGTGGAAGGCCAGCCACCACGAGACTCAAACATACAAGTGGATCAAGCCGGAACTTCCGACGGTAGCGAATAAACTCGCAAGCATGATGATTGATGAAATACCGCATTGAAAAAAACAAACCGGGAGATATATTTATGAAAAGCAAAATACAGAATGCGATCAATCAGATCAGGCCGAATCTTCAGGCTGACGGCGGCGATGTGGAACTGGTTGATGTTTCCGAGGATGGTGTGGTGAAAGTAAGACTGACGGGAGCCTGCCGTGGTTGTCCCATGTCCCAGATGACCTTGAAGATGGGGATTGAGAAATTCCTGAAAAAGGAAGTGCCTGAGGTAAAGGAAGTTGTTTCCGTTGCCTGAACAGATAGCGGCTGTGCGGGGTCGGATTGAAAAAATGAGATGAGGTGAAAACAAAATGGCCTATGTGATTACGGATGAGTGCATTGCTTGCGGCTCCTGTGAAGACGCCTGTCCTGTTGAAGCGATCAGCGAAGGTGAGGATAAATATGTCATTGATCCGAAACTGTGCAACGATTGCGGCGCCTGTGCTGATCAGTGCCCGGTAGAAGCCATTGTTCCCGGAGACGACAAATAGAGGGATCGCTTCGGACGGTCCCATGCCATCGGGGGAACCACCTGGAAACAGGGTGATTCCCCCACTTCTGTTTTTGATCATCCGGCGTCCTCCGGAACGCTCCTGTCGGCTGACGGGGACCCATTTTCGTTGATCGTACGATATTGATGGATTCGCAAAAAGTCGAATTTGTTGCATGAAATGAGGGAGCATGAAGGCGTTCATCACCTTCGAAGGGATCGAAGGCTGCGGCAAGACGACGCAGATCAGGATGGCTGGAGACGACCTGAGTAGAAGAAGGATTCCGGTGCTGGTAACCGAAGAGCCCGGCGGCGCCGCGCTCGGCAAACACATCCGGAAACTGCTTCTGAATCAGGGCGAATGCCGGATTGATGCGAAGGCGGAACTGCTCCTTTTTGCCGCCGCCCGGGCGCAGCATGTCCATGAGGTGATTCGGCCTGCCCTCGCGGCGGACCGGGTGGTGCTGTGCGACCGTTTTTTCGATGCCACCCTGGCCTATCAGGGGTTCGGCCGGGGTTTGAATCTTGAATTTATCAAAAGCCTGAATCACTTTTCCGCTGCAGCACTGGCGCCTGATCTGACCATCCTGTTTGACCTGCCTGTGGAAGTAGGTTTGGAGCGGGCCATCGACAGGATTGCGCGCCTTGAGGGAACCGCGCGCGAGGACCGTTTTGAGCGCGAAGAACGGGCCTTTCATCAGAAGGTCCGGGACGGCTATCTCTCGCTCGCAGAGGAAGAGCCCGGACGGTTTCACGTCATTGACGCCACACGAGACCTGCAGACGATCCATCAGGAAGTCTGCGCGATGATCGGGGCAGCTATTCAATGTCAATAGGGAGCGCCCGGACCGATGGCCTTTAAAGATATATACGGCCATGAGAAGCCAATCCGCATTCTCCAGCAGGCCATGTCAAGCAACCGGATTGCCCACGCCTACCTTTTCTATGGCATGGAAGGCATCGGCAAAAGAAGCACGGCCCTGGTTTTTGCAAAAGCATTGAACTGTCAGGAAGGCCGGGGAGAGGCCTGCGGGCATTGCTCGTCCTGTCTGAAGGCAGATCACGGGAATCATCCGGATCTGAGAATCATTGAACCGGCGGGTCAGTCTATCCGGGTTCAGGAGATCCGTGACATCCAGCAACAGATGGCCTTTCGGCCCTTTGAAGGGGGCTGGCGGACGTTTATCCTCGTCGATGCCGAGAAGATGAACAGTATCGCTGCCAACGCCCTCCTGAAGACGCTGGAAGAGCCGACGCCATTCAATATCATCATCCTGGTATCCTCGCGACCCTACCGTTTTCTCCTGACCGTCCTGTCCCGATGCCAGCCGTTGCGCTTCAATCCGCTGACACGGGAAACGGTTGAGCTGTATCTGCAGGAGCGCCTCTCAATTCCGAACGACACCGCCCGCCTGCTGGCCGCTTCTTCCGGCGGCAGCATCGGCAGGGCCATAGAGATGAACGATGCGGATTATCTGTCGCTTCGGAATCAAATGCTTGAAGAGGTGTTGGCGCCTCAACGGCAGGATCCCCTCCGTCTGTTTTCCATTATTCATACTTTTGGGCAGGAGCGAAAGGACATTTTGGAAAGGCTTGATATTTTGAGGATGTGTTTCCGGGACGCCCTTGTTTTCAAGGAGACGGGCATGATCCATTCCCTGTTTAACCAGGATCGCACCCCGGAAATTCAGTCTTTTGCCCGATCCCATTCTGCCGCGGATCTGCTGAAAAACATTCAAATCGTGGATCGGGCTTACGGCGCAATAGACCAGAATGCCAATAAATCATTGACTTTAGAAGCGATGATGTTTAGACTTGCCCCAAAATCCTAACATCCGGGAGCAGAATCCTTTGAAAAATATTGTGGGCGTTAAATTTCGCAAAGATGGGAAAATCTACAACTTTGACGCAGCCGGTCTTTCGCTGCAAATGAATGACCGCGTGATCGTCGAGACGGAGATCGGCCTTGCTCTCGGTACGGTAGCCACCGGAGAGAAACAAATGCCGGCTTCCAGGCTTCCGGATAATCTGAAAAAAGTGCTGCGGAAGGCCACTGCGGAAGACCTCGAAACAAAAGCAGAGCATGAATTGATGGAGCAACAGGCTCGCTCATACTGCATGGAGCGGATTCGCGAGCGAAACCTTTCGATGAAACTGATTAATGTGGAGTACCTCTTCGATACAAGCAAGGTCATGTTCTATTTCACTGCTGAAAATCGTGTGGATTTCCGGGATTTGGTCAAGGATCTCGTACAACGGTTCAAACTCCGGATTGAGTTGCGTCAGGTCGGCGCAAGGCAGGAGGCCCGCATGATTAAAGGCCTCGGCGTTTGCGGCCGCGAGGTCTGCTGCGCCAGCATGCTGCACAACCTGGACCGGGTGTCCGTCAAGATGGCCAAAGAACAGAGCATGTCGCTGAATCCGGAAAAGATTTCCGGTCTATGCGGGCGGCTCATGTGCTGCCTGGCCTTTGAATATGACGGCTACGTGGATATGAAGAAAAATATGCCCAAGTGCGGCAAGATGATCCAGTGCGAAGAAGGAAAGGGCAAGGTGATCCGGCAGCATGTCCTGAAGGGTGAAATAGCCGTAGAGCTCGAAAACGGAAAAGAAATCACCGTTCCGGTCAGTGAGTTATAGCAGGGCTGCTTGAAACGTAGAGAGCTCTGCATAACCGGTGAAAAATGGTTCGCAAGCGGCGAATAAAAGATTTTTCGCATTTCCAGAAATTAGAATAATTCATTGATTTTAAAGACATTCAAGCCCTGTATATTTTATGCGAAAAAGATTTTGAGCCGCGGCGAAGCCATTTTTCAAAGGTATCACGGGATCATCATGAGAAAGGATAGCTCATGGAGCAGGCCTACTACATTACCACCCCGATTTATTACGTCAATGCCTCTCCTCACATCGGCCATGCCTATACGACGATCGTGGCCGATGTGTTGGCCCGGTATTACCGCCTTGCCGGCTACCGGACCTTTTTTATAACCGGCACCGATGAACACGGGGACAAGATTGCCGAGGCGGCGCAGAAGGCCGGCATCTCCCCCAAAGCCTATGCAGACCGGATCAGCGCCCAGTTCCGGGCCCTCTGGCCGGAGCTTATGGTCACGAACGATTATTTTATCCGCACCACCGACCCCGATCATGTGGCAAACGTCCGCCATATCCTGCAGAAGGTCTATGATTCGGGAGATATCTATTTCGGACACTATGAAGGCCATTACTGTGTCGGCTGCGAGCGGTTCTACATGGAAAAAGAGCTCGTGGTCGGCTGCTGCCCCGACCATCAGAGCAAACCGGAATTCCGCCAGGAGAGCAACTACTTCTTCCGCATGGGAAAATACCAGGACTGGCTGATCGGGCACATCCACGATCACCCCGACTTCATCCGCCCGGAGCGCTATAAAAACGAGGTGCTGGCCTTTCTGCGGGAGCCCCTGGAGGACCTGTGCATCTCCAGGCCCAAGACGCGACTGACCTGGGGCATTACGCTGCCCTTTGACGAAAACTACGTGACGTACGTCTGGTTCGACGCCCTGATCAATTATATTACCGCTCTGAACTATCCGGACGGCGAAAATTTCCAAACCTTCTGGCCCGCGGCCCAGCACCTCATCGCAAAGGACATCCTGAAACCACACGGCATCTACTGGCCCACCATGCTCAAGGCCGCCGGGATCGAACCCTACCGGCATCTGAACGTCCACGGTTACTGGAACGTGGACCAGAGCAAAATGTCCAAGAGCCTGGGCAACGTCGTCAAACCACTCGATCTGAAAGACAAATACGGCCTCGATGCCTTCCGCTATTTCCTATTAAGGGATATGGTGTTCGGCCTCGACTCGAGTTTCAGCGAGGAAAGCTTCGTCCAGCGCATCAACGCCGATCTGGCCAACGATCTGGGCAATCTGGCCAGCCGGAGCCTGACCATGGCCCTGAAGTACGGCGACGGAAAGGCCCCTGCGCCGGAAGCGCCCGCCGATGAAGACCGGATTCTGATGGAAACGGCAAGCCGGGTCGTTCGGGAAGTGGAAGCCTGCTTTGAGGATCTGGCCCTGCACAAGGCCCTCATGGCTGTCTGGGAATTCATCAATGTCACGAACAAGTATATCGTGGAGCGCGAGCCCTGGACGCTGGCCAAAGATCCTGCCAAAAAAGCCAGGCTGGCGACCATTATCTACAACCTGCTTGAATCTTTGAGGATCATTGCCGTATTCATCACTCCCTTTATGCCGCAATCGGCGAAAAAAATCATGGATCAGCTCGGCATTGCCGACATGACCGGGCAGAATTTCGACAGCCTCCGCCGGTGGGGCGGCCTGACGCCGGGCAGCGCTCTGAAACGCGGCGAATCTCTGTTCCCTAGGGTGGAATTCAAAAAGGAAGAAAAAATGGAAGCGAAAAAACCGGAAATGGCCCCCGTGAAGCCTGAAATCAGCTATGAAGATTTCGAGAAGATCGATCTGAGGGTTGCGAAGGTCCTGGCGGCGGAGGCCGTCCCGAAATCGAGCAAGCTCCTGAAGCTCAAGATCGATATCGGCGAGGAACGGACCATCGTCGCCGGGATGGGCAAGGACTATAAACCCGAAGAGATCGTCGGCAAAAACATCGTTGTCATCGTCAACCTCAAGCCCACAAAGCTCATGGGCGTCGAATCCCACGGCATGCTGCTGGCCGCCGACACGGACGCAGGCCTCACACTAGTAGGTTTCGACCGTGATCCCAAAACCGGCGCCCGCATCCGGTAGCAATAAGGGATATTCAATATCGATCCCTGTTCAATAACAATTTCGTGAACGCTGAAAAGAATCTTTCAGGGCGGTATGGGCAAGCCTTCCATATTTTTACGAAGTTCGTTTTCAGTCCTTATTATCATGCTATCCGAAGTGACATGAGCATGTATCCTTTTGTAATCATGCAATATATGTTTTTGTAATACGGCGGATCGTGTTATGATGATATCCAAATTATCGGAAAAGGCGAAGTTCGTAAATTAATTGTAGGCCGCCGCGCTGCGCGCTGATTCGCACGGAGCCAACAAATCGCTGAAGACAGTCGGCATTTCGCATGCACAGGAAGCTGCGCTTCCCGCATGATCGTGCCGCCGCTTGGATGCGCCGTTAAACAGAGCAAATAAGAAACAATATATGATTGAACATGGGCCGGTGTACCCAGGCGAAGGGAAATGAATATATTTAATCCTGATTCATACTGCGGAATCTACTGCGGTGCGTGCTCAATTGCAATGCATAGCCAAACCGGCCGCGCTGACGGGTTTGCCGACTGTCTCGGAAGTTTGCCGAAGGAGGAACTCGCTTGCGGCGGATGCAAATCGGACACCCTGTACGCTGTTTGCAGCGCATGCAGCCTCCGTCGTTGCGCAAGGGAAAAGAACGTCTCGCACTGCATCGATTGCACTGATTACCCGTGCAAAAGCTACAGCACATGGCAAACAGTGGCGAAGTTTCTTCCGCACACCCACGAAGCTTCATCCAGCCTGGAATCTATTAAATGCGACGGAGTCGATTACTGGCTCGATGCGCAGAAAATGCGTTGGTCGTGCCCCAACTGCGGCACGCCATTTTCATGGTACGCATCAGCGTGTTACAAGTGTGGCCGCAACCTCGCGTTCGAAGCGCATAAGCTATCTTTCTGGAAGAAGCTCCTGTGCCGTGTCGTACTTCCAATGGCGTACCGGAAAGGAAAGGCGAAGAATAAAAGTGTTTAGCAAGACGCTCAAGCCGATCGCAGATCGCTGCCGACGGGGCTGCTCCGGCGCAGCTTTGCGTTGGGCATGATGATAATTGACAAAACTTTATCGATCATGATATCGTAGCACAAAACAGATCGATGGAGGTATTGACATGCAATCTGTAACCGTATCACCTAAATATCAAGTTGTAATACCCAAAAATGTCAGAGAAGCCTTGAAGATTTATCCTGGCCAAAAAATGCAAATTGTTGAATTTGCCGGACGTATAGAGCTTATACCGGAACGCGATATCAAAGAACTCCGTGGATTCATTAAGGGCATCAATACTGAATTCAAGCGAGAGGGAGATAGAGTATGAATATCGTAGATTCTTCCGGCTGGCTTGCATATTTTGCCGATGAACCGAATGCCAAATATTTTCTGCCGCCGATGTCTGACTCGAATTCACTTGTTGTTCCAACCGTCACAATATACGAAGTTTTCAAGGTTATTTTGCGGGAGACCTCCGAGAATGAAGCATTTCAGGCACTTGTTGCCATGCAAAAAGGAAAGGTCGTAGATTTGAATATGCCTTTGGCAATTGCTGCTTCAAAACTTGGCCTGGAGTATCAACTCCCCATGGCGGACAGTATCATTCTTGCGACAGCGCAAGAATACAAAGCCGTAATATGGACTCAAGATTCAGATTTTGAGAATCTTAATAACGTGAAGTACTTCCCTAAAAAATAAAGCCCGACCAGCCAATCCACCGGACCCGCATTTCGTTTTTTTGGCGGCGATAACCCCATGATGAATCGAAAGGACAGACGGCGCCGTGTCGGATATAATTCTTCGCACGCTTGATTTGACGAAGCGATACAAAAACAGGTTGGCGGTGGATCATCTGAATATCGAGGTCCGGCAAGGAGACATCTTCGGCTTTCTTGGACCGAACGGTGCGGGGAAAAGCACCACCATCCGGATGATTCTGCATCTCATCTTTCCCACGCACGGGGATGTGGAAATCTTCGGCGTGTCGTTGAAAAAGGCAAGACACAGGGCGTTGGGCAAAGTGGGCGCCATTGTTGAAAACCCGGCATTCTACAAACACCTGTCCGCCTTGCGCAACCTGGAGATCCTGGGCGGGCTGCAAAGGCCTGTGGGCAGACGTAAAATCATGGAGTATCTGGAGCGCGTCAAGCTTGCAGACCGTGCCGACGACCAGGTAAAGACCTATTCCCATGGGATGAACCAGCGTCTGGGGCTTGCCCTGGCCCTGCTGAAAGAACCGCAGCTTGTGATCCTTGATGAACCGACGACCGGCCTGGATCCTCAGGGCATGAAAGAGGTGCGGGAGCTTATCCGGGAATTATCCCGCGAACAGGGGATAACCGTCCTTCTCTCCTCCCATCTGCTTTACGAAGTGGAGATGATCGCAACCCGGATGGCGGTCATCCATCAGGGCAAACTCCGTGTGGCGGGCAGCGTCCAGGAACTCCTGAAACAGGGACAGGCCGCGGTGCTCATCAAGACGGACCGTCCCGAAGAGGCCTTGCAATTCCTGAAAATCAAGGATACCTACGGGCCTGCGAAGATCCAGAGCGACGGCGTAAACGTGGAACTGGCGCAGGAGCAGATCCCGGAGCTCAACCGGCAACTGGTCCAAGCCGGTTTTAACGTGAGCGCCCTCGTGCCGCAGCGGTCGCTGGAGACTTATTTCCTGAATTTGATCGAAGGACATGACGCTTAAGGGTTTTTTCACAAGAAATCGGAAGAGGTCAGGCAAGCCATGATGCGACTGATCGGATTTGAGCTGATTAAAACCTTCACGCGCTGGCGAACCTATATCGGGTTCATCGCCTTTGGCGTCATTGTGCCGCTGGTGGTGGCAGGTCTGAAGTTGGGCGGACAGCAATCATTTGAGCGGAAGGTTTTATCCCTGCTGCAAAACGACTTCATTATCGGCGGCAATGTGCTGAACGGGTGGTTCTTCGGTTTCTTCTTCATGGGCGCTCTGTGGGTGCATGTCCCGATCGTCCTGACCATCGTTGCGGGAGACCAGATCGCCGGTGAAGGGAATGCCGGTACTTTCCGGTTTCTGCTCACACATGCTGTTTCCAGAGCGCGGATCATTACCGCCAAGTTTGCCGTCACGCTCATTTATACCGCCCTCATGGTCCTTTTCATCGGCGGCCTGACTCTGGGCCTCTCCCTTCTGGCCTTCGGCGGCGGTGATTTGCTGGTCATCCGCCGGGGCATCCTGGTCATTCCGGAAGCCCAGTTGCCTTACCATTTTCTGGCGGCCTACGGACTGGCCGCACTGGCCATGTTTGTCGTTTCCTCCCTTTGCTTTCTCTTCTCGGCGCTCACAGACAACTCGATCGGTCCCATCATCGCCACCATGGCCGTTATCATCGTAAGCATTATCATCATCACCCTGCCCTTCGATCTGTTTCAGGCCATCCGCCCTTACCTGTTCGTCAATTATTTCGACGCCTGGCAAAAGGTGTTTGACGATCCGATCCCCTGGGATGTCATCCGGACCAACATCGCCATCCTGGTCGGCTTTATCATTGCTTTTTTTCTGACAACCGTTGTCTATTTCTCGAATAAGGACATTCTCTCATAAATGATACGTACCCCGAACGCCAGATCATCGTTTCTTTTAGCGGCCCTGCTGCTGCTTTTACCGGTACGGGCGGCGGCCCAGGACAGGCCGAACATTGTGCCCGGCAATCCCCGGCAGGTCTTCACCGAGTTGATCAGACCCTATCAGACCATGCGCGACTATACCGTGAAAATACAGGCCAAAGTGGTCATGCCGAATATCAGGATACCGGATTTTACCGCCATCCTCTACTTCAAGAAACCGGATAAGTTTCACATCCAAACGAAGAATTTTGCACCGATCCCCCGCGGCAACGCCATTTTCAATCCCTTCCAGTTCGATCCGGACAAAAACCGGATCACCTTCAGGCAGATGGATAATTTAGAGGGCGTTCCGGCGGCGCTGTATAGAGTGGAGCCCGGCGAAGAGGAAAAGCGCATCCGTTTTTACAATGTCTGGGTCGGCGGGAGCCCCAAGCGCATCGTGCAGGTGGAAAGCCATGCTGTCAGGGGTACGAAAGCGCTCATCCGGCTGACATACCGGCAGGCAGAACGAGGCGCCGACAAATGGCTGCTGCCCGACAAAGTTTACGCCCATCTTACCTTTCCTGAAGGCGTGAATAGCCCGGATAATCTGATTGTAAAAGACAGCCCCTTTTCCGCCGGTTCGGCGAAGATCGAGGCGATAACGGGAGAGGGGGACATCACCATCTCCTACAGCGAGTGGCAGGTCAACACCGGCCTTGACGACCAATTGTTCAAAGATAAATGATCAGCCGCAGATCCACGCAGAATTTCGTATAATCGGAGATGCCTTCGCCCATGTTCGATCCTTTCAAAACCTTTGCCTTTCCTAGCAATCTTCCACATATCTGACAAGCACCTTTTTCGACCGGAGCCGCTTCCGGGCGGCATCGTGAACATTGCGCGCCTATCCTTGCTTCCTGCCATAAACCCATTGACACAAAAGCCCTTCTGTGTCTTATTGACGGCGTTTCTGAAAACATTGCGGGAGAGGAATTAAGACCGATGAAAATCAAGTTTATGGGCGCGGCGCGCACCGTCACGGGATCATGCTTTATTCTGGAAACCGGCGGTCACCGCTTTGCCGTGGATTGCGGCATGCATCAGGGCAACTCGGAAATTGAAAAGCGCAATTGGGATGTCGGTATTTATGAACCCGCAAGGATTCAGTTTATTTTGATCACCCACGCTCACATCGACCACTCGGGACTGTTGCCGCGCATGGTGCAGAAAGGATTTCGCGGGAAGATCTATACCACGAAACCGACCCGGGACCTGCTTGAAATCATGCTGCTGGACAGTGCCCACATCCAGGAGATGGAAGCGCAATGGAAAAGCAAAAAGCGACTCCGTCACGGGGGAAAAGACGTCAGGCCTCTTTACACACAGAAGGATGCAGAAGCCACGTTTCCGCTGATCCAGACCGTTTCATACGATCAGATCTTCGAGCCCCTGCCGGGCGTGAACGTCAACTTCAGGGACGCGGGCCATATTTTAGGGGCATCTTTGATTGAGATCCGGATGGAAGACAACGGCCGTCCCATGAAGCTCGTGTTTTCCGGAGATATCGGTCGTCCGGCTCAGTTGCTCATGGAAGACCCCAGCGTGGTCGAATCTGCGGATTTTCTCTTCATGGAATCGACTTACGGCAACCGAAATCACAAGGATGAAGACGAAAGCCTCAATGAACTGGCGGAGGCCATCGCTTACAGCTACAACAACGGGGAGAAGGTCATTATCCCCGCTTTTGCCGTAGAGCGGACACAGGAAATGATGTACTGCCTGTATCTGCTGTCAAAGGATGGAAGGCTTCCTCCCGACATGCCCGTGTATCTGGACAGTCCCATGGCCATCCAGGTTACGGAAATTTTTCGCCGCCACACGGCCTATCTCGATGAAGAGACGAAGCAGTTGATAAGAAAAGGGGAAGATCCCCTGCGTCTTGCTCAAATTCGTTTTACCCCGACGACGAATGAATCCATGTCCATCAACACGCTGTCCGGGCCGGCCATCGTGATTTCCGCGAGCGGCATGGCCAACGCGGGACGGATCAAGCATCATTTGAAACACAATCTCTGGCGCGAAGGGGCCAGTATTGTGTTTGTCGGGTTTCAGGCCCAGGGAACGACAGGCCGTAAAATTGTCGACGGCGCCGAAAAAGTCAGGATTTTCAATGAGGACGTAAATGTAAAAGCCAAAGTATACACGATCAACGGCTTCTCCGCGCATGCCGGGCAGACGCAGATCCTGGACTGGCTGAGCCATTTTGAAAACCCGGCGATGCAGGTCTTTCTCGTGCATGGCGAGTATTCCGCCCAGCAGGTTCTGGCGGGACTGGTGCGGGAGAAATTCGGGTTCGAGGTTCTCATCCCCGATTATCTTGAAGAAAGCACGCTCAAGCCGGGTGAGGTTCCGGAGCGGGTGGTCTATCCGGAAAAGGCGGCGCCGCACATCGATTGGGGCTATCTGCTTGGTGAAATGGACGACCGCCTGACGCAGATCCGCAACCGTCGGGAAAAGCTCAAGGACCGCGCCTGGCTGGAGCAGACAGAGATCAGGGACCGGCTGCTGGAGCTTAACCGCAATCTGACGGAGCTGATTTCTCAGATATGACTGTTTCGCGGCCCTGCGGTCGTGTCAAAGAAATCATCTTATCCGACCAGGGAGGTGCACTCCTCTTGCGCTTGTCGTTGCAGACAGGACACGCTTATGCAGCGTTCTGAACAGATAAGTCGGGACACAGACGAACGATTCATGCGCCTGGCTCTGATTCAGGCCCGGCTTGCGCGGGAAGAGGGCGAGGTTCCGGTGGGCGCCGTTGTGATCCGCGGCGGAGAAGTTCTATCCGCCACCCATAACCGCCCCATTGCCGGTCATGACCCTTCCGCCCACGCGGAAATGCTGGCCATCCGTCAGGCGGCTGAGCGGCTGGAAAACTACCGTCTCACGGACACCACCCTTTATGTCACCCTGGAGCCCTGTATCATGTGCGCCGGCGCCATGATCCAGGCCCGCGTCAACCGGCTGGTGTATGGCGCGAGGGATCCCAAAAGCGGGGGCGTCGTCTCGCTTTACAGACTGCTGCAAGACGAAAGACTCAATCATCGGGTTGAAGTAACCGGCGGAATACTCGAAGAAATGTGTGCGGAAATTTTGAGTGGATTTTTCAGGGAAAAGAGGATAACATCGCCGCCCATTTCGGGTTGAGATCATGCGGAGAGGTACCGAAGTGGTCGTAACGGGATCGACTCGAAATCGATTTGGGGGCCAAAAGCTCTCACGGGGGTTCGAATCCCCCTCTCTCCGCCACTGATATCAGAAAGGGGTTCTCTCTGTGCCTGGCGACCGACCAGGCAGGGCTGGGCCGGCAACGAGCTTTGGAAGATACCTCCACAATATTCAAGGCTCTCGTGCAGAACATGATCATGGAGGGATGTCCGAGCGGCTGAAGGAGCACGACTGGAAATCGTGTGTATGCCCACAAAGGTGTACCGGGGGTTCGAATCCCCCTCTCTCCGCCATTCTATGACGATGGCGACGGTGTCTCTTTTATCGGGTATCGAGTCATTGGAGACGGGTTCACATGTCACCGGTCTTTGAACCCGCTCCCGATGACGTCCAATGAGCAGAAATTGATAGCCGGGCCCTGTGCAACGGAGGCGTGTGAACCCCGTCAGGTCCGGAAGGAAGCAGCGGTAGCAATGTCCGACGTGTGCTGCGGGTCAACCCGGCTATCATGTTTTCCCCGGTTGTTAAAGATGTTATACCGATTTTTCCAGAGAGCCTATGGATTATCTTGTTTTAGCCCGCAGGTGGAGACCCCAGACATTCGAAGAGGTGATCGGTCAGGAGCAGGCGGTCAAGACCCTCCGGAACGCCATCCAATATCAACGCATTGCCCATGCTTTCATTTTCAGCGGTCCGCGCGGGATAGGCAAGACCTCCGTGGCCCGGATTCTGGCCAAGGCGCTGAACTGTGAAACGGGCCCGACGCAGACGCCGTGCAACCGATGCACCAACTGCCGCGAAATCACCGATGGGATCGCCATGGACGTGCGTGAAATCGATGGGGCTTCGAACGCGGGCATCGATGAGATCCGGGAATTGCAGGAAAAACTGAAATTTCTGCCTTTGTCATCCCGCTATAAGATCTACATCATCGATGAAGTCCATATGCTGTCGAAACCGGCCTTCAATGCACTTTTGAAGACCATCGAGGAGCCGCCGCCGCATGTCGTTTTTATCTTTGCCACCACGGAAACACAGAAAATACCTGCGACCATCCTGTCGCGCTGTCAGCGGTATGATTTTCGGCGGATTTCCATTCGTGCCATCTCAGAAAATCTGAAAAAGATTGCCCAAGCGGAGAAGATTCAGATCACGGAGCAGGGCCTGATCTGGATTGCCGCGGCGGGTGACGGCAGTATGAGGGACGCCCAGAGTATCTTCGACCAGGCGATCGCCTTTGTCGGGTCCGATATCCGGGATGAGGATATTGAAGAATTGCTTGGCCTGACGGATCGGCGGTTTCTATACTTGTTGTCCGAGGCCATATTCGCGCGGAATGCGGGCCAATGCTTGAAGACCATTGAAGACGGTTACTATGCCGGACTGGATGTGAAGCATTTTTATCAGATGCTTCTGGGGCATTTCCGGAATTTGCTGCTGACGAAAATTTTGGGGCAGGATCGGGAGGTCCTGGAGGTGGCCGATGAAGACCTGGACAGACTGAGAACGCAGGCCGGGCCTGTTTCACGGGAGACACTGCAGGGGCTTCTGGATCTGTTGATGGCGGAGGAGGAAAACGTCAGGCGGAGCCAGAATCCAAGATTGAATCTGGAGGCGGTTCTGGTCAGAATGTGTTACCTGGAGCCCCTGGTGTCCGTGGAAGAGGTTCTGTCCCGGATGGAAGACCTCGAACGGCAGCTTTCTCCTGAGAGGCCGACGCTGACCCCCTCCGTGCCGTCTGGTGATTCTTCCCCTTCCACCGCTCATCCGTTGAAGGCTCTCGCCGCTGCCGAAGGGAAAGGGGGATACGCAGCGCCGGGAGCGAATTCTGCCATTCAGTGTGGCGTTGCCCACGAAATCCGCGAAGGGCAGGACCCGGGGCTTCTCTGGCAGGATTTCAAGGACTTTGTGAAAAAGAAAAGCCACCCGTTGTGGTCTAAAATTGAGCCGGGGAAAATGATCGGCTACGAAAAGGGGAACCTGCGGATCGGTTTTCAAAAGGACTATATCTTTCTGGATGACATGAATGACAAGTCTCAGAAAGACCGGATTGCCGAGATAACGAGAGATTTTTTTCATGAGGACGTCCGGGTTACCATTGAAACCCTGACGCCGGACCCTGATAACGATGTCCTGGACCGGATAAACGGCGGCCGTAACGGCAGGCTGCAGGACATCAAACGGCAGGCACTGAACCAGCCTCTCCTGCAGAAGGTCCTCGATATGTTTGAAGGGGCGGAAGTCCGCGAGGTGATTCCCCGTGAGAATCCGGGCTGACCGAACGGGACTTTTGACGAAATCGTGAATAAATAGCGGGCTTTGCATGACTGTTGAAAAATGGTCCGCGAGCGGTGAATCAAAGATTTTTCGACTTTCCAGAAAGCGGACTATTTTAGTGATTTCGATCGTATTTAAGGCGTGTCATATTTCAAGCGAAAAAGATTTTGAGCCGCAGCGAAGCCATTTTTCAAAGTGTCTCAAATAATAATGAGGAGGATGTATATCCGTGCAGAACATCGGCAATATCATGAAACAGGCAAAGAAACTTCAGGAACGTATGGCCAGCCTCCAGGATGAACTGGCCCTGAGAACGGTTGAGGCCAGCGCCGGGGGGGGGATGGTATCCGTCCTCGTGAACGGCAGGCATGAACTTGTATCCTTGAAGATCGAAAGGGAGGTCGTTAACCCGGGGGATGTGGATATGCTTCAGGATCTTATCCTCGCTGCGGTCAACGAGGGGATGCGCAAGGCCCAGGAAATGGCCGCAGCGGAGATGGCGAAGCTCACCGGGGGCATCAACATTCCCGGCCTGACCTGAACCGGAGGCCTGATCAATGACTGGATATGCACTGCCGATCAAACGGCTGATTCGGGAACTGGGACGGCTTCCAGGGATCGGTGAAAAAACGGCCACGCGGATGGCCAATCACATCCTGCGCCTTTCCGAGGAAGACGCCGTCCGGCTGGCTGAAAGCATCCTGGATGTAAAGCGGAAGATCCGCCTGTGCCGCGTCTGTTTTAATCTGGCGGAAGCAGAGCGATGCGAGATCTGTCTGGACGAAACCCGCGACAGGCACGTGATCTGTGTGGTGGAAGAGCCGGACTCGCTGATCGCGATCGAGGACAGCGGCAGCTTTCGCGGAACCTATCACGTCCTGCATGGTGTCCTGGCCCCCCTGGACGGTATCGGACCGGAGCATCTGCGGCTCAACGAACTTGCCGAACGGATCAGGGGAAAGGGCGTCCAGGAAATCATTCTGGCGACCAACCCCAATGTGCAGGGAGAATCCACGGCCCTGTTGATCATGAAACTCGTCCGGGGCATGGAGGTGCGGGTCAGCCGGATTGCGCTCGGCGTCCCCGTCGGCGGCGACCTGAAATATACCGACCGTATGACGTTGGCCAAATCCATTGAATTTCGCCGGGGAATGTGACTCGATGCCTTCCTGCCGCGACATTTCCGCTATGATCATTACCGAAACCGTCAGGGATCTTTTTATCAAGGCCAATATTGAACTCGGGCAGGACGCCCTTTCGCTGCTGGCGCAGGCGGTGAAAACGGAAACATCCGAACGGTCCGTCCAGGTCCTTGACCAGATCCTTGAAAACGCCCGGATCGCCCGCGAAGACCAAATGCCGCTCTGCCAGGATACGGGCCTGGCCATCGTATTTGTCGAGCTGGGCCAGGCGGTGCATGTGACGGACGGCGATTTTTCCGAGGCCGTCCAGGAGGGCGTCCGCCAGGCCTATCGGGACGGCTTCCTGCGCAAATCGGTCTGCGACCCGCTGGACCGGTACAACACCGGCGACAATACCCCGGCAATCATCCATACCGAGATCGTTCCCGGCCGCCGGATCCGGATCAGGGCGGTGCCCAAGGGCGGCGGAAGTGAAAACATGAGCGGCGTTACCATGCTGACGCCTGCGGCGGGAATGGACGGGATCAAACGATACGTTCTCGACCAGGTGGCCAAAGCGGGACCAAACCCCTGCCCGCCGACCGTTATTGGGGTGGGCGTCGGCGGCAACCTGGAAACGGCGGCCATCCTGGCGAAAAAGGCCCTGCTGCGGCCGCTGGGGGAACCCAACCGGCAGGATAAACGTCTGGCAAAGATCGAGGAAGAGCTGTTGCAGGAGATCAACCGGCTGGGGATCGGTCCCCAGGGCTACGGCGGCACGACCACGTCGCTGGCCGTCCACTGCGAAATGACGCCCTGCCACATCGCCAGCCTGCCGGTTGCCGTGAACATCCAGTGCCATGTGATCCGGCATCAGGAAGCCGTTATCTGATCCACGGAGCGTTTCATGCCATGCTGAAACCTTTTGAAATCCGGACCCCCCTGAACATTGAAGTCCGCGCGGGACTGAATGCCGGCGACTGCGTCCTGTTGAGCGGTTTCGTCTATACCGGGCGAGACGCGGCGCACCGCCGACTCTTCGAGGCGATCGGCCGGGGCGAAACTCTTCCGATCAACCTTCGCGATGAGGTCATGTTCTACGCCGCCCCGACGCCGGCCAGGCCCGGACAGGTCATCGGGTCCATCGGGCCGACGACGAGCGGCCGCATGGACGTCTTCACGCCGCGCCTGATTGAAGCCGGACTGCGCGGCATGATCGGCAAGGGGAGCCGGTCGCCGGAGGTCATCGACGCGATCATCAAACACCAGGCCGTTTATTTCGGCGCCATCGGCGGTGTCGCGGCCCTGACGGCCCGGTGCATCAAACGGGCGACGGTGGCGGCGTATGACGATCTGGGGCCGGAGGCTATCCTGCGGCTCGAGGTTGAGAAGCTGCCGCTGGTGGTCATCAACGACACGCACGGCAGCGATCTATACCGGATGACCTCTCAGGGAGACCTTTGAAAATCAGATAATGCACGTATTTACGAAGACGTCAGGACTGACGAGATCGTGAAAAGTCCGAACCCCCCGCTGTGTCGTTCCGGACTTGATCCGGAATCTAATTCTTTCCGGCATTTACATTTATACTGGATTCCGGCTTTCGCCGGAATGACGACATTTTCGAAATGAACTCTTTTACGCAGACGGTAAAATTTGCTGTTGACAGATGATTTGATTTCTAATATGAGAGTCGCTCTTTGCAGAGCCTTTTTCATTATCGATAGCGCAATCCAACAGACGGGGAGAATAGTCCAATGATAGAAGTGAGGTGGCATGGAAGAGGGGGCCAGGGGGCGGTGACCTCCGTGGAGCTGCTGGCCCTGGCGGCGATCGAGGAGGGGAAATATGCCCAGGGCTTTCCGGCATTCGGCCCTGAACGCCGCGGCGCGCCCGTCATGGCGTATAACCGGGTTTCCGAAAAACCCATCAAAATCCGGTCCGGGATCTATCAGCCGGATGTCGTGGTGGTCCTCGATCCGAGCCTCATGACACTGGTCAATGTGACGGACGGCCTCAAACCCGGCGGATTGCTGATCGTCAACACGGCGAAGACGGAAAAGGAGATCCGCGCCACGCTCAAGTATACCGGAAAGCTCGCGACGGTGGACGCGACACATATCGCGCGCGAAGAGCTGGGGATCCCCATCGCCAACACCACCATGCTCGGCGCGATCCTCAAGGCGACGGGCGTGCTGAAGTTCGAATCCTTAAACGCCCCAATCGAGGAGCGGTTCGGCCGCATCGCCGCCAAAAACAAAAACGCCCTGAAGCGGGCCTACGACAGCGTCAAAATATCAAAGTAAACCATTGAGGTGTTCTCATGAAACAGAAGAAATGGCCGGAAGCCTGGCATGAAGTGAACCCCGGATGCATCGTTTTTACTCCGGGCAGCGCCAGTACGTATAAAACGGGCAGCTGGCGGGCTCAGCGTCCCATCTGGGATAACAAGAAATGCATCAAGTGCGGCATCTGTTACATCTTCTGCCCGGAAGGCTGCGTTTCCGAGGTTGCCGAGGGCTTTTTTGAGGCGAATCTGGACTACTGCAAGGGCTGCGGCATCTGCGCGCATGAATGCTGGCCGCAGGCCATCGCCATGGCTGAGGAGGAGGTGTAGCATGGGCAAACGCATTGGAATGGAAGTGGGCATTGCGGCGGCGGAGGCCGTCGGCCTGTGCAACATCGATGTAGCGGCGGTCTATCCGATCACCCCTCAATCCCATATTGCCGAGCATTTATCGGACATTTTTCATGATGGGCGGATTGATGCGGAGTTCATTACGGTGGAGTCGGAGCATTCATCCATCAGCGCCTGCGCCGGTGCCTCTGCGACGGGCGCCCGGGTCTACACGGCCACGAGTTCACAGGGCCTGATGTACATGCATGAAATCCTGCCCATCGTCTCGGCGATGCGGCTGCCTGTCGTCATGGGCAATGCAAACCGCGCGGTTTCGGGACCGCTGAATATCTGGAACGACCATTCGGACATCATGCCGCAGCGGGACTGCGGCTGGATTGTGATGCACGCCGAAAACGGCCAGGAGGTCATCGACATGACCATCCAGTCCTTCAAGATCGCCGAGCATCCCGACGTAATGCTGCCGATCATGGTCAATATCGACGGCTTTCAACTGACGCACATGATCGAGCCCCTGGAATTGCCGACCCAGAAAGAGGTCGACAAATTCCTGCCGGACCGCGTTCCGTACGCGACCCTGCATCCGGACAAACCCCTGTCCATGGGGTGCTTCAATATGCCGGAGATCTTCACGGAGACGATGAAGGCCAAGGACACGGCGCTCATCAATTCCAAAAAGACGATCATCAAGATCTGGAACGAATGGGAAAAACAATTCGGCCGGGCCTATAAGCCCGTGGAAACATACAAGACAAAAGGCGCCGAGACGCTGATCCTGACCATGGGGTCCATGGGCGAGACGGCGTCCGTGGCCGTCGATGAGATGCGCAAGGCGGGCAAACCCGTCGGACTTGTGAAATTAAGGCTCTGGCGGCCCTTTCCCACGGAAGAGCTTCGGGCCGCGATCAAGGGCTGCAAGACGCTGGTCGTCATGGACCGGGCCGTTTCATTCGGAGGCGCCGGCGGCCCCGTGGCCACGGAAATCAAATCGCTGCTGTTCCACGACAAAAGCAGACCGCGGATCGTCAATTTCCTTATGGGGCTCGGCGGCCGCGACATGAAGGTGGAGGATTTTACCGCCATGGTCGGGCAGGCCGGAAAGAAGAAAGACGAAACCTATGAATTTTACGGGGTGAGGGAATGATGAATACCGTACAGAATTTTGAAATATTCGCACCAAAGCTGATCGAAAAAAGGGAATTTATCAGTTCCGGCCACCGCGCCTGTTCGGGCTGCGGGGAAGTCCTGGGACTGCGTCTGATCATGAAGGCCCTGGGGGAAGACGTGGTGGTTTCCAACGCGACGGGATGCATGGAGATCATCTCCACGGCCTATCCCACCACGGCCTGGCAGACGCCCTATATCCACGTGGCCTTTGAAAACGCCGCCGCCGTGGGCTCCGGCGTGGAGGCGGGCTTGAAGGCCCTGCGCCGCAAGGGCAAGATCGCCGACCGCGACGTGAAGTCCGTGGCCATCGCCGGCGACGGCGGGACGGCCGACATCGGCATGCAGGCCCTGTCGGGCGCCATGGAACGCGGCCATGATATGGTCTTCTTCTGCCTCGACAACGAGGCCTACATGAATACGGGCATCCAGCGCTCCAGCTCGACGCCGTTTATGGCGTCGACGACGACCTCGCCCGCGGGCAAGGTCGTCAAGGGGCAGCGGACGGGGAAGAAAAATGTGGCCGAGATCATGGTGGCCCACAACGTGCCCTATGTGGCCACGGCCTGTCCGAGCTACCCGCTTGACCTCATGGAAAAGGTGAGAAAGGCCAGAGACACCCGCGGCCCCGCCTATGTCCATGTTTATACGACGTGCCCCACAGGATGGCGCGCGGCCTCCGAACAGGCCGTCAAGCTGGGCCGCCTGGTCGTGGAAACCGGCATGTTTCCGCTCTACGAGGTTGAAAACGGAAAATACCGCATGACGCTGGAAACCCCGGAACCCCGACGGCCCGTGAGAGATTACCTGAAGCTGCAGGGACGGTTCCGGCATCTGGATCCATCCGATATCACCAGGGTCCAGGCACTTGTTGACAAGGAATACGCGAAACTGATCCACAAGGTGAAGACCTCCGTCCCGTGGTCATGAAACCGGGACGCTAACCATAAAAACAGATAAGGTGGCTTGAGCATGAATACAGTCGCATTCAGCAGTTGGAACGGTAAGATTCTGGACAATCGAAAAGGCGCCGGGGCCAAAGCCGCAAAGGCCGTGGAGCTGAAACTTCCCATTCAATATGGCGGAAAGAAGATCGCGGCCCTGATGGGATGGAACGGCCTGGTGGTGCTGGACCCGAAGGCGGACGTCCTGTCCCTTACACTGGCCTATCTCAAAGAGGCCCGAAAGCTGTCCTGCGGCGAATGTTCCGTCTGCATGATCGGTATCGACAAGGTCCTGGCTATCTTGAAGGACATGGGCGCCGGCAAGGGGAGCAAGAAGGATCTTGCGGAGATTGAAACGATTGCCGGCGGGGTTGCCGCCAACGCCAAGTGCAATTTCGGCCGTGCGACGGCGCTCACGCCCGTAACCGATGCCGTAAAATATTACAGGGCGGACTTCACGGCCCTTGCGGAAGGCAAGGCGAAGGCGGCGGAGAAATCCTACGGCGTCGGTGTGACGGCCCCCTGCATGCAGGCCTGTCCGGCCGGCCTCGACATTCCGGGCTATATCGAACTCATCAAAAACGACCGCTTCGGCGAATCCCTCGACCTGATCCGCGAGCGCTGCATCCTGCCTGGCGTGATCGGGCGCACCTGCACGCATCCCTGTGAGAGCGCATGTGTGCGCAAAGATCTCGACGAGCCGCTGGCGATCCGGCTGCTCAAGCGGGCGGCGGCCGACGCGGACCTCGCGGGCGGCGCCTCGGCGCTTCCGGCCCCCGGAGAAGCGAAAAAGGACAAGGTTGCCGTGATCGGGGCCGGTCCGGCCGGACTGGCGGCGGCCTACCATCTGCGCCGCACGGGCTATCCGGTCACCGTTTTTGAAGCACTGCCCCGCGCGGGCGGCATGGCGACCGCCGGGATTCCCGATTATCGGCTTCCAAAAGACGTCCTGAGCCATGAAGTGGACCTCATCAAGCGCACGGGCGTTGCGTTCAGATACAACGGCAAGATCGAAAAGCTCAACTGGCCCGACCTCAAGAAACAGGGCTACAAGGCCCTGTTCCTGGCCATCGGCGCCCACGTGGGGACGAAAATCGGCTGTGATGGCGAGAACGCCGGATACGACGGCTTTGTCCAGGGGGCCGAGTTCCTGCGGAATCTGAGCCTCGGGGGCAAGGTGGCGGCCCGGAAGAAAGTCGTCATCATCGGCGGCGGCAACGTGGCCCTTGACTGTGCGCGCAGTTGCGCCCGGCTCGGTTTTGAGGACGTCGAAATCCTCTACCGCCGGTCCCGTGCCGAAATGCCCGCCAGCAGCGAAGAGATCCGCGAGGCGCAGGAGGAAGGGATCAAATTCAACTACCTCAAGGCCCCCGTGAAGATTCTGGCCAAGGACGGCAAAGTCACGGGCCTGGAATACATTAAAATGAAGTTGGGAGAGCCCGATAGCAGCGGCCGGCGCAGGCCTATTCCGATCAAGGGCTCGGAGGCGCGCATGCAGGCGAACATGGTCATCGCCGCAACGGGCCAGCGCTCCGATCTGGCGCTCATTTCGGGCAAGGACGGCGTGGAGACGACCGACTGGGGTTCGATCAAGGTCGATCCCGTCACCTTTAAGACCAGCGTGGAGGGGATTTTCGCGGGTGGCGACTGCGTGAGCGGTCCGGCGACCCTCATCGAGGCGCTCAATGCCGGCAACAAGGTTGCCCGCAGCATCGACTTCGCCCTGCAGGGAAAGAGTTTTTCCGATGATGATCCCTTCACCGGCGTTGAGACCGGCGACCAGCGCGAAGCGGGACTGGTCTTCAAAAAGGCCGCGGCAAAGGTGAGCTTCCTCGATGTTGCCCGGCGGTTGGAGGACGTCGCCGAGGTCGAAGGCGGCTTCAGCGCCGCCGAAGCCAGGGTGGAAGCACAGCGGTGCCTGCGTTGTTACCGGTTGATGGTCTGGGAATAGGCCGCCATGCAAGGGAAACCAGGCATGAAACGAGGCCTTCCTGCGTTTGCAGAATGAAAAATATCAGAACATAAAGGGGTTTCAAATGGTAAACATGACGATAGACGGCAAAAGCGTTCAGGCGAAAGAGGGTGCCGGCGTCCTGCAGAAGATCCGGGATCTCAGGATCGACATGCCGACCCTCTGTTACCACCCGGAGCTGGAAGCGTTCGGGGCATGCCGCCTCTGCATGGTGGAAGTCCGGTCGAACGGCAAATGGCAGTTGGCCGCCGCCTGCGAGCTGCCCGTGCAGAAGGGCTTGGAGATCAAAACGGCATCGGTCAAGGCCGTGGAGGCCAGAAAACTCGCGGCGGAGCTGCTCTATTTTCAATATCCGGCAACCGCCGCCGTCCGCGATATTGCCCAGAAGTTAGGGGTGGCCGTTGTGCCGGCCGAAAGCGAAGGCCATGACTGTATCCTCTGCGGACTCTGCACGCGGACCTGCCGGGATGTGGTGGGTGTCTCGGCCCTGACGTTTGCCGACCGCGGCCTGGGCCGCGATCTGGACGCGCCGAAGATCATGTTCACAGCCGACCGTTGCATCGGTTGCGGCTCCTGCGCCTATGTCTGCCCCACGGGCTATGTGCAGATGGACGCCGTTGACGACAAGCGCATGATCTGGAACAAGGTCCTCAAGATGGCCGCCTGCAATTCCTGCGGCCGCTACTTTGCGCCCATGGAACAACTGGAATACATCAGCCGGACGACCGGGACGGCGATGACCGTTCTTTCCACCTGCGTGAGTTGCCGCTGATCGACGATTGCAATAAATTTTTCAGGACCGCACTTGACAACAAGGCGGTCTTGCTTTATTGAAAACGAAGAACCGAACATTCCTCAGTAGCTCAGTCGGTAGAGCAGATGGCTGTTAACCATCGGGTCCGTGGTTCGAGTCCGCGCTGAGGAGCCAAACACACCCCGGCTGCAAGAACTTCGCCGCTTCTTGCAGCCGTTTTATTTTCCAGGGCTGACAGGACCGCCTGGAACTTGCATCTGATGTCTATCCGGGACAGGTTGATCACTATTTTCTTAATAAATATCTTCAGATAACGCTTGGTTAAGGCCCTGTCCTTCCCAAGGAACATTTCTTAATGACCCGTTGGAAGTGCTCAGTGGCCTCATCCTTGAACAGATGGAGGGGGGTGGCAGTGTGTGGCTTCATCCCGGCCAACTTTTCCTCTGGGAAACCAGGCGGAAACGGAGAACACAAACATCGACCTACGGCATCGGAAGAAATTATATGCTCGACTAAAAACAAGAAATATATCATGCTGAACTGTAGCATGGGAAATTTGATCCGGCGTTGAGTATTGTCAAATGAGGTATTTGTGTCAACGATTTGCTCTATGATTCAAGGGTGCGGCCCTTATGATCAATTCAAAATTGATACAAATATATCAAAAGAATTCCCTCCTTCTGAGGAATTGAAAGTCACTATTTTAGCATTCACTGCTCCTGACGCTGGAGTTGCAAAATATTCTTCTTATGGCCCGGAAGGAACATATACCACGCCTGCAAATGCCGGAATTTCAGTTGCAGATGCTCTGTCTTATGAGCTCATGAATGTTCCAAATGTAACGTTAATTGAACCCTCTCAATTAGAAAAAATATTTAATGATTATAAATTATCACTCCGTGCAGTAATAGAGAATCCTGATTATTCCTTGCTCGAGCAGATTCTTCCCATAGATGCTTTGATTTTTGGCAACATAACGGTTTTCCAGCTTTGGCATGACATGGCGGGACATGGTGGAATCGTTGCCTACAGTGCCCGATTAGTCAATATCCATACCGCAGAAGTTTTATTTTCAATCAGCTGCAGCGCGGTAAAGCGTAAGGGCATGCCGGAAAATATCGTCAAGGATCTATCCAGAGATGCGTTCAAAAAATTACTTAAGGAATGAATCGAGGAGACTCCTTTTGAGCGCCGAACAACGCTTCATGCCTTACATCCTTTCCGGCTGATAAGATATTGTTTTTTCTGTGGAGACAGCGACTCCGGCGTTTTGCTTTCCTGAAAATTCTTAAGGTAACTTGATCATTGAAGCCTTACTGAAATCCACAAAAGGTCAATCTTGACGAACATAAAAGGGTGCTAAATGTAGCAATTAATGCTATTTCCTCCATCGTCATGGTATGGATAGCGTATAACTATGCGGGGCTGAGGCTATCGGCGGCATGTTTGAAATATTATGCCACTAAAGTAAAATTAGGTGCTTACGGAGAAAGCAAACCTCAACCTATGGTACAGGGAGAAACAATTCTACTCGACTCATAATAAAAAAAAGCTATGAGTACTCAAGCACTGTTCTTAGTTATATCCGCGGCATTGTTGCATGCCTTATGGAATCTCATCTTTAAGAAAGCAAATGGTAAACTTCCTTTTCTTTGGTTAGTTTCTTTAGTTTCTGCAGTCATCTATCTTCCCTTTGTCATTTGGCAACTATCACAAAGTCAAATATCATTGACAGGCATCATGTATGGTTTTGCCTTAGCAAGCGCCGTCCTTCATTTGTTATATTTTATGGTTCTGCAAGCCGGTTACAGAAAAGCGGATCTTTCAGTTGTATATCCTATGGCACGAGGAACCGGGCCATTTCTTTCAGCAATAGGTGCCGTATTATTTTTCGGAGAAAGACCAAGTTGGATGGCTATTTTCGGCATAATATTGATTGTAACCGGTATTTTTATAATGGCTGGACCAAAATTGAGCTTATCCGATAATAAAAGATTGAAAACGGGGATTGGTTACGGAATTATTACAGGTTTGTTTATTGCCGCATACACGCTATGGGATAAAATAGCCGTAACGGACTATAATATTTCAGCATTGATGCTCACATTTGCATCAATGATTTTGCCATTACTGGTGTTGCTTCCCAAGGCAGTAAAAGAAAAACAAGAAATACGGCGCGAGGTACAACAACACTGGAAACATATTGTCGCCATAGCAGTGTTAGCGCCATTTTCCTTTATTCTCGTCCTGATGGCGCTGAAGGCAGCCCCCGTAAGCTATGTGGCACCGGCACGTGAAATAAGTATTGTTTTTGGTGTATTTTTCGGGACCAATCTTTTAAAAGAAGCGGATGCAAAAAAGAGAATCATCGCTGCAATCATAATGTTGATGGGCATATCCTTTTTAGCTATTGGATAAACAAAGGATGGAACTGGATTGGACCGGATCGCATCAACACGGGAGGATCCTCGACCGGATATCTTCCACAAAACGTCAGGGTCAGGAAAAGGTGCTGATTACTGATGCCAATCAGTATATGATGGTTGGATATTCCATTTGACATCTCAATGGATATTCAGTACTTTCTTGCATGATCCAACTTATTGAAAAATTTATTTTTTTGGATGTACAATATTTTCTGTCAGAAGAGCCAAAGGAAGAATGGCTGAGTTATCTTGCCTTAACAACCGCCATCCTTAGAGAAGGAGCCCATTTATGGACACATTAAAACATCCGCATGACGCACAAGACTTCAAGGTGTCAAAAGGCTACTCGTACTATGTTTTTCTGTTGCTCTTCCTCCTGTACTTGTTCAATTATGTGGACAGGATGGTCGTGGCGGCGATCTTCCCTTATCTGAAGGCCGACTGGGGATTGACCGATACCGAGTGCGGTTGGTTCGCCTCCATTGTGACCCTGATGATGACGGTGTTTGTTTTCCCTGTTTCTCTGCTGGTGGACCGGTGGAGCAGAAAGAAGGCCATCGGCATCATGGCCGTGCTCTGGAGCGTTGGCGCGGCTGCCTGCGCCTTCACCCGGAACTTCACCCAACTTTTCACGATGCGCGCCGTGTTGGGCGCGGGCGAGGCGGCTTATACTTCCGGCGGCCATGCCATGATTGCCGCCTATTTCCCTGAAGAAAAGCGGGCCACGATGAACGGCCTTTTTACGGCCGCCATTCCGATGGGCACGGCCATCGGCGTCATTTTAGGTGGTGTAATTGCCGAAACGCTCGGCTGGCGCTACGCCTTCGGTATCCTTGCCATCCCCGGCCTGATCGTGGCCATTCTTTTCTTCTGGGTGAAGGACTACAAAACGGTGCAGATGGTGAGAACAACCCAGGACGGCGACAAGGCCGTTCAGGTGAAGATGAAATTTGCCGATATCGCACGGGAATTCCTGCACACGCCCTCGGTGCTGTTCACCTATCTGGGCTATGTGGGAAACACCTTTGTCACCACGGGCCTGATGAACTGGCTCCCCACCTACTACCACAGGACGGATGGCCTGCCCATGGATAAGGCGGGACTGAAGACATCCGTCGTTTTTCTCCTGGCCATCTTCGGCGCGCCCATCGGCGGTTACGTCACCGACAAGATCAGGAAGAAATACCTCAACGCCAGAATGACCGTTCCCGCAATCACCTCGTGCCTGACGGCGCTTTTTCTCTTTATCGGATTCTCCTTTCTGGAGGGGCAGGCGCAATACATTTTCCTGATCCTCTTCGGGTTTGTGGCCCCAATGTTTGCCGCCGGCGGTTCCGCGGTCACGCAGGACGTGGTGCACCCCGGCCTCCGGGCGATATCGTACAGCCTGGCCCAGTTTTTCATGATGCTCCTGGGCTATTCGTTGAGCCCCATTTTCATCGGGTTCATATCGGACCGCTATGATCTGCTCACGGCCTTCAAGTTCCTGCCGTTGTTTGCCCTGTTTGGCGGGGCGGCGTTTTTCATCGGGTCGTTCTTTTATGTGAGAGACCTCCGCAAGGTGGAAAAGGTGAACTTGAAGGAGTAATTTCCTCTCGTCAGGATCTAAGACGAGTGTATTGATACGTCTGTTTTCGGCGATGGTCTTGATAAGAAGAGATGGTAAATGACCCCAATCGAGGTGCAGGATAAAGTGATGCATATCTTCAGCGATGGTTTACACTGAAGCCAGGCTGTTCTTGCGGTCGGGCAAGAAAAGCTTGGGATTGAAAACACTGATCTGAGCATGGCTATGGACTCGTTCGGTGGTAGTTTAGGCGCTCATGGTGAAGTATGTGGCGCCGTTATTGGCGGTCTGGGGGCTATCGGCTTGCTCGTGGTCGCTCTAAAGCCGGATCTCAATCAGACATTACGATGTGGAAAACTCGCCGGATATTTATGAAAAGATTCCGGGGAGAAGTTACTGACGACAAGATTTTACACCGTGATCTTGTCAATGTGGATTGGATGGATTTCAAACAGGCCAAGGGCTATTTGAAGTACGCCGACCCACCCGTTTGCCGCAGATCAGAAGTGCGATTCCAGGATTTTCTGATCGGAGAATTCCTTCAATTTCATATAATCGGCGGTGACGTCGGCCAGGGCGTCCCTGGGGATGAGGCCGATCAGTTCGGATTCCAGAATATCGGTGTTACAGCGAGCAGCCTCTTCCCGGACACGATCGAAGACGGTACGCAGAGACGTTACCCGGTAATCCGTGAGATTCATGGATACTTGGGCCACGCGCCGGCTTCTTAAAAGAAGCCCGATCGCCTTGACATGTGGAAAGCCTCCGCTGGACTGACGGATCCTTCTGGCGATATCCTGTGCCAGCGGAAGGTTGTCGGATTTGAGGTTGATATTGAAGGCAATCAGCGGAAGCCTTGCCCCGACGGCCGTGGCCCCCGTGCATTCGTTGAAAAGATTCGGTCCGATATCGGGGTGCCACACGGGGTCCTTCAAGCGTTCATTCAATGCCTCGTATCCGCCTTTTCGGATATGTGAAAGCTCCCTTCTCGAGGGGGTCAGCGCCGCTTCTCCGTAAAAGTAAACCGGGATCTGAAATTGCTCCGAAAATTCACGGCCGAAATCATGGGCGATCCGGACGGCATCAGACATATCCGCATCGCCCAGAGGAATAAATGGGACCACATCGACGGCGCCGATCCGCGGATGAACGCCCACATGTTCACACATGTCAATGATTTCGAGAGCCTTCCGGCAAGCGGCTAGGCAGGCGTCTTTAACGGCGCCGGGGGGGCCGATGAATGTCAGGACGCTGCGGTGATGATCTTCGTCCATGCAGAAGTCAAGGAGCTTGATTCCCTCCACAGCAGCGGCGACTTCCACGAGTGCCTGCCCCTTCTTACTGTCCCTGCCCTCGCTGAAATTGGGCACACATTCAATGATTTTCATCCATCAGCCGCCCTTGTAGAGATAACGCTCCAGCAATTTATGGAAGGGGGTCCAGCTCGTGTCGTCTTCCGGCGCATCATCGATGTAAGTCTTGAAGGCGTTGACTTTCGCATCAAGGTCGTCGATGTGATGAACGATCATGGCCTCCAGAGTTTTCGGGCGTTTGGGAGAGCCGAATTCCAGCACCCCGTGATGGCTCAGGATCAAATGACGCAGCTCCATGGCCAGCGTCTTCGGAAAGTCCTCGATCGTGGCTATCTTTGCGTTGACCATCTCCACCCCCATCACGATGTGCCCGATCAGCCGGCCCTCATCGCTGTATTGCACCACGCGGTCATAGTCGAATTCATAAATTTTTCCAATATCATGGAGCAGGCCGCCGGTCAGCAGCAGGTCTCGGTTTACATTTTGATAGTGTTGAACCGTCATGTCGAGCAGTTTCGTTACGGAGAGTGTATGCTCAAGCAGCCCCCCCAGATAGACATGGTGGAATCCCTTTGCGGCCGGGGCTTTCTTAAACAGCGCCAGGGTCTTATCATCCTGGAAGAAGGCATGCAGGAGATTCTTCAGGCAGGGCGTCTGTATCTTTTCGACATAGGTTATCAGCTCGGCAAACATGTCATCGGCCGGCTGTTTTGCCGAAGGTAAATAGTCGACCAGGTCGATCTGGTCATCCGTCAATCTTTTCAGTTCCAGCACGGATAGTTGCAGGTTGTTTTTGTAGCTCAGGGCGCGCCCGTAAACCTGGACAATGTCGCCCTTCTTAAACTGGCCATCCCATTCGTTGGCGTTATCCCAGATTTTTCCATCGATCTCCCCGGTTTTGTCCTTGAGGCGCAGGTTGAGATAGGGGGCGCCCTTTTGTGAATAGGCCAGGTTCTTTTCCGCGACGAGAAAAGCGCTGCTGACCTTTTCTCCCGCCTTCAAATTCTCGATAAAAACCGTTTTTTTGTTCACAAACTGATCCGCCTTTCATGGGTATAGACTTGCATGGATTTGCCCCGGACCGCGCCGATGAGCGTGATACCAGCTTCGATGGCCATTTCTATGGCACGGGATGTCGGCGCTGCCAGCGAGACGACGACCGGTATCCCGAGATTCCAGACCTTATGGACAATTTCCGTCGAGATCCGACCTGTTCTCAGGACGGCCTTATCGGAGCAGTCCCACTGATTCGACAGCGCATGGCCGGCCAGCATATCGAGGGCATTGTGCCTCCCGATATCTTCCCGCACGACGAGGATCCCTTTTCCATCTGTGAGAGCGGCGCCGTGTGTCCCGCGGGTAATCCGGTGCAGACGGCAAAGATCAATGAAGCGGTCCATCAGTTGCAGAACCTGTTCCGTTGACATTTGCATTGCGTCCTGTGTAATCGGTTCGGGAAGGCTGAGATGACCTCCCCGGAGGGTTCCGCGGGCGCCGCTTGAGGCGATGCTGCCTCTGAAAGGACTGCCCGTTGGACCCGGACCCGGCATCATGGCAGCAGCGGTGACCAGTTGGACGGCGCCTGCATCCGGATCAATCCGAACATCCTGGATGTCCGAGCTGTCTTTGATGAATCCTTCGGATTTCAGATATCCCAGGGCAAGCTCGTCCACATGCAGCCCCGTACAGGCGATTGTTACCAGATGCCGTCCATTGAGGAAGATCTGCAGGGGCATCTCCTGGATAATAGCGACATCCGCTTTGGAGAAAGCCCGGCCATCGAAGGCGTAAATCGGGCAGGACGTTACGCCCTTTTCTGCAGAAGCCATGTCAGTTTCCCTTTTCTCTCAAAATGCGGTGTTCCCCGGAGCGGACGGTAAGCTTGGTCATGTCGAAAAATTCTAGCAGAGGGATAATAAACTTTCTCGACAGCCCGGTTAATGCCTTGAAGCTGACGGGGTTCGCCTTCCCCTCTTTCATGAGCAGGATTTTGTAGTCTTCGCGTAATTTGGCCAGCGCGGCCTGATCAAAATACAGATCCTCGTTGATCTTGACCAGGGAACCTTCCTTGAGCATGACGTTGAGAACACTGCCGACGCGTGTTTTTTGCGCTGCGAACTTTTCCGTAACTTCCTTGAACGACGGCGGCGCCAGGCCGGCGTTACGATACAAATCGGCGAGAGCCTGCCGCAGGTCTTCCATCTCTCCCTGAAGATGGACCCGGTGGTCCGGAAGCCGCAAGTTTTCCAGGTCGATGACAATCCTGCCGTTTTTTTCCAGATTTCGCATGACGGCATTGAACAGCCTGGGAGTGACGAACGATCCGACCTTTGTCCGCAGCTCTTCTCTGGACATGCCTTCCTGGAGCGGGAATTTATTATGGAACGTACGGATCTCCGAGATTAATCTCTCCTGCGTGTTCTGATGAGCATTGAATGAGATGACCCTTGTCTCTTCCCGGTCCAGAAGAATCGCCTGTTTCTGTGAGAAAAGGGTTTCCAGTCTCTTTTTTACATGGCCTTGCGGGAAACCGGTGCGGATGACCAACTCGTGAAGGTCAATGCCTGAGAAGGATGATCGCTCAATCATGGTCGCGATGCGTCCCAGATCGTCGCCATGCTGCAACTGTTCCAGTTCATGAATGATCTGTCTTGAATGTCTTTTGTGCTTTCGCGAGAGGGGATCCACAACCACTCCACCGCCAATCGTCGTGACGGGAGAATAACTGCGGATGACGAAACAGTCGCCGGCCATAACGACGGCAGGAACCGCCAGAAAAAGCTGGGCGAATGCTTTGTCCCCCGGCGCGATATCGTCACGATCCAGAAAGTTGATCCGGGCCATGACTTCGCTGGCGCCGGCGTGAAAACGAACGAGCGCCCTGTGTTTGAGTTTTTTTTCGTTTGTCGGCAGGTACTCGAAATATACGTCCAGGCGCCGTGTCGTCTCCAGGGTACCGGGTCGCGTCAGAACATCGCCCCTTGCAATCGTGGTCTTCTCAATTCCCTGAAGATTAATGGCCGTCCGCTGCCCCGATTCCGCCAGGCTGACGCTTTTATTGTGAACCTGCATGCCCCGGATGCGTGAGCTGATCCTGAGAGGCAGAACCGTCACGTCCTCACCGGTCCGGATGCTTCCTGAAATCAGCGTGCCGGTGACCACGGTTCCAAACCCCTTTATGCTGAAGACCCGGTCGATGGGCAGTCTGAACAGGCCGGCGTCGCCCTTTTCTTCAATCTCGGAAGCAACTTGATGCACTGCATGGAGCAGATCCTGCAGGCCTGCCCCGGTTAAAGCGGATACGGGGACAATCGGGGACGCTTCCAGGAACGTGCCTTTCAGGAATGCCCGGATGTCATCGGTAACCAGGGCCCGCCAGTCCTCATCCACGAGGTCTGCCTTGGTCAGTGCAACGAGCCCCTTTTTCAGGCCGAGCAGCGAACAGATCTGAAGGTGCTCTTTCGTCTGGGGCATCACGCCTTCATCGGCAGCGATGACCATAACCACAAGGTCAATCCCCGCGGCGCCGGAAACCATGTTTCTAATGAAGCGCTCGTGGCCCGGTACGTCAACCACACCGAGGGTCTGACCGCCCAACAGGGTCAGGGAGGCAAACCCCAGCTCAATGGTGATACCGCGTTCCTTTTCCTCCTTGAGCCTGTCCGTATCCACGCCCGTGAGGGCTTTGATCAGTGCTGTCTTGCCATGGTCAACATGACCCGCTGTTCCCAGGACGATGTGCTTCATGTCTTTTCAATAACAAAGTCCAATCTATTTGACAACCGCAAAAAAAATATTGTATGTCGCTACAGCGCCGAGGTGGATGTTGGGTTGTCAATCGACTTGAATTTTGCTGACGATGAAAAAACTCCGATACGGCTTATTTTTTTAGGAACGGGAAATGAGAATACTCGGTCTCGACTATGGCAGTAAAAGAATAGGGGTTGCCCTCTGTGATGAATTGGGACTGACCGGCCAGGGCCTGACCACGATCGTATGGAAAAATCGAAATCAGGTTCTCAACGCTTTGGCAGATCTGGTCAGAAACCATGATGTCGAAAAAATCGTCATCGGCTATCCCATCCGTCTTGATGGTACGGAAGGCATCCAATGCGAGAAAGTCAGCCGTTTCGCACGGTTGCTCGAGGATAGGCTCTCCATCACCGTGATTAAATGGGATGAGACCCTGTCCAGCCGGACGGCAGAAGATATTCTCGTCCAGTCCGGGGTGCGCCGCGAGAAGCGAAAAAAAATCGTCGATAAAATGGCCGCAGGGATAATTCTGCAAGGCTACCTGAATTCCCTTTATCCGTCGAATCATTGATATGACACCTGAACCGTAACCCGCCATGAAAACAATTTTATTTCTGAATCAGAGAGCGAAGAAATGGATTGCCCTATGGGTCGTATTGCTCCTGATAGGGTGTGTGTTTCTACTAGGCTATGCCATACGTCCCATCGATAACCAGGTCGCCGTCGCAATTGTATTTGTTCCCAAGGGAGCCAGTTTCCGAGAGATTGTCGATATTCTGAATCAGGCGGGCATGGTGAGGAATAAACCGCTCTTTATGCTTTTGTCCCTGTTTAAAGGAGTCGCCCGCTCGATCAAGGCCGGGGAATATGAACTGGCGACCAGCATGTCTCCTTGGGAGGTCACCGACAAGCTGGCCAGGGGTAAGATCAAGATACGCCGAGTGACCATTCCCGAGGATTTTGCCCTTAAACAGATTGTCGACCTGCTTGTTGCGGAGGATCTCGTCAGTGAAAAAGACTTTATCAGTGTGACGACTGATCCAGTCTTCCTGGTTTCACTGAATATTGATGCCTGCAGCGCTGAAGGGTATCTGTATCCGGATACTTATGATTTCAATCGGGGTATGGCACCCCAGGAAATCGTCAGGATCATGGTGAACCAGCTCTGGAAGAAAGTCACCCCGGAGATGATCGAGAGGGCGAATGGACTGGGACTGACCACCACCGAGTTTGTCACGCTGGCGTCCCTCATCGGCAAAGAGACAGGTTATAAAGAGGAAAAGGCTCGGGTATCCGCCGTATTTCACAATAGGCTGAAAAAGGGCATGAGACTGCAAAGCGATCCGACGGCGGTTTACAGTCTCGATACCCATAGAAGCGTGGTGAGAAGAAAGGACCTCGACAACGACACGCCCTACAATACTTACAAGATTCGTGGCTTACCACCTGGCCCCATCGCCAATCCGGGAATCGACTCCCTTCATGCGGCTCTGAATCCTGCGCCCGCCAACTATCTTTATTTTGTCTCGAATAATGACGGGACGCACAAGTTTTCCTCCAATCTGGCCGCACATGCGCAGGCCGTCCTAAAATATCAAAATAAAAGGAACAAAGAGTAATTTTTTTCTTGACAAACCGAATCTCCCTCATTATGGTGGCCACAAGTGGAGTAAAGTGGATTATTGTGGAGGGGAAAACCGGTGTCTGTTTTCAGGGGCCAGTACTATCACACCATCGATGACAAGGGAAGAATCATTTTCCCGGCCCGGCTCCGTGAAGTCATGGCCGAGAAATATGACAACCGTCTGGTCATTACGAACTGGGATAATTATCTGATGGTTTTTCCCTACGACGAGTGGCGGATTATCGAAGAGAAGGTCAGCCACCAGTCTATTCTGAGGAAACAGGTGCGGGCCTTTCAGCGTTTCTTTATGTCCGGTGCGGTGGACTGTTCACTGGACAGCCAGGGGCGTGTTCTTATTCCTCCCAATCTGAGAGAATTCGCTGCGCTTGAAAAAGATATTGTGCTGGCCGGAATGATCAAAGTGATTGAGATCTGGAGCCGGGAGCGTTTTGACGCGGAAATGAAAAAAACAGAGAGCGACTTGGATGTCTTCAGTGACTACATGGCGGATATGGGCATTTAGAGACGGGCAATGAGATGTCCTTCTTTCACGAACCGGTCCTGTGCAAAGAGGTTCTTGCATCCCTGGGATGCAGACCCGGCGGCATTTATGTGGATGGTACCGTCGGCGGGGGTGGGCACGCTTGGGCGATCCTCGAAGAGACGGCCCCGGACGGTTTGCTGATCGGCATCGACCGGGACAGCGATGCCCTGCGTGCTTCGGAAAAAAAGTTGCAATCCTTTGGCCGGCGGAAAATTCTGGTCAAAGGCAATTTTGCGGAGATTGGTAAACTCCTAATCAACCTGAATATCGAAAAAGTTGATGGCATTCTCCTGGATTTGGGGGTTTCGTCTCATCAGCTCGATGCGGGAGACAGGGGCTTCAGCTTTGCTTCGGATGCTCCTCTCGATATGCGCATGGATCAGGATATTGGTTACAGTGCCTATGATCTCGTCAATCTGTCTTCGGAAAATGAATTAAGGAAAATCATCAAAGCGTATGGCGAGGAACCCATGGCAGGAAGAATTACAAGGGCCATCCTGACAAAACGGGCAGCGGTTCCGATCCGCACGACGAGGGAGCTTGCCGACGTCATCTACCATGCCGTTCCTGCTGCATACCGTCAGAGAAGAATCCACCCGGCGACCCGTACCTTTCAGGCCATCCGCATTGCCGTCAACGATGAACTTTCCAACCTTCGCACGGCCATCCTAAGCGGTGCAGACATGCTCAAGCGGGGCGGGCGGTTTTCCATCATTTCTTTTCATTCCCTGGAGGATCGCATCGTCAAGGAAGCCTTTCGTGCTGCCGAAAAGGGATGTACCTGTCCCCCGGATATGCCGGTATGTCGCTGTGAAGGAGAACCCAGGCTGACGGTGATCACAAAACGGCCGGAATATCCCGGCACGGATGAAGTGGATTCAAATCCGAGGGCCAGAAGCGCCAGGCTCCGGACCGCAGAGAGGCGATGAAGGATGGCCGCGAATCATAAAACATCCGTGGCGGGAGTCGTGCCAGCGGGAGCAGGACAAGAGGAAAAGACAACGCCGCAATTGAAATATTCCGTCTTTCTCTTTGTGGCGTTTGTGTTGATGGCCGTGGCCATAACCTATGTATGGTCCCATGTTCAGATGACAAAACTGGAATATCAGGTTGCCGAAGAGATGAGAAGCAGGGAACAGATGCTGGAAGAGCAGCGAAAGCTGAAACTCGAGTACGCCACGCTCAAATCGCCCCAACGCATCGAGGCGATTGCAAAAAGTTCACTTAATCTATCCTATCCGGACGGAGATCAGGTGATTATTATCCGGGATGCAGGAGCCGTGAAATGACCGTTGAAGAAAAAAAATGGCTGCGTGTCAGGATTGCCACCTTGTTGAGTCTGTTTCTGGTTCTTTTTATCGCTCTTATTACACGCGCTTACCAGATACAGGTTCTGAATGGACAGAGTCTCAAGGCCCGGGCAGACAGGCAGCACACCGCCACGTTGCGGGTCGAGTCGGAAAGGGGGATTATTTTCGATCGCAACGGGGAAAAGCTCGCTGTTAGCGTCTTGTCCGACTCCGTTTGTGCGGATCCTTCGAAAATTGAAGACACCAAGGGAACCGCGGCGAAACTGGCCACCATTCTAAACGTCGACGGGAAGACCCTTTTGAAAAACATGTCCGGGGCAAAGAATTTCTGCTGGCTGGCGCGACGGATTACACCGGACCAGACCGTGCTGGTAGAAAAACTGGATTTGGACGGCATCTTTATCATCAAAGAACCGAAACGCTTTTACCCCAATGGAGAACTGGCCGGTCATCTGATCGGCTTTGTCGGGATGGATGCCAATGGACTGGAAGGACTGGAATTCAGATTTGACGAAAATTTGAAGGGTCAACCGGAACAGTTGAAATGGACACGGGACGCCAAGGGAAAACGGCTCTATCCGCGCATTGATTCTGCGGTGGCCAAACAAAAGGGAAGCGTGAATCTGATCCTGACCATTGACAGCCGGATCCAGTATCTGGTCGAATCCCAATTGAAAGCAGCCGTTCAAAGCAAAGGCGCCAAAGGCGGCATGGCGGTGGTCATGGATCCAAAGACGGGCGAGATCCTGGCGCTGGCCAACGAAAAGAGTTTTGATCCCAACAACATTTCCAAAATCGGCGCAGCGGGAGGGAAGAACAGAGTCATTACGGACTGTTTCGATCCCGGTTCCACCTTCAAGCCTTTTCTTGCCGCAGCGGCCCTGGAGGAGGGTGTATACAAGGAAACGGATCAAATATTTTGTGAAAATGGAAACTACGCCGTAGCCGATCGCGTGTTCCGTGAAGCCCAGCGGAAAAAGCACGGCTATCTGAGCTTTGCCGACGTCATTAAATATTCGAGCAACATCGGCTCCGTAAAGATTTCCGAGCGTCTGGGGAAGGAAAAATTTTATGATTATATCACGCGCTTCGGTTTTGGACAGAAATCAGGTATCGATCTTCCCGGGGAAACCGCCGGCCTGCTCCGGCCGGTCCGGAACTGGACACGAGTAGATACCTCCACGGTCGCCTTCGGTCAGGGCGTGTCTGTCACAGCCATCCAACTCATATCGGCTCTCTCGGCCATTGCCAACCAAGGCGTGCTGATGAAGCCTTACATTGTAAGAGGTCTCGTGGACAAGCAGGGCCAGGTCATTAAGAAATATGACCCGACGCCGGTGCGGCAGGTGATCTCGCCGCAGACGGCCAGGCGTATGGTGACCCTGATGACGAGAGTTGTCAGCGATCCGGATGGGACGGGGAAAAATGCCCGCATCCAGAATGTGAATGTAGCCGGCAAAACGGGGACTTCGCAGAAATTCGATTTTGCCCGTCGCGCCTATTCTTCAGAGCGCGTCCGCACGTCTTTCATGGGATTTTTTCCGGCGGAAAATCCACAGGTGGCTATTCTCGTCGTCCTCGACGAGCCTCAGCGGGACAAGTGGGGCGGCGTTGCCTCTGCCCCGGTTTTCAAAAATATTGCTGATCAGATTTTGACATGCTTCAAAACGCATATCCGGGAAAATCCCGTTTATGAAGAAGATAGTATCAACCGGGATGGGAAAATCAGGCAAGTTGCCACAGGGCCGGTCATTGACCTCCGGAAAAATGAACAGGATCAATTTGATGAAAGCATGATGCCGGATTTTCGGGGGCTGACGATTCGCCAAGCCCTGCGGAGAGCGAAAGAACGGGGGATCGTATTGCGGATCATCGGCAACGGCTGGGCGGTGAATCAGGCGCCTGCGCCCGGCGTTTCGATTGATGAGCAGCGGTATTGCACGGTATCATTCAGTGCCGGTCAATAGGAGAGCGGATGGATTTGGCGATGCTCATGGAAGGCATTCCCGTTCAGCGCTGGGTCGGCGCCCGGTCGGGCCACGTCGCGTCCGTCTGCCATGATTCCAGAACATGCCAGACGGACAGTCTTTTTGTGGCGGTTTCCGGTTTGCAGGCGGATGGACATGCCTATATTTCAGAGGCGATCCGAAAGGGCGCCCGCGTGATCGTCCATGAACGGCCATTGCCCGCGACGCCGGATGCCCAGTGGATTCAAGTTGCTGACAGCCGCCGCGTTCTCGGGATGCTCGCGCGCAATTTCTATCGGCATCCGTCTTCAGGTCTTTGTCTGGTGGGGGTTGTCGGCACCAATGGGAAAACCACGGTAACCTATCTGCTTGAATCCATTCTGATGGCTGCGGGTTTTAGTGTCGGTGTCCTGGGAACCGTGAACTACCGGTTCAAACAAAAGGTTTTTGCGCCTCCCCATACCACGCCGGAATCTCTGGAAATGCAGAGATTCCTTCGAGACATGGCAGACGATGGTGTCAGCCATGTTGTGGCGGAAATATCCTCTCATGCTGCGGACTTGCGGCGGGTTGACGACTGCGATTTTGATCTTGGCGTTTTTACCAATCTGTCTCAGGACCATCTGGACTACCATAAGTCCATGGAACATTACTTTGCAGCAAAAAAACGATTTTTTCAGGAGGTCCTTTCTGCAAGCAGAAAAAAGGTTTCATGCCGGATGTTGGTGAATGCGGATGATCCCTGGGGACAACGGTTGCTGCAGGGAGGTCTGCCTGCCGCATCTGAGCTTCGGCATCGACGCGCCCTGTGATCTTTCTGCACGGGAGATTCACCTGAGCCTCCAGGGAATTCGGGCGGAGTTCATCTCCGCAGAGCGCCGGTTTAAAATTATATCGCCCCTGATCGGCCGGTACAACCTCTATAATATTCTGGCCGCCGCCGCCGCGGCCCTGTCTCTCGGCGTTTCCACGGAAAAGGTCCAGGCGGGGATTGAGCATGTCGCTCAGGTGCCGGGGAGGATGGAAAAGGTAAGCGGTCCGGATCAGCCGGCTGTTTTTGTGGACTACGCCCACACGGATGACGCCCTTCGGCGCATCCTGCAGAATTTAGCGGCATTCAAGCAGGGGCGCCTCATCACCCTGTTCGGTTGCGGGGGAGACCGGGATCGCGGAAAAAGACCTCTGATGGCGCAGGCCGCTGCCGAGTTCAGTGACCTGATGATCATCACCTCGGATAATCCGCGCACTGAGGACCCTTTGGAGATTATCCGCCAGATCAGAGTCCGGGCTCCTCGGTACAACGATGAAAAAAGTTCTTCCCGAAGCGCTCAGGGCAGGGGATTGTGACAGATGCTATACCGTTATTCCGGAGCGGGGCGCGGCGATCGATGCGTCCATTGCCTGCGCTTGCCCTTTCGATCTTGTTGTGATCGCCGGGAAAGGACATGAGGATTATCAGATTCTGGGCGACAGGCGGATTCCTTTTGATGATCGTCGCCATGCGCAAGCCGCTCTTAAAAAAAATTCAAGCAGAGGAATCCTTGAAAGATAAAACATTTGCCGTCATGAAAATCGGCGAGGCGTTGCGGGCAACCGGCGGCTGTCTGGTCCGGGGAGAATCTGACAGGCTCTTTTATGGCGTCTCCATCGATTCGCGGACGCTCCAAGAGGGGAATCTATTTGTCTGTTTGCGCGGTGAAAACTTTGACGGGCATCACTTCCTGGCTGCAGCTGCTGCGGCAGGGGCGTCCGGTTTTGTCATACAGAAAGAGGCCGGAGAGGCCCTCATCGGGATGCATGAGAAAATACCCATCATTCTCGTGGAAGACACCATGAGCGCCCTGGGAGAAATCGCCCGGTGCTGGCGGAAAAAGCTGAATGTGCCGGTGATTGCCATCACGGGGAGCTCCGGCAAGACCACCACCAAGGAAATGACGGCAGGAATCCTGGGCCTTACCAAGAAGGTTCTTAAGACCGAAGGAAATTTCAACAATCGGGTCGGCTTGCCCATGACCCTTTTCAGGTTGACCGGTCAGCATGATGTTGCCGTGGTGGAGATGGGCACCAACATGCCCGGTGAGATCGGTTGCCTGACGCGCATCGCCGAACCCGGCATCGGGCTCATAACGAACATCGGCGCCGCCCATCTGGAAAAATTAAAATCCCTGGTCAACATCCGGGAGGAAAAAGGGGCGCTCTTTGAAAATATGGACCGAAAAGGCATTGCCGTAATCAACGGTGATGACGGGGCCCTGGCCCTTCTGGGGCGACGGTGGCAGGGGAAGCTGATCACATTTGGATGGAAGCACCGGACGGATGTCTCAGCCCGTGAAATTCGGAAAACAGAGCCCGTCGGCATCGCCTTTAAGCTCGGGACCGGGCAGGCGGGCCGGCTTGTCAGAATGCAGACGAGCGGTGAGCATAATCTTTACAATGCTCTGGCGGCGGCGGCGGCGTCCCTTGCTTTCGGTGCCGATATCGACAGCATTTGCCAGGGACTGGAGTCTTTCCGGGGCGTTTCCGGACGTTTTGAAATCCAGGCGCTGCATAACGGCATCCATGTGATTGACGATACCTATAACGCCAACCCCGCTTCGGTGCGCGAGGCCTTGAAAGCCATGAAGGAGCTGCGCGGTAGCGGGAACAGTACGGTCATTCTGGGAGATATGCTGGAATTGGGAAGCAAAGCTGGCATCTGGCATCGGAGAATAGGACGCATGATTGCCGAAACCGGGGTCCAATCTCTCTTACTCATGGGGGACTATCGTCGCGACACGGCGGCCGGCGCCATGGAAAAGGGAATGACGGCGGCACGGATTCTTTTTTGTGAGACCCCTGAACAGATTCAGGACTATCTTCATTCGTCGCTTAAACCCGGGGACTGGGTGCTCGTCAAGGGATCCAGAAAAATGAAAATGGAGCGCATTGTCCGGATGATTATGAAAACGTTTGGCTTGCAGGAGCGGACAGCGGCATGATCTATCATCTCCTATATCCGTTGCATACGACTTTCTCTTCCTTCAATGTCTTTCGTTATATTACCTTCCGGGCGATCTATGCGGCCATTACCGCTCTGGTGATCTGCTTTGTCCTGGGGCCATGGATGATCCGCAAGCTTCAGTCATTGAGAATCGGTCAGCCGATCCGGGAGGATGGGCCCGATTCCCATTTTTCAAAAGAGGGAACCCCGACCATGGGGGGGCTATTGATTATCTTTGCCGCGGTCATTTCCACCTTCCTCTGGTCCAATCTGACCGTCAATTATGTCTGGATGATCATGATGGTCACGGTAGGCTTCGGCTTGATCGGCTTTATGGACGACTACCGGAAGCTGGCCCGAAAAAACAGCAAGGGTGTTTCAGGGAAAGTCAGGTTGATGCTGGAAGTGATCATCGCCCTCTTTGTCAGTATCATTCTGTACTACAAGGCCGGGTTCGGCTCCAATATCACGATTCCCTTCTTCAAGACCGCCCTGCCTGACCTGGGTTGGGGCTATGTGCTGCTTTCGACATTTATCATCGTCGGGGCCGCCAATGCCGTGAATCTGACGGATGGGCTCGACGGTCTGGCCATCGGCCCGGCCATCACCTGTTTCATGACGTATCTGCTGTTTGCTTATTTTGCCGGCAATATAAAAATATCGGGCTATCTGCAGATTCCCTACGTGGCCGGGACGGGCGAGCTGGCCATCTTCTGCGGCGCCATGGTGGGCGCCGGGATCGGCTTCCTGTGGTATAACGCCTATCCTGCCCAGGTTTTTATGGGTGATACAGGATCCCTGCCCCTCGGCGCCGCTCTGGGCACCCTGGCCGTGATGACCAAACAGGAGATTCTCCTGGCCATTGTGGGCGGCATTTTCGTTCTGGAAACCTTTTCGGTCATTTTTCAGGTGAGCTGGTTTAAAATTTCCAATGGAAAACGGATTTTCCGCATGGCGCCGATTCATCATCACTTTGAACTCAAGGGATGGGCGGAACCGAAAATCATCGTTCGTTTCTGGATCATCTCGATCTTATTGGCCCTTGTCGCCATCAGTACGCTTAAGTTGAGGTAGTTTCACGGATGATGGATATGTCTGAACAACGTGTTCTGATCATCGGACTGGGCAAGACCGGAACGGCGACGGCGAGGTTCCTCTCCCGTCAGGGGGCCGATGTGATCGTTATGGATGAAAAGGCCCCTTCCGAGCTGAAGGAGGTTCTGGATGAGCTGCAGCGGGAGGGTGTGAACTTCCGCTTTCATCCGTATGTGCCGGATATCTTGTCTGACGTGGAAATGGTTATTCCATCGCCGGGCGTATCCCCCTTTAACCCGATGCTTGTGGAAGCCAGGCACAGAAACAAGCCGGTTCTGAGTGAGCTGGAATTGGCCAGCCGTTTTCTGAAGCGGCCGATGATTGCCATTACCGGGACCAACGGGAAAACGACCACGACGACCCTGGTCGGAGAGATTTTATCAAAATCAGGAAAATCGGTATTTGTCGGCGGAAATATCGGCACCCCGTTGATCGGTTATGTCGAAGGGCCGCAGCAGGACGACTATGTGGTTGTTGAAGTCAGCAGTTTTCAACTGCAGTGGACCCGCGACTTCCATCCGGATGTGGCCATCCTGCTGAATGTCACGGCTGACCACGTGGACTATCACGGGACGTATGCCGAATATCGTCTTGCCAAGGAGCGGATTTTCAAGAACCAGACGGGGCAAGACCTGGCTATCCTGAATGCGGATGATAACGACACGGGGGCCTTGTCGCACAAGCTGGCCTCGAAGATTGCACATTTCAGTTCCTCCCGGCAACTGACGCGGGGGATCTTTCTCGATGGCAGGCAATTGATTTACCGCACGCTTGCGGGTGAAACCGAGACATATCCCGTTGAAATGGTGAAGATTCCCGGCGCTCATAATATTGAGAATATCATGGCTGCGGTGATGGCGGCACGATGGGCCGGATGCCCCCGGGACAGGATTATTGAAGCCGTCGGCCAATTTCATGGTGTTGCGCACCGGATCGAATATGCCGGTGATAAGAGTGGTATTGTCTTTTATGACGATTCCAAGGCGACCAATGTGGGCGCGGTCCTGCGCGCCCTGGAAACCTTCTCCCAACCCGTGGTGCTTCTGATGGGCGGACGTGATAAGCAGGGAGACTTTGAAAACCTGGCCGCCATGATCGGGAAAAGGGTTAAAACCCTGATTTTATTCGGAGAGGCAAGAGAGAAAATTGCAGCGCTGCTTGGCGGCGTCGTGAGGACGGATCAGGCGGCAACGCTGCGGGAGGCCATGCCGCTGGCCTGGCGCTCTGCTGCAGCCGGGGACGTGGTGCTGCTGGCGCCGGGTTGTGCGAGCTTTGATGAATTTAAGGACTATAAAGAACGCGGAGATGTCTTTAAACAATGGGTTGGAAGCCTTTCCTGATGGAAAATAGCGCTGCCGAGACGGAAAGACCGGACATCATGATCCTGGTAATCGCGCTGATCCTGGTGACCATCGGCACGGCCATGATCTACAGCTCCAGTTCCATTCTGGCGATGGAAAGGTTCAAGGATGCGCAGTTTTTTCTCAAGAAGCAGGTCTTTTTTGTCTTGATCGGGATGGGCGCCATGGTGCTGTTGACCAAGCTGGATTATCACCGCTTAAAAAAGTGGGCCTACCCCGGCATCGTCGTTTCCATCATCCTGCTGCTGCTGATTTTTGTTCCTCATCTGGGGATCCGGGCAGGCGGCGCCCGGCGGTGGCTGAACCTCGTCTTCTTTTCTTTTCAGGTGACGGAGCTGGTCAAGGTTTGCATGGTCCTTTTTCTGGCCCATTTTCTGGCCCGGAAGGCCAATTACCTCAAGATCTTTTCCCGGAGCCTTCTGATACCGCTGCTGGTTACCTTTTTCATCCTTGTCCTGATTGCCTTGGAGCCGGACTTCGGCGCAGCCGTGATGATCGCCATGATTCTCATGTTGATGCTCTTTCTGGCCGGATGCAGGATCACGCATTTAGCCGGATTGACGGCCCTGCTTATTCCGGTGGCGGTCTGGATGATCATGTTCAAGAGTTACCGGATTGATCGGCTCAAGGTTTTTCTGAATCCCTGGAATGATCCCGGCAACAAGGGTTTTCAGATCATTCAATCGCTGCTCTCCTTCGGGTCCGGCGGCGCTTTTGGCGTAGGGGTCGGCGACGGGATGCAGAAACTCTTTTATCTGCCTGAACCCCATACGGATTTTATCCTGTCGGTCATTGCCGAGGAGACCGGTTTTGTCGGTGTGGCGGTGGTCGTCCTTCTTTTTGCGACCCTGGTCATCCGTGGTTTCATGGTCGCCTTCCGGGCCCCCGATCTCTTCGGGACCCTGCTGGCCGCCGGTCTCACCATGGTGCTGGCCATGGGGGCTTTTATCAATATTGCCGGCGTGATGGGGCTGATTCCCCTGAAAGGATTGACACTGCCGTTCCTGAGTTATGGGGGGACGTCTCTGGTTATGAGCCTGGTGGCCGTGGGGATTTTGTTGAATATCTCTTCCCATGTGCGCACCTGAGAAAAAGGGAAGATCGGTATAAAAATGTGAATGTGATCATCGCAGGCGGAGGAACGGGAGGCCATCTTTTTCCCGGGATTGCCATTGCGGAGGAATTTTTGCGACGAAATCGGGGTGACCGGATTCTGTTTGTGGGGACCAATAAGGGCATTGAAAAGAGGGTTTTAGGGGATTTGGGTTTTTCACTGGATACCATAGATGTTGAAGGCATCAAGGGGAAGGGATGGATGAAATCTCTGGACGCCATGTTTCGCCTTCCGGGGGCCCTTATTCAGTCTTTACGTATTATCCGGAAGTTTTTCCCGGAACTGGTCATCGGGGTCGGCGGATATGCGTCAGGTCCGGTGGTATTGGCTGCCCGCCTGCTGGGCATTCGGACGGCCATAGCTGAACAGAACGCGCTGCCGGGGCTGACCAATCGTATCCTGGGCAAGATGGTTGACAGGGTCTTTGTCAGTTTCGTGCAGACCGGGCGGTGGTTCCATACCCGTAAAGTCATGGTGTCGGGAAATCCAATCCGACAAGGGTTTGCAGCAGAAATGAAACGACCGAAAGAGCGCAATCGCCCCTTTACCCTGCTTGTCTTCGGGGGAAGCCAGGGGGCTCATGCCATCAACCAGGCCATGCTCGAGGCGCAGGACGACCTGGGACCCTTGAGGGATCGTTTGCGCATTCTCCATCAGACCGGAAGCAAAGACCGGGAGGCGGTGGCCCATGCCTATCAGGCGAAGGGCGCGACGGCGGAGGTGCTGCCGTTTATCATGGACATGGCGGCAGCCTATCAAACGGCCGATTTGCTGGTCTGCCGGGCCGGCGCCACCTCGATTGCCGAAATTACAGCCGCCGGGAAGGCGTCCATTCTGATACCCTTTCCCGCTGCGGTGGAAGATCATCAGACCAAAAATGCGGAAGTGCTCGTGCAGGCGGGTGCGGCAGAAATGATTCCCGAAAAGGAATTGACCGGCGCACGACTGGCCGATGCGATCAGGCGGTATTATGAAAGCCCCGAACTTCTTCGGGAGATGGAAATCCGGTCCGCCGGGTTGGGGAATATCCGGGCTGCGGCAGACATCGTGGATGCCTGCCTGGCCCTGGTTCAGCAGGGAGACAACAGGATGGGTGAGGCGCATGGCTAAGACAAAGCGAACCGACACGATGCAGCGGAAAATCAGAAAAATTCATTTTGTCGGAATCGGCGGCATCGGAATGAGCGGCATTGCCGAAGTCCTGCTCAATCTGGGCTATGTCATCACCGGATCCGATCTCCATTCCTCCGACATCACGCAGCGACTGTCAACGCTTGGCGCCGAGGTTTTTCAGGGCCACAAGGCGTCTCATATCGGTGAGGCCGATGTGGTGGTGATCTCCACAGCAGTGAAGGCGGATAATCCCGAGGTGCTGGAAGCCCACAGGAGAAACATTCCCATCATTCCCCGCGCGGAAATGCTGGCCGAACTGCTGAAAATGAAATTTTCCGTCGCCGTTTCCGGCAGCCATGGAAAAACGACCACGACCTCCATGATTTCAACGGTTCTGGCCCACGGCGGATTCGATCCCACCATGGTCATCGGCGGGAAACTCGCCAGCATCGGGAGCAATGCCAAGATCGGTGATGGTGAGGTGATTGTGGCCGAGGCGGATGAAAGCGACGGCTCCTTTCTGAAATTAACGCCCTGTCTGGCTGTGATCACCAACATCGACAGGGAACATCTCGATTATTACCGGGACATTGAAGAGATCAAAGCGGCTTTTTTGAAATTTGCGAACATTGTACCTTTTTACGGAGCCACCATTTTGTGTATTGACGATCCCAATGTGCAGGCGATTCTGCCGGACATCCAGCGCAGGGCCATCACTTACAGCCTGACCTCGCCGGCGGATTATCGGGCCAAAGACGTTGTCCTTCAGGGTCCGGTATCGGTCTTCTCTGTTTACGCCAGAGAGGAACGACTGGGTGACGTGACCTTGAAGGTTCCGGGGCGATTTAATGTGGCCAATGCCTTGGCGACGATTGCTGCTGCCCGCGAACTGGATATGCCCTTTGACGCCATCCGGGAAGGGTTGCTGCGATATGAGGGTGTAGGACGACGGCTGGAGGTCAAGGGGAAGGTCCGGGAGGTAACGGTGGTTGATGACTATGGCCATCATCCGACGGAAATCCTCGAAACCCTGACAGCGGCCAGGCAAGTCTGGAAGGGCAGAGTGATTGTGGTGTTTCAGCCGCATCGTTATACACGGACGCAGAAGCTCTTTCAGGAGTTCCTGTCAGCCTTTCCGGGTGCGGATCACCTTATCATTACGGATATTTATGCCGCCAGTGAAAGGGCCATTGCAGGAGTGGATGCGGCCGGCCTGACGGAGGGGATTCGACAGAGCGGGCATCCCGACGCCGTCTATATTTCAGGGTTCGAGGGGATTGTGGATCACCTGCTGAAAATTGCCAGGGCCTCCGATGTGATCATTACCCAGGGGGCGGGCAACGTCTGGAAGGTCGGGGAGGAATTTTTGAAGCGTGCAGCAGCGACCGAACGTAAGGACAGCAAATAATCATGGATCAGGCATCGCGGAAGAAATTGAGGGAGATAACCACCGGGCCGGTTCTTTTTGACGAACCGCTGGATCGCTATACATCGCTGAAGGTCGGTGGTCGGGCCGATGCGCTGGTCTTTCCGCAAAGTATTGCCGCGCTTGAAAAACTGGTTCTTTTCTTCAGAAACAGCGGCCATCCTTTTCTGGTTGTGGGTAACTGGACCAATCTGCTTTTCCGGGACGGGGGTTACCGGGGCGCCATCATCGTCATGAAGGACCTCTGCCGTATTGACTGGGGGCAGGGGGATCAGGATCGAGTTATGGTGGATGTCCAAGCCGGTGTTTCTCTGGCTGAACTGGTCCTTCTGACAGCAGAGCGGGCGCTTGACGGCATAGCGTTCTGTGCCGGTATTCCGGGAAGCGTGGGGGGAGCGGTCATGATGAATGCCGGCGCGTATGGGCAAGAAATCAAGGATGTCATGCACAAAGCGACACTGATGGACGATCAGGCTGTTGCGAAGGACTGGCTGCGCAAGGATCTTCCTTTTGAATATAGAAGGCTTAACGTTCCGGAGGGGACAATCGTTCTGGGTGCTGTTTTCCGCCTCGAGCATGGCAACCCCCAAAGCATCCGGCAGCGGATAGACGAGATTCTGGGACAGCGGAGGCAAAAGCATCCATTAAATTATCCGAGTGCAGGGTCGATATTCAAGAATCCTGCCGGGCATCCCGCGGGCCTTTTGATTGAAGCGGCGGGGCTCAAGGGAATGGCCATAGGCGGTGCGAGAATATCGGAAAAACACGGAAACTTCATTGTCAATACGGGCGGCGCAACGGCGTCTGATATTCTGGCATTGATCGAGCGGATTCAGCAAGAGGTCCTCAAGCAGACGGGGATTGTCCTGGAAACGGAAGTCCGGATCGTGGGGGAGTAGGTGATGGGAACTGTCCAGCAGTCCAGAATCAGCGCCGGTCATCATCGCCTGAAACGGCGCTCCGGGGAAATCTTAAGGGACGTTCTTAAGGCATCGCTGCTGCTGACAGGCATTCTGCTGCTGACGGCGCTGCTGATTATGGGCTACAGCCAAGCGATGACCACCACCTATTTTGGCCTCCGCGAAACGCAGGTGCGGGGTGTAAAAGAGCTGACGGAAAAGGATGTTCTGGCCCTGGCCGACCTGAAGCCGGCACAGAACCTGCTGGCGGTCAACGCCGATGCGATCCGGGATCGTGTCCGGAAGAGTCCCTGGATAAAGGATGTGTTCGTCGGTCGGGAGCTGCCGAAACGACTGGTGATCGAGGTGCGCGAGCGGACGGCCATTGCGCTCTTGAAAAAGGGCGACGGTTTTTACCTGATGGATGCGGATGGTCTGGCCTTCAAGAAACTGGAAACGGGAGATGAATCGGATCTCCCTGCGCTGACCGGCTGTTACCGGGATGGCCGCCCGAACGAGCCATTGCTCACAAAAGCCATCGATCTGTTCAACTATCTGTCAACGGCGGATGGACTATTTTCCATCAAATCTATTGCCGAAGTGAACGGGGATGAAATCCTCGGATTTTCCATCTTTACCGACAGCGGTCTTTGTCTGCGTCTGGGTTTTGATCATTATGATAACAAGATTAGGCGGCTCAAGCCGGTGCTGACGGATCTGGAAAAGAGAAACGTCAACCTGAAATATGTCATGATCGATTTGACGGACCCGACAAAAATTACCGTCCAGAAGCGGTATATCCTGGCGCCCGCAGCGCCGGGCGGGCCGGCAAAGGGTTTTAGAACATGAGGAAAGGCGGATAGGCTCATGGCAAGGAAATCAAATGTCATTGTAGGGTTGGATCTGGGAACCACAAAGACCTGTGTCATTGTCGGCGAAATAACACCGCAGGGCATTGATATCATTGGAATTGGTTCTCATCCTTCCGAGGGCTTGCGCAAGGGCGTGGTCGTCAATATTGACAGCACCGTCGAGGCCATCAAACACGCCATCGAGGAAGCAGAACATATGTCGGGATGCCAGATCAGCTCCGTCTACGCCGGCATCGCGGGCGGCCACATTAAGGGGCAGAACTCTCTGGGAATCGTTGCCGTCAAGGGGCGCGAAGTGGATGAGGAAGACGTGCAGAGGGCGGTAGAAGCGGCCAAAGCGATTGCGATTCCCTCGGACCGGGAGATCCTGCATACCCTGCCGCAGAATTTCATCGTGGATGACCAGGACGGAATCCGCGATCCTGTGGGCATGTCGGGTGTGCGGCTGGAGGCTAAAGTCCACGTCGTCACCGGGGCGGCAACGTCCATCCAGAATATCGTCAAATCCGTCAATCGTGTGGGTCTGGAAATAAACGAGATTGTCCTCGAACAGATCGCCACGAGTGAGGCCGTGCTCAGCAACGATGAAAAAGATCTGGGCGTCGCACTCATCGATATCGGCGGCGGAACAACAGATATCGCCGTCTATACGGAGGGAAGCATCAAACATACCGCCGTGCTGCCGGTCGGCGGCAATTTCGTGACCAGTGATATTGCCACGGGGCTCAGAACCCCTTTGACGGAAGCGGAGAAGATCAAAGTCAGATACGGCTGCGCCTTTGGTGTGCTTATTCCCAAGGATGAAACGATCGAAGTGCCCAGTGTGGGCGGCCGGGAGCCCAGGGAGGTATCCCGTCAGATTTTAGGACGGATCGTCGAGCCGCGCATGGAAGAAATCCTTACCATGGCCTACAAGGAAATCGTGAAGTCCGGTTACGAGGATATTCTGGCCGCCGGCATTGTCCTCACGGGAGGCGCCGCCCTCCTGGAAGGCATTACGGAGCTGGCGGAACAGATTTTTAATATGCCTGTCCGGCGTGGACGCCCGATCGGCTTTGGCGGCTTGACCGATGTGGTCAACAGCCCCATGTACGCCACCGGTGTGGGGCTGATCTTGTATGGTAGCAGGCGCCTGTCAAAGGAAGCCTTGACGACAAAGGGCGGCAGTCTTTTTGGTGATGTTATTAAAAAAATCAAGAAATGGTTTTTAGAATTCTTTTAAAGGGGGAGGCCATGTTTGAATTGATGGATTCAGGGAGGGCGTATTCGGCAAAGATTAAAGTGATCGGGATTGGAGGTGGGGGCGGCAATGCCGTAAACACCATGATTGCCTACAGTCTCCAGGGCGTCGATTTTATTGCGGCCAATACGGATACGCAGGCGCTCGGGGCATCCTCATCTCCGATCAAGATTCAGCTGGGTTCGGAGGTGACCAAGGGACTTGGCGCCGGCGCCAATCCGGATATCGGGAAAATGGCGGCGATGGAGACGAAGGAATTGCTGCGGCAGCACATCGAAGGCGCCGATATGGTTTTCATTACGGCCGGCCTGGGGGGCGGGACGGGAACCGGAGGAGCGCCTATTGTTGCAGAGCTGGCCAAGGAGGCAGGGGCATTGACGGTTGCCGTGGTAACCAAGCCCTTTCAATTTGAAGGCAAGCAGCGCAACATGCACGCAGAAGAAGGCGTTGCGGAATTGAGGTGCACGGTGGATACCCTGATCGTCGTTCCCAATCAGCGGCTCCTGAGCCTGGGCGGTCGGAATCTCTCCCTGCTGGATGCCTTCAAAAAGGCGGATGATATCCTGTATCACGCCGTCAAGGGCATTTCCGATCTGATTATTGTCCCAGGCCTCATTAACCTTGATTTTGCCGACGTCAAGAACATCATGTCACGGATGGGGATGGCCCTCATGGGGACAGGGTCCGCCAGCGGAGAAAACCGGGCTGTTGAGGCGGCGCAGAAAGCCATCTCTTCACCACTGCTGGAAGACAATACCATTCAAGGCGCTCATGGCGTTCTGCTCAACATTACCGGCGGACCGGATATGACATTGCATGAAATCAATGAAGCATCATCCCTGATTCAGAAAGAGGCTCACGAGGACGCCAATATTATTTTCGGGACGGTCATCGACAAGAATATGGGCGATGAGATCAGGATTACCGTTATCGCTACAGGTTTTGAAGATATAACCCAAAAACGGCAGGGTATCCCCACTATTGCCCGCGTGGGAGGGTACCGGAGAGAAGACCTGTCGATGCCGGCCTATCTGCGGAACAAGGAAAAACCCGCGGAGAGCGCCAATGTCGTCAAACTGGGAACGATTGATGACGAAAATCTTGATCTTGAAATTCCGACATTCCTGAGACGGCAGGCGGATTAAAATGTGGCCAGGCTTGTCGAAACAACTTTGTAAAAATTACTTAAATGTCATGGACGCTTAAAGAAAAATATCGCGATCTTCTATCGCGCGAAAGCGGTTGCCGAAAACGGACCTGGGGAGACAGGCTGGCCGTTTGCCTGGCCTATCCGAACACCTATCGGATCGGCATGTCGAACCTGGGATTTCAAACCATCTACGCGCTTTTGAGCAGCGACGAGGATGTTGTTTGTGAACGCGCCTTCCTTCCTGATCCCGGAGATGAGCAGATGTTCGATCCGGGATCAACCCCCCTTTTCAGCCTGGAATCACAAAAGCGCCTGACGGAATTCCATATCGTCGCCTTTTCCGTGTCCTTTGAGAACGACTATCCGAATATCCTGAAGATGCTGGAGTTGGCTGGAATTCCCCTGCTGGCCGAAGAACGCGGCTGGCGGCAACCCCTGATGGTCGGCGGCGGGATTTCGGTTACGCTCAACCCTGAGCCGCTGTGCGATTTTTTTGATCTCTTCCTGCTGGGCGAGGCGGAAGAGAGCCTGCCGGAATTTATGTGCCGCTACAAGATCATGATCCGCTCCGGCCTGTCCAGAAAGGAATCCCTGTTTGCGGTGCAGCGGGACTTCGAAGGGGTTTATGTCCCCGACCTTTATCGCGTTGTATATCATGAAGATCAGCGCATTCGCAGCCGGGAAGCGGTGGATGCCGCACTTCCGGTGCGACTGAAAAAAAGATGGGTCAAAGATATCAATGCCTTCCTGACGGAACAAGTGATTGCCGCCGCCGCTACGGAGCTTGGGGCGATGCACCTGACGGAGGTCAGCCGGGGGTGTCAGCGGGGATGCCGCTTCTGTGCCGCCGGATTTGCATACCGGCCGGCCCGGTTCAGAAGCGAGACGGTTCTGCAAGCTTCGATCCTGAGAGGAGTGACTGCGCAAAAAAAAATCGGACTGGTCGGGACAGCCGTTTCGGATCATCCGGATTTGAAGCGGATATGCCGGCAGATCCTCGGTCAGGAAGGAAAGATCGCCATCGGCTCCATGCGGCTGGATCGGCTGGACGCAGAGATGTCCACCCTGCTCAAGGAAGGCGGTATAGAAACGGTTTCCCTGGCGCCGGAAGCGGGTTCCCAGCGCCTTCGGGACGTCATCCGCAAGGGCTTCGGCGAAGGACAGATTTTCGATGCTGTCGCAGCGCTCGTTGATCACGGCATTTTAAACATTCGGCTTTACTTTATGGTCGGTCTGCCTACGGAAACGCATGCGGATATCGAATCGTTGATCCGGCTTGTGGAGGCTATCAAAAGGCATGCCCTCGGACGTGGGGCCGGCAAAAAAACCTTCCGGCGGTTGACGGTGAGCGTGAATCAGTTTATTCCGAAGGCAGCCACGCCTTTTCAATGGTGTTCCCTTGAATCCATCCAGAGCGTGCAGAAAAAAATCCGGTTGATTGAAAAAGCGTTTCGCCGCGACCCGATAGTCCATGTCATTCACGATATTCCGAAATGGAACTATATTCAGGCGCTTCTTTCCCTGGGTGACCGGCGGGTGGGCAATATCCTGCTGAGCGTCCATCAGGAGGGCGGAAACTGGCCGCGTGCCCTGAAAACCGCCAATCCCCACCCCGATTTCTATGTCTACCGTCAAAAGGATCCGATGGAAATCCTGCCCTGGGATTTTATCGATTATGGCGTCGGCCGGGATTTTCTTCTGAAGGAGTATCATGAGGCCCTGTCGCCGTATGGTGACCGGAGCCCCTGATCTCGTGTTTTCTTGTCCCTTCCCAGGTTCTTTATTTCACTTGAGGTTAGCGGATAATTTTGTTAGAGACCGAATCATGAGGCATCCTGATCCTTAGGATGCCTCATGATAAAGCTGGCCGCACGAGGCGGAGCCGGTAAATGCCATAACCAGGAAAGAAGGAGAAGATCATGGGATTAGTTTACGAAAAAGAAGGCAATATCGCAAAGGTCGGACTGAACCGGCCGAATGAAAAAAATGCCCTGGATCCCCAGATCCTGATGGACATGCATCTGGCCTGGCAGGATATCAACGCGGATAATTCGATCCGTGTGGCCATCCTCTATTCTTGCCTGCCGGACATTTTCTGCTCCGGAATGGATCTGCGGACGGCCATTCCGATCCTGACGGGGATGCGCGAGCCGGAGACTGAAGCAGAACGCTGGCTGGCCAAAGTCGGTCCGCATGTGGCCGAAGCCATGCTCAAGCCCAGTATTGTGAAAAAACCCGTCCTTGCCGCCATCAACGGGTACTGTCTGACGGGCGGTTTTGAGACGATCATGGGCGCCGATCTGAGGATTGCCTCGGAAGACGCAGTTTTTCAGATGCGTGAAGCCAGCCTGGGAATCATGCCCACGGGCGGTTCGAACATCTACCTGCCCCGGACGCTTACCCCCTGCCGGGGGCTTGAGATTCTGCTCACGGCCGATAATTTCAGCGCGAAAACACTGCTGGAGTGGGGTTTCCTGAATCGCGTGGTGCCGCGGGAAGATCTCATGAAAACGACCATGGAAATGGCCGAAAGAATCGCCGGAAACGGCCCCCTGGCGGTTCAAGGCATCATCCGCTGCTTCCGGGAAAGTCAGGATCTGTCCTGGGCCGAAGCATTTAAGAAGGAACTGGAAATCGGCCTGCCGATTTTTGCCAGCCTGGACGCCCGCGAGGGGATTCGCGCCCAGAAAGAGAAACGGAAACCCAATTTCCCCGGTAAATACTCATAAATAACAAGGGAGGTTATGCATGAAAAACCGTCTGAATGCCCTGGAGGTTGCGCTTGCCAACGAGATGAAAGAACATGAATTCTATCTCAAGAACGCCGAAAGGACCGATAATCCCGCCGGGAAGGCTATGTTTGCCCAGATTGCGGCGGAAGAACTGGAACACTACCAGCGATTAAAACAACTCAATGAAAGCTGGAGCAAAAAGCAGAAATGGCCGGAGACCGTTCCCCTGAAAGTGAAGGAAACAAATGTCTCCACGATTCTAAAGGATATGGTTAAAAAGGCGTCAAAGATGTCCAAAGGTGACGCCGATGATCTGAAAGCCATTGGCACGGCCATTGATTTTGAAGCAAACGGCGCTATCTTTTACGCCAAGCTCCGCGATGACTGCACGGATCCCAGAGAAAAGGCATTCTTTAATCTTCTGGCCGATATTGAGCACGAGCATTATGTATCCCTGAAGGACGCCGAAGAGCTCATGACCGATCCCGTTTCCTGGTATCGAAACAGGGAAAAAACAGGCCTGGACGGCGCCTGAGTGTTAACCTTGAGCGTTTATACCGAAGGCCCTCTGTGAAGGTTTTCACGGAGGGTTTTTTGTTGTCTGCAAAACGGTTTCCATCTCGGCAGTCATCTGCCTGACCACCAGCCTTGCATCACAACCAGTGCTTGAAGTTCTGAGCAGAAAAGAACGGCTACAGGTACCGAGCTTTAAACTTCTCGTAATCGATGATGATGAGCTTGCCGCGTTCCAACTCCAAATAGCCTTCACGGATGAAGGCGTGAATCATGCGTGAGATTGTTTCGCGTGAGCTCCCTGCCATATTGGCGAGGTCTTGTTGAATCGGAAGTTCATCAATCTCCACTCGGCCTCGCCGGATCTTGCCGATGTCATCAGCGAGCTGCAAAATAACATTCGCTACCCTGCCCGACGCATCTTTGAGTGAAAGGCTCATGATCTGCGCATCTGCCTTGCGCAGACGCATCGTCAGCTCTTTCAACAGGGCGATGTCCACCGAAGGAAAATCGTGAAGCAGTTTCAGGAAGTCGCGTCGGTGAATCATGAACAATTCCGACTTCTGTGTCGCAACAACGCTTGCCGAGCGCGTGAGTCCATCCAGAATTGCCATCTCACCAAAAAAGTCACCCTCTCCCAAAATCGAAAGAATGACCTCACGTCCATCATCGCCCATACGCACCACTTTCACTTTGCCGGAGATGATCACAAACAGTGCTGCTCCGGCTTCCTCCTCCAACAGAATGATCGAACTCTTTTTGTATTTCTTTCGAACGCCGACTTTTGCGATCGTGTCGAGATCCATCAAATCCAAACCACATAGGATTGGGACGTTCTTGAGAAACTCCATTTCGTCTTTCATCGTCGGGCGGATAGGCAACCTCTCAATCTTTTCCATAGCGGGTTTTATGCTCCCATGCTTGTAAGTAGTTCAAGATATAGCCAATTGACGTTATAAATGCAACCGATTTTGATGAGTCAGCGACCGTCCTTTTAAGAGATCGGCTTACTTTTTGGCCTGCTCACCGGTCAGCAAGGCATTTTTTAAGCACCATTCAAGCAGGTTTCCCCCGCACACCTCTTTTCCGAGATGTGTTATGACTGGATGTATTGATTCCGGGAATAGTCGTGGTCGCCGCAGAAGTCATCCGCGTTGCAGCGAAGATGGAGATCGAAAAAGGATTTCCATCTCGGCAGTCATCCGGTCCCAATCCGCATAAAGCGGTTCAAGCTCCCGGGTGATATCGGCCAGCTCCTGGTTTAACTGTTTGATTTTATGCGGTTCTCTGTGAATGTCCGGTGTGCAGAGCGTTGCTTCGTTTTCGGCCTTTTTTGCCTCCAGGCGGGCAATGCGGCCCTCCAGCGCCGCCAGTTCGTTTTTCGAATCGCGCATGATGCGCGAAAGCCGGTTGCGTTCCTGGGCTTCGAGCCGTTTCTCCTCCTTTGTCTTGAAGGGTTTTCTTGTTGACAGGAGATCTCCCCGTGCCGGATAAGGTCCGTCATCTGTCTGGAGGGCATTTACGCCTGCCCGCATCGGCCTGGGCCATTTCACTGCGTTTCTGGATAAAATAAGAGTAGTTCCCGAGATATTCATGGCGCCGGCCGTCCCGGATCTCGATCACGCGGTGGACCAGGCGGTCCAGAAAAAAACGGTCATGGGAGACGATGATGACCGTGCCCGTATAGCTCAACAGGGCGTTCTGGAAAATGTCCTTTGTTTTCAGGTCCAGATGATTGGTCGGTTCATCGAGGATCAGCAGATTGGAATCCTGCAGCAGAATTTTAAGCAGGGCCAGTCGGGACTTTTCTCCGCCCGAGAGAACGGAAATTTCCTTATACACATCATCCCCGGAGAACAGAAAAGCGCCCAGCAGATTCCGCCTTTCCTGGTCGTTGCTGCGCGTCCCCGTCAGGCGGACCTCGTCCCAGACGCTGCGCCGGTAATCCAGATTCTGGGCGCTTTCCTGGGAAAAAAAGGCCATACTGACATTGAGGCCGTATTGGACCTGCCCGGAAGACGGATCTTCCGTTCCGCTCAGAATCCGGGCCAGCGTAGATTTCCCCGCCCCGTTGATCCCGACCAGCGCGATTTTCTCGCCGCGATGAATCGTCAGATCGATCGCCCTGAAAACATTCAGGTCCCCGTAGTTCTTGGAAATCTTCCGCGCGGCGACCACCTCCCTGCCGCTTTTCGGCGCCTCCGGGAACCGGATGTGAACCCGCTTCTCACCTTTTTCAAGTTCGACGATCTCAAAGCGTTCCAGCATCTTGAGACGGCTCTGGACCTGCTTCGCCTTGGTGGCCTTGAAACGGAACCGCTCGATGAATTCCTGCGTCTTTTTGATTTCTGCGCGCTGGAGGGCCATCTGCTTTTTGAGCGCTTCGAGCCGCCGCTCCTTTTCCGCGAGATAGTAGGAGTAATTTCCCTTGAAGATGGTCAGGCGATGGTTGGATAATTCTACGATCTGGCTGACGATTTTATCCAGAAACACGCGGTCGTGGGCAATGGTCAGGATCGTGCCCGGATAGTCCTTCAGATAGCTTTCCAGCCACTCCATGCTCTCCGTGTCGAGATGATTGGTCGGTTCGTCCAGCAGCATGATATCCGGAGCGGACAGCAGAATCAGGGCGATGAGAATGCGCATCTTCCAGCCGCCGGAGAATTCCGTGCAGTTCCTGGAGAAATCCCTTTCCCGGAAACCGACCCCGCTCAGAATCTGCTTGGCTTTCGCCTCGAACCGGTAGCCTTCGCGGGCCTGAAAGCGCGCTGAGGCTATTTCATAATCCTTGAGGGTGGACTGATATTCGTCGGAGCCGGGGTCACAGCCCGACATGCGGCTTTCATGGTCCTTCAGGGCCTGTTCAATCCCGGCCAGACCGCTTTTTTTGCGCAGATAGTCGAGCAGGGGCAGGGGTTCCAGCTCCACCAGATCCTGGGGCAGATACCCGATGGTCCGGTTTTTCCGGTTCGGGATCTCGATGGCGCCCTGGTCGAGATCGACCATCCCCAAAATGGCTTTCAACAGGGTGGTCTTACCTGTCCCGTTATCCCCCACGAGGCCGATCCGGCTCTTGTCCGGAATCAGCCAGGTAATGCCGTCGAAAATCTTGCGGTCGGCGAAGGACAGAGAAATATTGTTGATGCTTATCACAGGCTAAATCCCGGGATGTGTCGTTGTGCGCGTGGAATCGTGACCCGTATTTGCGGCCATTATTTCGTGACATACAAGATAGTTTATGGTACACATTCGACGCTGTCATTACCACATCAAATCCATCGATAGAAGTAAAATCATCCCGGGAGGCGCTACAATGGCAAAAATGAAGACAATCAGCGTAGAGGCGAAGTTGGACGAAAAGTTCAAGATTGAAGTGAAAGCAGGAGAACACCTTATTGTTGTTGACCAGCCGAAGGCAGGTGGTGGGACGGATGCAGGACCCAGTCCGCTGGAGTATCTTTTCGCGTCGCTTGCCGGCTGCATCGGCACTGTCGCCAGAATCGTCGCCATGCAGAAGCGGATCCCGCTCAAGGGCATGGACATGAAAGTGGAAGGCGCGTTCGATCTGGAGACACTGCTGGGCAAGAGCAAGGAAAACCGGGCCGGATTTGCGGGCATCAAAGTGATGCTCCATATTGACGCGGACATGACCAAGCAGGAAAAAGAGGATTTTATTAAAGAAGTAGAGAGCCGATGCCCGGTTTCGGATAATCTGGTCAATAACACGCCCGTCGTCATTGAAATCCTTTAATCGTGCCTTTCCCGCCGGCTCAGGTTTGTCCCCTTGAGGAAAATGATCATGGAAACACGCGCCCTAAAGGCGCCCCTGATCAGGCCTTCTGTGATTGTTGATCGGCGAGGATGAGGTCAGGGGCAAGTCATGACTTGTCCCTGTTTTTTTTCTTGAAGAAGAAGCGAAGCGGAACCTGGTCCAGGGCAAGGGTTTCCCGGAACTGATTCATGAGATACCGTTCATAGGAGAAATGGATGGAACTTGGCTCTCGGACAAAAAAGACAAATGTGGGCGGTTTGACGGCGACCTGTGAGACGTAATTGAAGGGATTGGACCTGCTGCCGTAATGCGGCGGCGGATTGGCGGCCAGAAATTCCTGCACCTTGCGGTTGAGCTCCGGTGTGCTGACGCGCCGCGTGTACTGGCTGTAAACAGAGTCCACCGCATCAAAGATCTTCACGACGCGCTGGCCCGTCCGGGCGGAGACGAACAGAATCGGGGCAAAATCCAGGAATTTCATTTTATCCTTGATATCCCTGACATATTTTCCAATTGTCCGGTCGTCTTTTTCGACGATGTCCCATTTGTTGACCACAATGATGCAGGCCGTGCCGTTTTCCAGGGCAAGGCCGGCGATTTTGGCGTCCTGCTCCGTGACGCCTTCTTCGGCGTCGATGAGCATCAGGGCGATGTCGCAGTGGCTGATGGCCTTGATTGCCTGAATAACGCTGTATTTTTCGAGGGTCAGGCTGATGCGGCTTTTCCGCCTGATCCCGGCGGTGTCGACGAGCAGATAGGGGCGTCCCGCTAACGTGAAGGGCGTGTCGATGGCGTCGCGCGTTGTTCCCGGAACAGGATTGACAATGGTGCGTTCGTATCCGAGGATCCTGTTGATCAGAGAGGACTTCCCGACGTTTGGCTTTCCGATCACGGCGATCCGGATCCGGTCCTCTACATCCGACTGCTCCGGCGCCGCCGGCAACAGCCGGGCCACTTCGTCCATGAGCTCCCCCACGCCCAGGCCGTGCGCGGCGGAGATGGGATGGATGGTTTCCATGCCCAGTTGGTAGAATTCATAGGCCAGCGTTTCCAGTTTCAACCCGTCGATCTTGTTGACCGCGTAAAAGACCGGTTTCTCAAAGCCGCGCAGCAGAGCGGCGATGTCGCGGTCCGCCGGCAGCAGCCCTTCCCGCCCGTCCATGAGAAAGATAATGACGTCGGATTCTTCGATGGCAAGCTGCGTCTGTTCGCGCATCTGGACGAGGATGCCCTCCGTCGCCGCCGGTTCGAATCCGCCGGTATCGATCAGAATGTAAGGTTTGTCGTTCCAGGTACAGGCCGCGTAATTGCGGTCGCGTGTGGCGCCGGGCTGATCGATCACAATGGCCTTGCGCTGATGGGCAAGGCGGTTGAACAGAGACGATTTTCCGACATTGGGCCGGCCGATAATGGCGACAACGGGTTTCAATGTGAATCTCCTCTTACTGGGGACAGATTTGAAATCTGTCCCCACGATACAATACTCCCTCTTACTTCTGAAAATAGCCGAATTGTTTTAGTATTTTCTCATCATGGGTCCAGTCCTTCTGCACCCGGACGAATAATTCGAGGTAAATCCGGGCGTTGAAAAACTGTTCCAGATCTATGCGAGCCTTTGTCCCGATTTCCTTGAGTCTGGCCCCTTTTTTACCGATCAGAATGCCCTTCTGCGAATCCTTTTCCACATGGATGGTCGCCTGAATGCGGATGAGCCGCTTCGGTTCATCCTCTTTGAACGCATCGACGGTCACTGCCGTTGTGTAGGGGATTTCCTGGCGGGTCAGCAGGATGATCTTCTCCCGGATGATCTCGGCCGCAATAAAACGTTCCGAAGCGTCCGTCATCGTATCCTCTGGAAAATGGACAGGTCCTTCCGGAAGCGTCTGTAAAATTTCAGTGACGAGCTGCGGCAGGCCGTCGCCGGTCTGGGCCGACAGGGGAACAATCGCGGCAAAAGGGTGAAGCGGGTGGAGTTCATCGATCAGGGGCAAAAGCTGCGTCTTTTTCACGAGATCGATTTTATTGATAGCCAGTATGACCGGCATGGCGCCTTCCGGCAGGGATTGAATAATGAATCTGTCTGAAGCATGAACACTTGCGGTGGCATCCACAAGCAGAAGCAGCACGTCCACACGCCGGAAAGTGTCTCTTGCGATATTGACCATCTGTCGGTTCAGCGGGGAGTCCGCCTTATGAATGCCGGGCGTGTCCATGAAGATCATCTGTCCCTCTGCCTGGTTCCGGATGCCCATGATCCGGTTGCGTGTGGTCTGGGGTTTGCTCGTCGTGATCGCGATTTTTTCGCCGACGAGGGTGTTGAGCAGTGTCGATTTCCCGACGTTCGGCCGTCCGATGATGCCGATGAATCCAGACTTATACAATGTTGAACCTCCTATGGTCTCGATTTTCATAAGGACGACAAATGGTAAAGAAAGACGATAGCCTGCGATCTCACTGGCGACAGATTATATCGGTTTTTCCATGTCGTCAATCAGGTAATGCGAAGGGCCTTTCTCATTCTCCGCAGTGGACATGAAGCGTTCCTGCAATCTGTGACGGATTCGTGACCACCCGGAGGCCCGAGATGCCGAAGCGGTTCTGCAATGTTCGCACGTTTTCATTTTTCAGCCCGCGAAACGCGGATTGCTCTTTCGGGCACACGGAAAAAACCACCGATTTTTCCTTAAACTCCGCTCCTGACAACAGCGACGCCGCCCTGTCGAAAAAGATGGACGACTCGACGAGAAACCGAAAGGCCGGATGATAGGGGCCGGCAATGACCGTCCCGCGCTTTTCCATCTCAGGCGTCGCCTGCAGACCCATGCGGATGACGGGAATCCCGGCGGCGGCAAATTTCAGTAAGGCGGATTTGCAGAGCATGACGGCCTCGTCAAGAGTCAGCGGGTCATAACGACCGTTGTGGTAATCCCGCTCCAGTCGGGTCCCTGCTAAAACAAGGGTCGGATGGATCCTGACCATCTGCGGTCGCATAGCGATGGTCCGGTCCACCGAGCAGGTGAAACCTTCCGGGTCATCCCCCGGCAGGCCGGCCATGAGATGGACGCAGACCTCATATCCGTTGGACTTCAGCAACTGCACGGCTGTGTCCACATCCGCGGCCGTATGCCCCCTGTCGGCGCACCGAAGAACGTCGTCCACAAGGGATTGGGCGCCGATCTCAACGGTTTGAACGCCGAATTCATTCAATAAATCCAGTCGCTCGCGATCAAGACAATCGGGTCTCGTGGAGATGCGCAGGGCGCTGACCCATCCCGCTTCAAGAAAGGGCTTAGCATATCCCAGCAGCCGGATCTGTTCCTGCTCCGGCATTCCTGTAAAATTGCCGCCATAAAAGGCAATCTGGACCTGCACCGGCTTCTTCTTGAGAGATTGAAAATGAGCCAGGACCGTCCGGCGGAAGAACGTCTCTGAAACATCCTCCGGATAAGGCCCCGCCGCTTTCTGCTGGTTGCAGAAGGTGCAGAGGTGCGGACACCCCCGATGCATGATAAAGATGGGAATAATCAGCGGCATGGTCATTCCCGCCCGGCAGGAAAAAGCGTTTCCAGTATCCGGATCGCCTGTTCGGCGGCGCGCTGCTCCGCTTCTTTCTTGTTTTTACCGGTTCCGGTCGTCTGGATGCGGTCGGCGATGGACAGCCGGATTTCAAACGTTTTGTCGTGATCCGGCCCGTTTTCATGGATCAGCGTGTAACGAGGCGTCTCCTTGAAGATGTGCTGGCTCATCTGCTGCACGGTCGTCTTGTAATCGCGATACGTGTGGTAGCCTTTCTCAATGAGCGGTGTAAAAAGACGGCTGATCAACACCGCAACTTTATCGAATCCGCCATCCAGATAAATAGCCGCTATCACGGCTTCAAAAGCGTTGGCAAGCAGGGAGGGTTTGTTTCGCCCGCCTGAGGCCTCTTCTCCTTTGCCCAGCAGCAGATAATCTCCAAGCCGGAAAGACTTTGCCATTTCCGCGAGCGGCTGCTCATTGACAATGGCGGCGCGCAATTGCGACAGAGGGCCTTCCTGATAATCCGGGAAATGATTCATAAGCAGATCGCTGATACAGAGTTCGAGTACCGCGTCTCCCAGGAACTCAAGCCTTTCGTTGTCGCGGTCCGCTGCTGCCGGATTTTCGTTGACATAGGACCGGTGCGTCAGAGCGGTACCCAGCAATGAATCGTCGCGGAAACGATAGGGGAGCATCTGCTGAAGATGGTCAAGAGCAGTCATTCTTTCTTCAGACATCTACAATCCTTCCATGGAGTTGTCCATTCTGACAGCGATCCGCCAGGACCTGAACGATGTGATTGACCAGCGAAACGTCCCCGTCCTCGAGTACAACCGGGATATAGTTGCCCGAGAAGCCTTTCCAGAGACCGGTTTTCCGGTCTGGTTTGCCTTCCACCAGAACGGCCATTATTCGGCCGATGAATCGTTGCGCAAAAGCTGTGCGTTTTTTTCCCCCGATGTTCCTCATTCGTTCGGCCCGGTCTTTTTTATCCCCATCGGAAACCTTGCCGGACATCGTAGCCGCTTCGGTCCCCGCTCGTTCCGAGTAGGGAAAAACGTGCAGATAGGCTACGGGTAAATCCTCAATCAATGCTACCGTGCGCTCAAAGGCCCGCTTGTCCTCTCCGGGAAAGCCGACCATGACATCGAGGCCGACGGCCAGGTCCGGTACTGCCCGCCAGATTTTTTCAAGCAGATGAGCAAAAGATTTCGCATCGTAGGGCCTGCCCATGCGCTTTAAAATACCGTCATCGCCGCTCTGCAGCGGGATATGGAGATGGCGGCATAACACATCGGAATACTGAAATAACGCAATAAGCGGGTCGGTGATCTCCAGGGGTTCAATGGAGCTCAGGCGCAGCCGTTCAACGGCGCGATCGTCGCACAGGATCTTAACTAGACTGAAAAGATCTGTGGGCGGCGTCATATCCGCCCCGTAGGCGCCCAGATGAATTCCCGTGAGAACGATTTCCCTGTATCCGGCATGGCGCAATTTGTCAATGTGGCCGATCACGCCCCTCTCCGGGACGCTGCGGCTGGCCCCACGCGCGAAGGGGATGATGCAGTAACGACAACGGCTGTTGCAACCGTCCTGGATTTTGAGAAAAGCCCGGGTATGGCCGAAGAAACGAATCGGCTTCAATGCCGACAGGTCGGGCCAGCCCGGTGCGACGGCTTGCAGGGCAATTGCTGCATGTGGCGCGGCCATTGCGATGGCTTCTGCAATCAGGGCTTTTTGATCTGTGACAAGTGCGACCCCCGGCATTCTTCTGATGTCATTTGCGGCAAGTTTCGCATAACAGCCCGTTACGATGATCTGTGCCCCCGGACAGGCCCTTGCCGCCCGCCGGATGAGACGGCGCGACTCAATATCGGAGCGATCCGTTACGGTGCAGGTATTAATGACATAGTAATCCGCCGGCTGGTCAAAACGAACCACTTCAACGCCATGTTTTTTCAGGGCGTCAAGGATTCCTGCCGATTCATACTGGTTAACCTTGCATCCAAGGGTGGCTACGGCGACTTTCAAACGGGCAATCCTTTTCGAGACCTTTGAAAAATGGCTTCGCCGCGTCTCAAAATCTTTTTCGATAAAATTTGATAATGCTTAAATGCGTCTGATATTAATAATTTAGCCTAATTTCTGCAAGTGCGAAAAATTTTTGATTCGCCGCCTGCAAACCATTTTTCATCGGCTATGCAAAGTTATTTTATGCATTGCGCCGATATGTAAACGACCCGTCCGTGTTTTGTCAAGTGAAAGAACTATTTGATATTTCCGGGATTTCAAAGTAATATGAAAAAATAATAACCGGAGGTCATCCGTGGACAACCTCTTACAGAATCTATCAGCCCATCCCATGATCATCATCGCGGTCATTTTCATCGGCTTGCTGATCGTCTATTTCCTCTTCAAGCAGCTTCTCAAGCTGGCTTTGTTGTTTCTCCTGATTTTCATCGCAGTCGGCGGTTATTTCTATTTCAAGGATCCTCGGAAAATGCCCCAGAATATGATGGAAACCCTTGAAAAAGCCAAAACCGAGACCGGTAAAGCCATTGAAAGGGGAAAAGAGGCCTATTCAAAGGGCGAGGCCATCGCCGAAAAGGGCAAGAAAGTAGTCGAAGGGATGGACAACCTTCTGATCGGCAAAGACAGGAAAGCTGATAAAACCGGGGATCAGAACAACAAGAGTCCGAAACAATGACTGGCCGCATGCGGTTCGTTGTGACCATTCGGTAACGGGTCGGTCTGATCTAAAACAGATCGACTTCCATAGCCCGGACAGGACAGGCAGAGACACACAGTTCGCATCCGTTGCATTTCTCCGGATCGAACTCCACTTTTGTGGTTTGCATATCGAAGGCCAGGGCGTCTGTGGGGCAGAACGCCGTACAGGCGCCACAGTGGACGCATTTATCAATGTTTTGATTGACGCTTTTTGAAAGCGGTTCAACCTTAAGGCCTTTGTCTTTGAGAAAGCGGATGCCGCGATCAAAGTTCTTCTTAAGACCGCTGAGTTCCAGGACAATCACGCCCTCCCGGCGTGGGAAAATACGGGCCTTTAGAATATTAAAAACAAGGTCATGCTCTTTGACGAGCTGGCAGATAAGGGGCTGTTCCACATTCTCGGCCGTATAGTGAATGACCACTTTTTTGGAATAGATATCGTCCATCGGCCTCTCCTTAAGGGAAGCATGGAGTAATGTCAAGACATTACTTTTTGTCTTTAACCGGTGACGGATCCGGCTCGTGGACACGATCAAGCAAGGGCCGGAAGGCCGGCAGCGACGCTATGGATTGCTTGGTCAGCGTGGACAGATCCATGCCGAGGTGAAGCCATTTTCGGAACTGATCATCGGCCATGCCCTTGTAGGACAAGTAATTTTTGATGGTTTGCTCAAGATATTTTTCAAAAAATTCACTGAGAATATTTTCACCGTATTGGATAATGAGATGAAGCAGGGGAACCGGCAGCAGGCTGTTCTTCTTTCGCGATTCCTCCAGGATGATCTGTGTCAGGATAAATGCGGTCACGTTCTCTCCGGATTTGGCATCCACCACCGCCACGCGTCTCCCCCGGCGAATGGCCTGCATGACATCGTCGAGCGTGACATAGGCGCTCTTTTCGGTGTCGTACAGGCGTCTGTTTGAGTATTTCTTTAGTAGCAATATTTCATTCATGGCGATAAACCTCTTATTGCTCCCATATATGACGCATGTTTGTATTGCAACAAATATTTTATGATTTGAAAGAATATTATTAACCAGAAGGTCGTATTATGATGATAACCATTAAATATTATTGATATATATAATTAATTACATAAAATATACTGCTGAGAGATAGGCGTTAATAAATGTTGCATTGCAAAAATATGTCTTGACAAATGGAAAATGGTCATTATACTTATTAATGACGCAGTTCAGAATAAATAATTGAGGAGGTCCATGATAATGGAACAGGCAAAATTTGCAAGACAGATGATCGAGTTTTACAAGACCACATCCGACAACACTTTCAACGCAACGATGATTCTGCAGGAGCAGACGGAGAAGATGGTGGGTCTTTTCCTGGAACAGTCGCCCTGGTTTCCTAAAGAAGGAAAAGAAGCAGTGACCGAGTGGGTAAAGACCTACAAGCGGGGTCGGGACGCCTACAAAACAAGTGTCGATGAAAGCTACAAAAAGGTTAAGGAATATTTTGCAAGCGCGGATAAAGCGGAAAAGACAAAACAAAGCCGGAAAATAGACAGCTTAATGGCAAGCATCCCGGGAATGAACCTCGAGATCAAGCAACCAAAAGAAAGGAGAAACAAAATGGATCCCAAGCAGATTGCAAAACAGATGATTCAATTCAACAAGACCGCTTTCGACAACACCTTTGACGCCATGATCGCCCTGCAGGAGCAGACGGAAAAAATGATGGCCATGTATCTGGACCAGGCGCCCCTGATTCCCGCAGAGGGGAAAAAGGTGATCAATGACTGGCTCAAGGCGTATAAGAAAGGTCGATCGGATTTCAAGGCTGCCGCGGATGAAAATTATAAAAAGGTGGAGGAATTCTTCGCAGGTTATGACAAGGTGAAAAAAGCCTGAGCCTGACAGAATTACTTCGGAGCAGATATATGATCATCCCCTGTATTCATAACCGCTCTTATCGCATTGTATCCGACTGTCGTGAAAAAGTGGCCGAAGTCAATGCCAATTTGATGGAGGCCACTTTTGAGACCCTGAAAACGAATCAGAATTACTGGTTGAATATTCCCGTCTATCTGAACGATGCGACCGATTCTTACTGGCGTTTGATTTCATCCTTCGGTGATCTGGAGAAAGCAAACCGGGAAAACACAGCGGAAGCAACCCTGGACGCCCTGAAAGCCGGCCAGTTGTTTCTGTTGGGGATTCTGGCTTATCTGCATGATTTCATGATTCCCTACTGGACCGCGGCCAATTCCTTCACGGCCCTGGAGAAGCAGAAACTCACGCAAACACCGCCGCTCGAAACGATGATGGATTATCTGGAGTTGTTGCAGTTCAATCTCCAGGTCGCCGAAAAAGGCCTGACGGGTTCACTCAAAAGCATGCACGAATTCAGCCTCCGAGGGGGCGCAAAGGCTTTGCAGGCCGTGACAAATACCTTTTTTGACCGGGAGGGATTCAATCTAAGGGACTATAACGCCGCGCAGGTGCGACAGCTGGATCTGCTCGTTTACGGTTACCCTGAGGCCATCCGGGCGATCAAGCCCGATTATGGATTCCATTTCGGTAAAGGCGGCTATAAAAAAACAGCCGAAACAGATCGCTTTATTCTCTACCAGGTTCTCCCTCAGGATAAACGCGTGAAAGTCCGCAAGGAGGGCAAACCCGTTGTCATTCTGCCGCCTTATGTCCTGGGTCCGAATGTTCTGGCCTTGCTGCCGGGCGAACAGAAGAGTTATGTCCATGCCTACGCCAATCAGGGCATACCGACCTACATCCGCGTGATGAAGGATATTGAGACGACGCCGGCGGTGCAGGTTATGACCGGCGAGGATGACGCCCTGGACACGAGATTTTTCTGTGAGCGCGTGATGAAGATGCACGGAAAGGCGGTGACCCTCAACGGCTTCTGCCAGGGGGGATTCATGGCTGTTCTAGACATCTTGTCCGGCGAGCTGGACGGGCTGGTTGACGCCCTGATCACCTGTGTGTCGCCCATGGATGGCACCCGAAGCGTTGCCCTCGTGGAATACATGCAGCATCTGCCCTCCCGCTTCCGGGATCTGGGTTACGCCATGAAGGACATGCCGAGCGGTCATCAGATCGTCGACGGGAAGGTCATGAGCTGGGTTTATAAGCTCAAAAGCATGGAAAAGGAATTTTCGTTTGTGACCTTTTACCGGGATCTGATGAATTTGGAAGGAGCAGAAGGCAAGGAAGTCAAGATCAGCTCGACCGCCGCGGCCATGAACTACTGGCTGATCTATGACCGCAATGACCTGCCGGAAGGCATCACCAAAATCAGTTTTGATTCTTATACCATCCCTGTCGAAAAGGACGGGACGCTACCGGTGAAGCTGTTCGGCAAAGAATTGAATTTTAAAGGAATTCAGGAAAAGGGGATCAAATGGCTTCTCTGCTATGCGGAGAAGGATGATCTGGTGGATCAGGCCGCCGCTATTGCTCCCCTCGATTTTGTGGATGCCGAAGTCACCGTTTTTCCCAAGGGCCATGGCGCCATCGCCACATCGTGGTCCCATCCGGAGACGGAGTGCGCCCTGCATAAAAGGTTCGGGCCTTACCGGGGCCCCGTTCGCTTTCAGCTTGATCTGGAGGAAGCAGGTAATATCTGATGAGGTCAAAAAATGAACTCGGAGGGCAATCCATGGATCCAAATTTTTTCGAATTATGGGGCCAGTCATTCCTCAACATCGCCAAAGGACAGCGACAGATGGACGAATTCAGCCGGTGGCTGAGCGGGGGGCTGACGGTTCCGACAGCCTCCCGGGCCTTTTTCGTCGGATCTACGGTCTGAACAGCGTCGAAAAGGGTGGGGATGAATACGCGAAGCTCTATGAAAAGGCGATGCAAACCTTTCAGCAGTCCGTTCGGGAGTATCTTCGTCTTTTTGACGTGACGCCCCGCGAGGAGCATGAATCCCTGATGAAAGAATGCGAGGTTCTGAAACAGAAGGTCTTGGAACAGGAACAGACCATTGGGCACTTAAAAAAGATTCTGGGTGATAAGGGCCTGGAATCCACCGAAGCCGTCCGGGATCTGCAGGACGTGCTCAAAAAACAGGTGGACCAGTTCCAGGAGATGATCACGACGATGGGACAGGCGTTCCAGCAGCATCGGCCATCAAAATCCAGGTAACCCACTTTGTTTGCGGATCGTCGTCGGTGCAGTCAGTTCTTTAACGCTCGCCGTCATTTTTATCAGAACCAGCAGCGGTGACTCCAGATTTCCTCTTTCAACTCCTTCATGTCGCTTTTGAGCATCAGGTACAGGCTGGCGTTCTGAATCGCCAATCCGCCCTGGTAGGCCAGCGCCGTGACCTGCATGATATCATCTTCGGTAAATTCACGTGGGGTCGCGCTGTACAGACGCAGCACGCCGATGACCTCCTCTTTGGCTTTGATGGGAACGCAGAGGATGGAAACGATCCCCTCTTCCTTCTTTTCCTGCTTGTATTGAACCCCCTTGTCTGCCGAAGCGTTCTTAACAACAACCGGTTTGCCCATGAGGGCCTCGGCAATGCTTTTTTCGGCGGAGATGGGGCCTTTATTCAAATATTTTTCACTGAGGCCACAACTGGCCACCAGTTTCAAGTTCGCACGCTCCTCGTCGAGGAGGCGAATGGTGGCCGCCTTGACGCCAATGGCCTTTGCCACCTCGGTCGTGAGCGCCTGCAGGATATCCTTCAGATCCAGACTTGCGTTGATGCTGGCGGCCAGATCGAGAAACATTCGGGTATTATCTCTAAGTTTGGCGACAAGCCGGGCATGTTCGATGGCCATCCCCCCGTGCTCGGCCAGGACCGTCAGAAACTCGATCTCCTGCTTCGAGAATTTTCTGGCGGTGGCGGTGTACAGACAGAGCGTACCGATCAATTGCCCCTGGACCATAACCGGCACGACGAGCACCGTCACGATGCCCTCCTTTTTCTTCTGCTCTCGGTTGGCCGCTTTCGGATCCGTGGCTGCATTCAGATAGTGGATATAGCCTTTCTGTATCAGTTCGGGCATGATCCCCCTGACATGGTCCAATCCCGCATGGACATAATTTTTTGACAGTCCGGTCCGGGCGACGGGAACGTAGGTCCCCTTTTCTTCATCCAGAAGAAACAGACTGGCTGCTTTGCCCTGCATGGTTTTCACGGCGCTCTGCACGATCAAATCCAGAATTTCATCCCGGTTAAGTGTGCTTCCGAGTGCCCGCGAAACTTCGGTTATTGTATTAAAATAGTCGTTTTTTGCGGTCATGGTTTTTCTCCTATAGTGTTTCTAAAATCACTTGGGTCAGCGACGGCCTTCCCTTCGCTGTCATCCTTTTCACGATCGCCTGCGGTTTTACCGCAACGAGCGGCCGACTCCTTTTCGCTTTAAGGACAATGCCGGCGGGCTTCACTTTTCCGGTTTTAGGCTCTGGAACAGCCGGCTTTTTCGCGGCCGTTTTCGGCATGGTTTTTGGGGGCGCCTCTCCGCTAACTACGGTCTCCTCCGGATCGTCCCTTTCCTTCAGCCATCGGGCTATCTTCGGTGCAAATTCCCGCTGGCATTTGGAGCTGACATAGATTCCGATGTGGCCGGTATCCAGACTGACGTTTTCCTTGTCCGTGCTGCCGATTTTTTCAATCAGCATTTCACACGCGGCCGGGGGGACGAGGTGATCGAACATGCCATAAAAATTCAGGACCGGCATGGTGATATTTTTGAGCTCCACCCGGCGTCCACCCAGCTCCATCTTGCTCTGGATCAGCAGGTTCTTCTGATAACCGTCCTTGATAAACTGCCGGAAGGTTTCGCCGGGGACATCGGGGCTGTCGAAGATCCATTTCTCCATCCGGACAAAGTTTTCCACAAAGGTTTTGTTGTCCATATTTTCGAAAAAGCCAACGTATTTGTCGATCATGAGCCGCGCCGGATTCAGCAGCAGAAAACCGAAATTCATCAAATCCGCGGGAATGTTGCCGTAGGTATCCACCAGCCGGTCGACGTCGATATTTTTCATCCAGACATGCAGCAGGCCCGTATCGGTATCGAAATTGGTCGGCGTCACCGTGGTGATGAGATTTTTGATCTTTTCGGGATGCAGCGCGGCATACATGACGCAAAAGGCGCCCCCCATGCAGATCCCCATCAGATTGATCTTCCGGATGCCATGTTTATTGCGGATCAGTTCAATCACATTATCCATATAACCGTTGACATGGTCGTCAATCGTCACATAGCGGTCCTTGCGCGTGGGGTAGCCCCAATCCATCATGTACAGGTCAATGCCTTCTTTCATAAAAGTCTTGACCACGCTCCGGTCCGGCTGCAGATCCAGCATGGTTTCCCGGTTGATCAAGGCGTATATTACCAAGAGCGGCGTCTTGAGCTGGGGGTCGCCTTCGAGGTGGTAATGCTTCAGTTTGATGCGGTCTTCTTCGTAGATGACGTCATAGGGTGTTACGGCGACGTCGGAAGACAGCGGACCCAGCAGGACCTCTGATGCCCTTGTCACCCTCGCCTGCGTCTTTTCCGCATCTTCGGCAAGATTTGCCAAAATGAGGTCGAGGGGAATTTTAGGTTGAGTCATCGGTTCGGCCTCCTTTCAAGACGTTCAGATGTCCCTGATGTCTGTTGCAATTGACTCTCGAGGTATTTAACCCTTTTTTTCAAAAGATGCAGATCCTTGTACAGTTCGTCCATTTCCTTGTATGTGGGCACCGGAAGCGACTGCAAGACATCCTGAAGGACTTCATTTTTAGAAATGATAAACTCCGACAGATGATCGAACAGCGCCGACAGGGTTTTCTTATATTCCGGCGATTTGAAGAGCGTCATATAATGGCCTTCAAGGACCTTGATGAACATGTTGTAATATTCCTTGGTCTCCTTGGGAAGTCTTCCTTCCTTGGCCAGGTCGTCAAGCTGCTGCTGCACGACTTTGAACGATTTTTCAAAGGGGAGGGAAAGGAGCGACAGAAACTCCATGGCGGCAATATGCATCACATTGAGCTTATCGATAAAGTGATTAACCCTTTCCTGATAAGACCGGGTCAGGCCAAGCTGCGGGGTGTAGAAGAAATGCTTGAGTTCCTGCTCGTAGATTTCTTTGAGGGCTTTGAACAGCTCCTGATCGACACTGTCGAACTGATAAGCCTCGACCCGCTGCCCGATCTTGCCGGCCCGTTCAATGGCCTTTTTCTGCATTTCGAAGCAGGCATCCCAGGTCGCCTCCGCAACTTTCATGAAGACATCCGGCAGCGTGCCCATTCCCTTGAAAACAGCATCGGCGGTTTCCTGCTCGCTCATGGCGGAAGATAGCGATTGCCACATTTTCATGGCGGCTTCCCATGATTCGACGGACCGGCTTTTTGCCCCTTTCTCCGGTGCGGCAGCAGGCATGGCGCTTGCGATCTTCATCATTGACGACCAGAGATCATTGCTGGTCTTCATCCATTCCGCAAAGGGTGGCGCGTTGTCGAATCCGGCCTTTTGGCGCTCATCCATGTTTCACCTCATGATTCATTGAAAGGCTAATAAAATTGATAAATATGCATAACACAGGGAAAGAAGGAACCATGACTTTACAACCTTGCCGCTTACATAGCACTGATGAATCCGGCCGTCAATGAGCAATCGCCGACGTCCAACCGCCCATTGTTAAACATGGAGCAAGTCATCCCATGCCATATCGCCGAAGGTATGATGGAGCGAATGATCGTCGTCCACGGCATGATAGTCAAGATTGCTGAAAACCTTCCGTGCTATGATCTGCACCGCCTCCGGCGGGACGACATCGTCGAGAAGGCCATGATAAAGCACGACGGGGATGTCAATGCGAGAGGTCAAGTAGGGTTCAAAGTCAGCCAGATCCAGGGCGGGGGCCAGAAGAATCAGCTTCCTGACTGTTCGGGGGTTCCGGCAGGCATAGATGGAGGCCATGAGTCCTCCGTAACTGGATCCGACCAGGACGAGATCGATCTTGCCATCAAGGAGGCGATTCAGCCTGTCCATCCGCTGGTCCAGAGGGCCGATAAAATCCTCGAGGATCATGTCGGGATATTTATTCCTGAAAAATTCGCCTTTTGTGCCATGGCTTGTGCTTTCAAGTCCGTGGATAAATACGCGTGTCGAAGACATGATCGTCACCTTTGTATTGAAAATGACCGGCCGGCCATTGCTTTTCCGTTGCGTCGAATATGTCAGTATGTTAGGAAACTCGCAAGCAAAATATAGAAACTTTGATGGATGGGGTCCTGCTATGGCTTTGGTTGTCCCGTTAAGGGTGCTGCGTCCGAGAGAAGAATTTGTCAGCGCTGTCGCGTCGCCCCCCTACGATGTGCTCAGCCGGGACGAGGCAGTTATTATGGCCTCCGGCAACACCCTGAGCTTTTTGCGTGTGGAAAAATCAGAAATTGATCTGCCACAGGGCATTGACATGACGGACGACCGTGTCTTTCAAACGGCCAGGGACAATCTGCAGCGCTTGATGAATCAGGGTGTGTTGATTCAGGAAGAAGCCCCCCGGTTTTATATCTACAGCCAGCAGATGGGAGATTATGTGCAATATGGGATCACGGCAGGCATCAGCGTCGCTGAGTATGAAGCGGGGCGGATCAAGAAGCATGAACAAACCCGCCCCGATAAGGAGATGGAAAGAACACGGCATATTGCCGCTGCTCATGCGCAAACCGGGCTCGTCTTTGTGATCTATCGAGGCCTGCCGGTCATTGATGATATGGTGGCCATGATCGTCCGGGAGCGCCCGCTCTATGATTTTACGGCGGATGACGGGATTATCCACAGAGTCTGGGCCCTGCACGACGAGCGCGATATCGCTTTTTTGCAAGAAGCGTTTGCGAAGATTGAACCCCTCTATATTGCCGATGGTCACCATCGGGCGGCGGCGGCGGCCGCGGTATGCGGGATGAAAAAGAAGCAGAATCCGGCAGGTCGCGGTGATGAGCCTTATCATTTCATCATGGCGACACTTTTCCCTGATAATCAGCTCCGGATTCTGGATTACAACCGGGCTGCACGTCATTTAAATGGCCTCACACAAGATGAATTTCTGAGAAAAATCAAGATAAAATTCCATATCACCCCGGACTTCACACAAAGAAAGCCGACGGCGATGCACACATTCGGCATGTACCTGCGGGGACAATGGTTCAGGCTGGAGGCGAAAAGAGATGTCCTTGATTGCGCTGATTCGATGCACCTTCTTGATGTAGCGATTCTGCAGGATCACCTTTTGGAACCGGTGCTCGGCATTCACGATCCGCGGACGGACCACGGAATCGATTTTATCGGCGGCGTTCGGGGCATGGATGAACTTGAAAAAATGGTAGATTCAGGCGATTACGCCGTGGCTTTTTCTCTCTATCCCACGACACTTACCCAGCTCATGGATGTTGCGGACGCCGGCCTTATCATGCCGCCGAAGTCCACCTGGTTTGAGCCAAAATTACGCAGCGGGATCTTCGTGCATCGCATTGATTGACAGCAAGGGACAGGTGTGGAAATGTCAATTCCTGTAGTGATCAACGCCGGGGAGACCGTTGATCAGATTCTGGAGGGGAAATTAAAGATCATACAGAAAGAAAAGGGACACCGCTTTTCCATCGACGCCCTGCTACTTTCCCATTTTATCAACCTCAAAGAAAGCGATCATGTCCTTGATCTGGGTACGGGTGGCGGCATCGTTCCGCTGATCCTGGCAAAAAGATGGCCCTGCAGCCGGATCACCGGCCTGGATATCCAGGATGATTTGATTGATATGGCCAGGCGCAGCGCGATCCTGAACCAGGTAGCCGGCCGTATCGAATTTATCCGGGGCGACATCAGGCAGGTTAAAACCCTCTTTGACGCCGGTTCCTTTGACGGGGTCACCTTTAATCCGCCGTACCGCCGAATGCATTCCGGTCGTATCAATCCGAATCTTGAGAAGGCGATCGCGCGACATGAATTACAGGTGACGCTTGACGACTTTCTCGCGGCGGCGGCCCATTGCCTGAAAATGAAAGGCCGTGCCGTTGTCATTTATCCCGCATCGCGGGCCGTGAAACTGTTCAGCCAAATGAGGGTACTGCGTCTGGAGCCCAAACGAATGGCGCTGGTTTACTCAAATCCGTCTTCCGAGGGGCAGTTTGTGCTCGTTGAAGGCTTGAAGGGGGGAAATGAAGCGATGAAGGTCCTGCCCCCGCTTTTCATTTACGAGGAAGAGGGCGGGCACACGCAGGCCATGCAGCGGATTTTCAGCGATCTTGCTGCTTTTCCATCATCCGTCGCCGGATGACTTCCTTGGTCATGGCCCTCTTCAGGATATCACGCAATTCCTCATCAGCAATATCGGAGAGGCTTTTTTCGATCATTTTTTTGTCGCGGGCTTTCAAGGCAGGCATGTCGTCGGCGATAAAAAACGGATCTTTTTTTACTGCTGCAGGCGCAGCAATTTCTCCAATGGCAAAGAAAATATCCTTGACCGGTTCTGCTTGATGCAGATGGTTGAATTTTTCAAGGATATCCTGCTTCATGAAATGCAGTTGCTGCATCCAGGCGGAGTTTGCAACCTTGACAAATAGGACGGCTTTTTTTATGCAGTCCGGCTTTGTCTGAGCGGCGATCCTAGAACCGACGGCCTGTAACCAGGGGTCCCGGAGGTGTCGATCCTCCGTTTTCAGAGGAATGTGATATTTCTTCAGGGTTTTTTCGAGGATGTCATCGATCCGCTGAAGCTTGGCTGATTTAAATCGTCTTCTCATTGAGTCATCTTCTGGGGACAGATTTGAAATCTGTCCCCATCTCTTTCAAGCTGGAGGTTAAAATGAATTTACAGGAAATGATCGACAAAGTCAAAATGCATCCGGACTATCCTAAGGTCGGCATGATTCTCAGCCATAACGGGGTGGTGCGGTCAATGTCGCGCGACGGCAGGCCCGTTTCGGAGTTGGCGGTCCAGGTGGACCGGCAGCAGTTGCAGCACATTATGGATGATATCCGTCAGCGCCCTGGGATTATCGATGTTCTCGTGGAAATCCGCGAGGGCAAGCTCTATCCGGGCGAAGATGTCATGTTTGTTGTTGTGGCCGGGGATTTCCGGGAAAATGTCTTTTCCGCACTCATGGATGCGGTCAACCGGATTAAAGCGGATGTCACCCGGAAGAACGAGATTTAGTGCCCCTTTTTCTTTGCCGGTGCTTTTTTCGGAGCCCCCTGGATGGCCTTTTCCGAAGCATTGACCAGATCCGTGCCGATCTCCTGGATCCATTTATCGTAAACGGGTTTCATCCGGGCCCGGAAAATCTTCATATCTGCCTGCGACAGGACCGTGACATTCATCCCGTTTTTCTTTAGAGTATCGATCGAAGCGGCGCTGCCTTCCAATCCTTCCCGGGCGGCCTTCTTCTGCCAGCCGGCGGCTTCAGCGGCGGCCTTGCGGAGGATCTCCTGGTCCCTGGCGTTAAAGCTGGTCCAGGTCATTTTGCTGACGCCATAGATCAGGGGATCGATGGTATAATGCCAGATGGTGGCATATTTGTGGACCTGCCAGAGTTTGTAGGGGATGATAATGGACGTCACCGGGTTTTCCTGCCCGTCCACCGTGCCCGACTGGAAAGCGTTGATGGCTTCTCCCCAGTTCATGGAGACAGGATTGGCGCCCAGGGCCTTGAAGATGTCGATGTAAATGGGCGAGCCCGCCACTCTGATCTTCAGGCCTTCCAGGTCCTCCGGTTTCTTGATGGCCCGTTTGCTGTTCGTGATCTCCCGGAAGCCATTCTCTCCCCAGCCCAGGGCAATCACGCCTTTTTCATCCAGGGCCTGAATGATCTTATTGCTGATGGCGCCGGTCTCTACGGCATCCAGCGCTTCATAGTCGTGGAAAAAGAAGGGCAGCGAAAAAAGATTCAGTTCCTTGACGGAGGTGGACCAGTTGATCGTCGATCCCAGGGCAAAATCTGCCACGCCCTGCTTCAGCAACAGAAACTCATCTGTCTGCTTTCCCGCAAGAAGTTCGCCGCTGAAATAACATTTGATCTTGATCCGGCCTTCGGACTTTTGCTTGACCAGATCGGCAAACATCTGCGCCCCTTGTCCCCAGGGACTGGTCGGCGCCACCACGACACTGAGCTTGTACTCAGGTTTATAGTTTGCCGTCCAGCCTGTTGCCGTCAGGCCAAGTGATAAGGAAATAATTGCCAAAAAACCAATGCATCTGCTTTTCATGGAGATCTCCCTATAATTTAATGATTCTTAATGATCAACGGACAATGCAACAAATATACTCAGTCCGATCAATCCCCCCGATAACTGATTAGAACATTTCATCTTACTCTAATCTTTAGATGGCCGACGATAAAAATCAGCCGATGCCGCGTCCGGTACAGAGAATTGTCTGAAGTGCTTCATTTCCGGGCTTTACCACTGATTTCGAGTATTTGTACGCGAAGAGCCAATATCTTGTTTGGCATTTTTTCTGTGAAATCCCAATTGTCGTTTCCGTACTGACGCATGATCCATTCAAGTGCATCGTTCTTGGCTTCTAAAGTATCTAATATCTCAACTATACCTGATCCAATGACACTCTCGTATGTTGCTCCCCAGTTGCAGGCTTGTTCTGACGTGACAATATCATGCAGGATATCAAACTCGAAGCAGACACGATTATTCCTCCTGATCATGTCAATTTTTCTTCCTTCACGTGCGGCATGAAAATAGAGAAAGCAGCCATCATAACCGAAATTGAGAGGAACGACATAAGGCTGACTTCCGTCACACATTGCAAGATGACAAACTCGGCAACGCCGAATGATGCTGTCAATATCTTTCCTGTCTGTTATTTCTCTGTCGTTACGTCGCATTCTTCGTTTTCTCCAGCCAATATTAAAGGTAAGGGGTTGGCTGGCGGCAGGCCAAGCCCGCCGTAAGCCAGCCTCGATTGGTTGCAATGTCAGGGGTGGTCATTGAAGCTGACACCACAGAACGGACAATGCGTCACTTGAGTTTTCAACCCTCCCGGCGCCATTGTCTGTGCCAGGAGTTGCCCCAGATTTCCATTGCATCGTGGGCAACGCACAAAGAACATCTGTGCTATCACGACGCCAATAAAGGGCAAAAAAAGAACAAGGGGCAGAAGCCGTGCACCCCACTCGGCTGCGACAAACATGGAGCCTGCGAATGCAAGCCAAGCAAGCAAGCCAAGCCAAAGGTTCCGGTGGGTCTTAATTCTGAGTAACTCGCCGATGGTCATGAAAATCCCTAACATATAGATCACCGGCGCGCCGTTGCCGTGTCCGGTGAATCGGATTGTTACCACATTATCGGTTCTTCAAATATTGTTTCAAGTCTCGATAGTAGTTTTCATGAGGCCCTATTATAACAAGCTCCAGATTACCGCCAACCTTTCGATAGGCAAGCAGGTACTGGGTAGTTTTGAGTTTGAACTTGTGTGCGAATACATCTTTCAGGTCACCTTTCTTTTCCTCCCCAATGGAGGGGTCTTCCGCAATTCGTTTTATTTCTCGATCGAGCGCGTCCTTTTCGGACCTCGACATCTTCTTTACTTTTTTCTCAAATGACCTTGACTGATAAATTCTCATAACGACCTATCCAAACTTGTATTCGGTCTTCTCGTTCTCATCCAACTCATCCAACCCTATCAGGATTTCTTTAATGAGTGTATATGGTAAGTCAGGATTCTCTTCGGCGCATTTACCCATGCGTGCCCAGTGCTCAATCTGACCAGCCAAAGACCTGTGGTCAATCCGGCTGAATCTTTTTGCCTCATCTACAAGTTTTTCAGATATTCTTACTGCTGTGCCCATGACTGTTCCTCCCAACGATTATGTTGCAATATGTAGTCATTATACATTATAAAGTTGCATAATGCAACCAAAGATTGCTTATCCATTTTGAGCCCAACGAAAAAATCAGCCGCCGCTGTAAGCGGTCGGCTGGATTTAATTGTTGGACGCTATTCTTTCCAATCTTCAAGTTTCAGGTTTTTAATTCTTATAAATTCGTTTGTATTATTGGTAACAAGGATGAGATTGCGCGCAACTGCCTGAGCTGCGATGAGCATGTGGTAAGAGCCGATAAGATTTCCTTCTTTTTTTAGCTGTGATCTAATAATTCCAAAGTGTTCAGCGTCGGTATTACCAAAATCGATAATTTCAAATGGAGCCAGAAATTCTGTTAAGGATATTCTGTTTTTTTCAATGTTTTGACTGTTGTAAACGCCAAATTGCAATTCGGCTACCGTGATGCTGGATAAACAAACGGTTTGTTCGAGTATACTGCGCAATTTTTCCAGGACATAAAGAGGCTTTTTGTTCTTGATAAAAATACAGATATTCGTATCAAGCAAATACATTACAGACCCTTTCTCCCCTGCATTTGCGGCTGTTCTCTCCCGTTTTCCATGAAATCATCGGTAAACCCATGCAGGCCATGGAGAAATGTTTCCCACACACGGTTTTTTGGAAAGAGAATGACAGAATCGCCTATCTTTTGAATTAGCACATCTGTCCCTTCAAAATTGTATTCCTTGGGCAGACGAACCGCTTGACTGCGCCCATTTTGAAATAATTTAGCTGTTTGCATTTTGCACCTCCTTGATTAGTATATATCTCGGTATATATCGTGTCAAGCTAATAAATATCCTTTCCCCGATATTCTTGTTTTTTACTTACGTCCAACGCCTGAATTAAGCCGCGCCGAGATGCGGCGTCGGCTTGAATGAGTTGTTAGGCATGATTGGATTTTCCCCTCTTTCTGAGTCGCCCGGTAATCCCCTCATCACCGCCTCATCAGCGCGAACACACCCCAGCCCATGTATTCACGCGTGTAAGCGGCATAGCGCTCGGGTTCCGAGGTCAGTTTGGCTCGAACATCTTTCGCGAGCTCGTCTCCGGGATTGGCTTCAAGCCATCGGCGCATGGTGAGCCACTTGGCCGCCTCGTATCTGTCCCAGCCGTCTTGGTCTGCCAAAACCATTTCCACGACGTCGTAGCCAAGGTGGCAGAAAGACTCGAGAAGTTCTGGAAGCATGAGAAAGTCGGAGATTGAGCCGGCAAGACACCCCTTGGCAACATCTTCCGTCGGCGGTAACTGCCGCCAGTAGGGCTCGCCGATGAGGATGATCCCTCCGGTGCGCAGGCTCCGCGCCAGAAGCGCGATAGTGCCAGCGACACCACCGGCGATCCACGTGGCACCGACGCAGGCTGCCACACTGACCTTCTCATCAGAGACATAGCCGGCAGCATCGCCATGAATGAACTTAACTTGATGGGCGACACCGAGTTTTTCAGCGCGGAGTTTCGCTTGCTCGGTGAACAACTGGCTCATGTCGATGCCGGTGCCGATGACTCCATAATCGCGTGCCCAGGTGCACAGCATCTCCCCTGAACCGCTGCCTAGGTCGAGCACTCGGGTTCCCGTTTCCAGACGCAGCGCCGCGCCGAGAGTGGCGAGCTTTTCGGGTGTGAACGGGTTATGGATGCGGTGAGCACTTTCGGTGATGTTGAAGATCCGTGGAATATCCAATGCAGAAAATCTCCTTACGGGTGTGAATAGATTCGGTCACTGCCCAATCAATGAATATACTCCGTTGGTGTTTACTAAGCTGCCGTCCAATCCTATATCAAGTGAACGAAAATAGAAAGTGAAAATACAACCGTGAAAACGCATAGAACGGAGCTTCCTATATTGGTTATTATATGTTAATAAGGAGCAAAAACCAAACAGGTAAAGTATGGGATAAAGTGCACTGACGTTCGACGACAAGCTTCCGGAGTTCCAAAAGTACCTTCTGGAAAAGGGCCTGGCACCGGCCAGGAATGTGCCGTTCTATGCCCATTGGGTCAGCCGGTTTCTGGATTACGCAAGAAAAAATGAAATTTCAGCTTTGGAATATCGGGAAGCCGCTGTTCTGGGATTTCTGGATGCACTGAAATCGGATCAGCATGTTCTTGATTGGCAATACAGGCAGGCAAATGACTCCATCAGGCTCTATTATTTTCACTATCTCAAAAAGACGGATGTACAGTCGGCAAAAGCTGTAGCTTCTGACAGTATGTCGGAAATCATTCAAGAAACGCAACGCCTGATTCGCCTGAAGCATTATTCCTACAGCACGGAACGAACCTATCTCCATTGGGTCAAGCGATTTCTCGAATATTCCGGTCAAACGGGGGAAAAGCCAGTCTCCGAAGCGGACGCCTCAGATTTCAAGAATTTCCTCAGCCATCTCGTCCTGAAGCATCGCGTTTCCGCTTCCACGCAGAATCAGGCATTTAACGCGATACTATTTTTCTTTCGTTACGTGCTGGGAAAAGAGGTCGGAAATCTCGCCGATACCGTCCGGGCAAAACGCGGGAAGAAGCTGCCTGTGGTTTTTTCGGTGGAGGAGATGAAACGGTTACTGGCCTGTTTGATTGGCAGGGATTTGCTCATCGCCGGGCTGCTCTACGGTGCGGGGCTAAGGCTGATGGAGCTCGCCCGCCTGAGAGTCAAGGATATTGATATGGATTTGAATACATTGACTGTGCGCAGCGGCAAGGGGGACCAGGACATAACGACGATCCTGCCGGCAAGAGTCAAGGATCAACTGAAAAATCATCTTCTGGAAGTCAAGAAAATGCATGAGAGTGATCTTTCCCGAGGCTTTGGAGAAGTCCACCTTCCCGACGCATTGGGCAAGAAGTATCCCAATGCGGGCAAGGAATGGGCCTGGCAATACGTCTTTCCGGCCCACAATTTCTCGGTGGATCCGCGCAGCGGCAGGGTGGCCCGCCACCGTATCAGCGATTCCGCCATACAGGAGATCATAAAAAAAGCCATCCGGAAGGCCGGCATTCCCAAACACGCGTCCGTGCATACACTGCGCCACAGTTTCGCAACGCATTTGCTCATGAACGGCGTCAATATTCGGGAAGTGCAGGAGTTGCTCGGCCACAAGAATGTTGAAACCACCATGATCTACACCCATGTGATGCGGGATATGGCCAATGCCCCGACGAGCCCGCTTGATTTGCTTTTGATGAAGACACAGGGCGGGACGCAAGAAGGAAGATAGGAAATGAACAAGAAAGAAAAGACCGGCGCCCCGGCCATCGAAATCAATCAGGAATTTCAGAAGGCTTTGGACTTGATGGAGGATTCCAGCAGGCATGTCTTCATCACCGGGCGGGCCGGTACGGGGAAATCGACCCTGCTGAACTATTTCCAGAAACAGGCAGGGAAGAAGATCGTTATCCTGGCGCCGACGGGGGTGGCGGCCATCAATGTGGGCGGGCAGACGATCCATTCTTTTTTTAGATTTAAGCCCGACATCATCCCCTCGGCCATAAAGCGCCGCAGCGGGGATGAGAAAAAGAATATCTACAAGAAGTTGAAAACGATCCTCATCGATGAGGTCTCCATGGTGCGGGCGGATCTCCTTGACTGTGTGGATAAATTTCTGCGCCTGAACGGCCCTGACGAGACGCTGCCCTTCGGTGGCGTGCAGATGATCTTCATCGGAGATCTCTACCAGTTGCCGCCGGTCGTCAGCAGCCACGCACGGGAGATTTTCCGGACCCATTACGCCACCCCCTACTTTTTCAGCGCCAAGGTCTTCGACGGCCTGGACATCGCCTTCGTGGAGCTGGAGAAAATCTACCGCCAGCAGGATGGCGAGTTCATCCGCCTGCTCAATACCATCCGCAACCGCACCGTCACGGACGCGGATATTGCCCTGTTCAACCGGCGCCACGATCCGGATTTTACCGCGCCGCCCGGGGATTTTTACATCCATCTGACCAGCACGAACGCCCTGGCCGACGCCATCAATGAGGAACAGCTTGCCGGACTGCCCGGCAGATCCCGGAAATTCACGGGGCTCATCGAAGGGGAATTCGGCCGGGAATACCTGCCGACGGCCCTGGAGCTGAAGCTCAGAAAGGCCTCACAGATCATGCTGCTCAACAATGACGGCTATGGGCGGTGGGTCAACGGGACAATCGGACGCGTGACGGGCTTCAAAAAGGATGAGGAGGGCCAGACGTTGATCCAGGCGAAACTGGACAACGGTGAAAAGGTGGAAATCGCCCCGAACACCTGGGAGATTTACCGTTTTTTCCTGAAGGAGGGCGAACTGGCATCCGAGGCGGTCGGCGCCTTCACCCAATACCCGGTGCGCCTGGCCTTCGCCGTCACGATCCACAAGAGCCAGGGCAAGACCTTCGAGAAGGCGATCATCGATGTGGGCCGGGGCACCTTCGCCCACGGGCAGATGTATGTGGCCCTTTCACGCTGCGTGTCACTGGACGGTATCGTGCTGAGGCAGCCGCTTAAAAAAAGCCATATCCTGATGGACTGGCAGGTCGTGAAGTTTCTGACGAGATTTCAGTATGCCCAGGCGGACCGGCGCCTGCCGAAAGAGGACAAGATGCAGCGTCTTGCGGAGGCCATCAAGGATAAACAAAACCTGGAAATCATCTACCTGAAGGCGAAGGATGAAAAATCCCGGCGGACCATCCGGCCGCTTTTGATGGGAGCAATGGAATACAAAGGCCATCCCTTCACGGGGCTCACGGCCTTCTGCCTGACGCGCCGGGAAAAGCGCGTCTTCAATGTGGACCGGATCCTGGAAATCTGTGAATCCCCTTCATAAGATTCAAGACCTTTGAAAAATGGCTTCGCCGCCGCTCAAAAATCTTTTCCGCTAGAGGACGACCAGTTGTAATCATGATTTATGAAAAGCTGAAACGTTATCTCTGGAAAGGCGGAAAACATTTGATTCGCGGCTAGCGAACCATTTTTCAGCGGTTATGCTACATTCCCGATTCACTATCAAAAGACAGCGCCGGAATTACTATTTATAGGTTGCGAAGTTCACGCCGCGCTTCTTGCCGCGCTGGTCAAACCAGTCGTCCTCGGTGAAAGGAGGCGCGTCAGCACCCTGCTCCTTATGCACCAGCCGGATCGCTTCCGTCGGGCAGTGGCCGACACAAAGCCCGCAGCCGATGCATCTATCGGGAATAACGCGATAAGTATCCTCAAGTTCCTCAATGGCGCCGACCTGGCAGCGCTCATTCGCGCAGACCCCGCACCCGACGCAGCTTTCCGCATCAATTTCTGCATAATAATGAGAATTGACCACCATGGCCGCCGGAATGCCGAACTCATTGATCGACCGCAGGACGCCGCAGCAGCATTTGCAGCAGTTGCAGATGTAAAACTGCCCGACCTGGGTGTTGCCTGTGAGATGAACAAGGCCGGCCTCTTCGGCCTGCTTCAGCAGTGCATACGCCTCGTCCTTTGAGATGACGCGACCCAGCGGTGACTTGTCGAAAACCCCGGGAACCGGCGCGATGGCCATGCAGACATGCGCCGGCCGGTCACAGGGCTTGTCCAGCAGCCCCCGCTCTTTCTTGCAGATGCACTCATTGACGAGAAAGGACTGGCCATTGTCGATGATGCTGGAAACCTTTTCGTAGGGCAGCGCCTCCTGATTCGAGGAGATGGTTTCTTCAACGGCGAGGGTCTGCATGAGTTGGGGCTGATGTGTGAAAAATTGTTTTCCGTAAGCCGGCCAGTAAGCCTCGACCAGTTCGGCGAAAGCCCTGTCCATGCGTCCCAGTTGAAACTCATAGATGCCGAAAACCCACGGCAGCATCTTGTAATAACGCGCACCTCCCAGCTTGATCATGAAGAGCTGGCCCGCTTTCACCATTTCAATGAGTTTTTCTTCCAGGCCGTCCGGCGGGCGGCCGGTCCGGGCGGCGATTTCTGCGGCGGTTTCAAAGGTCAGCCTCAAATCGCAAAAAAGGTCTGCCTGCTCTTCGTTAAAAACAATCTTGAGCAGTTTGATCTCCACGCCGCTTTCGGTCGCAGGAAACCCGTTCGGAAGCGTATCGAGCACTTTGGCCAGCTTATAAAAAACGTTGTCATTCATAATCAATCCTATAAAAAATTATCAGAAGCCTGAGTCAATCTTGATCCATATGCACGAACCGAGAATTCTGCATAACCGATGAAAAATGGTTCGCAAGCGGTGAATCAAAGATTTTTCGCATTTCCAGAAATTAGACTAATTTATTGATTTAAAAAGTATTTCATCCTTGTCATATTTTAAGCGAAAAAGATTTTGAACCGCGGTGAAGCCATTTTTCAAAGGTCTCAAATCAAGAACCCTTCATCATTTCCCTGATTTCCTCTTTCAGGGCCATCTTGTTCACCTTGCCGCTGGCCAGTAACGGAAGCATGGGGCGGATAAAGAATTTTTTCGGTATCTTGAAGTTGGCCAGGGCGGATTTACATCGGTCGCGCAGTTCCTCTTCCGTCACGCTCTGCCCCGGCATCGGCATGACAAAGGCCCATCCGACCTCCTGGTAAATCTCGTCCGGGACCCCGATGACAGCGGCGAACAGAACGGCGCTCTGGGTCTCGATCGTCTCTTCCACTTCACGGGGATACACGTTTTCCCCGCCTGTTTTAAACATCTCGGAGAGCCGCCCCGTAATCTGAATATAGCCGCTTTTGTCCCGGAAAGCCAGGTCTGTCGTGTAATACCAGCCGTTCTGGTCGATGACCTTCGCCGTTTCCTCCGGTTTGTTATAATACCTTTTCATCAGGAACGGACCCCGCACGGCGATTTCGCCGATTTGCCCGTCGGGGAGCTCCCGGCGCTCGCGATCCACGATCTTGAGTTCAAAGGGAGGGGCAATTTTCCCCACCGTTTTCAGGAGCGTCTCGGTGTTATCTTCTTTGTCGGTATAGGTTATGAACCCGCAGACTTCCGTGCTGCCGTAGCCGGTCAGGAGCATGGCCCCGGTTTTCTGGCAGATGGGCGTCAGCAGATCAATCATGATTCTTGGCGCTGCCGCACCCGCCCAGACGAAGGCCTTGACGCTGCTGAAATCGCAGGTCCAGAATTCCGGTTGCTTGAATTCCAGCAGGAACATGACCGGCACCTGCCCGATGTGCGTTATCTTTTCCTTCTGGATGACCGTCAGTGTTTCAGCAGGATCGAACTTGTCCATGCAGACAATGCAGCCGCCCGACATGATGGCCCCGAAGCCGATCTCGACGTCTGCGGCCACGTGATTGATCGGGAAATGCAGGAGCCCCCGCGAGTTTTCATCAAAATAGAACTTTTCGACTTCCACCTTGATGTTCTCAACGATGCTGCGGTGGGTATGGACGACCCCCTTGGGCTTTCCCGTTGATCCGGATGTGTACAGCAGCAGCGCGTCATCGTCCTCTGTTATTTCGGAAGCCCTTTTCTCCAGCGCGGCCTCAAAGTTCCCCCTCGGCTTTGTGGTATAGGCCGCGAAGCTCTCCGTCCCGTCGATGGGCTTGCCGATGACGAGAACTTTTTTCAAAAAGGAAAATTCCTGTAACAGGGCTTTAATCGTGTCGGCCAGATCGTTTCCCAGATACTCCCGCAAGGTGATGAGCAATTTGGGACGGCAGTCGCTGAGCTGGTAGCGGAGCTCCTCAAGCGTAAATTTAGGCGACAGACCGAGCCAGACGGCCCCGACCTTTCCTGCGGCCATGTATGTCGTGAGAAATTCGTTGCGGGCCATGGAAAGCAGGGCGACACAGTCTCCCTTTTCAATCCCGGCTTCGAGGTAGGCCATGGCGACGGCATCCATCTGCTGTTTGAATTCCTGCCAGGTCGATTTCTCTTCCCCGAAAACCAGGGCGTCGGCATCCGGTCTCGCCGCCGCCCATTTTTCCACGTAGTGCCACGTCTGATTGAGTTTTTTCCAGATCATTGCGCCCTCCTTATAGTCTTTCAGTTAGTCTTTTAGTCGGATATGGCCATCGCGGACGGCTTGTTTTTCTTCGGCGTTGAGGACCGTGAAGAAGAGATCCGTCGCTCCGGATACTCGTTGTTTACCGGTCAAGCGGGTCGTAATGGCGAAGCCGGGAAGCACCATCCCGGCGAACCGACAGGACACGGAAATAAGCCGGCGCGAATCCCCTCCCGCCTCCCTGTTCAAAATAGTATGAACGGCCAGGGCCAGCGTCGCCGTCCCCTGGTGGATAATTCCGGGCAGGCCAACCTGTCGGGCAAACGCCACCGAGGTATGGATGGGAAAATGGATGTTTGTACAGCCGTCATAGATGAAAGGCGCCAGAAGATCGATGGGGATGACGGCATCCCATAATGCCGCAGATCCCTCCGGTTGGGGGGGACGGCGGGAAGCTGTTCGCTCCCTTTTCCGCTGTCCGTGCACTGGACCCCCCTCATCATGGCGCCGATATGCTCTGTAAACAGGGCCTGCCCGTCGGCATCCGTCGCGTCAAACCTTATGACGACATGGGCGCCGGCCCTGTGTGGGAGGATGGCGGCAACGGATCCCCTTATTCCTATATCGCCGCCGGGCTTCACCGGCCTGTGGATGTGCAGGTGCTCGGTGTAATGAACCTGTGTCAAGAGAATTTCTTTTGGAAAACCGACCGCTTCAATATGATCAGCGATATTTTCAATAATCGGCCAGGTCATGGCCACGGGAAAAAGGGGCGGCGCGATGATCCCTTCCGGCCGCTCATCGTTGAAGTAGAGCGGATTGGAATCGCCGATGGCTGCGGCATAATTCATGGTCCAGCGGGCGCTTATCCGGCAGACATATTCTTTCAGGGCGCCGCCGACGAAATCAGAGGTCAATTCCACAGAGTTGTTCCTTTCTTACATCCGTGAGCATATAGGAAAAACGGCTGTGCATGTCAATAAGATTATGGCTGTCAGAGACGTGATAAGGGGACCGATCAGAAACTTTTTCCTCTTTTTTTCTTGACTTGACCTGACATAATCTTTATTCTGGCTTCCAGATTGCCGTCAGATGGAATGGTGAGACAGAAGAAAAAGAAGTTTCCCCCCCCGTCCGCGTGCGAGGTGCGGGTCGTTATGCATTTTCCAAATCAATACTGCCATAGCCCATAAAAAAGCGGAATCAAAGCGGTTGTTTTTTGCGCTTGATTTAGCGATGATCGTAAATACTAAACCGATAAGGAGGAAATTATGGATCGAAAAATCTTTTTCAGAATTCTCACTGTGGCTGCAATCCTGGCGTTCGTGCTGGGGTGCGCCGCCCAAAAGGCCAGCATTCAGGCGGTGGACCTCAACCCGAAAATCACATCCGGTCAGATGGTGCAAAAGGTTGATGCCTTCGAGGTCATCTTCGACGCCACACTATCGATGAATGACATGTACAAGGGCGGCAGTAAGCTGAATCAGGAAAAAGCCCTCGTAAATCTCTTTAATGACACCATCCCCAACCTGAAACTGACCGCTGCAGCGCGTGCCTTTGGCCGGCTCACAACCTTCGGGGATGAAACCTCAAAGGCTCTTTTTGCCCCTACAAGTTATTCTAAATCGCTCCTGCCTCAGGCCATCGCTCCTTTTACGATGGGAAACGGTTTCAGTCCCCTGGATGCTGGGCTTGATGGTGCTACGGCTGACCTGCAGTCTCAGTCTGGTCAGCTTGCCGTCATCGCTTTCAGTGATGGCAATGATATGCAAAAATACGATCCCGTTGGTGCAGCGAAGAGAATGAAAAAAGCCTATGGCGACAGAGTCTGTATCTATACGGTTGTCATTGGGGATAAAGCTGCCCTGATTGACCTTGGCGATAAGGCTGAAGGGGTGAAAATGATGAAGAAAGTTGCCGACGCCGGTGAGTGTGGTTTCTCGGTGATCGGAGAAAGCATATCCACTCCTGCCGGCATGGCTGATTTTGTGGAGAAGGTCTTCCTGGCAGCCAAACGTGGAGAACCGGGAAAAGTGATCGCTCCCCTGCAGCCCCCGATGGAAGGAATGAAAAAGGAGGCCATCGATAAGGGACGCGCAAAGCTGCTGGTCGATTTCGACTTCGATAAGGCCGTGGTCAAGCAAAAATACCATAAAGAAATCGAAAGTCTGGCAGATGTCATGAAGAAATATCCCGATCTGAACATTGTCGTTGAAGGTCATACATGCAACATCGGACCAGCGAAATACAATGAGAAACTATCCCAGCGCCGCGCGGAAGCGATAAAGGAGGTATTGGTAAAAAAATTCAATATTAATGCCGCCCGGATCACAGCGAAAGGTTACGGTCTCTCCAAGCCGCTTGCCAGCAATGCAACCAAGGAGGGCAGACAGCAAAACCGAAGGGTTGAAGCCGTCGCGGAATACACGAAAAAGTAATAAGATGCGACCCATTAGGTAGGTAGTAATCAGAAGAAGGCCCCTTGATGATTCATGATCTGATCGAGGGGCCTTCTTTTTGCGCAACCGAGTCAGAAGTCTGCACAAAAATCTTGACAGTTTTCAGGAACGAAGATAAGTAGAACGGCATTGTAAATTCGGAGAAGCAACGGAGTTCAAATGTATTTAGCAGCGAAAATTCTGGAAGGTGATGTTCAAGCCGCAGCCGTGCTCATGCGGGGCATCGAAGACGAACGGCCGGACGCGCTTGTGGCGTTGGGGGCTGTTTATCCGCATACCGGCAGGGCATACGTGATCGGACTTACGGGGCCTCCGGGCGTCGGCAAGAGCACCCTGATCGACACCTTGATCGGCGCTTTCAGAAAGAAGGATATGACCGTCGGCGTCGTCGCCGTTGACCCGACAAGCCCGTTTACCGGCGGCGCCGTGCTGGGCGATCGCGTCAGGATGCAGGAACATACCATGGACCGGGGTGTCTTTATCCGCAGCATGGCCACAAGAGGCTGGAGAGGCGGCTTGTCAAAGGCGACCATCAGCATGATCCATATCATGGATGCCATGGGCAAGGACGTCATCCTCGTGGAGACGGTCGGCACGGGGCAATCGGAAGTAGAGATTACCAAGGTTTCCGATACATCCGTCCTGGTTCTGTCCCCGGACTCGGGGGATCAGGTGCAGGTGATCAAGGCCGGCATCCTCGAAGCGGCAGACGTTTTTGTCGTCAACAAGGCGGATAAAGGCGGCGCTGATTATGTCATTTCAAGGGTGGAGTTTATGCTGGGGATGCGCTCATTCCGCCCGGAAGACTGGAAGCCCTGCATCATTCTGACTCAGGCCAGCTCCGGCAAGGGTGCGGAAGAGCTGGCCGACGCCTTGCTCAAACATAAAGACCACCTGGGCACAAGCGGCGAACTGGAGAAACGCCGGAAGATCCGGGCAAGGGAAGAGCTCTTAAAGAATGTGGAGACCTTTGTCCGGGACTACTGTTCTCAGGGGTTCGTGGAAGAGGGCCACCTCGAAGAACTGGTGGACAGCATCGCGCAAAGAAAAATGGACCCCCACACGGCCGCCATGAAAATCATTGACTGGCTGGGCGTGCATTTCAAGCAGATTGCCACGCACTGACCAGGGTCCGTAAAGCAATAATCGTTGCTATAAATAAAGAATAAGGAGGAATGACGCAGTACAGAAATGACGGTAAAGGGAATTTAACATTAACGGAAGTATTTGAAAGGAGGGCGGAAATGGATAGTGGAAAAACCACCAAGCAAATTCTGAAAGAGAAACTGGCGTCGGAGAAAGGAACACCGCTGTACAATCCCGAAGCACTGACCAAGATGAAAAAAGACTTCGAGGTATGGCAGAATACGGTGGTTCTGGAGAAGGACAGAAAGAACTGGTTTGTCACCCCCCAGACGATCATGGGTTCCGAGATACCGCGAGGGCTTCTCTATACGCCGATCGACAATGAACACCTTGATTATGAAAAGGATTTAGGCTTTTCCGGTCAGGAACCGTTCACGCGGGGCCTGCATGCCAATATGTACCGAGGCCGGACCTGGACACTGCGCCAGTTGTCGGCCGCCGGTTCTCCGGAGGAGGTCAACAGCCGGCTCAAGATGCTGTTAGAGCGCGGTGCTACCGGAACGAACCTGGCGCTGGATCTGGCCACCGTGCAGATGTTCGACTCCGACGAGCGTGAAGCGTTGGGACAGGTCGGAACCGTGGGCGTTCCGATTGACTGCGTCGAGGACATGGAGGTCATCTACAAGGATATTCCCATCGACAAGATCAGCGCCTCCATCGTGACGCATTACCCGCGAAATACTTCAATTATCTTCCCGATGTATCTCGTCATGGCCGAGCGCAGGGGCATCTCCTGGGACAAACTACCCGGCAGCGTGCAGAATGACTTCATCATGGAAAGCGTCGTGCGCAGCGCCTCGGAATACATCCCCCCGCGCGACGATTTCAGGGTGCAGTGCGACAACATCGAATTTATCCGTAAGTATGTCCCGCGCTGGAATTTTATCACGTTGAACGGTTACAACCTCCGGGAGTGGGGAACATCCGGCATCACCGAAATGGCCGTGGCCATCGCCAACGGCATCGAAATTCTCAAAGACATGGGTAAGAGAGGATATGATCCCGACTGGGTCGGCGAAAGGCTGGCATTCTTCTGGTCGCCGGCCAATGACTTCTTCGAAGAGGTTGCCCGCCTTCGGGCCGTCAGGCGCCTGTGGTACCGGATCATGAAATACCGGTTCGGCTGCAAGAACCCGAGATCCATGTGGAGCAAGTGCCATGTACAGACGTCGGGCGTGTCACTCATGCGCGAGGAACCAATGGCCAACGTGGCCAGATCGGCCTATCACGCCATGGCAGCGGCGCTGGGCGGTGCGCAGTCGCTGCATGTTGATGGTTACGATGAAGCCTACTCCGTGCCGTCGGATGTGGCCAACCTGCTGGCCCTGCGGACCCAGCAGATTATCGAAGCCGAGACGCAGATTACACAGGTCGTGGATCCGCTTGCCGGTTCCTTCTATGTGGAGGCGCTGACCAACAAGATCGAAGACCTGATCCTTGGCGAAATCGATGAAATCGAGAAAATGGGCGGTCTGGTGGATGTCGTGGACAGCGGCTGGCTGCACAACAAGGCTTCCCGGTACATCCAGCGCGAACAGCAGATGATGGAGGATGGCACGATCAAGATCGTGGCGCGCAACTACTTCAGAGATCCCAACCTCGAAATGCCTGAAATCTGGGTCAAGGAATATGATCCTGCCCTTGCCAAGGCGATGGCGGACAAGCTGGCCCGGATAAGATCGAAGAGAAACAACGAGAAGGCGGACAATACGATCAATGCCCTGATTGATGCCTGCAAGAAGGGAGGCAACGTCATGGCGGCCTGTGTCGAGTGCGCCAGGGCTGATGTGACGGTCGGAGAGATGCGCCGGGCCTTTGTTAAGGCTTTCGGTCTGTGGAAAACGCCCATCTTTGCTTAAAACATTGATTATGATGATCAAGGAGGTTAGAACGCTATGGCAACTAATGGAAAAATAAAAGTGCTATTGGCCCAGTTTCCGTTGGAGACGCATTCGAGAGGAATCATTACCGTGGCCGGTATGCTTAGGGATGCGGGAATGGAAGTCATCCTGATGGGCAATGCCCTGCCGGAGCAGGTCATCGAAACGGCCGTTCAGGAATACGTGGATGTTATCGGAATCAGCACCTATTGCGGAGGCGAGCTGGCCCTGAGCAAGGAGCTGATGAAAGCCGCCCAGAAGAGGGGCATCAAAAAACGGACATCCTTTCTCATCGGCGGCATTTTCCCGCCGCTGTATATCCCCAAACTGAAGAAGATCGGATTCGACGGCACATTCCTGTCGGCGACGAAGGAAGAAATCGTTGCATGCATCAAAGCGGCCGTCGCTGCCAAAAAATAAAGCGATATAAAAAAGGGGGCTGCGGCAAAACCTTGCCGCAGCCCCCTTTTAACAATTAGCTGTCTATTATGCGGGTTTCTCGAAAATCCGGCAGGCAGCCTCCCCTTCGACAACCGTCTCGCCTTTCTGATTGACGCAGGTATTTTTCATATTCACAATCCCCTTGTCCTTGCGCACCGATGTGACCTCGGCGATGGCCGTGACGGTGTCCCCGATTCTCACCGGGTTCATGAATCTGAGCGTTTGGGACATGAAGATGACCAGACCGGGGAGCTTGGCCATTGTTGCCGACAGGAACGCCTGCGAGAGCGCCCCGTGCGCGATGCGCCCCTTGAAAAAGGTCTTCTTCGCATAATCGTCGTTCATGTGGACGGGATTGAAGTCCCCGGAAACTTTTGCAAAAAGGTCAATATCCTCCGCCGTGATGACCCTTTCATAGGTCAGTTTGAAGCCCACATCCACGCCGTACTTGTCCAGAATCGTTATCTGTTCTGCCATGGTCCTACCTCCTCCTGTATGTTTAAGTTATTTTCGTGCTTCCCGGCTCCGGCAGGGAACCGCCCGTTTTTTCACCATTTGATAAACATTAAGCTTCGCTTTCAGCCATCAGAGCGGCGCCGATGGCATTGATGAACTGTGGTTGTTCCGGCACCAGCAGTTTGAATCCCAGTTTTTTTTCTACACTTTTGACCAGTCCCACATTGAGGGCGCCGCCGCCGCTCATGGCACAGTCCATCTCCAGGCCCACCCGGTCAATGAGGGTGGATATTTTGCTGGCCAGCGCCGCATGGACGCCGGCCAGAATGTCTTCTCTCGAAGCGCCCTCAGAGACTCTTGAAATCGCCTCCGATTCCCCGAACACGGCGCATCCGGTTGTAAAAACAACGGGGTTGTCCGATCCGAGGGATAGGGGACCCGCATCTTTAAGGTCGATCTGCAGGACATGTGAGATGATATCGAGAAAGCAACCGCTGCCGGTGGCGCACTTTTCATTGATGACGAAATTGATGACATGTCCCGTCGCGTTGAGGCGGATCACCTGCGTGAAGGTGCGCTGTACGTCGATGATGGTGCGAACCGACGGTAAGATGCTCGTAATGCCCCTGGCGCAGCAGAGAATATCGGACGCCTGGTGCCCGCTGAAAGGAACATTTTCTGCGCCTTGACCGGTGGCCATTGTGTCGGCGATATCCGCCGCAGAAAGGCCCGTTTTGGCCAGGCTTTCTTTTCTGAGCTGCTGTGCGACAGCCCTGTAATCAACGCCGGAAGGCAGCAGATGGTAAGCGATGGGCTTCCCGTCCCTGACGATCACGCTCTTGCTGGTTCCCGAACCAATATCCATACCCATAATCAGCGCCATCTTCAATGTTTCTCCGTATGAAAAAAGGTCGATTCTGCCAGGCGACGTTCCTTCTCATGGATCGGTTTCCCTTCTGCGATGGCTTTGAGCGTGAGCTCCCTGCCCATAAGGGCCGCACCGAGCGCGCCGGTCAGCAGCGGCTCTGCGGGAACGGAAACCTTGAATCCCAGACAGTCCTGCAGCGCATTGACCACGCCGATATTTTTTGCCACGCCTCCGGTAAAGACGACGTCAGGTTCTATCTTGAGCTTTTTAACCATTTTCACGACACGGTTGGCGATGGCGTCATGGAGTCCGGCCACGATATCGGGCAGCGGCGTTCCCTGGGAAAGACAGGCCATAATCTCCATCTGGGCAAAAACCGTGCAGACGCTGCTGATCGGGAGCTTTTGCGTGGCCTTGAGGGAAATCTCTCCCAGTTCGTCGATCTTGAGGCCGAGCGTGCCGACAAGAACGTCCAGAAACCGCCCTGTTCCTGCGGCGCACCGGTCGTTCATGACAAAGTCAACGAGCTTGTCGTTCTTGATCTTGAGTCCTTTGGCGTCCTGCCCCCCGATATCGATGGCCGTGCGGACGCCCGGGAAGAGGCTTGCGATCCCCTTGGCGTGACAGGTCAATTCAGTAATCTGACGGTCCGCAAAGGGAACATTGATTCTGCCGTAACCCGTTGCGACCACGTAGGATATCTCGTCGAATGTCAGATCGGCCTGCGTAAGCGCATCCGTCATGACCCTGTTGGCGAGGCGACGGTGTTCGGCGCCTGTCGGCCCCATCAGGGCAGAGAGAGTTTCACCGTCTGAGTTGACAATGACCGCCTTGGTCATCGTTGATCCTAAATCAATGCCTGCAAAAAAGATGACGCCGTCCTCCCGAATCCATATTTCATGCGAAAAAAATTTTGAACCGCGGCGAAGCTATTTTTCAAAGGTCTCAATGACTCCCAAAAAACCTATGCCGCAGCGGTGCGCATTAGTGTTTTAGTGTCATGTCAATTTGGTAAAGCCCCGCCGGGCAGGCGGGGCTTTACCATCAACCGATCAATTCAAGGAACCCCTGAACCCTTGTTCGCAGTGGCGCCAGGGCTCCTTCGCTGTAATCATGCTCGATGTAGATGTTCGGCAGGCCGATATGATTGAGGTAGTCCTGAAGCCCGGGCGTGTCGTAGCCGTGAATGTCGCAATATCTGACCGACTGCAGGATCACGCCGTCGGCGTTCCATTCTTTGGCATAGTCCTTCAGGTAGCTGAAACGGTACGCCACGTCCTCGATGTAATCCTTCTTTGTGCTTCCGTAGGCGGCTTCGTGGAAGGTGCGCGGGCACTTTATATCGACGAGGTAGCGCTTGGCAATGCCGTCGAGGGGATCTTCCGTAACCTCGACAAGGGGGAAGTAGGCCCGGCTGCCCACGCAGGTGTCATCCATGACGACATTGGCCCCGACGTTTTCGATCATATCGATCAGGGCCGTGTTGTCGATCACCGTCCCCCAAAGCAGCACGCGGTGTGCTTTCTTCTTCGGGCCATCCGTGCGTCCCTTGACGTCACTGATAACTTCTTTCAGCAAGGCATTCCCTTCCACAACGGGAATACTCATCAAAGCCACCATGATCTCGATGATCTCGGCTCCTGAAATGAGTGGCGGGTCGGATTTTCTCATGTCATAAAGCTCCCTCACCAGTGTGCGCTGTTCGTTGCAGATTTTAACCGCCTCCTTGATTTTTTCTTTGGAAACCTCTTTCCCTGTAAATTTCTCCAGTGATTTTTGAAAATCCAGGATTTGCTCCTTGAACAGGTCCTGGGCGTTCTTATGCACCGTGTGGGGTGTGTCCAGGAAGTGATAGAAGGACGGATTCATATAGATGCGCCAGATGTGGGCCGCCTTCTCGCCCACCTCGCAGCTGTGGCACATCACGACGCCGTCGAAGAAGTCGTATCTGCCTTTCAGCCCGAGATCGAGCGCGCTGCGGATGAAAGGACAAACGATGGTCGGCAGGCAGGAGTCCGCCTTGGTGATCGGTTCCCCCATGTCTCCCAGTATCCTGTATGGGACGATGTCAAACGCCGTGAATAGTTCCAGAACGGGGTAGAGGCAGAAATAGCCCATGACCTTCTTTCCTTCTGCCTTGAGTTCTTTCGCCCGTTTAGACCGGTCCTGATAGAGCTCCTTGGCCCGGGCAAGCCCTTTGTTATTTTGTGTTGTCATCGGTGAATTCTCCTTATTGCTGAATGTTGACGAACTCGTAAAAAAGTCGAAAAATGTGCCGGCAACGACAGCTTTGTAAAAAGTTCCGCAGGCAAGGCGCAAGGGGACAGGTTTAAACCTGTCCCCTGAGGCGCTTTGCACGTACGTCGCAGTGACGTAGAAGGCAGCGCAACGCAGCATCCGGATTTTTTTGAAGCCGTCAATGTTGTCTGCCTGTTACTACCATTCAAGCCCCTTCTCCTGCCGGACCTTCTTGTAATGGTCCATCATCTCCTCAAGCACGGCGGCCTTGCGCATCGTATCGGCGTAGTCGAACAGTTTGAGGTCGACGATGTCCCCTTCTGCAATCAGTGAAGGCACATTCAGCTTGTTCAACAGCCGGTCCTGCGCCAGGATCAGGTGATTGGTTGCCGTTCGGCAGGTCAGAAGCGGATGAAACAGTCCCCCGTCACATTGGAAGGTCCTGGCCCACTCAAGGTACGGATAGGCAAAGTAACCCATGTATTCCTTCTCCTTGAGGGCGTCGGCGAAATAACCCGTCATCCATTGATAGGTCTGCGTGGCAATGCGCTCCAGCGGATCGCTGATCTTGCTGTAATCGATCGGCTTGGGAGGATGGTAGGCCCAGCTCTCGACGACGAAGTTCCAGCCTCTTTCCGCCAGTTCATCGAAGATCTTCAACGCGTGCCATGGGGGGAGTTCACCGAATACCATCCGGTATTTTTCGTTTTCCACGGCGCCGATCTTGTTTTCGGCCCTTTCCTTGACTTCGTCGTACATATCCCTGTAAAGCTTCAGCGATTCCTTTGTGTCTCCTGCAGGATACAGGGAGGCGTTCATGCAACTCCAGAAGTCCCGGGAGTGCATGGGGCAGGGCCTCACCTTGCGGAACTCATTGATGTCGTACCAGATGCGGTTGATTTCGATGAGGTCGTCCGCTATCTCTTCAAGCTTGGCCCAATCCATCTTGCGGCCCGTGAGGCGCTCAATGAAAATAATCAGTTCCTTCAATTCCTTTACCATGAATTGGATCGATTTTTCGCGAACTCCCGGCATCTGGCTTTCTTCCACGCCGGGATGGGGCAGCTCGACGGCCCAGACCGGGGCGTCCAGATAACGCCCGAGTGACTGGAACCACTTGATCCGGGCGTCACACAGGGCGCCCGACGCCAAAAGCAGAATGGGCTTGGCCATTCCGCCCATGGGCGCGTCGGAGGGAATGTGGCCCAGTTCCTTCATCTCTGCCGCATACCCGATGCCGTTGCGGGCATAGCCGCACATGTGGGTCGGGAATCCTTCCGCGTCGGCGCGGTCGAGGTACTTCTGGGCCCTTCCCATGGCCGCGCTGACGGCGCCGTAGTTTTCCGGGTAAATGATCTCGATATCCATGGCCTTGAGGATCGGATCCGACTCCCACCAGTTGACCATGCTCCAGGCGGCGGGCTTGCCCGCCTTGACCGCCTCGACACTGCGCTCGTAGTTCTGGTCGATGTTCGCCCTCAGGGCATACATCGTTTTGAGCCGGTTCATGGCTTTCTTTTTCTTTTTTTCTTCGCTCATACCATTTGTCTCCTCATGTTAAGAAAGTATGAAAAACGTGCGCGTTGGTCGGATCTGCCGGGGGGAAAACAATCTTGCTTTCCACCATGGCAGAGCGACGTAACTCAAATCGAAGATTAATGTTTATCATCGGCGAAACTGAACAGCGGCCGGACACCTTCGCCGGCAGAGTACAAGTCTCCGGGGAATACTTTGAAACCGAGCTTGACCTTGCGTCCCATCAGTTCCATGCCGACCTTCGAGGGATCGATGTCGATCAGATTGCCCATGATCCAGGGACCTTCCTCGAGTTCAACCAACACGATCGTATAGGGGGCTTCGACCTCACGGCCCAGAGGCGCCACATTGGATGTCGTAAAGGTGACAATCTTCCCCTTGCCGCTCAATTCGGCGACTTCCAGATCCGTTCCTGTGCATTCCTGGCAGGTCATCTTGGGCGGGCAGGTGATCGTCGCACAACCCTTGCATTTGAGTCCCAGCAGCCTGTTTTTCTTGAGTGCATCAAAATATGCTTTATGCGTTAGCTTGTATTCCATTGCAGTTGCCATCTTATTTGCCTCCTTATGCGTGATCAATCGACCTTCAGAATCAGGTTAACAATGACGCCGTCTCCGCCCAGTGTGTCCACCATGCCTATCTTGGCGCCCTCCACCTGTCTGCCCTCGTCGACGAGTTCTCCTCTCAACTGGCGTACAATGTCATGGACCTGGGACGCGCCCGTGGCGCCGATGGGGTGCCCCTTGGATTTCAGTCCGCCGGAAATGTTGATGGGTATTTTGCCCCCGATTTTCGTCTCGCCCTTCTCCCAGAGCTCGCCGGACTTTCCGAATTCCGCAAAGCCGAGGCTTTCCGCCGCAATCAGGCTGGCGATGCTGAAGCAATCGTGCAGTTCGCACACATCGATGTCTTTCGGTCCCAGACCGGACATGTCGTAGGACTGTTTCACCGCCACTTCCCTGGCCCGCAGTCTGGGAAGGTACTTGTACTGTGCGCTCAGCTTTCCTGAAGAGGCCTGACCCACGCCGGCAAAATAGACCGGTTTGTTCGTGAGTTTCTTTGCAACGTCCTCGGAGGCCAGAACCAGGGCCGCCGCTCCGTCGGAGAAGGGGCAGCAGTCCAGCAGCTGCAGCGGCGATGAAACCATAAATCCCCTCAGTACCTGCTCGACGGTTATTTCTTTCTTGAACTGTGCGTGCGGGTTCTTCGCACCGTAGATGTGGGACTGAACCGATACCAGCGCCAGGATCTCTTTGAGTTTCTTTAACGGGATATTGTATCTGCTCGAATACAGGTGCGTCAGCATGGCAAAAATACCGGGAAAGCTGATGCCGCACGGGTATTCATAGCGTCCGTCACTGAACATGGCAAATGTGCGTGTCGCCAGCGCCGTTCCCATGGCCGTCGCCTTTTCCGTACCGCAGGCCAGTACGATGTCGTAATAGCCCGATGCGACCCACATGTAGGCATCCCGGATGGCCATCGTCGCCGAGGCGCAGGCGCCTTCAAACCGGCTGGCCGGGACGTTGAAGCAACCGATGTCATCGGCAAGATAGGACTGGATCATGCCCTGCCCCTCGGAAAAGTCGCCTAAAACATTGCCGCAATAAATGGCCTGGATGTCCTTGGGCTTCAGGTTTGACTGGGTGATGGCGTCCATGGACGCTTCCGCGAGCAGTTCCATCCCCGATTTTGGCGAGTTGAACACAAAATCCGTGTGGCCTCCGCCGATAATAGCAACTCTCCTCATGTTTTCCTCCTTCTATCCATATTGAGTGAAATGACGTGCACATGATGCCTGCCCGCTCTGTTGCATAAGCCATGCGCAGTCAGGCCTTCAAACCTTTCCGTATTTATTTTGCCGCCATCCGGATAGAGCCGTCCAGCCGGATGACCTCCCCGTTGAGCATGGGATTCTCGATGATGTGCTGGACCAGCCGCGCATATTCCGGCGGTCTCCCGAGTCGTGGCGGAAACGGAACCATCTTGCCGAGGGCGGCCTTTGCGTCTTCCGGCAAGCCGGCCATCATGGGTGTGTCAAAGATGCCGGGGGCGATGCACATCACCCGGATACCATAACTTGCGCACTCCCTGGCAACCGGCAGGGTCAGGCCGACGACACCCGCCTTGGACGATGCATAAGCGGGCTGGCCGATCTGGCCGTCAAAAGCGGCGACAGACGCCGTATTGATGATGACGCCCCTCTCGCCTTCTTCGTTCGGGGTGTTCCCGTTCATCTTCTCAACGGCCAGTCTGATGACGTTGTAGGTGCCGATCAAATTGATACCAACAACTCTCTTGTAGAAATCGAGCGTCATGGGGCCTTTTTTGCCGAGGACTTTGCCCGGATCTGCAACACCGGCGCAATTGACCACAACATTGATCCCGCCGAAAGCTGCGATGGTCTTGGCGATCGCGGCCTGCACGTCTTCTTCTTTTATGACGTCTGCATTGGCAAAGACCACGTTAGACCCCAGCTCCTTGACCAATGCTTCCCCCCTGTCCACCTGAATGTCCAGAATGGTCGCACGCGCCCCCTGGCTGACAAAATTGCGCACCGTCGCCTCTCCCAATCCAGATGCGCCCCCTGTAACAACGGCAATACAATCCTTTACGTTCATAACCCTCCTCCTTTGTGATTTTTTCGTACAAATGATGATGGAAACTCTTCACGCCCGATCTTATGGAAATGCGCGGCGCGCACATCCCGTTCATAACCGAATGAGGAAGCTTTTTTGAAATTGAGGACGGATGGACTGCCCGTCATGACGTTAAGAAACAGACGGACAATTTCCTGTTTTGATTTCAGCGCTGCAAGAAGGATTCTTATATTCATCATACCCTGATCGATGACATAACGAACCGCCAACCGCGAGAGGATCGGTCTGGAAGGAACCTGACACTTCCTTCTTATTTCCTCCTGCCGGGGAAGGGGAATCTAACTTTTCCTGCTTGGATGGAGAAGACACTGCATTTTGACGGCGGGAGTATAATCATAACAGGCGGGTGTGTCAATGAAATAATGAAACAATGAACATGAAATAATGAAGAGGCGGCCATAAATTTGGCAGAGGCTGGCATGACAGCGGGTTTCCACAAGAATTCCTTGATTTTTAATATAAATCTGATACTTTCACACAGCAACAGGGAGACAAAATCATCCACAGGAGGGAACAATGGAAAAGGGAGAGAGAATATCGCCAAGTGCATTGCTGATCCCGATGGGAGCGACCCCTGCCGACAACCGTGAAGGACTTAAAACGGCATTGCCCTGGAAGAGCATGATGGCCGGCGCACAGGCCAAAGCGCTTTTCCAGTATCAGCAGACGTTGGCTTCCGTGAGCGAAAACTATAACCTGTTCGGTCCGTTGGCCATTTTTGCCAGCCTGCAGAACACTTTCCTGACGGCCCTCGTCCTCGATCCCATGAAGGCTCACGCCCGGCTGTCGGTGCGCTCAGGAAGAGATCCGGATCTCTATCGGGACCTGAACGGCTGGATCTACAAGAATTATTCTCGTCTCATTTATTTTCTCTGCGATTACTTCATGCAGGACGGCCATTTTGATCGCGATAAGGCTCGTCGCATCTCCACCACGCCGGAAGGGCATGCGATGCTCAAAGAATATGTTCACGAGTTTGCCCAGATGGAAGCGGCCTATAATTCAATGGGATTGACGCGACTGAGGGCCATGAAGGAACTTCTGAAGTGTCTGCTCGTGGTGATCACGGAAACGCCCCTCGACGACAAGGATTTGCCTTACATGAGAAAGAACAAGGACGAATCGGATGCAATGACCATCGAGGAGTACCTGGTGGAAAACCGGTTACGCTTCGAGACGCTTCATAAGCACAATGCCTTCGACCTCAAGGAATATTCCGAAAGAGCCACCCAGGGCAAGATCGGATGCTCCCCTTATGAGATCGTTGAAGGATCGAAGATCGCCCATGTCAGTCTCCGTCATTATGTTCGTCCCAAGGGGATCAAGCCGAACGGCAAAGTTCTCTATATCTCCACCCCCCTGATCAACAAACCGGAATTGTTCGATCTGGCAGAGGGGAAGTCCGTGGTGGAAGGCATGCTCAAGGAGGGGTACGAGATTTATCTGGTCGATTTCGGCGTTCCGGGGCCTGACGATACGGACCTCGGATTCGGCTTCTATGCCAAGACGGTGCACGATAACAACCTGAAAATCATCAAGAAAAAGCATCCCCGGGCGGAGATCCATGCCATGGGTTACTGCATGGGGGGCACCTTGATCACGGCCTATCTGGCGCGACGGGCTCAAGAGCGTCTCGCGGCAGGCAAAGAAATGGACATCAAGAAGATCGCCTTGATGGCGGCGCCTGTACGTTTCGACGATGGGGATAGCGGCCACGGCCCCATGAGGTCATTTATACGCCAGTATTACGATACGCATCTCATGTCTGAGCTTTTCGGAAGCGTTAATGTGCCGCCCCAGATGATCGAGTTCGGCATGAACGAGATTCAGCCGGGGGTGCATTATACCGTCATGACCGGTTTTTACGGAAGGGCCATCTATGACAATGCGATCGAGGATGCGGCGCCTTTTCTTTACTGGTTGACCCATGGGACAAAATTTCCGGCAAGGGCCCACAGGGAGTGGATCCAGTTGTTTCTCACCAATCCCATCGTTGAGGGGAAATTCTGTCTTCCTTCCACCATCCCGAAGTTGGACGGTAAACCTGTAGATATGGACGCCCTGAGAAGGGGCGAAGTTCAGATTTTCGATTACCGGGGGTCTCGGGATCCCATCGCCCCTCCCGGCTCCTGCGTCGCCAGTCAGTTGTGGGGGCAGACGCAAGACGGGAATATCCGGATGACCCGTGGGGGGCTGAACCGGACCATCGAGAAGAACATCGGCCATATCTTCGTCGTGAGCAAGCCCTTGCTGGCCGAATACCTTAAGGCGGTCCAACAGCTTTCTGTGTGATGAAGTATGCGAGGGCGTAGATTGAAAGGGGACTGCGACCTTTGTGTCATGAAGGGGTGACATAAAGGTCGCTACCTGTAAGTATTTGTATTAAATAATCATCTATCAATTTATTCTGTCCGCATCGCTGCCGGTCGTGCGTTCTGCATGACGCTTGCTTCGTTGCCCGGATCGTCAACCCGCCCGATCAATCTATTAAACATCAATAAAGACAGCTATTTACAAAGACACTGCGGATGCTCCATTGTGGCATGACCATTGCTGTTCCTGATCAATAAAAGCAAAGAAGCGTCCCCATGAAAGCCTATGCGACAAAGTTGATTGACCTGACGGAGAGCAGCGCCGAAAAAATTGCGAAGCAATGGGCAAAAGATGTGAAGACAAACGAAAAAACGAAATCCTATCACGGCGCCGCCGCCGAAAGGATTCTCCTTCAGGCCACAGAATTTTATCATCATTTCAGAGAGATGTTTGTTCACGATGCGCCGTACAGGCAGGCGGAAAAATATTTTGAGCATTACGCCGAGGAGCGATACCGGGAAGGGATACCGCTACATGAGGCCGTTTATGCGCTGATCCTGATGCGGCGGCATATCTGGCTTTATGCGGAGTTCCAGGCCATCTTCATCACGGCGGTCGAACACCGGCAGGCCGTGGAGAGCCTGAGCCGAACCATCCTGATGTTTGATTACGCCATGTACGCCATCACGCGGAAGTATCGGGAACTGATGAAGCTGGAATGGTTTGAGGCGCCAAACACATAGCGTTCAGCGGGAGCAGAATGGATCGGAACTTGTTATCGGAGCGGCTGTCATGAGAGCATTGGGAAAGAGGATGAAATGATGAAAGCCTATGCCACAAGACTGATTGATATTATCGAAACCAAGAGCGAGGAAATGGCCCGGCGTTGGGCGGCCGATGTGCGGAAGAATCACAGGACCCCATCGTATCACGGTCTTACCGAAGAGAAGGTGATCCCTCAGGCCATCTTTTTTTACACCCATTTCCGGCAGATGTTTTTCACCGATAACCCCTTTGACACGGCCAAGGGTTTTTTTGCCAGGTACGCCGAAGAGCGCTACCGGGGAAAAATCCCCCTGCAGGAGGCCATCTATGGGCTGATCCTGATGCGGCGGCATCTGTGGCTTTACGCGGAGTTCCAGACGGCCTACGTTACAACCGTTGATTTGCACCAGATGGCGGAAGGCCTGAACCGGACGATCCTGATGTTCGATTACGCGATGTATCAGATCACGGAAAAATACCAGGAATTGATCAGCCAGGACGTTGATAGAAAGTTAGGTGTGATCAAGACCCTGAGAATGGAAGATCCGGCCGGCGGTAAGCAGGGCGTCTTCAAGACCGGACTGATGGGCGCCTTTCTCCTCGTCGCCTGCCTTCTGACCTATTATTACCATGCAACACTGGGCGTGGGTGTGATTTTTACCCACCTCTTCTATATCCCCATCATTCTGGCTGCGATCTGGTGGCGGAAAAAGGGCATCCTGGTGGCATTGTTTCTCGGCATTCTGATTATCACGAGTCACGCCCTTTTCCTGAGGGGAGTGCCCTTCGCCGATGATATTATTCGCGCCTCCATGTTTGTTTTGACCGGCTACGTCGTTGCCCGGCTCATGGATGGCCTGAAAAAAGTGGAAGATATGTTCAGGACACTGACAACATAAATCTGGCGATAATTGAGGAGATGAGCATGGAAAATCAGCAAAATCAGGGAACCGTGATATCCGTGCGCGGCAGCGTCATTGACGCTCGGTTTGGACCGGGCCGACTGCCGGACATCGGAAACGTCCTGCTTGCCGGAGACGACGGCCGGACGCGTGTCGAAGTCATGGTTCAGATCAACGCTGAAACGGTCAGGGGGATCTCCCTGATGCCGACCCAGGGGCTGGCCCGGGGGTCGGCCATAACCGATACCGGCGGACCGTTTATGATTCCGGTGGGTAAAGAGCTTCTGGGGCGGGTCTTTAACGTCTTCGGAGAGACCATCGACAATCTCGAAGCATTGAAGGGAAGCGAAACCCGGCCCATCCAGGGGGTGAGAGTTCCCATCACCCAGCAGTCGACCGTTTCCGAGATCTTCCATACGGGCATCAAGTCCGTGGATGTCCTGTGTCCCCTGGAGCGCGGCGGAAAGGCCGGACTTTTCGGAGGCGCCGGCGTCGGCAAGACGGTCCTGCTCACGGAGATGATCCACAACATGGTGGGCCACCACCACGGCATCAGCATCTTCTGCGGCGTCGGCGAGCGGTGCCGCGAGGGCGAGGAACTCTATCGCGAAATGAAGGAGGCAGGCGTTCTCCCCAATACCGTCATGGTCTTCGGACAGATGAATGAGCCGCCCGGGGCCCGTTTCCGCGTCGGTCACACGGGTCTCACGATGGCCGAATACTTTCGCGACGACGAACGTCAGGACGTCCTGCTCCTCATTGACAACATCTTCCGCTTCATCCAGGCCGGGCAGGAGGTTTCGGGGCTCATGGGCCTCCTTCCCTCGCGCCTCGGTTATCAGCCTACGCTGGCCTCCGACCTGGCGGCGCTGGAGGAGCGCATCTGCAACACGACCACGGGGGCCATCACGTCGATTCAGGCCGTTTACGTGCCTGCCGACGATTTCACGGACCCTTCGGCATCCCACACGTTCGGTCACCTGACGGCGTCCATCGTTCTGTCCCGGAAGCGGGCCAGCGAAGGTTTTTATCCGGCCATCGACCTGCTGCAATCGGGCTCCAAGATGCTCATGCCGAACATCGCCGGGGAACGCCATTACCGGATCGCGCAGGATATTCGAAGGAATCTGAGCCTGTACGAAGAACTCAAAGACATCATCGCCATGCTGGGTATCAATGAGCTTTCCCGTGAGGATCAACGGACCGTTTACCGTGCCCGTCGTCTGGAACGCTTTTTCACGCAGCCGTTCCACGTGACGGAGCAGTTCATCGGCAAAGCAGGCAAGATGGTGGCCCTCCAGGACGCCCTGGACGGCTGTGAACGGATACTGAACGACGAGTTTGCCGATTATCCCGAAAGCTCCCTGTATATGATCGGTGCGGTTGATGAAGCGGTGAGGGCCTGAGATGAAGCTGAAAATCCTGCTTCCCGCCGAGATCTTTCTGAGCGAAGAGGTGACCAAGGTCGTCGCTGAAGCGGAAAACGGCCTGTTCTGTCTGTTGCCCCAGCATATCGATTTCACGGCTGCCCTCGTTCCCGGCGTTTTCTCTTACAGCACGGCCGGAGGCGAAGACGCCTATTTGGCCATCGATATCGGCACGCTGGTCAAAAAAGGGTCCGATGTTCTTGTCTCGACGCGAAACGCCTATCGAAGCCCCGAACTGGGTCATTTGAAGGAAGTTGTCATTGCCCAGTTCATGGAAATCGACGAACGTGAGAAGAAGGCCCGGACAGCCGTGGCCAGGCTCGAACTGGATCTCCTGCGCCGCTTCATGGAGATCAGACATGTATAACGGCGTTCGATTGTTGAGCGTTTTGTTGAGAGGTCATCATGAGTGACGAACAAATGACACCGAAGGAAAGGCGCCTGAAGCAGGAAAAAGAATTCACCCGGAAAATCGGGGCGAAGGAGTCGAGGCGCATCAAGGGGAAGGCTCGCAAAGACGAAACGGTCTGGTTCGGTCTCGGCATGATCGGCGTCGTGGGATGGTCCGTGGCCATCCCCACCCTCATCGGGATAGCCATCGGGATCTGGACTGACCGGACCTGGCCCAGCCGTTTTTCCTGGACGCTGATGCTCTTGATCCTGGGGGTTGCACTGGGATCCATCAACGCCTGGTACTGGGTCAGGAAGGCCAGGGAAGACATTATCAAAGACGGGGATGATAATTCACAGTCGCAGGGGGAAGCTTAGCCTGCAGTTGTTTCGACAATGGCGTGAAAGGATCGGCGCATGTTTTCTTTATCCGCACTTATATTTCCCTTCGCACTCGGTGGCCTGATCGGCTGGGTCTATTTTTCCGGCCTCTGGGAGACGGTGCGCAGGCTCCCGGAGGCAAGGAACCCGCATTGGCTCATGATCGCCAGCTTTGCAGCACGGACCATTTTTGCCTTAGGCGGGTTTTTTATCCTGACAGACGGGCAATGGGAACGTATGGCCGCTGCCGTTGCAGGATTTTTCATCGTCAAGGCGGTTCTGGTCCGCAGCCTCGGCAGGATCCCAATGTCGCCGGGTCGGGTGACCCGGCCTACAGGAGCATGCTCATGGAAGTCGTAGCCGTCCATCAGATCAGTCCGGATCAGGTCATTTTCTTCGCGTGGCATTTTGTCACCATCAGCGCCACACTCGTGTACACATGGATCATCATGGCGATCCTGGTCATCGGTTCCCTGGCGATCACGCGGAATCTGTCGTCGGACCGCAAAATGTCCCGCTGGCAGAACCTCATGGAGGTCATTGTCAGCACACTTCGTTCGGAGATCAAGGAAATTGTCGGTGAGGGAGGGGATTCCTATTTTCCCTTTATCGGTACCCTGTTTCTGTTCATCCTTCTGTCGAACCTGCTGACCTTCATTCCTGGTTACGTCGCGCCGACCTCGTCCCTCACAACAACGTCGGCACTGGCCATCGTGGTGTTCTTCGCTGTCCCGATTTTCGGCATTACGAAACAGGGTCTTATCGAATATCTCAAGGAATATTTTCGCCCGAACTTTATCTTTTTCCCTTTTCATGTCATGGGCGAAATATCCAGGACACTCTCCCTGGCCGTCCGGCTTTTTGGAAACATGATGAGTCATGAAAAGGTGATCGCCATCCTGCTTTCGGTGACGCCCCTGCTTTTTCCTGTCGCTATGCAGGCATTGGGCCTTCTGATCGGGATCCTCCAGGCCTATATTTTCGTGGTACTGACAATGGTTTACATTGCAGCGGCCACGCAATCACACGAAGGTGCGGGACATAAACCCAAGGCGCACAAAACAACCTGAAACCAACAAACAATGAAGGGAGGAAAAAACAAGTTATGGACAGCGTGAGCATTGTAGCAATGGTATCGATTATTACGGCGGGTATCTGTATGGCTTTAGGCTCTATCGGACCGGCCCTCGGGCAGGGACGGGCGATACATGGCGCCTTAAGTTCAATTGCGCAACAACCTGACGAGCGCAACTCATTGACGAGAACGCTTTTCGTGGGCCTCGCCATGATGGAATCCATCGCCATCTACTGCTTTGTCATTTCCATGATTCTGGTGTTCGCCAATCCGTTCTGGGCTTACGTCATCAAGAAAGCGGGAGGATGATTCCATGCATATCGACTGGTTTGTCTTTTTCTCCCAGATCGTCAACTTCCTGATCCTCATGTTCCTGCTGAAGAAGTTTCTCTTCGGGCGGATCATCGGGGCGATGGACGCCCGGGAGGCAAAGATCGGCGCGGTCTTTATGGAGGCCGAAAAATCCCGGCAGAAGGCCGAGGCGGCCGCAGAGAGCCACACAAAAATGCTCCGGGATATCGAGGCGGGTTATGAGCAGATGCTCAATAAGGGCCGCCAGGATGCGGAGGCCTATCAGGGACAACTCCTCGAAAAGGCCCGTGAAGAGGTGGACTTTCTCAAGGCCCGGTGGATGGAGGCCCTACGGTCCGAACGGGCGAACTTTCTCCAGGAGCTGCGACGCCTGGCGGGCCATCAGGTTTACGCCGTGAGCCGGCGCGTCCTGAAAGATCTGGCCGGCCTCGACCTCGATGAGCGGATCGTGGAAGTCCTCATGGAACGCATCGAGGCCCTGGACGAGCAGGAGCGGAAAAAATTTCAGGGGCCTGCCGAAAACGGCGTTATCGTTATTTCCTGCGCCTTTGAGATTCTACCGGCGACGCAGGCCAGGCTCGACGACGTTCTGCGCCGTTTCTTTCCGGGTGTCGTCGAGATCGCCTACGAAAAGTCGGACGATATCCTGTCCGGATGCGAGTTGCGGTCGGGCGGCCACAAGATAGCCTGGAGCATCAAGGACTATCTCGACAGCCTCGAGGAAAGATTCTATTCGGCCCTGTACGGAGAGGCCCAGGATTGGAAGCAGGCGAAAGAAGGAGACCATCATGAAGGGTGAAGCGGCAGAAAAGAATGAATTGAAGGCGTTGCTTGACGGCACCTTCCGGACGCTCGACGATGTTCTGGCCCGGCAGGAGGCCGAACTGCGGGAGCGCGAGGTGGGAGTCGTTTCCTATGTCGGATACGGCATCGTCCGGGTCGAAGGGCTGCCCAGCATCCGGGCCGACGAGCTGGTTCTTTTTCCTCAAAACCTCCAGGGACTAACCTTCAATATCGATCCCCAGGAAATCGGCGTGATCCTGCTGGGGCCCACGGGCGACCTGCGGGCGGGCGCGGAAGTGCGGCGCACGGGCAGGGTGCTTGACGTCCCCGTCGGGGAAGGCCTCATCGGCCGCGTCGTGGACGCCTTGGGCGTTCCTCTCGATGACCGCGGCGAAATCCGGACCGTGAAACGCCTGCCCGTCGAACGTGAGGCGCCGGCGGTCATGTCGAGAGATCCCGTCACGACGCCGCTCCAGACAGGCATCAAGGTGATCGACGCCCTGTTCCCAATCGGCCGGGGCCAGCGGGAGCTCATCGTCGGCGACCGGCAGACAGGCAAGACGGCCATTGCCATGGACGCCATCATCAACCAGGCCGACAAAGACGTCCTGTGCATCTATTGCACCATCGGCAAGAAAGCCTCAGACGTCGCCAAGGTCATCGCCGACCTCAAGCAGTACAAAGCCATGGATTACGTCATTGTCGTCGCCGCCACGGGAGACGATGCGCCGGGCCTGCAGTTCATCGCTCCCTATGCCGCCACCTCCATAGGCGAATACTTCATGGCCGATGGGCGCGACATCCTGATCATCTATGACGATCTCACCTCTCACGCGCGCGCCTACCGCGAACTCTCGCTGCTGCTGCGGCGGCCGCCGGGACGGGAGGCCTTCCCCGGAGACATCTTCTACATCCATTCCCGCCTGCTCGAGCGCTCGACCCATATGCGCAAAGAGCACGGCGGCGGCTCTTTGACGTCGCTGCCCATCGTGGAAACGGAGGCTCAGGATATTTCGGGATATATCCCGACCAATCTGATCTCCATTACGGACGGGCAGCTCTATCTCTCTCCGCGCCTGTACCAGAAGGGCATTCTCCCCGCCGTGGATGTGGGAAAATCGGTCTCGCGCGTGGGTGGCAAGGCCCAGCTCCCGGCCTTTCGTGCCGTGGCAGGGGATCTGCGGATCTCCCACTCCCAGTTCGAGGAGCTGGAGACATTTTCGCGGTTCGGCACACGTCTCGATGAGGCGACGCGGAAGGTTCTCGAGCGCGGCTGGCGCGTCCGGGAAATCCTCAAGCAGCCCCAGTACAAGCCGATCCCCGTGGCGGAGCAGATTGCGGGCCTGCTGGCGGTCACCACGGGAAACTTCGACGCCGTCGCCATTGAAGACATCCGGGCGGCCGAAGAATCGCTGCGCAAGAACGTGGCGGAGAACCAGCGCGGTTTCTGCTCCCGCATCAGCGGGGGAAATAAACTTGACGATGCGGACCGGGAAACGATTGTCGGCATCGCCAGGGATACGGCTGCCCGTTTCCTGAAGGAGCCCCACCGTGCAAACCCCTGAATCCCTGAAACGAACGATAAAGAGCGCTCAGGATCTCCTCGGCGTCGTGAAGACCATGAAGGCCCTGGCCGCCGTCAGTATCCGCCAGTACCAGCGGTCCGTCGAATCCCTTGCCGATTACAACCGGACTGTCGAGCTGGGCCTGCAGATCGTCCTGAAAGACCGTCGGGGTGCCCCCGAACCGGCGCGACAGCGCGCCAAGAAGCAACTGGGGGCGATTGTCTTCGGCACGGACCAGGGGCTCTGCGGCCAGTTCAACAATCTTATTGCCCAGCATGCCGTCGCAGAGCTGGACAGGACGGAATTCAAAAAAGAAGACCGGTTTTTCATCGTCGTTGGAATGAAGGCAGCCGATATCCTCAACGACACGGGAGAGAACGTCTTCGAAATCCTGACCCAGCCGGGTTCGACGGCGGGCATCACGGCCATGGTCCAGGATATCACCCTGCTTCTCGAAGACTGGCGGTTCAAGCGTTCCGTGGAAAACATGGTTCTTTTTTACAACGAGTATCTCTCCGGTGCGATTTACCGTCCCCGGACACTCAAACTGCTGCCCGTGGATAAGATATGGCTGGCCGATCTGCAGAAAAAGAAGTGGGAGTCCCGGACGCTGCCCCTGTTTAACATGGACTGGGAGCGCCTCTTCCGGTCCATGATCCGGGAATACCTGTTTGTTTCCGTTTACCGGGCTTTTGCCAATTCCCTGGCCAGTGAAAACGCCAGCCGGCTGGCCGCCATGCAGAACGCGGAGAAGAATATCGAAGAACGCCTCGAGGAGTTGCACGTCCAGTTCCACCGGCAGCGTCAGATGACCATCACGGAAGAACTGCTGGATATTGTGGCCGGTTTCGAAGTTTTGAAGGAGTCGAGAGCCTGATGAAGTCAGCCGGTCGGAGTTCAGCCGCGGCTCTCGGGGCTTAGTACAATAAGAGAGGGGGGTATGATCATGGCAATAGACAGACGAATCTGCGGCATCTGCGCCTGGCGAAGGGACTGCCAGAAAAGATACAGAATATCGACAGACTCTTTCCTCAACGTCAATTGTCCCGATTACACAAGGGACCTGTCGATCAAGGAACTTCCGGTCAACGGCGCGGAAGACGAAAAGACAACGATGGACCGGATGGTTGATCAGCAGTTGAAGAAATGGCGCACGCGGATCGGGGAGGGGGAGGGGGATGGCCTGGATGTTTTTGATTACGGCCTGGAAATGGAGAAGGTCAAGGGCGGTCCGGTCATCACCATCTCTCGCGAACCCGGCAGCGGCGGCAGCGAAATCGCCAGAAAACTTTCAAGAGACCTGTCCATGGATCTCATAGGCGGCCAGATCATCCAGCATGTTGCCGAAAGCGCCCGGATGAGCCGGAAAGTCATCGAATCCCTCGATGAAAAGGAAGTGACCCTGCGGGACACCTTGCTCAACACCTTCTTCAGGGACCGACATCTCTGGCCGGACGAGTACCTGCAACATCTGACCAAGGTCATCGCGACCGTGGGGAGATACGGTAATGCCATCATTGTCGGCAGAGGCGCCAATTTTATCCTGCCGCAGGCGGGAACATTCCGTGTACGGATCATTGCCCCCCTGGAGTGCCGTATCAAACATGTCATGGAAGACCGGAAGATTGAAAAGGCGCAGGCGGAACAATACGTGGTAAAGAAAGAAAATGACCAAAAGGCATTCGTTCGTAAACATTTCAACGCCGATGTTGCTGATCCCGGCTACTACGACATCGTCATCAATACGGGAGCTGTGACGATCGATGGCGGGGCCGAAGCGATCAAAGCGGCATTCAGGGGAACGATCAAAAAGGATTAGGAGGCCCCGGATCGACGCCGTCATGAACGACGATCTCGACGCCAGGCAACAAAGATCGAAAAGAGAAAGGCAGACAGGAGAAAGACACGATCATCATCATGCGCCTCCGGAGTCACGTTTTCTTTAATTTATCAGGGTAAATTCCCTAAAACTTACCTCGTTCTTTGCTGCCTTGGATACCTCCCCCAACTTGCTGTAGGGGGAGGTTCATTGACGCGCAAATCCGTTCATCATGACCCTTCTCTTTGGATATCCCGATGTTTTCTTGACTTAAATCAAGGCGTATCTTTCTGAAGCCTGGTATCCTGGCCTCAATAAAGGGGTTGAGCACGGGTTCGGCCCACCCATGACGACCTCGCAGAACGTTTTCACCGGCGGTGGTGATTTATTTCCGGCGAGGCCCAACGAATTTCAGGAAGGAGCATCAAGATGTTTTGTTATCAATGTGAGCAGACGGCAAAAGGAACAGGCTGTGATAAATCAGGCGTTTGCGGCAAAAAACCGGAAGTGGCGGCGCTTCATGATCTGTTGATCTACGGTCTCGAAGGTCTTTCCATGGCAGCGGTTGCGGCCCGCAGGGCGGGGATCGATCAGCGCGACGCCAATGTTTTTGTCTGCAAGGCCCTTTTTTCAACGTTAACCAATGTCAATTTTGATCCGGAGCGTTTTATGCCGATGATCGGGCAAGCGGTCGCCTGGCGCGACAAATTGATCGCAGAGACCGCAGGCACGGCCTATCCGATGGATGTCCGTCACGAAGCCCTCCGGTTTCAACCGGCCACTGATCTGGAAGGGCTGGTCGCCCAGGGGGAGAAGGCGGGCCTCCAATCCATTCCGGCGGCTGACGCCGATATCCTGTCCCTCAAGCACACGCTGCTGTTCGGACTCAAAGGAGTCGCCGCTTACGCCGATCACGCCTTGATCCTGGGTCAGGAAAGTCGGGAGGTTTATGCCTTTCTTCAGGAGGGGCTGGCCGCCCTGGCAGACAAGACCATGAACATCGACAGAGCCATTGAACTGGTCCTCAAGTGCGGAGAAGTCAATCTGAAAGCTATGGAGCTGCTCGATGCCGGGAATACGGGAACTTACGGCCATCCTGTGCCGACGGCCGTTCCGCTGGGTGTGAAAAAGGGAAAGGCCATCCTCGTATCCGGCCACGACCTCAAAGATCTGGCGGAACTGCTCAAGCAGACCGCCGGCAGGGGTATCACCGTCTATACGCACGGCGAGATGCTGCCCTGTCACGGTTACCCTGAGCTCAAGCGGCATCCCCATTTCTACGGCCATTATGGAACGGCATGGCAGAATCAGCACGGCGAGTTCAGCGCTTTTCCCGGTGCGATTCTCATGACGACCAACTGCATCCGGAGGCCGCATGTCGCCTACCAGGAACGGATCTTTACGGCGGGCGCAGTCGGCTGGCCCGGCGTGCCCCATATCGACGGCTACGATTTTACGCCCGTCATCGATAAGGCGCTTTCCCTGGAGGGTTTTGCCGAGGACACCAATGGCGGGACGGTCATGACGGGTTTTGCCCGAAATGCCGTTCTGGGCGTTGCCGGACAAGTGATCGAAGCCGTGAAAAGCGGACAGATCCGCCATTTTTTCCTTGTTGCCGGCTGCGACGGCGCCAAGCCCGGCCGCAATTACTACAGCCGCTTTGTGGAAATGGTCCCCAGGGACTGCATCGTGCTCACGCTGGCCTGCGGCAAGTTCCGTTTCTTCGATCAGGATCTGGGAGATATCGACGGCATTCCAAGGCTGTTGGACATCGGTCAGTGCAATGACGCCTATTCGGCCATTCAGATTGCCGTTGCCCTGTCCGAGGCCTTCGGCGTCGGTGTGAACGACCTGCCGCTGTCGATGGTATTATCCTGGTATGAACAGAAAGCCGTGGCCATCCTGCTGACCCTGCTTGCGCTGGGCATCCGGGATATCCGTCTGGGACCGTCGCTTCCGGCCTTTATCACACCGAACGTGCTTCAGGTGCTCGTCGAGAAATTCAACATCAAGCCCATTACAACGCCCGAAGAGGACCTGAAGGCGATCCTGGGGTGAATTTTTTTTCGACTGGATTTTAGCATGCGGACAGGCTATAAGAAAAAACGCTACGGAGAAGGGGATGTATTTAGAATAGGAAAAGATTCTTAAAATTATCAAGGCAGGAAAGGGGGTTAGTATGAAGTATCCGGACATCTCGTTTGAGCCGTTCTTCACGTGGTCAAACCGGCCGAGAGTCATGTACAAGGCCGGTTTACGGGAAGAACTGGGTTTTGAAATGGAAAAGCTCGGCGGCACAAAGGTGGTCCTCTACACCGACAAGGGCCTTGTCCAGGCCGGCGTGGCCAGCATGGTCATCGAGGCGATCAAGGCTTCCAACCTGGAGCTGGTCGGTGTCTATGACAAGATCGTTCAGGACGCCCGCATCGACCTGATCAACGAAGGGGCGGCCTTTTACCGGAAATGCGGCGCCGACTGCATGGTCGTCGTGGGGGGCGGCAGCGTCATGGATACGGCCAAGGCCATCAATATCATGATCGGCGGCGGCCATGAAGATTTTATGCCGCTCGCGGAACAGGCGGGACTGTTTGAGGGGGCCAAGCTTCTGCCGCCGCATATCGCTTTTCCCACGACAGCGGGAACCGGCGCTGAAGTGACCTTGCCATGGTCGTTCTGGACGAAAAAGCCAAGGAGAAGATGGCCTCGCCCATCCCTATTGCAATCCGGACATCGCCATGCTGGATCCGGAACTGACGCGTGAAGCTGCCCCCGAAGATCACGGCCTTCACGGCCATGGACGCCCTGACGCACGCCATCGAGGCCATTACCAAAATCAGCGCAAATCCCATTTCCGATGGATTGGGCTGCACGCCATCCGGCTGATTACCAAATATCTCCCCGAGGTCATGAAAAACCCGGAGAATGTCGACGCGAGGGGCCACCTGCTGATCGCCAGCACGATGGCCGGCATGTCCTTTATCAACACTTACCGGCGGCGTCCATGCGACGGCCCACTCCCTCGGCGGCCTTTATGGGATTCCCCATGGCCTGGCCAACAGCATCATGCTGCCCCATGTGATGGAATACAATCTGGAAGAAACCCCGGACCGCTTTGTGCTGATCGCAGACGCCATGGGGGTTAACGTTGATAAACTGACGACTCGAGCAAGCCGCCCGGGCCGCCGTTCAGGCGGTGAAGGACCTGCAGAAAGCGGTGGGTCTGACACAGACCCTGAAGGATTTCGGCGTTCCCGAGGACCGTGAAGCCCTCCAGCCCCTTGATCGATCTCGCCATGGGGGATTCCCAGATTTCCTACAATCCCCGCTCCTGGAAGAGGACGACGTGTATAATCTATATCTGAAAGCAAGATAACCAAAAAGGAGGATAGAACGATGAAGTACTGGAAAGACGAGACAGAAGCAGTCAAGGCTTTTGTGACACTGTGGGAGAGGGTCGTACAGGATGACCGGAACTTATCGAAGGCATGAAGAAGGTCAATCAGCTCATCTGGTTCGATTATACCCAGGATGGTCCCAATTGCTCCTTTCATGTGGATTGCCGCAACGGCGCACGCATCGTCTCGGCCGGCAAGCCGGCCGAGCAGCCCGATCTCACCATGAGCCTGTCGGCCGACAACGCCCATCTGTCCTGGGCAAACAAGCTCAACCCCGTGATGGCCATCACCCGGGGGCAGATCAAGGTCAAGGGTTCCGCCACGGGACTGCTGAAGCTGGCGCCCAAGCTGAAAAAGGTGGCGGTCGTCTATGAGCAGGTCCTGAAGGACCTGGGCTGGGGAGACAAACTGGCGTAATAGTGCCAGAGCACCAACATGGGGTAAAGCAAGGGCACGGGGACAGATTTGAAATCTGTCCCCTCTGTCCCCGATCACAGGAGGTAACGTATGAAAGGGAATACGGGGAAGGTTGTCAATGTTAACCTGACGAGCGGCGCCAGCCATATCGAAACGTTGCCGGAAGAATACTATAAACAATATATCGGGGGCAGCGGTCTGGCGGCAAAGATATTCTGGGAGCGGGGGCGCTTCGATATCGATCCGCTTGCACCGGAGGCCATGCTGATCTTCATGAATGGACCTTTTGCGGGCCTGAAGATCTCCGGCGCCAGCCGTAACAGCGTGGCGGGTTGCTCGCCGCTGACCGGGCACTGGGGCGATTCGTCCTGCGGGGGCTTCTTTGCCCCGGAGCTCCGCTATGCGGGCTATGACGGACTGATCATTACGGGCAAAGCCTCCAGACCCTCCTATCTTCTGATCCATGACGGCACTCATTCAAACGCTCGATGCGGGGGAGTACTGGGGGAAGGATACAGGGGAAGTCACCAGGGCATTAAAGCTTAAACACGGCAAGGACTACCGCACGCTGGTCATCGGGCCGGCCGCGGAGAATCTGGTCAAATATACCATCATTCTCAATGACGGCCATCATGCGACGGGCCGGGCCGGTTTCGGCGCCATCATGGGGTCGAAGAACCTCAAGGCCATTGTCATCAAGGCTTCCGGGAAGGATATGGAACTCGCCGACAAAGCCGCCTATGAGGCGTTCCGCAAGGATCTCAACAAGAAGATCATCGAAGCGTTGCCCGCGACCGTTTTACACGAGGACGGGACAGCGGCAAACCTCACGGGCGGTGTGTTCAGCGGGGATGTCCCCGTGAAAAACTGGACGTCCAACCTCTGGGAGGAGGCGGCGGATGCCCTGGCGGGAAGCGCCCTGACCGAGGCCTATCTTACGAAACGCAGCGCCTGTGCGTTCTGCGGCATCGCCTGCAAGCGCATTGTGGAGGTCAAGGAAGGACCGTTTGCCGTGCCGGAAGGGCCGGGACCGGAATATGAAACCATCGTCTCTTTCGGAACCCTCATCGGCTCCATCGATCTGGCGGCTACCTGCAAGGCGGGCCATGTCTGCAATGAACTGGGCATGGACACCATCTCCGCCGGAGGGACCATCGCCTGGGCCATGGAAGCCTTCGAGAAAGGGGACCTGACGCTGGCCGACACGGACGGTATTGCCCTGAACTGGGGCGATATGGCCACCGTGATCGACGTGGTCCTGCCGAAGATTGCCAAAAGAGAAGGCAAACTGGGAGAGCTTCTGGCCGACGGCAGCGTGGCCGCTGCAAAGAAAATCGGCAGGGGTTCGGAATACACCGTTCACAGCAAGGGGCTGGAAGCGCCCATGCATGACCCGCGGGGCGGCGGGCACGGGATGGCCCTGACCTATGCGATGAGCCCCCGGGGGGCCTGCCATGTGGCAGACCCCATGCTGTTTGTCGAGATGGGTGCGCGCTACTATCCGGAGATCGGATTTGACTATATCACGGGAAATGATCCCCGGAGCGACGAGAACAAACCGGAAGCAGCCATTGTTTCCATTACCTTCGGGGCCCTTGAAAACAGCGCCTGCTGGTGCGCCTTTGCCGACGCGCTGACCATTCCGGACTGGCTGAACCTGTTCAACGCGGTGGCGGGCTATGGCTGGGATATTGAGGAAATGATGAAGGCCGGACGGCGGGTCTTCTACCTGAAGCGCCTCATCAATTATCGTCATGGCCTCACGGCGGAAGATGACAGCCTGACGCCGAGGATGCTGGAACCGGCCAGGGACGGTGAACCGGAAGGCATCGAGATGAACTTCGAGGGGATGAAAGCGCGGTTCTACGAATTAACGGGCATTGATCCCGTCAAGGGCATTCCCACGAAGCAGAAACTCGAGGAACACGGCATGGCCGAAGAGGCAGCCAAGGTATGGTGACAGCTTTGCATAACCGGTGAAAATTGGTTCGCAAGCGGCGAATGAAAGAATTTGAGCCGCGGAGAAGCCATTTTTCAAAGGCATCATGGGAACGCCCGGGGTTTAGCTGCATCGGTCTTATTCGTGGGAAAGGCGCCGGAACTGACGGCAGCCTTTCCCGGTCATTTTTTCCGGTCCGCGAATTCCTCTAATTTATCGATCCGCTCCGGCGCCGACACGGTCGCCAGGCAGGCCTCGATTTCATAATCCATAAGCGCCTCAAGGCTGGCTTCGGCGGCCATATTGAGCCCCTTCTTGATCAGGTTGATGGAGAAGAGTGAGTTGGCGGCGATCTTCTTCGCCATTGTCATCGCCTCCTCCATGAGCGCATCGGGGGAAACGGCCCGGTTGACAAGGCCGATGCGCTCCGCCTCCTTCCCGTCGATATAATCGCAGGTGAACAGCAGCTCCCGGGCCTTTCCGGACCCTACGAGGTCCTGGAGGAGTCGCATGGCGCCGCCCGTGACTGAAGAGGAAACCCGCGCCTCCGGAGAACCGAACTTCGCCCCTTCCGCAGCGATGCGGATATCGCAGGCAAGCGCCAGTTCGTAGCCGCTTCCGAGGGCGAAGCCGTTGACGGCGGCAATCGTCGGCTTGGGATAGCGGATGATCTGGCGCGAGATCTCCTGGAGATGGACCAGGTAGTCCCGATAGGCCTTCAGTGACCGTCCCTTGGAGTCCTTGAGGTCCGCCCCGGTGGAGAAGGCGCGCCCTGTTCCCGTGATGATGAGAACCCGGATGCTCTCGTCTTCGCGCGCGTCGGCAAGTGCCCGCTCCATGTCAAGCCAGAGCTGTTTGTTCATGGCGTTGAGCACCTGGGGACGATTCAGTGTGATGACGGCGACCCCTTCCTTCTTCTCGTAGATGATACATTCAAAGTCCATTTAGAAGTCCTCCCTTTCCCTCCGCTTTAAGCGATAATGACGCGGGCGTCGACGACGGACGCCCCCTTTTCATGAACAATGACCGGATTGATATCCACCTCCTGAATCTCCGGGTGGTCTGCCGCCAGTTGCGCAACACGCCGCAGGATCTCCTTCAGAACGCCGACGTCTCTTGGCTGCTGACCTCGCACGCCGGCCAGAAGCGGATAACCCTTGATCTCATGGATCATCTCTTCGAGATCGACATCGGTCGGGGGGATGATCCGGAAGGCGACATCCTTCAAAACCTCCACGAAAATGCCGCCGAGGCCGAACATCAGGACCGCCCCGAACTGGGGATTCCGGATCATGCCGATGATGCACTCCTGGCCCTTCGGCGCCATCGGCGCCACAAGAACTCCGATGATTCTGTCCGGGCTGCTGACCCTGCCGGCATTGGCGATGACCTTCGCGATAGCCCTCTCGAACGGTCTTTTCGTCCGCGAGATTCAGCAAGATTCCACCCGCGTCAGACTTGTGGATGATTTCGGGGGAGACGATCTTCAGGGCGACGGGAAAACCGACTGATGCGGCCGCCACGACCGCTTCGTCCGGGGTTTTTGCCAGGGTGGCCGGGAGCAGGGGGATTCCGTAGAGGGAAAGGAGCTTCCTGGCCTCCGTCTCCAGAAAATTCTTCCGGCTCGCCTGCCTCACCGATTCGATCAGCGTTCTGGCCGCTGCTGAATCCGCCGGGATCGCCGGCAGCGGACGGGCGAGGGCCAGTTTCTCCCGGCGGGTTGCGAATTTGGCCATAGCAGCCAGGCATTGCGCAGCCCGCTCAGAGGATGGCGTTAGCAGAACTCCGTTTTCATTGAGAATTTCCATGGAACGAAAAGGGGAATGGGCGAAGGAGGTGTGAACGGCGATGGGTTTGCCATATTGACGCATGAGACGGACCAGCTCACGGGCAGTCTTCTCTTCCAGTTCGCCTACGTGCGGAGCGATGATTTCCTTGAAACCGCCGAAGAACCCCGTCACGTAGATGGAATCGACGGATTCCTCCTGCATCAGCACCTCGACAACCTTATTGATCATGTCGGGGTTCTCCTCTGCCGTTCCTCCGTAGTCGATCGGGTTCGAGGCAGGCATTCCGGCGAGCAGGTAGGGGCGGATCCTTTCCTGGGTGGCTTGCGGCAGAACCGGAACCTCCAGACCGAAATGTTCGGCGTTGTCTGCAGCGACCGAGTTATCGCCGCCGCCCTCGGAGACGATGGCGACGCGGTTTCCCTTCGGCAGGGGCATGTTGGAAAACGACATGGCGACGTCGAACATTTCATCCACGTTGGCGACCCGGACGATTCCCGCCTGGCGGAAGGCCGCATCCACGACGGCGTCGTCTGCAGCCAGCGACCCCGTATGCGAAGCGGCGGCCCTGGCGCCCGCCCGGCTGCGCCCGACCTTGAGAATGATGATCGGCTTGCGCCTCGAAACTTCCCGGGCCACCCGGAGGATATGCGCCCCTTCTTTGATGCCTTCCATGTACATCAGGATTGCTCGGGTCGCCTCGTCCTGCCCCAGATAATCAATGTATTCATGGAACTGGACGCCGATGGCGTTTCCGGCAGAGATGATGTGGCTCAGGCCCACCCCGCGCATCTCGGCATAGTGGGTGATCGAGTCGATGATGTTTCCGCTCTGGGCGATGACGGCAAGGGGCCCCTTTTTTATGGGCGGCAGCCCGAGCAGGTTCATATCGCCTGCGGCCGAGAAGAGCCCCGAGCAGTTGGGGCCGATGATCTTGGCGCCTCCCTCGGTAGCGATGCGCAGAATCTCCGCCTCGATCCTTTTCCCTTCCACACCCGTTTCCCCGAGGCCCGCCGTGATGATGACGATCCCCTTGGCGCGCATTTTTACACTGTCCGCCACGGCCTGCGGAATCAGCTTCGGGGCGACAACGACCATGACAAGATCAACTTCCTGACCGATATCAAGGATCGAGGGATAGGCCTTTCTTTCAAACAGGGTGTCGCGCTTGGGATTGATCAGAAAGATTTTTCCCGGGTATCCTCCCCGGATCAGGCTCCTCGTCCGCCGCTCGGCTGCTTTGCCGGGTACTTCAGAAGCACCGATGACCGCAATGGAAGCGGGGTTGAAAAGACGATTCAACGATTCCATCATATCCTCCTCGTGTAATATTACTTTTCCTTTGTTTTTTCCGCCAGCCGCAGCACCCGCCGGGCATTCGCCTCGCGGTTTCGCCGCCCTTCTTCTGCCGTCTCCAGGACCAGACCGGGAAGTAGTGTGGGCCGGCTGTTTCGGTCCAGTGCCACAAACGTCAGATAGGCCGATGCCGTATGGCGTCTCTCGCCGGTCAGCAGATTTTCGGACTCTACCCGGACCCCTACTTCCATGGAGGTTTTCCCCACGTGATTCAGACCGGCCCGAAGGGTTACAAAATCTCCGACAAAAACGGGATAGTGAAAGTCCAGACGGTCGATGGATACGGTAACGACATTGGACCTTGCGTGCCGGAAAGCAGCAACGCCCGCTGCGGTATCAATGAGTTTCATGATTACCCCGCCATGGACATTTCCGGCAGGATTTGCATCCTGGGGGTTCATCTGCTGGGCCATGGTGACGCTGCTTTCCTTTACTGTTTTCTCTGTCATTTAGATTCTCCTTGAGGACTGTTCATAACCGATGAAAATGGTATGCAAGCGGTGAATGAAAGATTATTCGACTTTCCGGAAAACAAACTAATTTATTTATTTGAAACATAAGACCACGTGGGCTCCGGCATGAACCACCACCGCCCAACACAGATTTTCAGTCCGCTGTTTGTTCGTGAAGCCATGCCAGATATTCGCGGCTGCCCTGTAGCAGGGGCCATGCCAGGATTTCCGGCGTCTCGTAAGGATGGCCGGCCTTGATAACCGCCTCCACAGCGTCGTAAAGACCCGCCCGGGTTTTGATGTGGCACTGCCACTCCTCGGCGCGTTCAATGTTCTCTTTCCACCGGTAAATACTCAGGACGGGACCGACAATCTGGACACAGGCGGCCAGCCTCTTTTCGACGAGCACTCCGGCAATCTTTTCCGCGTCTTCACGCCTTTCCGTGGTTGTCACGACCTGAATGACGGGCTCCCTGGACTGATTCCTCATCTTCGTAACTCCATTTAAAAAACATGCTATGTGACCCTTGAAAAATGGACAACGCTTGCGGCTCAAAATCTTTTTCGCTTGAAATATGATAAGGTCAAATATGTATGAAATCAATAAACGAGTCTAATTTCTGGAAAGTCGAAAAATCTTTCATTCACCGCTAGCGAACCATTTTTCACTGGTTAGGCAAAGCTCACGCCGGCTCGTTTAAATATTGGTGCAGGCATACATCATGATGGCAGCGGCCTGCGGCAGACTCAGAGATTCCGCTTCCGACGACCCCGGAATGCGCCAGCATTCGTCGGCCAGATTGAGCAGGTGCTGAGGCAGGCCGTGACTTTCGCTCCCCAGAAGCAGGGCGGTTCTGCCGTTGCAGGGATGCGGCAGGATGCCGCTATGGACGTCGCTGCCCAGCAGACGGAAGGATCTTCCCAGGTCCGGAAGCGTCGTGACGAAATCCACATCGGTGATCAACGTCAAGTGAAAAAGGCTTCCCATGGCCGTCCGAACCACCTTGGGATGCGTAAAATCGACCGATCCGGCGCTGAGGAAAACCGTTTTGAAACCGAACCAGTCCGCTGTGCGCAGCAAAGCTCCCAGGTTTCCGGGATTGTTGATTTCATGCAGCAGCAGCAGCCGATCACTCCGGACGGCCTGCAGGTTATCGCCTGCCGGCATCGCCGGAACAGATGCCACCGCCATGATTCCTTCCGGGTTTTTATCCTGGCTGAGCCGATTCCACTCTTTTTCATCCAGACGATAGACATCGATTTTCCCGGAGACAGCGGACGCGAGATCGGCGAAATGGTCCTCTTTGCCGGACAGGATCAGCAAGGCCTTTGCTTCCCAGGCGCTCTTCAAGAGGTCTTTTACGACTTTGGCGCCCTCCGCCAGGAAGAGTTTCTCCCGTTTGCGAACCCTCGCCTGCTGAAGAGTCATCCATAATTTTAACTGTATTTTCGACGGCTTCAATACTGTCATAAATAGCCCTTGCCATAGTGGTTGGCGTGCGTTCTGTTGATACTCAAGTTTTGCCGGCGATGCGTCCGGTGTTTTTACCACGTTTTTTCGGCGCCAGTTCCGCGCCCACGGCATAATGCCGCCAGAGCAGGATGACCATGCCCGCGGCCATCATCAACAGACAAAGGGCCTGCCCCGTGGTCAGCGACACCCAGATAAACCCGACATGCGCGTCCGGCTCCCGATAGAATTCAATAAAGAAACGAACCAATCCGTAACCCATGAGATAAAGCGCGAGCAGAAGGCCGTCAAAAAGACTCCTTTCCCGGATTGTCCAGAGAACCGCAAAGAGCACCAGCCCCTCAAAAAAAGCCTCATAGAGCTGGGAGGGATGTCTGACGACCTGTAACGGATCGAGGGGGAAAATCATGCCCCAGGGGACGGAGGTCGCCCGGCCGTAGAGTTCCCCGTTGATGAAGTTTCCAATCCGGCCAAAGGTATAACCCAGTGGAATGGCCGGAACGAAAAGATCGGCAAGTCGCCAGAAGTTGATCCGTCGCCGGCGGCAGAAGATCAGCGCAGCAAGCAGGACACCGATGGCTCCGCCGTGATAGGACATGCCGCTGATGCCGACAAAGCGGAGACCGTTCGCAAAATCGAAGGGCAGGAAGATTTCCAGGGGATGGCCCAGATAGTAGGAAAAATTATAGAACAGGACATAGCCAAGCCGCGCGCCGATGATCAAACCCAGGATGAGCCACACGAAACAATCCTGGATCGTTTCCGCCGCATAATCGTAGCGCTCCTTTTTTATCCGGTAAACAACGAGAATATAGGTCAGGGCGAAAGCTACGAGATACATGAGGCTGTAATAGCGGACTTGAAAGGACCCGAACGCGAACAGGTTCGGACTGATCTGTGAGGGAAGGTGCTGCCAGTCGCTGAACATCTCAGTATGATTCCCCTTTCAGGTCCTCAACATAGAGCTGCGCTGCATAGGCCGCCGTCGCCCCGTCGCCGCAGGCCGTGACAACCTGCCTCAGGAGCTTGCGCGTGCAGTCGCCGCCTGCAAAGATCCCCTTGGCCGACGTCCGCATGTTCGCATCCACCAGAATATGGCCGCCCGGATCCAGTTCAACGAGGCCGCGGGCGAAATCCGTATTGGGAATGAGCCCGACAAAGATAAAAATACCCTCGGACGGAATGACGCGGGTTGCCGATGTCCGGACATCCCGCAGCCGGACACTTTGAACCCCTCCTGACCCGATGATTTCATCAACCACGGCGTTCCAGGCAAATGTGATTTTCGGATTGGCAAAGGCCCGTTGCGGCAGTACGCCGGTTGCCCGCAGGCGATCCCGACGGTGGACAACGGTCACCTTGCTGGCAAAATGGGTGAGAAAAATGGCCTCCTGAACCGCCGTGTTGCCGCCGCCGACGACCACGACCTCCCTGTTCCTAAAAAAGGGACCGTCGCAGGTTGCACAGAAGGAAACCCCTTTCCCGATAAAGGCTTCTTCCCCGGGCACGCCCAGCCGTCGCCAGTGCGCCCCCGTGGCGACGATCACCGCCAGTGCCTCATCGTGACGCTCGCCGGTGCGAATGCCCCAGCCTTCCACATCCCCCCATTGCTGCTTCTCGATGGATACGACATCGCCGGTTGCCGAAATCATGCCGAACTGCAGGGCCTGATTTTTAAACTTTTCAATCAGGTCGAACCCGTTGACACCTTCCGGAATTCCCGGATAATTTTCGATGAGATCCGTCACGGTAATCTGGCTGACCGTGGATGCCCCTTCCAACAGCAGCGTCTTGAGCCCGGCCCGCGCACCGTAAAGACCGGCCGTAAATCCGGCGGGTCCCCCGCCTACAATTACAAGGTCATAGACATGACCGGGAATATTATTTTTTGACATGTGTGTTCACGAGACCTCCCTTCTCTTCCGCCGCCCCGGCGATCCGGGTCTGATTTTCTTTAAACGACAAGGAGACTTCTTGTAAAGCTTAAAATGTTTTTCGCCTTTTCAGTTTCATCCTGTTGATGCGCACTGCTCTCTCGTTTACCAGCGATTGAAGTGTTTCAATTGAGAAGTGAGGTGACGGTTACCATCTGAATGACAGTCTTTGACCGCGTTGCGGAATACGCAGTATTTAACCATCTGCTCGCCACGGTTTGGTATGTGCAAACACATGGCGGCCGGCGATGCCGGAGCGTAACCCGTACTTATCACGAGGGCGCCAAAGATTCTGCATCAGCCCGGCCGGTTTATTGGAAGCCCGGCCCATATCAATCCGTCAATAATGATCGGCGTCATTGCAAAGCCTATCCCGCAATTTGCAAGAAAACATCGTCGAGTCTCATTAAGTCAACACAACGTTAGATGCGCCAATTTTATCTCATCCCCGGCATCGTCATGAGTTGCATATGTCAGGAAATAAAGACTCGTGAGATGGCGCCTATCACGACAAAAATTATGATCGCTGCAATGATGATGGCAATCGTGTACCCGATAGATTTTTCTTTTGGAGATTTCATGAGAACGGGTAACCCAACATAAAGGAGATACAGACCATATAGCCCCAAAATACCGAGAATCCCAAGGACAGGGATGAGCGCAAAGATACCGACCAACCAACCCGGTGTATAAGAATACGTTGCCAGCTTGAAGGCCTGGTCGATATTTTTCTCCCCTGAAAAGGTTGGGGCAAAGGCATCGATGATGAAGGCGAGGACATATACGCCAATAAGGGTAAGACCGTACTGTACGATCGCATGCAGAATCCCTGTTATTACAGGTACCCTGTATGTTCCTCCAACCGGCATGCTCACACCTATAAGAGACAGGCCTATAAAAGCGGCAACCGGTCCTATGGCTGCCAATAAAATAATATAGTTTTTATACAGTTCGGCAATCGGCGTCGTTTCCCCCTCAATGGTCTGCCATTCCTCTTGCGGCCTAAGCAGAATTCCCTTGATACGTTCAGTGATATTCATGTTGTCTCCTCAAGTTAAAGGTTAAATGATGTTCATGGGCGCGGCCTTTGCGTCTGACACGCACGCAGATCGCTTTTTTATATGAAATATTTCTGGGTGTTTGCAAGCTTTATCTTTTCCGCTGCATCCTCATCCCGGCCAAAAAAGTTGACTTTTGAATCAATTCTGCTTGACAGTCCCACGTGGATTGCCTATGGTCACGACGCACATAAAGGTCTGAAGGTCAGACGTGAAAGGAGTGAAAAATATTGGAAAACCCTTTGCATTTATTGATGAATCCGAAATCAGTCGCCACCGCCGGCGCCGGCAACAATCCCGAGAAAATGGGAACCCTGCAGGCCCTGAGCATCATCAAGGACGGCTATCAGGGCAAATTCTATCCCGTTCATCCCACGGACGGCATGGTTCTGGGCCACAAGGCCTATGCCTCCGCCCTGGATCTGCCGGAGCCTCCGGATCTGGCCATGCTCGTGGTACCGACCAAGCAGGTGATCCCCGTGCTTGAAGACTTCGGCCGCATCGGGACCCGGCGGGCCATCATCATTACGGCGGGCTTCAAGGAAACCGGCGCGGATGGCCGGTCCATGGAGGATCGCCTCAACGAAACCGCTGATCGCTATGGGATCCGCTTCCTGGGACCCAACTGCATGGGGATGCTCAATACGCAACTCTCACTGAACCTCACCGTCGCGAACCTGACGGGGAAACCCGGATCGCTCGGAATGGCCTCTCAAAGCGGGACGTATGTCACCCAGACGCTGGCCTATCTGCGCAAAAGGGGCATCAGGTTCAGCAAGGCCATCAGCGTCGGCAATGAGGCCAATATCAACATCATCGATGCACTGGAGTATCTGGGCGAAGATGAACACACGAAAGCGATCATTCTCTATATCGAAGGCATCCGCGACGGCCGCCGTTTCATTGAAATGGCCCGTAAAATCACCCCCCATAAACCGGTGCTGGCCCAATACGTGGGCGGCTCCGGCGCGGGCGCCCGTGCCGGTATGAGTCACACCGGGGCCATGGCCGGGCCGGATTTTCTCTATGACGGCATTTTCAAACAGGCCGGCGTGATCCGCGTGCATACCATCGAAGACCTATACAGCCACGGGTGGGCCCTGGCCGTACAGCCACCCCTGCGCGGCCGCAGAGTCGGCGTCATGACCAACTCCGGCGGACCGGGAACAGCCATTTCTCATCATGCCGACCTGGGCGGCCTGGATGTGCCTCGCTACTCTGAAGAGCTGCAAAGCCGGATTCGTCCGTTGATCCCGGGGCATGCCTCCAGCGCCAATCCCGTTGACCTGACCTTTCACCTCGATATGCAGCTTCTGTCCACACAGATCCCGGAAATGATCATGCAAAGCGGCGAGGTGGACGGCGTGATCCTGCATGGTGCCATGGCAACGGGCTTCATGCGGGAAGTTTATCCCCATCTGCGGGGGCTTCTCAACGACATTCCTGAAGAACAGTTTCTCGACAGGTTCCGCAAGGATATGACCGAGACGGTCTTGCTGCCGCGAAAATATGGCCTGCCTCTTTTGGTCTCCTCTTTCTTCGGTGACGATGACGACTATACGAAAGCTTACCAGGACAATGACATCCCCGTGTTCGATTCCCCGGAGAAGGCGGCGAGGGCCATGGCGTCATTCCTGAGACACAAGGAGATCCGGGACAGAAAGACGATTATCCAGACCGACCTTCCGGAACGCAGTGATGAGGCCGCGCAGATTATTAAAAAGGCGCTTGAGCACAGGCAGCACGCCCTGGACGAATTCCAGGCCAAAAAGATTCTGTCTCTGTACGGTATCCGGGTAACCCGGGAAAGCCTGACCATGACGGCCGACGAGGCCGTGCAAGCCGCCCGCGGGATCGGCTACCCGGTCGCGGTCAAGGCCTGTTCCTGGGAAGTCATGCATAAGACGGGGAAGGGATTGCTCGCGTTGAATCTTCGGACGGAAAAAGAAGTCCGTCGCTCCCTGCGGTCGATCCGGCAGGCGGCTGGTTCAAGCGTGCCCGTGTTGATTCAGGAAATGGTATCCGGAATCCGTGAGTTCGTCGCCGGTATGACACGCTTTGAAGGATTCGGCCCCTGTATCCTGTTCGGTCTGGGCGGTGTGCTGACGGAAGCCCTCAAGGATTCGGTCTGGAGGTCGGCGCCTTTAAGCGTCGTAGACGCGCAGGAGATGATTCAGGACATCCGGGCAAGAAAGCTGGTTGGCGAGTTTCGGGGCATGCCTGCCGTGGATACGACGGCTCTTGCCGGAATTCTTCAGAGGGTCGGGTTTATCGCCCTGCTGCATCCGGAGATTGCGGAAATTGATCTGAATCCGATTATCATCGCCGGATCATCGCCGATCGTCGCCGACGCGCTATTTGTTTTGGGATGATTTGAGAAATCGGGTTTCAACGATATCAACCAGACCGCCGATATCGTTGATATCCAGACAGGGGACTGCCGCCGTAAGTCTCCGGTCGCTGCAAATCGCAAGCAGGTTGTCCGCGTGTGAGCAGATCAGCGCCTGGTTCATCTCGCTGCGGTTGACCTCAATCTTCGGAAACGGGTTTTTCTTGAAACCCTCGGACAGGACGATATCGACATCCCGGATGTAACGATCGACCAGTTCGCCGATATCCAGATCCTTTTCCACATCTTCCACAACCGCCACGCGATGCGCAGAGGCGATCACCGTCGTCCGGGCACCCGCCTGCTTGTGCCGCCAGCTGTCCTTCCCCTCATGATCGATTTCAAAGCCATGCCGGTTATGCTTGATCGTGGCCACGCGATACCCCCGCCGGATGAGCTCCCCAATCATCTTTTCAATGAGCGTCGTTTTCCCGGAATTGGATTTTCCCACAACGGATACCACTGGAATCATGATTCATCCCCTGATGACGTGCCGTATTTTTATGACAAACCATAGCTCATTGAGTATGCCTTGACCACTGATATTTTCCGGTTTGCGGGCACACGATTTGCGTAAAATCCTGCATGCCCGTCTGTCCTTTATCCGGCAATGGCGGGCCATTTCTGGTAACCGGTATAGACAAAATAACCGGCAAACAGGACCAGAAAAACGGCGCAGCCGGCAATCAGGTTCCGGTAAATGCGGTCCGTCATGAAACGCCTTCCGCCTGCCACAGCAGCCGCAACAAGCGTATACCAGACCAGATCGGCAAGAATATGTCCGGTAAAGAAAAATGCGACGCCCCAGAGACCGAACTGCCAGGAATAGAGGATGTATCCGAGGCCGATCGTCGCCCACCAGATTATCCAGTAGGGATTGGCCACACTCATGAGAATGCCGCTGACGACCGGATGATTCCGTCGCCTGCGTCCCCCTTCGCAGAACAGGTGTAATGCGGGCAGTGAACGAAACATACTGAAGGCCATCCAGAGCAGAATGGCGGCCCCGCCAAGGGCCGTCGCCACGAAGACTTCGGGCTGCTGCAGAAACGGCGCCAGCCCGAGCAGCATGGCAGTCACAAGGGCAATCTCCAGAATGCCGTGCCCGACAATCAACAGGGGGCCCATGATGAACCCCCGCTGCGAACTTTCACTGATCGTCGCCGTCAGCAGCGGCCCCGGCATCATCGCACCCGACAGGGCAATGACAAAGGATGAAGCAAAAATCGCGAGAAATGTTGAAATCATGTGTGATTCCCTATGATGGACTCAAAGCCGAAAGCAGGCCCCTGGCCGCGCGGATGATGGCTTCACCGGTGAGGTTCGGCGCGGACAGATAGAGCTTGTAGTCAGGCGTCAACCGCATTCCCCTGAGCTTTTTGCGCGACAATTCGATCAATTTTTCGGGATCGACGGGGCTTTTTTCATGAAAGAAGATGAAGAGGTTCTTCCCGTCATAGCCCATCTTCTTTCCCTTGATCGTTTTTAACAGATGCTTGATGCGGATGACTTCGAACAGATGCTCCGCCTCCGGCGGAACAAATCCATACAGATCTATTAATTCATTCCTGATCTCAGAAAGCTCCTGTTCCGATGCGGCCACGGACATCCGCTTGTAAGTGACGAGCCGCTGATGTTCGTCTGGCATGTATTCGGCCGGGATGAAGGCCGCAAGCCCCAGATTGATTTCCGGCCGGAGTTCGTCTTCCGGCATGGGCTCGCCCTTGAGTTCGCGGATCGTCTTTTCCATGAGTTCTGTATAGAGTTCATAACCGACAGCCGACACATGGCCGGACTGTGACGTTCCGAGCAGATTCCCACCTCCCCGGATATCCAGATCGTTGGATGCGATCCGGAAACCGGACCCGGGTTCGGAAAATTCCATGATCGCCTGCAGGCGACGCATGGCGTTCCGCGAAAGCATGGCTCCTTTCGGCACCAGCAGATAGGCAGCCGCTTCTTCCCTGGCCCGGCCCACCCGGCCCCGGATCTGGTAGAGTTGCCCCAGGCCGAACCGGTCCGCCCGGTTGATGATGATCGTATTGGCCGTGGGGATATCCAGACCGGAACCGATAATGGAGGTGCAGACCAGGACGTTCGTCTGCGCCCGGACAAACCGTGTCATGCTGTCCTCGATCTCCCGGGGTTTCATCTGGCCGTGGACGATGCCCACCTTCGCCTCGGGGACGAGCTTTTCCACGAACCGCGCCATCGTATAGATGGATTTGACGCGGTCATGCAGGAAAAAGACCTGACCGTCTCTTTTAATTTCCTCCCGGATGGCTTCCCTAATAATTTCCTCATTGAATTCAAGCACATGCGTCTTGATGGCCTGTCGATCCGCCGGGGGTGTATTGATAATCGACAGGTCCCGGATGCCCACCAGCGACAGGTGCAGCGTCCGCGGAATCGGCGTCGCCGTGAGGGTCAGGACATCCACGAGCGTCCGCAGCTTCTTGAGCTTTTCTTTATGGGAAACGCCGAAACGCTGTTCCTCATCAATGATGACGAGCCCCAGATCCCTGAATTCGACGTCTTTCTGGAGCAATCGGTGTGTCCCGATGACGATATCCACATTTCCCTTTCGCAGGCCTTCGAGGATTTTGAGCTGTTCAGCCTTCGTTTTAAAACGGTTCAGGACCTCCACATGAATGGGATAATCCTTGAGCCTGCGTGAAAACGTCTGTTGGTGCTGCTCGGCCAGAATCGTTGTCGGCACGAGCACGGCTGCCTGCCGGCCGTCCATGACGGCGCGGAAAGAAGCTCGAAGCGCCACTTCCGTCTTGCCGAAGCCGGCGTCGCCGCAGATAAGCCGATCCATGGGCTTGGCGTCGTTCATATCCAGGTGGATGTCCTCGATGGCCCTGGCCTGATCCGGCGTCTCCTCAAATTCAAAGGCGGCGCTGAACTCCTCATACAGGCTGTCCGGCGGTGAAAAGGCGCTGCGCTCCATGACCTCGCGGGCAGCATAGACGGCAACCAGCTCTTCGGCCACTTCGCGGATCGATTTCTTGACTTTTTCCTTGACGGCGTCCCAGGAAATCCCCCCGAGTTTGTCCACTTTCGGTGACCGCCCATCCTGGCCGAGATAACGCTGAATCTGGTCCAGGCGATCCACAGGGAGGTAAAGCTTGTCGCTGTCCAGATATTCGAGCAACAGAAAATCATTTTCAATACCGGCGACGGCGAGCTTCTGGAGGCCCCGGTAAAGCCCAATGCCATGCTCGGTGTGGACGACAAAATCCCCTTCTTTGAGTTCGCCGAAGGATTTTAAGAAGAAGCCTTCTCTCGCCGGTCGCCATTTTCTTCTATGCGTTTTTTTGCCGAAGATATCCTCGTCGCTGACGATCAGGAGCTTCAGGTCGGGATATTCAAAGCTGCTGGTGATCCGTCCCTCCCGGATAACAAGCTGCCCCGCATGCGACCGCCGTTCCATTGCATCGAAAAAGGGCAGCGTCGCGGTATGAACGGGCAGCTGGTATTGTGAAAAAAGATGCGTTGTCCGCCGGACCTCCTCCGCCCCGGCACAGAAAAACGTCAGCTGATAGCCGTCCTTGAGCCACGTCCTGATTTTTTCGACCAGCGGCGCCAGTCTTCCGGCTTCTTCATGACCGGACGGGACGGGCGGACGGAGCCCGAGGTCCGTATTCACCTGTAATTTGATGGGCGAAAGAGCCGACGGCGGGCTGAAGAGATCGCCGTCAACATCGAGCGGCAGCTCCTGGAGGATGATCCTTTGAAAACGCTCCATCTGCGGGCGCAATTGCGCCCCATTCTGATAGGAGGCGTCCCGCTCCAGAAAGAACCGGTCTTCGCTGCGGGCTTTCAGCAAAAACCGGTCGACGGCGTTTTCAAACTGTTCCAGGCCCCGGGCCATGGCCAATGGATCATCGAGAATCAAAAGCGCCCGCTGCGGGACAAAATCGAAAAAACTCGAAAGCGGGAAATCATCAAGGGGGTCTGTTGCGTTGCCGTCATGATAGAAAAGCGGCAAAAACAGGGGATTGATGGAAGAAATGAGGTTTTGTCCGATCATTTCCGTGAGGCGGTCCCGGACCAGGCGCGGCAGCTCCAGCTCATCGGCCCGAATGCGGATATTTCGAATGGCCATCTGTTTGCGCGCGTCCGAAAGGAGGACCTCGCCGGCCGGCGACAGCACGAAATTGACGACTTCATCGATGGAGCGCTGGGAGGATGGATCGAAGCGGCGAATCGACTCCAGTTCATCGCCGAAAAATTCAAGCCGGAAGGGCCCCGGCGCCGTGGGGGGGAAAATATCCACGATGTGCCCCCGGACGCTGAATTCTCCAATTTCTTCCGCGAGCGTTTCACGGCGATAGCCGCCCAGGATCAGCTTTTCAACAAGCGCATCCCGACCCGGCATGTCGCCGATGGCAATTGTCCGGATGTAATCTTCAAAGAACACCCTTGGGATGACCTTCTGCAGGAGGGCCTTCAGCGACAGCACAATGACGCCGGGCTGGCCAAACAGAAGCCGGTAAAAAACGCCGATACGGGCCAGTTCCGTGTCCCTCTGAAAGGCCAACAGATCCGTAGAGGCGACATCCCAGGCGGGGTAGAGCGAGGCGTGGTCGCTGCCGAGAAAGAAGGCAATGTCCTGCTCCATGTCCCTGGCATCACGCTCCGTGGGAACAACCACCACCAGAGGCCGGCCGGTTTCGAGGAAGAGACGGGAGAGGAAAAACGCCCCCGCCGATCCCTGTAAACCCTCGATGCGCAGGGGATCCTTGACGGATGCGAATGGCCCGTTGATCCAGGAGATGATTTCCCGGAAAGCGGGGTCCTCGTAATGTTTTCTGTTATCGACGATTTTCCGCACGGTTATAATGGGCTAAGAGACAGCCAGCATCCTCTCCAGCGCTCTTTTGGCGGGGATCCTCAGTTCTTCCGGGACCTGGATCACCGTTTTCATCTCCGTGAGGGCGGTCTTGATGTCCTCAAGCGTGATCTTCTTCATGTCTTCGCAGATCATTTGATCGGATGCCGGAATAAAACCTTTTTCCGGATAATGCTTTTTCAACTCATGAAAGATGCCGCGCTCCGTCCCCACGATCAGTTCCCTTACATGATCCTGCCCGGCATACCGGATGATCCCCGTGGTGCTGCCCACAAAGTCGGCCAGAGCCAGGACATCCCTGCGGCATTCCGGATGCGCCGCAAAGACCGCCCGGGGGTGTGCCTCCTTTGTCCGCAGGACCTGTTCAGCCGATAGAAAGTGGTGGATCGGGCAGTATCCCTTCCAGGGAATGATTTTCCGGTCCGTCTGTCCGGCCACATGGCGGGCGAGATTCCCGTCGGGGATCATGAGGATTTCCTTCGCATTGCCCAGCGACCGGATCACCCTGACGGCATTGGCCGAGGTGCAGCAGACGTCGCTTAAGGCCTTGATCGCCGCGGACGAATTGATGTAGGTCACCACGGCCGCGCCGGGATGATCTTTTTTTGCCGCCACAAGCGCCTCCGGCGTGATCATATCCGCGAGCGGGCAGCCGGCGTCGGGTCGCGGCAGCAGCACGGTCTTGTCCGGCGACAGGATCGAGGCGCTCTCGGCCATAAAATGCACGCCCGCGAAAACCAGCACTTCGGCGTCCGTCCGCGACGCCTCCATGCTCAGGGCCAGCGAATCGCCGAGGATGTCGGCGATATCCTGGACCTCATCGCGCTGGTAATAATGCGCCAGCAGAATCGCCTTTTTATCTTTCAGCAACTGCCTGATTTCCTTCTGTAATATGGATAGAGCCATGATGTTTAGCCCTTTCCCTCCCAATCATATTTTTCCATCCCTATACTATAACCCCCAATATATTCAAGGTGAAAAACCTTCACGCTGAAGGCCGCCACAAAGGTTGCGTTAAAGGTTGACAACACCGGGCCTTTGATATACTTCCCCATCAGATCCAATAAAAATGAGACTCACAAAGAAATACCATGATCTCCGTTGAAGCAGCCTTGAGCCAGATTCTGGCCGCCATCCGCCCGCTGGGCCTGGAAAAAGTCAACCTTCTCGACGCCCTGGGACGCGTGATCGGCGAAGACATCGTGGCGTCCCGTCCCATTCCCCCGAAGGACAATTCCGCCATGGACGGCTATGCCCTGCGCTCGGCGGACAGTCGCGGCGCCTCTCCTGAAAAGCCGGTCGTCCTGGATGTCATCGAAGATATCCCCGCCGGAGCGATTCCCCGGAAAAGGGTCGGACAGGGCCAGGCCGCCCGCATCATGACGGGCGCGCCGGTTCCCGTTGGGGCCGATGCCGTCATGCGCATGGAAGATACCGAAAAAGACGGTCAGGCGGTCAAGGTTTTCGTGGAAGCAACGGTCGGACAGGATGTCCGGCTGGCCGGTGAAGACGTGCGCACGGGTGAAACCGTGATCTCCTGCGGCGATATGATCCGGCCGGCGGAGATCGGCATGCTGGCCGCCCTGGGACGCTCGTTCATTTCAGTTTACCAAAAACCTCTCATTGCGATTCTCGCCACGGGCGATGAACTCGTCGATGTGGATGAACATCCGTCCCCTTGGCAAATCATCAGCTCCAACAGCTACGCCCTGGCCGCGCAGGTTCTGGATTGCGGGGCAATCCCGCTGCAGATCGGCATTGCAAAAGACACCCGCGAGGATCTGATGGCCAAATTACACTCTGCCCTGAGGGCCGATCTGATCATTTCATCGGGCGGCGTCTCCGTGGGCGATTACGACCTCGTCAAGGATATCATGAAGGAAGTGGGCAACCGCATGCAGTTCTGGCAGGTCGCCATGCGACCCGGCAAGCCCCTGGCTTTCGGCGCCATGAAAGGCGTTCCGCTTTTCGGGCTCCCGGGAAATCCGGTTTCTTCCATGGTTTCCTTTGAGCAGTTCGTCCGGCCGTCCATTCTGAAAATGATGGGACACCGGAATCTCTTCCGCAAAACCATCCGGGCATTGCTCAAGGAATCCATCGACAAAAAGAAAGGGACGCGGCATTTCATCCGCGCGCGCATCACCTTTGAGGATGGCCGGTATCGAGCCGTCTCGACGGGAGAACAGGGCTCCGGCATCCTGAAGTCTATGGTCCATGCGAACGGGCTAATTGTCTTGCCTGAAGATGCCGCATCTGTTAAAGCAGGAGACATGGTCACGGTGCAGTTGATTGACCCGTCTCTGTTCCAGACCAATCATCCGGAATATCTTTAACCCGCAAAACGCGCGGAAGTGCCAAGGTCACTGGTGGGCCTCCCGGACTTCAAATCCGGTGTGGGGCGCTAAAACCGTCTCAGGTGGGTTCGATTCCCATGCACTTCCGCCATTTTTTATTATGTGTAACATTCAAGATCTTCCAGATCGTCCTTTTTTCAAGGACGATGTTTAAGCTGCCTGTTTCGGTGTCTACTGCTCTTTGATCAGTTTGCCTGATTCCATCGCACATCATCATCTTATTGCACATCATCTTATTGCCCTTGACTCAACATCTCTATTTCATTATACTATGAGCATAAAATTGGATTGTGGTCAAACCGGATTGGGCTGAAGGATGCTTCAGACCTGATGTCAAAATCTTTGAACGGAGTCTGCCATGACGAATGTGGAGATACAGAAAAAAGCTGTGGAGACGCTGGTCACGATGAATACGGCCATTAGAAACCTGCGTCTTTATCCCGCTACCAGCGCCATGATTGTACAGACCGTTGACAAGCTGTATGAGGCCTTTCTTGGGATATTTGCAAACGAAGATTCCCTGATCTTTGCCGAATCGGAAAGAAGCCTGCTGATCGGCGGAGATGCGTTGCCGCAGAAAGACCAGGAAAGACTTGCAGTCAGTGCCTTTCTCGATCTGATGCTCAATTTCGGTGTCCGAAGCATCAGTTTTGAAAAGGGGATGAAAAAGGAAGAACTGGCCACTTTTGTGGATCTGATGAGCAAGAAGCCGGAGACCATCAGAGACAAAGGGGGTCTCCAGGCTCTGGCGGCCCAAGGACGGCTGGAGCATATCATTCTGAACCAGAAGGTTTATGTCGCCAGTGATCACTTCCATCAGATTATGGACAGTCTTGACATCAAGGATGATCAGATTATCCAGTATCTTGCCGCAGCCAATCCGGTTATGGGCATCGATCCTGAAAAGGTCCGCGATATGGCCAAAGATGCGAATTGGGTCATGGGTATTTTTCAGTCCGGCTTGACGCAGATCCTGCAACATCGCGGGTCGGTGAAGGACGGTCTGCTGTCTGAGAATATGGTGCGGATGCTCGGCATCCTGGACAAAGTCGCCGACGAGGCTGACCAGGACGGTATCTCCCAGTTCATCGGAAAGTCCATTGCGGATCTCGACCCCGATCTGATCAGGCAGATACTCACGCAGAAAATCCATGACCTTTTCGGCGGGAACCTCTATCAGTATATCGTCAGCCAGATTGATGATTTGAAGTATGAAGCGGTGACCCGGCAAACGCATCCTCCGGGAGATGATGGGCCGGCACGCGGCAACCAGGCGGAATCCGTTCTGGAAGAGCAGGGTGGGCAGAAGGAAATACAGGCGCGTCTGCTTGACAAACAGGTTCAGCAAATTTTGAATACGGAAGAGGACGCCCTTCCGGATCCGCTGATGATAGCGTCTTTGCCCGATGTGATCCGACAGCTTGCTGGACGCAATGATCAGGAACAGACGGATGCGCTGGTCGACAAGGTTGTCAACGCTCTCTTCAGTGAGAACCCGGAAATCCGGGTTCAGGCGGCTGCTTCCCTGGTGGAGATCATCGATGGTTTTCCCGGGAAGCGGCAACCGGACCTGGTCCGGAGCCTTTCTAAAAGGCTCGTTGAGTGGGTCCGTCGGGAAGAGGCGGATTCCCGATCGTTTAAAATAATCTGCCACCGCCTGAAGGATCTGGCCCAGGATGACATCCAGCAGGGACGTTTTGACGATGCCCTGCCGGTTCTGGATGTTTTTAATCGCATTTATTCGGGGGTTCTGGAAAAGAACGATACGGTCCATGCGATTGCCTCGGAGATCATCAGCGAGCTGACATCGGGAAATCTGCTGAACATCCTTTTCGAAGAGTTCAAGACAGATGCAAAGCAAAAACGACTTGAAGCCGGCCGTGCGCTGGCGAGACTTGGCGAAACGCCGCTCAACCGCCTGCTGAACATGCTGCGTGAAAATAACGACAGCAATGAACGCGTCCGGATTTTACAACTGATCACCGATATCGGAAAGACGGCCGTTCCAGCGATCCGGGTCAGGATAAAAGAGGATGAGCCTTGGTATTACCTGCGCAATCTGGCATACCTGCTGGGACGGGTCGGCAGTGAAGCCAACGTGAACACGCTGGAGCCTCTTCTGCTCCACAATAACAACCAGGTCCGGCAGGAAGCCCTCAAGAGTGTTCAGCGGATCGGGGGGAATGAGCGGGGGCCTTTGCTGCTGTCTGTTCTGCCCCGGATTGATGTCTCCTTCAAAATCAGCGTCATTGAGATGCTGGGCGTCCTTCACTTTGCCGGAGCAGTCGAGCCGCTCGGGAAGGAGCTCTCGGACAGGCCCTTGAGGGAATCGCCTTCCCGTGCGGATCTGGAGGAAAAAATCTGCGCTGCGTTAGGCCATATCGGAACGCCGGAGGCCATCCCGGTCCTGTCGAAAGTCATCCGTTCGGGAGGTTTCTTCAGCGTGCGGTCTTATCCTGAAAAAGTCATAAATGCTGCCGGCAAGGCTTTGGCGGCAATCAAGATGAGACAGGCCGAGGACAAACGCTGATCAGCGCCTGATAACGATTCATGGAGTTATATGCTTTCCCCCTTTCCCCTCCGCCGGGGGAGGGGAAAGGGGGAAAGCGAAAGATGTTCGACAAGGTTTAGAAATTTTCTGCGAGGACTTGATAATAGGACTGGGGATGCAGGCATGCGGGGCACGCCTTCGGGGGCGCCGCGCCCTCGATCACATATCCGCAGTTGATGCAGTGCCATTTGACTTTTGCCTTTTTCTTGAAGACCTCTCCTTTGGCCACATTCTGGATGAGTTTCCGGTAGCGGCTTTCGTGAAATTGCTCTACCTTGGCGATCTGTTCGAAAGACCGGGCCACTTCGGGATAGCCTTCCTTTTTGGCGATGCCGGCAAAGTTCTTGTATAGCGTCGTCCATTCCATCTTTTCACCGGCGGCGGCGGCCTCCAGGTTGCTCTTCGTATTCCCGATCACACCGGCAGGATAACCGGCTGTGATCTCGACCTCGCCGCCTTCGAGATGCTTGAAAAAGACCTTGGCGTGTTCCTTTTCGTTTTCTGCCGTTTCCGCAAAAATGTTGGCAATCTGCTCAAACCCCTCTTTTCTGGCGGCGCTTGCGGCATAGGTATAGCGGTTTCTTGCCTGGGATTCGCCGGCAAAGGCAGCCAGCAAATTTTTCTCTGTCTGTGATCCTCTGATTGATTTAGCCATGTTGCATCCTCCATTTTGATTTAATTTACTGAAGTATAAGCATTGAAATCCGATTGACAAGGACCCATGCCACAGTATCTGCCACAGATTACATCATTCAGGACATTTAATCAAGATTCCGGATTGTTTTTTCCGGATGGTTTTGCGGTTTTTTACGAAGTCGTCAATTTTCTTGTCATAAAAAGCGCGTTGATATAAAGAAAACGCCAGGTCCATCTCCCGGATCAACATGACCATAAGGAGCGTGAAAAATGTCCGATCAGAAAGCCCTTGAGTACAAATGCATCAACACGATCCGCTTTCTTGCCGCAGATGCCATCGAGAAGGCCAGATCGGGCCATCCGGGGATGCCCATGGGAGCGGCTGCCGTTGCCTATACCCTCTGGACGCGCCACTTGAAGCACAACCCTTTTGATCCGCGCTGGCCGGACCGGGACCGCTTTATCCTTTCCTCAGGACACGCCTCCATGCTGCTTTACGCCCTGCTGTATTTAGCCGGTTACGATCTCGAACTGTCTGATCTGGAGTCCTTCCGGCAATGGGGAAGCAAAACCCCGGGCCATCCGGAATATAACCATACCCCAGGCGTGGAGATGACGACAGGTCCGCTGGGACAGGGGATCGGCAGCGCTGTCGGCATGGCCATCGCCGAGGCTCACTTGGCGGCCACGTATAACCGAGGGGAAGGCCATATCGTTGAGCATTTTACCTATGTGCTGGCCAGCGACGGAGATATCATGGAGGGCGTCACAGCTGAAGCCTGCTCACTGGCCGGTCATCTCGGTCTGGGGAAACTCATCGTGCTTTATGACGACAACCGCGTGTGCCTGGCCGGTTCCACGTCCCTCTCCTTTACAGAAGATATGGAAAAACGCTTTGACGCTATAGGATGGCACGTGCAGACGATCGCGGATGGTCTTGATGTAAATGCCATCGACAGCGCCCTGACGCAGGCGAAGGCCCGAACGGATCGTCCTTCCCTGATTTGTGTGCGCACGACTATCGGCTGCGGCGCACCGGGCAAACAGAACACCTGTGAAGCCCACGGATCGCCCCTGGGCATGACGGAGCTTCAGGGGGCCAAAGCGGCGCTGGGCTGGCCGTTGGAGCCGGGCTTCATCGTTCCCGGTGATGTTCTGGATTATTTCCGCAAGACTCTTTCCAGCGGGCAGAATGCGCAGGAGGTATGGAAGCAGGTTTTTGCGCGATATGAACAGGCCCATCCGGACCTGGCGGCGGAATTTCTGCGGATCATGGCGGGCGATCTGCCGGCGCGCTGGGAATCGGCACTTCCGGATTATTCGCATGAGGCCGGGGATATGGCAACACGCAAGGCCTCGGAAGGGATTATGCAGAAACTGGCAGCGGTCCTGCCGGAGCTCATGGGGGGCTCCGCGGATCTCAATCCGTCGGTGCTGAGCTGGCTCAAGGGTTTCGGCGACTTTCAGAAGCCGGGTTCCATGCCCGCAACGATCCACGGGGCGGTCGGCGGCCAGTGGGGGCGCGGCGGACGGAACATCCACTTCGGCGTTCGCGAACATGCCATGGCGGCAGCGGCCTTGGGGATGGCCCTGCATGGCGGCGTAATCCCCTATACCGGCACGTTTCTGACCTTCTGCGACTATATGCGGCCGTCTATTCGCCTTGCGGCACTCATGGGACTGCGCGTGATCTATATTTTTTCACATGACAGCATCGGCGTTGGGGAAGACGGCCCGACGCATCAGCCCGTCGAGCAGTTAATGAGCCTGCGCGCCATTCCTGGTCTGACGGTGATCCGGCCTGCCGATGCCTGTGAAACGGTTGAGGCCTGGCGTGCTGCGCTTCTGAACAGCCAGGGCCCGACGGCGCTTATTTTTTCGCGCCAGACCCTTCCCATCTTGATTCAGTCGGAACTCGCAGCGTCCGGCAATCTACATCAGGGTGGTTACGTCCTCTGGGATTCATCAAAAATCGGTCCCCAGGTGATCCTGATTGGGACAGGCTCGGAGGTAGCCATTGTCCTCGAAGCCGGTCAAAAGCTCGCAACGGAAGGGATCCGGGTCCGCGTTGTTTCGCTCCCGAGCTGGGAACTGTTCGACAGGCAGCCGGCTGCCTACCGGGAAAGAGTTTTTCCGCAGGACGTGCGCAACCGGGTCGCCGTGGAAGCGGGCATCCGGCTGGGCTGGGAGCATTACGTAGGTCTGGACGGCGCCATGGTGGGAATGGACGGCTTCGGGGCGAGCGCGCCCGCGAATGTCCTTTATGAAAAATTCGGCATCACTGTGGAAAAGGTCGTCGAGGCGGCAAAGGCACGGATCAAATGAACCCTTCATTGGTGCAACTCAATCTCGGCCGCTATCAGTCTGTCATCGATGCATCTTGTGCACGCATGCTGAAAGACCGGGTTCCGGAGCGCATCCGGCAGAAGGATTACACCCTCTGGAAATCCGTTCCTGAGGAGATCACAGACCGCCTCGGCTGGCTGCACAGTCCCCGGGCGATGGCCGGCCGGCTTGCGCAAATCATCAGCTTCGTGGAGGCCGTGCGGAAGGTCGGCTATACCCAGGCGCTGTTGCTCGGCATGGGCGGTTCCAGCCTGGCGCCTGAAGTCATCCGGAAAACATTCGGCGTATTGGAGGGCTATCTGGATCTGGCCGTTTTGGACAGCACCGATCCCGGCGCAGTGCTGGCATTTTCTGAACAACATGATCTCGCAAAAACGCTTTTTATCGTCTCCACCAAATCCGGCGGCACGGTTGAAACCTTCTCTTTTATGCAATATTTTTTTAATCGGGTTGTGGAAAAGTATGGCGCTGCGGAAGCGGGACGGCACTTTATCGCCATTACTGATCCCGGCAGCGCCCTCGTAGAGCTGGCGGCGGTTCATCAGTTCCGGGATACCTTCCTGAACGACCCGGAAATCGGCGGGCGCTATTCGGCCCTGTCCTTTTTCGGACTGGTTCCGGCGGCGCTGATGGGAGTGGATGTAAAGAAGCTGCTGGATCGGGCGGCGAAAGCGGCGGATCAGGAAAGGTCTCTTTGTGATTTCGGCGCAGATTCGCTCACGGGACTCTATCTGGGGGCCGTGATGGGAGAATTTGCCCGGGCCGGCCGCGACAAGCCCACCTTTGTTTTTTCACCGAGGATTGTGAGCTTCGGGGATTGGCTCGAGCAACTCATTGCCGAGAGCACGGGCAAGGAGGGAAAGGGGATCCTGCCGGTCGTCGGTGAGTCCCCGGCACCTTCCATTGTTTACGGTGATGACCAATTTATTGTCTGCATGCAGCTGGCAGGCGACGAGGTGCAGCAAGACGTCATTGAGTATCTTGAAAAGGCAGGGCAACCTATTATAAAAATCACGCTTCAGGATGTCTATGATCTGGGCAGTCAGATTTTTATCTGGGAAATGGCGACGGCGGTTGCCGGCCACATTCTCGGAATCAATCCCTTCGACCAGCCCGATGTGGAGGCGGCCAAGATTCTGGCCCGCAAAATGATCGTGCAGTATCGGGAAACAGGTTTCCTGCCGGTGGAGATTCCAGTTCTGCGCCGCAAAGGGATCGCTGTCTATGGCGATGTTGTTGCGCACAGCCCCGGCGACGCCCTGAATATTTTTCTGGAATCGGCGCTGCCGGATGGATATATCGCGCTTCAGGCCTATCTGCAGCCGACCGCCGCAACGGACGCGGCCCTACTGCGTTTGCGAATCGCCCTGCGCGATCGATGCCATCTGGCGACGACCATAGGTTATGGACCGCGCTTTCTGCATTCGACGGGCCAGCTTCACAAAGGAGACGGGGGCCGGGGGATGTTTATCCAATTGACCGCCGATGATCCCCGTGACGTTCCCATTCCCGGTGAAATTGGTCAACACGGCTCTTCCCTGTCCTTCGGTGTGCTCAAGGCGGCGCAGGCCCTGGGCGACCGGCAGGCGCTCCGCAACGCCGGACGGCCCGTGATCCGCTTCCATCTGGGAGGCGACATTCCCGGCGGTATGAGGGTATTGACGGATGCCGTTGTATAAATGACCTGTTTCCCGGCGATGTACCTTGGCAGTGCCGGGACTGTGTTATCCAGGTCGCGAGAGCTTTTACATAACCGCAGAAAAATGGTTCGTAAACGGCGAATAAAAGATTTTTCGACTTTCCAGAAATATACCAATTCATTGATCTGAAATATATTTGAGCCTTATCATAGTTAAAGCGAAAAAGATTTTGAGCCGCGACGAAGCCATTTTTCAAAGGACTCGTTCTCTCAGTGTGAGCAATCAGACAGGTTAAGGAGGTGCGCAATGAAAATCAGCAGCGTGGATGAAATGAGGGCGATGGATCGCTATGCCGTCAAGCAGCTCGGCATCCCGGAAGCGATTCTGATGGAAAACGCCGGGCAGGCTGCGACTTCAGTGCTTGCACAGGAGATCGGTATCCGGGACCGGAAAATCGTCATCTTCTGCGGCGCCGGCAACAACGGCGGTGACGGTTTCGTGGTGGCGCGGAAAATCCATGCAGATGGCGGCAACGTGAAGGTTTATCTCCTGGGAGATCCGGGGAAATTCAGGGGCGCGGCCAGGATGAACATGGAGATCCTCGCGAAACTGCCAGTGGAGGTTCGATCGGTCGAATCTGTAAAAAAATTACGAATGAATGTCCTGCACTGCCACGGCATTGTGGACGCCATCTTCGGCACCGGCCTGGACAGGCAAATCAGCGGCTTTTACCGGGATGTCATCGCCCTGATCAATGCAAGCGGAAAGAAGGTGCTCAGCCTGGACATCCCTTCCGGAATCAACGGCGATACGGGCCAGATCATGGGCGCAGCCGTGCAGGCCGACTGCACGGTGGCATTCGGTCTGCCAAAAATCGGCGCCATGCTTTATCCGGGACATGAACACTGCGGAAAGCTCTATGTCTGCCATATCTCTTTCCCGCCTTCTCTGTACGACCGCGCCGATATTAAAATTCAGGTGAACCGGCCGGCGGCCCCTCCGCCCAGGGCAAGAAGCGGTCACAAGGGGTCGATGGGCGAGGCGCTCTTTATCGCCGGCGCCGCCAGTTATTACGGTGCTCCCTATTTTTCAGCCATGTCCTTTCTAAAGGCCGGCGGCGGTTATGTACGCCTGGCAGCCCCCCGGTCCATGGTATCTTTCATCGCCCGGAAGGGAAGCGAAATCGTCTTTATCCCCCAGATAGAAACCGAATCAGGGAGCATTGCCCTCGAAAACAGAAAAAGCCTGATCGACCTTGCAGAAAAAATGGATATGGTCGTGATCGGCCCCGGCCTGTCCCTCGATCCGGAAACGCAGCGGCTGGTGCGGGAACTTGTGAAAACGATCAGGGCGCCCATGTTGATCGATGGCGACGGCATCACCGCCATCAGCGCCGATTTGAAGGTCGTCAGCAAGAGAAAGGCGCCGACCGTTCTGACGCCCCATCTTGGAGAAATGGCGAGAATGACGGGAAAGTCCGCAATCGAGGTTGACCAACGGAAAATCTCCGTCCTGCAAAAAACGGCCTCAGATCTGGGGGCGTTGATCGTCCTCAAAGGCGCCCATTCCCTGATCGGATATCCCGATGAACAGGTCTTCATCAACCTGAGCGGCAATTCCGGGATGGCGACGGCCGGTTCCGGCGATGTGCTGACCGGCGCGATTGCGGCCATGTTCGGTCTGGGCCTGCCGCTGGAAGAGGCCGTCAAAACGGGGGTCTTTATTCACGGATTTGCCGGGGACCTAGCCGCAATGAAAAAAGGCGAAGACGGGATCACGGCCCGGGATATTCTGGATTATCTACCGCAGGCGATGAAACAGGATCGCGACGGCCCGGCGGAACCCTTCCGGGGCCGTTACGCCGGGCCGATTGTGGTATAATTCCAGTTCTAAATCAAAGCGCTATCTTTGTTGGCTGCGTCGTCGGCTTCCTCAACGTATGTAAAATACGCCTCGTCGCCTCCTCCTTGCCGCCTCGAGATCATCTTTGATTTAGAAACGGAATAAGCGTTCCTCAACTCACCCATCTGACAAATTCGCCGATATCCGCCCTCACGCGCTCGAAGCGGTTCAGGGGATAATCGGGATCCGGATAACCCAGCGCCACGCCCATGACGATGCGGCGGTCGTCTCCAATGGCGGCTATTTTGCGCAGCAGAGCCGGATAGCCGATGGAGACGGCCATAATGCAACTGCCGATTCCCTTATCATAGGCTGAAAGGCACAGGGTCTGCAGGATGAGGCCGATGTCCAGCATGGCGTATTCCAAAGCGCTATCCCCATGAATGCAGGCCACAACCAGACAGGGAGCATCGAACAGCAGGGCCATATTTTCATAGAGGCGGTTGCGTCCTTCCTTGTCCTCACGCGCGATGCCCATCGCCGTCAGCACGATTTTCCCGGTTTCCATGTATCTTTTCTTCAGAGACTCCGGCCACACCTCCGGCATGGGAATCTCGGGAGAAAAAGCGTCGCCGGCGACCATCATCTTGCGGTGCTTTGTCGTTCTGTATTCCTCCAGCGCATCTCCCGTGAGGACAACAAACTCCCAGGGTTGCGTATTTCCCCAGGATGGTGCCCAGCGCGCCTGATCGAGGATTTCCCGCAGGATCTCTTCCGGGATGGGGTCTCTTCTGAATTTACGGATGCTGCGTCTCCCCCTGACGGCCTCTTCCAATGTCATCGTTGCCTCCCTGATGCCATAACGAAAGCGCTGAAAACGGCTTCGCCGCAGCACAAAATCTTTTCCGCGCTGATGCGATCATATTTTCATAATCATGATTTCTGATCCGCCGGACGCCGTTGCAGCAGTTGATTGCAGTAAACCGTTTGCACGGGTTCGTCCTTTTGATTCAGTGTGGTGCAGCGGAAACGAACCGTGCCGCGGTCTGGGCGGGAGGTCGACGGTCGGACCTCAACGACTTCGCCCACGGCCCGCAGCATATCGCCGGGACGGACGGGCCGGAGCCAGCGCAGCTCATCGAAACCCGGCGATCCCAGATTGCTGGCCAGCACGCCTGTCTGCAGCAGCAGACGGAATGAGACAGCGATCGTGTGGATGCCGCTGGCGATCAGGCCGCCGTAAATCGATTTTTCAGCAGCGACGCGATCCGTGTGAAAAGGCTGCGGATCAAAACGTGCGGCGAAATCGATGATCGCGCCCTCCGTCATGGTCATGCCCGGCGACTCGAAGCGATCCCCCGGTTTGAAGTCTTCAAAATAATACATTCTCATGGATCTATGCAAGATAAGTGATCATCTTTTGTTGTGAACAGGTCCCGGTTCAGATACGTCTTTCCATGATGAAATCCGCAACGGTGAAAAGGGCGGCCTTGGCCTCGGAATCCTCGAAGACAGACAGAGACGCCTTGCCCTCGTCAATGTAGGTTCCGGCCTTGTTCAAGGCGGCGCTGATGCCGCCGTACCGGTTGATGACGGTCACGATTTCGCGAACGGCGTTTGCGTCCGCGCCTTTGCTTTGAATAATTATCCTGATCCTGTCCTTTTCGGCGGGCGTGCAATGCTTGAGGGCATGGATTAACGGAAGCGTCATTTTCCCTTCTTCCAGATCCTTGCCGATGTTCTTGCCGAATTCCTCTTCCAGGGCTGTGTAATCAAGCGTGTCATCGGTGATCTGGAAAGCCGAACCGAGCCGCAGGCCGAATCGGGCCAGGGCTTCAATCTGCTTTGGTGATGCGTTGCCCAGGATCGCGCCCGAGGCGCAGGCCGCCGACATGAGAATGGATGTCTTTTTTTCGATGATGGTCAGGTATTCCGCTTCGGTGATCGCAATGTCGCCGCATTTGACGAGCTGAAAAACCTCGCCTTCAGACATGACGTTGGTTGTCGCGGACATAAGCTTGATGACGGCCAGATTGTCATCGTCGGCCATGAGCTTGAAGGCCTTGGAGTAGAGAAAATCGCCGACCAGGACGCTTGCCGCATTGCCCCAGACGTTGTTGGCCGAGACCTTCCCGCGCCGGGTTTTGGCATGATCGATGACATCGTCATGCAGCAGCGTCGCCGTGTGGATGAATTCGATGACGGCCGACAGCGTGTAACACTTCCGCCCCCGGTAACCGCACAGATCGGCGCAGATCAAAAGCAGAAGCGGCCGGAAGCGCTTGCCGCCGCTGCCGATAAGATGCTGAATGATTTCTGGAATCAGATCGATTTCAGAGCGCACGTGAAAATCCAGGCATTCCTCCACGCGCTTCAGATCATCGCTGTAACGTTGAAACACATCCTGCATCTGCATAAAAAGAGGACCCTTGAGATTGGATTTCGGGAACTATAATTAAACGACCCGGGATTGTCAAATAGTAAGAAAGTCTGGTAGTGGATAAGCTGGGAATGGGACATTGTTTATAATGATAATGACCGCTTAGCCGGTTCAATCGTCCTTATCGAAGATGAATTTTGATTGGTAGTCAATGATTGGAGTGGAATCTTTTTGTGTAGCGGCTTTCAACCTGCACTGTTTAGGCGAGACCAGGAGAGATATCCATGGAGCCGGTCATGTTCATTTTAGGGTGATAATCAATTTTTTGTTGTGGGCGTCCGGAGAGCGTTAATATAAATTACATTATCCTCCCATTGTCTTTTACATGATGACTCACTGTCTTTATAGAGCAGTTTTCTGAATTCATCCTTCGGACGACTATAATTCAAATACGACATAGGAGAGTCATTGAGCAGAAATGAAACATCAAGTGGCGATTGCCGGCACTCAATGAGATGGACTTTCGCCTGAAATACAAAATCGTTCATTGATCCCATAACGCGCCGGTCAACGATTTTAGAAAAGAATACATCGTGGCTTTCCGGTTCAAGCAACTTCTCAAAGATGCCTTTGTCCCCGCCGATGAACATAAACTCTTTCATATAGGATAATGCCCCTAGAATAAACTGACTATCGTTCACAATCCCCCTTCCGGACATGACCATGGAATATAGTGTCACAGTGTTTGTTATGAGGATGTATTGGGTGCGCTGTGCCGTGAACAAATGCGCACTCCAGTCAATCAAGGGGTTTTTTTCCTTATCGGATGGCAGGGTCGATAAGGGAGCGATGCCGATTTTCTTCGCAAGTTTTAATGTTAGACGAAAGATCATCGCTAAAATGGCGTCAGTGGTCATGCTGCTTTGACGTGCAACACACCCATTTTTGCACGGATTGCCTGCCCGATGGGGATATTTAAGAAAATTGACGATTTCTCAAATAATACAGAGTCTTGCCTTTATCTCTGTATTTTTAACATATTTTCTATTTTGCCGACAAACTTTTTGGCAAATGCCAAGGATTGCTTCACCTCATCTTCGGACACAAGTCCTACTGTATCATACACGGCCTGGTTCCGCTTCGTACGCATTTTAACAAAAAAAGTGACCTCATCTTCAAACATTTCACCCAGGGCAATTTCGGCAAACAGGATTACCGTTTTATGCTGCCCTTCTCCAATGGGTCTGAACCCTTCCTCATACATCAGAGCCCGGACAGCCTGGAGAATCGCGTTGTAGGCGATGCTGTATGTCCAGTAGTTGTTTACCCCGAGCATTGCTTTTGCCACTTTCAGATCCCGGATCACAAGCTCCATTTGCCTTTTGATCTGCTGATCTCTGGCCTTGAAAGGCTTGATCAGTTTTTTAGCCAGCAGTGCTTCGTAACCCATCCTCATCCCCCATGAGCATTATTCTTGGCTCATTCATGACCTGAACAATAAACGGGTCTTTCTTTTTCATTCGGCCCTTATATTCTTTAACACCATACAAAGATGGATTGATCTCCCTTCCAAGGGCCTTTTCAGGGCCTCTCATGAGCCTCAGAAGACTCTCCAGTGAAATCTCTCCGATGACCATCAGGTCGATATCGCTCTTTGTCGTCTCTGTGCCGGAGGCGATTGACCCATAGATGAAAGCATAATCAATTTTCTTCGCCCTTGAGAGCATTTCTTTGAGTGCGCCAACTGCTCCTCTTGTTTTGAGAATAATTGATTTAAGTTCATCGTATAGCAGGAAATCCTTGTTCGATGAATAGTACTTCAGGTTTCCCTCTTTCCGGCTGGTAAGCAAACCGATACTTTCGAGGTTCCGAAGTTCCCGGCTGATGTTGCCACGATCCTCTCCTGTCAGCTTTACTATCTCACCTAAATATAAGGCCTCTTCCGGTCGCGAGAAAAAGAGCGCGAGGATTTCTGCTCTCAATTTTGATGTAAACAATTTAACCAGCATCATGTGCCTCTCTTGTTGTAAAGCATACAACATTCGTTGTAATTATTACAACAATTATTTGAATGGCTACCTCATATCAAGAGACCCTGTAACGTCCTCATCTGAAAAGCAGTCACGCGCGATTAGTTTATTGTAGTTTGAGGTGGTCTGGTTTCTTTAGACAATCTGGAGTGTGTTATAAGGGGTGAGCTGCCCTGGTTCATACCGCTACCTACAAAGCAGTAACTTTCAGTTTGAAATTGAGGCGAGGATTTGCGTTTGAAATGATTGATCTAACAATGAATTAACCCGCTTGGCGGGTTGAACGATTGGTTAGTCGTTTGATTCGACGTTTCAGTTTGACGCTTCAGTTCTTTCTTCTTGATTTATAGACATTGTCAATTGTTTTAACATCTTCAGGCCTTATTGTTCGAATTCCTGTCAGCTTCCCAACCCGACACACAGAATCGAGGCATACAATACGCGTGTCCTGGCTCATATCATTAACGGTAAGCGCTCTGCAATGCCAGAGTTCCTTTTCTGACCAACTGGTGTATTCTTGAAAATAGAACCTGTTCACCCCAACATAGTTTTCGCAAGGATCTTTACTGATCGTGCAGTCTTCACTTGATCGGCACGCTTGCCACCTTGAGAAATCCGCAGGATATTCAGCCTGGCCAATGCTCTGACTAAGAATAAGGAAACTGCTGATGAGAAGTGTGAACTTCAAGTTTTTTAAATTCATGTTTCACTCTCCTGAGATAGTATCCAGCTCACCCATGCGAACGCCAACTCGTTATTATCTGAACGACTACAGTAAAGCGTATCATGGGCAATGAAATCTGTTCGGTCAATATGCGAGTCAGCGCGGGGCCTTTTCCCGGGCCTTTGAAGCATCATTATTCACCTTCTTTTCTATCTCTTCTACTGTCTGATTGACGGACCAGGAGAGAGCGGCAGTTGCCGGATTCTTCCAGTACTCCTCTCCGAGGCGCTTCAGCTCTTCTACTACAGGCTCCGCCTGAGCACCCAGATGTGCCAGCGCGCGAAGGGAGGCAGTGGCTGCTTCCTCGTCTCCATGAGCAACGTAGGAGAATAGGAGCCAGCTTCGCTTGTCTGCCGGGATGTCGAGCTTGCCGATCAGGGATATGGCCACCGTCCGCGCGGAGCCTTTGCGGGTTGCCCGATACGCAAGGAGGGGCTCCAACCCCGCCGGGATGCGCTGGACGTCCCTGAGGGCTGACAGCAAATCGTTCGAATTGTTGAGATGGTCGAGGAACGCATCCTCCGTCTCCCCGTCCGCCCGGGTGCGCAGGCCGCTTTGCTTGTTGATCTTCTCCATGATCTTCGCATGCTCACGATCCAGGTCGTCAAGGCAGTCGAACGCGGCCGGTATGTTGGCGGCCGTCAGTGCCAGAGTCGCCTCCCGGTCGGCCAGCATCAGAACACCCAGGCGACCGTTCATGACCGCGCTTCGAAAGAACGCGTTCGAGTCCCTGGGCGGTTTGCTCACGATCTCGCGAAGGGCGGCGATCTCCGTTCTCGTTCGGGCAGGCAAGGTGTCAATGGCTTCTGCAGGCTCCCGGCGCTGAGCAGCCGGCAGGAAGGGACTCAGCCCGCTGAACAGAATGAAGGCGGTCAGGAGCGCGAGCGACAGCAGCGCGAGGATTTTTGTGGCGATCGTTGCAGGCCGCTCAAGAGAAACGTCGCTCGGCAGCACCTGCCCCGGGGAATATCGGGGAAATACAAGCAGGGCAACGAAAAGGGAGAAGAACGCTAATACCACGAGGGGAATGCCGAACAGCAGCGGGAAATAGGCCAGGGGGCCGAGGAGACCGCCGCCGCGCGCGGTGCTGAGTTCCATGGCCTCCACGGAGTGAATACCCATGTACACGGCCAGGGCGCCGAGCACGAACAGCACCCCGTGCGTCCAGAGCAGCGTCGTCAGCAGCCTCTCTCCCGGCGACCACAGCCTGCGCCCCAGGATGAACATCCACGCACCAAGGACCGCGGGGAGGGAGGCGTGCATCGCCCCAAATGACAGGGCCGCGGGAATGTTCGTCCAGATGGTGCCAGTCGACATATGTGGGAGTATCCGAAGCGCCGAATACACTGACCCATCCGGCTGCTGCAAGATACGCCGAACCCCATCCGAAGTGGCATAATGATAAAAAACGAAGGATCCAGATCATATGCCCTCTACGCGCCTTTCTTGTTCTACGAACAGATCACGCATGTCTTCCCGTATCATGCTCGTGGCCTTACATGCATTGAGGCCAGGAAATGTCCCACGCACGGTAATCAACGACCTTCTCTCCGGCCTTGAGCCGCATTTGGAACCGGAGAGCATACACCTCTTCGGCGAAGTTCAGGCCTTCAATTTCCTTGAGCGGAATGACGGTCCAATGCTTATCACCGGACATGGTGAGCGGTTCATTTCTCGATGATATCTTTTCCGTGGTGAGCTTCGAACAATCAACCTCCGGGTAGCAAGCCACGCATTGAGGATCGCTCGCCAGCGTCACGATGGTCCTTATCTCCAGCGTGTACTTCTGCTTCGTCATGCTCCTGGGAACCATGACCGCGACATAGAGGCTCTTGACCGATTCCCAGGGCGGGATCGGCTGGGACCTCCGGGCGGACTCCCTGCCCATGCCGAATGGATCAAAAACTTGATCCTCAAATCTGACGCAGTACGGCTGATTCAGTGCCTGGAAAAGCGTGGCCTCAAAGGGAGTAAGCAGCCTGCTGTCGTCAAGTGAGTTCTGGCAGTAGGACGCCAGGGTTATGGTGGGAGTCGGAGGATCAGGAAACTGCTCGCGGCCAGAGAACCTGACCACATCCGCTTTTCCATACAACTCGCATCCGAGCGATGGACCTATGTTCTTGAATTCTGATTCTCCGGATCTGGTGTAGGTGCTTCTAAAATCTATGGAGGAGATGCCGTTAATGAGGATCTCGTTCGCCGTTTCTGACGCCGCGCGGATCACGACCGAGTCGATCACCATGGATGGATAGGAGTCCCGGCCATACAGAACAAGTCCTTTTTTCAATGCCTGCCGTATCGTCGCGCTTTTATTCTTGTCATGCCAATTACACTCATCCGCAAGTACCATCCCGGGAAGAAGGATAACCATTGCGAACAGCCAACCGAGTCTTTTCATCGATACAGAATCCTCCCCCGTGCGAGGGCTAACGTAACGATCACCGGCCCGCGAAAGCGGTTCCGCGTGGATTGTGTGGTTAGCAGTTCATAACTTAAATAGCTCTTTCACTTTTGCAACAAATTCTTTTGGATTTTCCGGAGTAAATCTTAGTTGCTTAAAGAATCCATTTTTTCTGTTTATTCCTACATGTTCATTCAAATCTGCCAGATCAAGCTTAAGTGCTTTTATTGACGTACAAAAGACGGGTGGCTTAAATGTATCAATTGAAATGATGTCATCCTTATTAATGATCAATGTTTTAGTTATAAAGGGAAACCTGCATTTTAGTTCTATTCTATCAGCATAAATAGAATACTCATTGCCGATGCTTTTTAGAGTTGCTGCCGATTTGTACAAAGAGATGTCGATGTGTTTCATTTTATCCTCTTGCTAACGTCACTCCTCAGGCGCAGCGCTCTTAGCGACGTCGCCTGCAGGAGTTTGTTCGGCCTTTGTCTCTTTCCATCGCCCCCATTTTGTATGGTGCATAAATGGAATCGTACGATCGTCATTTGCAAGCTCACTGAATCGATCACGGGACAGCTCATATACTCTCCCACATTGGGGGCATCTGAATTTAATAGAGCTGCCGGACTGAAGACCTTCACTCGGCCCAACGTATTCATAGCCCTTGTAGTTACACTGATGGCAACGGCAGGTCGGAAGGGTGGGCCTCCAGAGCATCATAAGGAGATATGTCAGTCCTAGCAGGAAGAGCGGCAAGGCTGCTATTATCATGCCGCCGGTCAGCCCGCGGATTGCCCCGCGCCCCGTCACACTCCCGATGGTCGCCCCTGACAATGCACAAAGGACGAACCAGATCGGATACAGACGCTCGATGTTCATAGTTCACTCGGCCTAACATTGTACTAGACGGGAATACGTTCCATCATATTGGTGCATATAGATTGATAAAACATTGCTTTTGATGGGTTGGAGTATAGGAGGGGATGTTTTTGCATGTCAATGGATATTTTCCCGAGCGGTCACGAGTTACCACTTGAAAGGAAGCATTCGTGTGGTGGTTGGTGTTTTGTTGTGTACAGCAAGATATCCGTAACAAAATGCTATCCTATCACTCCGGAATCTTGATTTCCTGTAAAGCCAACATGGCCGCATGGCTAAACGATATCTCTGGTCTATCGACTATTTTGAATCCCATTTCCTGAGCTATTTTCAATGTATTATGAAAACTTCTTTTTGTAACATGGAAAAAAGGTTCAGCGATTAAAAAAAGGGCTTGCGGTCTCATGATCTCTTTTACATTCGTAAAAAAGTGCATGAGCTCCGGAACTTCGTGAACCATCCAAAACGCCAATACAAAATCGGCTTTCACATCTAAACAAAAGTCATTGGGTCTGCTAAGATGTGTGGTGAGGTTTGCAGCAAGCCCCGCTTCGGATGCCCTCTGCTGCAGGGCCCTCAGCATCCTTTCCTGAATATCTGCGGCAATGACCCTTCCTTCTCTTCCCACCAACTTACACATAGGAATTGTAAAATAACCCTTTCCTGGTCCGATATCCACGACCGTGGAGCCAGGCCTGATGTAAGGTGCAAGAATTTTATATGGATCTTGGAATATTTTGCGCAGAGGATTGTCAAAGGTGAAACATAACCATGACGGACAGACATGTTTTCCTCTTACAAAAAGCTTATCAAAAATACTGCTCACCAAACACCTCCGACCGGTTCCTTTTGAGTCGAGTTCACCTATTTCTCCAGATACCACAGATTGACATTTGTTATCTCCGTTAACACCCTGTTTTCCCAATAGTGTCTAAGTATCTAAACTATGTAACCGTTGGCCCAGTCCCTCAAAGAACAGCGCATCCATATCATAATTTCGTGGAAGTCACATCACTGATAACGGCTTGAAATCAAGCATTTCCATCGAGTCTGACCTTTCGTGAACTTCAGCAAGCTATCCGTAACAAAATATCCAATTACTGATTTTTCAAGAGCGCCAAAGACGCCGGAATCGCTGTCTATCTAAAGTCCGCAGAGACAGGTTAATCTCGGTGTGAATGATTACCAATGTTAAATAAGTAAAAAAGCAGAGCCATTTCTGACCCTACCTTCCCAAGTAAGAACCACGGTATTAGAACGCGTCACCGAACAGGTATCTTGTAGACTGGACCATTAGCGGGCAGAACAGATTTCTTCCATTGTAATCATTTCAGGCTGACCAGCCAACATAGGCATTCCCTTGGCAAGAAATGCTTGGAAGTGAGGTGAAGCCATGTGGGCATCCAAAGCGGCCTTGTCTTTGTAACGCTCCATGAAAACGAGTGTGTTAAAGTTTTTGGGGTCGCGGTTCAGCGTGTAAGAAAGAGTGCCTTCTTCCTTTGCCACCTGCACCATAAATTCCTTGATAGCCGCAATGGCCTCTTCCACTTTATCCTCTTTAACGGGCAACTTCGCAATCATTGAAATCATTTTACTGCCTCCTTCCATTTGGGTGAAATAATTTGCTGGAAAAAATAAATCAGGAGAACGTAGCATGCCCCCAACGAGTTATGATACCTTTGTTCATAATTCTCTGATAAGTCAAGAAGCAAATTTCATTGATAACCGTATGAAACAATGGATTTCGGACAACATCACCGGAAGCTTGATAACAGCAAGGAGCAAAGTGTTTTTCATCTAAAGTACACAGAGATGAGATAAAAGCATTGAATATCCAGATGAACTGCATCTTAAAGTGAGTTCAGCTGATTTTGCTTAACTGCTTATCAAGGATGAGAATGTGGTGGAAAACCAGTCCCAGACAAAGTTAAGAATATTAATTGAAGTCACGCGGCCATTTTTGTAGTATTCCTTTTGAGCTTCAAATAGACGGTCGATAAACCGGTTATGCTCATTCCTCTGCTCTTCATAACCGGTATACTGATGCTTCAGCATATAATCTTCTTCTGTCTTGAAATGCTCCTTAATATAGTTCTGCAAATTATCTAATATTTCTTCAATTTCCTTTTCATTCTGCTTGGAAAATTGCTGTCCAATCGCTTGATTTAAAATTTTGATAATATTTTTGTGTTGATTATCTATTTTAGATACGCCAACCGAATATTCCTTCTTCCATTCAATCAGGGTCATAAACTCCTCCTACAGACAAGTGGCGCGATAAAAAATCGTTTCAGCCAAAATGCTACCAATAGCAGGGTTTATATATACTGGGTTTCTCCGTCCGAATTTTACACGTTAATGTTGCATAATGATTGGACATTGTCAATGCTATGGTGCAGCAGGATTACCACTTGTAATCTCGCATATTTATGCAGTTTGGCTATTTGCGGACTTCAGCAAGGAACAAATAAAATTCAGAGGATCGTTTTTTCTCTTGACAATAGAACGAACGTTCTATATACGGGAACCATGAAAGAAAAACGAACCGTCCAGACTGTTCAGAAATCCATTGTCACCTTCTTCAGGAAAAATCGCCGCATGCCCTCCTTTGCCGAAATGGTGGGCCTTCTCGGGGTCAGATCTAAGAGCGTCGTCAATTTTTGGATCGACAAACTCATCGAGGCCGAGATTCTGGAGAAGGGCGACAAAGGACATTTGACATTTACAAAACGATATTTTGCCATCCCATTGGTCGGATCCATCCAAGCGGGGTTCCCATCACCTGAAGAAGAGGCTCTTTGTGATGTCATATCTATGGATGAGTATCTAATCACCAGGCCGGAGACGTCTTTCTTGTTGCAAGTCAGTGGCGATTCCATGACTGGCGCTGGAATTATGGAAGGGGACCTGGTGATCATTGAAAAGGCCAGAGAGCCCAAAACCGGCGATATTGTGATTGCGGAAGTGGATGGCGATTGGACGATGAAATATTTCCACAAGAAGGGAAAACAGATTATTCTGGAAGCAGCGAATCCGAAGTATCCTGATATCATAGCAAGAACGGAACTCAGGATAGGAGGCGTTGTGGCTGCTGTCATCAGGAAATATCACACATAAATTCAAGCATTTAAAAAACTGCCGATAACTGGAACAGAGGACATGACATGAAGACATCGACTTACACAGATTCAAGGCATCTGATCAGAAGAGAGAATGTTTTTATTCGACTCCTGAAACCAGCAAAACTGCTGAGGCGTTTTCAACGTTATATCGTTACATCGGACTGGGATAAGCAGATTATCCGTCAGCAACCTGTCATAGATATGATATGCTGGGCCGTCGTCATTATGTCGGGCCTCACCATGTATCTAAACTATGTAACCGTTGGCCCAGTCCCTCAAAGAACAGCGCATCCATATCATAATTTCGTGGAAGTCACATCACTGATAACGGCTTGAAATCAAGCATTTCCATCGAGTCTGACCTTTCGTGAACTTCAGCAAGCTATACGCAACAAATAATCCAAGTACTGATTTTTCAAGAGCGCCGAAACGCTGGAATCGCTGTCTTATCTACAAATACTCAAACGGAGGAGATAAAAGCATTGAATATTGCCAGTTGAAAGTAACAACACTTGCAGAAAGTCGGCAGGCATTCATGGCCATAAAGGAGTACATGTTTTGCTTTCCGGATGAAACCCAAATTTATCTCATGCGCGCCATGAAAACGGCCTATGGTCTAAGCGGTATCTTAAACCCCGGCAAGATCATGCCGGTTCGGATAGCGCGGTATGATCTTCTTGCGGAGAATGATCTTTTCATATTTTTCATTTGGCCAGCCAATGGCGATAGCGGCAAAGATATGTTCATCCTTGGCCAGGCCCAGGGCCTTGCCGATTTTTTTCTCACGCGTAAGCGCCACCACGGCAAAACCGATCAGACACGTGCCGAGTCCCATGGTATGCGCGGCTAAAAGGATATTCTGGGTGGCCAGCATCGCATCTTCCTGCGGACAACTGGCAGCTGCGGCGCCTCCCACCAAAATCAGGGCCTGTGCACCGTGAAAGAGAACATCCTCATGATATATTTCCCATTGCCGGATACGTTCTTCCATCCGCTCGGCATAGCGTTCATGGTAGTGTTGCAATGCATTCTGGCCAACCAGACGTAAGCACGTGCGCAGGGCTTTGTTTCTCGCCAGCCGGTTTAATTTCTGGAAGAAGGTGATGATATGCTTACCAAAGGCCTCCATATGGGCTCTATCCGGTAGGATCGTGAACGTCCATTCCTGGCTGTTGGAGCCCGATGGCGCTGTCGTGCCGACGTTTACCAGGTCTTCCAGGATGTTTTTATCAACCGGTTTGGTGGTAAAGTTCCGGCAGGATCTGCGTGAGGCCATGAGCTGCACTAGGTGAGCAGTATCGCCGCTGCCGGGTTTGAGCCAAGCGTTATCCAATGTGAATGTTTGCATGGTGAGCGGCGCCAAGGTTTTCACCGCGATAGCTTCAGCCGGGCATACCGCCGTGCAGTGCCCGCAATTAAGCGAAGTCTCACCGGTGACTTTGGCTTTGCCGTCCACGAGGGACAGGGTTTCATATGGGCAGACCTTAACACACAGTCCGCAGCCGATACACTTTTCGGAATCAATAACCGTGTTCACGTTCAATTCCATAGGTTCCCTCCTATACAATCAACTGAAATGTTTGTAATAGCGTTCATGGGCCAGATCCGGCATGGCATTGTCGCCCTTGCTGTCGCCATAGGCATAGATGTGATCGAATTCATCCAGATTGTAGCTTGCCCTTGTAGACCGCACCTTTTCCTCACCATAGCAGTTGCAGGAAGCACTACCTATATAATTTTTCAGAAGTGTGGCAGATGATTCAATAGGCGACCGATGTGTATACATCGTGATCTATGAAAAAGAAACTGAGCCCTCTCACCTGATAAAGAGGGAGATCCCGGCGAAGAGAAGCAATCCGTACACGATGAGCTTAAATTTATATTCATCCACCATATTATGAAAATGCTCGCCGAGTACGATGCAAAGGATCACCACCGGAAGCAGAATCGCTGATCGTGAAACAGTGAAAAGAGTGAGCTTCCCTGTAACTATAAACGACGCGGTAAGCACAATATTCAGCACGACCCATACGGTCGCAAGGGTGCTGCGAAAGATCGATTTCTGGGGAATGAGCCTTCCCGGCCACATACACGAGTGGAGGACCGCCCGACCCGAAAACACCCTTAATGAGCCCGCCCAGCATGAGCCATGCGGCTTCCTCCACCCGGGACAGTTTGCGGCAGTCCTGTTCCTTCTTATAGAGGAGATAAAGCTCCCTCACCGATACCAAGAGGATAAAGCATGCATACATGATCTTGATAATGTTGTTATGCAGGTAATTAAAGAGCAATATGCCGATAATTAGACCGATGCCCATGAAGGGAAGTATGCGCCTTACCAGAAGCCTTCGTTCGATCAGATGGCGGTACTTGATAACTAAATACAAGTTGAGCAGCACGTCCACAGGCACTATTATCGGAAGCAGTTCATCGGCCGGATACAGGTGCAGCCCCAGCGTGATTGCGATGAGCAGGCTGCCGAAGCCGGAAAGGGCATGGATAGTATAGGAAAATAGCACGATAAGCGCGAGCAAGATAAATGTATAGTCCAAATGGAAACCTCCGATGTTTCAAACAATCTCTGCACAAGCTCATACGGCAAAATGGGTTTATCGGCTATTGGCTCACATCAAAGATGATTCATTTACGCTACCTGGCTGCCGCCATTTATCATTTTTTAGTGTATTCCCAATTTTGCCCTCTGCAGGACGGGAACGCCGGTATATGTGTTTAATGAATACGTCGTTTTTCTGAATCCCAGAATCGCTCCCGAATTATACGCCGTGCAACCTTCCCGTTCTGATTTTTGGGAAGTGAATCAACGAAATCAATTGAACGGGGCTTTTTAAAAGCTGCAAGATGCTGCCCGCAGTACTCGATCAGTTCGTTCGTCCCGACTTGATGGTCTTTCCTCAGAACAATAACCGCCTTGACTGCTTCGCCCCACAGGTTATCCGGAACACCTATGACACAGGCCTCATACACTGCATGATGTCTGTAGAGTACCTGTTCAACCTCGGAAGGAAAAATATTGAATCCCCCGGAAATGATCATATCGTTTTTCCTATCAACAATATAAATATATCCTTTATTATCCCTTCGTGCGATATCTCCCGTATGAAGCCACCCGCCACGTAGAGCCGCGTGGGTGAGGCTGCGTTTGTGGTAGTATCCCTTCATTACATCGGGACCACGTATGATAATCTCTCCCAGTTCTTCCGGTTCCACCTCTTTCCCCTCACTATCAACAACCTTCAGCTCAGATTCGAATATCGGCCTTCCGCATGACAAAAGCCGTTCCATGTGCTGCTCTTCGATCGCCTGTAAGTGATCCCCGGCAGTGAGAATGGTGCTGAATGAAGTGGTTTCAGTCAATCCGTAGCCTTGAACGAGGATGGGACCGAAAAGGTCGATTGCATCTTTTATTCGGGCGGCCGATATTGGTGCTGCGCCATAAAAAACACCTTTCAGGCTGCCCATATTGTAATCATTCACATTGGGATGAGAAAGGATCATGTTGACCATGGCCGGTACGAGAAAAATATAATTGACCTGTTTCCGCTCGATCACCTCGAGGAGCTCCTGAACATTGAACCTTTCCAGAATAAGATTGCATCCCGACGCCACCAGCACCGGCATTATAAACATACCACTCGCATGGGTTATCGGTCCTACATGGGCGAAGATATCGTCTTTTGTAATTTTAACTTCAGGGATCATGAACGCTTTCCTGATCATGGCCATCCTGTTCCCGAAGGTCTGCATTACTGCTTTGATTTCTCCGGTAGTACCAGAACTGTACGCAAGAACAGCCAGATCTTCCTGATTGACTTCCTGGATTGAACACTCATCACTTTCTTTAAACATCAACTCTTCTAATCCGACCGCATTCCCATTACCTCCGTCCATGTCAATAAACGCGTAAGCACTTTTTATCCTTCTCTTCTTCTCCATCAACGGCTCAAGGTGCGCCCTGTCGCCAATTACTACTCTTGCCCCCGAGTCATTTAATATTCTTATTGTCTCTTCGACGGAATACCGCGCATTGATCGGTACTTTCACATAGCCTCCCTTGTAGCAGGCAATTTCCATTTCAACAATCTCTGGACGGTTATTGGACTGAACGGCAACCCTGTCGCCTTTTTTGATTTTTAACGTTCGAAGCGCGTTGACAAGTCTGTTTGTTCTCAACTCAAGGTCGCCGTATGTCATCTTCAACTCACGAAACATAAGAGCATTGGCATTGCAGTTGTAATAGGCATTGCGCGATATAAAGGATCCGGGATTCATCTGAACTCCTCAGGTTGCTTATGATTTAGAGGCCGCATTCGCCGTTGAGGCATATTCCTTCATAATTGTTTCTTCGATCCAACGCGTGTTCACTTTTCCCTCACGAAACTCATCACGGCAAAGAATAAACTGATGGAAAGGGATTGTGCTGTCTACACCAGTAATGATAAAGTTCTTCAACGCTTTATCCATTTTTTTTATCGCATCCACCCTGGTCTTGCCTGCCGTAATGACTTTCGCCATTAATGAGTCATAATAGGGGGGCACGACATAACCACTATAACAATGGCTGTCGACGCGAACCCCTTTTTCAACTGGCGGGGTCCATTCCTTTATGGTACCGGGACACGGCGTGAAGTCGGAAGATGCCGACTCGGCGTTGATACGACACTCGATGGCATGCCCCGTGAGCTTAATGTCTGCCTGGTCGATACTGAGAGATTCACCCGATGCGATCCTGATCTGCTCTTTTACGAGATCGACACCTGTGATGATTTCGGTGACCGGGTGTTCGACCTGTATCCTGGTGTTCATCTCAAGGAAAAAGAAAGAGCCATTGTCACAGTTCAGGATGAACTCCACCGTACCGACACTCTCGTATCCGATATGGCGTGCGATTATCAATGCCGAGGAGACGATTTTTTCACGGAGTTCACTCGTAATTGCTGTGGATGGCGCTTCTTCAAGTATCTTCTGATAACGACGCTGCAGAGAACAGTCGCGCTCGAAGCAGTGCACAACGTTGCCTTTTGAATCCCCGATAATTTGTATTTCGATGTGACGTGCATTGGGTATATATTGTTCCAGATATATTCGGTTATCCCCGAAAGCGACCCTCGCCTCTGCGGAGGCGATATTGAATGTAGAATTGAGCTCGTCTTCGTTCCAAGCGATCTTCATTCCCTTGCCGCCGCCACCGCCAGCGGCTTTCAGGAGAATAGGATAACCTACTTTTAAGGCCGCCCCCCGGGCCTCGTCAAGATGACGCACAAGTTCTGAACCCGGTATCACCGAGATTCCTGCTTCTATTGCCATCTTCCGGGCATAGAGCTTGTCGCCCATTTGCAGTATATTTCTCGCACTAGGGCCCACGAATATGAGTCCATGGCGGGAACATGCCTTCGGGAGATCCGGTCGCTCGGCGAGAAATCCGTAGCCGGGATGAATCCCGTCACAATGGGTACCGAGAGCGGCGGTGATAATTGTATCAATGTCCAGATAGCTTTTCAGCGGCGGGGGAGGACCGATGCACACCACCTTGTCCGCAAGCCGTGCCGGAAGGCTTTCCCGGTCGGCCTCGGAAACCGCCACAACGGTCTCGATACCCATTTCGCTGCATGCCCGTATTATTCGGACTGCAATTTCGCCACGGTTTGCCACCATAATCCGCCGCATGTTCCTGTGTGCCGACACGTGGTCCACCTTCATAGTTTTTCATTCACTAAACAGTCTGAATAACAGCAAGCGGCTGCTTGTATTCAACTAGTTCGCCGCTCCGGGTGTAGAGTTGCACAATAATGCCGCTTGTGCCCGCAGGGACATCAAACCGTTTCTCAAGCACGTCGATCGAGCAGATGATATCATGTTCGGACACCGTCTGTCCCGCCAGAACATATGGCGGCGCGTCATCGCTAGGAGCGATCCTGCACATACCCAGCACCGGCGACAGAACCTCCATCGTAAACGGACCAGATGCATACCGGTAACCTCTGTCTGTAGAACCAGTCATTTCATGTCTGTCAAATATAAACTCGACACAACCGGAGCGCAGCTCAAAGAAATCAATGCCCGCCTTAGATACGATTTCCACCAGACCAATACACTGTTCTCTATCGAGCATCACGATACCGTTTCTCTTTTGAGGGATTCTGCGATCTTACTGACTTTACACATACATTTGTGCCTCGCTCTTTCAGTGTTCCACTGACAGTTCTATCCTTTCCACCTTGGCGATATCCCCCTCGTAATAGAAGGAAGCGATGAAGAAGAGGACGCTTGCCACGATGGAAGCGATCGGCACGATCATCATTGCCGTGGTAATGTCATACCTATCGGAAATGATGCCGACGAACAGCGGTCCCAGCGAACTGCCCAGCAAGTTCTGTGTAATGACGCAGAAACTGTAAGACGTGGCGCGGAGACCGGGATGTACAACGTCCTGCGTTACGGCAATCGCGGCGGGAGAAAAAGCGCTTGCCGTAATCCCGCCAAGAAGGAGCACATAGTACTGGATGCTTCCCGTGAAAAAATAGAAAGCGGTAAAAAAAATTAATGCGGTAACAAATGCCGAGATTGCAGGGAAGACCAGTCTGGCATTAATACGTTTTTCCCGCCACCTGTCGACGATGAAGCCCCCCAGAGGAAATCCGATAATGGCAAGAAGCATGACGAGGCTTCCCTTGAAGGCAGCCTGCTCCATGGTCAAGTTACCTGCACGTTGCAGGTAGGTTGGAAGCCAGGTGATGTATGCCGCGGTAAGAAACATGCTTCCCGAAAAGGCGAGGTACGTCAGAATGAGAGACGGGGTGCGCATAAACTGGCGCGCATATCCTGACCATTTTATCTTTTTCGACAGGAATCTTCTCGAGCGCTACAGTCTTGTAGTCCTTAATGAAAAAGATGAGAACAGCAATAATAATTCCGGGAATGGCGACTATACCAAAGGCATGCCGCCATCCATATCTAGCCGCGATATAGGCACCGGCCATAATCCCGATCGCACTCCCAATCGGCAGGGCGGCCGTCCATAAACCCACTACCATTGACCGCATGCGTTCAGGGAAAATGGCCGCGAGCAGAGCCGTACCGCCAGGGGCATACCCCGCTTCCCCAATGCCAACGATGGTTCTCGCGACAAAGAGCTGACCGAAGTTGCGCGTGAAGGCACAGCTCACGGTCGCGATACCCCATATTAATGCCATGATGCCGATACTTTTCTTTCTACTCCATCGGTCAACAATGACTGCTGCGGGAAAGGAAAAACCAACAATTGACCAATAAACCACTGAAACCATAAGACCGCACTGCGTATCGGACAGACCCCAGTCGGCCTTGAGGTAGGGGAAAAGCGAGACCACTACCATTCTGTCGATATAATCAAACATATAGAGCAGAAAAAGCAGGGAAAAGATATAAAGTGAGTTCCCCTTGGATATTAAAAAAGTACTATCTGCGGTTTTAGATATGTCTTTCATAAACTTTCTCCGAGAACAGGATTAAACAACAAAATCACTATTCAATTTCCGCATCTACTTACAAGAGTCAGCCATGAAGCTTTCAACAACAACATGGCGATACCACACAAACGGTCAGAACACCTGTGCCACTTTCAGTGTTCCCTTTTGCATCGTAAAACTTTTTATATCTTTGCGCCTTGACAGTTCCTCAACCAGCGCAACAAGGGGTGTTCTGACGACCGGAAAGGGAATTGCCCGCTTATTCTTGTTATACTCTTCAAGTGTGGGCTTACTGAAAAACAGGTGTAACAACAACTCTTCATCGGAAATACTGCTTCCCAACTGTTCTCTTGCCTTTTTAACCATGGGTTCATCAAAGTTATCAGCCGGGTTGATCGGTTCCTTATCTTCTTTTTCAAGTATTTTATCCTTAACATTCTGATCAATCGGTGCGGCCGATTCGCCGTAATAGCCCCTCGCATAAAGCACCAGATCTGAAAGCACCGTTTTGTACCGCTCGCGTTCAATCACATTGAAAACTGCCTGTACGCCCACCATCTGGGAGAAGGGCGTGACCATCACCGGGTAGCCGAGTTCCTGTCTCACCCTTCCGGCCTCCACAAGCACGTCTGGAAGCCGGTGCTCGAGGCCGAGGTCCTTGAGCTGACTTGCGAGGTGCGACATCATGCCCCCCGGTATCTGGTGAGCCGAGTATTTTTCCCACAGTTCCCTGTAAAATCCCACCGGTTGTCCGATGGGCTTCTTCTCCTTGTAAGCGACCCAGTAGAAGTAGTCGTCAATACGCCTGCGCAGGTCATCGTCAACTGCCACCTCGATGCCCATTTCGCGCGCATGGTAGACCATTTCGGTCGTCGACGGGAGGGACATTCCATACGACAGCGGAAGGCTCGTCGTAGAGATATTTCTCACTCCGAGCTTAAGGGCTTCGCAATAATTATTTACACCCATACCCGCCGGGCAGTGACTCACGAAACTGAACATTTTGTCGCCTATCGCGTTAAGGATGGCTGGAATCAGCGTCTTCACACGTTCCGGTGTAAGCAGGCCACTGGCATCCGCAAGGTTAACGCTGGTAGTACCAAGCTCCTTGCACTGTCGTGCTTTTTCACTATAGTATTCATCGGTATGCACAGGGCTGAGCGTATAAACCAGGGCGGGGTGTATCTGGAGCCCGATTTTTTTCGCGACTTCGATATGCCATTTCAGGTTTTTGATATCGTTGAGTCCGTCGAATACCGCAAGCCCCTGGATGCCTGTTCTCATCAGGCAGGTGATAAGCAGTTCAATGGCGTCGTTGGGAAACCGCTTCCATCCGAAGGCACTTCGTCCGCGTATCAGAATCTGGAGATCGGTTTTCGGCATGAGGTGACACAGCAGTCGAAGACGGTCCCACGGGTTCTCTCTCAAGTAGAGCACGCAGGATTCAAAGGCTGAACCGCTCATGATATTTACGCTGTCGAATCCCGCATTATCTATCAGGGGTGCAGCGGGAATCATAGACTCTGTTGTCATACGGTTGGCCCACAGCGATTGCTGTCCATCACGGAATGTTTCTTCGTTTATGAATAGTTTGCTCACAGCCACACCTCCGGCTCCATGAATAAAATCCTGAATTACGACGGATCTATCGTCATTAATATCTGACCCATGCTGACCTTTTCCTCATTCGTCACCCTTATCTCCCTGATCACCCCGTTCTCAGGTGCCTTAACATTGGTCATCAGCTTCATTACCTCCACAATTCCCACTTGCTGGCCTTTTTCAACTCTGGCACCAATTTCCACAAACGGTTTCGCTCCCGGCTCCGGTGCACAATAGAATAGACCCGCCAATGGAGATAATATGGGAACACCATCGATTTTCTCCTCACCTGCCGTTTCTTTCTTTTTATTCGAAGCGTCCTCAGAATGGACAGGCTTCATCCCGGTCCTGTGTTTACTTTTTGTTGGTTGCTCGGCAGCTGTCCTGTTTGGGGGTTCGCTCACGGCGGGAGCCGGGGGAACAGCATTACTTGTTGCAATGGGAGCCGAACCATGCGTATTGCCCTTGATGATCTTCAGCTTCAAGTCCTCAAGTTCAATCTGTAACTCATGGCACGATGCGTCATCAATAATCTTGATGATATCGACAATATCCTTGTAGGTTAATTTATATGCAAGTTCGCTTTCTATGAATTTCATTGAATCCCTCCTGACGGTGAATTTTTTAATCGACTCTTATCACCAGAGCATCGCTCTGCCCGTATCCCCCGCATATCGCCGCCGAGCCCAGACCACCGCCGAGCCGTCGCAATTCGTAGACAAGGCTCATGATAAGCCTCGCACCGCTTGCACCGGTAGGATGGCCGATGGCGACGGCGCCACCATTAACGTTGGTGATGGATCTTAATTTTTCCATGATCGCTACATCGCCATTGCTGAGCACCTTGGTGCTCACAAGGGGGACGGCGGCGAAGGCCTCGTTGATCTCTATACGTTTCAGATCCTTCATGCTCACATCGGCCCTTTTGAGGGCTTTCGCGATGGACTGTGCCGGCATGTATGGCGACGCAAGCGGATCGCCGGCCATATTCGCATAGGAGACGATTGTTGCCAGTGGCTCAAACCCCATCTTCTCCTGGGTTTCACGTGACATCAGCAGGAGTGCGGTGGCACCGTCATTGAGTCCCGGGGCATTTCCCGCAGTAACGGTCTTGCCGCCATAAACCGGCGTTAGTCTACTAAGTTTCTCGATCGAGGTGTCGTCGCGAGGGGACTCGTCGCAAGACATGATCACCGGATCGCCATTTTTCTGCTGTATCTCAACGGGACTAATCTCTTCCTTGAACTTCCCGGCCTCAAGTGCTTTGAAGTATTTTTTATGGCTTCCAAGCGCCCATAGATCCTGATCTTCACGGCTGATGCCATGCTGAAGCGACACTTCCCCAACACCAACGGCAATGGGCATATTCACGATTGGGTTTCGCATGAAGAGCGGTTCTTCGAGCATCAGTCCTCCGAGACGAACCCCCCACCGTATACCGCGCGCGATCAGGGGGGTCTGGCTCATAGCCTCCATTCCGCCCGCGATGGCGACCCTGGTTTCTCCCGCCTGAATGTTTCTCATCGCAATTGCGACACTCGTTGTTGAGGAACAACACGCCCTGTCGATGGTGAGAGAAGAAGTCTGTGGCGGAAGCCCGGTGGTAAAGAGAATCTGACGTGATGCCACCGATGCAGTCCCCGCCAGCACCGCCACCCCCATGATGAGCTCATTAACTTCCTTCGGATTGATGTCGATCTTTTTCATAACTGCTTTGACCGCCATTGTGCCCAGGTCAACGGCGCTGTAGTCTCTCAATTGCCCGCCGAACTTTCCAAACGGTGTACGCACCGCACTCACAATAACCACTTCTTTCATGACAACCCTCCTTATCCGATAGGATAAACGAACAGAATTTTAATCACAGTATCCCTTCGGTTCTCAACGATGCGATCTTATCGGAATCATAATTGAGCAGGTTCATAAGTATTTCCTCGGTATGCGAGCCCAAGTCAGGCGCGGTGGTTGGAATCCTGTCTTTCATCTTCGACATCCGCACAGGCGTGTTGGCAAACATACGCTTGCCTGCAATGGGATCATCGATTTCCAGCAACATTTTCCTTGCTTTGAGGTGGGGACAGTTAATCAAGTCGTCAACCGAGTTTACCGGGCCAACGGGGACATTTTCTTTCAGCAGCTCATCCACAACCTCTTCGCTCGTACGGGCCTCCATCCATTCCAAAACGATTGGGTCCAGATAATCCTTATTCTGCACCCTTGCCGGGCCATTTTTGGTTTTCGGATCGTTCACAAGATCTTCGCGACCGATGGCCTTGCAGAATTTTACCCACACGTTGTCATTCGCCACCAGGAGCGCGATATACTTTCCGTTTTTTACCCTGAAAGTTCCCATCGGGTACTGAAACTTTCCCGCTGTACCGCGCCGAACTACAAGGCCGGCGAACGAGTATACCATTACCGTCATCGCATTCAATGATACGAGAGTATCATACATGCTGGAATCGATAAACTGCCCTTCCCCCGTTTTTTCCCTCATATACAGAGCAAGCATGATGGCATAACCGGTAACTACGCCGGTATAAAGATCTGCAAGACCGGGAAGCCCCCAGAGGGGAGGACCGTTTTCCTCTCCGATATGATCAAGGATGCCCGCCATCGCCTGAATCACAGGGTCGAATGCGGGGCGATCGGAATATATACCTTTCAGATCTTCTCTCCTTCCGAATCCGCTTATTGCGGCATAGATAAGGCGCGGGTTCACCGCAGAGAGGACATCGTAGCCAAGACCTAACCGATCAACGGCATGAGGCCCGAGATTCTCAATTACCACATCAGCCTGAGCGACGAGATCCTTGTATATTTGTTTGCCTTTCTCGGAACGAATGTCCAGGGTGACGCTTTTTTTATTCCTGTTGTAGATCTTGAACCCGCCAAAAGCCCAGTTGCCTTTATCATCCTGCACCGCAGGCATATAATTACGCCGCGGTTCTCCCTTCCCTGGCCTTTCGATCTTTATTACTTCGGCACCAAAGTCGGCGAGCCACATCGAACAGTCCGGCCCCGCGATGTACTGCTCAAGCGCAATCACCCTGATACCTTCCAGCGGATAATTCATGGTACAATGCTCCTTATTAAAAGTGGTTTTTGCTGCAACCATGTCCCATCTTCAAAACTTTAAATCGCATTCCTGTAATCAAAATACAGGAAAGCGTTGTGAATGCAAAGGTTCATATCAAGACACGATCTTGTTTTTCAATGAAATCTTTGAGGCCGCGAGAAATGCTCATCATGGTTCTGGACAAAGGTTTCAAAATAGTCTTCAACACAGCGGCAATAACCTTTCCCCGATCCCTGCTTTACCGTGATCCCATCGATACCGTTTTCTCTGTTATCGTTCAACCTCAGACCGTAACTTTTTTGCCATCAGTTTTTCATACAGCCCCGGCGCAAAGCGGTGCATGAAATATGAAAGCCTGCCAACCGGCGTTAACACGATGATATTCTTCCGCTTCAGCGCGCCACGCATGACGGCTTCCGCAACATTGTCAGGCGTGTCCTGCTTGCCGAAGGTCGACTGCGGGTGCCCGGTAACACTTCCGTCTGACCCAATGGCCCTGGTCTGCAAGTTGGTCCTGGTGAACCCGGGGCAGACCATCATCACGTGGACGCCCTGTTCCTTAACCTCAGATCTCAGGCTCTCGAAGAGCCCGTGCAAGGCATGCTTGCTCGCGCTGTATCCGGTCCTGCCGATAAGGGGACTGTAACCCGCATGGCTTGAGGTTACAATTATCATCCCCTTCTTTTCGATCAAGCTTTTTATTGCGGCTTTTGCGCAATAAAGCGCACCGAAGAAATTGACGTCCATGACGCGGCGGTACACGGAAACGTCCGTGTCCACAAATGGGCTCCGCTGGGTTATGCCCGCGTTATTGACCAGTACATCAATGCAGCCGTAATGCCGTATAACGCGTCCGATAGCATCTTCGCACTCGCCGCGGACGGTGACGTCGCATTTCAGCCCGATAGCTTCTATGCCGCCGGAAGTCAGTTCTTTGACGCGGGCATCTGTCTCGCTCTTGTCCATATCCATGACTGCAATCCGCGCTCCGGCTTTTCCGAACCTGCGGCACAGGGCCGCGCCGATGCCGCTGGCGCCGCCTGTAACCGCTACGACTTTATCCCTGAATATGTCCTCCTCTGTCATACCGGTTGCCCCCCCGTTCAGATTTCAATCTCCAGAGCCACATTCTCCACCTTGTTAATGTCCTGTTCATGGAAAAACGAGTCTGCGAAAACAATATATGGACAAAAGGGTTTATCCTGCAGATTATTCTTTGTCGAGATTTTCCAATATGTCCCCTTGTCTTTGCCTTCTTGCGTCTATGATGAGATGACAAGCTCGAAATCGCCGGGAATTAAAACATGAACGTAGAAATTGGCTTCCAATAAATTGTGTTTTTTGACACTCCAAATAAATTGGACTCCTTGATAAACCACGCAATCCCCATTAAAAATCATCTTTTTTAACATAGAAGCTGATGAACCGTCTTATTCGCAATAAAAAACCCCGAATTCTTTCGAGACACGGGGTTTCAGTAATCAGTCCATGGTATCCTCACACGTGGTTATAGACCTAATATGTTGCAATCACCTGTTTACATGCGGCGCCCTAATTATCACGATTTCCACAAGAATGCTACTATAGAGGCGATAACCTGGATGAATACTTCACAGCATCAGAAAGAGCCCGTCGTTATCATGCCGGCAGCAAAAGGATACAATGACAGATCGTTATGAAAAGGAGAAAGGGATAAAAAATCATCGGCGCCACCCTCTCCGGGGAGACGTTCTCGGAATCACCACCTGAGTAAAAATCACCTGAATAAATTCCAAAAGCGGTAAAATAGCGGTAATAATTGGCAGGACAAACAAAAAGGGGCTAACCTTGACTTGGCTAACCCCTTTGTTTTGTTGGCTCGGCATGACACACAGCTGTAAAAACTTTTCATCTACCATATTATTCCAATATAAAAGAGCACTTAGCGCATATTAAACGATATACCTACCTACTCCTCAACGGCAGTAAATGATCACGAGTGAAGATTACCGGATGAAACAGACGATGGTCATCTGCAGCGCATAGGTGACCGTCGCTTTATTCCGGATATACCGCATCCGTTCCTGCGAGAAGGATGCCCGGATGATATAACAGGCGAGGTTCT
>CAVPSX010000017.1:0-13236 GCA_963708515.1 uncultured delta proteobacterium | reverse complement strand
TCTGCTTCGTACCTGCTCCAGGCGCCCGTGGCATCCACGACGGGGAACACCTTATAGCCGTCCTGCAGGAGGGATAGAGTGGGGAATGCGGTGCAGGTGCCGATGGTGACACCGGCGATGATGATATGATCGCGACCTGTCTTCGTGACCAGCTCCTGGAGGGTCTTCCGGACCGTCGGGTCCTCGTATGCGTTGATGATCCCCGTGCGGCGGTAAATCGGCTCGTCGGGAAAGAGTGCTTTCAGGCTCGGGGAGCAGGTCACCGTTTTGCCACTGAGCGTTGCTGGTCGTCAGGAGAACCGGGATGGCGAAGGTTTTCGCGAACCTGCCGAGGGCCACCACGTTGTTCTTGTACTCCGCGAGGGAGGTATATTCCTGTGCGCCTGACATGAGACCGACCTGGTGGTCGATGAGGAAAAGAATCGAATTCTTCGGCGTTGGACGATCGTAAACGTAGCGGCCGAGTTTGTGTGCTTCGGCAGCAGCCGTCACCGGTGGAACCGGCTCCGTCGTCGTCGGGCTGACAATATCCGCGGGCCGCTGTTGAGCCTGTGTTTGCTGGCCAATCGCCGTCCCGTTGAATGGGTCAACTGCTCAGATCTGCTTTCCATCTGATGGCAGATGTCTTCCTTTTCTCCCTGTAGTTTGAAATATTCATCGGCAACATTCAAGGCCGCCAGGACGGCCACCTGCAACACATTGATTGCCTTTGTGTTTTTCTGTATTTCCGATACCTTATCATTGACGTAAGAAACGACAGCCTCGACATGCTCATCCCCAGAATCGCTTAAAACTGAAATGTCCTGCCCCAGTACTCTGATTTGATATTTCTTTTTCAACGTCAATCCTCAACGTCTACTTGGGAACACCGATATCCTGAAGCAATCCCAGAAGCGAATCTACCTTCGTGCGTACAGAATCCCTCTCCTCTTTGAATCCCCTTAATTTATTACTTGCCTCTTCCAGCTCCGTAATTTTATTTTTTACCTCTGTTTCCAGCTCCAAATTCTTTTTCTTGAGTGATGCATGTTCATCAAGCAGATTCTTAATCTTACTCTCAAGCTCCTTAAACTTTATCAGTTCCATGAAATCGCTTTGTCTTCCCTGTTTTTTTGATTTCGCCCGCCCAACCAAAGCGCGGTGCAAATCCTCTACTGTTGTGGGGTACGAGTATGCCAAGCCGCCCCGGAAAAGTCAAGGCCTTATTTATCGGCCTATTTATCTATCGACGGCTGTGCATACAGGAAAAAGGGCGTCGAAAAAAAATCCCCCTGTTTTTTCTTCGTTTATTCACAACCATTTGCGAGCGCAGTAAAAAACGCATGAACCTGGTCAAGCAAGAGGCTTTTATCTTCCACGGTCGCGATCATCTGTCTGAACTGCGCTCCCCCCTTCAGGCCTTTGGTGTACCACAACAGATGCTTGCGGAAAATTTTCAGACCGGCAATTTCCCCCGCAGACACCAGTTCGAGCATCAAGTGACGCCTGATCATCTGCTCTCTTCGGGCCAATGAGGGCGGTAAAGGATCGACCAGGCCCTGCAGACGCGCATTGATCTGTTCAAAAATCCACGGGTTGCCAAGACATCCGCGTCCAACCATCATGGCGTCGCATCCCGTTGTCCGCATCATCCTGATGGCATCCTCTCCCTTTTTGATATCCCCATTGCCGATGACGGGAATTTTAAGCCGTGCCTTCACCCTTTCAATAAGCGACCAGTCGGCCATCCCGCTGAAAGCCTGGTCTGCCGTGCGGGGGTGGACAACAACGGCATCAACCCCGGAATCCTCTGCAATCTTTGATATTTCCAGAACGTTGATGCACTGTGTTTTCCAACCGGCCCGCACCTTGACCGTCAGGGGCAGATGCGTGCCTTTCCGGACAGCCTCCAGGATCGCCGCTATCCGTGGCGGATCTTTCATCAGGGCCGCCCCGGCGCCGGTTTTCACCACTTTCTTGACCGGACATCCCATATTGATATCCAGCAGATCAGCGCCCAGATCTGTTATGATTCTTGCCGCCTCGGCCAGGATTGACGGGTCTGCGCCGAAGATCTGAACACCAAGGGGCCTGTCGTCGGGATGGGCGTGCAGATAATGCCGCGTTTTTTTCATGCCCCGGACGAGGCCATTCGCGCTGATCATTTCCGTGAAGGTCAGCCCGACGCCAAAGTCCCGGTTGATGAGACGGAAAGGCAGATTGGTAATACCCGCCATCGGCGCCAGAATCATCTCGTTATTCAGGGATAAAGTGCCGATCTTCATAACGAGACCTTTGAAAAATGGCTTCGCCGCAGTTCAAAATCCTTTTCGCATGAAATATGATAAGGCTCAAATATGTTTGAAATCAATAAATGAGTCATGGGGAGGGGGCTTGACGGAGTCGTGTCCCCATCAACGAAAAATCTTTGATTCGCCGCTTGCGAACCATTTTTCACCGGTTATGCAAAGCTCTCGTAATGTCAACCGGAACTCAAAGGCATGACAGATAGTCGTGCGCCTTTTCGAGATCCTCCGGGGTGTTGATCCCCATGACCTCGAATGAGTCCGCTGCGATAAAGGAGCGGACACGGCAACCCATTTTGCGTGCAATTTCAATGATATCCGTCAGGTAATATTCCTTCTGGCTGTTGTCGTTCCTGATTTGTGCAACGGCCTCGAACAGAAAGCGGCTGTCGGCGCAGTAGATACCCGTGTTGATTTCCCGCACTTTCTTCTCCTGCTCGGTCGCGTCACGCGCCTCCACGATTTTCAGGACATCGCCATTTGGGCCGCTTATGACCCGCCCATAGCTTCCCGGTTCATCCAGAATGGTCGTCATGACCGTTACCACCGCCCGCTGACGACAATGATGATCGATGAGCGACTGAACCGTAGAGACCTTCAGACAGGGGACGTCTCCGCAGAGAATCAGGATCATACCCGCGTAACCGGAAAACTGGGCCCGTGCCTGAAGCACGGCATGACCTGTTCCCAGTTGCGGCCGCTGTTCAACAAAGACAAGTTCCGGCGCCGGGAAGGCCTCGCGAACCCTCTCTGCCTGATGACCGATGATCACGACAATCTTATCCGAGTCGATAGTCCCGGCCAGTCTCAGGGAATAGGCAAGCAACGGCTCGCCGCACAGCCGGTGAAGAACCTTGGCCTGATCCGTTTGCATACGCGTCCCCTTGCCGGCAGCGAGGATAATTGTGCTTAACCGTTTATGATTATTCATGATAACACCCGTCCTCGATCAACCCCTCTTTCCTTCTCTTCTGTCTTTTCGAGCTCGGCAGGGAAAATGATCATAATCTCCCGGATGGATTTAGTATCCGTAGCCTCAATCACAAAAAGGATCTGGCCCAGCCTGAAAATCTCCTTGCGTTTCGGTATCTTTCCCATTTTATGCAACAGAAAGCCGCCGAGCGTGGCATATTGTCCCTCAGGAATATCCGTGGTTATCATTGTTCTGATCTGATCGATGCTGGTCTGCGCATGGAAAAGATACATCCCAGGGGCGATTCGCTTATAGGATTTTGCACCCGTGGTGTATTCATCATGGATCTCGCCGACAATCTCCTCAAGAATATCCTCCGTCGTCACAATGCCCAAGGCGCCGCCGTATTCATCGACCACCACCGCCATTCTTTCGCGCATACCGCGGAGTTCCACGAGCAGATCCTTGGCCGGTTTTGATTCCGGAACATAAATCGGAGCCGGCCGCAAGAGACGTTCAACCGTATCGCTGTCCCGAATAGATGGTGCTGATATACCCTGGCTTGCAGTGAGCAGGTCAAAATAATGTAAAATTCCGATAACGTTGAGCACTTGATCCCGGTATACAGGAACCCGGAGGTATTTTTTTTCCGCCAGGAGATAAGCTGCTTCGCGGATCGTGGCCGTCGACGGCAGTGCCGTCATCACCGAAAGTGGAGTCATAATCTGACCGACTGTCACCTCGGAAAAATCCAGAATCCGGGTCACCATGTCTTTCTCCGCGCTGAGGATATCGCTCTCCTCGCCGTGACGGTCGAGAATATATTTCAGCCCGCTCCGGGTGATATAGGAAGACGCCGACACGTCTTTTTCTCCCATGGAAAGCCGGATTGTCCCATGCGTAATCCTTGAAATGATAAAAACGACCGGGGAAAGAAGCCAGGATGCAAGCCAGATAAACGGAGATAGCATTTCCGCAACATCATCGGCATATTGCTGGAAAATACTTTTTGGAATAATCTCTCCCAGAATCAGCAGCGTCGGGATCATGACCATGATGGACACCAGGGCGCCCTGAGCGGCGCCATAGAGATCAATAAACAGACCCGTCGCGACCGTGGCGCCGGTGACCACGCATAGATTTGTTCCGGTCAGGGTCGTCGCCAGAAACCATTCCGGCTTCTCGATCAGCTTCAGACAAAGGGCTGCCCTGCGGGAACCTGCACGGGCCCGCCGGCGAATCTTGTTGACGTCGCATGAAACGAGGGCCAGTTCCCCTCCGGAAAACAGACCTTCGAGGCACAGGCATAAAAGGATTAGAAAAAGCGCCGCCAGGTTATCCATGATCGAGCGCCTCTCTATCTTCCCGTTCAATCCGCACTTTCAGAATCCGGGCCTTCCCCATTTGCTCCACGCGAAAGGTATGATGGTCATAGCTTACGCTCTCTCCCCGGACGGGCAATTTACCGAACAGATGGAAGACAAACCCGCCCACGGTTTCAAAATCCTCTTCCGGGGCCGCCAGCAACAGCAGCTCTTTCAGATCCTCCATGGACATCTTGCCCGACGCGAGGATCGTGCGATCGTCCACCCGTTGCCAGAGAGGATCCCTGGCGTTCGTTGTATCATAAATATCCTCGTAGAGATGATTGAGAATGTCTTCCAGCGTTACCAGGCCCGAAACGCCGCCATATTCATCCACAACAATAGCCATTTGTATCCGCATGGCCTGAAAATCCCGCAGCATGCTGATCGCCGTTTTTGCCTCGGGAACAAAAAAAGGTTTTCTTGATATTTTTGCAATGGAAACCGGCGTCTGTATATCCACAATCCTTTCCAGCAGGTCCCGCGCATAGAGAACGCCGACGATGTCATCCCGGTCCGAGCCATAAATGGGAATTCGGTCATGACGGGCCTTGATGATTTCGCGCTCGATGTCGGTGATTTGCATGGAAACAGATAGACAGAACATATCCACACGGGGAATCATGATCTCGGCGATGGTCGTGTCGCCCAGATCAAAAACCTTGTGGATGAGATTCCGCTGAGCCGACTCCAAGGCGCCTTCCTTTTCGCCGACGTCGATGAGCGTCCGGAATTCATCTTCCATGAGAACATGCCGGCGGTTTGTTGCATCGCGGGAAAACTGGCGAATAAAAAAGCCGGAGACCATTTCGAGGACCCACACCACGGGCCGTACGATCTGGGATACGAATATCAGCAGGGGGGACAGAAATGCGGAAAGGCGCATGGGATGGGTCACCGCAAATGTCTTGGGAAGCGCTTCGCCGAAGATGAGCAGAACCGGCGTCATAACGACAACTGTCATCCACTGGCCCTGACTTCCGAAAAAATATATAAAAAGGGAAGCCGCCACGGCGGAAATCGTGATGTTGGCCGCCTCGTTGACCACAATAATCGTGATCAGGAGGCGTCGCGGATATTTGAGCAACCGCTGGACATAAGCAAGGAACGGGTAGTGTTCTTCCTTCATTTTATGCAGATGCAGCGGGGTCAGGGAAAAGAAGGCCGCCTCGGAACCGGAAAAAAAAGCGGACAGCAATAGCAGAAATGCCAGTAATATCAACTTTATGGTCAGCAAATCGTATGGCACAAAAGACAACCCTTTCCCTTCGGGGACAGATTCAAATCTGTCCCCCATCCTTTGAACTTGCAGTGATCTATCAGATTTTATCAATAAAATAAAACATCATTTCCCCACCTCCCTTGTATTTTCGTGATTCATGCCCGTTATGCCCGAACGTTCCACTACGAAGAAAATGCAGGACCGCAACTTGAAACCATTGATGTTCTTTTAGTAATATGGGATAGAGGGAACGTGTTCTATAAGAGGCATGGGGTTATGAAACCCGTTTCTATGTGATTGCGGGAGGAATGAAGTGAATATCGGCGAGTGGACCTCAAAACGGGCGCTTCTTAATCCGGAGAAGCTTTTCTTGAAAGAGGAGGACGGCAGGGAGTTCAGCAATGCGGCGTTTAACCAGCGTGTGAATCGCATGGCCCACGCCTTCGGCGAATGGGGCATTGTCAAGGGCGAACGGGTGGCCGTTCTGATGCTGAATTCCAGCGAGTTCCTTGAAGTCTTTTTTGCCTGCGGAAAGACCGGCGCGATCATGGTCCCCGTCAACTTTCGCCTGGCCGCGCCGGAGTTGATCTACATCCTCCGGGATTGCTCTCCCCGGGCGCTTATCTACTCATCGGAGTTCGCAGATAAAGTCAAGGCAATCAAGTCCGCAGATCTTCCCCCCTCCCGTTACTTCCGTCACGGCGGAGACAATATGCTGGAAGATCCTTCGCTTTCCGACTTCGTTGCATCCCTGCCGGCCCGCGAGCCGGTGCCGGCAATCGAGGTTACCCTCACTGATCCCCTGTTTGTCATGTACACCTCAGGTACGACCGGCGATCCCAAAGGAGCCGTGCTGTCGCATGGGAACATCCTGTTCGGAGCCATCCATTCCCTTGTGGGATATGGCGTTGACAAGATGTACAAGTCACTCGTCGTCGCGCCGCTGTTCCATATCGGGGCGCTTGCCGCCTCGGCCACGCCCGTGATCTATGCCGGCGGCTCCCTGATTTTAAAGAGTTTCTACAATGCGTCTGAGGTCATCAAACTTATCGTCCGGGAAAAGATCAACTACATGTTCGCCGTACCGGTCATGTTTCAGCTCATGGCCAAATCAGATGAATGGGACCATGCGGATTTCTCACACATTCACTTCTTCATCTCCGGCGGCGCTACTATTCCCATCCAGGTAATCCGCAGGTACCAGGAGGAGAAGGGCGTCGGTTTCGTCCAGGGATACGGATTGACGGAGACGGGACGCCTGACATCGCTCGATCTTGAAGATTCCATCCGCAAGGCGGGCTCTGTTGGAAAAGAGGTTTTTCATATCGATTTGCGCATTGTGGATGAAAATGGCCGGGACGTTGCCCCCGGAGAACCGGGCGAAATCGTGGTCAGGGGTCCTAATGTTTCTACAGGCTACTGGAATAAACCACGGGAAACGGCGAAGGCCATGGAAGGAGGCTGGTTCCATACCGGCGATATGGGCAGGCGTGATGGCGAAGGATTTATCTACGTGATCGGCAGGAAGCAGGAGCTGATCATCAGTTCCGGGGAAAACATTTATCCCGCCGAGGTGGAACGGGCCATCCAGTCGCTGCCCCAGGTCAGGGAAGCCTCTGCTGTGGCCATGCCCGATCCTTCACGGGGAGAGGTCGTGGCAGCCTTTGTCATGCTCCACGAAGGGCAGTTTATCTCAGAAGAGGATCTGATCAACGCCCTGTATGGACAGATTGCCCATTACAAGATCCCAAAAAGGGTGTTTTTCGTGGATGATTTTCCCCGAAACGCCACTGGCAAGGTCCTAAAAAAGGATCTGCAAAAGCAGTTGACAGTACAGAAAAAATAAGATGGACATACTTATCTATTCAGATGGCCACAGGGTATTCCGTGAAAGTTTCCGAGAATTTCTCGTCAAGGAAATTATTCCTAACATCGAGATATGGGAAGAAGGGGGCATCGTACCGCGCAACGTCTGGAAAAAAATGGGGAACCAGGGTTTTCTCTGTACAGGCGTGCCTGAGCGGTACGGCGGCCCCGGTGCTGATTTCCTCTATTCGGTTATCATTGTTGAAGAGCTCGCAAACAGTAATTTCACCGGCTTGGGCGTCCGGCTGCATAGTGATGTGGTTACGCCGTATATTTTGGATTATGCCACGGAAGAGCAGAAATTGAAATACCTCCCCGGATGCGTCACCGGCGATATTATCACCGCCATCGGCATGACGGAGCCCAATGCCGGCAGCGACCTGGCGGCAATTCGGACAACCGCCGTGAAAGATGGAAATGAAATCGTCATCACTGGCCAAAAGACGTTTATCAGTAACGGAATCAACTGCGATCTGATTATTCTGGCCGCCAGAGATCCGGATGAAACAAACCCCTACAGCGCCATTGATCTCTATCTGGTGGAAACCGGCACACCGGGTTTTAAAAAAGGGAGGATGCTCAAAAAAGCCGGCTGGCATGCCCAAGATACGGCGGAACTCTTTTTCTCAGATTGTCGGATTCCAAAAGGGAATCGACTCGGCGGAAAGGGAACCGGCTTTAAAAAATTAATGAAGCATCTCCAACCGGAGCGTCTGGTAGTAGCGGTTGGCGCCGTCGCTGCCGCGGAATTCATGCTGGGAGAAACTATTTCATACATTAAAAATCGGGAAGTCTTCGGGAAGCCCGTTGCCGGATACCAGCATACCCAGTTTGAGATTGCCGAAATGGCTACAGAAATCAAACTGGGTCGCACCTACATCAACAAACTGATAATGGATCACATGGAAGGATTGAATATCGTGACGGATGTTTCCATGGCCAAATACTGGACCACAGACATGGCTTCCCGTGTGGCGGATCGCTGCCTGCAGCTTTTCGGCGGCTATGGCTATTGCGAGGAATATCCCATTGCCCGCGCTTGGCGGGATATCAGGGTCAACCGCATTCTGGGGGGGACAAATGAAATCATGAAAATCGTTGTTGCTAAAAATTTGGGATTATAAAAGGGAGGCCAGACATGAAAATAAATACCGTGTTCGTTTGGGCAATGACTATGGGATTATTTATAATGGGTCTGGTCATCGGCAGCAATCCGGCAATGGCCGTTTATCCGGACCGGCCTATCACCCTTCTGGTCGGATTTGCACCCGGTGGGTCGATGGATATGAGCGCCAGAGCCCTGGCCAAGGCCGTCGAGAAGATCCTGGGTCAACCCGTTGTAATTGAAAACAAGACGGGCGGTACAGGAACGGTAGCCCTGGCAACCCTCCTTTCACAGAGCCCGGACGGGTACACCCTTTGCGCAACCCCCAGTTCGGTTTTGATACGCGTCTCCCAAATGCAACAAGTGCCGTTCAAACCCCTGAAAAGCTTCAAGCCCATTATCGGATTCGCTACACCCCAATTGGGTATCGCAGTTAAAAATGATGCACCATGGAAAACCCTGAAAGATTTGGTGAAAGACGCCAGAAAGAATCCCGGAAAAATCAAGTATGCGACCACCGGCGTGGGGAGCACAACCCATGCCGCCGTTGAAGAAATCGCCTTCGAGGAGAGAATGCAGATGATTCATGTGCCCTATAAAGGCAGCATCGAAGCCCTTACCGCGCTTATGGGCGGACATGTGGAGTTTGCTTCCCTGACCTCGGAATTCATCCCCTCGGTGAAGTCCGGTCAAGTGCGCCTGCTGGCCACCATGGGCGATGGAAGATCGCCCATTTTTCCCCTGGTGCCGACCATGAAAGAGTCCGGTTATAACTTCGTCAATGATGCGGTTTATGCCATCGTCGCCCCGGCCGATCTTCCGCCCGATATGGCAAAGAAGTTGGAAACGGCCTTTGCCGGGGCGATACAAGAGAAGCAATATCTAGAAGCCCTCGACAGGATTGATCTGATTCCCGTATACTATTCCGGCAAGCGGTTCGAAGATTTTCTCAAGGCGAATTGGGGGAAAATTAATAAACATCTGATCTCAACAGGCCTCATCAAGGAAGCGGCCACACAGCCGGAGTAACAAATAAGAGAGCTTTCCACCGGTTCAGAGAACGGAAAGCAAAGGGAATCATGGTTAAAAGGGATATTTTAAGCTGTTTTGTCTTGCTTTTTTTCTCGATTCTTGTCTTGATCGCTTCCCTCCGCCTAGGTATCGGACCTTATAAAAGCCCCGGCCCCGGCTTCATCCCCTTTTGGTCAAGCCTTCTTTTAGCTTTGTGCGCCTGTCTTCTTCTTAGTGGTCGTCTTCCGAAAAAAGAGGACCCTGCCCGTTTGGCGGATTTATGGAGGGGCCGGAATTGGGGCCACACGATCATTGCTGTGGCCGTTCTGATCGCCTACTGCGTGGCGCTGCCGAAACTTGGCTACCTCCCCGCCACCTTCGGATTGATGCTCGTTTTGTTTACCCTGGGAAAAATGAAATTCTGGGTGGTTATTCCCTGTTCGCTGCTTGCGGTTCTGTTAACTTACGGCCTGTTTGACTATTTTTTAAGAATACCTCTCCCCCGAGGTATTCTCGGCTTCTGATCTTTTCGGGAATGGATTCTTCCTTGGATAATTTACACGGTTTACTTTATGGCTTGTCCATAGCCCTTCAGCCGGATCACCTCCTACTTGTCTTTGCCGGTTGTTTCCTGGGTACGCTGGTGGGTGTCCTTCCGGGAATCGGTCCGGTGGCGGCCATTTCCATTCTTCTGCCTATTACTTTTCAGATGCCGCCTACCGGAGCAATCGGCATGCTAGCGGGGATTTATTACGGCGTGATGTATGGCGGCTCAACGACCTCCATCCTGATCAATGTGCCCGGTGAGGCCGCTTCGGTTGTCACTTGCCTGGACGGCTATCAGATGGCCCGCCAGGGACGTGCAGGCCCGGCCCTTGGGATTGCCGCCTTCGGATCCTTCATTGCCGGTACTGTCGGATTAATCGGTTTACAGTTGATTGCCGGTCCCCTTGCCGGCATTGCCTTAAAATTCGGCCCTCCCGAATACTTTGCCATCATCCTGTTGGGATTCACCTCTATTACGTACCTGTCCCCGGGCTCAATCCTCAAAGCCGGCATGATGGCCTTTATCGGCCTGATCTTGAGCTGCGTCGGACTGGACCCGATTACGTCCCAGCAACGAATGACCTTAGGATTTTTAAATCTTTTCGAGGGTATCGGTGTTGCCCCCCTGGCCATGGGTCTTTTTGGCGTAGCGGAAGTGTTAAACAATATAGAGTCGCTTCACACCGTGGACATCTTCAAAATCAAAATAAAGAATCTTTTTCCCACCGGATTGGATTGGCTGCAGGCCAGATGGGCCATTCTCCGGGGCACCATGGTCGGATTCCTCGTGGGGATTCTGCCGGGAGGGGGACCTGTTCTGGCGACGTTTCTCGCCTATGGGGTGGAAAAACGGGTCGCGAAAGATCCGGAAAGACTCGGCCAGGGAGCGATTGAAGGTGTTGCGGCCCCGGAATCAGCCAATAATGCCGCCGCCTCAACATCCTTTATTCCCCTGCTAACCCTCGGCATACCGCCCAATGTCGTGTTAGCCGTTCTCTTTGGAGCCTTTTTGATACATGGCATCCTGCCGGGACCTCTTCTTTTAAAGGAACGTCCGGATATGTTCTGGGGAATCGTCGGCAGCATGTATATCGGCAATGTCGTCCTGCTCATCTTGAACCTGCCGTTGATCCCACTTTGGGTTCAGGTGCTGAGAATTCCGGGTAAAATACTCTACCCCATGATCCTTTTGTTTTGCCTGGTCGGAGCTTATGGCATTAACAACAACATCTTCGATGTCCATGTGATGATCGTCTTTGGCGTGGCTGGTTATCTGTTTAAGAAATTCGGCTATGAATGCGCACCCCTAATCCTGGCCTTTGTTCTCGGCCCCATGTTCGAAGTTAATCTCCGGCGATCATTAATCATTTCCGAAGGCAGTTTCTCCATCTTTTTCACAAGGCCGATCGCCCTGGCAGCGATTGCCATCTCCATCACCCTCATCATATTATCCGTACATCAATCATTCCGGAGCCGACGTCAACACAGCAGAACATAAGTCTGGATCATTTTTTTGGATCACCTCAGGAGGCTGCATCTGACCTGAATGGTCATCGACAGCGTTGCCTGACATCATTTGTGAGAAAATTATCCCGTTGCCTCATATTAAAATGTTACCCAGGGAAGAGGGATAGGAGGTAACGTTGCCTCATAAAGAATGTTACCCTGGCTTGATATGCGAGCAGATCCGTTTTAGTTTCTTTTCCATGGTTTTTCTTAACAGGAAAGGGTTGTTCTTTTCAAGTAGTTTGGAGAGGGCCTGTTTCATGGAATCAGAGATATCAGGTGAAGCCATGATTCTCTGGTAAGGGGTTTTTGGGGAGTCATGGTGTTTGATGGTTTTAGGTCCGGATCTTTCTTTGGCGATGAGTTTTACGGAAGGGCAGAAGAAGTTATGAAAGAGCCGCCATTCTTTTGTGTAGAGGTGATTGAGGAGAGGGACGATGGGGGGTTGATCTAATCTTTCGTACCCCAGCCATTGTCTTACGTGCGTCCAGTTTTTCTGTTCGATGTGTGCGTTATCGTCTTTGTGATAGGCCCTGCTGCGGGTAAAGCGGACGGGTTGATTTCGTTGGGAGAAGTGACGGAAGAGGTGGTAATTGAGGAACTCTGAGCCGTTATCGGAATCGAAGCCGAGGAGAGGAAACGGCAGGGATTTTTCAATATCCTTGATCTGTTCCAGTACCCCGGTTTCTCCTTTTCCCCAGACGGCACGTTGCTCGGTCCATCCGGTGGCGATATCGACGGTGTCGAGGGTATAGACGAACATACCCGATAGGGATTCTCCGCAATGGGCGACGGTATCGGCCTCGAGGAACCCTGGTTTTGATTCGTCCCATTGATTGGTTTGGATGGGTATTTGTTTTCTTAAGAGGGTTCCCGGCTTGGTTGTTGATCGGCCCCTTTTTTGATATTGGATTCGGGTGGGTGCAAGAAGGCGGTCAATGGTTGCCGGAGAGATTGCCAGCAGGGCATTCGTGACTTCCGGAGGAAGCTTTCCGAACAATTGATCATATCCGGGCAGCCAGATCGGCAGAATGGCTTTCAGGCGTTTTGAGCAGGGAAGATTGGCTGCAAGCCAGATCTGTTTTAGCGGGGTGATGATCTCGTCTTTGCGGTAAACGGGCTTTGGCCCCCGTCTCTTTGGCTTGGGCTTCGTAAATCGTTTGAAACCGCGCAAGAGCCTGATGGCGTATTTACGGTGATAGCCGGAGGTTGCGCAGAACTCGTTAAGGATGAAGGTTTTTTCGATGTGGGAGGCATTTTTATAGCGCCGATGCGCGGCTTCCGTGTACTCTTTTTTTGATCGCGGACTCATGATTATCCCTCCTTTTGGAAGTCGATGTTCGGTAACATCGAATTATGAGTCAACGATCCTTTTTACTCACCTCCTTGGGTAACATTTAATATGAGTCAATTCGTTA
>CAVPSX010000016.1:0-15804 GCA_963708515.1 uncultured delta proteobacterium | reverse complement strand
CTAGATTTAACACAATTATCATGAACTTGAAGTGATATCACTGTTTGGAAAGCCATTCGTCTCTGCTGATTCCGGCTTCTTTCAGAATGATGAGCTGGAGCTTCACACTAATCTTCTCACTATGATGTGGGTTTGGTATAATTACAAAGATTCCATCTCTCACCATGTGATGATGCTTCTTGCCAGGATATGGTCCTGTGAACCCAAGTCTCGCCAATCGCTTGATGAGTTCGCGCCGGGATATGGGTAGGAGCTTAGTCAACAACTACAATTGGCTCCTTTGAGGACTCAATGGTATGATCCGCAATAGGAGGAATCGGATATCCCCATTGTATCCGGGCTACGATCCATTCTTCTATGACTTCAATGAGATCTTTGCGGCATTCCTCAAAAGTGTCGCCAACGGCTATTACTCCCTGAAGTCCGAGCACTGTGGCCACGTAAGAGCCGTCTTCCAGCGTGTCATACTCCGCCCGCTCTAAGGCCGCCTGGATGTATTCGGAGAACATATCGGTATTATAAAACCATTGAAAGGATTTAATGCTTGCCATAGGCTTTGGAAATCATTAATCGAATGAATCTGGGCAGCACAATCTCTTGCCAAAAAATCAAGCGGTTTCCTCAAAAGGCAGACTTGGCCAATTCGACTTGCCTTACCCATATCCCCTATTCAAACTCCAAATAAGCCCTCAGGAATCTTTCATTCTCTTCAGCAGTTCCTATTGTGACCCGGATGCAATGATCATATGCTCCAGAAAATGATGCGCAGTCTCTGATGACGATCCCCTTGCTCAAGAGTCTCTCCGTAACCAAACGGGACTCTTCACGGGTGTGAATGAACAGGAAATTGCCTTGCGAGGGAAATGCATCCTTCAGGCTATTAAACAATCTCTCCCGCTCAAGAATTATTTTGGAGACCGTTCGCCTCATATACACCATATCGTTCAGAGAGGCCACGCCTGCTGCCAGGGAAAGGCTGCTTATGCTGAACATCGGTGCAATATGCCTGTATTGTTCTGCTATCCACTCCGGTGCCACTGCATAACCCAGACGTAAGCCGGCTAACCCGAAGGCCTTTGAGAGAGACCTTCCCACCACCAGGTTGTCATATTCTTTGACCAATGTTAACAGGTTTTTTTCGGCGAACTCCGCATAGGCTTCGTCCAGGAAGACTATGCCATCTGTGCTCTCGGCAATCGACCTGACTGTCTCTTCAGAGACGAGGTTACCGGTAGGATTATTGGGAGAGCAGAGGAAGATCATCTTCATGCCATCTGGAATGTTCGGGTCGACCTCGAAGCCGGGAAGGCGGGGCTGATGGACGGGAAGAGCCCCACACAACCTGGCGGCCAGGTCGTACAAATTGTATGTGGGAACAGGGATCAGGGCTCGATCTCCCCGTCCCAGGAAAAGCCTGGCAATGGTGATAATTATCTCATCCATTCCCGCTCCGGTGATTATGCTCTTTTCTTGATATCCGCTATATTTTGCTAAAGACTCCAAAAAGAGACTGGAATCGGGATACGTGTGTAAAGGAACATCTCGGAGGGTCTCCTTGACCCGTGGACTTGGGCCATAAGCGTTCTCATTGCGGTTCATCATTACTATGCTTTCAGGAGCAATGCCGTATCTCCTGCAAACTACGGCTAGATCCAAACCAGCCTCGTCAGGCTCCACCTCTGAGAGGTAAGGCATAAGGTTACGGGAGTAGTCTCTCAAGATGCTCACTGCTCTCAAGTAAGCTGGATCATATAAAAAGCTAGATGGAAATGGCAAAAGTCGATGCACCCGGGGCTGCACAAATCTCTTGCCGGAGCGAAACCAACCTGCCGGGCACGTGCCCCGCCCTCCCACGGGCCCGCACGCACGCGCGCGGGGACGCGAGAGCGCGCCTGACAGGACTGCTTTATCTATAACGTCGAAGATCTCTGCCAGCGATTTCTACCGCCTGACCTGGAGATTCGGTTGTCACTTGCCTGGACGGCTATCAGATGGCCCGCCAGGGACGTGCAGGCCCGGCCCTTGGGATTGCCGCCTTCGGATCCTTCATTGCCGGTACTGTCGGATTAATCGGTTTACAGTTGATTGCCGGTCCCCTTGCCGGCATTGCCTTAAAATTCGGCCCTCCCGAATACTTTGCCATCATCCTGTTGGGATTCACCTCTATTACGTACCTGTCCCCGGGCTCAATCCTCAAAGCCGGCATGATGGCCTTTATCGGCCTGATCTTGAGCTGCGTCGGACTGGACCCGATTACGTCCCAGCAACGAATGACCTTAGGATTTTTAAATCTTTTCGAGGGTATCGGTGTTGCCCCCCTGGCCATGGGTCTTTTTGGCGTAGCGGAAGTGTTAAACAATATAGAGTCGCTTCACACCGTGGACATCTTCAAAATCAAAATAAAGAATCTTTTTCCCACCGGATTGGATTGGCTGCAGGCCAGATGGGCCATTCTCCGGGGCACCATGGTCGGATTCCTCGTGGGGATTCTGCCGGGAGGGGGACCTGTTCTGGCGACGTTTCTCGCCTATGGGGTGGAAAAACGGGTCGCGAAAGATCCGGAAAGACTCGGCCAGGGAGCGATTGAAGGTGTTGCGGCCCCGGAATCAGCCAATAATGCCGCCGCCTCAACATCCTTTATTCCCCTGCTAACCCTCGGCATACCGCCCAATGTCGTGTTAGCCGTTCTCTTTGGAGCCTTTTTGATACATGGCATCCTGCCGGGACCTCTTCTTTTAAAGGAACGTCCGGATATGTTCTGGGGAATCGTCGGCAGCATGTATATCGGCAATGTCGTCCTGCTCATCTTGAACCTGCCGTTGATCCCACTTTGGGTTCAGGTGCTGAGAATTCCGGGTAAAATACTCTACCCCATGATCCTTTTGTTTTGCCTGGTCGGAGCTTATGGCATTAACAACAACATCTTCGATGTCCATGTGATGATCGTCTTTGGCGTGGCTGGTTATCTGTTTAAGAAATTCGGCTATGAATGCGCACCCCTAATCCTGGCCTTTGTTCTCGGCCCCATGTTCGAAGTTAATCTCCGGCGATCATTAATCATTTCCGAAGGCAGTTTCTCCATCTTTTTCACAAGGCCGATCGCCCTGGCAGCGATTGCCATCTCCATCACCCTCATCATATTATCCGTACATCAATCATTCCGGAGCCGACGTCAACACAGCAGAACATAAGTCTGGATCATTTTTTTGGATCACCTCAGGAGGCTGCATCTGACCTGAATGGTCATCGACAGCGTTGCCTGACATCATTTGTGAGAAAATTATGAGAAAATTGACTTGACATAGAAGCGAAATTACTCCTATGCTTACAGGGCGAAAAGGGACTTTTTTATCAATACAGTTAATTCTGGTCATGCTGGCTGAGATTTTGATAAACAAATCATGCATGCAGGGGGAACGATGAAAGACAGTATCGACAACAAGGTTGATTTAAAGGAAAGCATCGTCGGCAAGATCGTATCGGTATTTGCAGCTGTGCCGCCGCGAAAGGACGCCATGATTTTCGTCGATGATGTTTTTGCTGAGGCAAAGATTCGTCTGGAAGAAATGGCAAAGACAGCCAGGGCGGCTTATTATGAAGATATTTTTGATCAACGGTTGGAGAGGTTGAGAATTCTCGGGTGTCCGGTATTTATTCTCAACAAGTTAAAAACGAAGAAGGCGGCAGTGGCCTTAAAGGCATGCGCTCTGAATATACCCGATAGCAGAGATCCCCTGATTCCCGTTATCTCCAGCCACTATCTGACTGTCTATTCGCAGCTCGAAATGATCAATTTTGACGGCATTACAGGTGACACGGCGCTTGAATCGTCACGCATCACGAATGCATTAAGGAAAAGCATGTCGCAAAACGACGGCAAGGTTTTCGATGGCATATATTTTATGCTGGACATAGATGACGGGACCAACACGGAAAAGCTGACGTGCGCGGAAGCGGATGAAAGAATCAGGGGGAAAAACCGTTTTCCATTAACAGTGGAAGAAATAATCGCCCTGTTATTGCAAAGAAATGAACCACCCGTCTTCAATCTGCTGGCGGGCGGCTCCCGATACGAGCAGGACGACAGGGTCCCCTTCTGCACGACCGAAGACAATAAAATATGTTTGAAAACCTGTTTTTACAACACCATCCATCCGAATTCAGTAACGCTTTCCTGTGGCGCGCGCGTTTAATCACGCAGTGGGCCCACAATATCATTGCAACCAGAGATGACTGCAAATCAATCGTATAGAAAATCCGGTTTGGATGGCGTAATCCCGGCGCGCAGTAAATATGGAAATCTTACCATATGCTGCGCCTTCAGATTCGCTTAACTACAGAACCTCCATAATCTTGAATTCGTGTTCTTTCCACATCCCCCTGTATTTTTTACCGTCCCCTAATATTAGTGTGCCCATGCCGGATATTCTATTTTCCTTCCATTCCCCTTCGTACCTGGAACCATCCGTAAAGAAAAGAACCCCCTTCCCGTCCAGCATGCCATCTTTCCATTCTCCATTATACTTTTTACTGTCGGCAAAGATCATTTCCCCACGTCCATTCTTCAGACCGTTTCTCCATTGACCCTTATACCTGGCACCGTCCGGCAACGTTTCCGTACCTTCCCCTTCAACAACCCCGTTCTGCCATTCTCCCTCAAATCTATATCCGTCATGTAAAAGTATCGTTCCCCGCGCATGGGGAAGGTCGTCATCCCATTGGCCGTCATATCGACTTCCATCCGGCCATGTGAACGTCCCCGCGCCATGAAAACAACCCTCCCTGAACAGACCGCTGTAACCGGATCCATCCTGATAAGAACAAGTCCTCTCGCCGTCCAGTAGCGCTTGCTCCCAATAGAAATCGACAAACTTATTTCCGCTTGCATCCTGGGACGCCGTCTGCTTAAGAGAAACCTTGTTAATCATGAGACCGCCTTTTTATCATCCGACAAATTTGCCTTTCTTGAACTCACCGATGTATCTTTTGCCACTGGCCAATATCATTATTCCCTGGCCATGGGGCAGGCCTTTTTCCAGCTGGCCCGTATATTTTCTGCCATCCGTCATGGCCAATGTTCCCTGGCCGTGATACTTGTTATTTTTAAAATTGCCTTCATAGCGGTCGCCGTTAGGGAATTCCATTACGCCATGTCCGCAGGAAATGCCCTTTATGAACGCCCCTGTGTATTTTCTTTGGTCGGTCAGGATTAAGGTTCCCTGGCCCTCATAGAGGTCATCCCTCCAGTCACCGACATATTTTCCGCCGTCTGCCATGGTCAGGGTTCCGCTACCGTTCCTCTTGTTATTTTTCCATTGCCCGATATATCTTGAACCATCGGGCATTGAAAATATCCCGTGACCATCACGTATTCCCAAATACCATTCTCCGACATATTTGGCGCCGTCAGGGTAGTTCATCATTCCTTGCCCGTGAGGCAAATCGCCCCGTAATTCACCCAAATATCCGCTTCCGTCAGACAAAGCGCTCGGCGCTTGTTCCAGCTTTATTTCTTGGAAGGGCTGCTTTACTTTCTCTGCCGTCTCTTCCATTTTCGCGCTTAAGGCGTCTTGAACCTTCTTTCTGAGTTCCTCCTGATCTTTGAGCCTCGCTTCTTCCTCGGCCTTCTTCCGGGCCTCCTCTTCGGCTTTGACCCTCGCTTCTTCCTCGGCCTTCTTCCGGGCCTCCTCCTCGGCTTTGACCCTCGCTTCTTCCTCGGCCTTCTTCCGGGCCTCCTCCTCGGCTTTGAGCCTCGCTTCTTCCTCGGCCTTCTTCCGGGCCTCCTCCTCGGCTTTGAGCCTCGCTTCTTCCTCGGCCTTCTTCCGGGCCTCCTCTTCGGCTTTGAGCCTCGCTTCTTCCTCGGCCTTCTTCCGGGCCTCCTCCTCGGCTTTGAGCCTCGCTTCTTCCTCGGCCTTCTTCCGGGCCTCCTCCTCGGCTTTGAGCCTCGCTTCTTCCTCGGCCTTCTTCCGGGCCTCCTCCTCGGCTTTGAGCCGGGCTTCTTCTTCGGCCTTCTTTCGGGCCTCCTCCTCGGCTTTGAGCCTCGCTTCTTCCTCGGCCTTCTTCCGGGCCTCCTCTTCGGCTTTGAGCCTCGCTTCTTCCTCGGCCTTCTTCCGGGCCTCCTCCTCGGCTTTGACCCTCGCTTCTTCCTCGGCCTTCTTCCGGGCCTCCTCTTCGGCTTTGACCCTCGCTTCTTCCTCGGCCTTCTTCCGGGCTGCCTCTTCGGCTTTGAGCCTCGCTTCTTCCTCGGCCTTCTTCCGGGCTCCTCCTCGGCTTTGACCCTCGCTTCTTCCTCGGCCTTCTTCCGGGCTGCCTCTTCGGCTTTGACCCTCGCTTCTTCCTCGGCCTTCTTCCGGGCTGCCTCTTCGGCTTTGACCCTCGCTTCTTCCTCGGCCTTCTTCCGGGCTCCTCCTCGGCTTTGACCCTCGCTTCTTCCTCGGCCTTCTTCCGGGCTTCCTCCTCGGCTTTGACCCTCGCTTCTTCCTCGGCCTTCTTCCGGGCTGCCTCTTCGGCTCCCGCCTTACCCTCTTTCCATTCCCCTTCGTATTGCGTTCCGTCTGGCCAGGTAAAAATGCCCCGTCCATGCGGCAGATTATTTTGCCATTCGCCCGTATAACTGCTCTTATCCGGCCACGTAAAGGTACCATGGCCTTGCAATAGACCGTTATAAAAATCACCATCATAACGGCTACCATCCGGCCACACAAATGTCCCCTTGCCTTGATAGTCGTTGGCAACCCAGGTTACGCGATATCTATTCTGTTCTGAGGATCCCTTAGTTAACATAAAATTTCAGAAAACCTGCCTCGTATCGAGAATATCCAAAATATTTGCTTTGCTTTCTGCAAGAATAATCGTTTCACTATTATTATCTATAATGAGAAGTGGTTAATGTGTCAAGAAAATCTGGCAGCAGAATATAATAATTTTTTGATATCGGCAAGCTATAAGTTTGCAGATGTAAGTTTGCAGATGTTCGGGGTATAGAAAAACGCTCACACTTCTTTCAGGAATGTATTTTAACAAAATAAAAACCCATAGCGGCCAGGGCAATGAAACGCCGTTCAGGAAGGATTAAGCAAATCAGATTTATTTGACGGGACACATTTTTTTCGATATTGAAGACTCCACCTCCCCCGCATCGATGTTTCGCCAGGGGAAAAATCGCAAGACAGGAGAACCTCCATGCCCAACATTCTGGTCATCGGTAACGGAGCACGAGAACACGCCATCGCCGAAGCCATCATTAGATCAATCCACCGGCCGCGGCTCTTTGCCTGCATGAAAACCAACAATCCCGGCATCGCTTCCCTGTCCGAAAAGACATTCATGAGCAGTTATACTGAACTGGGTGCGATCGTGACCTTCGCTGAAGCCTCACGGGTCGATTTCGCCGTCGTTGGCCCGGAGGACCCCCTGAACAACGGCGTTGTGGACGCCCTGAACCAGGCGGGGATTCCTTCCGTGGGCCCCACGAAGAGCCTGGCCCGTCTGGAAACCTCCAAATCCTTTACACGTGATCTGCTTGAAAAATATCAGATTCCCGGAAACCCGCGATTCAAAAACTTCACCTCCCCGGAAGGAATCGAGGCGTTTCTGGATGACCTTGAAGGGATTGTCGTCAAGCCCGACGGGCTGACCGGCGGCAAGGGTGTCATGGTGCAGGGCGATCATTTTCAGACAAAACACGAAGCGCTGGCTTTATGCCTGAATTTCCTCAAGGAACATGCTAGTGTGACCGTTGAGGAAAAACTGGAGGGCGAGGAGTTTTCGCTGCAGTGCCTGTGCGACGGCAAGACAGTGGCCGCCACCCCGCCCGTCCAGGATCACAAGCGGCGTTTCACCGGCGACAAGGGACCGAACACGGGCGGCATGGGTTCCTATTCCTGCGAAGATCACAGCCTGCCCTTCATCCATCCTGGAGACGTCGCCGCCGGACTGGCGATCACGCAGCAGGTGGCGGCGGCAATTTATCACGAAACGGGCGCCTACTACAAAGGTGTGATGTACGGCGGCTTTATGGTGACCCGGGCAGGCGTCCGTTTGCTGGAATACAACGCCCGCTTCGGCGATCCCGAGGCCATGAACATCCTGCCGCTTTTGAAGACCGATTTTGTGGATATCTGCCGGGCGATTATCGACGGAACGCTGGCGCATCTCCCCATCGAATTTGAGAAGCAGGCGACCGTCTGCAAATATGTCGTCCCGCGCTGCTACGGGCTGCCCAAGGACCATCCCGAGACGCAGTCCACGTCGGCCCGCATCGAAGTGGGAGATGTGGGTCAGGCGCGTCTGTACTACTCCTCCGTGGATAAAAAAGAGGATGGCCTCTATATGACGACCTCGCGGGCCATTGGCGTGGTGGGGATCTCTGCCAGCCTGGAGGAGGCTGAACGGATCGCCGAAGGGGCCGCCCGGGCCATCCGCGGTTCCGTGGACCACCGCCCGGATATCGGCACGCCGGCTCTGATTGAAAAACGCGTCCGGCATATGCAGGCCATTAGGGGAGAATCATCTCAATAAGAGAGATTTGCATAACCTTTGGAAAATGGTTCGCAAGCGGCGAATCAAAGATTTTTCGACTTTCCAGAAATTAGATTAATTTATTGATTTCAATAATATCTTAACCTTATCTTCTCTTCAGCGAAAAGGATTTTGAGCAGCGGCGAAGCCATTTTTCAAAGGTCTCAACAAGAAACGACAGGAGAAAATCATGCGGTTGAACGAAATCAAACGGGTATTGATCAGCGTTACGGATAAAGCAGGAATCGTCGACTTTGCGAAAGGGCTGGCCGACTTTCGGGTAGAAATTCTCTCCACCGGCGGGACGGCGGCGCAACTCCGGAACAGTGGTCTGGCCGTCGTTGACGTGTCGGATCATACAGGTTTCCCGGAAATGATGGATGGCCGGCTCAAGACGCTGCATCCGAAAATCCATGGGGGACTGCTGGCGCTGCGCGATCACGCAGAGCACATGAATGCCCTGAAGGAACACGGAATCGGTCTGATCGACATGGTGGTCGTCAACCTGTACCAGTTTGAAAAAGCGGTGGAGAAGGAAGGCTGCACGCTGGAGACAGCCGTCGAGAACATCGATATCGGCGGCCCCACGATGCTGCGGGCAGCGGCCAAGAATTATCCGTTTGTCACCGTCGTCACCGATCCTGCGGATTATGACGCGATCCTGCAGGAAATGAAAGAAACAGGCGGAAAGATTTCCGGGGAGACGAATTTCCGGCTGGCCGTCAAGACCTTCCAGCTGACCGCCCGTTACGACGGGGCCATTTCCAATTATCTGGGCAAGCTCGGAGCCGACGGCAGCCTCAAGAACCTCTTTCCCGAAACATTTACCGTGCAGTTCGCACGGGCGCAGGATCTGCGCTACGGCGAAAATCCCCACCAGGCGGCCGCCTTCTACCGGGAAAACGACCCCCTGCTGTCGGCGGTTTCCAACGCCCGGCAGCTCCAGGGCAAGGAACTGTCCTACAATAACATCATGGATTCCGACGCGGCCTGGCAGGCGGTATCGGATTTTGAAAAACCCGCCGTCGGTCATCATGAAACATGCCAATCCCTGCGGCGCCGCCGTCACGGAAGGGAATCTGGCAGAGGCCTACCGCAAGGCCATGGAAACGGACCCCGTCTCGGCGTTCGGCGGCATTGTCGCCCTGAACCGGCCCGTGGACGGAAAAACGGCGCGAGGAACTGGCAAAGACCTTTCTGGAAGTGATCATCGCCCCCGCTTTCGATGAGGAGGCCAGAGTCATCCTGGGTTCCAAAAAGAACGTTCGGGTCCTGGAAATTCCGATCACCCCCGCAAAAGGATCAGCCGGCTACGATTTCCGGCGTGTTGTCGGCGGCCTGCTTGTTCAGGACCGGGATCGGGAAGCCTTCGATATCCATAAGGCAAAAGTCGTCACGAAACGGCAGCCGACGCAGGCGGAATACGACGCCCTCGATTTCGCCTGGCGGGTCGTCAAGCATGTCAAGTCGAACGCCATCGTTTATGCGACAAAGGATCAGCTTGTCGGCGTGGGCGCCGGCCAGATGAGCCGCGTGGATTCCGTGAAAATCGCCAAGATGAAGGCCCAGTTGCCCACACAGGGCGCGGTGCTGGCCTCGGATGCATTTTTCCCGTTCCGGGACGGCGTCGACATGGCCGCAGAGGCGGGGATCACCGCCATTATCCAGCCCGGCGGCTCTGTGCGGGACGAAGAAGCCATTCAGGCGGCCGATGAACATGGCCTGGCCATGATCTTTACGGGCATCCGGCATTTCAAACACTGAGACCTTTAAAAATGGCTTCGCCGCGGCTCAAAATCTTTTTCGCATAGAATATTATAAGGCCTAATTATTTATGAAATCAAAAAGTTAGTATAATTTCTGGAAATGCGAAAAATCTTTCATTCGCTGCTTGCGAACCATTTTCATCGGCTATGCAAAGTTCTCGCACGGATCCATGCAAAAAATCAGGAGGATTTATGAACAAGGAAGAGATTCGCAAAATGGGGTTAGCGAGCGGGGCGGATGTCGTCGGCTTCGCCGCCGTCGAGGATTACAAATCGAAACGGGCGCCCGATCCGAAGGCCATTTTCCCGGGTATCCGCTCCATGATCGTGATGGGATTTCGGGAACTGGACGGCGGCCTTGCCTCGGACATCGGCCGCATCAGCATGCACAGCCGTCTCGGCCAGATGGACTTGACCAAAAGCTGTACCTACCGCATGGCCAAGGCCATCGAGGATCGATTCAAGGTCAAGGCGGCGCCCATCCTGGCATCCTATCCGCTGAACATGGCGGCGCCCTATATGGGGCTGGTGGCCGATGTTTCCCTACGTCATGCCGCCGTGGCGGCGGGACTTGGGTAATTTCGGGCGTCACAATCTCGTTATTTCGCCGCGCTTCGGTACGCGCATCATCTTTACGGCGATTCTTACGGATATGGACTTGGCATCCGATCCCCCCGTCACGGAAGACCTGTGCAACGAATGCGGCCTCTGCGTGGAGTCCTGTCCCGGCCCGCGCCCTGGACGAGGAAGGAAAGACGGAGGATCTGAAGTGCCTGCGCAACTCACAGCCTTTCGGAATCGGCGGCGCTATCGGTTTTATCCGGAAATTCACGGCCGCCGCACCCGAACAGCAAAAGGCCATGGTCATGGACCCCAGTTCCTGAGCCTTTATCAAGCCTCGTTCATCGGATTCCAGTATGAATGTTTCCGCTGCATGGCTGTCTGCCCGGCCTGCGTCGATGCGTGAGAAAGGAACTTATCCTTGGAAACATCGATTCCGACAAATCCATCAAAGCTGCCTTTTAATCCTGACATCGCATCACCTCCCATCAAAAGACGGGAATAGCAGGTGCCGTAGCCTCTAGACCAATCCTCCAGCGTGACAAGGATTCAATGATCCAACCAAACTATTATGGTTCATAGAGGCTTGGGAGATACTGTAATGAGGGCTCTTATGCCCAGGAAGCTATAAGTCCTCCTGCCTTCCCATAAACAATACCTAAATCCCCACAAACTGGCTATGCATTATTCTATACGAATTCATGGTAGGAGGAAGACACAAATATCACGTCGCCTTGGAATAGTCACCTTCAAAAATATGCACGTTTCAACCAGTTATCATTGATCCGGACCGACCACCAACCTCTCGCTTTGGATTTGAAGTCTTTTTAGTATGAGTAATTGAATGAAGTAACGACTACAGCAAGCTATACGTAACAAAATATCCAATTACCGATTTTTCAAGAGCGCCAAAACGCCGGAATCACCGACTCCAGGAAGGATTCAATTCGGAGAATTTTTTTAAAATAACAGGTTGACTGAAAGTGCGATAAATAGTATACTCTTCGACAGATGTATAAACATCTAAATAAATCTGCATTAGGAGTGATTCTATGCCCAAGAAAAAGGAAATAGGAAAATCAGAGAAAGATGTGGGGCGTGTTGTTGCCGCCTTCAAGGCCCTGTCCAATGAAACGCGCCTGGGTGTCTTTGAGCATATTCGCCTCGGACTGGGAAAGGCATCCCTGGATCAGGAAATGCGTCCATCCGTCTGCAATGTGGCCAGCAATTTTGATATCTCCCTGTCCACGATTTCCCATCACATCAAGGAGCTCCGTAACGCCAACCTTGTCCGCTGCGAACGGCAGGGCCAGACGATTCTTTGACAGCCGGTGGAAGAAACCATCAGGATGATGGTGGAATACCTCACTGGTGATCATTAATAATCAATATATTCAACTATTATCATAATCATAAAAATATATTAAATAATGCCTTGACAAAAAGAAAATCCTCATTATTATATATTTCGAAAGTCATATAAATATACAAAAATAATAGTTCACTCCCGTTGCCATTCTAAGCATGGGCGGGGAGGAGGAAAAGGAGAAGAGTTATGTCAATTAGTCAAGAAGCATCAAAAAACATCGGCAATATGTGTTGTGGACCCTGGACCCATCAGAGGAATCCGGCACGAAAAATGGTTTTCGCCATTTTGCGGTCACTATCGCCTGATATGGCTGGGGGCAAGATTGGAACTGCTCGATTTTTCATGGCTGCAAACGGTTCACTTCTGGCCCGCAATACTCATTCTTTTAGGTTTCTGGGTGGTCTATAAGGGTTCCGGCAAGAAAACCAGAACAACTGACAACAAAACGAAGGAGGTTTGAAATGGAAGCAATGTTTGGCAAGATGATGGAAGGATGTATGAAGGGTATGTCGGAGGAGGACAAGAAAAAAATGATGGCCTTCGGGGAGAAGATGGCTGCGATGTTCTCATCTACGGGAATGAAGGACATGACCGAAGATGGAAAGAAAGCGATGCGGGAAAAAATAGATGGCGTGCTGCGGGAGCAAGATGGAGCGATGTCGGCCTGTTTCAAGAGCAATTCGAAATCCGATCAGACATGTTGTGCTGAAAAAGTGTGAAGATAAAATTTGCGTTGTTCAAGGGACCGGTTATGGTGACCTCCCTTGATAGGAAAACAAGCGATGGAAATATCAGTGAAATATCTCTACGCCGTTTTAGGCTGGGTTCTGTGGTGTACTTTCACAGCGCCTTAATCTCCATAACGGTGACAGATTTCGCAAAAAAGAAACTCGGCGGCATCTCCCGCTTTTACCGACTTTCTTATTCGTGTCTCTTGGTGGCGTTTGTCTTCTCTACTATTCCCACTTCCGTGAGCGCCGGTCTTTCGCTGGGAAGGACCCCTGGGGTTGTTCAGAGTCTTCCTCTTGGCGCTTTTCGTCTGTCTGTCGTTGCCGGTGGCATGCATTACTGCTGGTCAAGCTTTTGGGCGATTTCTCAATTCAAGGCGGGACGGGCGGGCTGCTTTCTTCCTGACAGCAGTACGTTCGTCGTGTCCGGCATCCACCGGATAATCCGCGATCCCTACTGGTACATGCTGATCGTATGGGCGCAAGGCATGAGCACATCGACGATCCTGATTAACATGGTCATCAGTGTTTATTTCATTGTCGGGTCATTTCTGGAGGAGCGGAAACTGGTGCTTGAGTTTGGTGAGAAATACCAGGAATACCAACGGACTGTTTCGATGCTTTTCCCATGGCGATGGCTAAAGACGTAAGTGTAGCGGTTCAAAGGAAAGTGGACAGATGATGGGTTAGAATTAAGAGACGGTTTTAGGTTATAATGAATTCTCTGGAAAGGAGAGAAGCGATGGGACCTAAAGCCAAACGAAAGCCCGAATCTGTGGTGAAAGGGATAAAAAGAAACACCCGCCGTAAATTCAATTCAGAAGAGAAAATCCGGATCATATTGGAAGGCTTGCAAGGGGAGGACAGTATTGCCAATATCTGTCGGAAAGAAGGGATAGTCCCGAGCATTTCCGGGATTGATTTTGTGTCAGAAAAGTTGGTTTTGGACGACCCGGGGGCCTCCGGGAAGCATCATTTTTTTGTCAGGTGCAGATTACAGATGAACTTCCCATAAAGGGGTCCCTACGGTCCCCCTTTATCGAATTCGGGTCCTACCCGGGGGGTCTTGGAAAGCATTCTTTTTGTTCTGGCTGGGCACGGCTGTGTGCGTGTCCTGGCTGTTGGTCGTCGGATGAGGTCGAGCTTCCTATTTTAGGAGCGCCTCATCCCCTCCCGCCGATTTGTCTCGCTTCAATAATCAAACATTTGAATTCAAATCAGGCTGTGTAAATTAACCACAGTGTGAATAATTACAACATAATAGCGAGTTTTTAAGCACTTAATGGCCGTGCCTCAGATTGCCAAACATTGAAAACACGCCTATCTATTCGATAACATTCATCTTTACAATAATATTTATTTTTCTGATGGCTCAAAATGGCTCGTGGTTTGCAGTAAAAAAGGGCACGCCAAACGACATTATACCTAAAGATATCAATCAGATAAATGAATATTAGACAGCATGCGACGGAGGGGGCCGCCATGAAATACGCTTACAGCATTAAAACCACCAAAGTGAAAGAGAAAGACTTTCCGTATGAGGGCCAGCAGATCACCTGCACAGCGGAGCTTGTGAAGTTTGCCAGAGATCTGCACGACTCCGACATTGAAAAGATGCTCGTCGTCTATCTGGACGCCCAAAACAAGATTATCTGTATCAAGATTGACAAGGGAACCGTAAATCAAGCAGTTGTGTATCCCCGTGAGATCATCCGTCATGCCTTGATTGCAAACGCTTCGGCACTGATTCTGATTCATAATCATCCTTCAGGAAATATAAGACCATCAGACGCAGACATCAGGCTGACAAGAACGATTACAGAAACGGGAAAGACCCTTATGTTCTGGTCCATGACCACATCATTTTAAGCGATGACCGGTTCTTCTCTTTCCGGAAGAAGGGATAATGCCATGAAAAAAGGGACCTGCCCGACTTGTGGAAAGGGAAACGTGCCGAGGGGGATGCACTGCCGGTCATGCCTCTGCGACATTCTGGGCAATCAGCCTATCGGCACAACGAGAAGGTTTTTATTGGATCAGCGGAATGAGAAGCGGAGGCGTAAGCCGACGCCGCCGAGATCCATCGCGGAAATCTATCAATTTGCATAAGGGAGGGTGACATGACTGAAGAGTTCAATATTTATTTTAGCGACTTGAACGAGGACGCGCAAAAGCGTCTGCTGGAGCGGTTCGACACGACACCGGAAGCGGAAAACTGGGACAAGGATATATTCCCGATAACGACGATCACAAGAGAGGATGAGCTTTGAATATTATCTTATCAATTATGGTTTTTGTCTTGATTATTGTACTGCTTGTGGCGGTCCAAAGAAAACATTAGATTACATCAGAAGTGAGCCGCCCGGTTGTATGCGTCGCGGTCTTGGCAGAAACAGGCCGCTGACAAAGCATTTGACGGGCCAGAATCAACGGAACTCATCAGGGCATGGTTCAGGGTAAGGGTTCGGACCGATCGTTGATTCTGGTCCGAAAAATCATCGATCACGGGCCTTTCACGGAGAAACGGTGAAATAGATCGGCGGCCGGAAGGTCGGATTGCCCATCAATGGGCAGCCGCTGGAAGCCGTGGCAGGGGAGCACCGTAAGCCGGGTGGCCGCGGATATGGACAGCAACCGGAAGGATCGACATCGAAACAGCGACCGGCAGGATTTATGAATCATTCGGCTGCACCCTGTACTGGATCTCTTTACACGGGAAGGGAGGGCTTTCTTGCTTCTATCTGTCCACTATACCTGTGTTATATCATAGACTTACACGATAGTCAATAATATCATGGACTTATAAAAAGGGTAGCTATAGGGTAGCACGCAAAAAAAGAGGAGCTTAGAAAAACTCCCT